>NZ_JAFKCS010000002.1:0-374542 GCF_017255015.1 Bowmanella yangjiangensis | reverse complement strand
AAGGCTTTGGCGGTATTGGCGGCAACCTTAACAGTCATGGCATCCACCACGAACAATGTTTCTACCGGTTTAACCGCAGCATGCAGGGCCTTTATTTCGTCCATCATGCTTTCATCGACGTGCAAACGGCCAGCGGTATCCACCAACAACACATCGTAGAACTGCTTTCTTGCGTACTCGATAGCACCATTGACGATATCAATAGGCTTTTGACTGACATCAGAGGGGAAGAAACTTACCTGCACTTCGTTAGCCAGGGTTTCCAGCTGTTTAATGGCTGCCGGGCGATATACGTCCGCACTGACCACCAGCACTTTTTTCTTTTCACGTTCACGCAGGAAGCGGCCAAGTTTACCCACGCTGGTGGTTTTACCCGCACCTTGCAGACCGGCCATCATTACCACGGCTGGCGGCTGGGCGGACAAGGCCAGCTTTTCATTCGCCTGGCCCATAATGGCTTCCAACTCGCCACGGACAATCTTAACGAAAACTTGGCCTGGATTAAGGCTCTTGCTGACTTCTATGCCAACGGCTTTCTCTTTAACCTGATTGATAAACTCGCGCACCACGGGCAAGGCCACATCAGCTTCCAACAAGGCCATTCTGACTTCACGCAGCGTGTCCTTGATGTTGTCCTCAGTTAATCGGCCACGACCACTAATATTTTTAAGGGTCTGCCCTAAGCGTTCGGTAAGATTTTCAAACATATCAGGTATCATCCTTCTCGACGCCGCTGTTGCGGTGTCTGGAATAAAAAAAGCAGGCAACTAGCCGGTGCCGCGGATTATATAGGCGAAGCCAGGCAATTTCCATGCATAGCCTAACCTCACCTATTGATATCTATTCTCATTAGGCTGGTTTAGCAAAGAACGAGGGGATATACTTGGCGCCAACTTGGAGAACCGAGCTAAGTCGGCGCAACGAAAGCGGACAAGGATTCATATATAAAGATGCAAATCAATAAGGCTACAAGATGTTCCTGTTAGGTTTGGCAGTAACCCTGCTCTATTTGGGCTCAGCTGTTCATATTGCCAGCAGACTATTTCATCACGAAGGTCCTCGGCACAAGCTATCTGCTGCCCTGGGGTCTATCGCTGTCATTTTGCATTTCTGGCTGCTCACCGGCGATATTTTCAGCCAGCCTGGGCAGAACATGAGCATTCTCAATGTGGCATCCTTGATCGCCTGGATGATTACGCTTTCGATGACTATCGCCTCGTTTAGCCTCCCCAACGCCATATTATTACCTGTGGTGTATGGCTTTGCGTCCCTGACGGTTTTGCTCAATCTGTTCGTCCCCGACACCCACCTGATGCATATTGAGATGCGTCCAGGTTTAATTGCGCATATCACCCTAGCATTGTTCGCCTATGGTTGTTTGATGATAGGCATGCTGTATGCGTTGCAACTGGCGTTTATCAACTTTCGCCTTAAACGCAAACAGTTATCGTTGCTGCATTCATCCCTTCCGCCACTGATGATTGTTGAGCAAATTCTTTTCAAATTATTGCTGGTTGGTACTGTGCTACTGACTTTGTCACTGATCAGTGGATTTGTGTTTCTAAATGATATGTTTGCCCAGCATCAGGTGCACAAAACTGTACTGTCTAGTCTGGCCTGGCTGGTATTTGTGGTGTTGCTGGCGGGTCACTACCGATTCGGTTGGCGTGGCCGCCCGGTTGTGATCACAACAGTTATTGGTGCCATTTTACTGACCCTGGCTTACTTCGGCAGTCGCTTTGTCAAAGAAGTTTTACTGGGAATGTAGAATCGAGTTTGGCAAACTAGAGCGTCGAACGATTCCTTATGACCTTTAGGGGCATAAGGAACCATTAAGACAACACAGGAACCCCATCTTTGGACGACATATCAACCGGCACGCTGTTTATCCTGCTTGCCATTCTCATATTGTTATCCGCGTATTTTTCCAGCTCAGAAACCGGCATGATGTCCATCAACCGGTACCGACTTAAACATCTGGTCAAGGAAGAACATAAAGGCGCCATTCGCGTTCACAAATTACTGCTAAGGCCCGATCGCCTAATCGGCTTAATTCTTATTGGCAACAATCTGGTCAATATTGCCGCTTCGGCTATCGCCACTATTATTGGCATGCGTCTTTTCGGCGATGTGGGGATTGCGATAGCCACCTTTACCTTAACCTTAGTTATTCTGGTATTTGCGGAGGTCACGCCGAAGACCCTGGCAGCGTTATATCCCGAAAAGGTTTCGTTCCCCAGTTCGATGGTGCTTCTGCCAATGCTGAAGCTGTTCTATCCCTTGGTATTTATTATTAACGGCTTTACCAATGCATTTTTGGTGCTGTTTCGCATTAGCCCTAAAAACGGCGACGAAGACAGCTTAAGCCGCGAGGAATTGCGCACTGTCGTGCATGAAGCCGGCGCCATGATCCCCAAGCAGCACCAGGATATGCTGGTAGGTATTCTGGATCTGGAAAAAGTTACGGCAGAAGACATTATGATCCCGCGTAACGAAATTGTGGGCATAGATATCAATGACGACTGGAAAGCCATCCAGAAACAACTGATGCATTCCCAACATACCCGCGTACTGCTTTATCGTGACACAGTGGATGACGCGGTAGGCTTTATTCATGCCCGTGATGCCCTGCGCTTGTTAGCTAAAGATGAATTTTCCAAATCCAATCTGTTACGGGCTGTTAGAGAAATCTACTTCACACCAGAAACAACACCACTCCATACTTTGTTATACAAGTTTCAGTCCGCCAAGGAACGTATCGGTTTGGTCGTGGATGAATACGGGGACATTCAAGGTCTGGTTACCCTGGAAGATATTCTCGAAGAGATTGTCGGCGACTTTACTACCACCATCTTGCCTACCCACAGCAAAGAGGTAAATGTTGAGGAAGACGGCAGTGTGATGGTTGATGGCAGTGCCAACATTCGCGACTTAAATAAGGAAATGGACTGGAGTCTGCCTATTGAAGGCCCTAAGACACTCAATGGTCTGATTTTGGAGCACTTTGAGGAAATCCCACCGGAACTGGTATGCTGCCGCCTGGCAGGTTATCCAATAGAAATCGTTGAGATAAATGACAATATGGTCAAAACGGTGCGGGTTAAACCCATGTACTTCAAAGAACCCGAGCAGGGACGAGGCGATAGCCTAAACGGCTAAACAGACAAGCGGCAGTTAGGGATTATCCCCCTGCCGCACTCTTTTCTGACGAATATTAGCCTTTAGGCGCTCAACCTGATCATTCAGACTGTTCAGCCGTTCAAAAATCCCTTTGAGCTCCTCATCATAAACAAGATCGGATTGCTCAACGTGATTTTCCAACACCTGGCGCAGCTGGGCTGGCAAACTTTTACCGGGCATCTCTCCTCCTCCTCAAGAGTATTATCGGAGAAAGCGCAAAAAGCTAAAGTCAGGGAAGAATAAAAACTTAAGGAATGTATTGTCTGATCAGCGAAGCCCGGCCTGCTTCGAGCTCATAGCCGAGCTGCACTATCCCTGCGGTAGCAAACAACACGGAATGATAGTGCCCACAAAGCTCATCAACCAAACTGCTGACAAAAGGCATATGGCTGACAATCAATAGGTTTCGGACATGGGGATTTTCAGCAAGCAAAACTCGCAGATAATCGTGAAAGAGTTCAGGTTGGCCATCTGGTGTTACATCGGCCGAGTTTTGCGTGAGTTCAACCGGCACTTTAAGCATCAAGGCATCAAGGGTTTGCAAGGCACGGACGTAAGGACTCACCAGGGCCATATCAATATGGCCAACAACATCGCGTAACCAGGTACCACTGCTCCCGGCTTCAGACACTCCAAGGGGAGTTAAACAACGGCTGGCATCATCAATAAAGCGATTTTCCGCTTCACCGTGACGCATGATGAAAATTTGCATTAACAGCTCAATTATCCAAAATCTCTGGAAAATATCCGGACGCATGGGTAACAAATAAAATCGACAAGTCGCCTTGGTTGCAATTTGCCACGTTATCCTATTTGATACCCTATATACCAACCAGCAGGTCTAGCACGTGATAACCAGCACCTATGATAGATGTCAGTACCGCCAACTTGTACTGGACAATGGTCTTAACGTACTGTTGGTGCATGATGTCGAAAGTCGTAAGTCTGCAGCTTGCGCCACTATTGCACTAGGACACTTCCAAGACCCCGACGCCTGCCCAGGACTGACGCATTTGCTTGAGCATATGCTGTTTCTGGGCTGTCAGGACTACCCTGCTGCCAACCATCTGGCCGACCACCTGTCTTTAAACGGCGGACATGTTAACGCTTGGACAGGCACAGAACAATCAAGTTTCTACTTCGATGCGTTGAGTAACGGTTTTGAAGAGGCGCTCGCGCAGTTCAGCGCTATGCTGAGCACCCCCCTATTTGATCAAAATGCCATTCAGAACGAGTTAAAAGCCATAGATGCCGAATTTCATATGAAAAAGCAGGATGACCTGCGGCGTCTTTATCAGGTTCACAAGGAAACTTGCAACCCCGCCCATCCTTTCAGCAAGTTTTCAGTGGGCAATCAGGAGGTTTTTGGTCGTTTTGATACTGACACTTTGCAAAGCATGTTAAGGGATATGCATCAGCGCCATTATTATGGCAAGAATATGAGCCTGTGCTTGGTCTCCGATTTACCTTTGGATGCGCAAGAGCAGCTGTGCCGCCGACATTTCTCTGGTATCCCCATTGGGCAAAACACAGCACCTAAAGCCTATCCCCCTCTTTACCTACCAGACCAGTTGGGCGTGGTACTGAAAATAGTGCCACTCAAAACCGCACGGCGCATGATTGTCAGCTTTGCCCTGGAAGACATACACCAGTATTACCAAAGCAAACCATTAAATCTCATCAGCCATTTACTCGGCGATGAGGGACCAGGCAGCTTGTTGTGCTATTTGAAAGAACGCGGCTGGGCCACCAGCCTGAGCGCTGGCGGCGGCATACAAGGGAGCAATTTCAAAGATTTCAATATTAATCTGCAGCTCACCAGCAGCGGCGCTGAACATTGGCAGGACATTCTGTTTAGCCTATTTGCCTGCATCGAGTTGATTAAAGAAGAAGGTGTCAGTAAGTGGCGTTTTGAAGAACGACAAAAATTCGGTCAGATGGCATTTGACTTCCACGACAAACCCAAAGCAATAGATTTGGCATCCCATCTGGCCGTGCAATTGCATTACTATCCTCCCAAGGATTTATTGAGCGGAGAATACCTGCTCGAGAATTTCTCACCGGAATTAGTCCACGACTTATTGGGGCAAATGCAGCCAGACAATATGCGCCTGAAGTTGATATTACCGGAGCAAGAAACAGATAAACGCGCCGCTTGGTACGATACGCCCTATGCTATTCAGGCACTTCCCCCGGCATTGCTACAAAAGCTGAAATCCCCCCCGGTGATCCCTTCTCTGGCCTTACCCCTGCCTAATCCTTATGTGCATGTTCGCACTTCACTGCATGATGTGGATAGACGCTATTTAACTCCAACCAAGTTACTTGAAGGTGAAAGCTTCAGTTTCTGGTTTTGTCAGGATGACGAATTCAAACAACCCAAAGGGGAGCTTTATCTGTCTTTTGACAGCAGCGCGGTTTTAGAAGGGGCTGGGCTTTGCGCTTACAAGCGAATCTGGACCAATATGGTACAGGAGAGGCTGAACGAGGACTTTTACCAGGCCAACATTGCTGGTATGCATTTTCATTTTTACGCACATCAGGGTGGCTTCTCTCTGCATACCAGTGGATTTAGCGATCAACAGTTTCCCATGGCGGAGCAAATGCTCAGGCAAGTATTATCTTTCGATTTTACCCATGAAGAGTTTGAACTGGCCAAAGCTAAACAGGGGCAGGCCATGCAAAATAGTTTGTTGAACAAACCGGTAAACAGACTATTTAATCACCTTTCGGTGCTGATGCAGCCCCTGTCTTTTGCCTTAGAAGACATGCTGCCAATCGTTGAAACCGCAGACTTTGCCCAAATGCAGGATATCCAGTCCAGACTGTTGGCATCGCTACATTTAGAAGCCTTTACTCATGGCGATTGGCCAGCCCGGCAGGCGGAAAATTTCGCCACCGATTTACAACAACTGCTGGCAAATCGCCTGCATGCCAACGCACTCCCCAGAGATGTGATCACTTTAACCGACAGCTACCGTCTTGGTGTCCCCTGTCAGGGGCCTGACAATGCTGTATTGCTGTATTTTCAGACCCCTTGTGCTGATGTTTCCTGTATTGCTTTAACTATTCTGGTTGAGCAGTTATTGGCCGCCCCCTTCTTTAATGAGTTACGCACCGAGAAACAGCTTGGGTACCTGGTAGGCAGTGGTTATATGCCTTACAACCAGCATCCTGGCATAGGCTTTTATATTCAGTCCCCCAACGTTGAAGTTGAAGTACTTGTTGAGGCCATACGTCAGTTTCTTACACAAAGCCCCGATGCTATTGCAGCCATGGAGGAACAAGACTGGCAACTGCTAAAACAAGGCATAGCGAAACAGCTGACCAGTAGAGATACCAGTCTGTCGATGCGCAGCCAACGTCTGTGGTTAGCCATTGGCAACCAGGATTGGCAGTTCGACCAACCAACACGTTTGGCACAGCAATTATTGGCTCTGAGTCGCGAACAAGTTTTGGAATTTTGCCAGGGGTTGACCCCCACCAAAGGTTTTGGCTCAGTCTTGCTTTACAGCCAACATGCACGTCAGGCAGAACCTAGTCTGGAGGGAAAGTTGATTACTAATTTGCTGCAATTTAAAGCAAAAGCCAATCCGATCCGATAAAAGTGAAACTTTTCAACAATCAGGGCTTTGACTTGGGGCATGACATATTTTAACGTACGGATTCAACAAGACGTTGGCAGGCCAGGACGCTAGCCAGTTAAAGCCGATTAGCATGAGTTTTTCGGCAGATTGCAACGCTAAGGACAGCAAGAAGCAGAAAATACCCGATAAACATAATTACTATAAAGCAGCAACGCTGCACAAAGGTGTCCATTGCGTCTTAATTCGGTTCAGCTTGGCATTTTCAAGGTCGTTTTGTACCTTACCTTGCTTTTTTCGCCCTGTAGCCAAGCCACTACCAATCTCTCTAATATCCAGTTCAAAAACTATTCTGTGCCTGACGGCCTCAGCCAAAGTACCGTACTGGACATCGCCGAAGACAAATATGGCTTTATCTGGCTGGCGACAGTGAATGGCCTGAATCGTTTTGATGGCTATGAGTTCAAGCAATATCACCTGGATCCTAATCTGCCCAATAGCTTACCGGATAAATTTATCCGTCAGCTTTTTATCGATGCGGACGGCAAATTGTGGGTAGCAACCAACAGCGGTTTGGCCTGTTACAACAGGCAAAGCGATAATTTTACTCGTTTTAATACTCAGAATAGTCAGTTGTCGGACGACCTTATTGTCTCCATCAGCGAGGGGCTTAACGGCGAACTCTGGGTTGCCGACAAAAATCACCTTTTCCGATTTAACGAACAGCAACAAAACTTCCAGAAAATCCAGCTCGCCGACACTGATTCTTTCCCCGAAACCAAAAGCATTCTATTTCACAATGACATACTCTGGCTTGGCAGCTACGGCCACGGCATCCAGATTTATCAGGTCAAAGAGGACCGTCTATATAGGTTAAATGGCGACAATCCCTGGGAACTGGATATTCCTGCCAGCTTTCTGCATGACGTCAAAGTCATTAATGGTCAATATTGGCTAGCTACCGAGCTTGGCGTGTATGTGCTGGACGAGCAATTGATAGTGCAACGTCACCTGACGACTGAATCCCAACCAGCCCTTGTGAGTAATCTGGTGCAGACCATTGCTCAGGATGCCGATCAGGATGTGTGGCTTGGTACGTCCGAAGGCTTAAGCATTATCGATCCTGAACGTTTTACCGGGCTTAACATTGATCAAACTAACGATGCGCTGGTGTCATTGGATAACCGCTACGTATTTAAGCTGTTCAAAGACAGCAATGACTCTATCTGGTTAGGCAGTTTTACCGGCGGAGCCTTTCAATACAATGAGCGTACGGCATTTATCAAACACTATCAGGCAATACCACACAGCAATGTCTCGATTTCAGACAATATGGTGTGGGCGTTTTCCGAGGCACAAAACGGACAAATCTGGATAGCAACACAATCCGGCGGCCTGAACCTGTTTGAACCAACCAATGCCGGCTTTAAACATTATCTGACCGACTTTCCCCACTCCATCTGGGATCTGGCCGTTGATAAGCAAGACAGACTATGGCTGGCGACCATCGACGGTATATTTGTTTTCAAACTGGACGGTGCAGGCAAGCTCAATCAGGTCAAGCATCTACTGCCGGGGCAACTGGTAGACAGTGTTCAGCTATCAGGAGGTCGCGCCTGGATTTGGACAACAGGCGTACTGTCGAGCATCGACGTCAATGACTTCAGCTTCGAGCAAATTCCGGTACCCAACAAGCAAGGCCAACTGATTAAGCCAAGCATGGTGGACAGTAAGAACAATGTGTGGCTGGCCAGTAACGACGGTATTAGCCTGTACAACCTTGATACCGGCCAGTTTAATCATCTGTTATTTGCCTTTAACGGCAACACCTCGCCGCTAGGCGATACCAATGCAATTGTCGAGGGGCCTGAGCATATTTGGGTATCCAGCTTTAAAAGTGGTCTGTTCAAACTCAATAAACAGAGTTATCAGATTGAGCACCATTACACCCAGGAGAACGGCTTATCTGACAATGGCATTCTGACCATGTTGGTGGATGCAAATGCAGTATGGGTCGCGACGGCCGCCGGTATTGATCAAGTTGACCGTCAGACTGGCAAGCTGGTGCGACACATTCCAAAGGATTTATTGGAATTTAATGAACTGAACGAGTCAGCCGGATTGGTCACCACGCAACATCATATCTTATTTGGCGGCACCAAAGGCTTTCATATCTTTAACCCTCAGCGCCTCAACGATAACGTTAAACATACCATACGCCCCCCGAGTATTACCAAACTAAGTATATTCAACCAGGAAGTTCGGGTCGGTGACATTGACAGTCCGTTACTGCAACCTGTTTATCAGCTTCCGGCTATCGAGTTGGAAAACAAAGCCTCCCCCTTTTCCCTGACCTTTGCATTGTTGAATCCGGTCAATCCCAACTCGGTCAGCTACCGCTATCAAATGCAAGGATTGTCAGATCAATGGCTGGAAGCCAACCACAATATTCGCCAGGCAACCTTCACCAATTTGGGCTTTGGTAGCTACACCTTCAGAGTGCAGGCACGTGAGCTAGATGGCCCCTGGTCCCCGTCTGCCGAACTGGCAATAAGGGTTAAAGCCCCAGCCTGGTTACATCAATCTGCGTTGATAGCTTATGGCATTGTTGCCTTTTTATTGCTCAGCTACTGGTTCCGCCAATACAAGCTGCGCCGCGTCACACAACGTCGCGTCAGTGATAGTGAAGAGCGTCTGAAACTGACGCTATGGAGCAGCGGTGATGAATTGTGGGACTGGGATATCCAGCGCAATGAAGTACATAGAGCCAATATTTGGGGAGTACTGGACTTCCCACAGGATAACCACCGGGTAGTGACTCAGTTAGAGTCCAACATTTACCCCTCTGATTTGGAACGCGTACGTGACAGCCTGAGCCAGCATTTGCAAGGCAAGTCTGAATATTACGAGACTACATACAGGGTGAAGGACTTCAAAGGCGACTGGCAATGGATATTGGACCGGGGCAAAGTTGTAGCCTGGGATTCCAGCCAAAATCCATTGCGGATGACAGGTACACTGAAAAACATCAGCCACCTTAAGCAGGCGGAAGAGCAATTACGTTTGTTCAAACGTTCAATTGAAACCATTTCCGACGGCGTATTTATCACAGACACCAGTTTCAGAATAATCTCGGTTAACCATGCATACTGCAACCATACCGGTGAGACCCGCGAACAAGCATTAGCCAGTTATCTGTCATTCCATCAGTATCCGCCGGCATTTACCGAAGAAGTGCGCAAAACCTTACGGCATAAAGGTAACTGGAGCGGCGAAATTGAATCGCTCAGACAAAATGGCGAGCGCTATGAAGTGGATCTGAATATTGATGCTATCCACAGCGATGACAACAGTATCAGCCACTACGTAGGGGTATTTTCAGACATTACCTCGCGCAAACGCACCGAGAAAGAACTGCTGCAATTGGCTAACTCAGATACGCTGACGGGTTTACCCAACCGTTCATTCTTCCAGGCCAGCCATCAAAACCTGGTGCGCAAAGGGGCTCACCACGCCCTGCTGTGCATGGACATGGATAATTTTAAGAAAATTAACGATTCCATGGGCCACCAGACCGGTGATCTATTGATCAAGCAGATCGCGGCGCGTTTGCAAAAAATCGCCGGAACCAACGCCACCTGCTACCGTCTCGGCGGTGATGAATTCAGTGTATTGATCGAGAACAGTACCGATATTCACCGTATTACCCATCTGGCCCAGCGTATCCTGGATGAAATGGCACGCCCTTTTATCATCAATCGCCAGGAATTTGTACTCGGTGGCAGCCTGGGCATCGCCTTCTACCCTGAAGATGGTGTCAGTCCGCAGGAACTACTCAAAAACGCCGATACGGCCATGTATTTCGCCAAGAATGCCGGTGGCAATAAGTATCAGTTCTTTAGTGGTGAGATGAACCAGAATGCAGTTCGTCAGTTGCAGATTGAAAACCTTATCCGCCACGGTATAAAAGAAGATTTATTCAGCGTTTATTACCAACCCAAAGTGGATATCGCATCTGGTCAGTTGGTCAGTATGGAAGCCCTGGTGCGCTTTGAGCATCCTGAAAAAGGCATTGTCAGCCCCGACCAGTTTATTCCTCTGGCCGAAGAGACAGGACAGATAATAGAGATTGGCGACATTGTTTTGCGCAAGGCCTGTGAAGATACGCAGCGTTGGGTAAAGCAAGGCTTGTTCAGCGGTCGGGTGGCGATCAATATTTCTGCCCGCCAGTTTGAGCTGCCTGATCTGGACCAACGCATCGAACAAGTACTGCGTCAGACCGGACTGTCTCCACTGCATCTGGAATGCGAAATTACCGAAGGCACGCTAATGCAAAGGCCGGAACAGTCACTGGAGCTAATGCAACGTCTGCGTGAAATGGGCATCCACCTGGCCCTGGACGACTTTGGTACGGGATATTCGTCACTGGCTTACCTAAAACGCTTCCCGTTGAACACGCTTAAGATCGACAAGGCGTTTATCGATGATATTGCAACTAGCGCGGTAGACCGCCATATGACCAGCGCCATCATCACCATCGCCCATAATTTAGGCCTCAAAGTGGTCGCAGAAGGCGTGGAAGAAGAACAACAATTAAGTATTCTGCGCCGCTATGAATGTGAAATGCTGCAAGGCTACCTGTACAGTAAACCACTGAGCAGTGAGCGTTTTACCAAGCTGCTGCAGGAAAATCGCCACCTGACCAAGCTGATCAAACAAAATAATTTCTGATCATGGGTAAGCTTCCTGAGCACAGCGCCACTTCCCTCTCCATCCACAATCTCGATATACCTAACCTCAACAGGACGGCATACCAGCCCATAAAAGCGGCAATAAAACGCCGTAGTGTGCCGTTACGTTGCCCCCATAGTAGATATTCTTAAATCAGTCAAATTGTTGGCAGCACTTATTGTCCAGACGGATTGAACCTCTGAACAATATTTTGACGCTCCTCATAACCCTCCCCCAAAAGACACAATAATCTTACAAATCAATACGTTGAAAAGTTGGCATGGGAATAGCTAAGTAATCTGTGAGCAGTCAATAGACTGTGACAAAAAAGACTAAACCTTTAGGAGAGAACGACATGTTGAAAGCTTATGCAATTGCCATCGCACTGACTACCGCTACTCCTGTTGCTGACAAGGCTGCAGACGGCGCTAAAGCTCCTGTTAAAAGCAAAGCAGAAACCACGCAAACTCTGCAAGCTTGGAAGCCTCGTTCAGTACGTATCTAAGCATAAGGTGTTGTTCAACAGTCTACCGGCTGTAGGATGACGTAGCCGAAAGCAGTCATATCGGCGTACCTGGTATAAAAAAGAGAGCAATGCTCTCTTTTTTGTTTCAGTGCCCATGAAATGTTGACCTAACGATTCAGGCTTTGTGGTTAGGCTCTCAGATAAACCGAGCCAAATCCTCGTACCTTACGCAGTGCCATTTGTTTTCTCACGCTAAACAGCGGGAACACTAAAGGCCCAAACAGTAAACCGGCCAGTCCCCAGTGTTTTGCGCACAATCCCGTTCTGAATGCTTCGACGTAATAAAATACCGCACTGATAACAGAGACTAAGATTGCCAACAACATAACAACTCCAGGGCAAGGGAAGGATAAATTGTGCGCGCATTATACATATTGGTGATAAAAACAACAGTTTTTATTCGTTAAAATTATGTTAACGGATTTTTGACACCTATAAAAAAACCGGCAATAAAGCCGGCTTTTTCGCTAAGGTTCTTATCAGAACTTATAAGAAGCGGTGGTATAGAACAGACGACCAATGTTGTTATAAAGGCCGGTTGTTTCTGTGGTACCACGGGTAAAGGTAGGCAGATCACGATCAAACAGATTGTCGATGCCCACAGCTACCTTGATACCATTGTCGAACTGGTAAGCAGCCTGAGCGTTACTCAGGAAGTAACTGCCGTATCCCATGTTGTCACTTGGATCAGGGTTGATGGCCAAATCCTGCTCGCTATACAGCGCCACAGCATCAACATACAAAGTGCGCCAACTGGCTGTCCACTCACCGTGGCTATACTTCAGGCTGAAGTTAGCCTGCCACTGAGCATCACCAGCGGTACCGGCTTCTTCTTCGTACTCAGCAGGTTGGTCCTGGAATGAGTAAGTGCGACGAGATTCCAGATAAGTCCCCACCAACTTCGAGCTCATGCGTCCGCCAGCCAAATCAAAGTCGTAACCAACTTCAAAGTCAACGCCTTTGGCGGTTTGAGCTGCTACGTTTTGAGAGATTGTGGTAATCAGCTTCAACTGTTTAGTCACAGCATCACGCTCAACCAGGCTGCAGAATTGCATATTCAGACCACTGGCTGAATCCACACATTTGTTCAGGATGTCCTGAGCTGCAACACTGTCAATGGCATCGTCGATATCGATTGACCAATAGTCCATAGTCAGGCTCAGGCCTTCAACGAACTCAGGCTGATAAACCAGACCTACAGTGTAGCTCTGTGACTCTTCGGCCTTCAGATTTGGGTTACCGCCGTTCAGTCCTTCTACGCTGGCACCTGGATCATTCAGTACGAAGTCCTCAGCAATACCCAATGCCTTACAGTTTTCAACACGTGCAGCAGACTGTTTGTTGTCCAGCGCACATGGATCCTTAATGCTTCTGAAGAAGGTTTGGTTTTGTGGACCATACAGTTCACCAATATTTGGTGCACGCAGTGCTTCAGAGTAAGTAGCACGCATTCTCAGCTCAGAATTGATTGTCCAATCCAAGCCTGCTTTCCAACTGGTTGCAGAGCCAATGGTGCTGTAGTCTGCATAGCGCACTGCGGCATCAAACAACAGCTCGTCAACAAAGGGCAGATCCGTCAGCAGCGGCGCTGAAATCTCAGCGAATACTTCTTTCACGTTAAAGTCGCCTTTCTCATACTGGAAGGCGTTGAAGAAGGTAGCACCTGTGGAGGCAAAGGCATCAGGTACAGACTCACTTTCTTCTTTGCGGTATTCAACCCCCGCCGAGAAACCAACAAAGCCGGCTGGCAACTCGAACAGCGCGCTGTTATTTACGCTGGCGTTAAATACGGTCTGGCGAATAGTGCTGTGGCTGTATGACGTGGTATTGATCCAGTCACGGCTCTCTTCACTGATGCTGTTTTCACCGAACAGATTAACCGGCACACAGCCTGCAGCACGAGCGGCTTCATCACGGCAAACGATATCGCCATTGGCCAGGCGAATAGCGTCGGTGGCTTTCTCGAAGTTATCACGCACCAGGTTATTGCGGTTCCACTGCTTCAGACGGGTTTCACCGAACAAAGCGTACGTCTCATAACCCCAGTCACTGCCGAATACACCTTCTGCACCCAGCACAAAACGTTTGGTGATTCGGGTATTGTCTTCAACACGACGGCCAGCATCTTCCAGGAAACGGTTTAACTCCAGGGTGTCCAGATCATTGGCGTCCATCAGCGCGCCGAGGCTTTCATGGATGTAGGCGTTATCACGTTGAATGATTACCGGTGCATTGGTTCCGTCATAGAATGCTGGCTGACCAATGGCCTGACCACGAGTACGCACGTACTTACCTTCGGCGAACAGGTTCAACGCTTCAGATACTTCGAAGCTGCCTTTGGTGTTCAGATTCAGGCGGTCAAAGGTCGGTTGCAGCTCCACATAGTTAGTCAGATTCAGGAACTCACAATCTGTACACTTATAACCTGATGAATCAGGGTTGCTGACATCCTGCAGGCGCACTGAGCCATCAGGATCAAAGGCATACCAAGTGCCATTTACATAGGTATTACCGCCAGGCAAATTGTCTACCCAACCGGTGTTATAGCGAGTAACGTTATCGGCAATGCCATCATGGATAAACACACCATTCTCATCACGATAATCTTTACTGTCAGGGTTACGCACTGACATGTAAGGCGTGCGGGTCTGGTCGCGATCGTTGGCATTCATGCCATCCTGACTGGCGTACTCTGCCGCAAAGGCCACGTTACCACGACCATCAGCGAAGTCCTGGCCAAAAGACAGAGAGATCTTGTCATTTTTGTAAGGACCTTCTTCTGCCAAACCTTTAGTGGCAGAGAAATCAACGCCGGTAATGTTTTTCTTCAGACGGAAGTTAACTACCCCTGTTACCGCGTCTGCACCATATACCGCAGAAGCGCCACCGGTGATGATCTCTACCGAGTCTAACCAGGCTGTGGGGATGGTATTGGTATCAACCGCTGAGCTTCCTGCACTACTGGCAACGTGACGACGACCGTCAACCAATACCAGAGTGCGCGCGGTTCCCATACCACGCAGGTCTAAGATGCTCAGGCCAGCGGTACCGATAGAACGGCCGGAGTTAGCCAAAGAGAAAGTTGCAGCCAGTGAAGGCAGCTCGTTTAGAACTTCACCAATATTCATGGCACCGGTTTCTACCAGTTCCTGGCCTGAAATTACGGTGACCGGAGAAGGCGCAATCGCACCTTCACGTAAAATCCTTGAGCCTGTTACCTGAATTTTTTCTACGGTAACCGCTGGTTCATTTATATCCTGGGCGAAACTTTGCGCCGAAAATCCAAATACGGCTGTTGTAGCTAATGCATAACGCACAGCACGGGAGATTTTAGAATTTGAATGCATTTAAATTGTTTCCCACTTTACCACTTGGGGTGAATATATTTTCACTACAATTGCAGTTTTATGTAGTCTGTCGTGCCCCTCTTGGGGGGCGCGGATAATACGCAGAGCGGGTCAATAAGGTCAACCTAAGCACAGACAGATCGGTCAAAGATTAGACCAACGAATACAATTAAATACAAACTGAGAAATTGATTTAACAGGCGCTTAACTATCTATCAAAATAATTAACCATGGATACAAAAAAACCACCTAAGAAATAAGAAGGGAAAATAAGTTAATTATTCAATATTGCAGAATAATTACGGAATTTAAAAATAACAGAGCTAAATATAGAAAATAAATAATTGTATAAAAAAAGCCCGCTAAAAGCGGGCATTTTTATTAAGCATAAAAGCTTCTATTTTGTTCCATCATTTCTTTTAATAACGGAGCAGGGCTAAATTTATCCCCATACAATCCCTGATAATGTTCAAGGCGTGCAACCACGTGATTAATCCCAAGGCTATCCATATAGCGGAATGGCCCGCCCAGGAATGGCGGGAAGCCAATACCAAAAATAGCACCGATATCACCGTCTCTGGCGTTGCGGATCACGTTCTCAGCCAAACACATGGCCGCTTCATTAAGCATCAGCAGTACGCAACGCTCTGAAATCTGGTCATGGCTGAACTTTTGTGACGGGCTGATACCGAGCAAACTGTAGACACTCTCATCTACCTCTTTACCCGGCTTCTTACCGCTGTACTTATACAGACCACGCTTGTTCTTTTTGCCCTTGCGATCGTCGGCCAACAGCTTGTCAAACGCCTCGGGAGCACGGAAGCGCTCACCCAGCTCTTCAACCAGAATAGGCGATATCTTGGCACCGATATCGATTCCCACTTCATCTAATAACTTCATCGGCCCAACAGGGAAACCGAAGTTCAGTAGCGCCTGATCGATTTGTTCAATGGGTTCACCGGCCAGTAACACGCATGCCGCTTCATTCATGTAAGGTGCCAGAATACGGTTCACGTAGAAGCCAGCCCCATCTTTGACCACGATAGGGGTTTTCCCCTGCTTACGGGCAAAGTCCACCGTAGTGGAAATCGTTGCATCCGAGGTACCTGCGTGAGGTATTACTTCAGCCAGCGGCATTTTATCCACAGGCGAGAAGTAATGCAGACCTATCACCTGCTCTGGCCTTGCTGCCTTGGCGGCAATCTGTCCAATTGGAATAGAGGAAGTATTGGTGGCGAAAATCGTCTGTGCTCCGGCATTGGTTTCAATATCAGCCACCATCTGCTGCTTTAAGGATAAATCCTCAAATACTGCCTCAACTACGATATCCGCGTCGCCAAAGCCAGAGTAGTCCGTGGTACCGGTCAACAGCGCCAATTGCTTTTGCATCTCAGCCTTACGCATAAAGCGACGCTTAACCTTTTTGATCATCAGGTCATAGCTGTACTTCATGGCATTGGCAATGCCTTCACTGCGGATGTCTTTAATCCGCACAGGAAGCCCGGCCTTACTTGAGGTAACGTAGGCAATACCACCGCCCATCAGGCCTCCGCCCAGTACGGCAGTTTTCTTAACCTTGGCTGGCGGAACCCCTTCCACACCGGTTTCTTTTTTCATCTCGGTGGTGGCAAAGAAGATATTACGCAACTGCTTAGACTCAGGGGTCATCACCAGCTCGCCAAAATGACGGGCTTCCAGATCATAGCCACGGCTGCCGCTGACACCAGCTTCGATACAATCAATAATCCGCTCTGGCGCCGGGTAGTTGCCACGGGTCTTACTGCGGGTTTGTTTGCGCGCCTGATTAAACAGGAAATTACGCCCAAAGGGGGTACGCTCCAGCGCCTGCCCAACCAGATTCAGCTTAGGCGGTTGACGCTTCGGTTTGGCTTTCTTAGCAAACTGAATAGCCACGTCCAGCAAAATAGACAAGGGCACCGCATCATCAACCAGACCGTCCTTCTTCGCTTGCTTGGCACGCAGTTGCTTGCCGGTCAGCATCATGGTCATGGCCTTTTGAATACCTACCAGCTTAGGCAAACGCTGCGTTCCGCCACTTCCCGGCAGCAAACCGAGCTGCACTTCCGGCAGGCCCATAACAGTTTTGTCGTCCAGACTACAAATACGATAATGGCAGCATAGTGCCAGTTCCAGACCGCCCCCTAAGGCCGGGCCGTGAATAGCCGCGACCACAGGGATCTTCATGTTTTCGATGCGCGCAAACATCTGCTGTCCAGATTTGGACAAGGCTACCGCATCTTCGGCACTCTGGCAGGCCGCCAGCATACTGATATCAGCACCGGCGACAAAGGAGCTGGCTTTACCGCTGGCCAGCACCAGACCTTTAATACTGCTGTCTTTTTCAATCTCATCAAGCTGAACCGCGATCTGCTCGGCAAACTCTGCCTTTAAGGTGTTCATGCTCTCACCCGGCACATCCATAGTCAGAATGGCAATACCGTCGTCCCGGCGGCTGAGGGAAAATGCACTGGTTACGTCTGTCATAGTCTTCTCCTTATTCCGTTTCCAGGATCATGGCTGCACCCAGACCACCTGCCGCGCAAGCTGTCACCAAACCGGTGCCGCCACCACGACGATTCAACTCATTGAGCATTTGGGTAATCATGCGGGTACCGGTTGCGGCAAAGGGGTGACCATAGGCAATAGAGCTGCCCATCACGTTAAACTTATCCATATCCATCTCGCCGATGGCTTTATCTCTGCCCAGTTTTTCTTTAGCAAAGGCATCACTGGCAAACATTTTCAGGTTAGCCAAGGTTTGGGCGGCAAAGGCTTCATGCATTTCAATCAGGGTCAGGTCGTTAAGACTCATACCGGCCCGATCCAAAGCAATTGGCGTCGCATAAGAGGGGCCCATCAGCATGTCTTCCCACACATCAATCGCGGCAAAAGCGTAGCTACGGATATAACCCAATGGCTTATAACCCATGGCCTTAGCGCGGCTTTCGGTCATCATCAATACAGCCGATGCGCCATCCGTAAGCGGAGTGGCATTGGCGGCCGTTACCGTGCCGTATTTGCGATCAAATACCGGGCGCAGTTTGGCGTAGCCTTCCAGGCTGGAGTCGAAACGAATGTTGTTGTCTCTCTCCAGAGCGCCTTTGAATGGCTCTGCATAGGCGGTCATCACTTCACCGCTCAATTTGCCTTCTTCCCAGCTTTTCGCCGCATTAGTATGCGAGCGATGGGCCAGCGCATCCTGATCTTCACGGCGGATTTGGTGCGTTTTAGCCATTTGCTCGGCGGTATCGCCCATGGAAAGTCCGGTCGAGTATTCGGCAACGGCAGGCGGAACAGGCAACAGATCCTTAAAGCCCAAACGTTTAATCACGTTCCACTTTTGCCCAAACGTCTTGGTCTTTTGTAAGTCCACCAGCGCACGCGCCAGTTTCTTAGACACGCCAATAGGCGATACTGAGGTGGAATCTGCACCACCTGCCACGCCAACCTGAAGATTGCCCGCCATCATAGACTCGGCAATATTCACTGTGGCCTGGAAACTGGTCGCACAGGCGCGGGATACGCTGTAGGCATCAGTATGCACATTCATGCCTGTGCCCAGTACGATTTCCCGGGCGATATTCGGGGCTTCCGGCATCTGCACAACCTGGCCATACACCAGTTGCTCCACTTCTCGGGGATCCAGGTTATTGCGAACCAGCATCTCGTTTACCACCATTTTGCCGAGATCCACGGCAGGCACGCCATGAAAGTACGTGGCCATTTTGGCAAATGGGGTACGAAGACCGGCCACAATGGCGATACGGTCTCCGTTACGCGTCGTCACGTTACGGGTGACGGAAGAGGTGTTACCTGGCATTCTGTTTCCTTTTAGTGGTCAGACCTGTTTGGCCGGATTGTACTATTTGCCGAGCAAATTTCAAATTCTAGCCTACAGATAGCGATGTGACATACTTGATGCTAAAGCTAATATATTGAATTTATAGATAGTTTTGCTTTATCAGCGCGGCGGCTTTTTCCGCAATCATAATAGTCGGGGCATTGGTATTGCCGCCGATCAAGGTAGGCATCACCGAGGCGTCCACCACCCTCAGCCCTTGCACACCCTTTACTTTCAGCTCAGGGCAGACCACCGTCAGCGGTGATTGCGGGTCGCCCATCCGGCAAGTCCCCACCGGATGGTAGATGGTTTCCGCCTTATCTTTAATAAAGTCCAGCAGCGCTTCATCAGACTCTACTGCCGCGCCTGGCAACCATTCTTGTGGCTGGTATTTCTCAAAGGCCGCCTGGCGCAGAATCTGTCTGGCCAGCTTAACGCCATCTAACATGGCCTGGCGATCATCCTCGTGGCTTAAATAGCGCGGATCCAATAGTGGAGGAGCTTCAGGGTCAGCCGTTTGTAAACGCACTGTACCGCGACTTTTCGGGTACAAGTAACAGATATGCAACCCATAGCCATAACCCCAGGCCAGATGCCGACCATGATCCTGTAAAATGGCGGGAATAAAATGCATCTGCAAATCCGGCAAGCCGTTAGCCAGACTGCTGCTGGCAAAGCCGCCGGCTTCGGCAATATTGCTGGACATTAAGCCGCGGTGGCCACTGAAATATTGCCACAGTCCCTGCACATATTGAGGCAAGGCACCTGGCGCTACACCGTAGCCGGCAATTTTGTTAGTGCGGCACTGCACAATGGCATCCAGATGGTCCTGTAAATTTTCTCCCACGCCAGGGCAATCCACTTCAACCTTAATGCCTAAGCTTTCCAGATGTGCAGCAGGTCCAATCCCCGACAACATTAATAACTGCGGCGAATTAATCGCCCCTGCACTTAACAGCACTTCTTTTTCTGCATAAATCTGGCGACGCTGGCCGCGCTGTTCAAACTCCACCCCCACAGCCCTACCCTGCTCTAACAGCACACGCCTAACCAAACCGGAGGTCAGGATAGTCAGATTTGAGCGGATCTTAGCCTGGCTTAAATAAGCCTTGGCACTTGAACAGCGTTGGCCTTGTTGCTGAGTAACCTGATAGGCTCCCACCCCTTCGCGCATATCACGGTTAAAATCCGTCAGTTCACTTAAGCCTGTCGCAACACCGGCCTGAACAAAGTCCTGACTCAAGGCACTGACATAACGTAAATCACTGACGGTCAACGGGCCACCCACACCATGCCAGGCATCCTCACCCCGCTGCTGATCTTCGGCTTTTTTAAAATAAGGTAAGACAGACTGCCAGTTCCACCCCTCAGCCCCCAGTGCCTGCCAGTGATCGTAATCCTCTTTAGCGCCGCGGATGTAACACATGGCATTCACCGAACTGGAGCCGCCCAGCGTTTTGCCTCTTGGCCAGTAAAGACTGCGATTGTTCAGCTCAGTCTGAGGCTGGGTAGTGTAATTCCAATTGATACCGCGAAAGCGACATAACAATGCCAAGCCAAAGGGAATATGGATAAGTGGGTTGCTATCGGGTTTGCCTGCCTCGAGCAAACACACTTTCCAGGCCGGGTTTTCAGACAGCCTGGCCGCCAGTGCGGCCCCCGCCGAACCGGCACCGACGACAATAAAGTCAAAGTGGTTTGCTTGTGTCATGGCTACGTCCGCTCATCTTTGCGTTACTACACATCGTACCAGTGAGTCTATCAAAGAAATTCTGCCGACCGCACCCGAAGATTGCATATTTAGTCGACAGCCTGCCGATTATTCACTCACAACAAGACAACCTGATGACCGCAAGGTTAAACGCCCATTGCCACGACGCAGGCCTTACACTTTAGCGATTACGGCCATATTGTTCGTGAGATGACACCCAGTCCGAGGATGAAATAGCTGACGCCAGGGAGATTTCACCGGCCAACGCCACAGCCCCAACAATTTCAGCCAACTTATACACCCTGTCACGCCCGTAGCACCCCAGTAATTCAAGGCATTCACGTTGGGTACCAATTCCCGTGCCGCCCCCATAAGTTGCCACAATTAATGAAGGTATGGTCAAAGACAGGTACAAATCCCCCTCATCAGTGAGCTCGCTGTACAAAATCCCCGCAGAGGATTCGGATACGTTGGCCACATCCTGGCCGGTAGCAATAAACATGGCTGTAATCCCATTGGGAGAATGCAGGCCGGTGTTATTCACCCCAGATAAAAATGACCCCACGCCCGCTACCCGACCGTGGTAGTCGATTTGCTTAGGATCCACCCGCATCACTTCCAGTAAATGTTCCCGTTTGATCGTGACTTCACTGGTCACCCGTTTACCACGGGTGCGCATAATATTGATATGGGAGGCTTTTTTATCCGTTGCAAAGTTAGACTCCAGATAAAAATTCTTAATCCCAGGGTAGTGATCCAATATCCAGCCACAGGCCGCAAAAGTGGCCCGTCCCACCATGTTTTGTCCGGCTGCATCACCGGTTTTGAAATTAAACCGCAGGAAAGCAAACTTGTTGGACAAGAAATGATCGATATAGGTTAGCTTAGCAACCGATGAGGTCGCCTCCGCTTCATGGCGGATACTGTCCATGTGCTCTTTCACCCACTGCACAAAGTCTCGGGCGCCTCTGGCATCTTCAAATACAAACACCGGCGCCCGCTGCATGGCATCGTCAACCACTGTGCTTTTCACCCCACCACTCATATTCAGCAGTTTCATACCACGATTGTAGGACGCCACCAACGTACCTTCGGTGGTGGCAAGCGGTATCATAAATTCGCCGCGCGCATGTTCACCATTAATATGAAAAGGCCCCGCAATACCAATTGGCACCTGGGCCACACCAATAAAGTTTTCAATATTGCCGCGCAAACTCTGCGGATCAATGCTGTACTGGGCAATATGCTCGATATTCGTCCCACTGAATTCTTCATAAAAGCGCTGGCGCTGTTTGATAATATCCTGGCCGTAATCGTCGGCGTCAGAGCGGGGAATTTTGTTGGCGTTTTGCTCTTCCTGGGTGGCTACATCATCCACCTCAAAAGTCAGCTCACCAAAGGGCAAAGCACGGAAGCTTATATAAACCCGGTGTTTCTGCTGGGCCAAAGGGCTAAAATCGTCAACAAAGACTGCCAAGCTGGCCCGCAATGGGAAATTATGCGTCCCCATACTATTGAACTCACTTAAGGGTAGGCACTGTCCGTCCGCCAATTGCAGACGCAGCTTATCGGTGGCGATAGACTGGCCATCGATACGAATATCCAGCACCTCTTGCACCAATGCGTCTTTAAGACGGTTCTTCAAAGAAAAACGCACGCCATTGCCATGCAGTGTCAGGCTGCCGCGGTTATACAGTTGCTTGAGAAGAATACTAGGAATAAACATCTACGCTTGCTCCAGTTATTATTATTCGCCATCCTGATAAGCCCGCGACCGGTCAGGCTGGGTATTTTTGCTACTTACTATTGTTGATAAGCTGCACAAAATCCACTCAAATAGTATTCTTTCCACTTGAATAACAGTGGCTTGAATGACCACTTGATGCTCAGGAGAGCCTACGTCTTGCCAGCCAGTGACGTTTTGACACGAATCAAATACTGGTGGATCACATTGCTGATCCGCCTTGGCCGTTTAAGGCATTTCAGCATTTCCGCCACAGAGCTAAATGGCATGCTAAGCGCCAATCTGCCGTGGAAACTCCCTTTGGCCTTACCCACAGGCAAAGGACATTTAACCGTATTAAATGCCACTGTGCGTATGCCCACAGACCAATTTCGGCTGGAGCTGCTGTGCGATTTGCAGGTCGATGTTAACGGCATCAAGCTCTATCAGGCCCATGTGTTGGCGGTTTTGCATGGACGCCCTTGTTATATGCGTGGCCAAGGCAGCATTCGCGCCGCTGAGGTTAACCTGTCGAAATTGCAGCTGATTCAGGACGATCATTTTATCTTTCGCAGCAGCGCACAAATACTGAGCCGCCTGGTGCCCGACGTTCTTGGCGGCTGGTTAAATGCCTCACTGGATGTGTTAGGTGGGCCTGTTTATAAGGAGGCTCGGAGCTACCTGGATTTGTACCTGAGCGGCAACAAGCAAAAGGTGCTGGAATTTCATCAACCACAAATCGAGCGTCAGTTACTCGAGCAAATTAATCAGGGACAACTGGACTACAAACTGGATGACAATCTGCCAGACGAACGGCTGTTCGCCCGCCTGGGCCAGAATGTAAAAGTTGAAGATGGCAAGTTACTGTTTTTATTTCATGACTGACAACGGTATACCACGAAGCGGCGGCTACCGAACTTGATGGCGCTGTCGATTACCAGGCTGTCGCCGCCCAGCTTCACGGCTTCATTTCTGGCCAGGGCTAGCAATTCCTCAGCGACTTTTTTCTCATCTCGCTCAACAAAGGCAATTTTGTCGGCAACCTGGGCATTGGCCGAACCCACACGCTGACACCCTTGTGCCTCGGCAGCATCAATCAACCTCACGGCATCGGCGCCGGGTACCGAGCTGACATTGGCGCAGCCAAGTAATGTTAACCCCATAATCAGTGGCAAAGTGGCTTTCATAGTCTTCCTAATGATGTGAATGCAGTACATCCTGGGCATGGCCAAGGTCGTCGTCAACTATGGACTTGATGTCATCATCCACATGTTCGCCTATGTCTTCAATACTCAGGCTCGGATCATCGGCGCACTTATCCAGCAACTCAAAAGCCTCAACAAAGTAATGCGCCATATTGTCCAATGAACTGATATGCGTATTGCAGCACACCAAACCTATGTTTGCGCTTTGCCCGTAGGTCAGCAGAGTGATGTTCACTCCGCCGCCTGGGGTAATAGTTGAAATGGGGTAAGCCGCCAGTAACTTGGCATCCCGTAAATAACGGGTCTGTTTGGGACCAGGCACGTTAGATATCAATATATTGGCAATAGGTTTGAACCAGTCAGACAAATGCAGCACTTCGAAAACCAGCGCCACGGCCTGAATCAAAATGGTGTAATAGCTAAAGGCTCCCGGCTCCGAGCGTTTTGCTGCATGTTTAACAATGCGGTGATTTTCGATGATTTGCCTCAGTCTCAGATAAGGATCAACCTCACCATGGGCCAGCTTAACTGGCACAATAGCAATCTTGTTCCCTGCCGTATTCTCGCCAGGCTTACGCAGATTTATCGGCATATTGGTATACAAGGCTTTATTAAAGCTGTGTCCATAATCTTTAAGAAAACGATGTACGCCAATATCAAAACAGCACAGCAGGATCTCATTGGCTGAGGCCCGCATTCGTTTAGACAAGGCTTGAACCCGCTGAAAGTCCAGATCGGCAGTGGCCACCACCCGCCCGCGTTTGACCTGCCCGGTAAGTACAGTGCGAGTGCCGGAAAACGGAATAGGCATATAATGGCTGTTGATCCGCACTAATTTGATTAACAGGCGGAACAAGATCCAAACCAGGTCGGTGACCGTTCGTAAAAGGTGCCAGGCAGCCCCAAGCGTACCACTCAACCAGTGTCTACGCCGCCTTTCCTTGAAAGGCTGAGAGACGGCCCAAACCGGAGTGAAGTGCTCAATATCAGGCTGCTCGTGGTAACCGGCCTGAAACCAGCGCATCAATACCGCACCATCGCCGTACATATGGTGAATTTTCACGTAGATGGCAAAACACCGCCCCTCGCGACTGGCAATCAAATGGTATTGCCATAAAGGTTTATTGCGGTCTAATCGTGGCTCGTGCAAACCGGCAACAAAACGGTTAAGGGCCGCTTTGTCTTCAACATTATCCAGCTCATGTAGTTGAACATGGTAGTGCATATCCAGCTCACGCACCGCCACCAGTCTGAGCGGAAATCCCAGCATATCTTCAACTATGGTATTAAAGGGGCTGGATGGCTTATCAAAGCTGCGCAAATGCGCTAACAACTTGGGCAAATAATCGGCTTCAGCGTCTTCGGGTAATTCCAGCAACTGTAAACACGCGACGTGCTTGGGGTTGTTGTCTGACTCGGTGATCCAGAATGCTCTGTCTAGAAAACTGATTTTACGTGTCACCTGTGCAGCTCCCTGTTTATATCTATCAGCGTTTAACCTGGCAAAAACGACGGCCAATCATGGCGTTCTGTTTGGTTATAGGGATGCAGCAAAAACACAATACTGCGCAAACAATGTTGAGCAAATTCATCATTGTCCAGATTTTCGCCCTTTAAAAGAGCATAGTTGGCAGCCTGGCTGAACACCAAACCCAGTTGATGGAGCATCGGCGATACGGCCTCACGGCTCAGACTAAGCTGGTCCTGTTCGATGGCATATTCCAACGACTCGCGCCAACGGGCTTGCTGCCCGTTCAGTATGTGTCTGAACGGCTTTGTCAGTAAGGGGTACTTTTCCAGTAAATCAACGGGATTACGAAACAGAAAACGGAATGTCGCCGCCACCTCCAGTTGCAGGTGCAGTGCGCAGAGAAATTCGTCCAGATTAAGCGGCTGTGATGGGCGTGCTAACAGCGGCTTCATCTGCTCGCTGAATAGTTCAAACAGTGCCGACACCAGCACTTCCTTGCCTTTGAAGTGGTAATAGAGGTTGCCGGGGCTGATATCCAACTCCATGGCGATATCGACGCTGGTAACCGCCGCTTCACCATGGATATTAAACAACTCAAGACTGGTAAACAGGATCCGCTGTGCTGTCTTGCTCGCCATTGCCATCGCCTGGACAAATACTGTGCTATCAGACTAACGGTATTTTGCCGATGGTTAAAGTATCAGCGACTCGGATCCGGAAAAAATCACAAATTTGTCATCAGCTTAGGGTTTTTCGCCGGACAACTTCTCTACCTTCACGCCTTGGCGGCTAAGCTGCGCCAAGAGGCCATCGTCACCGGCCAGATGCAATGCGCCTACCAGCACCAATTCGACCGGTTTATCTTCAAGCATGCTTAGCAACTGTGGTACCCACTGATCGTTGCGGGCTTTTAGCAGGCTCTGATACAACTTCGGATGAGTCTCCCGCATGGGGTTAATACCGTCGGCTTCCAAAGCGCCAAGATCGCCATTTCGCCAGGCACTGCGCAGTTCCTCCAGCATCTGTGGCAAGCTTTGCATATCGTCCAGGGTGTAGACAATCAATTCGTCTTCCTGCCCCACGCCCATTTCGGCCAGATAACGCATCTGCTGCATGGCGCTTTCCAAAAAGCCAAGGGGCTTTTGGTCATTCTCGGCGCGGGCCAGGAAATGCATATCTACACCTTGTTGATCCAAACCCTGTTGCTGCATTTCCATTTTGGTCAGCATCAGTGCCAGCATTGCCGCTTTATAATGAAGCAGTGGTTCAAGCTGCATGCCTTTACCGTTCAGATACTGGCTTAAGCGATTTAGGGTCGCAGCAGATAACTTATCTGCCAGGCTCTGTCCTGCTGGTAGGGTCAACAGCGCCATCATTTCCTGAATAAATGCCGGTTCCTGCATTTGCCGGATATCCGCTTCTAACACTAGCTTGTCTGATGCCTCGTAGGCTTGGGCAAATTCCACGGGTAAGGGGTAGTCTTGGGCGCTGAGGATATGCAAGGTGCCACCCAAATAAAGTTGCTTATCAGCATAAGTAAGTCGCCAAACGGCGCTGTCGGCCAGACTCAGGCCGGAGAAGAAAAACAGCAAGAGTAAATAGCGCTTCACTTTAAATCCCTTTGCAAAGTAAAAGCCGGACTCTACCGCAATTCCCGGTAACAAGCGAAACACATTGTGAAGGTTTTACCTGCATGTATTTACAAATTGCCGCCTTGCAATTAACAACTGATACAGTTCGCGTCCCCGGGCTTACTTAGCATATAAGTACCTTCATCTCTGAGAAACATTATGCACAACAAAGCCATTTTCCTGTTAACCGGTGCCCTGCTGTTAAGCGGCTGCGAGTTGGATGTCGGCAGTTCCAACAACAAAGACAATCCATCCTATACCTTTGATTTTGAGCAGTCTGACCATGGCTGGCAGGCCGGGTTTTCTGACTATCCCAGCGACAATGCGGCCATCTATGAACTGGCATCCGGCCGTAAAGCGTTACCTACTGACGCTCAAAAACAAGGCTTTATGCTATCCGGGCATAATCGCAGCGATGACTTGTTTATGTATATGAAAGGCAAGTTCACGGGCCTTGAAGCCAGCAGCCGCTACCAGGCCAATGTTCAACTGAAACTGCTGACCAATGCTGGCGAGGGTTGTATGGGCATAGGCGGTGCGCCTGGGGAAGCGGTATGGGTGAAATTCGGCTTTGGTGAAACCGAGCCCAAGCAGGTGGATTATTATCTGAACCTGGATAAAGGTGCCCAAAACAACAATGGTAAAAACGCCAATATCATCGGCAATGTCGCGGCCAGTGGAGCCAACTGCGAAGGCAGCAAGTATGTAGAAAAATCACTGCTCAGCACAGACCAAACCCAGCTGGAATTTACCACCAACAGTGACGGTACCATCTGGCTGTTTATCGGCACAGATTCAGGCTTTGAAGGCAAAACCACCTTGTACTACGACAAGATAGATATTCAGCTCAAACGATTATAAGCCTGTGTAACCGGTAATTTTGAGGGTACTGGCGTTATGCCAGTACCTTGCATTCTTCGACCTTCGAGCAACAAGACTCGGTCCCCATGTCTCTGTAATAGATTATCAGTTTCGCGAAACAAGAAACGCCCCGGCCGCCACCATGATAGAGCCTGCACTTCTGTTCAAGCGTTTTACGGCTTGTTCGGAGCGAAATAATCTGCGCGCCCTGGCAGCAAACATGGCAATGCTCATCAAGCCGATCATTAAGGCAATTAACGTTAAAAATGCCGCCAGCCCAATATCGGCTGATGTCATCACGCTCAGATCCATAAAGGTAGGTAAAAACGCAATATAGAACAGGATAACCTTGGGATTGGAGGCAGATATCAGCGCACCTTGCAGAAAACTTAACGCCCTGCCCTGTGTGGTCAATTTGCTTTCAGTGGCATTAAGATCCAATGGTGCGTTCCACATCTTCCAGCCCAGATATACGAGATAAACAGCGCCAACAATTCGCACCACAGTAAATACCTCACTCCAGTGCGTTGCCAACGCGGCCAAACCAATACAGGCCGCAATCAGATATAAGATGTCACTGATAATCATACCCAAGGCCAAATAGAAGCATGAGCCCGCACCTGAGGTGAGCGCCCTGGCCAGAATCGCAAATACCCCTGGCCCTGGTGTGATGCCAAAAACCAACACGGCCAAAAAAAATGAGAGAGCACTTTCCCATGTCATAACTGCACCCGAAATATCTATATCCATGGACAATATTGCGTGCTAGGTCTCACACTGGCAATGCAGCTCTGTGCGTTACCCGACCAATCTGGTGTATTGCGCGCTCACTGGCAGCTTTATAACAACATTAAATAAAGCTGGCCGGCACCGGCCAGCATGCCCAGAATGGCGCCAACTACAATCAGCTTCCATTCATCCTGTTTATAGGCGGGGCGAAGCACCCCTTCAAATTCCTCAGGGCTGAGCACTTCCATTTTTACCCGCAAATCATCGCCGATATTTAACGCGCTATTGGCATATTCATGGGCGTAATGCAGAAACTTATCTGAGTCCTCGAAAATGCGCTTCACCGCCAGTTCCTTCATGCGGAAGTAGTCTTCGCTGCCCACCGCCAGGGCAAAATAAGGCTGTGCCACCGCCACATAACGCTCGATGGCATCATTAACATGCAATTCGATAAGCTCCAGCAACTGCCCTGAGCCTGAACCTTTAAGCACTGCATGGGTAATATTCTGCGAGTTAAGCAGCTTCTTCTCGATGATCTCGGCATATACCCTGGAGACCTCTTTCTGACGTTTTAAGAACATGCCCTGCAGGGTGAAAAAGCCCACTTTGCGTGGCCGCTTGGGCTCAAAGATGATTTTGATGGCAATCCAGTTGGTGGCATAGCCCACCAGCAGACCACCTAAAGGCAAGATCCACCACAGTTGGTAATAAGACCAGATAAACATCGTGGGCAGGCCAAACAGAAAACCGAAATACAAACCGGAGCGTTCAATAAAAGGAAACTCTTTGGCCCCGGCTTTTAGAAAAATCTCATTGATCAGCTCAGGATCTTTAGCCAGTTGCTCCACCACCATTTCACGGATATCAAAGATTTCCGTTACATTCTGCTGAAAATCCCGCACCATCTTGCTGACCACATTGGGAATATCCAGCTCAACCCGGGCATAAACCAGATTCTTACCTTGTACCGGCAAGGCTGCCCATAAGGTCGGCGCAGACTCCTGCATCACATCATTAACGATGCGCCTGAGCACCTGCTTTAGCCGCCTTTCTATGGCTTGAGTCATCTGCTGGGCATCCAGCCGATTGACTATCTCTTCCACACTTAACAGCTTACCCAGCACCAACTCTACTTCAATCTCGGCCATTTTACGCCGCTTAGCCGGGATCAGTCCCTGCCAGCCAAAGATGGGCCGGATACCGACAAATTCCACCGGGTAAAACATCATTTTGACCGCCAGGTAGTTAGTAAACCACCCCACCAGTGCACTGGTAAGCGGGATCAGCAACAGCAGCAGGGTATCGACAGTCCATTCCATAAGCGAAAACGTAGCGCCTGTTGTTATAGGTAGCAGCTGCAAATCAGGCTAACCATTGAAATTAGAATGGTCAATCTAAAAGCAAGTTAGCCATGACATAGCTAGCCAGAGGCTGCTGCGCGGATTCACGCTTTAAAGACAAAAACGGCAGCAAAAACGCGCCACAACTGCACCAAGTGCGCTCCAATAGCAGGTTCAAACAACTGTCGCCTCCCTGCCCTTGCCTACGGCACTTGCTAAAGGCTCGCTGATAGCAATCACACGGGGGTATATAAACCGCCAGATGAGTCGCCATTTCACACCTTTACAGGCCATCAGAGCAAATTCAGCCAGAAGTCATAACAACGTCAGGCCTTTGCTCACGGCTTTGATTAGATTAATCCCCTGCTTATTCAAAACCTAAATAGCCAATTGATTTTAAAGGGGAAGTTATAGTGCGCACTAATTCATATTTGATGCTGTCGTTAGCTATTCTGCTGATGCAAAAGAGCCTGAGTCGCTTGAGTTTAACCAGGTGGGTAATCGTTGGTATAAAACCCTGATGCCAAGCGGCACGCGTAAGCCCGCTTTCTCACCGGATGGTAAAACCCGCTATTTCAGAGGCAACTATCAGGAGCACACGGCTGATGGCTGGTCAGAGCTGAAAAGTCTTGGCCCTGCCTTCGAGGCCATTCGTATTATGGGGCTCACTGCCTCAGCCAAGGGAACCTTGGTACTTGATGAAAATGCCAGAAGCAAAGGCGGAGACGGCATTCTACGTTACTCCCGTCTTATCGAAGGCAAACGCGAAGAGCCCAGGCCACTACCTAAAACAATCAACACTGGCAAATGGAACGCCCATCCGTTTATAGCACCAGACGAGTCTTACATTATGTGGGATGGGGTAAGAGAGAGCGGATATGGTGCCTCTGACATCTATATCAGTTTCCGGCAAAAAGATGGCGCCTGGGGTGAAGCTATTAATCTGGGCGAGCGCGTCAACACCCAAGCCGAAGAAGGTGGCCCGCAAGTTACCCCTGACGGCAAGTACCTGCTGTTCAACAGAATGGTGCCAAATGGCGATGGCAAGTCCGGCTCCCAGTCCGACCTATATTGGATCGATGCACAAATTATTGAGGACCTAAGACCCAAAGAATAACGGCTATGCTTATTGGCGAAGCGTGCCGCTCCGGGGCGGCGCACTTCTTACTGATGCCGCTACCGGCAGTCGCGAGCCACTCATAGCAGTAAATAAGGTCGCTGCCCCTTCGCCAAATAGGCTTTACTCGCCGAGTTCGTTTACCCTTGTTATCTACCAGACAGCAAACAAAGGCCATTTTCCCTTCTCAAGGGACTGTATATCTACATAGAAGCCACCACGCATCCGTATAACAGCAATAGTACGGAACAGTTCCGCCTTTCTCCGGCACCAGCCTGGTGCAACCTAAAAAAACTCATGCTAGGCAAAGACTTATAAGCATGCTAAAAAATAAACATGTAAAAGTAAGGAGCGCATCCGTGCTTAAGCATGAGTCTTTTCTGTCTAATAACATTGTTAAGTGCCAATTCGTAAAGTTCAGATAAGCTAGTTGATTCAGGAGTGAAACATAGTGAAAGTAAACAAAAGCCATGAGCGTTTTCTGGCGTTCCTTCAAGAAAATGAAAGGACTTCAAAAACTTTTACAAAGGCCGAGCTTATTGATGCTACTGGTTGGAAAGAATCGACTTTCAAGACTTACTTAAATAAAGGCCAATTGTCGGATTTTCTAAGCGAAATTTCTTCTGGTATATACGAAGCATCAAATTCATTAAGTCTTTCTTTAATTGAATTTTCCAAAAAATTATCTCAAAGCAAACACAGACGTGGATTAGGGCATAATTGTAAATCGAAGCTGGCAAAAGCTTTGTTGAGGAAGTCGCGTGATAATATGCTACTTGCTTTAGAGTTGTACAACAGGCCGTCACTGGAAAACAGAATGGATGGCTTCGTGATGTGTTTCTGTACAGCTTGGGAGCAACTGCTGAAAGCTATGATTATTGAGCTAAATGGTGAACAAGCAATATTCAGAAAGGAAAAGAAAAATGGCTTGAAAGAGACCATTTCACTTCGTGATTCCATAAACATAATCTTTAATACGGGTAATAAGGTGAGAGCTAACCTAGAAAGAATAGTTTTCTTTAGGGATCAAGCTGTACATTTGTTGATGCCTGAAATCCAAGGAATTGCTTCTCGTTTGTTTCAATCTGGCGTACTTAATTACTCATCTAAATTTGAAGACTTTTCCGAACAGCCATTCTTAAGTACATCACACACTGGCATGATTTCTTTAGTTGGAGATTTTAAATATCCACCTGTGTCAGTTTTACAGACAAACTATGGGGATGTGGCAAATGAAATATTAAATTTAGCTGAAAGTCTGACGGAAGAAGTACAAAACATAGATGATATAGAATTTGCAATACCCTTAAATGTAAAGTTAGTGTTTGCAAAAGATGGTGAAGACGGTCAAGCAATTACATTAGCCAAAGCGGAAGATGGTATGGCGGGACTAAGAAAAGCTCTGATATTACATAAGCCTATAGACAGAGAAAAATCACATCCCTACTTAGAGGGGGCCGCTATAAAAAGAGTAAATCAAAGGCTTGCGGAACAATATTCACCTGAATCACTAGATAAGATTTTAGTTGCTCGTTGCAAAAAAACAAGAAAACCAACCCTAAACCAACACTGTTTTAGAGCCATTATTGATAAGATTAAAGTTAAAAATTCAAACAATGAACATCATCATAAAAACAATAATCCTGAGTTGCATTATTATTCAGAAAACCTTATCGAACTACTGGTTGAAAAGATTGGAAACATTCAAAATTTCGTAGCCAACGCAAAAATTTCTTATAAGCCAAGAAAAAACACAAAACAAGAATAAAACTCAACAAGCAACCTCAGAAAATTAATTTGCACTGCGCCCAAATTCCCCGCCAAAACGGGCATTGTAACCACAAGGAAGCATATTGGAAGTCTCACACAACAAATCATTAATATACAAGGAAATAATCAATCTACTGTTTTGGTTTAGTTTCGGTTTAGTTACTCTTATCATCAACTGGACAAAGGTAGATTTCGCTCTCGATATGAGACCTAAATTCCCAGAACTAGAAAACTTGATACAGACGAAGCAATTCATATTAATGATTATTTCAGGTTTCACATTATACGGTTTTCTTTGTTTTAGTTTTCGTAAGGTCAGGTCAGAAAAAGAAGTTGGCAGAAGCCAGTATTTTCAAAGTTTGGCTCTTCAAGAGTGGTCATCAGTTTTTATAAACTTCGGTTCATTGGTTTTTGTCACGGGCTTCTTAACAGAGAGCTACTGGTACTGGGTAGGTAGCGTTTTGTGTTACGGCTTAGCATATTGGGTTGCGCATGAGTAGCTCTAGCAAACCTATGTAGTCACTCCCTGGAACAATACTCGTGGGCTCAGTCGCATCCTCCAAATTTTAACCCACGTGTTATTGCCCCTAAGCGGGCGCTAGCCTTCCGGAGGTTTTTTGAAATTAGCCATTCTACTTATATTTGTGATTATTGGCGTTTTGGTCTATTTAAAAATGCGATCAAGTCGGATTAACAGCAAAGAGAAGAAGGTCTCGCTTGACGCCAATAAAGAGTATGAATTTGCATGGCTAGCCTCATTTGATACAAAAGCCTCTTCTGAGGCTTGTGCAAATGAAGTTAAAAAGCACGTTGACCTATTTACACAAATTAGCCATTCTCCACTTGAACAGAAATGGATGCTCCAGTGTTCTATTGTATGTAAAGCAAATACGGACTTGGTATCTCAATACGAATCGACCATTAAGTCCTGCTTTACTGCAAAAGGTGGAGAATTTGTACATGCAACAGTTACTACCCCCATTTCACCAGGCATTACTATTGGTTAGTGTATTAGTTAAACACGTGGATTAACTATGCCGAAGGCCAACAGGCAGTTTTGCCATTTCCTTCAACAACTTTAAGTGGCTAAGTGTTTTATGGACCAGTGGCTTGCCACGGCGGTCTTCGCCATGGATACTGAAACTCAGCTTGGCCAAATAAATGCCATAAAAATAGTTGAAATGAGACATGGACAGTTCTCCCCAATACTTGCCTTATAAGCGTCGCATAATCCCGGAAAAGGGTGAGTCCATATCATTCGTTAGGATTAAGGAGAAAGAATGAGGTTTGGCATACTTTTATCGCTACTAATTTCCATATCTGCCTGTACAAGCGTTGAAACCCTAAACATTAAACGGTCGGATATCGGATTGCTGAGCAACTATGATGTATCTACATTTAGTGACTATGGAAATAATGTTTTCTACGACCCAGAAGCGAAGCTACATAGATACGATGTCTATATTGGTGGATATGGGGGATGTGGAGGACACTTATTAATTTATGCAAAACCTAAAATGGATCGTTATTTAGAAGCCAATGATTACTCTGATTACACCGTAACAGATGTTCATCATCAATTGACGCCTCCTTCTAAATGCAAAATTTACATAAAATACAATAAGTAAATAAAAAATATTGAGTAATACAATTGCATTGTCTATTCAACCTACTGACAGCTAGGTGGCCAAAGCGGCGGTGGCTTTTTACACTGATGCACTAACCTAGTGCTGCAGAACAACTGAATTAAAAGGAATTGATAGTATGAAAATGATCTGGGCCTTACTGATATTAGTCACCTCACTCTCTGCCACCGCCGATCCCCGCCAAGACTTTGAAAAGCTCAAGTCGCTGGTTGGGGAGTGGAAAAGAGCAGAAAGTGACAACAATGATTTCTATATCTCATTTGATACCAGCGCTAAGGGCAGTGTGCTGATAGAAAACTGGATTTATAAGGGCGCTTCGCATTCCCTCACTCTGTATCACTTAGATGGCGAAAACTTGCTTGCGACGCACTATTGCCCGCAAGGCAATCAGCCGAGATTGAAGCTAAATAAATCGGCTAATTCGAATAGCGTTTCCTTTGTATTTCAAGACGCCACAAACCTTAAAAGCCTGGCGGATAGTCACCAGCACTCGCTGTCTTTTGAGTTTGTAGATAAGGATAAAATATTAAGAAATGAGAGCTACAGTAAAGATGGCCAGCTAACCCCAACAAGCATGAGTCTAGTAAGAAAGTAATATCAACCAGATAGAGGTATCAAAACTGCGATGGCTAGGCATAAACCTCTTACTATCGTTTTTGCCTTTAGCGTGAGGGCCCGGTTTGTCGTCACTTATTCTGTCAGAATAAGGATCTTGCCTTTCAATACTTGCACCCGGTACTAACCTCCCGTTAGTTACAGCCCATCAGAACTTACAGCACCAGCAAAAGTAGCTTAAATAAAGTTATAACGATAACCTGCTCATGCAGTTACTCAAATACGGAAAAGTGCCCATGGAGCCGGATTACACACAGTATTCACTCGAAGAACTTCACGATGCGCTGCGCAGTGTTGACCAGGAAAACTATCCTGAACGAGCTCAACGCATTGTCGAAGCTATTTCGAATAAAGAGAAAAGCCTGGGTGTGCCTCCTACACCCCAGATTCATGCTGATATAGCAGAACCACCAGCTGACGAAAAATTGCACCCAAACTGGTTTATTCGGTATTGGAAAGGCCAGGTTTCTCTGCCGGTTAGTTACTGGGTGGTGGGTATTGCAACGACATTGTTTGTATTTGGCCTAAGCGCCTTCGTGCAAATGTTAATAGGTGACGCCGATGGGCAATGGCAACTGGGTGTTTATCTATTGCTGCTTTTTACTACCCTAATTCTTCTTGTTGTCTGGCAAAGTGTTGGCGTTTACCGCTCAGCAAGCAAACATCCGCAACGAGGTGGCTCAGAGGTATGGGCAGCCATTGCCAAAATCATGGTTGTTGTGGGCCTCATCAGGTTCGGCGTTGAAATGTATCAACTGGGTATTCCTGCCATAAAGGAAGGTGTATCGCTGATTGTTAGCCAACAAAAATACCCGCCAACCAAGCTGAGATTAAGGAATGCCGGTACCGAACTGGAGCTTTATGGTGGCATTGAAGTTGGCTCGGAAATACTTCTACAAGAGGCATTAACAGCAAATCCAGAGGTTAAACTCTTACATTTACATAGCCAGGGCGGCAGATTGCTTGGTGCTTACCGGTTAGCCGAGTTGGTTAAGGAATATCAGCTTGATACATACGTTAAAGAGTCCTGTAGCTCGGCCTGCACTATCGTGTACCTGGCGGGCACAAGAAGGTTGCTGGCAGAGGATGGAAAACTGAACTTTCACGCTGCCTCGATGGGAGGTGCCTCATTGCACGAGCATGAGGATGTTACTGCTGAAATGGCGGCAGCTTACCGAGAATCAGGTGTCCCCGATTGGTTTATCAAGAAGATTATGTCTACGCCGAGTGAGGAGTTTTGGACGCCATCACCAGATGAGTTACTTCGCGGCAAGGTTGTAGACGAAGTAGTTGACAGTATTTTCTATGGTTTCAGTGGATACGGTGATGATTCAGAGGTAACGGCAGAAGCTGTCGAGTCAGGCCTGTTAACTCATGATTACCTGGTGGCCATGAAGGAATTTGATAACGAGGTTTATCAAGATGTTGTCAGGATCAATGTTGAAGGAATGCGAAGTGGGCTGCCGGTAAAAGACATATCGCAAGAGTTTATGGCCCTGCGAGATAGCCGACTGTATCACTATATCTCTCATGCAGACGATGAAGCCATAATCGGCTACTGGAAAAACATGATAGCGCAGATGGAAGAGCTTAAAATTGACTATCCTCTGACTTGCTCATCCTATACCTATGTCGATGAAGTGCCTCAGGAATACCATATTGGAAACGCCGGAAAATTGTCTGAGGCCGTTCAGCAACAAGAATTCGCTGCACTTGCTGCACTGATCAGAAGTCAGGCTCCTAACAGGGTCGTCTACTCGAGTGACGAAAATACCAGGCTTGTGACATCTATCGTCGAGCAACTGAAAGCTGAGAACGAAGCGTATTTTGACGTAATCAGAGCACCAGAGAACTATATTTCGCAGCCAGACCTGCTGTGCAGGGTGTCTATTGAACTTCAAAAAGGTTTTATCAGCTTTGATGCGAAAACATCTGGCACCTTGTTGAGAACAACCTATTTATCATTGGAGCCCTGAGGGAAATGGGCAATGTCACCATTGCCCATCCTCTAGCCTTTACTGAGAACTCTTTTTATATCGTTCAATCGCCGCGCTTAGCAATCTCGCTTTGGCGGATTGAGGCGGTAGCTCCGCCAGCGTTGATTCATAACGAGCCAGGTTATCTTGATTAAGATAAGGCGTGATACCTTCAGCAATGGTTCTGGACACATAGAAACTGCCAGTTCTGAGGTTCTTTACGAACAGATCGTCAATAGACTCGTTAAGCTCGGGATAACGTGCCAATTCATCCAGAGCGAGCTCCATCACTTTAGTGTCGTAGCTGTCATCCAGTTTACGCAGCAAGGTTTCAGCATTTTGCCTGTTAGGCGCCTGCTGCTGCATCATTTCAACAGCCTGATATTGCGCTCGGCCTAATGGACTGGCTAGATACTCCCCGGTGATAGCGGCAAGTTCATCATCCTCAAACTGCTCGGACGCATACAAGTTTTGTATTGATTGCAGCGCCTCAACTAAACGCTTCTCTTGCTCAAACATACCAGCTCTGGGGTCGTCCTCGGTGGAAACACAATCACCGCTAGTCTGACAATTCTTTGCCGCATCAAGACGTACCAGAAGTTGCTCACGCTTGGCGTAAAATTCGCTACCTGGCTTGGCTACTGGCTTGCCCTTATCGGCCCGACCTTCTGCCTGAACACCGGCGTCTACATCGTTTGGCGCTGATTTTCCGCTATCAGCGCTTTTAGTTACCTCGCCATCAGATCCCGTTGGCACCGATTTATCTGATGACCATGGCTTCCAGAGCAATAGTCCCACAACAACAATAAGCGCTCCCGCTTGTACTAAGCCTTTCATAGATGCCTCTTTCTGACCACATATAACAACAGGAGCAATGCATAGCTCAGCGAACCGCCGCCTGAATCTTGCTGTGCAGGAGGCTCAGTAACAGGTGGCTCGGGTGTTGGGGGTGTTTCGGGTTCTGGCGCTTCAAATGACGTCCAACTGGCCAGGTCTGAACTGGGAAGAAGACTGCCGCTGTAAATAAAGCCTCTTAGTGCAGCGGTACTGACTTCATAATAGATTTCATTATGTTCCCCAATGCTTTGGGTGCTATGTACCTCAAGCGCATCGCCTTTTTCGAACTTGCCTATCTGTACTCCCTGCTCTCCAGCCGCATCCTTAACCGGGATCCCTTGGGCATTAACAACGTAAAGGGTATCGCCCGTCATGGCTATCAGCTTGTCGCTATCCGGCAGGCTTTCATGGCTTGCGGCTGTTGCCCAACTGCTAAAGTCTCGCACTCCACCGGCATAGATATAGCCTTCGGCATCGGTAGCATAGCGAATTCGGTAGTAACGAGATTGATCCGCCGGCGTGCCTGCCACCACATCCAGAATTTGATAAACCTTACCCACAACCGCATCATGCTGCGTGTCTGTACCCGCTGCGGTGTGACGGATATTGGTCGCCTTCTCGGCAACCACGCTTTGCCCAACAGCAAAACTGTTTTCCAGATTCGCAAGACATTGGTGTTTTTCATACACCGTTTTGGGGTAGGCATCACTTTGTGTTTGATCCAGTTTTATGGCTTGGGCTATAGATACCCGGTCGAACATGGCATTCAGGCAAGGCGCGTTTTGTTGCTGCAACACACAATGGAAGCCACCATTTTCAAGCAAGCAGATTTCGCCACTGGTTAGCTCCACGTAATTGTATTGCCAGGGCGTTTCGGGGTTATCAATAGAATGGGCTGGCGGCACATATTCAGGGACACAAAACTCAACGCCTTCCAACATACAAGCAACGTCAACTGGCGCAGTCGCATCAAGATTGGCGATGTAGTTTAGCCAGCTTTTAGCCTGGAACTTGCCCAAAAAACCTTCGTCTTGCCACACTGGATTGTCATGCCAACGACAAATCCGGCTGGGGCCGCCATTATAGGCGGCATAGGCAGCACGCGTGCGCTCAGACCAGTTATCTGGCGCCGATAAACAGCTGGCTTGCGCGGCGTTTTGCCATTCGCTGTAGAAAATTTCCATGGCGTACAGCATGTTTTCAAAGATCTGCCAGCCCTTACCTTCGTTTATGCGTGCAAAGTGCCAGCGGTCGTCCACTTGCATCATGCCATGGCCATGACCCGAGTCGCCTCGCATCATTTTCATTCTGCCATCAACCACGGCGTCACGGTAATGACTCCAAAAGGTTTCCTGATTGGCGACGGCTTTGATGGCTTCCACCCAGGCCTCTCCTTCGGCAGCAGAGGCATCGGGTTTTCTCACCGACAGATAATAGGCCGCCCCATCCCGAATGGTGGCGTTAAGCGTATTCATGTAGCGCGCTCGTTCTTCGGCGGTAGGCTGAGCGGTATTAAAGGCAATCTCGGCTAAATAGGTTCGTACAAACTCGGGATCGCCAAAAGGCTCAATATCACAGTAGGCAGGCGCGGTACCAAAGTTCCAACTGGTGTTGTCTGTTATCTTGTGCGCACACAAATAATAAGCTTCGGTATCATTAGCCGCAGCAATGGCTTCGTTGCCCGCCATAGCGAGGGAAACGAGTATTAACGATTGAGCAATCCTTGACATATTTATTCCTTTTCACACTCACATCCAGGAATAACTTATTTCAGACCAGATACAAAGTCAACCATATGAATTAACAACGCATTTACAGTTTATCTCGCGGCAAAATGCCGTTTGGGGACGAAACATTGTCCTTTTCCCTTGCTATCCTTGTTCCCCGTATACAAAAATTAGGTTGCCGTTTCCAATTTTTTTGCATTTGATCAGAGTATATATGTTGATGTTGGTCGGGGTGGTATATGGCAAACAAAACAGCGCTGAGCAAAGTACAACTGGCTATCGACAATGCAGCCAGTTATGACGAGTTCCTGCAAGCCAGCCTGGAGCACGACCGGCTATCCGGTGCCGATGACTGGAAGCAACAGGATAAATCCAACGATTATGACTTTCGCCTGATCCGCAAACGGGTGGAACGCATGCAAGCGGCCAAAGCCAATAACGACGCGGCCGGTTTGATGTTTATCCTGCACGAAGGGATCCACGGTAATCTGGCTAACATTGCCAACCCTGAACTGAGTAACTATGCCAAGGTAGGCACAAAAGTACTTATCCAGACCTTTCTGGATGAAGTGTGCTCGGCACTGGAATTTATCTTTAATGCCGATGAGCGCGACATCGACTTTCATGAAAAACTGTCGTTTTTTGAAGAAACCACCCACGCCTACGGGCAAAGCTGTTTAATGCTAAGTGGCGGTGCGGGCCTGGGATTTTTCCACTGTGGTGTGGTGCGGTCCTTATTGGAACATGATCTCTTGCCGCCGGTGATTTCCGGTGCCAGCGCTGGCTCTATTGTGGCAGCGCTGCTGGCTACCCGACGCGATGCAGAGTTGATGGACCTACTCAGCCCCGAGGCCATTTATGCCCGTTTTCACAAATGGAGTATCTGGCAAGGGCCAGGCAAAGGCAGTTGGCTGGACAGCACCAATCTGGAAAATGCCCTTATTGAGCTGTTTGATTTAGTGACCTTCGAAGATGCCTACAAGCTCACTGGCAGGCAGGTGACTATTACGGTATCCCCAGCCGACCTGCACCAGTATTCACGTTTACTTAATGCCAAAACCAGCCCTAATGCCATTATCACCCAGGCGGTACGGGCCTCCTGCGCCATTCCCCTGGTGTTTGACCCCGTGCAACTTAAAGCGCGTAATCAGGCTGGTGAGATTGTGCCTTATATCCCCAGCCGCCGTTTTGCCGACGGCTCGCTGATGGCTGATCTGCCCTTTAACCGACTGGCCCGTTTGTACGGGGTTAACCACAGTATTGTCAGCCAGACCAACCCTTTGGCCGTGCCGTTTTTATCCAGGCGTAAACAACATAGCCGCGGTGTACTGGCGCTGACCAAGCGCCATTTGGTCGGCCTTGCCAAAAGCAACAGCATCTATGCCTTTGATATTATGGAAAACCTGGTACCAGGCAAGGCCGCTAAGCTTGGCATTCATAAGCTGCGTTCCATCATTGATCAGCAATATGTAGGGGATATCAACATATTACCGCAGCAAGGGCTTGGCAGCTTAAAGTACCTGTTGGCCAATCCCACCGAGCAGAGCATTACCGAGCTGATAAAAAGTGGCGAGCGGGCCACCTGGCCGCAAATGGATTTGATTCGCCGCAGCACCCAGATCAGCAAGCAGTTCCGCTACTATCTGCAACAACTTAAACAGCGTGAAGCGCAGATCCTGACCAATCTGCCAGGCCCTGCCAGCGAGCCCAAGCAAGCCTTGGGCTAATACTGCATTAAGGTATGGGAATCATTCTAAAATGCTTTTAGAAGGCGGTTTTACAGGTCATCTTCCGACAACATTTGACGACAGTTACGAACTGTTAGCACACGGATCTCATGGCTTAAACTGTAAATAATACGATAGTGTCCAAAGAGGATTTCGCGATAGTTCGTATGCGGCATTTCAGGAACAAAGCGCCCCATCTCAGGCATACCTCTGAGCAATGCCGTTTTATCGAAAACGTCATTTACCCACTTTTTTGCAGCAGTTGGATTATCTAAAGAAATAAACTCAGCTATGTCTCCTAGCTTTTGAAGCGCTAATGGAGACCAAACTACTTTCACTTGCTAATACGCCCCAGAACTTGGGCACGCGCATCTTCATTAGAAACACCAAGTCCTGAAGCCAGCTGAGCTTCTGCTGTGCGCATTTCTTCCAGTAATTCGATTTTCTCTTGCATTGCTTCGTACTCTGCAACATCAAGAACAACTGCAACCCCTTTGCCACGTTGCGTAATGACCAATGGACGACGAGTCTCATTGATTTGTTTGATGTAAGAAGCGACACCTGCGCGAAACTCAGACAATGGTTGAATATCTTGATCAAGACGAATACGACTCATAATGAACCTCTAAGAGTACAAAATAGTGTACAAATAGTAGGACAACTAATCATTATGAGCAAGAAGTTGATATTGCAATACTGCCCGCAGTACGGGCAAATTGTATCGCAGCGGAAATTTTGTCCCAGTGCTTGCGATTGTTATGCATTTTTATGATACATGTGCTCGACCTCGCCACTGCCAAAGTCCTGAAGCACAGCCTCAACGAGATTCATAGCGTCAATTTCGAGGTCTTGATCGAATTGGGTGGATATATACGTGACGACAACCCTTCCAAGTTTTAGCTCTCGATTATCAGGTGTTACGAAATACGATTTTTCAGGAATCAAAGTTTTCTGGTTCTCTACACCGAACCCATCTGACTCTGCTGATATATGGCGATCAAGCCATAAATTAAAAGCACAGGGCTCGTACCCCTCGTCTCTGACAATGATTTCTGTTGAATTGGCGGACATTACCGATGGATCTCTCTGAGCGCTCTCTCTTGTTGCCTGATCATTTCCATCAAACTCTAGCTTGAAATCAAGATAATGGTTTCTGAGAAACTTCATCTGAATATTGACTATTTGGATGCAGCCATCCCAGTCCTCACCGCGTGGTTTTCTTATCAGCTTTAGCCCCATTTCGTAAAAATCCGCATACTCTTTCGCACCGGATTGAAAGCCAACGGTTGTAACTATTATTCCTGTACTATTAGGAATATCCGTTGTAAGCCCATGTATATTTCTAACGTGTAATAAGCTAACTGCATGGCTATAGTGTTTGCACTCTATGAGAACTCTGTGAACTACCCCCGCGTATTTATACTCCCAAAAAACATCTATTTGGTGCTCAACGCCAGACTTACCCTTGATCTTTACATTATGTCTTACATCAATATTCTCAACCCCCTCAAGAGCAAGGATTTCTCCGTAAATTTTCTGAGCCAACTTCTCATAGTCAGTGGATGTTTCAGAGACTTTCACACCTTCCTCCTTGATACATCACGCTTTCTTTACGACACCAGTCCGATTAAGGCCAATAAGTAGCCAATGTCCGTATAACAGCTATACGGCGGGAAAAAGGACAGATGCCGCCTAATATGCCATTGACTAAAGCCGATAACCCGGTCCAATTTATTGATTTATAGACTTTATTTCAGTATCCAATGGTTTGCCAGAAAAATCAGCGAAAGGGTCTTAGTGGCGACAACGTTACTGCCCATCTATGCATACGCGATATGTAATGCACTTATATATTCTGCGGGGAGAAGTTGTTATATAGAAAGACGCTAAGGCGGAAGTTTTACCAGGCATTTTCAGCACGGCGAAGTGCTGATACCCTGCTTTACTCTATATCAGGCAGGGAATGATAAATGTGGCAGGCAGAATCTGATTCAGGGGCGCTTATCGCTGCGCAGATCCAGCGGATTTATCAGCATGAGTCGCGCCGGGTACTGGCCACCCTGATCCGCTTGCTGGGAGATTTTGAGCTGGCAGAAGAAACCTTGCAGGAAGCCTTCAGCGCCGCGTTAAAGCAGTGGCCAAATGACGGCATTCCCGACAATCCCCGTGCCTGGCTGGTGTCGGCCGGACGCTTTAAAGCCATAGATCAGATTCGCCGCGATAAGCGGTTTAGCCATTTGATGGACGAGCTTGGCCATAGCAGTGAGCCCGGCTATGAAGAAGACCATAGCGAGCAGCCGGATATTGAAGATGACCGCTTACGTCTTATCTTCACATGCTGTCACCCTGCCCTGTCCATTGAAGCTCAGTTGGCCCTGACCTTAAGGGAAATCTGCGATCTAAGCACAGATGAAATTGCCCGTGCGTTTCTAACCTCACCTGTGACCCTGGCGCAGCGTATTGTGCGGGCCAAAAATAAGATTCGCGATGCCAAAATTCCCTATGTGGTGCCTGGCGAGCAGGATCTTCCGGAGCGACTGGAGTCCGTGCTGCATGTGATTTACCTGGTGTTCAATGAGGGATATTCAGCAACAGCGGGAGACGACCTGATTCGTCAGGATCTTTGCAGCGAAGCCATCCGTCTCGGCCATCTGCTCAGGCAACTTTTGCCCGATGCCGAAGTCAGCGGCTTGCTGGCACTGATGCTGTTGCAAGATGCCAGACGCATGACCCGACACAACGCTGAGGGCGATCTGATCCAACTGGAATTTCAAGACAGGCGCCAGTGGGATCATGGGCAAATCCGCCAGGGCTTAATGCTGGTTCAGGAAGCCATGCTGGCCGGAGAAATCGGCAGTTTTGCCCTGCAGGCTGCCATAGCCGCTCAACATGCTTTGGCCGTGCGCTTTGCCGATACGGACTGGCAGCGCATTGTGCAGTTGTATGATTTGCTCAGACAGGCTTCCCCCACCGCCGTGGTGGAGCTTAACCGCGCCGCCGCCATTGCCATGCGGGATGGCCCACAAGCAGGTTTACGGGAAATGCAGGGACTGGAAAACAAGCTCGCACAGTATCATCTGTTTCATGCCGCACGGGCCGATATGTACCGACGCTTAGGGCAACAGAGCGAAGCACGACAAGCGTATGCGCAGGCGCTGAGCTTAACCAAACAGGGCCCGGAAATGCGTTTTCTGCAAAAATGCCTGGCCGAACTGGAAAAATAACTCGGCTTTTGTCAAAGAGCGGTTAAGGACGCTTGTCGAAATGGGCTAAGGCGAAACGACAAGCTGGTGAATAAACAAAAAATACAGGAGCCTTACCTATGTCAGACAACACCAAACGAAATACTAAAAAGCCAACGCCTAAGGAAAACAACCCATCACAGCCACGCCCGTTTCGGCGTTTTCTGATGCTGTAAGCATGACCAACAAGGAGCAACAGATGAAATATGTATGCCTGGTTTACTACGATGAGCAGATCATTAAAGACATGACAGAGCAGCAGTGGCTGGATCTGAATAAAGAGTGTAAGAGCTTTGGTGATGGCGTGCGCAGCTCAGGGCATTGTATCGGTGGCAACGCCCTGCAAATGACGGATACCGCCAGCACGGTCAGAATACGTGAAGGCAAGCTGCAGCTAACCGACGGCCCTTTTGCCGAAACCAAAGAGCAGTTGGCCGGCTTTTACCTGATGGAAGCCGCCGATCTGGACGAAGCCATTAAGCTGGCCAGCGGTATTCCGCCGGCCCGTCTTGGCAGCATAGAAATTCGCCCTATCCGCGAACTGCCAGTTTAAGCTGACAGTGGCTGGAATCTCAATTCAGTAGCGCTGAGGATAAGGAAACTGCCCCGCCCTCAGCTTTCTGTGCCTTTAGCGGCCCTTGGTGCACTTTTAGTGGCGCGGCTTGGGCGCGCAGCCGCTGCAGCTTTACTTGCCGTTGGCTTGTTGGCTGCCATGGATTTTTCCGTACTTTTTTCCGCTATGGTTGAATCAGCAGAGGATGTCACAGCCGCTTGGGTTTGTTGTGCTGCCTGACTGGTTTTAGCAGCGTCAGCGGATGACTGTTTTGCCTGACTGGCATCTTGCGCAGTATTGCGAGTTTTCGCTTCTGCCACCTTTTCAGGCTGAGACTCAACTTGCGCCAATTCGCTATCCAGCACGCTCTGCAACTGAGTCATCACCTGATCCAGCCGCTCGATGCTGTCAGCCAAACGCTGCTGTCCGGGGGCCAAATGCGCTTTAATCTGCTGTGCTGGTTTTCTGAACCAGCGCGCTACCAGGTTGTTTTCACCCAATTTGGCCTGCTCTGCTTCACCGCGCTCTACCAGTTGTGCAAATTGTGCTTTGCCACTGGCCTGCAATTTATCCAACTGCGCATCGGCCATCTGGCGACCTTGCTCAAATGCACCAAGCCCGGCTAACCACAGGTTACGATAGCTGTCTTTACCATTGGTTTGCTGTTTCATTTGCCTGTCCTTTTAACGTCTAGTTCCCAAAACAGTATTCCGTCATTTAAATTCGGAATAGCTCTGGGGCTAAACGATGTTGAAACCTGCCCATTAATCCCACATAAAAAAACCGCGCTGCTGCACGGTTTTCATAGTCAGGATTTAGCTTGCTTCTCAGCTAATTTGGCTACCGCTGCCGCCAGTGCGTCAATCTTGGCAGAAAGCTCATCCACTTTTTGCTCCATATCCGGCTTGTCCAAGCCTAACTTCTTACGCACTTCAGCCACCCTGGCTTCAACATTGGTTTTTTCTTTGAGCTTGTCTTTGGTGTCGGCTTCAATCTTGCTGCCTTTTTCCACCAGCTCATCAAACACCTTGGCCGCATCGGCATTTAATTTCTCGTAGCGACCTTGTACTTCATCCAGGCTCTTGCCGTATGCGCCCAACCCGGCCAACCAGATCTTGCGGGCAAAATCTTCGGCGTCATTTACCTTAGTTTTCAGACTGTCTAGTTTGCTCATGATCAGACTCCTTCGCTTGTCTTCAGAATAATGGGAGTTACCTCCTCACCTATGCTCTAGACTAGAGAAAGTTTTTAGAAACCGCATACTAATCACTCGGACCGCCCAAATTAATCGCAAAAATTCTGCTAACCATCTGAAAATAAAAAATTTATTCCGCACAGCATGAGGGTAATAAAGCCTGTAAAATGCCTCTGCATGCCTCCATTTATGCCGCTTTAAACGCTTTTAAACGCGGCAACAAAAGGAATCTAATTCTGTAACATTGTATTTCTGGTTTGGAACCCTATATAGACTTGAGCCTCAAAGACCAGCATCCTGTTGCGTTTTCGCCTTCAGGCAATAGATGCGGCCGCAATGCGGCAGGCACAAGTGAATAGAATCTGACAATTTGAATCCGATGCCCGACAGGGGCAGGAAAAACTACGGAAGTACCATGGCAGCCGAACAATTCAAACAACTGCAAGCCTACCTCGACTCCCAGGTTATCGGGCAGTCCACCTTAACCCGAAATATTCTGATTGCCCTGTTGGCAGATGGTCACTTATTGGTGGAAGGCCCTCCCGGGCTTGCCAAAACCCGCGCAGTCAATGCCCTGGCTAAGGGCATTGAAGGGGATTTTCACCGCGTGCAGTTTACCCCGGACCTACTCCCCGCCGATTTAACCGGCACGGATATTTACCGTCCGGAAGACGGCAGTTTTGTCTTCCAGCGAGGTCCGCTGTTCCATAATTTGGTACTGGCCGATGAAATCAACCGGGCCCCGGCTAAAGTGCAGTCGGCTTTGCTGGAAGCCATGGCGGAGCGGCAGATTACCGTGGGTAATAAAACCTACCAGTTGCCCGAGCTGTTTTTAGTTATGGCGACCCAAAACCCCATTGAGCAGGAAGGCACATATCCCCTGCCGGAAGCCCAGTTAGACCGCTTCCTGATGCATCTGGAAATCGATTATCCCGGCGCCGACACTGAGCTGGAGATTTTGCGTCTGACCCGTAACGAGGCCCTGCACCAGGCTAAGGTTAATGCGCCAAACTTAACCCAGCAGGATATTTTTACCGCACGCGAGGCGGTGCTGAAAATCCACCTGGCCGAGTCACTGGAAAAATACCTGGTGCAACTGATTATGGCCACCCGCACCCCAGACGCTCTGGATTCGGCCCTGGCTGGCTGGATTGAATTTGGCGCCAGCCCCCGTGCCACTATTGCCCTGGATCGCTGCGCCCGTGCCCATGCCTGGTTGCAAGGCCGGGACTTTGTTGGCCCGGACGATATTCAGGCGGTGTTCCACAATGTATTACGTCACCGTTTATTGCTGTCCTATGATGCCGAAGCCGAAGGCATCACCACCAATCAGGTGCTGGACAGAATTCTGGAACTGGTTCCGGTACCCTGATGGTGATGAGGGAGCAGCACGTGGTCGACACCTCGTCCCCGCAAGACGCACAACATTGGTTACAGCAACATCACAGCGACGGTATTAATTTGTCGATTCGTGAGTTGTTGTATTACCAAAGTAAAACCAGCTTGCTGGACTTAACCCCCAGAAAGACCATTCAGGCCAAGCTGGCCGGGACTTACCTGGCCAAAACCAAAGGCCGGGGGATGGAATTTGATGAAGCCAGGCATTATCAGCCCGGTGATGATATTCGTGCCATTGACTGGCGAGTCACGGCCCGCACTGGGAAAACCCATACCAAGCTGTATCGGGAAGAAAAAGAGCGGCCGATTTTTATCCTCACCGATCTGTCTGCCAGCATGCATTTTGGTACCCGCTTTTTGTTTAAGTCGGTGCAGGCCGCTCACCTGACGGCGCTGATCGCCTGGTCGGCGCGCAAACGGGGCGACCGTATCGGTGGCTTGCTGTACAACCAGGACCAGCATCTGGAGTACAAGCCACTGACCCGGCAAAAAGCCGTAATGTCGCTGATGAGTGGCCTAATGCAGTTGCATCAGCCGCATCAGAATAAGCCGCAACAACTGAGCTTCAGTGATGCCTGCGCAAGACTACGCCGCCTGGCCCGCCCCGGCAGTTTGATCTTTTTGATCAGCGATTTTAGCCAGTTAAATGATACGGCCAAGCAGCATTTGCATCGTTTGGGCCGTCACTGCGAACTGGTGGCCTACCCCATCAGCGATCCATTTGAACATGCCTTGCCGTCGGTCAAAGTGCCACAGCTAGTCAGCGTCACTGACGGCAGCGAGCAGCGTACATTGCTGCTTGGGGAAAAACAGGCTGCCGAGCAGTATTTTCAAACTCATCAGCAACAAACCGATGCCATGATTCGTTTGCTTAAACAATGCCGTTGTCAGGTACTGCCGGTATCCTGCGCATTGCCGTTGGAGCTGCAATTGGGGACCAAAGCATGAACGCCAATCCCCTCGCAGAACTGAAAGACATTCATCTACCCGACCCGGTCAGTGCCTGGCCACCTGCTTATGGGTGGTGGCTACTGGCAGCGGTGATTTTAGCGCTGCTGATTTTCACCGTCAGAACCCTTGTGGCTGCCCGGCGCAAAAAGCTGGCAATTAGACAGGCGCAGGCCGAATTGGCCAGCTTGGATCTGACTCAGCCTCACTGGCCGGATAGCCTTAACAGCCTGCTTAAACGTTTAACCTTGACCTATTTACCCCGCGAAGCCAGTGCCAGTTTGCACCAGCAAGCCTGGTTAAACCTACTGGCCGGTTTGCTGCCACAAAAACGTCGGGAGGCATTTGTCCGCGACTATCAGCCGCTGCTGGATAATCTCTATCGGGCCGATGCCAAGCTGGAGAATGCCGAGCACTACCGGGGTCTCGCCAAGCAGTGGATAAACCAAGCATTGCCACCGTCGAAAAAACGCTTACGGGAGGCAGGCCATGTTTGAGTTTGCCTGGCTGTGGGCCCTGTTGGCACTGCCACTGCCGTTTTTATTTCGTTTATTGCCAGAGCGGCATAAGGGCCAAAGCGCCGCGCTACGGGTACCGCATCTGGACGCCAGCTTTGTCGGCACCTCACGCAAAACCGGCAGTAGCCGTAGTCGTTTGGTGATGGCGACGCTTGCCTGGTTATGTCTGGTGCTGGCGGCCGCCCGTCCGCAGTGGCTGGGCGAGCCGGTTAATGTACCTGCCGAGGGACGGGATCTGATGATTGCCGTAGACTTGTCCGGCTCCATGAAAGTGGAAGATATGCAGGTCAATGGCCGCACCGTTGACCGTCTGGTAATGATCAAACATGTATTGGGTGAATTTATTCAGCGCCGGGTGGGTGACCGTTTGGGCCTGATTCTGTTTGCCGATACCGCCTATTTGCAAGCGCCTTTGACCTATGACCGGGAAACCGTGCATCAACTGCTGGATGAAGCCGTAATTGGCCTGGTGGGTGAACAAACCGCCATTGGCGATGCGGTGGGCCTGGCGGTAAAACGTTTTGAGGCGCGCAAAGAGTCTAACCGGGTATTGATTCTGCTAACCGACGGCCAGAATACCGCCGGTAATATTACCCCAAGGCAAGCAAATGACCTGGCCATTCAGCACAATATCACTGTGTATACCATTGGCGTGGGCGCTGACAGCATGCTGGTACAAAGCTTCTTTGGCACCCGTCAGGTTAATCCTTCGCAGGAATTGGACGAGAAGATGCTGACCGAACTGGCGCAAAGCACCGGCGGACAGTATTTCCGCGCCCGCGATACCCAAGGTTTGGAAGCCATTTATGCCAGACTGGATGAGCTGGAACCCGTGGCCCGGGAAAGCCGGCAAATGCGGCCGCAAACCGCGCTGTTCCATTATCCTCTGGCCCTGGGGCTGGTGCTCACTGTATTACTCAGCCTCAGCCCAGTTGGTCGCTGGTTGATGAATCTGCCCAGGAGGAGCGCATGATAGACGTCAGTCAGTTTCATTTTCTGCGCCCAGGCTGGTTACTGGCACTGCTGCCGCTGCTGGCACTACTGTTGTCGCTGCGCTATCTGGGGCGTCACCAGTCAGGATGGCAAGGCGTTCTGGCCGGGCATTTATACCGGCATCTGGTTACCGATGCGGCGACCAACAAAAAGCGCCCACCGCTCAGTCTGTTAGCGCTGGGCTGGCTTTTGGCCACCATTGCTCTGGCAGGCCCCACTTGGGAAAGATTGCCGCAGCCGGTATTTCAGTTGCACACAGGTAAAGTGGTGGTGATGGATATGTCATTGTCTATGCGCGCCACCGACGTCAGCCCTGACCGATTGACCCGCGCCCGTTACAAGGCCATGGATTTAGTCAATGCCATTGGCGAGGGCGAAACCGGTTTGGTGGCCTATGCCGGAGAGGCCTTTACCATCAGTCCGTTAAGCTCGGATGCGCAAACGCTTAATACGCTAATTCCCAGCCTGGCACCGGAGATTATGCCGGTGCCAGGTAGCGAACCAACCGAAGGGCTGCGTCAGGCCATTGAACTGTTGAGTAATGCCGGATACCAGCAAGGCGAAATATTTTGGATAACCGATGGTGTCGAGCCCAGCCAGGTAGCGCCTATTACCCATTTAATTGGTGATACACCATTCAGATTGTCGATTCTGGCGGTAGGCAGCGATGAAGGCGCACCGATTAAACTCACCAATGGTGAACTGCTTAAGCAAAGTGATGGCAGTATCGTCATTCCGCGCCTGGATGAGAGTAATCTGAAGCTGCTGGCCGACAAAGGTAACGGCCGCTATGCCCGTCTGCAAGCCAATGACAGAGATATCGAATACCTTACCAGTCAGGAACTGCTATCGCGTGAAACCAGTGAAGACCAGCAACAGCAAGCCGGTGACCAATGGCAGGAAGCCGGGCCTTACCTGTTATTGCTGTTATTGCCCATTGCCGCGTATGGCTTTCGCCGTGGGATCTTAAGCATTTTTGCGCTAAGCCTGCTGATTAGCCCGCTGTTGAGCAAGCCCGTATATGCGAGCGTGTGGGACGATTTATGGCAACGTGGCGATCAGCAAGGCGCAGCGGCTTTTGCCAACAAAGACTACGAGCAAGCCGCCAAGCAATTCAGTGACCCCATGTGGCAGGGTAGCAGCTTGTATAAAAGCGGCGACTTCCAGGGCGCCCTTGATGCCTTTGCCAAAGTTGACAGCCCACAAGCCTGGTACAACCAAGGCAACGCTTTGGCCCACCTGGGCGAGTTCGACCAAGCCATTGCCGCTTATGACAAAGTATTGGCAAACGAGCCGGATAACGAAGATGCCAAAGCCAATAAAGCCTTGCTGGAGCAGATGAAAAAGCAGCAGGAGCAGCAACAACAGCAGTCTTCTAACAGTCAGCCACAGCAGGATCAGCAAGGCGATAAACAGGAACAACAACAAGACCAGCAGCAACAGCAGGGCCAGCAAGATGGTCAGCAGCAGTCTGAGCAGGACCAGCAACAGGACGGCCAGCAGCAACAGTCCGAGCAGGACCAGCAAGATCAAAAGGCCCAAGAGCAGGAAAAGCAGCAACCTTCCGAACAACAACAGGATGGTGAGGAACAGCAGCAGGCTCAGGCGCAAGCCGAGGAGGCCCAGTCCGATGAGGAAGCACGCGAAGAGCAGCAGCGCCTGCAAAATCTATTGCGTAAGGTGCCGGATGATCCCGCTTACCTGTTAAAAAGAAAGATGTTGCTGGAAAACCAGCAGCGCCGTCGTCATAGCCTGCCTAACCGAATTCAAAGGAATTGGTGATGCAATCAGTGTTCGTTAAAACCACGTTTTCCGTTTTCTTAGTTGTATTGGTCAGCCTGATGCTGAGCCAAACGGCCCGTGCCGATGTCACCGAAGTACATGCCTCGGTAGACAAAAATCCGGCTATGGTAGATGAAGGTATCGTCCTTGAAGTGACCGCCAACGATTCGGTGGACAGCAATAAGTTTGATCCCTCTCCTTTGCTTAAAGACTTTGTGGTGGGCAGAACCTCGGTCAGCAGCCAAACCCAGATCGTTAACTTTGATATGACCCGCACCACCAAGTGGACCACTCATTTGATTCCGCGAGAGGCAGGACGTTTCCAGATCCCGGCCTTTGAAATTGATGGCGTGCGCAGCCAGCCGATTAATCTGATGGTATTGCCCGCCAGCTCAGCGACACGGGGCCAGGCACGGGATATTTTTATTGATACTAAGGCCGACCTCAGCCAGGTGTATCTGCAGCAACAAATTCACTACACAGTAAAACTCTATCTGGCCAGAGATCTTCAAAGAGGCAGTTTGTCCGCCCCCAAACTGCAAGGGGCAGACATACGTCAGATTGGCAAGGACAAGGAATACAGTGAAATCGAAAACGGCCAGCGCTACCGGGTGATTGAGCGTCGTTTTGCGATTATTCCGCAAACCAGCGGCAAATTTACTATTGAGGGCCCGCTGTTTGACGGTGAAGTGGTTGAACGGAACAGTCAGTCATTTGGCTTTTTCAATCAGACTAAAACCATCACCAGAGTCGGCCCCTCCATCGAGGTGGAAGTTCTGCCCATCCCGGCAGCTTACCCTTATCACTGGCTGCCCAGTGAATATGTAGAATTACATGAAGAATGGCAAGGTAGTAGTCAGGAATACCGGGTTGGCGAGCCTATCACCCGCACTGTCACCTTAACGGCGTTAGGCGTGGTGGAAGAACAATTACCTGCAGTAGAAAGCCAATACCCTGATTCGGTTAAAACCTACCCCGACCAGGCCAACAGCGCAACGGTGGAAAAAGACGACACCCTGGTTGCTCAGCGTACCGAGACAGTGGCCATTATTCCGTCCAAAGCAGGTGAGCTGCTGTTACCAGAAATTCGTATCCCCTGGTTTAACATTGTCACGCGCCAGACTGAGTTCGCCACCTTGCCAGCCAAGACCATCCAAATTGAGCCGGCCGCACCAGGCAGTACCAATGCCATTCCTCAGCAGCCAGAAATGAATCAGGCGCCCGCACCTGATCAGCAAGCCGAGCCGATGGATATCCATCCGCCGGTCAGCTTCCAAACCCATGATGGTTGGTGGTCTGTCAGCAGTACGGTGCTACTGGTCTTATGGTTATTGACCTTACTGCTATGGTGGTGGCAGAGTCAAAAACAGCCTAAACGCCCTGTTGCAACGGTTAAAAATGAGGCCGAAGATCAGGCTTGGCAAAACTTAATGTTAGCCCTGAAAAACCGAGACAGTCAGCAAACCGTTCAGGCGCTGACCCACTGGTTAAACCTGCATTTTGGCATAAAGGGTAGCCTGGCTCAGTGTCGCCAACGTATTACCGACACAGGGCTAAACACCGCCATAGAACAATTACTTGCCAGTCGCTATGCACCCACAGGTGCCGATTGGGATGCCAATGGATTGAAGGCATCGTTGATAACCCTGCGCAAGGAGCAAAAAAGGCGTAAGCAGCGGCCTGGTGAAGGCTTGGTCAGCTTGAATATCGCCTGATTATAACTAAAACGACAATCTGGAGACGCTCATGCAACCTCAACGATTATTCCAGGCCAGCCTGATTGCGCTGGCTATTAGTGCCTGTAGCCCAGCCGAGCCACCAAAGCAAAACACCACGGCAACGGCCAGCACCGAGGTTAGCCAACAGAGCGAATCCGAGCGCCTATCGGCTTTCTTCGCCCAGAGCTATAAAGAGGATCTGCAACGTTCTCCCATGACACAAAGCTATCGTGGACTGAAATGGGATTACGATAAATGGGACGATGTTTCCGAGCAGGCTGCGGAGCGTGAAGCCGCTTTATATAACCAGCGTCTCAGTCAGGCAGCCCAGTTCGACATGGGCAAGCTGGATGCACAGGAACAGCTCAGTCTGACGCTGTATCGCCTGGATTTGGAGCGCAAACTGGCCAATGACAAATTCCGTCATCATAGCTATATCATGGACCAGTTCAGTGCCTGGCATACCCAGGTACCCAGCTTCCTGATCAATATCCACCGAATTACCGACAGCAGTGATGCCAATGCCTATGTTGCCCGCTTAAATGGCGTTAAAAACTTGTTTGATCAGGTGATTGAGCAATTAAAGATCAGAGAAAAACTCGGCGTTTTCCCGCCTAAATGGTCTTATGATCAGATGGTTGCTGCATCACAAAACGTGATCAGTGGCGCGCCGTTTGACGATACGGGTAAAGATTCCACCATTTGGCATGACTTTACAACCAAGCTGGCGGCGCTAAACCTGCCAGAGGCAGAACAGCAAAGTTTGCGTGAGGCCGCCCAGCAAGCACTGCTGTCTAGCGTTAAGCCAGCCTACGAGCAGATGATTGCCGAACTAAAACATCAGCGCGAGCTATCACCTGAAGGTGATGGTGTATGGCGTTTACCAGACGGCGAAAGCTGGTATAGCAACCGTCTGAGCTGGTTCACCACCACTGACCTCAATGCTGAAGAAGTACACCAACTTGGTTTGGATAACGTCGCACGCATCCACCAGCAAATGCGTCAGATCATGGCTAAAGTCGGATTTGAGGGTGACTTGCCGGCATTCTTTGAATTTATGCGTACCGACGCACAATTCTATTACCCCAATACCGATGAAGGCCGTGCTCAATACCTGAGTGAAGCCAAGGAGCTGATCGACATTATGCGCGAGCAGTTGCCCGCGTACTTCGGTCTGATTCCGCAAGCCGACATGGTAGTTAAACGGGTAGAAGCATTCAGGGAAAAATCCGCTGGCAAAGCCTTCTATCAAAGCCCGGCACTAGATGGCAGTCGTCCCGGAACCTATTACGCCAACTTGTATGACATGAACAATATGCCCATCTACCAGATGGAAGCACTGGCTTACCATGAAGGTATTCCGGGTCACCATATGCAACGTGCCATTACCCAGGAACTTAAGGGTATTCCCGACTTTCAGAAATATGCCTCGTTCACGGCTTACACCGAAGGTTGGGGACTGTATACCGAAGAACTGGCCAAAGACATGGGCTTCTATGCCGACCCCTACTCAGATTTTGGTCGTTTAGCCATGGAGCTGTGGCGCGCTTGTCGACTGGTGGTCGATACCGGCATGCACAGCAAAAAATGGAGCCGTGAACAGGCCATACAATATCTGCTGGACAATACCCCCAACCCACAAGGGGATGTGGTCAAGGCCATTGAGCGTTATATCGCTATGCCCGGACAAGCCACCGCCTATATGGTGGGTAAGCTGAAAATTATGCAACTGCGTCAATATGCCATGGACGAACTGGGTGAAGATTTTGACTTTCGTGGTTTCCATGACGAAGTGCTCAAGTACGGGCCCTTGCCGCTGAATCTGCTGGAAAGCAAAATCAAGGCCTGGGTAGCTGCGCAGAAAGCCTGATAAACCAAGAAAAGTCCGGCCACACCGGACTTTTCTATTTCTGCCTCTCCTATACACTTAGCCTTAGCCCGGCCTGGAAAACAGATAATTATGTTTTTTCGAAAGCAAAGTCCGCCTGCCTCGGTCAATGCAGACATGATAACGAAACAGCAACGTTATGAAGCGCTGGTGCAGGCGCTGCATGCCGATATATACAGATATGCATACTGGTTGGTGGGGGATAAAGCCGTCGCCGAGGACATAGTGCAGGAAACGTTCCTGCGCGCCTGGAAGTCATTGGATTCCTTATTGGATGAAAAGGCCGCCAAGTCCTGGTTGATCACGATCCTTCGTCGTGAAAACGCCCGTCGTTTTGAGCGTAAACAGTTTGATTTGGTTGATATGGATGACTATAGCCTGGCGGATGACGGCCCGGATCATGATACGCAACTGCAACAACGGGAAATTCATCAACTTATCGGGTCACTGGCAGAGGAATATCGTGAGCCTCTTATGTTGCAGGTCATCTTCGGCTACAGCGGAGATGAAATAGCCGAACAACTGGATCTCAACAAGAATACCGTAATGACCCGCTTATTCCGGGCCAGAAACCAGATAAAAGATGCCCTTGAACAGGCATCAGAACGCCGAGGACGTAAAAATGGATGATTTAGAATTTCGCCGCACCATTTATGCTGATCCTCACAGTCGTGACGAGCGGCTTAAACAAGCCATTGCGCAGGATCCAGCTAAAGCACAGGCTTGGCAGGAAGCCCGTCAGCTTGATGACAAGCTGAAACAAGCCGCTAAAGTACCGGTGCCGGATGGATTAGCCCAGCGACTGCTGCTGCGCCAGTCCATGCAGGCGCATCGCAAACAACAACAGCAGCGCAACTGGTTTTTAGGGCTGGCCGCGTCCACCGTGTTGGTGGTAGGACTGACTTTTACGCTATGGCAGCCTGGTCAGGTTGACTTGGCAGAAAATGCCCTGGCCCATGTTTACCACGAACATAAAGCCCTGGTGGTGGATGAAAACCTGAGCTTAGAGCAAGTTAACGCCAAGCTGGCCAGTTTCGGTGGCGAATTTGTTGATGATATTGGCAAGATTTATTACGCCAATTTTTGTGACTTCCAGCGAATCAAAAGCCTGCATATGGTGGTTGGCAGCCCGCAAGGTAAGATCACCGTGTTTATTGTGCCCAGTAGTGAAAGCATGAAGTTCTCTGAATACTTCAGTGATCAGGAATACCAAGGCAAAGCGCTGAATATGCAACAAGCCAGCCTGATTCTGGTAGGCAGTAAACAACAAATACTGACACCTCTGGAAGAAAAGCTGAAAGCCAAGCTGCGTTTCTCAGCATAAAAGACATAAAATTGGGGGCAACTGAGCCCCCAATTTCTTGTCATTACATTTATTCACAAAGATTTCATATCTGCCGGTTGACAGTATCTATGGCTGTTGGCAAAGTAACCCCTTGACCCTCAGATCGGAGAAGGCCCATGAACAAGTCAGCGTCCTCTAAGCAGATGATCCTCTGCGTTGCTGATATTGCATGTAGGCTCCCGGTCTTGTTCCTCACAGGTCGAATTCGTCGAATTATTCGATAGCGAATTTGATCGGGAGCCACCCCGCCACATTGCTTGGCATTGATTAACTAAAACCGGGCTTATGCCCACCAGAATTTGCTCGCTTAGGCATTGATCCGCCTGCGACAACTGCGCTTGTGTTCTTGCAGGCCGGTGGTCGCTTGGCGTTTATTGTCGCTTTTTATTTGGAACAGTTATGACGGAACAAACTCAACGTCCATCACTTTATCAGCTGTTTAAACAGGCCCTGAGGGGGGATGTGCAGCATGATTTTACTAAAGGCTCTATCGGTATCGCAGCGTTCCTGCTAGCCGTACCAATGGTGCTGGAAATGGCCATGGAATCCATCTTTGCCATTGTCGATATCTTTTTCGTTGCCTCACTCGGTTTTGAGGCCGTTGCAGTAGTTGGTCTCACCGAAGCGGTGCTGACTATTCTGTACGCCGTGGCCATTGGCCTGAGTATGGGTATCACCGCCTTGATTGCCCGGCGCATCGGCGAAGGAAATCCGAAAAAAGCCAATCAGGTGGCTGGGCAAGCCCTGTGGGTCGGCATGCTGGTGTCCATGCTGGTTGCCTTTGTCGGCCTGATCTATTCCCAGGATATCCTGAGATTAATGGGCGCTGACGAAAAGGTACTGGCTGTGGGGGCAGACTACACCCTGGTTATGCTGTGTGGCTCAATCACGATTTTGTACTTGTTTTTGATCAACGCCATATTCAGGGGAGCCGGTGACGCTTCCGTGGCCATGCGCTCATTATGGCTGGCCAACGGTTTAAACATCGTGCTCGATCCATTGCTCATCTACGGTATTGGTCCTTTTCCAGAAATGGGTGTAACCGGCGCTGCGGTGGCCACCACTATAGGTCGTGGTGTAGGGGTGCTGTATCAGCTTTATCACCTGCGTGGCCACGCCAGTCGTATCAAAGTGGGACTGGCTGAACTCAAGCCGCAACTAGAGGTGATGCTAGGCCTGATAAAAGTCAGTATAGGCGGGATCCTCCAGTTCTTGATTGCTACCGCCAGTTGGGTTGCTCTGGTACGTATCGTCTCCACCTACGGCAGTGCGGCGGTGGCGGGCTATACCATCGCTATCCGTGTGGTGATCTTTACCATACTGCCAGCCTGGGGAATGAGTAACGCAGTGGCCACTCTGGTGGGACAAAACCTGGGAGCGGGAAAGCCCGACCGTGCCGAGCAATCCGTTTGGCGAATCGCCAGATACAACCTGTACTTTATGCTGAGTGTGGCGGTGGTATTTATTCTGTTTGCTGAATTTATCATCGGCTTGTTTAGCACCGACCCAGCGGTTATTCGTGACGGCGTAAATTGCTTACGCTTTGTGGCCTATGGCTACGGGTTCTACGGCATAGGTATGATAGTGGTGCAGGCATTCAATGGTGCAGGAGATACTATGACGCCAACCCGTATTAACTTTCTGTGCTACTGGATGCTGCAGATACCACTGGCTTACAGCCTGGCTAAATATGCGGGACTAGGCACCAATGGGGTCTTTATGGCGATTACCATTGCGGAGTCTTTGCTGGCGGTTGTCGGCATCTGGTATTTCCGCCGAGGCCATTGGAAAACCAAAACCGTATAAACCTATAAGCCCTGAATTTCAGGGCTTTTTTATTGATGATAGAGGAATACGCCATCTGCCGTTTATCGCCGATTATTGCCAACTAACCTGATCAGTACATTTTAGTAGTTCGAATTATCGGCGCCGGGGTGTATGGTCGACAAGGCAACACCCTTCGTTATCCAATGGAACAAAAAAATGAAAAAAATCTCACTCCTCTGGCTGGTAGGCCTGGTGGTATGGACGAGTATTAGCAGTAACGTCTATGCCGATGACAAAAAGGCCGAACAAGCACGGGCGGATTATATTCGCTCACACTACGCCAAATATGAATATCAGATCCCTATGCGTGACGGCACGAAGTTGTTCACTTCTGTGTATGTGCCTTACGACAAATCACAAAAGTACCCCATTTTGATGCAGCGCACCCCATACCGGGTCGCACCTTATGGTGCCAGCGACTACAAAAAAGCCCTGGGGCCCAGTGAAATATTTGAGAAGGAAGGCTTTATTTTCGTCTTCCAGGATGTCCGCGGTAAATTTATGTCAGAAGGCGAGTACGTCAATATGCGCCCGCAGGATGCCTACAAGCGGGGTAATAAAGCCACCGATGATGCAACCGACACATACGACACCGTTGATTGGCTGGTGAAAAACCTGCCAAACAACAACGGTAATGTGGGCATGTGGGGGGTATCTTATCCCGGTTACTATACCTCTGTAAGTGCCATTAACAGCCACAAAGCCTTAAAGGCCATCTCTCCGCAAGCGCCGATTGCAGACTGGTTTTTTGATGATTTTCATCGCAATGGTGCCTTTGTGACGCCCATGGCCTTTTTGTTCTTCGATAGCTTTGACAAGCCTCGTGATGGCCTGCACTACGCCTGGCCAGAGAAAATGAAGGAACAAACGCCGGATGGTTATGACTTTTTCCTGAAACTGGGCCCACTGAGTAACGTCAACAAGCACTATTTTAAAGGCGAGCGTCCATTCTGGAATGAAGTGATTCAGCACCCCAACTACGATGAGTATTGGCAAGCCCGCGACGTGCTGCAGCATTTGAATAAAGTGAAACCGGCAACCTTAGTGGTCGGCGGTTGGTATGATACCGAAGATCTGTATGGGCCCTTGGCCACCTATCAAACCATGTCGAAGGCCAATTCTCAGGATAACGTTAAGCTGATTATGGGCCCCTGGTTCCATGGCCAGTGGAACCGTGGCAAAGGCGATAGCATGGGCGAAGCTCAGTTTGGTTTTGATACCAGTGAATGGTTCCAGCAACAAGTGCTGCTGCCGTTTTTCAAACAGCATCTAAAAGAGGGAAAATCAGCAGGCTTAGCCCGCGCCACTATGTTTGAAACCGGTGCCAACCGCTGGCGTGAATTTGCCCAGTGGCCACCTAAAGAGGGTAAGGATACCACCTTGTACTTCGGTGCCGACCAGCGCCTGCTGACACAGCCAGAGAGCAAAGGCGGCTATGCAGACTACATCAGTGATCCTAAGAAGCCTGTACCACACTCGGCTAAAGTTAGCCGCGGCTGGGATCGCCCATATATGGCGGAAGATCAGCGCTTCGCCGCCCGCCGCACCGATGTGCTGGTATTTGAAACCGAGGTGGCTGAGCAGGATATGACCCTGGCCGGGCCCATTGATCTGAATTTATGGGTATCCACCTCACAGGGCGATGCCGATTTTGTAGTTAAGCTGGTTGATGTCTTCCCTGGTAAACTTGCCGATGACGATAAGGTTGACAGTGCCACAGGTAACCGTCATGAGCTAGTGCGTTGGGGGGTAATGCGAGGCCGTTTTCGTGACAGCATGAGCACCCCTAAGCCGTTTGAAGCAAATAAACCCACTCAGGTAGCCTTTAAATTAGAGGACGTACTGCACACCATCAAACGTGGCCACAAGCTGCAAATTCAGGTGCAAAGCAGCATGTTCCCCTTTATTGATATGAACCCACAAAAGTATGTGGAAAATATCTTTGAAGCCAAGGAAAGCGATTTTGTTAAAGCCGAGCATAAGCTTTATCACAGTGCGGAATATCCCAGTTCCATCCGCTTTAAGGTGCTGAACTAAATATATTAACGCCACCTTAGGGTGGCGTTTTTGTTGGTTTAGGGTAACGTCAACGGCCTGTGCATATCCCGATGCAGTATGCCACCGTCGTCGTATTCCTGCCCTACCCCAATAAATCCCCATTTCCCATAAAAGCCCTGCAGATGACTTTGGGCACTGAGTTTAAGCGTTGAAAACTCAGCACCTTGGGTAGCTTTATCCAGTAACTGCTGCATCAACATATCACCTAATCCACAGCCCCTGGCTTCTGGAGCAAGAACGATTCGCTCAAATTTGTAACAGCCTGACGGCCTATCCCCTCTTAATCTCGCATAGGCAAGCAACTGTCCTCCCGAGTCTTCGCCGAGCAGATGCCAGCTATCGGCATCCAAACCATCAATGTCAGTGTAAATACTTTGCTGCTCAATAATAAAAACCTGCTGTCGTAAGGCAAACACAGCCTGTAACTCCAACAACTGTAATTGCTTGAATTTACACCAGCGAAATTTGACTTTCATAAGCCCTCTGGAGAAAAGATTAACGACTTGTTAGCATGATAATGCAATTGACTGAATTATATTATTTTCCTGTCCGACCCTGGTCGGACAATTTTTTGTTTGCTCCTCGAAAACAAGGAGCCTCAGCGGGCCGTCAGGGTAAAACCGACGTCAGGAATAGCAGTTGGCCATTCCCTGCCCTTCGGTGAGAATAACAACACAGGAGACCTTAGTGGAAACCGGCACCTTAATATCACTCGCCCTTTATTTTATCGCCATGCTCGGCATTGGCCTTTATGCCTATCGCACCTCTACCGACGACGTTTCCGGTTACATGCTGGGAGGCAGACGTTTAGGCCCCGGCATAACGGCACTTTCTGCCGGGGCCTCTGATATGAGTGGCTGGATGCTGATGGGCTTACCCGGTGCCATGTATGTGGCGGGTATTTCGCAAATCTGGATTGCGGTCGGTCTGGTAATAGGTGCGTTTTTAAACTATCTGATCCTGGCACCACGCCTGCGGGTTTACACCGAGGTGGCCAATGACTCTATTACTATTCCGGATTACTTTGCCAACCGCTTTGAAGACAAATCCAAGGTGTTAAGGATCCTGTCTTCGTTGGTGATTATCGTGTTTTTCACCCTGTATACCTCGGCCAGTCTGGTGGCTGGCGGCAAGTTATTCGACAGCTCCTTTGGTATGGATTACAGCACCGGTTTGTTTGTAACTGCCGGGGTAGTCGCAGCCTACACCCTGTTTGGTGGTTTTCTGGCGGTCAGCATGACCGACTTCGTTCAGGGCTGCATTATGTTCTTGTCGCTGGTGTTAGTGCCTGTGGTTGCCTTTAACCATCTTGGCGGTATCGGGCAGGTTACCACCGATGTTAGTCATATCAACAGCGCAATGCTGGATCTCTTTACCAATGCGCAAACCGGTCAGGCATTAAGTGCCCTGGGGATTATTTCGTTGTTGGCCTGGGGACTGGGTTACTTCGGTCAGCCCCATATCATTGTGCGTTTTATGGCAATTAATTCGGTTAAGGCGATTCCAACCGCCCGCCGCATTGGCATGAGCTGGATGATTGTCTCCATTATTGGTGCCCTGGCCACGGGCTTTGTCGGTGTGGCATATGTAGTCCAAACCAAAATGACGCTGGATGACCCCGAAACCATCTTTGTGGTGTTTTCACAATTCCTGTTTCACCCGTTAATTGGCGGTTTTCTGCTGGCAGCCATTCTGGCTGCTATTATGAGTACCATTTCCTCACAGCTGCTGGTTACGTCCAGCTCGCTGACCGGTGATTTCTATCAGGCTTTCCTGCGCAAAGACGCCAGCCAAAGCGAACTGGTGTTGGTTGGTCGTATCTCCGTGCTATTGGTCTCTATTGTGGCCATCGCCCTGGCCTGGGATCCACAAAACACCATCCTGAATCTGGTCAGTAATGCCTGGGCCGGTTTTGGCGCAGCTTTTGGACCTGTGATCATTATTAGTCTGTTCTGGAAGCGCATGACACGAGCCGCCGCCTTGGCCGGTATGTTAGTCGGTGCAGGAACCGTGTTGTTCTGGATCTATGCCCCAGTCACCATCAACGGCCAGTCATTAAGCAGTTGGATGTATGAAATCGTGCCCGGCTTTATCTTGTGTACACTGACCATACTGGTTGTCAGTTTATTTACCCGTCCGCCCAGCCAGGCGATGCAAGACACATTCACTAAGATGGAAAATAAACTCCAGGCAGATCAAGCCTGACAATTGACCCGGCCTCTGCCGGGTTAATTTTTTATTACTCACAATAAACATCTTATGTGATAAGTTAATACGGATCGATTCAACAGGATAGTAGAACCAAGATGGCGTTTTTTGCGGCAAGGCAACCCATTCTCGATAAAGATAAAAAACTGGTTGCCTATGAGTTGTTGTTCAGGGAAAGCCTGAAAAATGTGTTTCCGGATATCGGTGAGGATATCGCCACCTCAAAAATCATTGAAGGCCTGCAATTTAACCTCGGCCTGGATACCCTGACGGAAAACAAATTAGCCTTTATCAACTTTACCCAGGAAACCCTGCTGCAGCGTTACCCGCTGATGCTGCCCAAAGAACAATTGGTGGTTGAGATACTGGAGTCTGTGCCACCAACACGTCAGTTGCTGGAAGTCTGTAAGGAATTTAAGGAAAAAGGCTACCAAATCGCCCTGGACGATTATGTGCATAAGAATGTCTGGCTGCACTTTTTCCCATACGTAGACATTATTAAAGTTGACCTGCGAGACAGTACCCCCGAACAAGTTGAAGAAATAAGAAAGGCAGCCGCCCCCTTCCCCTCCATCAAATTACTGGCCGAGAAGGTAGAAACCCACGAAGAGTTTCACCAGGCCATTGAAATGGGCTTTAGCTATTTCCAGGGATACTTTTTCAGCAAACCTGAAGTGATGCGCAGCCGCACATTGGATCCATCACAGCTGACCATCGCGCAGTTGATGACCGAACTGGCCAGTGATGAACCTGATACTCAAGCCATCAGCAAAGTGTTTGAAACCGATGTTAACCTATCGTTTAAATTGCTGCGTTATGCTCAGTCACCACTGTTCAAACGCCGTAACGACATCGTTAACATCAAGCAAGCCATTATTGCCCTTGGCCTGCAGGAACTGAGGCGTTTTGTCTCCTTACTTTTCACCGCACAATTTTCTGACCGAAAACCAGCCGCACTGACCGTCATGTCGTTGGTACGCGCCAGATTCTGCGAACATTTGTCCGCCCAGCCAGGACAACATAGCAGTGAAGCAGGTGCCTTTCTTACCGGCATGCTGTCGTTACTGGACGGTTTGCTGGACGCCTCTTTACCTGAATTACTGGATAAGCTTCCCCTTAGCCCGCCAATCAAGGCTGCCCTTATTGAAGGGGAAGGTAGATTAGCGGATTATCTGTTGATGGCTAAAGCCTTCGAGGCCGCAGATTGGCCAAGCGCACAGCAGTTATGTAAACAGCTCGAGCTCAGTATCGATAAGGTTACCCGCTTGTATGTAGACTCAGTTCGCTGGGCAACCGTCAGAGAAAATATGGGTTGATCGCAAGGCAAATTTGACAGGTAAGTCTCAGTTAACGAACATACCCGCATTGAGTTGCTAGTATTAGCGCAATATCTAAGCAATTAACTCTGTACAATCAGTATTACTTATAGCTATCTCGCATAGGCTGCAGTTATTTCTTTATGATAATGTTCTAAGCAGATACTTAATTTAAGATTGCCACTTAGCTACTGGACACGACATGGTCGCCATTCCCAATGTTACTCATTTAAAACAGCTGGAAGCCGAAAGCATCCATATTTTCCGCGAAGTTGCCGCCGAGTTTGAAAACCCGGTGATGCTATACAGCGTAGGTAAGGATTCTTCCGTGCTGTTGCACCTGGCTCGCAAGGCTTTTGCTCCCGGGCGTATCCCCTTCCCTTTATTGCATGTGGATACCACCTGGAAGTTCCGTGAAATGATTGAGTTTCGCGATCGTATGGCTGCCGAGCATCAACTGGACCTCATCGTCTACAAGAATCAGGAAGGGCTGGATATGAATATCAGTCCTTTTGTGCACGGCAGCGCCAAGCACACTGACATAATGAAAACCCAGGCATTAAAAAAGGCCCTGGACAAATATCAGTTTGATGCCGCCTTTGGTGGTGCCCGTCGCGATGAAGAGAAGTCACGCGCCAAAGAGCGGGTGTATTCGTTCCGCGATCAGAACCACCGCTGGGATCCAAAAAACCAGCGCCCTGAGCTATGGAATATCTATAACTCTAAGGTCAATAAAGGCGAAAGTATCCGGGTATTCCCGCTGTCCAACTGGACCGAACTGGATATCTGGCAATACATCTACCTGGAAAATATTCAGATCCCAGAGCTGTATCTGGCTAAACCGCGTCCTGTGGTTGAGCGTGACGGTGTATTGATCATGGTTGACGATGAGCGTATGCCACTTAAAGACGGCGAAGTTCCCCAGCAAGAATGGGTACGTTTTCGCACCTTGGGCTGCTACCCCCTGACCGGTGCTGTGCGTTCAAACGCTGCCAACTTGCCGGATGTGATCCAGGAAATGCTGTTGACCAAAACCTCTGAGCGCCAAGGTCGGGTTATTGACCATGACAGCGCTGGCTCCATGGAAAAGAAAAAGATGGAGGGTTACTTCTGATGGCAAGCAATATCGTCTGGCACCAACATAAAGTCGGCAAAGCAGAGCGCAGTGCGCAGAAACAGCAAAAGCCGCTGGTAATCTGGCTGACCGGTCTGTCCGGCTCTGGCAAATCCACTATTGCCAATTTACTTGAGCAGAAATTGGGTGCGGCGGATAAACATACTTACTTGCTTGATGGCGATAATATCCGTCATGGCCTCTGTGGTGATTTGGGCTTTTCCGATAAGGATAGGGTGGAAAATATCCGTCGCATCAGCGAAGTAGCAAAATTGTTTGTGGATGCCGGGTTGATTGTGATCACCGCCTTTATTTCCCCTTTCCGTGCAGACCGAGATTTTTGCCGCCACTTGTTGGATGACCAGGAGTTTGTTGAAGTCTATGTCGACACACCACTAAGTGTCTGCGAAGAGCGCGACCCCAAAGGTCTGTATCAAAAGGCCAGGGCAGGTGACATTAAAGATTTTACCGGTATAGATTCAGTCTACGAGGCGCCGCAAGCGCCGGAGATCCATCTTGAATATCAGGACGGACAAACTGCCGAGCAATCCGCTGAACAATTGATTGTCGCCCTTAAAGCGAAAGGATACCTGGCATGAGTGACACATTAGCGCTGGCTGAACAGGTTAGCCGTATTGCCCGCGCCGCAGGTAGTGCCATTCTGACTATCTATCAGCAGGATTTCGCTATTTACGACAAAGCAGATAAAAGTCCGTTGACCGAAGCCGATCTCGCTGCGCACCACATCATAGTGGCAGGCCTAAAAGAGATAAGCGATTTACCTATACTCTCTGAAGAATCAGCCACTATAGCCTGGGCTGAGCGCCGCGACTGGCAGCGCTACTGGTTGGTTGACCCTCTGGATGGCACCAAGGAATTTATCAAGAAAAACGGTGAGTTTACCGTCAATATTGCACTGATTGAAAACGGCCATCCTGTGCTGGGTGTAGTATACGCCCCGGTGTTGGATACTTTGTATGTCGGCGTAGTCGGCGAGCAGGCCTACAAGGAAAATCAAGGACAGCGCACAGCCCTCAAGCCGGCTTTCCACCAGCCAGGTGACGAATGGAAAATTGTCGGCAGTCGCTCTCACCAAAGTCCTGAGATTGAGGCCTTTCTGGCACAGTTGGACGGTGATAAAGAACTGCTGGCCATGGGCAGTTCGCTTAAGCTGTGCCTGGTTGCCGAAGGACGAGCCCATTTATATCCAAGGTTAGGCCCCACCAGCGAGTGGGATACCGCAGCGGCCCATGCCGTGGTGCTGGCCGCCGGTGGCAATGTCACTGAATTAGCCGTTGGTCAGCGCATCCATGAAGCAACCAAGCCGCTGGTCTACAACCAAAAAGAATCCTTGTTAAACCCGTTTTTTCTGGTCAGCGCCCACGCGTCTGGTCAATGAGTAAAGTCAGCCATGAACAATCAAAACGAACTTCTCGAGCAGGATATTCTTCAGTATCTGGAGCAACACGAGCGTAAGGATCTATTACGCTTTTTAACCTGTGGCAGTGTAGATGACGGTAAAAGCACCCTGATTGGTCGTTTACTGCATGACTCCAAAATGATCTATGAAGATCAGCTGGCCGCCATCAGCAAAGACAGCAAAAAAGTCGGCACCACAGGTGACGAAGTGGACCTGGCCTTATTGGTTGATGGTCTGCAATCCGAGCGTGAACAAGGTATCACCATTGATGTGGCGTACCGGTATTTCTCTACCGATCAGCGTAAATTCATCATTGCCGATACCCCGGGGCATGAGCAATATACCCGTAACATGGTAACCGGTGCCTCTACCTGTGATTTGGCCATAATCCTTATCGATGCTCGCGGTGGGGTTAAAACCCAGACCCGTCGTCACTCCTTTTTAGTCTCACTGTTGGGCATCAAACACGTGGTGGTTGCCATCAATAAAATGGATCTGATGGGTTTTGACCAGGATGTGTTCAACAAGATCCGTGAAGATTATCTGCAACTGGCTAAACAATTAGCCATACCCGATATTCACTTTGTGCCTATGTCGGCCTTAAAAGGCGACAACGTAGTCAACCGCTCAGACAAGATGCCCTGGTATCAGGGACAAACCCTGATGCAGTTGCTGGAAAGCATTGAGATTGCCAAGGATGTCAACCAAACCGACTTCCGCCTCCCGGTGCAGTATGTTAACCGTCCGGATCTGAATTTCCGTGGCTTTGCCGGTACCGTGGTATCAGGCCAGATAAAGCCTGGTGATGAAGTCACCGCTCTGCCCTCGGGTAAAACCTCCAGGATCAAAGACATCGTTACCTTTGACGGTAACTTAGCCGAGGCCTATGCACCGCTGGCCGTAACCCTGACACTGGAAGATGAAATCGATATTTCCCGTGGCGATATGATCGTTAAGTCCGACAATCTGCCGCTGCAATCCACGGCCTACCGTACTCATTTGGTGTGGATGGCGGAAGAGCCGTTGATGCCCAACAAGCAATACGAGTTCAAGTTTGCGACTAAATCTGTCAGCGGCTCGGTCAAAGAGCTGGATTACCAGATTGATGTAAACAGCATGGCGCACAAAGATGCAGTGCATTTGCATCTGAATGAAATTGCCGTCGGTGAGATCAAGCTGACCCAACCGGTTGCTTGCGACCCTTACCAGCAAAACCGTAAAACCGGGGCCTTTATCATTATCGACCGTCTGACCAATGGTACAGTCGGTGCTGGTATGATTATCGAGGCACTGCAAGGCAAATCTCAGGAGTCGCACAAATACTCAGAATTTGAACTGGAGTTCAATGCCTTGGTGCGTAAGCACTTCCCTCACTGGCAGGCGCTGGATATCAGCAAACTCTGAGTCGACGAATATGGACATAAACCAGCTCCTGGTTGGCGGAACATTTTTTGCCACCATTGCCGCTCTGGCCCTGACCGACAAACGCCCGTCGGCCATCTTTGCCATGGCGGTACTGGTCTTACTGGCAACCGGTCAGCTTAGTCTGGCCCAGGTCAGTCATGGCCTGACCAACCAGGGGCTGCTGACCTTAGTCCTGCTGCTTTTGGTCAGTAATGCCATCGACAAAACCTCGTTGATTAAACGGCTGGGACGAAAACTGATAACCAGCCGCTACCGGCAAAGTTACTGGCGACTATTTGGCGTCACCTTTGCGTCCTCAGCCTTGCTGAACAACACCGCTATTGTCGCCAGCCTGATAGGCCCGGTGAAACAAAACCAGTTTCATCCACCTTCGCGCTTGTTAATTCCCCTGTCCTACGCGGCTATTTTGGGTGGTACAGTGACATTAATTGGCACCTCCACCAACCTGATAGTAGACAGTTTTCTGATAGAACAAGGCCACAGCGGCTTTGCCTTTCTGGATTTCACCTTATATGGCCTGACTGCCGGGCTGGCCTGCGGTTTGCTGATGTTTCTAATCTCGCCCTTACTGCCTGCCATTGCAGTAACCCAAGCCGATTACAAGCAGTACTTTATCGAAGCCAAGGTAGATGCCAGCTCTTCGTTGGTAGGGAAAACCGTCGAAGAAAACCACTTGCGTAACCTACCTGAGCTGTTTTTGGTGGAAATCGTCAGAAGCGGCCATTTGATAAGCCCGGTGACACCGGAAATGCTCATTGAAGCTAACGACAAGCTGATCTTCTCGGGCAATGTAAAACGGGTAGACAGCCTTAGTCATATTGACGGTTTAAACCTGTTCGCTGAGTCCAACGGTTTGCTGCGGGAAAACCTCACCGAAGTGGTGATCTCCAACCGTGCCCAACTGATAGATAAAACCCTTAAACAAATAGGCTTTCGCGCTATGTTTGACGCGGCCGTGGTAGCCATACGTCGTGACGGTGAAAACCTGTCGGGCAAGTTAGGGGAAATAAAGTTACAAGCCGGTGATAACCTGCTGCTGGCTACAGGGCCAGATTTCGCCAGTCGCAATAACCTGTCCAAAAACTTCTTTATCCTTACCGAACATACACTGGCGCGTAAGCTCACGCCGCTGCAGGAAAAGCTCACATTGGGTGGCTTCCTGCTGACGGTCATACTCAGTGCCACTTCGGTACTGCCACTGGCTGTGGGTTTGGTGTTCTTCCTGGCGCTGCTGGTTTTCTCTGGGATAAGTTCAGGCAATGAGATTAAACGTAATATTCCGCTAAATCTGATGATGGTGATTGTTGGGTCGCTGGCCATGGCTACCGCCTTACAACAATCTGGCGTCATTGATAGCCTCAACCAAGGGTTACTGCCCTATCTGCAGGGTAGCAGCCCCTTTGTGGCGCTGGTGGTGATTTATCTGCTCACCCTGCTCCTGACTGAACTTGTCACTAACAATGCCGCCGCGGCACTGATGTTTCCTTTCGCTTGGGGCCTGGTGCAGCTGTTAGATGCACCGGTATTGCCTTTTGCCCTGGCGGTTGCCTTTGCCGCCAGCGCCAGCTTTATCTCGCCCTGGGGCTATCAAACCAACTTGTTAGTGTTTAGTGCCGCGAATTATAAGTTCAGCCACTTTGCCAAATTTGGTTTGCCCATCTCGATAATGTATTCGAGTATCGTATTAATCATGCTCAAACTTAGTTTTGGCCTTTGATGGCAGACAACTGCATTTAGATAACCGCAGGTCGTTTAATCCCAAACTCCTGCCACATGAATAGAAAAGGCCGGCATAACGCCGGCCTTTTACATAAAACCAGTGATGGTTAAGCCTTACGCCAGGTGGTGCCCTGCGGGCCATCTTCGAGCACCACGCCCATCTCGGTCAGGGCATTACGAGCCACATCCGCAGCCGCCCAATCTTTGGCAGCTCTGGCATCAGCTCGGGCCTGGATCAAACGCTCAATTTCAGCCACATCAACACCTTCATCCATGCCGGATTGCAGGAAAGCATGGGCATCACCCTGCAGCAAACCTAATACGGCGGCCAGCTTAAGCAGCACACCGGCCAGTTTTGCCGCTTCCGCAGGCTTGTCTTTGTGTTTGTTAATGTCGCGGGCTAACTCAAACAGCACGGAGAACGCCTCAGGGGTATTAAAGTCATCGTCCATGGCCGCGTTAAAGCGCACCATATAACCACCATAGGCGATATCAACACTTTGGTCCGCGTCAACGTCTCGAAGTGCCGTATACAAACGCTCCAAGGCCGCCCTGGATTGCTTAATATTGTCCTCTGAGTAATTAAGCTGGCTGCGGTAATGGGCACTTAACAGGAAATAACGCAGAGTTTCTGCATCATATTCCTTAAGCACATCACGCAGGGTAAAGAAATTACCCAGAGACTTACTCATTTTCTCCTGATTCACCTGCACCATACCGGAATGAACCCAATAGTTGGCAAATGGCTGGCTGGAAGCACAGCAGGATTGTGCAATCTCGTTTTCATGGTGAGGGAATATCAGATCAGAGCCGCCACCATGGATATCAAAATGACTGCCCAAGTGTTTTTCACTCATGGCCGAACATTCAATATGCCAGCCAGGACGCCCAGCGCCCCAGGGGGATTGCCAGCTCACCTCACCAGGCTTAGCCGACTTCCACAGTACAAAATCCAGTGGGTCGTCTTTGTCTTCGTTGACCTCGACCCTGGCACCAGCCTGCAACTGTTCCAGATCCTGACGACTGAGTTTGCCGTATTCCTTAAAGGTACTGACATCAAACAGCACATCACCGCTTGGCGCTACGTAGGCGTGGCCTTTCTCCACTAAGGTTTGGGTGATGGCTATAATCTCGTCCATATGGGTGGTGACACGAGGCTCTACGTCTGCCGGCAACAAATTAATCGCGGCAAAGTCCTCGTGCATCATGGCAATAGTGCGTTCCGTCAGCTGTGCCGGGGTTTCCCCATTCTCGGCTGCGCGGCGGATAATCTTATCGTCCACATCGGTAATATTGCGCACATAATTGACCTTGTACCCTAAATGGCGCAGATAACGCACCATGGTATCAAAGCTCAGGTAGGTACGGGCATGGCCCATATGACAGAGGTCATAGACAGTAATACCACACACATATAACCCAACTTCACCTTGTTTGAGAGGTGTAAACAGCTCTTTTTGGCGGGTTAGGGTATTGAAAATGTGCAGCATCTACTGGTTCCTGTCTAAGTGAAGATTCAGGGCGGAGTGTACCCGATTGATAAACAAAAATCCCGCCACAAAGGCAGGATTCACCGGTGAATTTGGTCCCGCTTTATACCTTTTAGTCGCCAGCCTGTGAGCACTGTTAAAAACAGCCAGAAGCCGCATCCTTTATCCGGCAATAGGATTTGTCAGTTCTCCTGGGCTGTGCTTTTAGGTAAACTTAGCGCCAATATTAAGCTAATGAGATAAAGCCACTATGAGTAAAGTTACCCTGAACACCAACTTTGGTGCTATCGAACTGACCATGTTGTCTGACAAAGCACCTAAGACGGTTGAGAACTTCCTGTCTTATGCCAAAGAAGGTTTCTACGACAACACCATTTTCCACCGTGTTATTGACGGCTTTATGATCCAGGGCGGCGGCATGGAACCTGGCATGCAGCAAAAATCCACCAAGGACCCTATTAAGAACGAAGCCAACAACGGTGTAGCTAACAACCGTGGTACCGTAGCCATGGCGCGTACTAATGATCCACATTCAGCAACCTGTCAGTTCTTTATCAACGTAGCGGACAACAGTTTCTTAAACTTCCGTAGCGAAGATATGCAAGGTTGGGGTTATTGCGTGTTTGCAGAAGTGTCTAACGGCATGGACGTAGTGGATAAAATCCGTAAAGTGGATACAGGTCGCCACGGCTACCACGATGATGTACCCAATGAAGATGTGGTTGTTCAATCCGTTGAGGTGAGTGAATAAGCCATTGATGCAGCCAACGCTATTTATAGCCGATTTGCATCTTAGCGAAGACAGGCCTGATATTACTCAGGCCTTTCTGCGTTTTATGCGCCAGCAAGCCACCGAGGCGCAGGCACTTTATGTATTGGGTGATCTGTTTGAAGCCTGGATTGGGGATGATGACCAAAGCCCGTTTAACCAAGAGGTTAAACAAGCATTCAGGCAACTGGTTGATAGCGGTGTACCGGTATTTTTTATCCACGGTAACCGGGATTTTCTGATTGGCCGCCGTTTTGCCAGAGAAACCGGCATCACCCTCTTGCCCGAACAACAAGTCATCGAACTTCACGGCGAGAAAGTGCTGATTATGCACGGTGATAGTTTATGTACCCGTGATGAGGTGTTTATGGCCTTTCGCAAGAAATCCCGGGGTTGGTGGTGGCCTCGCCTGATGCTGAGCATGCCGTTGTGGTATCGCCGCCGGGTGGCGCGAAATGCCAGGGCCAGAAGCAAACAGCACAATGCCAACAAACCCGAATACATTATGGACGTTACGCCCAGCGAGGTGGAGCGTGTAATGCGCGAAGCAGGCGTATTCACCCTGATCCACGGCCATACTCACCGGCCCGCCACGCATCAGTTTATGCTGGATGGCCAGAATGCTACACGCATAGTGTTAGGTGATTGGTACAACCAAAGCAGTTGTCTGACGGCAGACACTAGCGGCATGTCGTTGTCCAGCACGCCGCTCTAGCGGCGTATTCTTGCTATTTAAACAAGCAAACTATCGACTTTTACGCCACATCCCATCGCCAAAGGCGTCACAAATCCATCACGCAAACTTCATAAAACTGCAAGTTCAGTGTCAAACAGACTTGCTACTTTCTCTTAGATTTCTCAATCCAACTTGATGATTTTCATATTGTTTTGGCAGGACTGCCAGACAGGGAAAGTCACAACAACAACAAACCAGAATAAGAGAGAGGACCCGCTTTATGTTTAATCAGTCGAAACTTGCCGTGAGCATTCGCGCACTACTGATTGGTATCCCCATGATCACCCTGGTCGCCTGTGGCGATGATGGCAACGACGGCAACAATGGTGTTGACGGCAGCGATGGCCTGACCAGCTTGACCAAAGTTGTAGATATGCCAGCCAGCACTGAATGTCCGCACGGTGCTACTAAAATGCAAGCGGGTCTGGATAAAAACAATAACCAACAGTTAGATGATGACGAAGTACAAAGTGAGTCCGTGGTATGTTCTGCCGCAGCCGGCGCTCAGCCATTGGCCGCCACAGCTCGCATTCAGTTTGACAGCGTTGCCGCCCCCGCAACTAACTATGAAAAACGCCAAATTCTGGTAGGCCAGGCCAAAGCCGTAGATGGCAATGAAACCCGTATGCTGGATGTGGGCTACCATATCCTGGCTCGCTCTGGTGACGAGTATGGCGATGTGGCCTTTGGTCAGTTGATCGATAGCAGCGGCCAGCCGCTATTCTCCGAAGACGGCGCACGTAAAATTTCCGACTCCAACGAGTTCACTTCCTTGTTGCCCATCGGCGACCGTTTGTTCTCTGTATCACAAATTGAATCACGCCCTGGCGCCATGTTTATGATGGAACTGGACCAGGACAAGAGCAACGGCGAATTGAGTGTGAAGAAGCTGTGGCAACTGGATATGTCCAACATCAACGGTGGTTGGGTGCATTGTGCCGGCTCAGTTACCCCGTGGAATACCCATTTTGCGTCGGAAGAATATGAGCCGGATGCCCGCTATCTGGTAACAGGACAAGACGCGCTGGATGACGGCTATTCCGCGCCTTTTATGGAATACCATAACAATGACGTCACTAAGTGGAACCCTTACCAGTTGGGTTGGCCTATCGAGATAGAAGTCGATGCCAGCCAGGCCACACCGGCAGCAGAGCTGAGCAAGCACTACTCGTTCGGTCGTCTTGCCTACGAGCTGGCGTATGTTATGCCTGATCAAAAAACCGTGTATATGACCGATGACGGTACCAACGTCGGTCTGTATATGTATATCGCCGATGTGGCGGGCGATCTGACCGCGGGCACCTTGTATGCCATGAAATGGCAACAAACCAGCGCCGACGGTATGGGTGCTGCCAACCTGAGCTGGATTGAGTTGGGCCACGCCACTGACGAAGAAATCCGACCTTATGTTGACGGCAACACGCAGCTTAAGTTTGCTGACATCTTTGATACGGTCGACCCGGTTGATGGCAGCTGCGCCGCTGGTTACACCTCAGTCAACCAAAATGGCATTGGCCAGGAATGTCTGAAGCTGAAAGCCGGTATGGAAAAAGTCGCCTCCCGCCTGGAAACCCGCCGCTATGCTGCCATGCAGGGCGCCACCACCGAACTGCGTAAGGAAGAGGGCATTACTTACGACCCAATCCGTAACAAGCTGTACCTGGCCATGTCTGAAATTGGTCGTGGTATGGAAGACTTCGGTAAAAACGGCAGTGCCAGCAGCTCTTACGACAAAGGCGGCAACAACGACATCAAGATTGGCTACAACCAATGTGGTGGTGTGTATCAGTTGGATGTGTCCGCCGATAACGGTATCGGCTCTGACTATGTGGCAAAAAATATCAGCGGTTTGATTCAGGGTATTCCTGCCGTGGCAGGCATGGCTAACACCGCCGCAGTGAAAGCGAATCCGGCAGAATTCACTAACGGTATGAATGACTGTCATATCGACGGTATCGCCAACCCGGACAACGTCACCTACATGACCGGCCATGACACCCTGATCATCGGGGAAGATACCGGTAGCGGTCACCAGAATGACGTGATTTGGGCCCTTGATCTGCAAACCCAGAAACTGTCGCGTATTCAAACCACACCTTACGGTTCAGAAACCACCTCGCCTTACTGGTATCCAAATATTAATGGCTGGGCCTACCTGACCAGCGTGATCCAGCACCCTTACGGTGAATCAGATGGTGACAAGGACACAGGTACAGGTGAAAACCGCGCCTATACCGGCTATGTCGGTCCGTTCCCGGCCAAGTCTGAATAAGACTTTGGCGTGCTGATATCGACTGGGGGCGCATGCCCCCTTTTTGTGTATTGATAAAGAGATTGACTATGCCCCGCCGTAAATTTTACCCCTTGGTTGCGCTGACATTCTTTGCTGTTATTTGTAATTCCGCTTTGGCCAGCTCAGCGCAGTATGTTAACAAACTCAGCCATGCCACCCCATATATCCCGCCGCAGTGTTATACAGACCCGGTGGTCGACAGCACGCGCACCACCAACCCCTGCTATGCCTGTCACACCAACAGTAAGCGCCCTAATTTGCTAAACGATACCGATGTACAACAAGAATACAGCTTTCCGGAAAAGGCCCTGCTAAATCCCTGGCTGAATATGTACAAGGACAGACAGGCACAGATTGCCGCTATCGCCGATGAGGCCATACTGGCTTATGTGCGAGAGGATAACTATCTGGATGACAAAGGCGAGATCAAGCTCGCGCAGCGGTTAACCAAACAAGCGCTGGCTTTTGATCAAAATGACAATGGCAGATGGGATGGCTATCTGCCGGACAGTTATTTTAACTTCGACCAGCAGGGCTTTGATCGCAGCCCCGCTGGCGATTATACCGGCTGGCGCAGCTATGCCTATTACCCTGTTCCGGGCAGCTTTATGCCCACCAATGGTTCGACCGATGATGTCAGCATTCGTCTGGCCGAGGTTCTGCGCCAGAACGAGCAAGGTCAATTTGACCTGACCGTATACAAAACCAATTTAGCCATAGTTGAGGCTTTGATCCGTGAGCAGGACGTGCCTATCGATCCGGTGGACGAACAAGTATTGGCCGTGGATTTAGACAAAGACGGTCAGCTTGGTGTTGCCAGAAAAATCAAATACGACTGGGCCCCCTTAGAAAAACGCTGGATGAGCTACGTGGGTAAAGCCAGACTGGCACAAAAGAACGGGGATTTACACTTAGCCGCCAAGCTCTTCCCTGAAGGCACTGAATTTTTGCATTCTGTACGCTACCTGGATATCAACGGGCAGCAACAAATAGCCATGGCACCACGTATGAAAGAGCTGCGTTACGCCCGCAAAGACCAGTGGCTGACTTACTATCAATTGGAAGTGATAGTGGCCGATGAGATCAAAGAGCGCCATGATTTCCCCAGTCGCACTAAGTTGCTGCGCGGTGACGCCGAACGCGGTGTGCAGATTGCCCAAGGCTGGACTTACCAAGGCTTTATTGAAGACAAGCAAGGCGAACTGCGCCCACAAACCTTCGAAGAGCATGGTACCTGCGCCGGTTGCCACAGCGGCATGGGAACCCTGGTAGACACCACGTTATCTTTTTATCGAAAACTGCCAGCGGATAACTTCCAGCAAGGCTGGTATCACTGGCAGCAAAAATCCCTGGCAGGATTGCCCGAACCCAGGCGTGAAAGCGACGGTGAATACGAATACAGCTATTACCTCAAGCAAAACCCCACAGGCGATGAATTTCGCGCCAATCAGGAAGTGCAGGAAAAGTTCTTTGATAGCCAAGGCCGCCCTAAAGCGGCGATGTTTGCTCGCTTAAATCAGGATATTTCCACTTTGCTGATGCCCAGCATTGAAAGGGCCCTGGCACTTAATAAGGCCTATAAACTGATTGTCGAAGAACAAAGCTTCCATCAGGGACGCGATGCGGTTCTCACACCGCTGGATAAGGTGCTACATAAGCAGGTTGAGGCTAATCAGCCTACGGGTATCAGTGAAATCCTCAGCGCCTTTTAATCAACGCAGGGCTGTCTTAACGGGCAGCCCGATAACTACCCACAGGGTTAATCGATGGTCAAAAAACATTCAAATAACAGTAGCTTGAATTAAATAAAAAAGTCATCAACAGCTGTTGTGATCTGTGGCTCTTAACCTTCAGGAACAACAACATGCCGATGGCAACTAAAACCAACCCATTTATCCGTCCGCTACTTTGCGGTCTTATGGCCGCCCTGCTGAGCGCCTGTGGCGGCTCAGACTACGATACCCCAGCACCACCTGTCGGCCAAACGCCGGATCCCGTTCCCACGCCCGAGCCCACGCCCCCGACTCAATTTGTATTGGGTTTATTACCCGATACCCAAGGTGGCACCGATGCCCAAGGTCAGGCACATGTGGCCATGCATCCGATGCGCGAAGTGCTCAAGCACCAAGCCGAGAACGGCGTGAATATGGTCATCGCCCTGGGCGACCTCACCGATAATGGCAGCAAAGTAGAATTTGATGAGTGGATATCTGTGGCCCGCCAGTATCGGCAGCAAGGCATTGAATTTTTGCCTGTGATGGGTAACCACGAAACCAGTTACGCCTATACAGTGCAGTGGATAGACAATATGCGTGAGTTTATTCCGGAGGATGCCGTGCATATGCCCGGTTATGAGTGGGTAAACTACTACGTGGTACGCGACAATGTGCTGATTGTTGGCTTGGCTTATTACAATCTGCCCATCGCCTTTCAGTGGATAAAAGACACTGTGCTTAGTCTTGACGATCAGATTGAGCATATTGTAGTAGCCAGCCATGACGGACTAATTGGCGCTAAGTATGGGCAAACCTTGGAGCAAATTGTTGACGGCACCAAGGATGATGGTTGGGTATACGATGTGCAGCCGCAGATTCGCCAGTTCTTTGCCGAGCATGATGTTATCTATGTGCAAGGCCATGAACACCAATACCAGCGTTCATTGATCACCGCCAAAACTACCCTCAGCACCCTGCCTTCCGGCTCAACCCCTACAGGTGGCAACTATAAGATGGGTGCCTATACCCAGATTATGGCCGGTAATGCCTCTTATAAGGGCTACGAATACCGCTTCGGCGAGCGCGAACTGGTGCAGATGGTGGTGGCGCAAAAAAATGCCACCTATGACAAAGGCTCAGAACATTTTGATGTTAATTCCAGCCTGCTCACCTTCACAGGCCCCAGGGTGGATTACCAAAGCTATGCCGCGCCTCATACCGCCAAAAGCAACAACGCCGATCAGCAATTTAGCGCCGACTGGTATCTGATGGACAAATTCTCACGCAGCAACAATCGCTGTGAAACTATGATTTACCCCAACTCCATTCACCATGACACCCGCCCGGTATTAGTCTTCCAAACCCAATACCTGACTACGGACTGTTATGCTGAGGATGGCACTGTTGCCCGCTTAATTGGCGGCAGCAATGATACCTTCAACCGCACCGATACCCGCACTCGCAGCATGTCCTATACGCCAGGGATCAGCCGCGCTGAAAGCCTAATGGACTTGACCCGCTTAGCCTATCAGTGGCTGTTTATTGCCCACGAGTCCTGGACACCCAATCTTAACAGCCCAATGCGGGTAATCCCCGATGAAGCAGAAGATGAATTGCTGATCCCTGAAACCACTGTAGACCTGAAAGAACATGTCACGCTGAGCTGGCTGGATAAAACCGCGGATACCATCACAGATCGTTTGATAATCAGTGGTACCCAGAACCAAGCCGGGCTTTATCAAAGTGCATATGGTGCGGCCAAAGATATTCAGAGCGAAAGCGGATTGCCCATGTCACAAACCGATGGTAGCCATAAGTCTCCTGTTACCTTACCCGACTCGGCAAAGGGCAGTTGGGATATCAGCAATGCCAAAGCCGACAGCTATGTAGTGCAATTTACCGGCCCGGATAGCCTGGAAGCTGACAAGCTGCTGCTGGCAAGCTTGCAAGATGGTCAATGGCAGGCACTGGCCAGCGCCGATTGCCTGATTGAACAAAGCTGGAATGAAGACTGGCTGACCAATATGCCAACCCGCGCTGCGACCTGCCAAAACCAACCATTGGTTGGTATTGATAAAACCTTCGGCAATCGCTGGTGGGCCGTGCTTAACGCAGATATTGAACTGGCGCTGATTAACCGCTAATCAAATAGATAGGGTAAGGGACTACCCTATTGTTCTACAAAGCTGCCGCTGTGAAAACGCAGTTCAGCATCCGGGCTGCTGATAAGTCCGGCCTCTAGAGTACCGAAGTGCTGGACACGGGCACTGATATCTTCACCGGCAATCTTATCCGCCAGAGACAGGTAATCCTGAAAGTGCCGCGCTTCACTGCGAAGCAGCGAAACATAAAAATCCCCTAGCTCTTTATCCATATAAGGTGCCAGCGCGGCAAAACGCTCACACGAACGGGCTTCAATATAAGCGCCGCAAATCAGCTTATCTACCAGTCGCGCCGGTTCATGATTACGTACCTGTTGCATCAACCCTTTGGCATAACGACCGGCACTTAAGTTTTCATAAGCAATACCGCGCTGGTCAAGAAATTCCATAACCTGTTGAAAGTGATGCAACTCTTCTTTGATAAGCAGCACCATTTTATCGATGAGCTCATCACCAAAGGCGAAGTCAGTTTTACTGATCAGCTTTTTAGATAGCCCTGACTGATAACCGCTAAAGTCGCCATTACCAATACGTCGATACACATAGTCTTCATATGGCTTTAGCCATGCTAACAACGCATCACCGCTGTCCTTTTCCACCGCATAAGTGCGAATCAACCACATGGCAGTTTGGGCGGCCTTCAGTTCACAATTAGCATGGTCAATAAGCAAGACAGGTAAATTCTGCGGCTTGGCTGCTTCATCTAACCAGGCTTGGGGGGTCGTGTTGTGCAAAAAGGCATGAATGGGTTCTAACAGACTATTCAACATATATATCAACATCCGGGATCCGACCCCGGCATTTTAACCGCTTTTTTACTGCGGGGCAGAAAAAAACCGGGCTTGCTATTAAGCAACAAAGTGAAAATCTGCAATTTTGTTCGACCTGCTATGAGAGTTGCTTACTCACATAAACAAATGCGTACATTTTTTAATCGATTTAGAAATTACATTCCCCCTACTCAACTTGAGTTCAAAAAGTAACCAACTGAAAAATAGAGAGTTATTTTGTACATAAAATAAACTATTGACGAATCCAATAAGGTCACAGAAACTAATGTTAAATTAATGTTAAGCACATTAATTCATTCCCCGCCCTAAGTCGGGACCAACGTAGCAAACGCCAATGCGCTAAGTGAGGTAGATTATGATCCTGAACCATTTATGGGGTCTTTATGCTCACCCCAGGGAAGAATGGCAGACAATCGAAAAACGTCATGAAAGTCTAACATACAGCCTGACCCACATTTTAATCGTAGCCTTAATTCCAGCTATTACCGCTTACTACTCTGCCGCCCATTTAGGCTGGAGCATAGGAGTAGGCGATGTTATTAAACTAACCGAACAAAGTGCCATGATGATGAGCATCGGCATGTATCTGGCTTTGGTTGCCGGTGTACTAGGCCTGGCTTATCTTGTCCACTGGATGGCACAAACCTTTGATGCCAAACCATCTTTTACCCAGTCACTGGAACTGGCCGCCTACACCGCCACGCCATTATTTATGGTGGGCTTTGCTGCGCTCTATCCAGTATTGTGGTTTGTGATGATGATTGGCTTAGCCGGACTAACCTATTCGGTTTATCTGCTGTATTCCGGGGTTCCAATCATCATGAAGATCCCGGAAGAGAAAGGCTTTATTTATGCCAGCTCGGTGGTGACTTGTGGCCTGGTACTATTAGTTATTATTATGGCTGCCTCAGTTATCCTCTGGAGTATGGGATTTGGGCCTGAATACATGGCCTGAAACTGACCAATAGTAAAAAGCCACCTGTTGCAGGTGGCTTTTTTCTTGGATGAACTGCAACGATGTTCAAATGCCGGTGATTAAGCTTCGCCGTCCAGGTTATGAATTTCCAGATTACACAATTCCATCTGACCTTTTTTATGCTTGGCCTTGTCATTGCGTAACAGATCCAGGCGGTTCAGGTAATCCTGATCCACATCACCGGTAATATATTCGCCGTCAAATACTGAGGTCTCAAAAGACTGGATTTCCGGGTTCTCTTCACGCACGGCTTCTACCAGGTCTTCAATATCCTGGAAGATCAAACCGTCAGCCTTGATCAGCTCACAAATCTCATCAATCTCACGACCATGAGCAATCAGCTCATTGGCTGAGGGCATATCGATACCGTACACGTTAGGGAAGCGAATTTCCGGTGCCGCAGACGCAAAATACACCTTCTTCGCACCTGATTCGCGAGCCATAGTAATAATCTGCTCGGACGTTGTACCACGCACAATAGAATCATCTACCAGCAACACGTTCTTACCGGCAAACTCGGAAGAAATGGCATTGAGCTTGCGACGAACCGATTTCTTACGCTGAGTCTGGCCAGGCATGATAAAGGTACGACCGATATAGCGGTTCTTCACATAGCCCTGACGATAAGGCAGGCCTAGTTCCTGCGCAATTTGCAGCGCGATATCATTGGACGTTTCTGGAATAGGAATAACTACATCAATATCCAGGTCAGCCCATTCGCGCGCAATCTTTTGTCCCAGCTTACGGCCCATATTCACCCGTGATGCATACACGGAGATACCGTCGATAAAGGAGTCCGGACGAGCAAAATACACGAATTCAAAAATACAGGGAGAATGGCTGGGGTGATCGGCACATTGCTGAGTAAACAGCTGACCGTCTTCCGTAACATAAATCGCTTCGCCAGGCGCAACGTCACGAATAAAGGTAAAGCCGACGACATCCAGCGCAACGCTTTCAGAGGCCACCATGTACTCGTCACCAAATTCCGTTTCGCGCTTACCCAGCGCCAGAGGGCGGATACCGTGGGGGTCACGAAATGCCACCATACCGTTGCCGATAATGGCCGCCACTACGGCATAAGCCCCTTTGATTTTGCGATGCACACGGCTGACGGCATTGAACACATCTTGTGGCTCGAGGGTAAGGCCTGAGCCTTCCTGCAACTCGTGAGCAAAAATGTTCAACAGCAACTCAGAATCAGAATTCGTGTTGATATGGCGACGGGCAATACGGAACACTTCTTCTTCCAACTCGTGGGCGTTGGTCAGGTTGCCGTTGTGGGCAAAGGCAATCCCAAAAGGAGAATTCACATAAAAAGGCTGGGCTTCTGCAGAGCTCGATGAGCCGGCAGTCGGGTAACGGGCATGGCCGATACCCAAATTCCCCGTCAAACGCTGCATATGACGGCTATGGAATACATCACGAACCAATCCATTGGCCTTACGCAAGTTGAACATGCCATCGTCGACTGTGACGATACCAGCAGCATCCTGCCCACGGTGCTGCAATACGGTCAATCCATCATATAAAGCCTGATTGACCGGGCCTTTACCCACGATACCTACGATACCACACATGCAAGTTACCTATATTTTCCAGCGCATCATGCCATCAGGCGTCGATGCTCAAGGGTTTAAGAAACTGGAATGGTTCTGCAGGTATTCGAAGAACCATTCGATGACAATACTGAATTCCGGGATCAGGACAGATTGCTGCCACCACTGTGCTTGTGCGAAGCCGGTGAATGCGTCCATAAAAAACAGTAGTGCACTAACCACCAGCGCACCACGAAGCAAGCCAAATACCGCACCTAAAGCACGATCAGTACCGGATAGACCGGTGTATTGGACCATCTGGCCGATAAGATAGTTTAACAACCCACCTAAAATCAGTGTGGCAACAAATAATATGGCGATAGCAGCACCGTTGCGCAGTACCTGATCGGATATGTTATCCAGATAGACAGCTAAATCGGCATAAAACTGACTGGAAATAAAAAATGCGGCGAACCAAACGGCGAGAGAGACAGCCTCTTTAACAAAGCCCCGAACCAGGCTAATCAGAGTAGAAAGCAGGATGATGCCGATAATGCAGTAGTCGATCCAGTTCATGCCGTATGTCGATGGAAAAATGCCGCGCGCATTCTAGCAGAAGCCAGTTTGAAAATCTCCTTTATTCCTAGCTTCAACTGCCAAAGGCGCAGTGCAAAAAATACAAAGGGCTGAATCATTCAGCCCTAAACTCGGTAATTTTACCCTGCAATGCCGTCAGCTCTTTAAGATGTGGCAAGGCTTTCTCTAATTTGTCCCGTTGCAGATCCGGCCCAACAAAGACTTTGGTCAGCTCCCCTGCACTGGTTTTAATCTTACGGCTGAAAGTGCGATACCCGGCCGCCTCCAGTTTGTCGGTAAGCTCCTTAACATTTTTCTGATGGCGGAAGCTACCTAACTGCACAACCCAACCCGCGCTCACCACCTCAGGTTTACTCTCGGCAGGTCGCTCAACTTGCTCTGCGGGCTGTGTTGCAACCTGCACAGGAGGGGCTTCTTCAGTTGCAGCCTCGACAGGATCATCTTCGGCCACGTCCTCCACCACCTCAACCGTTCGGCTGACCCGCTCACGCACTTCATCCAAAGGGAAGGATTGTGTTTTTGACACAGGCTCCTGAGCAGGACGTGGCGGCACAGGCAAAAAGGTATCTTTGTGCGATACCTTTTCACCATCAAGCAGGTCAGGCAGAAAAATTACCGCCAGCGCCACCAGGATGATGGTACCTACCAGACGATTCTGGAATGCTGAAGACAAAACGACCTCCCGGATTTGGCTGTTATCTGAGTTTACTGAACGCTGGGTTCCAGTACCTCAGCCACCGTGAAAAATGAACCAAATACTACCACCAGATCCTCCGCCTGTGCATTTTGCAGAGCTTGTTGGTATGCATGCTTAACTGATTGGCATTCTAGCACTTTTTGTCCCTTTGGCAGCAAGTCAGCCAACATCTTTGAGCTGGCACCGCGAGGGCCACCCAGTGGCGCCAGATACCAGTTCGGTGACAACGCTGTAAAAGGCAACAGACAGGCTTGAATATCTTTGTCTTTGAGCATACCGACCACCAGATGCACCTGCTTGGCACTAAAGCCTTGGACTTGCTCCAGCAAGTAACCGGCAGATTGTGGATTGTGGGCCACATCAACCAACACGCTGGGATGTTCGCCAACCATCTGGCAACGTCCAACCACTTTTACTTCGCTAAGCAGTCGCTCTACATCTAACGACGGTAGCTTTCCCAGACGTTCCAGCACACAAAGCGCGGTAGATACGTTGGCCGCGGGAATGGCGGGTCTCGGACCACAAAGACTGATACCAGCATGGCTCTGCCAGTAAAAACGCCCATCCTCCAGACGGTAAGAAAATTCCTTACCCTGCCAACTGGCATCCAGATTCAGTTTACTGACAATCTCCGGCAAATTCGCCGGTGGCTGAGCATCACCTATTACGGCTACGCCATTTTGACGGAAAATACCGGCCTTTTCGGCCGCCACTAACTCTCGGGTATTCCCCAGCCAATCCTGATGGTCAAGGTCAATAGTGGTGATCACTCCGATATCCGCATCCAGTATATTCACCGCATCTAATCGCCCACCCAGGCCCACTTCTAAAATAGCAAAATCGGGCTGACGCTCTGCAATCAAGACCAACGCAGCTAAGGTGCCAAACTCAAAATAGGTCAGACTAATCTCACCACGGGCCTGCTCGACTCTGGCAAATGCCTGGCAATGCGCGGCTTCACTAAGCATCTGTGTGTCACATCGCAAGCGTTCGCGGTAATCCAGTATATGCGGCGAGCTGTATACACAAGTGCTGTGTCCTAGTTGCGTAAGCGCCTGCTCAAGGAAAGTACAGGTGGTACCTTTGCCGTTTGTACCGGCTACGGTGATAACTGTAATCTGACTGAAATCCAGCTTCAGACGCGCAAAAACGTCCTGCGTCCTGGCCAGGCCCATATCGATGGTAGAGGGATGAATAGATTCTAAGTATTGCAACCAGCCTTCCAAACTGGAAGGCTGGTTAAAAGATGGGTGAGACATAAATCAGTTGGAGTGATGCAGTTTGTCGAGCAGACCAAAGAGTCGGTCACGCATTTCGCGGCGGTCAACGATCATATCGATGGCGCCTTTTTCCAGCAAAAACTCACTGCGCTGGAAGCCCGGTGGCAATTTCTCACGTACGGTTTGTTCAATAACCCGAGGACCGGCAAAGCCAATCAGCGCCTTCGGCTCGGCAACATTAACGTCACCCAGCATAGCTAAACTGGCGGACACACCACCCATAGTCGGGTCGGTCAGCACCGAGATATAGGGCAGGCCTTTTTCGCTCATTTTCGCCAGTGCGGCACTGGTTTTTGCCATTTGCATCAGCGACAGCAAGGCTTCTTGCATACGCGCGCCGCCGCTGGTTGAAAAACACACCAAAGGGCAATTGTGTTCCAAACAGGCTTCAACAGCCTTAACAAAGCGGGCTCCGACCACAGAAGCCATAGAACCGCCCATAAAGGCAAATTCAAAGGCGGCCACCACCACGGGTTTGCCGTGCAGTTTACCCTTCATCACCACTAACGCATCTTTCTCGTTAGTGGCTTTTTGTGCCGCCACGATACGATCTTTATACTTTTTGGAGTCTTTGAATTTAAGAATATCCTGCGGCTCTAAATCACCGCCCAGCTCCACACGTTCACCCTGGTCAAGAAAACTGTCAATACGCGCCCTGGCACTGATGCGCATATGGTTGTCGCACTTAGGGCAAACTTCCAACTGACGTTCCAGCTCCTGCTTGTACAGGGTTGCGTTACACTCTGAACATTTAGTCCATACCCCTTCAGGCACATTAGCCTTAGCGGAAGATGACTGTTGAGTACGGGGAAGTATTTTCTGAATCCAGCTCATGAAACCGTTATTCCTGCTGTTATGCAACGCCCTGCGCTGCCTGATAATTTGGTGGCCGACACGCTTGCCGCCTGGTCACACGCCCTAATCAAGGGGCATGTTACCTATAAATTTGCGCTATTAGAGCATAAATCCTGGTTCGACCAAAAATATTAACTGGTCTTAGAAGTTAAGCACCCTGCTTATCCAAGCTGAACAGGCAAGAACAATGGACCTGGTACGACAGCAGGCAACTGATACTCATCTGGATAACTCACATCCACTAAGTATAGCCCGTTCGGCTTGGCCGTTGCTGCAGCCTGGCTACGGTCTTTGCCAACCAGCAAGGCTTCCAACCATTCTACATGACGCCGTCCACTGCCAATTTCAAGCAAGGAGCCGGTAATATTACGCACCATATGGTGTAAGAAGGCATTAGCTTGAATCTCCAGCACCACATAATCCCCAAATCGGTGCAGGGCTACATGCGTAACATTACGAAACGGCGACTTAGACTGGCAGATAGCGGCACGGAAGGCGCTGAAATCATGCTCGCCCAGCAAACATTGTGCGGCGCTATTCATGCGCGCTACATCCAGTTGGCTATGGTAGTGGGTTACACCCTGGCGTAAAATGCCGGAGCGCAATGGATGGTTATAGATAACGTAACGATAACGTCTGGCGGTGGCAGAAAAACGTGCGTGAAAGTCATCCGGTACTTGGGTTGCCCATTTAACCGCAATATCATCTGGCAACGCGGCATTCATTCCCAGCGTCCAGGCACGCATGGCGCGTGGATTATCTACATCAAAATGCACTACCTGTCCGGTCGCATGCACGCCAGCATCAGTGCGGCCGGCACAGGCCAGTTCAATGGGTTGATCAGCAATACGGCTTAAGGCGGTTTCCAGTTCCTGCTGAACGCTATTAACTTCCCGTTGGCGCTGCCAACCGTAGTATTTGGAACCGTCGTATTCAATGCCCAGGGCAATCCGCATGCCGCTACTCCACCATGAAAAGTGGCCGGAGTATATCAGGAATATACCAGGCGGTTAAAACCTCTCAATCATCAAAGGATCAGGCTAATGCCTGCAGAATGTTCTGGGCTTCACGTTGCAGCTCATCGCTGCCTTTATCGATAACCTGTTGCAGCAATTCAATGGCTGAGTCTTTATCATCCATTTCCAAATAGGCGCGGGCTAGGTCAAGCTTGGCACTCATACCGCTGTCTTCGTCCACATCAACCCGGTCTTCATCATCTTTGACACTGGCGTACTGGTCGAGATCCACATCCAGGTTCAGGGCTTTTTCGCTTTGCGGCTCTTCTTCAGCCTCGACACTCTCACTTAGCAGCGCATCGATATCCAGAAAATCGTCTTCGGATTCCGCCAGGGGTTTTGGCGGTTCAGGATCCTGCAGATGCTCATTCAGCAGGGCTTCCAAATCCAGCTCTTGTTCCTCGTCAGCAGCGCTGCTATCTGCAACCTCCTGCTGCTCGGCTTCTTCGGCCGCATCCGCAGACTCAATGGACTCCAGCATTTCATCGAAATCAGAAGACTCCAGCTCATCCAATAACTGCTCATCTTCCTGGACAGGCGCAGCATCCGGGCGCTTTTTACCTTCCAGCCAATCTCCCAGCGCCGGCAACTCATCCAGCTCTTTGGCTAATTCATCAGAAGACAACGACTCATCCGCCATGTCGGCCAGTGCCTGCTCAAGGGCATCATCGTCGAGAATCTCATCTAAACCGGGTTCATCAGCCTGTGTCGTCGGATCATCAATTTCATCTGAATCTTGCGGCTGCGCATCAGCAACACTCTCCGGCTCGACGGGTGAGTCTTCCTGTTCGAAGGCTTCCAGTGCTTGCTCAAATTCTGCCAGTTCATTTTCAAGCGGGTCAGGTTGCTCATGGGCAAAATCTTCGGACAGCATAGCGTCCAGTTCTTCAGCCTGCTCCGAAGACAAGGCTACGTCATCAGTTGTCAGTTCATTTTGCGGTTCAATGTCGTCTGGCTCTGGCTCTGGCTCTGCAACAACAGACAGTAGCTCATCAGCCTCGTCCATCTGCACGTATTGTTCATCGGCTAGCGGCTGCTCGGCTTCCAGTTCATTTAACAGTTCATCTGACAGGTCATCCATTTCCGATGACGGCTGCGCTTGCAGTTCAGGTTCTGCTTCGTCGGGTTCATCGGAGAGTAACTGTTGCTCTCCTTGTTCAAGCTCAGCAAGCAGCTCATCGGCCAAATCATCTTGCAGATTATCGGCTTGCTCCAACTCCATCAGCAGTTCATCGGTTAAATCATCCAGTTGCTTACCCTGACTGGCGATTTCATGATCCAACTGCTCAATTAACTCATCACTCAGTGACTCATTCTTGCTGAACTCATCCAGGTCGAAACCGTCGTCATCCGCCTGTGGCGTTTGCGCCATTGGCTCATCCAGCAGCTCGTCGATGCTTATCTCTGGCTTTTCATCAGTTTTGCTTGAGGCTAATTGTTCTTCTAAGGCGGCGTCCCAGTCATCTTCAACAGATTCAGCGGCCGGCGGCGTTTTCACATCTTCCACTACGGAGAGATCGATGGACTGCCCGTCATCCAGATCACTCACTTCATCGAGCAGCTCCTGCTCCTCACCAAACAAATCATCCAGCTCACTTTGGTCAAGCAGGCCACCACCAACGTCCGGCTCAGGCTGTCTGACTTTTTCTTCAGGTACCAGCATCTCATCCGCGAGCTCCTGGAAGTCATCAAACTCTTCGCCTAAGGCTGCATCCAACGACTCTTCCAACTCGTCGGTAAGCACATCATCAAGCAGCTCTTCACCAAATAGATCTTCGTCATTGTCTTCCTGCTCCAGCTCACCGGACAGTTCATCGGCCAGGGCATCCGACAGGTCGTCCATGGGACTGTCTTCGATAACAGGCTCAGGGGCGGGAGCTTGGGTTACAACAGGTTCGGGTTGGCTGGCTTGATTGCGACGGCGTAACCAAAAGGCTAATCCGCCAAGCAGCAACAGGGCCGGCACCATGGTTGCGCCAATCAAGGTTGCGGGGTTGTTCAACCAGCTTTGCTGACGCTCGGCTTCCTGTTGGGTTTTGATTTCGCGGGAAAAATCCACCAGTTCATTTTGCTGGGCTAGTAATGAAGAAAGCTGTGTTTTGTCCTGCTCCTGGCTTTGACGTAAGGCTTCGATATCTTCATTGACTTTGTCCAGGCGTTTCAGCACCTGATTATTTTCATCCAGCAAGGCCTGCACTGAATCAATAGAGGCGGCAATTTGTTGCCTCAGGCTGTCGAATTGTTGGCGGTTTTCCTGATCGATATTGCTAAGCTTTGCCTCGATGGCCTGACGAGTTTCTGCCAGTTCATCGGTACTGGCAGCATTCTTGGGGGTAACCAGGCTGCTTCCGGGCTGCGGTTCGGAACTACTGCCACTGTTATCGGTGCCTGGCTTCTTCAGTGCCAGTTCATCAAGGTCGGCTTTTTGCTTAGCCAACGCCGCATCAATACGGGCGATATACTGCTCGCTGGGCAAGCGCAGCATGGCACCGTCTACCATTAAATTCAGATTTTGCTTTTCAAAGGCGTTGGGGTTGAGTTCGTAAATGGCCACCATGACCTGATACAAAGTCAGCGATTTATTCTGACGATAACGCTGGGCAATACGCCACAAGGTATCTTCTGAGGTAATAGGACCGTAAACAACACCGGAGTATTCACGGGTAGCGTTCTTTGGGCCTTTAATTTCAACAGACTGAGCGTGGCTGGTCAGCGACAGGGTAACGGAGAAAAAACTTGCTAAACAAAGCATCAGCAACTGTCGTATTCTCATATTTGTCCTTCGCCGCCCCAACAAATCACCCGCACAGCTCGTACTTAGCGCAGATTTAATAGTTATCACTTTTTATAAGTAACCCGCCGGATTACTACCACTCTACAATGCATCAAGAAAAATACAGCAAGTTGCATTCCAACACGAACTATAAACCAGATACTAACCCTGATCCATAAAGCCAACTACTCCATATCGGCCGTATTTAAGCTATTTTAAATACAAAAAAGCCCGGAACAGGGTTCCAGGCCTTTTTTATTCAGACTACCGGCAATTACATGTAATCGCGGATCAGCACTTCAGCAATCTGCACACTGTTAGTCGCGGCACCCTTACGTACATTATCAGATACCACCCACAGGTTCAGACCGTTGGGATGAGTGTAATCTTTACGAATACGTCCGACGAATACCTCGTCTTTACCACTGGCATTGCCAACCTGGGTTGGGAAGTCTTCACGCTCACGCATCAACGTAATACCAGGCGCATCGGCTAACAGCTCTTTGACTGCTTCAGCATCAATAGGCTGGTGAGTTTCTATATGAACGGCTTCACCATGACCATAAAAAACCGGCACACGTACAGCAGTGGCATTCACCATAATGCTGTCATCACCCATGATTTTCTGCGTTTCCCAGTGCATCTTCATTTCTTCTTTGGTGTAGTCATTGTCCATGAATACATCAATCTGCGGAATCACGTTAAAGGCGATTTGGCGGCTGAAGGCTTTTGGCGTTACTTCACGGCCGGACAGCAAGTCTGCGGTTTGTCTGGCCAACTCTTCCATCGCTGATTTACCTGCACCACTGACCGACTGGTAGGTGCAAACATTGATACGACTGATACCAAAAGCATCATGAATGGGCTTCAGGGCCACCAACATCTGAATGGTTGAACAGTTTGGATTGGCAATAATATTACGATTGCGGAAATCTGCCAGCACATGGGCATTCACTTCCGGTACCACCAACGGAATGTCAGGCTCGTAGCGGAACTGTGAGGTATTGTCGATAACCACACAACCGGCCTCTGCGGCAATGGGAGCGAACTTTGCAGACACACTGCCACCGGCTGAGAAGAAACCCAACTGCACCTGTGACCAATCAAAGGTGTCGGCGTCCAGAACTGTCACGTCTTTACCCTTGAAACTCACCGTACCACCAGCAGAGCGAGAGCTGGCCAGTGGGTAAAGTTTGTTAACCGGGAAATCCCGCTGTTCAAGGATTTCGATCATATGCTGGCCTACCAGGCCGGTAGCACCTAAAACGGCAACATCAAAGGCTCGTGACATTTTCTGTTTAATCTCCTTAGTTGAGGTCAAGCCTGACGATCAGCGGTGCTGATCAAAGAGTATCCGGCTTTGGACTAAAGCCGAGCCCGCAGATTGCCTTTTTCACCGCAGAATTTCCAGCACTAACTTGCAATGCAGCAAATTCTCTTCGAATAGCATAGTGCCTGCGGATATATTCAAAGCCGCCCGGCTTGTTTACCAGGGTTCTGAACTGCTGATCATCGCGACGAATGTCGTACACGCTAAGCACCATATTCGCCACATGTTGCTGCTCCAGACTAGCAAGCGATACAGGAGCAAACTCAGATGCAGGCAGAACCGAGTTCAGCGACAGTTCACAAGGTAAATCAAACAGCTCAGCCACCTGTTGATAAAGCATCCAGGTGCCTCTGGCCTTACCTTCCAGGGTATGGCCGGCAATATGGGCGCTGGTCAGCGCGACATAAGGCAATAGCTCGGTCAGAATATCAGGCTCGTTTTCCCACACGTCCAGTACAGTCGTAAATTGTCTGCCTTGTTGATACAAACTAAGTAGCGCCTGATTATCCAGCACTTCACCCCGGCAGGCGTTGATCAGCACTTGCTGGTCAGTCAGCGCATTTAAACGGTGTTTATCAAACAGCAAACGGGTGGGATGCGCTCCATCCTCCACCAGCGGCACATGCAAACTGATAATATCGCAGGCCATAATGGCATCGATATCGACCATCGGCCGCTTATCGCCCTGGGCCTGCAGCGGCGGGTCGCACAACAGGGTGTTAACCCCAATGGCCTTTAGTTTAGCGTCCAACTGGCTGCCTACATGCCCGGCACCCACTATACCCACCTGCTTGTCTTTAAGTTGCCAGCCTTGCTGCTGTGCCAAAACAAACAAGCTACTTATCACATATTCGGCCACCGCAATGGCATTGCAACCTGCAGCAGAACCATAGGCAATACCGCGCGCTTCTAGCGCAGCAAGGTCCATATGATTAGTGCCGGCTGTGGCCGTACCTACGTATTTTAAATTTGGGCAGTGACTAAGCAGCCTCTCATCCACTTTGGTCGTAGAACGCACCAGCAGGATATCGGCATTAGTCAGGCTTTGCGGATCCAGATTACGGCCGCTAAAGAAATGTAACTCTCCCCACCCGGCAAAATACTCGCGGGCGTACAACAGGGAATCTTCACAATAGATATGCATGGGCAAAACAGGCGGACGACAAAGTCCGCTATTTTGCCCACTTATGCTTGAATTACCAGTCCGATCTGAGGGTTCAGGCCGCCTGGGAGGCTGGATTTTTCGGTTTAGTGCGACGACGACGGCGACGATTCGGCTCGCCGCTCGGGCGCTCACTGCCCTGTTGTCTGGGTTTTTCGCCCAAACGACGACGAGGTGGGCGCGCTTGTGGTTTTTCCTTTGGCTCAGGCACAGCGTTAGGATCTGGCTCAAACCCCTGAATTACCACTTTAGGCAGCTCCCGTTTAATCAGTTTTTCAATGTCCCGCAGCAGTTTGTTTTCATCCACGCTCACCAAGGATACCGCTTCGCCAACATTGCCAGCGCGACCAGTACGACCAATGCGATGCACATAATCTTCCGGTACATTAGGCAGCTCGAAGTTAACCACATGTGGCAACTGATCGATATCCAGGCCACGGGCGGCAATGTCAGTGGCCACCAGCACTCTTACCTTACCGGATTTAAAATCAGCCAGCGCCTTAGTACGCGCGCCCTGGCTTTTATTGCCATGAATAGCCGCCGCAGTAAGGCCGTCTTTTTCCAACTGCTGAGCCAGACGGTTAGCACCATGCTTAGTGCGGGTAAACACCAGCACCTGCTTCCAATTATTGGAGCCAATCAGGTAAGAAAGTAACTGGCGTTTCTTATCTTTATCTACCGGGTGGATAGTCTGGGCAACCGCCTCGGATGCGGTATTACGTCTGGCCACTTCCACCAACACAGGTTGGTCTAATAGGCCATCAGCCAGAGCCTTGATCTCATCAGAGAAGGTAGCTGAAAACAGTAGGTTCTGGCGCTTGGCGGGCAGTAATTTCAGTACCCGGCGGATATCGTGAATAAAACCCATATCCAGCATACGGTCCGCTTCATCTAATACCAGAATTTCCAATTTAGACAGATCCACATTGCGTTGATTAGCATGATCCAACAAACGTCCAGGGGTGGCTACCAAGATATCCACACCACGTTTTAGCGCCGCGGTTTGCGGGTTAATGTTCACCCCACCAAAGATCACTGCACTGCTCAGTGGCAGATATTTACCGTAATCAGCGACACTGTCGCCCACCTGTGCCGCCAGTTCACGGGTTGGCGTTAAAACCAATGCGCGCACCGGTTTTGCCCCCTGCGCGGGGCGCAATGCACTTAAACGTTGTAATAAAGGTAAGGTGAAACCGGCGGTCTTCCCCGTACCGGTTTGTGCCGCCCCCATCACATCGCGGCCATCCAGGATCACCGGAATGGCCTGCGCCTGAATAGGGGTTGGCTGGCTGTAACCTTGTTCGGAAACAGCACGAAGCAGTTCGGCCGACAGGCCAAGCTCGTCAAATGAATTCAAAATTGTACTCCGTAACCGGCCTACTCAGTGCAAAGGCACTGACACGGTCTTAGGCGGGAAAAATAATAGCGTCTGGGGAATTTGGGTTGGGATTCGCTAGACAGGCACCGACCGACGGATGCCAAAAAAGAGGTGCAGACTATAACAGCACAGAGGAAAAATGTCCATGCGATGCCACGCAATATAATGTTGAGCTGGAAATAAAAAGGCAGCTAAATGCTGCCTTTTTCTGACTTAATTAGTCTTATTTCTGGTAGCGACGCAGCACCAGCGTGGCATTAGTACCACCAAAACCGAAACTGTTGGACATCACAGTATTCAGTTGTGCCTGACGTGGCTCGGTAACGATATCTAGACCAGCCGCCTTTTCGTCCAGATTCTCAACGTTAACCGATGGCGCGATAAAGCCGTTTTCCAGCATCAGTAAGCTGTAAATGGCTTCATGTACACCTGCCGCACCCAATGCGTGCCCCGTCATGGCCTTAGTCGCGCTGATAGCCGGGGACCTGCCGCCGAACACCTGCTGAATGGCTTCCAGTTCCTTCACATCACCAACCGGCGTGGAGGTACCGTGGGTATTCAGATAGTCAATCTTCTCTTCGATACCGTGCATGGCTTGTTGCATACAACGCACCGCGCCTTCACCCGACGGCGCCACCATGTCGTAGCCATCAGAAGTGGCACCATAACCGATGATTTCAGCGTAGATCTTGGCACCGCGATTCAGCGCATGCTCCAGCTCTTCCACAACAACCATACCGCCACCACCTGAGATAACAAAACCATCACGGTCTGCATCATAGGTACGAGATGCCTTATCCGGCGTTTCGTTATATTTGGTCGATAGCGCGCCCATGGCGTCAAACTGCATGGCCAGTGTCCAATCCACTTCTTCACCGCCGCCAGCAAATACGATGTCCTGCTTGCCTAGCTGAATTTGTTCAAGCGCATGGCCAATACAGTGAGCACTGGTCGCACAGGCTGAAGAAATGGTGTAGTTAATACCTTTAATCTTAAAAGGGGTGGCCAGACAGGCTGACACTGTGCTGCTCATGGTGCGAGGCACCATATAAGGACCTACCCGCTTAACACCTTTCTCGCGCAGGATATCCGCGGCTTCCACCTGATTTTTAGATGATGCACCACCGGAACCGGCCACCAGGCCGGTACGCACATTCGACACCTGCTCTTCGCTCAGGCCGGCATCTTCAATGGCCTGCTGCATAGCGATATAGGCATAGGCGGCCGCTTCGCCCATAAAACGCAAGGCCTTACGATCGATATGCTCGCTGACATCCAGCTCGATATTGCCCCACACCTGGCTGCGCAGGCCCATATCGACGAATTGCTGGGAGTGGCGGATGCCGCTCTTGCCCTGCTGCAGGGATTCCAGTACTTGCTGCTTATTGTTACCTATGCTGGACACCACGCCCAGACCGGTAATCACGGCTCTTCTCATTTTGATACCTTCACTTGAAAAAGTGTCCTTATGGTAATGATTTTCTCGACATAACTGGTCTGCTCTTTGTGACGTACAAACAGCGTATTTGTTCCGTTCCATCGGTGGCCTGTAGACAATAGTCTAAGAACACAAATCAGGCCTGACACCTTTTTACTGCCAACTGGCTATAGCGTAGAATATCGCCCTTAGCGAGCTGATAAAAGACCCTGCATGGCCATCGAAACCGCCCAAATCCATTTTAACCAACAAGGTACCCCGGTTGCCGAGGCCTTTGACGATGTATATTTTTCCAATGCCGATGGCCTGGCCGAAACCCATTACGTATTTTTGCACAACAATCAGTTACCTGCTCGTTGGCATAATGCAATGTCCCGGCACTTTACCATTGCCGAAACCGGTTTTGGCACAGGTCTTAATTTTCTTGCCAGTTTTGCTGCCTTTGCAGATTTTCGCCGCCAGCAACCCCAGTCCCCCCTTAACCGACTGTATTTTATCTCCACCGAAAAGTTTCCTTTAAGCCGAGAAGATTTGGCCCGCGCCCTCGCCCACTGGCCGCAGTTGGACGCGTACAGCCAGCAGTTAATCCAAGCATATCCTTATCTGACCGGTGGCTGTCACCGCCTTTGCTTTGCCGTGCCTGGCGGCGAAGTGGTGCTGGATTTATGGCTCGGCGACTTGCATGACTTGCTACCGCAGTGGCATCGCCCGGAACAAGGCTTAGTCGATGCCTGGTTTCTGGATGGCTTTGCCCCCAGCAAAAACCCTGACATGTGGACAGATGCCCTATTTACTCAGATGGCCAGTCTAGCCCGTCCGGATTGCACTTTTGCGACCTTTACTGCGGCCGGCTTTGTCAAACGCGGCCTGCAACAAGCCGGTTTTCAGGTGGAAAAACGCAAAGGCTTTGGCCATAAGCGCGATATGTTGGCCGGCCACCTGGCAGCCCCGCATCAAGCCGCCACTCAGGCGCCCTGGTTTCAACGACGCGCCAACCCGGCTAAAACTATTGCAATAGTTGGCGGCGGCCTGGCAGCAGCAACCTTGAGTTATGCCCTATGTCGGCGTGGATATGAAGTTAATCTGTACAGCCAAGGGATAGCTGATGGCGCGTCTGGTAATCGCCAGGGCGGTTTCTATCCGCAGCTACACGTGGATGACAATCTAGCCAGCCGCCTGCTCGCACAGGCTTTTGATTTTGCCAGGCGTGAATATCAGCCTTTATTAACACCTCATCAGGTTCCTCATGATTTTTGTGGTGTGCTGCAAATCGCCTTCACACCGGCTTTGCAGGAAAAACAGCAAAAGTTAGCGGCCAAAGGCCATTGGCCAACAGACTTAATCACGTCGCTGGATGCCCAGCAAGCCACCGACCTGGCCGGTATAGCCATTCCTTATCCCGCACTGCATATGGCAGGCGGCGGCTGGATTAACCCTCAGGCACTGACCCAGGCATTATTGGCCGCCTGTGGAAAAGCGCTGAATGTACAAAAAGCTAAGAAACTGCAAGAGCTGCACTATGATGTCGACGCCAAGCGCTGGCAATTAAGATGGCAGGACGGTGGCGAGGATCTTCATCCGGTCGTGGTGATGGCAACAGGGGCTGAGACAGTGAATTTACCACTGTTTGATGCACTGCCCCTTCGCCCAGTGCGAGGCCAGGTAGAACATATTCCCAGTCAAGCTGCCATTGCTTCACTTAAAACCGTGCTTTGTCACAAAGGTTATATGACGCCAGTCTTCGAGGGTCGACATGCGCTGGGGTCCACTTACGTAAAAATGGATATGAGTTGTGAGCATCGTGAAAGCGAAGCCGAACAAAACATCAACACCCATCGTCAGGCCATGAGTGACTGTGATTGGACACAAAACCTAAAGACCGATGGCCAGGGGCGCGCTTCTATCCGTTTAGGTTTGCCGGATCATTTACCTATGATGGGCGCTATGCCCGATGTCGCCAGGCAAAAGCAGGACTATGCCGACCTTTATTTGGGTAAAAAGGATATCACCTACCCGCAGGCATGCGATTTGCCGGGTTTATATCTCTTTGTTGGCCTTGGCTCCCGCGGACTTTGCAGCGCGCCGCTTCTGGCCGAGACCCTTGCCAGTCAGCTTGCCGGCGAGCCGCTGCCGCTGGACAACAGTTTACTGGCCGCACTTAGCCCCAACCGCTTTGTGATTCGCGACCGTCAGCGTAAGCCAGTTACCAACAACCAATAGATTGCCACAACAACTCACCACAAAAAACACAGAGGGCACGAAGGGGTTAGAAAGCTGTAGCGCCAGATCATTTCATTTCTTTGTGGTTTTTCTAACTCGGCGTTGTTCCTGCACCAGGTCATAAAACGACGACTAGCCTTAGCCCCCCACAAATCTAGCCTGCTGTATTTTTTCACTTTTTTGTCGTCTATGACTATCAAGGCCGGATCTTCAACGTTATATTGGTGAAAACGGATGCACAGGAAGTGCAGCGCGTGTTTGTGTTGTCACGTGGCCAATTTGCTATCAATTCAGACCTGCCCAGATGGAGATCCCGATGCTTGACAAGAATCAGCGTTTTATCAGCCGACTCACCCGCGACACCTATGCCTTGATCCTCGCTGGCGGCAAAGGCTCTCGCTTACATGAACTGACCGAATGGCGGGCCAAGCCCTCGGTGTATTTCGGCGGCAAGTTCCGCATTATCGACTTTCCGCTGTCCAACTGCCTGAACTCAGGTATCAAGAAAATCGGCGTAGCCACCCAATACAAAGCCCACTCGCTGATCCAGCATCTGGTGCGCGGCTGGTCAAATCTGAATGTCAATATGGGTGAGTTTGTTGATGTGCTACCAGCCTCTCAGCGCACCTCAGAAGCCTGGTACAAAGGCACCGCCGACGCGATTTTCCAGAATATCGACATCATCCGCTCTGTGGCCCCTAAATACGTGCTAGTGCTATCCGGCGACCATATCTACAAAATGGATTACGGCGAAATGCTCGCCTACCACGTGGAGTCCGGCGCCGATATGACGGTATCCTGCATTGAGGTACCCATTGAGGAAGCAGCCGGTGCTTATGGCGTCATGACGGTAGACGAAGACTGGCGCATTCGTAAATTCGATGAAAAGCCAGCCAACCCCACGCCACTGCCAAGCGATGCAAATCTTACTTTGGCCTCTATGGGCAACTATGTGTTCAACACCGAGTTTCTGTTTGATCAGTTGGTCAAAGACGCCGACAACGACAGCTCCGAGCATGACTTTGGCAAAAATATCATTCCGTCTTTGATCGAAAGTTGTAAGGTCTACGCCTTCCCATTTCGTAATCAGGATACCGGCGAGCGCGCCTACTGGCGTGACGTAGGTACCCTGGATGCATTCTGGGAAGCCAATATGGAGTTAATTTCGGTGGTTCCTGAGCTGAATCTTTACGATGACAGATGGCCGATTATGACCTATCAGGTGCAGCAGCCCCCGGCCAAATTCGTATTGGAAGATGGCGATCGGGTAGGCATGGCCACCAACTCTATGGTTTCCGGCGGCTGCGTGATTTCTGGTGCCCGTATTCGCGGTTCACTGCTGTTTTCCGAAGTAACAGTCAGCGATTATTCGAAAGTGGAAGACTCAGTGATATTGCCCAGCGTGCATATCGGCAAGCACTGCCATATCCGCAAAGCCATTATTGATCGCGGCGTGGATATTCCCGACGGCACACAAATCGGCATCAACAAGGACGACGATCTGGCCCGCGGTTTTCGCGTCACCAGCAAAGGCGTGACGCTGGTCACAGCCGCCATGCTCGGCCAGCAGTTGAAGTGTTCAATCTAAGTGGTTAACTGCCTTGTGTCAGCAATTGCTGCCACAGGGCCAATACTTGCTGCTGGTCGGCAGGGTCGAGTTCGTTGTTGGCAAAGGCATCGTTTAGGCTCTGCTGCATAGCCGTATCAAGGTTTGCCAGACAGTAATTTGCCTGGGTCAGGGCTTTGGCTACCACCAGGGAAAAATGCCCGCTTAAGTAGCTGGAAACAAACAGTTCGTGATCACTGCCCTGCACCACGGCCTGATCAAAAGCATTTTCAGTGGTATCAATAAATTGGTTAAACGCCTGCTCTGACATAACTTCGGTTTCCTCTGGAAATAGGGCTTAATCGGGTGACGCCACGGGGTAAAGCACTTCATCGTGAAAGCCGGTGATCACGGGGATAAGGCCACTTAATTGCTTATCCAGCTCGGCATCGCCGGTATCGGCAACCAGCGGTCTGCCTCCCAGGGCTTTTAACTTGCTCTTGGTGGCCACCAAAAAAATATTGTCGCGGCCAATAGCGCGAATCAGCTTGGGGCTAAGCTGCTGGTTACCGCGGCCGAAAATATGCCCCTGACCACCAATTAAAGTAATCACCAGTTTAACCTCGTGCCCATCAATGGCATCCAGCAGTTGGCTGGCGGTTAAATCGCTGGCCACAAGCTGCTGGTGCTGGACCAGATCCACACCCAGCAAGGTATTGTCCAATCCCAGCTCCGCCATTATCGCAGCGACTGTGGAGCCTGAGCCCATTACAAATAACTGGTCGTCCATTTGTTCAATCACATGGGCGGCAATGTCTTCCAGCACCAGCTCATCAGACTCCTTGCCGCCCATTTTCACCGCCTGCACATAACGCAGTTCACTGGGAATACGCATCTCGCCATAGCGGCGGGCACGCACTGTGCCGTCACGAAAGGCTGACTCATCAATGTCCATCACATCGGCTTCCAGCAAACTGACCAGCTCGCCCTGTACCAGCATTTCCACCAGCCGCCCGGCCGCTTTTGGGGTAACACAATACACCCCGGAGTGAATTTTACAGCCTGCCGGAATACCCAGCACAGGTACTTTGTCTTCCACCGCACTGCAAATATTGCGCGCCGTGCCATCGCCACCGGCAAACAGCAGCAGGTCGACCTGTTCGGTTAGCATGGCTTTGGCGGCATTTTCGGTATCTTCGGCTTCTGACTGAGCAGGACTTTGGTAAATCACCTGGGTGCTAAAGCCCATCTCACGGCACAAGTCTTCGCCCATGGGCCCGGATGCAGTAACTATCTGCAGTTGCTGTTGATAAGGCAGCAGTAGTGTCAGGGCCTGACGGGTGCGCTCAGGGGCAAGTTGCACCGCCCCCATGGCCAGAGCCTGTTCACGAATAGCCTTGCCGTCACTGCCTTTTAATGCCAAGGCACCGCCAATACCGGCGTAAGGGTTGATAATCAGTCCAAGCTTAAAGGACATAGGCGGGCTCCAGGGTAAAATTGGCCGGGCTTAAGATAGGCGTGGCATAAAACTGCTGCAAGCACTGCATAAACTGTCTGGCCCTGGGGGGGAAACCATTGGCCAGATAACTTAAGGCCTGGGCCTGCACGGCGCGGCTAAAGGCGGCGCGATCCGGTTCAACGCCGTTAAGGTTATCCGTACTGACGCGAAAGGCTTTACCTGCCGCTGCGCACAACCCCCATTCAATGGCCTGGGGTTTTATCTCCACTTTTTCAAATTCGGCTTGCTGCACCGCATCCCGGCCATCCGGGCAATACCAGTAACCATAATCTTCCAGCTCGCGGCGCTTGGCGCCGGCCAGACACCAATGGGCAATCTCATGCAGGGCACTGGCATAGTAGCCATGGGCGAAAATTACCTGATGATAAGGGGTCTGTGCATTGGCCGGCAGGTATAAGGGCTCGTGCTCACCGCGCACCAGACGGGTGTTGAAACTGGCGGCAAACTGGCCGTTAAACAGGGTAATTAAATCTTCTACCTGATGCATGTCTGACACAAGTAAGCCCTACAACCACAAAACGGCGCGGATTGTATCATTGCCAAGAGCTGTACCCAAGTTGTCGGCATGGGCAAATCAAGCAATGCAGCCAAGGCGGGGATCACCGCCTTGGCTAACATCTTAAAAGGTCACACTAAAACCTATCGAGGGGCGCATACCAAAGTCGTCTTCATCCTCTTTAAGGATAAGATCTGAAGTGGAATTGATCTTACGGTAGTCCAGATCAATATGGCTGATGTTTTCGGTACCGAGGATATTCATCACTTCCAGCACCAGCTTGGCATCCAGACCGAAGAAATCGGTCTTACGCTCAAAGCGTACATCCAGGCGACTGTATGTATCAAAGCGCTCGGAAAACGGCTCGCCGTAAATGGGCAGGAAACGTCCGTCAAAATCCGGATTTTCACGTACCCCCACAATTGGCGTATAGGCCTGACCGCTGCGGGCGGTGAAATTAAAACCACCATTCCAGCGCTCATTAATCTGATAATTAAAGACCGCATTCACCACCAAAGGCGTATCGGCATAATAATCGCGGGTCACATCAGCGCGTAGGTCGGTACGTTCACTTTTGCCATAGCTTACCGAAAACCAACCATACCAGCGGTCGGTACGATTTTTATTGACCATCAGGTCCACACCGTAGGCTCGGCCCTCTACCTCATTGCTGTAAAGCTTGTCTGCATCACCGTAGCCACTGAGTCCCAACGGCAGCTTGTCCATGGTCTTATAGTAAGTCTCTACTGACCAGCTCCACTCATCAGCTAAGTCCTGTTCATAGCCAATACTGGTATGCATGGCAGTTTGCGAGTTCAGCTCTGGGTTACCAATGTCTTCTACCAGATATTCAATATCCTGCAGACGATTGTAGCGACCCGCCTTGAAGTTAATACGGTTGCTATCATTTAACTGATAGCGCAGAGCCAGGCGAGGGTTGATAAAGTTTTCGTCAGTCAAATCGTTACGGTGCCACTGCACACCAAGCTCCGATTGCAACGCATCGTTGATTTGCCAGATATGTGACGCCGCAAGCATCTGACTGGTGTAATCCACCTTGTGCTTATCGGTGATGCGCTCACCTTTATTCAAGTCGCAGTCCGGGTCAAGCTCAGTACAGTTGTACAGGAACATGTCGTAGTCAAAGACCACCTGGTGGTCAAAATAACCGGCATCAAACAACAGGTGATGTTTTTCATTGAGCCGATAATTCAGGCGTCCCTTGAGAGACAGTTGCTTGTTTTCCACATCCTGGAAAAAGCCGTCTGTGCCGGTAGCCTGTTTACCGTATTCCAGGCGCTCATCCCCCGCTAACGAGCCGATACCCAACTTGAATTGATAATTCTGGGCAAAGTGATCCCAAATCAGGCTTTGGCTGTTAAAGCCGCGTTTAAATTTGGCATCTCCCTGATACTCAGGATTTTTCAGCGAAAATTCAGCCAGTTGACTGAAATTGGCCGCGGCGCTGTCGTTGGCGCCAGTAAAGGAAAAACTAAACTGGTTGTTGCCATTGGGCTCCCACACCAGTTTACCTTGGTAGTCATTGTCATCCGGCGCGTCATTAATGATTACCCCGGTTTTCTCGCCGTCTTCATCCTCAATTTCTTCGCCCTCGGAAAAGAAAAACGGCAACATGCTCTTTCGTGCCGACAGATAAAACGCCAGGTTGTCGGTAATGGCCCCTTCCATAAACACCCCAGCATTAAACAAGCTGAAATCCAGCGTCGTTTTTACGGGTTGGTATTTAGGATTACGTAAGGCCACATCAAACACCGCGCCTGTTACGTTGGCGTAACTGGTACCATAGGCTGCAGAATAAAGCTGAAAATCCTGCAGCAGGTACTTGTTAAAAATAGAGTTGCCAAAGTCATGGAAAATATAACCCGCGGGCATAAAGTCCACTTCAAAGCTGTTATCGCTGGGTGAGGAGCCGCGCACTGCCGGTGACGACATGGAGCCACCCGCGGCCACCACGCCCGGCAAGGCAAATACCGCTTGCAGCGGATCGCCCAAGGCACCAGGCATGGCGACAAGCTTTTCACTACTTTCGGTAATTTCAGACAAGATACTGCTGCGCTTGTGGACAACTTCGATTTTTTCCAGTGGCTCCTGTGCCCCCAAGCCCTGACTGACGAAGACGGTCAGCGCAATGACCGACAGTTTAAAAGGTAAATTCTGCATGGCATGTTCCTGCTAATGAATGTGCAGGTAACAGCATAAGTAGTGCATCGTCAGGAAGCTGTGAGAGGTCTGTGGAGAGTTGTAGGGCTTTGTATAAAACTGTAGTTCAGCGCACTGGCTCGGATGCACATTCCAGGTGGCGTGATGGGATAAGCAGAATAACCACTAGCGACACCCCCACCACCATAGCGGCAGCTAAAAACGCCTGTGTGGCACCCTGCCCTTGCTGCCACAACAAGCCCGCGCCAAAGTTACCCAGCGCACCGCCAAGGCCACCTGCCAGACTGACATACAGAGCCTGCCCGCGACTTTGATAACGACGGCCAAAGTAGCGATGAATAAACTGAATAGCGGTCGCGTGGGTTAAACCAAAGCTGGCGGCATGAATACATTGGGTGGCAATCAGCACCCAGGGCAGATGAGCAAAGTTCGCCAGTAGCGTCCATCTGAGCACTGTTAACGCCAGGCTGATAAGTAGCATCCATTTGATGCCAAAAAGCTGAATTAACCTGCCGGCCTTCAAAAAAATCAGGATTTCGGCTAATACCCCAAGGGACAGCAACAGGCCGGTTTGCATACCGCTGTACCCCAGGTCTTTCATAAACAGGGTAAAGAAGCTGTTATAGGGGCCAAACCCTACCTGCAATAAGCATAACGCCAAAATAAAGCCGAGAAATACCGGGCTTTTTAACTTGCTCCAGATAGAGCCAGTATGCGGCGAGTTATCCGGCAGTTGCTCAGGCTCTCGTAAACGGGTGCTGACCAGTAACAAAGCGGCCAGTAACGCCAGGCAGATGACCAGCAAGACTTCGGTGCCAAACCAGTCAATTAACCGTCCGGCACTGATGGTCAGCAAAATAAAGCCCAGACTGCCCCACAGGCGAATACGGCTGTATTTGTGTGCATCACCCGCCACAGAATTGAGGGTAATAACCTCCATCTGCGGCATAATGGCGGTCCAGAACATCATGATCAGACCAAAACACAAGGTCAGGCCCCAAAAACCGTCAGCAACAAAAATCACAAAGAAGCTGGCCAGCGCCAGGGCCGCACCAATTTGCAAAATACCTAAACTTTTGCCGCTGCGATCGGCCAGATTAGCCCAGAGATTCGGGCCGAGAATACGGGTCAGGGTGATAAGCGCCAACAACTGGCCGATCTCTACCGAGTTGAGGCCGCGTCCATCCAGAAACATAGCCAGATACGGGGTTAATACCCCCAACTGGCCGAAATATAAAAGGTAAGCCAGGGCCAGCCAAATCAGCGGGCCACGGCCAATAGGGCTGGGATTACTCAGACAGATTTCCCGGCAGTACAGGTGTTTGTGAGCAAACGTCGGCGTTTTGCCCGCGGTGACGCAGGAAATGATCCATCAGCACCAACGCCAGCATGGCTTCGGCAATAGGCACCGCACGAATACCCACACAAGGGTCGTGACGGCCCTTAGTGATAATCTCGGCGGACTGCCCGTTAATATCCACGGTTTCGCCCGGCACACTGATACTGGAGGTAGGCTTAAGGGCCAGATGCACCAGAATATCCTGGCCACTGGAAATTCCGCCCAGAATGCCGCCGGCACTATTGCTGGTAAAGCCTTGAGGTGTCATGGCATCGCGATGCTCAGAGCCTTTTTGCTCAACCACAGCGAAACCATCACCAATTTCCACGCCTTTGACTGCATTGATGCCCATCATGGCGTGAGCAATGTCGGCGTCCAAACGGTCAAATACCGGCTCGCCCAGGCCAACCGGCACATGGCGGGCCACCACCGAGACTTTAGCGCCAATGGAATCCCCTGATTTTTTCAGGTCGCGCATATATTCATCCAGCGCATCCAGCTTGGCGGCATCGGCACAGAAAAACGGGTTGTCATTGGTAATAGATAGATCTACCGGCGCCAGTTCAATGGGCCCGAGTTGCGACAGATAGCCGGTAATCTCAATGCCCAATTTATCTTTCAGATATTTTTTGGCGATGGCACCGGCTGCCACACGAATAGCCGTTTCACGAGCACTGGAACGGCCACCACCGCGGTAATCGCGCAGGCCGTATTTTTGCTGGTAGGTATAATCTGCATGGCCGGGACGGAAGATATCTTTAATATTGGAATAGTCTTTGGACCGCTGATCGGTGTTTTCAATCAACAAGCCGATGGACGTACCTGTGGTTTTGCCTTCAAACACGCCAGATAAAATCTTCACCACATCGTCTTCCCGACGGGCCGTGGTATAGCGAGAGGTACCGGGTTTGCGTCTGTCCAGATCGATTTGCAGATCCGCTTCGCTTAGTTCCAGTCCGGGGGGACAACCGTCTACCACACCGCCAAGGGCAATACCGTGGCTCTCGCCAAAAGTGGTAACGGTAAAGAGTCTTCCAAAATGATTTCCAGCCATAGTGTTGCTTTATTCTCTATTCTGCTTGTTGATTCCAATAGGCGACCAGATCGGCACGGCTGATGGCAAATACGCCCAGACCACCCTGCTCAAAGTCCAGCCAGCTTAACGGCAACTCGGGGTATTGTTGTTCCATGTGCACCATGGAATTACCCACTTCCACAAACAACCAGCCGCGCTCGGTCAGATGTCGGGGTGCCTCTTTTAGTAATGTGTGTACCAGATCCAGGCCGTCTTCACCGGCGGCCAGACCCAGCTCGGGTTCATGATGAAACTCGTCGGGCAGATCCGCCATATCTTCTGCATCCACATAAGGGGGATTGGCAATAATCAGGTCGTAACGTTGCCCGCCGAGATTGGTATAAAGATCAGACTGGATAGGGAAAACCCGCTCACCCAGGCCATGCTCCTGAATGTTTATGTCAGCGACCTGCAGCGCATCCGGGCTGATATCCACCGCATCCACCTGAGCGTCGGGCCAGGTGTACGCCGCCGCAATGGCAATACAGGCGCTGCCGGTGCACATATCCAGTACAGTATCAGGTTCATAATCCAGCCAGGGGGTGAAATGGTTCACCAGCATTTCGGCAAAGGGCGAGCGCGGCACTAATACCCGCTCGTCCACATAAAAGGGAAGCCCACAAAACCAGGCCTGATTAGTCAGATAAGCCAGCGGAATACGCTCTTCAACACGGCGCTGCACCAGTTCGACGATCTGCTGCTTCTCGCTTTGGGTAAGACGCGCATTGTACAAGGCGGCAGGATCCTGCTGAGGTAAATGCAACACCTGCAATACCAGGCACACCGCTTCATCCCAGGCATTGTCGGTACCATGGCCGAAATACAGGCCAGCTTCATTGAAGCGGCTCATGGCCCAGCGCATCATATCCAGCAGACTGTGGAGGTCGGTAACGGCATCTGGCCATTTGAGCTTATCTGTCATGAATTAATATCCGAATAAAAACCGCGGCTATTATGCCAGTTGCCAGCCCTTGTGCCGACTGTAAATCGGCCACCAGGCAAAAAAACCTGCCTATCCGGCGCTATGCCGATTTAGGCGAGCTTGTTATTATGCCGACTGAATTGACCGAGCACTGACCCCATGAGTAAGAAAAACGACCTGAATGATGAGGAATTGTCACTGTTTCACAGTGAAATCAAGGGCGTCAGACGTATTCAGCAAGACAAAATACCCCCCCAGCCCCCCGCCAGCAAGTTTAAAACCGCAGAGCTTAGATCAAAGCGAACTAACCAGCAGGAGCAACGAGAAGCCCGTCAGGCTGCAGCCAGTTTTGCTTTTTCTGATGGCTTTGAAGCCTGGTTTGACCCAAACCAGCCGCTGAAATACGTAAAGCCCGGCAGCGACAGCCATGAAGTGAAACGACTAAGACGCGGCGATTATCCGCCAGATTTGATTCTGGATCTGCATGGCTTGAAACGAGACGATGCCAAACTGGAAATTGCCGCACTGCTGCATACCGCTATCAGGCAGCATTGTTCCTGCGTGTGTATAGTGCATGGCATAGGTGAGCATATCTTGAAAAAATCTGTGCCAAACTGGCTGGTACAACACCCCGACGTATTGGCCTTTCATCAGGCACCACTGGAATGGGGCGGCAATGGTGCACTGTTGGTTCTACTTAACATTGGCTGATCTTTGTATGTAAGCTTCGCAACTAATATCACCTTTGCCTGCATCAACTTAGCTAACGTACCAATATCTTTAATAAAACTCAGACAGCTGGCTAATCAGAATCATATACTTCCCCCGCTCCGCCGTTAAGTCATAGCATTAGTCATGCACCACTTGTGTTGTTTATTGCTCAGCCTGTTGAATTGGCGGGATGGCTATATCCACTTCAAATGGCGAAGCGGGTAGGCCCTCCTGGTTGTATAAGTTCGCATCTTGAGGGTTGTCCTGCCACCCGTAGCGCACTTTTGCGGGGTCTTTTACCTGCTTTGACCATACTCTTACACGGTGCCCTTCAATCCTGGCCTGAGCAACAGCGAATTTGCCATCCTTGCCGGCCAAGGTGAAACCCGTCAAACTCTCCCCAAACGCCGTCAACCCACTACCGACTTCGGTAAAGGATATTAAGACACTGCTATCATCAGTGCTAAGCTTGTCGAAAAGCGGACCGGAATATACGAGATTTCGTTCACCATAAGCCAGATATCTGGCCGCCAGCGCCATACGCTGTCCAAGGCGCTTTTTTTCCAGGGGATGAATGTCGTTCCATTCCCCCAAATCAAAGCTCACCGCCATGGCGATATTTTTCAGCTTCAAGCTTTCCAATTGTTGCTGACGTAATGCAGCCCAGTTACTTTGCACTGGTTCTCCATGGTAGGGATTCAAGGCAGACAATTGCACAAATATGATCGGCAGTTCTGGCTGTTGCCATTGTTGCCTCCAGTCCCTGACCATTGCATTAAACATCTTTGAATAGTTTTCAGGAGCGTCCGTATTAGACTCACCCTGATACCAAATCACACCTTTTATAGAGAACCTGGTTGCAGGAGCCAACATCCCATTGAACAAACCAAGTGGTTTCCAAGCAATAAACTCGGAATGCGCCAAGGCTGGCATAGCAGTGCCTATCCGGTAATGCCACTCGCCACTTAAATCAATATTCTCTCCAGCCAACCTCAATTCGTAAGGTTTATCCGGCACAAATCCGCCGTGTCCCCGATGGCTGAGCACTCTCACAACCAGACTATTCTCACCCGACCTGAGGACTTCCTCTGGAACCCTGTAAATTCTCGGGGGGTATTGGTAAGTGGTATTGCCAACCAATTCACCATTGATATAGGTTTGGTCCGCATCCGTGATGCTGCCCAGTCTCAAAATCGCAGTCTGTGCGGCCTGGTTATCATTTAGGTAGAAACGTTTTCGCAACCACAAAACACCATTTTGAAAAGGCTCGCCCTGCTCATACCAATAACCAGGCATATAAATAGGTTGCCAGTCTTCATCCTTGCCATCTTTTACGTACCAAGGAGGGACGCTTTGCATACCTTTGTCCTGTGCATCAGCATCCTTGTGCCACTGCTGCTCACGCTTTTTATTGCGCAATTCCACCTCCTTTATACTTTCCGGATGGCGGAAATGATGAGCAATAGACAAGTGTTCGGGGAAACTAGCTAAGGCCTGTTCACTCATCCAACTTTGAACAGGTGAACCACCATAACTACTGTTTATGATGCCAATTGGCACATCTAACTTATCTAAGAGAGCTTCTGCAAAAAAATATGCCACCGCCGAGAAATTTTGAATATTCTCTGGGTTTGCTGCTTGCCAAGCTACCTGAGAATAATCTTCATGAGGGCGATGAAAATCGTAGGCTTTCGGCACCAGAAATTGACGTATTAGGGGGAATTTTTTGCGCGTTCCCAGCTCCGGATACTTTTCCAGCACGCGCCGGATAGGCAATTCCATATTTGATTGACCTGATGCAAGCCATACATCGCCGAAGTAAATGTCCTGAACACGAAGACGCTCAGAGCGACCATGAATCTGCAACTCATGAGGCCCACCGGCTCCGTTAGCCGGTATTTGAATGGACCATTGCCCCTGAGCATTCGCTTGCCCTTTAAAGTGCTTATGATTAAGTGTCACTGTGATTATTTCGTTGGGGGCAGCCCACCCCCAGAGAGTTAACGGCTTATCACGTTGAAGTACCGCTCCGTCAGACAGTAGCATGGGTAATTTCAGCGTGGCGTAGGAAATTGGACTCCAGAATAAAAGTGTCAAAATGACAAAGAAATGCCTTTTGCTCAATGTTATCTCCCTGTTTAGCAAAGTTATTTACCCAGATGATTTGCCAGTAAGGAAATAATGCGAGAGCGTTGAGGATGCAGCAACCCTAGGCTACAGGATTGGCAGATTTCATTAGTTTGATAAGTGATTCCATAATCATCACGCAGCAGAAACACAGCCTAGAAACAACAAAGAGTGTCGTATTTCAACCGAAAATCATTCGCCACAACCAGCTTTTATCCAAATCTTCCTGACAGCTTTTCAACTGCCCGGCATAGCGCAGGGAGCGCTCCTTCACCCGGCTTGCGACTTTCTTTAACCAGGCTTTTTGATTGTAGGATTTACGCTTATAGCCGCCCCACCCTTCGTGGTAATTCAGGTACTGGGCATAGGCATCCCACTTGGATACCCCGTTGATTTTATGACTTTTACTGATAAACCAGCCCATAAAGTCCATGGCATCATCAAAATCTTCACGGGATGCCCAGCCATTACCGGTTTCCCGTACATAATCCTGCCAAGTGGGAGTTTTGGCCTGAGAGTAACCATAAGCCGAGCTCACACGGCCCCAAGGGATCAAGCCAAAAAACACATAATCACGGGGTGGCAGGGCATCATGGCGAAACGAGCTTTCCTGATACATCATGGCCATTGGCACATGAATAGGTACACCCCACTTTTCCTTCATATCGCTGGCGGCGTCATACCAATCGCGTTTTTCATAAAAAATTTCACAGAGGTTGCTACTGTCTTTAGGCGGACTGGTAGCGCAGCCCCCTAACAGCAAGGGTAGACAGCAACAAACAGGCAGTAAAAATTTTTTTTGCATCAGGCTGAACTTCTTTGCACTAATCGACTCTGAATGTATGTGTGTTTGAGTGTGTCCCTAGAAATTAGTTGCCTGGCCTTAGCGCCAGGCTTTTTTTTACCACAACCTTGCTCAAGCACAACTTTTGTCGGCCTGAGCAAAGTAGTCACGTAGAAACTCATCAAAAGACTGGATGTCGGCCTGCTCAGCGTCTTGCTGAGCTTTTAATGACGCCAGCGCCATTTGTTCCAGTTCCTGCTCGGTATGGTAACTGTACTGATGTTGCAACAAACGCTGCTTGTACTGTTCGGCCATTTGTAAGGCGTAAGCCCCTGTGCCCTCACCTGTACTCTGCAAGTGATGAAGAATACGCGCCGATGGGGTCAGTTCAGGATGATGAATCTTCTCCAGTTCATGCGCTACTGAGCTTTGATAAGCACTCCCGCCGTGAACCTGATCCAAAATTTTGGCCACCTCAGTTATGCCGGCAAGCAGCTCAGTTGCCCACTGCTGAAGTGCCACAGACTGGCCTTCTTTTTGTAGTTGCAGTCCAGGCTTGCGCCCTTCAATTACCACGGCACGCAAATTCTTCTCGGTTTCGCTGAAGTCTGCCGCGTTCATTTCGGCACTTGGGAAAATTGCGCAATAGACCAAGAAGGCTTCCAGGAAATAAAACTGCTCCAGTGAAATTCCCACTTCACTGAAGGGGTTCACATCCAGCGCCCGCACTTCGATATAGCTGACGCCTCGCGCCGCCAGTGCATCGGTTGGCTTTTCCAGTTTCTGGGTTGGCTGCTTGGGCCGGATGGGTGAATAGAGTTCGTTCTCAATTTGCAGCACATTGGCATTCAATTGCTGGTACTGACCATCCTTTTTACCGGCAAACTTGGCAAATTCAGCCGAGGGTGTATTAATCGCTTGGCGTAGTGAACGCACATAGTTGTCCAGCTCGTTGTAACACACATTCAGACCAGACTGCGCTTTGTTGGTATAGCCCAGATCACTCATACGCAAAGAGGTAGCGTATGGCAAAAAATAAGCTCCACTTGGTAAGCGCTCAAAAGGCAGGCTGGACTGTTTGCCTTGGATAAAGGAACCACAAAGGGCCGGAGACGCGCCATACAAATAGGGGATTAGCCAACAAAAGCGGCGATAATTTCTAATCTGCGCGAAATATGCAGCCGATACCGCATTTTGATCTGCACTCCCTGCATTCGTTGCGGGTAGCCACTTATCCCAGAATGCCTGCGGCAGTGAAAAATTAAAATGCACACCAGCAATTGCCTGCATCATGCTGCCATAGCGATTTTTCAAACCCACCCGATACAAGGTTTTCATCTTGCCGACATTAGAGGTGCCGTACTGGGCAATAGGAATGCTGTCTTCACTTTCAATGTAGCAAGGCATGCTCATCGGCCACAGGCGCTCGTCACCCATTTTGGCCAGCACAAACTTATGAATGTCACGCAATTGCGCCAGTGCCTGACGAGGATCCTGATGAGGTATAGTGATGAACTCAAGCAAAGCTTCGGAAAAATCCGTGGTAATGTGTTCATGGCAAAGCGCTGAGCCCAAGGGTTTTGGGTGAGCGGTTTGCGCAATGCTGCCGTTACCATTAATTCTCAGCGTTTCCCGCTCAATTCCACGCATTACACCTTTGAGGGTGTTGGCTACCTCAGGGGCGGCCAAAGTAGAAAGTCGCTGGACAAAAGTCGATGTAGTCTGCTGCAAAATCGATCCTAATCTGGATACAAGACCCCATAGATGGGTAGTATTAAACTAATTTCAAGCGTTGCCAACCGAGCATTTTTGCAAAGCCGTTGCCTAACACCAAAAACACAGGTTACAACCCGACCGGTCTGTCATAACAAATATTTCATTTTCGTCAGGAAATTCTACAGTAATTACGCCATTTATCTTATCCATCAGAAATTTCCTGTTACCATTAGTTTTACGCAAGCCTTGCCTGCTGGCATCTAAGCACTTTAACTGAAGTTGGCTTGCAAGAAACACACAGGAGACCCCATGACGCCGTATCTGGATACGGACTTTGCGTTAAAACAAGTAGGTGGTGATCAGGCATTGTTGGAAAACATGTTTAAGCGTTTTATCCAGCAATACGGGCAGGCGCATACCGACACCCAAGCGTTAATGGCCAGTCATAATTGGCAGGATGCCAGACAACTGGTGCACAGCATTAAAGGGGTAGCAGGAAATCTCGGTATGACCCCTTTGTATCTGGCAGCAACCGATCTGGAACAGCTACTCAAGCAGGGCGATCCAGGTGCTGAACGCTATTTGCCCGCCTTTGTGCAAGCCTTGGATAATACGCTCATTCAACTTGCTGGGTTAAACTCAACGCCCAGCCCAAATACGCAGTCACAACCTAATCAGTTGCAGGACGCCAACGCCTATGAGGCCTTGTTGGCTAGTTTAAAACGCAATGAGTTTGTGTCTCCCAGCCATCTTGAACAGTGGCTGAATGCCTTGGCGCTTGACTCAGAATCCCATAGCAAACTGCGCGATCTTATTTGTGATCTGGAGTACGCTCAGGCCATCCAGTTGTTAGAACAAGCTCGGGACGCTTCCTGACCATTACCTTACGCCATTTTATGATCTCTGAAGTACTGTATGAACACGACGATTTTCTGGTAATCGACAAACCAGCCGGTATTGGTATGCACCAGGAAGCTGAACAACCAGGTATAGTTACCCTGCTCAGCCAGCAGCTAGGCGGTCAGCCACTGTGGCCGGTACATAGACTGGACAAGGTTACATCTGGCGCGTTGTTGCTGGCGAAAAATGCCGAAGCAGCGGCCCTCTTATCTGGCCAGTTTGCCGAGCGCCAGGTAGAGAAATTTTACCTGGCGCTGTCTGATAAAAAGCCCAACAAAAAACAAGGGGCGGTGATTGGCGATATGCAAAAAGCCCGCCGCGGGCAATGGAAACTCCTGCCCAGCACACTGTCACCCGCCATCAGCCAGTTTTTCAGTAGTGGGCTGGGTAATGGCCTGCGACTTTTTATTATCAAGCCCCGCACGGGTAAAACCCATCAAATCAGAGTGATGCTAAAAAGCCTGGGCAGCGCCAACTTGGGTGACTCGTTGTATGCTGGCACGCCGTCAGACCGAACCTATCTTCACGCCTTTGCTTTGCAGTTTGAGTATCGAGGTCAGCAACATCAGATAGTCAGTGTCCCCCGATACGGCCAGTATTTTACTGAGGCAAGATGTCAGCAGGCACTGCAGGACTTACTATCCCCCTGGCAATTGCCCTGGCCGCACTTAAACCTAAAACGGACAGCCTTATGAGCAAACCACGTTACCGCTGGCAACGCCGTGTTCGCCACCCTTGGGTATTTGCCCTGATGCTGGCGTCACTGGTGATTTTTTGCGTCATGCTGTGGTTGCCCACCCAATACCTGCTGGTCGACGGCAGCAATGACAAGCAGCATCATATCGGCTTCTTTTTTGGACTGACCTTACTTTGTTGGTTCAGTCTTCGCTATCATCCCGCCTGGCAACTATGCATGCTGCTATTGTTCGCCGTCCTGTCTGAACTATCCCAGCACTGGGTGCCCCATCGTCATAGCAGTTGGGACGATTTACAGGCAAACCTATCGGGCATTGCACTAGGCTATGTGCTGCTGATACTAATTAAGTTGGGCAAAAAATTTCTGAGTAAGGGCTCATGAATATTGTTATTGTCGGCCAAGGCGCCATAGGTAGTGCACTGGCAGCCCGCTGCGAAATCCAAGGCCTGGCATACAAGGTAATGGGTAGAACATCGACCTTACAGTGTATTGAATGGATTGCATATCAGGGTGAGCGGTTGGCATTTTTGCCAGAATCCCTTGAGCCTCATGAGCTTAAAGGGAATGAACTTATTATTCTGCCTCTTAAGGCCTATCAGATTCTGCCAGCCGTAACAGCCCTTAAGCCATATCTGACTGAGCAGACAATGCTGCTATTGCATAACGGTATGGGCACACAAAGTGAGGTCGAAGCTCTGCTCCCGGATCTACCGCTGGCCCTTGGCATCACCAGAATGGCCGTGCTTAAACAAGACACTCAGGTCACCGAAACCGGATTAGGGGGTTCGGACTTAGGCTGGGCATTAGCGCCTGCCAACAAGGCTAATCGTGAGCAGGCAGAACATCTGCTTTCAAGCATATTGGCCCCTTGCCAGTGGCATACCCAAATTGCTCCGCTACAGTGGGCCAAGCTTGCCGTGAATGCCGTAATAAACCCGCTTACCGCACTGCACAATATTTCCAACGGAGAGCTGGCCCAGCCGCAGTATCAGGCACAAATCCAAGCCCTGAATGAGGAAATAGCGACACTAATGCAAGGCCTTAACATTCCTGGTGCACAAGATATTCCATCGCGACTCGCTCAGGTGATCAACGCTACCGCGGCCAATTTCTCGTCCATGCATCAGGATGTTCTCCACGGCCGTCCGACAGAAATTGACTATATCAATGGCTATCTGCTCAAAGAAGCTGAGCGACTGGGCTTAGCACTTCCCCATCATTTGGCCCTGTGGCAGAAGATTCACGCACGTCAGGCCTGACGTTGTTGCAACGCAAACTGCCGGCGATATCGGCTTGGCGTTACCCCCAGGCTTTTTTCAAAGTGCAAACGCAGCGACAAGGCGGTGGCAAAACCGCACTGTTGGGCGATAAGTTCAATCGCCAGTTCAGAGCATTCTAACCAGTAACGGGCGCGCTCCAACTGTGCGTTTAACAGCCATTGCTTGGCCGTTAAGCCAAAACTCTGGGTAAATTTTCTATCGAAAGTTCGCCTGCTCATATGACAGTGTTCGGCCAGCCTATCCACCGTCAGCCCATCAGCCAGGTGCTGAATGGCCCATTCCAAGGTTTTACCCAACTCATCGCGACGCTTTGGCACGGGTAACTCAATAAACTGCTGCTGGTCGCCATCTCTATGCCCAGGTACCACTAAACGTCGGGCGGTGCGGTTGGCCTGCTCAACGCCAAAGTCTTCCCGAATCAGCTGAATGGATAAATCCAGACAGGCCGCGCTACCGGCCGAGGTATGGATATTTCCGTCCTGTACGTATAGTCGGTTAATTTGCAAATTAACCTTGGGAAAACGTCTGGCAAAGGCATCCGCATATTTCCAGTGTGTGGTTGCCACTTTTCCGTCCAGCACACCAGCCGCCGCCAATACAAAAGCACCTGAGCAAAATGACACCAGACGTCGGTTCAGGCTTGCCGCTTCGCGCAAAGCACTCAGCAATGGCGCTGGAGCTTGGGCATCAATATGTCTCCAGCCCGGCATCAAAATGGTGTCATAACCGGGTAAGTCATCAACCCGGCCATCCACTTCCAACCTACCTCCGCCTTGCAATTGAATTACCGGGGTGTCGGTGGCCACCACTTGAGTGTGGTACCAATCACTGCGCCCCCGCCCATGAGAGGCGAAAATCTCGACCGCCGCGCCATACTCAAGCATGGAGAGACCGTCGTAGACACAAATGGCAACACGATGTGGCTTTTTATTAGTCATGGCTGAAAAATAACTATTTTTGTTAAACAGGCCAATGTTAGCAGTATAAGCAATCTGATGAAATGTTCCCGTCCTCGACAGGCAGGACTTTTAACAGGAGATAAGGATGAAAACATCAGAAGTTATGCGTGTTGAACCCGCCAAACCCGAAGCTGCACAGCAACATTTCGCCGCCAAGCTTAGCTTTGAAACCGATTGTGCCGACGTGTTTGAAGCCTTAGAGCAAGGTCATCATGATTTTGTGCTGCTGGATGTCAGAGGGCCGAATGCCTATGCGAAAGCCCATGTACCTGGCGCACTCAATCTGCCCCGCGCACAGATCACCGCAAGTGTGCTGCAAAGCCTCGGCCAAGGTAAGGCCTTTGTGGTGTATTGCGCGGGCCCGCACTGCAATGGAGCCGATAAGGCTGCTGAGTTTATCGCCAGGTTGGGATTCAAAGTCAAAATCATGATTGGCGGTATCGAAGGCTGGCGGGATGAAAAGCTTGCATTCGCTAGCTTGTAAGGTGGTGAATGTTCGGCCCCCCACCCTAACAGAGCTGCCAGCACTGCTTAATCTGATGCGGCAGCTGGCCGACTTTGAAGACTATCTGGATGACTTCAGCGTCACTGTTGATGACCTGCGAGAGCGTATGCTAAGCGAAAATCCGCAGTGTTATTGTCTTGTGGTCAGTGGCAGTGAAGGGGATTTACTAGGGTATGCGGTGTGGTTACTGGTGCCTTTTACCTATGATTTAACCCCCAATGCCATGCTAAAAGAACTGTATCTGGTGCCACAAGCCAGAGGTCAGGGACTAGGTAGACACTTATTCAAGGCCGTTCAGGAACAGGTCTATCAACAAGGTTGCCGACGGTTACTGTGGAATGTGCTAAACGGCAATCAGGCTGCCCAAGGCTTTTATCAACGCTTGGGTGGACATCCAGAGGAGAAATGGCAAGCCTGGCAAAAAATATTGTCAGCCTGAAAGGCAACAGGCGGCCAACTGGCCGCCTGCTTTAATCCGGACTAAAGGTTGGTTACCTGCTAAGCGGCCGATACACTTTAACGTTCTGATAGCCCTGTTCATGTAATAGCATCGCCTGCATACGGCTCATCACACCGCGGGCACAGTACAGGTAATATTCCTGATTTTGGTCCAGGTCGCCAAATTGACTGGCAAGGCGGAAAAATGGCAGGGTCTTAACCTCATGGCCTTCTACCGTCAGAGGGCTGTCTTCTTCTTCCTCGGGGCTGCGGATATCCAATACTACGGCGCCACTTGGCAAGGCATCACTGGCATCAATTTGCGGAACTTCCTGCTCTGCTTCCTGTGCCATGCGGCGAATATCCAGCACATGGGACGCTCTTACCACATTGGCAATCAAATCGGCATCCAGCTTAGCTTCCTGCTCCTCCACTTCGCTGAGTATGGCTCTAACCGTGGGCTTTTTAGAAATCACCCCGCAATACTCGGGCATACTTTTAGCGAAATCCTCGGTACCAATCTGGCGCGCCTGGTTGATGATGTCTGACTTGTCCCAGCAAATAAGCGGACGCAACACCAGCTTTTCGGTGGCCCGGTCAATCACTGCCAGATTCGACAGAGTCTGGCTGGATACCTGGCCTAGGGCTTCGCCGGTTACCAGGGTGGAGATATCCAAATTGTCGGCCACAATACTGGCAGCGCGCAGCATCATACGTTTGAGCACCACGCCCATCAGGCCGTTATCTACCCGCTCCAGAATTTGCGCCACCACTGGCTCAAAGTCCACGCCGATAAACTTAACCCTATGCGACGAGCTATATTGCTTCCACAAATAACAAGCGACCTGCTTAACACCAATCTCATGCTGGCGTCCGCCCAGATTAAAAAAGCAGTAATGGGTGCGGGCGCCGCGTCGAATCATCTGATAGCTGGCCACGCCAGAGTCAAAACCACCAGAGATCAAAGACACCACATCTTCCTGGGTTGGCAGCGGCATGCCGCCCAAGCATTTAAATCTGTCATCAATAATCAGTAGATGCTCTTTATCGATTTCCAGCTCCACTATTACATCAGGCTTGGTCAGGTTAACCCCGCCGGTGTCACAGTGCTGGTTAAGACCGCCGCCCACATAACGGGCCACATCCACCGAGCTGAACTCGTGTTTGCCACGACGTTTTACTCGCACCGCGAAACTCTTGCCCGCCAGTTTGTCATGCCAGACGGCTTTGACTTGCTGATAAATGTCATCGAGATCCTGATATTCGCTGTGGCGTACCTGCAAACACTGCTCAATACCGGGAATACGCTTGAGCTGATCCACCACTTGCGCTTCTTGCTCCGGGGTTTCAGTTCTGGCTTCCATCACCAGTTTGTCCCATTTATTCCATACCGCCACCTTGAACTCATAGGGCTTAAAAATATTACGCACATTGGATTCAAGGATCTTGGTAAAGCGGCGGCGCACCGAGTCACTCTTAATCGAGATTTCCGGGTGCAGCTTGAGAATAAATTTCATCGCGGGGTACAACCTAGGGCAAAAGTGCGCGGAGTATAGCAAAGAAGGGGCGGAATTTATAAGCGTGAAGATTTACATTGAGCAGACAGGTTATCAGTATCCCAGCCAATCATCAGGCGTCTTTGAGCGCTCTTGCCAAAGTTCTCTGTACCAGTTCGTGTAAAGGCGGTTGCTGATCAATTTCCACGGCCTCGAACAATTCGATGCCCAGATGTTTTGCTAGCATGGTGCGGAACTGCCAATAGCTTTGTGGCCTTTCCTGGTCTTTATGCAACCTCAATGCATGCACATATTCCTGGCGACACAAGCTTTCCCGAACCTGTTTGATGGAGGCAAAAAGATCAACCGCGTGTCTGTCACCTGTCTCGTCATATACCACAATGACACTTTCTGACGTGGCCAAAAAATCTGCCTCTTTACTGCCAAATACCTGATTGAACAGGCCGACTAGCAAGCCACAGCGAAATGAGCAGGCTGGCTGCCATACTTGTGCGGTGTACCCTTGATGACGCAAAGTTTGCAGAATCAGGGCTTCAAGTCTGGTCAACTCTGCTTGGGTGATGGATGTCAAAATGGCGAGCTTGCGAGGCTCTGACCCGAAGCCTAACGCCTTGCCTGGCAAAATCTTTTTTTGCTGTTCGCTACTTTGCGCCTTCATCACACAACACCTTGCGGTATTCGTTCCCTTGTCCTTCCAGCATAGCTCGCCAATGTGAAACTAGTTGTCTTGCGGCTCCACTATGGATATGGGTTTCGACTCTTTGGGTGAGCCCTGGTTAATGGCAATTTCCACCCGACGGTTACGGCTGCGTCCTTCAGCGGTATTATTGGCTGCCAGCGGTCGATTATCTGCCATACCTACCACTGTCATGCGAGATTCATCGAAACCTTCTGCGCCACGCATGGCTTCGGCCACGGCCACAGCGCGCTGTGCAGACAGATCCCAGTTAGACCGATACAGTTCATTGGATATATTCTGATTGTCTGAGTGACCGGATACTTCAATCTTTCCGGGGATATCTACCAGCAAGCTACCAATTTTACGCAGCACAGGGACAAACTGCGGCTGCAGGAAGGCCGAACCTGCGGAAAACGCCCCGTTTTCACGAATTCGGATGGTAATTTGCTGACCAAGAGACTCCATTTCTATTGCGCCATCAAGGATTTGGCGTTCCATTTGCTGGGCAATCTTTTTCACCAACTCGTTGGTTTGCTCCTGGCTGGCGGCCTGCGAGGAACTGCTGGCCGTTTCCTGAGCCGTCTGCTGAGACTTACCGCCACGCTGGGTGCCCCGCTGCTTCTGTCGACCACCGGCGGAATCTTCATCACCGGCCTGGAACTCCAGCATTTGCTGCGTCATTTCTATGGTCTGCTGTTGAATGTTCTCAATCGGCGTTGGGTCAGGTCGTCCAGGCCTGAACTCCATAGCAATTACGCTTGTCCCTTTGGGAATATCTTTCACTTCGATTTTGTTTTGCACACCAAAAGCAAACTTCATGGAGCCGGCAATCTGCTTAAATTTCAGCACATCCATTTCGGAAAACGCCAACAACAAAACAAAGAAGCACATCAACAGAGACATAAGGTCGGCAAAAGTGGCCATCCATGCCGGCAGGCCGGATGGGCATTTGGGACATTCCTGCTCGTCAGACATCAAGCCTACTCCTCGGTATCGCCGGTGGCTCGCTTGTTGGCAGCCAGATAATTTTTCAGTAAGGCTTCAATCACTCTGGGGTTTTGACCATCAGCAATACCCAAAATTCCATCCAGCACCAAGCTTTGGTTAAGCTTTTCCTGACCGGAACGGTTACCCAGCTTCTGGGCAATAGGCAAGGCAATAACGTTGGCAAAAAATGCGCCGTACAAGGTGGTTAACAAGGCAACCGCCATAGCCGGACCGATAGCTTTAGGGTCATCCATGTTGGACAACATGGCCACCAGGCCGATCAGCGTACCGATCATGCCCATGGCTGGGGCGATATCCCCAATGCTTTTAAATATAGATGCGCCGAACTCATGGCGTTCGGTTGTCAGACTGATATCTTTAGCTAGCGTGGCACGCACAACATCGACATCGTGACCGTCCACCAGCATATCCACGCCTTTTTGCATAAAGGAATTGCTGATTTCTGCCTCTTCTAGAGCCAGGAATCCACCTTTACGTGCCGCGTCGGCCATCTCGACGATTTTCTCGATCAACTCTTCCGGTGCCTCAATTTTGAACATAAAGGCTTTAACCGCGATTTTACCGGCGCTGAAAAACTGCCCCATGGTATAGGCACTCATCACCACAAACAGTGAGCCACCGAATACAATCAGGATAGATGGCACGTTGACGAACATCATAATATCGCCACCCATCACCATGGACATGACGATAAAACCAATGGCACCCAACATACCTATCAGGGTTGCTAAATCCACACCATTCTCCCCAAATGTACTAACACCACCAGGCTTGCCCCGGATTCTAATCAAGCTGACCGGCAAAGTTTGCCGCAACTTTGCTTGTCCGACAATCTTAGCATTACCAATGATATCGGATAAGCATGACTTAACTTATTGACTTGGCTCACCAATTTATCGACGTTTATACACCTTTCTAAAGCGCCTTTTTACCCGGGGTAAAAGTGATTGACCACAAATGGCCCCTCGGGTAAGGTGCGAAGCCGGTTTCCCACCCGGCTGACACCCTGTTCGGACGGGCATTCAACAGTCAGTAGAGAGCCATGACAAGCCGCAAGAAAACTGAAAATCTTTCGTTCGAACAATCGCTTGCCGAGCTGGAGAGCATAGTCAAACAAATGGAAGGCGGCGACCTTCCCCTGGACGAGGCTTTAGCCCAATTCGAACGTGGTATCGAGTTAACTCGTCACAGCCAGGCAAAATTAAGCCAGGCTCAGCAGAAAGTCAGTATTCTGATGGAAAAGCAGGGGCAATCTGAATTGCTTCCATTCGAACAACCCGGCGAATAAATCATGTCTCAAGAATGGTTAGCAGCACTTAGCCAGCATCAGGCCAGAATCACACAGCTGTTGAAAAGTCAGATCGAAAACCTCCCCGCTCTGGCACCGGTATTACGTGATGCCATGGGCTATGCTCTGCTCATGGGGGGGAAACGTGTACGTCCCGCCATGTTGTACACCACAGGGCAAATGCTGGGTGTCAAGTTGGAAGACTTAGATGCTGCAGCCATGGCACTGGAATGTATCCACTGTTACTCATTGGTCCACGATGACTTGCCTGCCATGGACGACGATGATTTACGTCGTGGTCAGCCTACCTGTCATATCGCTTTTGACGAAGCTAGCGCCATATTGGCCGGCGATGCCCTGCAAACCCTGGCTTTTTCGCTGCTTTGTGACTACCCCATAAGTGCAGAATGCGAGCCACAGCGCGTCAAATTGGTCAGCGTTCTGGCCAGTGCTTCAGGTTATCTGGGTATGTGTGGCGGGCAGGCCCTGGATATGGCCGCTACCGATAAACTGATAGATATCCAGCAACTGGAACAGTTGCATCAATGTAAAACCGGCGCGCTGTTACAAGCGTCAGTCAAAATGGCATGCATTCTGGCCGACATTCCAGTCAGCGAGCAGCAACAGTTAGCCATATTCGCTGAAAAAATCGGCCTGGCATTCCAGGTACAGGACGATATTCTGGATGTCACCGGCGATACCCAAACCCTAGGAAAACCGCAGGGTTCAGATCAGTCGCTCAACAAAAGTACCTACCCGGCACTACTCGGACTGGACGGCGCCAAGGCCTTGGCACAACAACTTTACCAACAAGCACTTCAAGCCTTGCAGCCTTTACCTTACAATACGGATCTTTTGCGGTCATTTGCCGGATATATCGTCGACCGTAACCACTAAAACAATAAGTGCACATGACTCTGGATTTAGCTCACTACCCAACTTTGGCCTTAGCCGACACACCGCAGCAACTTCGCGAGCTGCCTCAGGATAAATTACGTCAACTGGCCAAGGAACTGCGCCAATACCTGTTGACCTGCGTCAGCCAAAGCAGCGGGCACTTTGCCTCGGGCTTGGGTACGGTAGAGCTTACCGTGGCGTTGCACTATGTCTATAACACGCCCTTTGACCGACTCATCTGGGACGTTGGTCATCAAGCCTACCCGCACAAAATTCTGACCGGCCGACGTGAACGTATGCCCAGCATTCGTCAGAAAAACGGCTTGCATCCCTTCCCCTGGCCGCCGGAAAGCGAGTTCGATACCTTTGCCGTGGGGCATTCATCTACCTCAATCAGTGCCGCCTTAGGCATGGCGGTTGCTGCCGAAAAAGAAGCACTGGGGCGCAAAGTGGTTGCCGTGATTGGCGATGGTGCCATGACAGCAGGTATGGCATTTGAAGCCATGAATCATGCCGGTGACATTAAGAAAGATTTACTGGTGGTATTAAACGACAACGAAATGTCGATTTCAGAGAATGTTGGGGCGTTGAACAGTCACCTGGCACGCCTTCTCACAGGCCGCTTCTTTAATTCCATCCGTGACGGCGGCAAGAAGCTGCTGTCCAACGTACCACCTATCAAAGAATTTGCCAGCCGTGCCGAAGAACATATTAAGGGCATGGTGGTTCCCGGCACCATTTTTGAGGAATTGGGCTTTAACTATATTGGTCCCATCGACGGCCATGATGTCAATGGCATGGTCGATACCCTGCGCAACATGCGACAAATGAGCGGCCCGCATATTCTGCATGTAGTGACGAAAAAGGGTAAAGGCTACGAAGAAGCCGAAAAAGACCCGATTAAGTTTCATGCGGTACCCAAGTTTAATCCCAGCGAAAACAGCCTGCCCAAAGCGAAAAGCACTGGCCCTAGTTTTTCCGGCATTTTTGGCGACTGGCTGTGTGATATGGCAGCCCAAGACAGCAAGCTAATGGCGGTAACGCCAGCCATGCGCGAAGGCTCGGGTATGGTGAAGTTTTCCCAGCAATTCCCCGAGCAGTATTTTGATGTAGCGATTGCCGAGCAACACGCGGTGACCTTTGCCGCAGGTTTGGCTAAAGAAGGCTACAACGCCGTGGTGGCCATTTACTCCACCTTCCTGCAGCGCGCTTATGATCAGCTTATTCACGATGTGGCCCTGCAAAACCTACCGGTGCTGTTTGCCATTGATCGCGCCGGTGTGGTGGGTGCTGATGGCCCTACCCACCAGGGCGTGTTTGACATTCCCTTTATGCGCTGCATTCCCAATATGGTGATAATGACGCCTTCTGATGAAAACCAATGTCGTCAGATGCTTTACACCGGTCACTTGCACAATGGCCCGGCTGCGGTGCGCTACCCTCGTGGTCAGGGCATGGGAACCGCACTTGAATCCGACATGACGGCCCTGCCTCTAGGTAAAGGGCATGTGCTGCGCAAAGGCGCCAATATTGCTATTTTGAACTTCGGTACGCTGTTGCCAGGCGCGCTACAAGCGGCCGAACAAATAAATGCCACTGTTGCCGATATGCGCTTTGTTAAACCCCTGGATGAGGCCTTGCTGGCTGAACTTGCTAAAGATCACGAGTTACTGGTCACCTTGGAAGACGGTGCCGTGATGGGCGGTGCCGGTAGCGCAGTGGGTGAATGCCTGCATCGCCAGCAGCTAGCTTGCCGCTTACTGACGTTGGGCTTGCCTGATAGCTTTATCATGCAAGGCACTCAGGAACAAATGTATGCCGAACATCAAATTGATGGTCCCGGCATTGTGGCGCAAATTCAGGCCTTTAACGAAAAAGTCTGAGCAGCAGTAAAAAGGTGAAGTCGTCACTTCACCTTTTTTATCCCACCAATACACCACAGCATCCGCGCTAGTCGGCAGATAAAGTAAAGAGTCAAGAAGAGAAAGCAGAGCGCAGCTGCTAGCTTATGCTAAGCAGATTTAGGGTTTATATGACACCGAGAGTCATCAGGGCATGCAAGCCCACACAGGCCAAAATACCTGCCAGAATATCATCCAGCATAATGCCTAGTCCGCCATGAATGTGCTTATCCAGATAGCTGATGGGCCAGGGCTTAAGAATGTCGAACAGGCGAAACAACACAAAGCCCGCCAGCAGAGTAACCGGGGTTAACGGCACCAAGATAAAGGTCAGTAGCATCCCGGCCACTTCATCCCAGACAATGGCGCTATGGTCGTGCACCCCCATGTCGTCGGCGGTTTTGCCGCAGATCCAAACACCGGCGACACAGGCCAGTAAGGTAAGTAATAAATAAAACAGGTTACCGGATAAGGCTACCAGTAATACCAAGGGAATAGCCGCCAGACTGCCAAAGGTACCAGGGGCTTTTGGGGCCAGTCCTGAGCCAAATCCCAGCGCCAGAAAATGCGCTGGATTTTTGAGGCTAAGCAGGCGAACCGGATTCGGCTCAGCTGAAGTGTTGATAGCCTTTTCCTTCAAAGGCATAGCGCTCTTTGCCGTCGCGCAACTCCAGCTTACCTTGCACGCCATTTAGCTGACCGATACAGGTAACAGATACGCTGGCGGTAGCCATAGCCAGATCCAAATTGCCTTTTTGCTCTTCCGACACACTAAACAGCAATTCGTAATCGTCCCCGGCGCTCAGGGCATAACGAATCCCTTGCTCCAGGGAAACACTGTCCCGCATCGCCTCAGACAGAGGTAGCTTATCCACTTGCAGCACAGCACCGCAGTGGGATGCATTTAGCACATGCTGCAAATCAGCAATTAAACCATCAGAGACATCAATGCAGCTGCTGGCAATACGGCGTAACACCGTACCGACCAGAACTCTGGGAGTGGGATAATTCAAACGGTTGGCAACAAAGTTACGGTGTTTGGGCGGCACATCCATACGCCCCTGCAGCATATCCAGCCCCAGCCCGGCATCACCTAAGGTGCCGGTCACATACAGCCAATCGCCAGGCTTGGCTTTAGCTCTGGTCAGAGCCTGCTCCTTAGGCACGAAACCTTGTGCAGTGAGCGTGATACTTAAAGGTCCTTGAACCGTATCCCCACCGATAAGCTGCACAGAGTAATACTCGGTAAGCTCCTGTAAGCCCAATGAGAATTCGTCCAACCAATACTCGTCAACATCAGGCATGGATAGTGACAAACTGATCCAGGCAGGTTCAGCGCCCATAGCGGCTAGATCGCTGAGATTGACCGCCACGGCCTTGTGAGCAATGGCGCGTGGCGATGTGTCATTAGGAAAATGTACGCCGCCAACCAAAGTATCAGTGGTGACCGCTAAGGATTGATTTTGTGGCACATTAACCACCGCACAGTCGTCGCCAATACCTAGCTGTACGTCACGACGAAGGTGACTGCGTTCCTTAAAATAGCGGGCAATGATATCGAATTCTTTCACAGGGATCAGGCTTGCTCGTGTTTACGCAGAGTGCGAACGGCTTTGTCCAGCACCCCATTAACGAATTTATGACTCTCTTCGGCACCAAAAGCCTTAGCAAGTTCAATCGCTTCGTTAATAACGACCTTGTAAGGAACATCCACTCGTTTGACCAACTCGTAAGTGGCCAAGCGCAGAATGGCCTTCTCAACTGGATCCAGCTCTTCTGGCAGACGACCAAGATAAGGACGAATCTTGGTATCCAGTTCGTCATAATCGTTGATCACAGCGCGCAGCAACTCCTGGAAGAATGCCAGGTCTACTTTGGTCATATCATTGGTTGTGGCCAGGTGCAGCTCAATATGGTGCGCCGGGTTTTTAGACATCTGCCAGGAGTAAACACCTTGCAATGCCAGTTCACGTGCCTTACGGCGAGCTGAGGGTTTCACCGGTCAGACTCCTTCGATCTGGTCGATGACATTGACCATTTCCAGGGCACCCATGGCCGCTTCTGCACCTTTGTTACCGGCTTTGGTACCAGAGCGCTCTATCGCTTGCTCAATGCTGTCGGTAGTAATAACACCGAAGGCAACAGGAATGCCGAACTCCAGTGAAACTTGGGCCAGACCCTTATTACATTCACCGGCAACGAAATCAAAATGGGGAGTGCCACCACGAATCACCGCACCCAGGGCGATAATGGCATCAAATTTCTGCTTTTCAGCCAACTTTTTTGCAACAACCGGCAGCTCGTAGGCACCAGGTACACGTACCAGGGTAATATCCTGATCATTGACCTCACCGACCCGCTCCAGCGTATCCAGTGCGCCGTCTACCAGGCTCTCTACAACGAAACTGTTGAATCTGGACACAACGATAGCAAATTTCTTGCCCGTAGCGCGCAGGTTACCTTCAATGATATTCATGCTCTATCCCCATAGTCAAAACGGCGCGTATGATACCACAGCCGGCAGTGAGGTGAACGGCTAAAATGCAAGGTCAATTGGGTTGCGGGTAGTTTGAGGAAAATAAGGCTGGCTTGATAACCCGACAGGCCTTAACAATCCTCAGGAAAAGCTTAGCAAAACATAAAACAAAGGGCGCATTGCGCCCTTATTTAACTGACGTACTCCACCACTTCCAGGCCAAAACCAGACAGGGCATGATACTTCTTAGGTTTGCTGAGCAAACGCATTTTGCGCACCCCCAATGAGGCTAAAATCTGACAGCCCACGCCTACCGTGCGCGAGGTCCCCTGCCAGTTGGGTGCGGGGGCCTGTTCGCCCTTGTCTTCTGCTTCAAACTGCTGCACCTTGGCAATCAAATCCTGATTAGATTCGGCCTTGCCGAGCAGCAACAAAACCCCACCTTCATCGGCAATCCGGGCCATGGCCTGGGGCAGTCCCATACTGCGGTCCAACGAACGCTGTGAGGCCAGCAAGTCACCAAAGGTATCCTGCAAATGCACTCGCACCAAAGCTGGCGTATCAGCGCTTATCTCACCCTTACGCAAGGCAAAATGCAGTTGGTCATCAATTTCGTCTTTGAAGGTGATTAAATCAAATTCACCATATTCGGTTGGCAAACGACACTCTGCCACCTTACTGATGGTCGTCTCATTGAGATTACGATACTCAATCAGGTCTGCGATGGTGCCGATTTTCAAGCCATGCTTTTCAGCAAATTGCTCAAGCTCAGGACGACGCGCCATGGTGCCGTCTTCATTGAGGATCTCGACAATCACGGCCGCAGGCTCAGCACCGGCCAAACGCGCCAGGTCGACGCCAGCTTCGGTGTGACCGGCACGATTAAGCACCCCACCATTTTTAGCGATCAGTGGAAATATATGACCGGGCTGAACGATATCTGCCGCTTTGGCTTCCGGCGCCACGGCCGCCAGGATAGTCCTGGCTCTGTCGGCGGCGGAAATCCCGGTTGTCACCCCAGTGGCCGCTTCAATAGACACGGTAAAATTGGTCGAAAACTGGGCACCGTTATTGTTCACCATTAACGGCAGGTTCAAGCGCATACAACGCTCAGCCGTCATCGGCAAACATACCAAGCCGCGCGCGTGGGTCACCATAAAGTTAATCGCCTGAGGCGTGACAAATTCGGCGGCCATAATCAGGTCGCCTTCGTTCTCTCTGTCCTCATCATCCATCAGGATCACCATCTTGCCCTGACGAATATCCTCAATCAGTTCCTGGGTGGTGTTCAATGCCATATTCTTCACTCAATCTTGTAGGGTAAACGGCACAGGGCCGGTGAATAAAAATTCGCTCAACGCCTAACGACGCCCATTATTTAAATAGCCATGCTCGGCCAGAAACGCCAAGCTGATATCTTTGCCAGGACCTGGCTCTGCGGCTTTCTCGCCCAGCAACAAGCGCTCAAGATAACGAGCAACCACATCCACTTCCAAGTTCACTTTAGTGCCACTTTGGTAATCGCCGATATTTGTCTCTTTGAGGGTGTGCGGTACTAAGGTCAGTTTAAATCGCGCCCCATCCACGTCATTGACGGTCAGGCTAACGCCATCAACGGTAATAGAGCCTTTCTCGGCAATATACTTAGCCAACTCATTCGGCGCCTGGATCCAGATTTCCACCGCTCTGGCAGTGCTTTGCACCGATAACACCTGCCCTACCCCATCAACGTGGCCACTGACAATATGGCCACCAAATCGGGTGGACGCCAACATGGCTTTTTCCAGATTCACCCTATGGCCCACCTGATAACTAGCAAACCCAGAACGCTTCAAGGTTTCTGACGAAAGGTCAGCAACATAATGGCTGTCGGAAAACTCCACGACGGTCAGGCAGACTCCATTAGTAGCAATACTGTCACCCAGCGCTACATCGCGCATATCCAATTTACCGGTTGCCACGGTCAGACGAACATCGCCCTCCACCGGTTGTATTGCGTTGATCTTGCCAACGGCTTGAATAATACCTGTAAACACTTTTTACCCCGTCACTTATGATTCAGGTTCAGTTCTTTGCATATTGCAGGCTGGCCGTCAGCCTGAGGTCTTCCCCAACCATCCGGATATCCTGCCATGTCAGACCTATGGCTTGTTCCATATGGCTAAGGCTTGGCAATAAGGCCAGCCCTTTGGCTTTATCCCCCATAAGTTTGGGCGCCTGATACAAAATCAATGTATCCACCAACTGATATTGCAACAATGCGCCAGCCAGAGCGGCGCCCGCCTCCACCCAGAGGTTGTTGACACCAGATTCGGCCAAATGCGCCATCAGCGCGGGCAAACTGACACGGTTGCCCTTCTCAGCACACTGCCATTGGCGCACCTGCTCGCCGTAACGATGCGGACTGACAGATTTGTTCGCTAATAAAATAGGTCCAGGGGTTTGAAACAAACGGTACTCTGGCGTCAATTGATTGCGGCTGTCGACTATCACCCTAAGTGGTTGTCTTACCGCCAGATTACCTATACCTAACTGATCGGCACTAACACGCAAATTCAACTGCGGATTATCAATCATCACGGTACCGGAACCAGTCAAAATAGCACAGCTCATGGCACGTTGCTTTTGTACATCCAAGCGCGCTTTTTCGCTGGTGATCCATTGACTGTGGCCATTCTCCATGGCGGTTTTGCCATCCAGGCTGGCGGCCAGTTTAAGGGTTACCTTAGGACGACCCTGGCGCATGCGTTGGATAAAGCCTTGGTTCAAATCTGCAGCTTGCCCTTGCAACAACCCGACTTGTACCTCTATACCCGCATCACGCAGCATTTGCAGACCATTTCCAGCGACCAGAGGATTAGGATCTTGCATGGCAGCCACCACTCGGGTGACCCCGGCATGAATAAGCCCTTCGGCGCAAGGTGGTGTTCGACCATGATGGCTGCAAGGTTCCAAAGTGACATAGGCTGTGGCACCGCGAGCCTGGCTGCCAGCCTGACGCAGGGCAAAAACTTCAGCATGAGGGCCACCAGCCTGTTGATGCCAGCCCTCACCAACTAACTCACCACTAGCAGAGACAATCACGCAACCAACATTAGGATTTGGAGAGGTGGTGAAACGGCCGCGTGCAGCAAGCTGTATGGCCCTGGCCATCCACTGGTGGTCAGCCTGGCTGAATACCGACATATCAGTCTCCCAACCTGGCAATTTCTTCACCGAATTCACGGATATCTTCAAATGAACGGTACACCGAGGCAAAGCGCACGTAGGCAACCTTATCCAGCTCTTTAAGCTCGTCCATAATCACGTTACCAATCAGTTTACTGCTGACTTCCCGTTCACCGGTGGCACGCAATGTTGACATTACGCGGTTCACACATTTTTCGACTTGCTCAGTGCTCACGGGGCGCTTCTCCAATGCCCGCTGTAGACCTGCCCGCAATTTTTCCTCATTAAAGGGTTCACGGGAGCCATCCCGCTTAACCACTTTAGGCATAACCAACTCAGCCGTTTCGAAGGTGGTAAAACGCTCATGACATTTAAGGCATTCACGGCGACGGCGGATCTGATGGCCTTCGGCCACCAAACGCGAATCTATAACTTTGGTTTCCTGTTCAGAACAAAAGGGACAATACATGGTCACTCCAGGAAGGAAAACGAACTGCGGTAGAGGCTTGCATAACTTGTAGAATAAGGCAGCCGCCGCTAAGCTATCAAAAAATCGCCTTAGTTAACAGAGATAGCTATGTATTGGCTGGTTAGGGCCTTGCTGATTAGCCTGCTAATGGCTCTCAGTCCATCCCTGTATGCCACTCCCTGTCACCAACTTGAGCAGCTAAACTGGTTGCTTGGCGACTGGCAAGCACAGAAAGATGACAAGCGTTATTGGGAAAATTGGCAAAAAGTCAGCGAACACAGCTTCGAAGGCCAGGCAGGCAGCACCCACAATAAAGAGCAATCACAAGAAGCACTGCGTTTGGTGCAGATGCAAGGGCAGATATTTTATCTGGCCAAGGTCAGCGAAAATCACCTTCCAATTGCTTTTGTGCTGGAAAATTGCAGTGCTTCTGAGGCGGTATTTGTAAATCCTGCCCATGACTTTCCGCAGCGCTTACATTATCAAAGACAGCAGAACAAACTTGTCGTCAGGGTTGAATCCATGCAGGGTGAGGGCTTCACCCTGCACTTTTTACGCGAGTAAATACTGAAAAATTGGGATTAAAACGCCACGCTGAGCTTATGTTCAACGCCCAGCGCCAGATAACGCCTGTCAGGGTTATCTTGTTGTTCAATGTTCGCCCCCCAAACATACACTTTGGTTTGCTTGCCCAGTCGATAATCCATCCCCAGATTGTAGCTACGATCATCTTCCATACTTTGCGCCTGCGCCCTTAACTCCCAGTCACCCCATCGGTGGCTGTAACTCACCAGGCCACCACTGCGGCTCTCACCACCTTCAGCAGGCTCTTGCCTTTGTAGCATCAGACCCAACTTGCCATTCCCCAACTTGTATTGGAATGAAGCCCTGGTTACATCGAAGCCAGCGACATCAATATCTTGTGCCAGAGCGGCAAATATCTCTGCCTTTTTTAATTCTGCATCGCCATAGAAAATACCTGCTGATAAGGCATCTTCGCCATCCGCAGACTTTTCAGCCTGATAACTGACAACACCATAAAAGCCGCCAAATACAGGAGATGTATAGGTGGCCAGGTCCGATAGACGATTCTCGCCTTTCCAAATAGCAGCAATATCGCCTTCGTAATGGTTGTAAAGGTCAATCTTACCCTGTGCCATCCACAGTGCAGTAAAGTTGCGTCCGAGCGTTAATTCGCCGAAACCGCCACGCAGACCAACATATTGAGGACGTTCAGTCAGGTTATCCACGCCCTTCTCACCGGTTATATCAACCTTCCATTCCAGTCGGTAGACAACCTGTATATCATTTTCCAGCGCCACATCGCCTTTGACCCCAATCCAGGAGTTGTTACTGCGAATTTCAGTAAAGTTGTCCTGCCCTTCATCGGCCAGTTGTCCATTCACATTTAACTTGGCGTAAAACTGCCCCTGATGATTCAAATCTGTTGCAAACGCGCTGTTGAACAAGGTGACTGTTGTTAAGACTGCGATGGTTTTTATCTGCACTTTGGGTCTCTCCCAGTGTTTCGGCGCATATCAGGCGCCAGATAGCTTAAAATGACTTAAAGCATAGCCTATCACCTTGTTTACAAATACTTTATGGTCATACTAAGGTGTAAATATATATGCTTTTTTACCCTGGTAGTATTGCGCTACTGTTACAAGTGCATATACAGCGGCTGGCATGTGCAAGCGTTATTTTAAGAAGGATTTACCATCATGGTTGACGTTAACAACCTTACCATTCGGGTTAAATTTTCCATTCCGTTACTAATTGTTGGTCTGCTGGCAGTACTTGTCAGTGTACTGGGCATTAACAGTGCGCGCAGTCTTTCCAGCGATGCCGACCTGCTTTCCTCCACCTTTATGAACGCTATCGACACAGGTTTAAATGCAGACAGAGATTTGTATCAGGCTCTAACAGCCAGCCAAAGCTATGTCACCAAGCGGCATTTACAATTGTCTGGAGTAGAGCAGGATAGAAAAGACTTTGAAGAAAATGCCAAACAGGCACTGGATCGCATGAATCAGGTACGCGAACTGGTCAAAGACTACCCGCAAATAGGCACGGCCATGGGTAATTTTGATCAGGACTATCAGACCTGGCTGGATGAGGCAAACAAGGTTTTCAGCCTGTCCGACGCAGGAAAGACCCAAGAAGCGGCAAAACACAACAGCACCCAGGTAATGACGAAATTCGCACAGCTCAGGGAGCACTATGACGTGATGGGTGCCATGGTCAAAACGCTGGCGGATGATATTGCCTCTGATGCCCAACAAAAGAATGCCACGCAACGTAACATTATGTTGCTGGCCATTTTATTGGTTATCGTCGCCAGCACCGCAAGTATTCTGTTTGGCCCGAAGCTGGTCACAAACCGGATAGCAGAGCTTGATCGCATGATTGCCACCATTAGCGAGGGCGAAGGTGATTTAAGAGGGCGACTGGACAGCTCCGGCAAAGATGAATTATCGCAATTGGCGGGTACTTTTAACGGCCTGATGCAGAAACTGCAAGATCTGATCAGAATGATTAAAGGTGATGCAGAAACACTGGATATTGCCGTCAATAAACTGAACCAGTCAGCAGATGAGGGCCATAATATTTCCAGCGAGCAAAACTCTAACCTGGATCAGATAGCGACAGCTGTCAACGAACTCAGTCATGCAGTACATGAGGTGGCCAGTAATTCACAAACCGCGCTGGCAGAAACGCGAGAAGCAAAAGAAAAAACCAGTCAGTCAGGGCGTGTTGTAGATGAGTCCGTGGCCAGTATTAGTAAATTGTCCGGTTCGGTTAGTCATGCTAGCAGCGTCATTAGCAAACTGGCTGAAGAATCCAAAAATATAGCCCAAGTATTAGACGTTATCCGTGGGATTGCTGAGCAGACTAACCTGTTGGCCCTGAATGCCGCCATAGAGGCTGCGCGCGCCGGTGAGCAAGGCCGGGGATTTGCCGTAGTGGCTGACGAGGTGAGAACCCTCGCGAGCCGCACGCAACAGTCAACCGCTGATATTCAGCGTATGATCGCGGGTCTGGAAAACGGTGTCAGTGAGGCGGTCAGCGCCATGAACGCCGGCACCAGCGAAGTTGACGGTGTAGTTGAAATGTCACAACGCATTCAAACCTCGTTGAATACGGTGGAGCATGCTGTAAACCAAACCAACGATATGATCTACCAGATTGCCACTGCCACCGAAGAGCAGAGCAAAGTTGTCGATGAGATAAATCGAAACATCAGCATGCTCAACAGCCTATCCCAGAAAAACATGGCGGTAGTGGGTAATACTAAAGGGGTGGCAGATGAAATTGCCTCTATGGCAGAGGGATTAAATGACAATGTAGGCCGCTTTAAGGTCTAAATTCAGACATAAAAAAACGCAGCCAATTGGCTGCGTTTTTTATATCAAGCAGATATCCTGATTACGCGTAAACCGGGAAGGCTTCACACAGGGTGACCACTTCACCTTTAATACGCTCAACCACGGACTCATCGCCCATGTTGTCCAGCACATCACAAATCCAGCTAGCCACTTGCTTGGCCTGCTCTTCTTTAAAACCGCGACGCGTAATGGCAGGTGTGCCGATACGCAGACCACTGGTAACAAAAGGAGAACGAGGATCATTAGGTACGGAGTTCTTGTTTACCGTGATGTTGGCACGACCAAGGGCAGCATCGGCATCTTTACCTGTGATGTCCTTGTCAATCAGATCCAACAGGAACAAATGGTTTTCAGTACCGTTTGAAACCACCTTGTAACCACGGTCCTGCATAACAGATACCATGGCTTTGGCATTTACAATCACTTGCTGCTGGTAAGCTCTAAACTCTGGTTGCAGGGCTTCTTTGAAGGCCACCGCTTTCGCTGCGATCACGTGGCACAGAGGGCCACCTTGATTGCCCGGGAATACCGAGCTGTTCAGCTTCTTGTAGATATCTTCATCACCACAGGCAGACAGAATCAGACCACCACGAGGACCTGCCAGAGTTTTGTGCGTAGTCGTCGTTACTACATGCGCGTGAGGCAATGGGTTAGGATACAGACCTGCAGCAACTAAACCTGCAACGTGCGCCATATCCACCAGCAGGTAAGCACCTACTTTGTCTGCGATAGCACGGAAGCGAGACCAGTCCATAATACCTGAGTAGGCAGAGAAACCGGCGATAATCATGCGCGGCTTGTGCTCTAGCGCAAGGGCTTCTACCTGAGCGTAATCCACTTCACCTGTCTCTTCGTTTAAACCATACTGAACCGAGTGGTAGGTTTTACCTGAGAAGCTAACTTTTGCACCGTGAGTCAGGTGACCACCGTGTGCCAGGCTCATACCCAATACCACGTCATTAGCTTCCAATAAGGCCATAAATACCGCACTGTTGGCCTGTGAACCAGAGTGAGGCTGAACGTTTGCATAATCAGCGCCGAACAGCTGCTTGGCGCGTTCAATAGCCAAGTCTTCTGCTACATCTACATACTCACAACCACCGTAGTAACGCTTATGGGGATAACCTTCAGCGTATTTGTTGGTCAGTTGAGAACCCTGTGCTTCCAGTACTCTGGGGCTACAATAGTTTTCTGAGGCGATGAGCTCAATATGATGCTCCTGACGCTGAGTCTCATTCTGAATGGCCTGATACAGTTCAGGGTCGAAATCTTGGATATTCATGGCGCGTGAAAGCATCGTTTCTCCTCAGGGAATGGGGGCCGTCGTCGGCCAAATCGGTCTGCGAAAAAAGAGGCCATATTCTAGCCATTTTGCCCAGGATGTACATAGGCTTGCGCCGATTGCCACAGGTCCAAATGTGATAACAATAAATTAACTGCTATAAAGGCTTGATAGACTGGCTTTAAACCGCCTGTTGATCTGTTTAGAATACCCCCCATCAACCACCAGCAGAGCCTTGAATTTCATGTCTCAATACGTCTATACCATGCATCGGGTCGGTAAAGTTGTGCCACCTAAGCGTGAAATCCTAAAAAATATCTCCTTGAGTTTTTTCCCTGGCGCCAAAATTGGTGTGTTGGGTTTAAACGGTGCGGGTAAATCAACCCTACTGCGCATTATGGCCGGCATTGACAAGGATATCGAGGGCGAGGCCCGTCCACAGCCTGGGATAAAGATCGGCTATCTGCCGCAAGAACCGCGCTTGGATGAAAGCAAAGATGTACGCGGTAATATCGAAGAGGCCGTATCCGATGTGGTGTACGCCCTGAAGCGTCTGGATGAAGTCTACGCCGCCTATGCCGATGAAAATGCTGACTTTGACGCGCTAGCCAAAGAACAAGGCGAGCTGGAAGCGGTGATCCAGGCTAAAGACGGCCACAATCTTGACCACGCATTAGAGCGCGCTGCAGATGCCTTACGCCTGCCCCCTTGGGATGCAGATGTCAGCAAACTCTCTGGTGGTGAACGTCGCCGTGTCGCACTGTGCCGCCTACTGTTAGAAAAGCCTGACATGCTGCTTTTAGACGAACCAACCAACCACTTGGATGCGGAATCCGTTGCCTGGCTGGAGCGCTTCCTGCACGATTATGAAGGCACAGTAGTGGCCATTACCCACGACCGTTATTTCCTGGATAACGTCGCAGGTTGGATCCTGGAACTTGACCGTGGCTACGGTATTCCATGGGAAGGTAACTACTCGTCCTGGTTGGAGCAGAAAGATAAACGTCTTGAGCAGGAAGAAAAAGGTGAGCAGGCCCGCCAGCGCTCGATTAAACAGGAACTGGAATGGGTACGCAGTAATGCCAAAGGCCGTCAGGCCAAGAGCAAGGCGCGTATGGCTCGCTTCGAAGAACTTTCCAGCGGTGACTACCAGAAACGTAATGAAACCAACGAGCTGTTTATTCCGCCTGGTGAACGTTTAGGCGACAAAGTCATCGAGGTGAAAAACCTGCGTAAGTCTTATGGCGACAGGGTACTGATCGATGATTTGAGCTTTACTATGCCCAAAGGCGCCATCGTTGGTATTATCGGCCCTAACGGTGCGGGTAAATCCACCCTGTTCCGTATGCTAAGCGGTATTGAGCAGCCCGACAGTGGCGAAATTGTTGTAGGTGAAACAGTCAAACTAACCAGTGTAGATCAGTTCCGTGATCACTTAGACGGTGACAAGACGGTATGGCAACAAGTGTCTAACGGTCAGGATATTCTGCGTATCGGTAGCTTTGAAATTAACAGCCGCGCCTATGTCAGCCGCTTTAACTTCAAAGGCAATGATCAGCAGAAGTTTGTTAAAGATCTTTCTGGTGGTGAACGTAATCGTCTGCACTTAGCCGAGCTGTTAAAAGCTGGCGGTAACGTCTTACTGCTTGACGAACCGACCAACGATTTGGACGTAGAAACCCTGCGTGCTCTGGAAAATGCTCTGTTGGAATTCCCTGGCTGTGCCATGGTGATCTCGCACGACCGTTGGTTCCTTGACCGTGTTGCCACCCATATTCTGGACTATCGCGATGAAGGTCAAGTTAACTTCTACGAAGGTAACTACACCGACTACGAAGCCTGGCTAAAAGAAAACTTTGGTAAGGACGTAGTCGAACCACATAGACTGAAGTATAAAAAGATCAGTAAGTAAAGCTCGACTACCTGCGACAGGATGTGGCAGCTTTCCCTTAGGAAAGTAAGCGATGCCAGGTTCCCCCTGGTATCGCGCCCTTAAGCCGCGCAGCAGGACGCGCTGCGGCTGATCAAAGAGTCCGAGCCACATAGGTTGAAGTACAAGAAAATTTCAAAGTAAGGTTCTACGAATAGCGACAGGAGGTCGCAACATTTAGTGAAGTGTAGATAAAATTCAAGCCGGGCATTTGCCTGGCTTTTGTTTGTCCATCAAAAACACCACCTGCAGGGCCTTGCGCCGCTTGGGCTGGCACATACTGGATTAAAATTTTTCGCCCTTACTCTTGGTTTTTTCACTATGAATCATACAATTAGCCAGTAGTACAATGTGTATTTTTAAGCATCTATGACTATGCTTAAAACATTATGGCAAGGCCAAATACGATGACAGCAGAAAACCGCCGCAAGTTTACCCGCATAATATTTTCTGCACCCTGCGAATTGCGCCAGGGTCAACGCCAATGGCAATGTGGATTATTGGATATCTCCCTAAAAGGTGTATTGATCGAATGCCCCCAAGCCTTTGACGCGGATTTAAGTCAGTCGGTGTTACTAGTCGTTAGCCTTCCAGGTATGGCTAGCAGCATTATGCTCGATGGCATGATTAAACATGCAGACGACAAACAGGTTGGCATCAAAATCAATATGATTGATATCGACAGTGCATCAAATCTCCGCCGCCTGATTGAACTGAACGTAGGTGACGACTCTTTGCTGAAAAGGGAGTTGGAGGCACTCGCTTCCCCCAACTCAGGTGCTTAAAGAGCCTCCAGGGCCTCAGATAAACGCTTCACCCCTGTTACTTTCATGCCCTGAATAGGCTGTTTAGGCATATTGGCAGCCGGCACTATGGCACGCCTAAAGCCGTGTTTAGCCGCTTCAGCCAAACGCTCTGCGCCATTGGGCACGGGGCGAATCTCACCCGCCAAGCCAACTTCGCCAAATACAATCAACTCTCTAGGTAAAGCCTGATTGCGAAAACTGGAAATCATCGCCATCAACAAAGCCAGATCAGCACTGGTTTCAGCAACTTTTACCCCGCCCACCACATTCACAAATACATCCTGGTCATTCATCTGAATATTGCCGTGGCGATGTAAAACGGCCAGCAACATACCCAGCCTGTTTTGATCCAAACCCACAGCCAAACGGCGGGGATTGGCCATCTGTGAGTAGTCAACCAAGGCTTGGATTTCCACCAGTAAGGGCCGGGTACCTTCCCAGATCACCATAACCAGCGAACCGGGTGAGGCTTCCTCTTCACGACTTAAAAAGATTGCCGAAGGGTTACTGACTTCCTTCAGCCCCTTATCCGTCATGGCAAACACACCTAATTCGTTGACCGCCCCAAAGCGGTTTTTATGGCCGCGCAATGTGCGAAAACGGCTATCACCATCCCCTTCCAGCATCATTGAGCAATCGATACAATGTTCCAGCACTTTAGGGCCAGCCAAACTACCATCTTTGGTCACATGCCCCACCATCAACATGGCGATATGGTGCTGTTTGGCAAAGCGGGTCAGATAGGCGGCACTTTCTCTGACTTGCGAAACACTACCTGGTGCTGATTGCACATCGGCAACATGCATCACCTGTATGGAGTCAATCACCATCAATTGCGGTTTATGGGCAAGCGCCACATCGCAAATAGTCTCAATACTGGTCTCGGCTAACAGCTTAAGCTTATCTGTGGGTAAACCCAGACGGTGGGCGCGCAGCGCTACTTGCTGCAAAGACTCTTCGCCTGTGACATACAAGGCTTCGCGCTCTTTGGCCAGATTGCACATGGTTTGCAGCAGCAAGGTACTTTTACCCGCCCCTGGAGAGCCGCCAATAAGTATGGCAGAGCCAGGCACCACCCCACCGCCGAGCACACGATCCAACTCTTTAAAACCCGAGGAGAAACGCGGCAGCGCCTGCAAATCAATATTATTCAGGGTCTGGACCTGAGCGGACGTTTGACCAGCATAACCATGGCGGCGGGCATCTGGACCTGACTTTGCGGTTGACACAACAAATTCAGAGATGGTATTCCAGGCACCGCAATCATTACATTGCCCCTGCCACCGGGGAAATTCCGCACCACAATCGGAACAAACAAACGCGGTTTTTCGTTTAGCCATACCGGCCCTCTCCAATCCATAATGGCGCCAAGCATATCAGTTTTACCGGAATTTCGAAGTTTGAAGGCAATCGTCTGCACAAAAAAGGCACGCCAGTCGACATGCGCCAGGCCTGCCAGACAAGAGCAAGTTAGAAGATGCTCAAGAATCCCCCGACGAAACACTTAAATAAGTAGAAACCTTGACTTTTTTTGCCCGGATAGCACATGGTTACACAAGTAAATGGATTATTTACCGATAAGATAAACAGGATATTTCGAGCTCGGCACAGGCATGACAACAGGAATAGAACAATATCAGGAACTTATTGAGCAGCTAAAACCGGTTGTTAAAGAGCCAGCCTTCAATCAAATACTGTCTCAGGTTGCTGCCAACGTTCCTCGCCCCAAGCGTTTTCTGATAAAGATGGAATTAAAACGACAGGCTAAACCCTGTCAGCGACGCATTGATCTGCGCGGCTCGGTAGACGGCGAATGCCATCCCTACGAGCATGAGGGCATCACACACTATCTGGATGACATAGCGCAGGAAATGTTTGAACGCCAGGTACGCTGCTTTGGCGGCTATACCATTGGCGTTTATGAGGCTGTGTGCAATACCGAAAACAATTTTCGCGTCATGCACAGCAAGGATCAGCCAGACACCGACGTGCTCAGTACAGAAGGTGACAGCCCACAAAGTCTGCCTTTAGAAGTGCGTTATCTGGCACCTGTGGTGGATTTTTCCGGCGTGCGTCAGCGCCGGGAAGAGCGCATGAACTTTGTGGTGTCGGTAGAACTATTCACCGAGCTGAAAGAGTCCGTGCACGCAACCAGTATCGACATTTCTGTTAGTGGCCTTAAGGTAAAAGCCCCTAAACGTTATTTGTTCAAACCCGGCGAGCGCATTACCGTGCACTTTCGTGGGTTGGAGCTGGACTACGGTTTAAATCGGGGGGAAGGGGTACATTACCTGCTTACCGATATTGACCGCAGCCGTGAAGAGCAGCGTCTGTCCCTTAAGCGCTTATATGATCAAGAACAAAAGGCCTTCGATGAGTTTCTGGAAAAATTCATTCAAGGTAATAAGCGTCGCTACAAAGTGAATATGGATAACACCATTGATGCTATTGTCGCCAAGGGTTACGAACAATATTACATCCCCCACTTTACCTCTTTGCCGGTATACATCAGTCAACACGAGGACGACCTGCAGCCACAATACCTGCTGTTTAATGACTGCAACCGGGATATTTATCAGTATTGGCTGGATGAAGACAACAACTTACGCTTAGGCTATCTGTTTGGCCACCAACGCCTGCAAAAGCTGCGAGAGCTAGCCCCTGGGCAGCGCGAGATGACAGTTTTTGTGTTCTCTCACGTCACTCAAGGTCGCTGTTATTTTTATTCGGCCAGCAGCCATGAACTGGATGCCCAGCCTCAACTCAAAAGTGCTTTTCTGGCCTATGGCTCTCGAAAACTGAGCTGGCGGGTATTTAAATTACAGCTTACCGATATGCATCCTGAGCAATGCCATATTCCGCTGTCTCTGCCCGACACGGTGAGTGAAATGGTACGGCGGCAAAACCAGCCACCTTCACCACGTCTGCAATCCAAACTGAAAAGTCTTCGTTACATTGCCCTGGTAACCGATATCAGCAGTGAATGGGCAACGCAGGCTTATCAGAAACGCAAACTGCAAAAGGAGCTGTTAACCAAATTGCAGGTGTTTTGCCACCCACGAAACCGCCCTCCGGTGTCCATCGCTCCGTTCAGATTCAAGTATCAGGAGCTTAGGCGGGAAACACGCTTTTTACTGCGTACTCCGGTCAATCTGCTCAATGACGATCTGAAACTTACCGGCGTTACTGAGGACTTTTCTGCCGGTGGACTGCGTGTGGAACTGCAAAATCTGTTTCCTTTGGAAGTCGGCGCACAACTGGCAATCAGTTTGCCAAAGCTGCAAAAACTCACGCAAAAGCACCATCTTACCGAAATAGCTTATAAGGTGGTGCATGTCAGTGCGGACCGCAATATCGTGCATCTGATGCTGGGCGACAGTAGCCGTGAGATGCATGCTAAAGAGTTTTTTCAGGAGTTGATTAAGAATAACAGGCGTAGCCTTAAACCTGTGCATGAACAGCAGGATATGGCTGGGATTGGAGAATCGCTACGAAATATTTATGCCGCCAATCCTCTGAACATTGCAGTATTTATCCGCAAAGACGGTATTCAACTGCTACCCGACAGTATTGCGCATGTCCCCTCTGAACACAGCCTCAAGCCTTTACTGGCGTATCGAGGTGATGAGCAGAATCTGAATCTGTATGCCTTGTATGCGGCAAGAGTAGACAGTCGCAGCTTTATTGAGCAAACATTGAAAAACATGCGCACCCATAATGTGCCCGCTGCTTTTGAACTTTTTATCGCCTTTAATCCAACCTTAGGCAGTATTCAGCAAGCCATTCAGGTTAAGTTGGTAGAGCAGTTTAACAATGACGCTCAACGCAGAGAATTTATCAGCTTGGCCATGGGCAAAGGGCGTTTTTATGCTCTGAAACTATTCCTCACCAAAACCGGCAGACCGGATATTAGCCTGTTACATTCAGAGCTCAGTTACGTGGGTGGCTACGCCGTGCATAAAGCCAAGATGCTGGAAGAGCAGTTATGGAATGTGGCTGCCGTGGCAGACATGCTGGATGTCACGGCCGAGATCATGTATCGCTATGGCTTTAACCAGCATCATATCGACGCTAATGTGGGTAAGGTGGAAGATACAGACAACCAGGTACAAGGTAAAAACGAGAAGATGCTCAATAGCTCTTTAACAGACAGCCAATAAAAAAGGCGTAATCTTTTGAATTACGCCCCTTTCTGGAGTAGGAACCTTTGCCCTTTTTGGCTTTTACAACCCTGGTGGTAAAGAGTTTGCTGGTGACCAGCGCTTTTAGCGCGTTGTCGGTAATAGTGCCGCGCTCATGCTGATGCGGCGTATCAGTGCTTCTTTTCATACTCGCTCCGGTTATCTATCAGCTTTGATCTATACAGGCATTGTACCTGTGTCGGAACAATAGACAAACGACGCAGCCATTGGTTCCCTTGCCACGAATTGTCAATTCAGGCGAATAGTCGTCAGTCGCTATCCAATCTGTCACTGCCGGTTTTCAACCAGTGACTGACCTTAGGGAAATGATCATCCTGACAGGCGGCATGGGTAAGAATATTGATATGGTCATAGTCATGCAGATTGCCGTTTTGCTTTCCAAGCAAGGCCTGAGGGGCATCCGCCATGCCAAGTTCAGCCATAAAACGTCGCATATCTCTTACATGTCCAAGGGAATAATCTTTCTGCCCGGTGATAAACCAAGTAGCGGGGAGGCGCAACGTCTTCGCCGCGGCCTGATAATCGAAGCCATCAGTGGCATCAATCCAGCGACGCTGCCTGACCCATTTAGTCACATCCCGCCAATTAGCAAAAGTTTCATTGTCAGCACCTAAACCTAGCTTCTTCGCCGGTAAATAGCCGTGAAATCCTGCCACCAAAGGCGACACCAGGCCCCATACCAAATCAACCTTAAACCATCGTTCGGGATTATGTACTCTGATACTGCGCTTACTGCCAAAGAACACCTGACGCTCCACCTGATTAATGAGATGGGGATGACGCAGCAGGCAGGCCATCATTAATACGCCGCCCCAGGAGTGCGCTACCGTACTAAATTTGCCCTGATGTTGTTTCCCCACCCATTGCATGGCATGGGGTAAGTCTTCATTCAGATAATGCCACTGGGTATGTTCATCTCCACGCCCAATGGCAGGGCTGCTTTGTCCGCGTCCGCGCAGATCCAATACATAAACATTGAATCCCTGCCTGGCCAGGTAGCTGCCAAGCCCTCGGCCTTTGTCATTGTAAAAAATCCGACCGTTCTCAATAGAGCCATGCACCATTAACACAGCCGGACCCTGCGGGTGGTCGCTATGCTGAATATGGCGAATATGCAGCTTATGGTCGCCGCCATCCAGATATCTTGATTGATGTATCAGCTCACCGCTCATAATTGTCTACTTCAGTAAATGCAGCAGTTCGTCGAGCCCACCAAAGCGAATAGCCGCATCAGCCCTCTCCAGCACCACAGGTTTGGCTTTGTACGCCACCCCCAGGCCTGCGGCGGCCATCATCACCAGGTCATTGGCCCCATCACCCATGGCAACGGTTTGCTCTGGTGCAATGCCATATTGTTCAGCCAGTCCCTTTAGGGTTTGCGCTTTAACCTTGGCATCGACAATGTCCCCTTCTACCAGGCCGGTCAACTTGCCTTCTTCGATGCCGAGTTGATTAGATACCGCGGCATCTAAACCTAACCGCTCTTTTAAATAATCGGCAAAATAGGTAAAACCACCGGAGGCGATAGCAATCTTCCAACCGTGAGCCTTTAGTTCACGTACCAAACGCTCCAACCCCGGCATTAACGGCAAGCAATCTCTGACCTGGCGAAGAATCTGTTCATCGGCACCTTTTAAACAACCCACCCGCTGCGTCAGACTCTGGGCAAAATCCAGCTTGCCTTGCATGGCCAGTTCTGTCACTTCAGACACCGCAGGCCCCACTCCCGCCAACTGGGCAATTTCATCAATACATTCCATTTGAATAACGGTGCTGTCCATATCCATGACCAATAATCCGGGCACATCCAAACGCGGCTGAGCACGCAATAGATTCAGCTCTAACTGCTGGGCAACAGCCAGAGCCTGCAGCGTGCCTGGGGGTAGCCCTTGTGGGCACACCTTCACCTGCATGGTGACAGCCAGGCTTTCTTGGCCAATCTGATGAGTCTGACTAAAGCGGCCAATTTGCAGCCAGGGCTTAAGCCCATCCTGCACGGCGAGCAGCTTTTCCAATGTCAGCGCCTGGGCATTGACGATCATGGTCGCCACCTGCCAGTCCGCAGCGGCCTCGGGCTGCACCACATCCCCCATTGAACAGGCCATACCGCCTAGCTGGTCTGCAGTTAAGTTTGTACAAACACTGGCCGGTGCCAGATGAAAAAGCTGCAATTCTGGGATGGCAAACAACTTAGAAAGAAACGCACTGGACGTTAGCTGCTGGGGAGTCAGTTGTAATTCGGTCACTCTGCTACCTTGGCGGGACTGGCGAAATAAAGCTCAGGATTCTTGCAGGCTTGTTCGCACAATTCAATAGTTAAAAGCACCGCTGACGTTGTAGCATAATGCCTCAATCTGCAGGACGGAGGGTATATGCAGCAAAATCAGGTCTCAGCATTGGCAGGCATCAAGGTATTGGATCTCAGTCGCGTCCTGGCCGGTCCCTGGGCAACTCAGATGCTGGCAGACTTTGGTGCCGACGTTGTGAAGATTGAACCACCGCTCAAAGGCGATGATACCCGGGGCTGGGGACCGCCGTTCATTCAAAGTGAGCAAAGCAGTGATGCCGCTTACTTTCATACCGCGAACCGCAACAAGCAATCCGTAGCCATTGATTTTAGCAAAGCAGAAGGACAAGCGCTGATCCACCGCCTGGCTGCCGAGTCGGATGTGCTAGTGGAAAACTTCAAGGTGGGCGGTCTGGCTAAGTATGGTCTTGATTATGCCAGCCTGCAGGCACTTAATCCGCGCCTTATTTATTGCTCTATTACCGGTTTTGGCCAAAGCGGGCCGCTTGCCTCTCAACCCGGCTACGATTTTATGATCCAGGCCATGGGGGGCCTGATGAGTATTACCGGTGAGCCAAACGGCGCGCCTATGAAGGTAGGGGTGGCATTGGCTGACATTCTTACTGGTTTGTATGCCTGTAACGCTATCCAGGCGGCGTTGCTTTATCGTCATGCTACCGGCCTTGGTCAGCACATTGACCTGGCTTTGCTGGACGTGCAAATAGCCAGTTTGGCCAATCAAGCCATGAATTATCTGGTTAGCGGCGAGTCACCAACCAGACTAGGTAACGCCCACCCGAATATTGTCCCCTATCAAAGCTTTGCCACCGCCGATGGGCATATCATTTTGGCGATTGGAAATGACCAGCAGTTTGCCCGCTTTTGCACCCTACCCGGCTGCGAATCCTTGCTGCACCGTCCTGAGTTCAGTACCAATGCCCAACGCGTAAAATACCGTGACCAGCTAGTTCCCCTGCTAGCGCAAATTTTACTTACCCAACCCAGTGATTGGTGGCTAACACAGTTGGAAGCACAGTCTGTTCCCTGTGGCCCCATCAATACATTGGCAGGGGCTTTTGCTAATCCACAGGTACAGCATAGACAGATGCAACGCCAGTTCACAGGCAAGAATGGGCAAGCACAACCTTTTGTCGGCAATCCGATTCAATTTAGCCAATCGCCGGTGCAATACAACAGTCCGCCGCCAGCTCTGGGACAACACACTGAATTCGTGCTGCAGCAGCGCCTTGGATTATCTGAACAGGACATTGCCCATTTGGCAAAGCTTGGCGTGATAAACCCACAGACACAGGATTAACCAGCGGACTTGCATTTAAACGGCAATGCCCTATTGTAGCGGCTATGAACACCAAGCATCTTTTTCATATAGAGTGGGAGCTACCTAGCACTTACTCCATCTATAAACGTCTGGCTAACTTTGGTCTTGCGGTTATTGCTGCCATTATCGGTATCAACATCTGGCTTTCCAGTGTTGATCAGGACCAGCATATACTCGCAGCACAAGCCGATCTGTTGGGTAACAGTTTGGTTTCCCACAGCGCCAAGCTGGCCGCCACCTTGATGCAGGATGAAGACATAAGCGCGGTGCAGCGCACCTTGCAGCAACTGGTAGAGGACAATCACGTACTGAATGCCACCATGCATAATGAAAAAGGTGAGCTGATGTATGAAGCCGGTGAAGCTCTTGATCTGGTGTCACAGTTTAAAACCGACGTACAGCACCAACCTATGGTGTACGTTAAAGAGGTATTCGAAGGTAATCAGCTGATTGGTTACATTCGCCTGATCATGGACAGACAGGCTATTATGCAATACCAGACACAGGTGCAGGATCATCGCCGCCAGCAAACTTATGCCTTATTGCTGTTGGCCTTTGCTATTGGTGTGTTAGTCACCAGAGCCTTTTACAAGGTTCGCTATCGCAAACTCTCGGTAGATATTGAATCAAGCCGCACTGGACCCGAGTTTAAATAGCGCCCGGGTATTGCGGTCGGTGTGCGTTTCAATGGCCTTGCGATCAAGGTTCAGCAATTCTGCCAGACTATCCAGCACCCTTGCCAGATTCGCTGGGCTGTTACGTTGTCCCTGATACCCTAGCATCGGCATATCCGGGCTATCCGTCTCCAGCACTATGGCATCCAGCGGTAATTGGCGCACGGTTTCACGGGTTTTTGCTGCTCTTGGGTAAGTGATAGTGCCACCAATGCCAAGTTTGAAGCCCATATCCAGATAACGCTCAGCCTGTTGCAGACTGCCTGAAAAAGCGTGGACCACCCCGCCTTGTTTAAAGCCGCAGGCCTTAAGGCAATGCATTATACGGTGATGGGATTTTCGGTGGTGAACAATAACCGGCAAACGGTGCTGCTGCGCGAGTTCAAGCTGTGTACAAAACAGTGACTCCTGAAAGCGCCCATCCACCTCAATTGCCAGATCGATGCCAATCTCTCCAACTGCGACCACGTGTCCATGCTGTTCACTAAGCAGAGCCTCTAATAACGCCAAATGCTGAGGCTCATAGTCGCTCAGAAAGTAAGGGTGCAGCCCCAGGGCAAAATGCAAAGAAGGTAATGTCTGGCATAAGCGAATCAGACCAGGCCACTGACTTGCCTGCACACCAGGTAAAATAAAATCTGTTACGCCCTGGCGGGTAGCGAGCGCGATCTGCTGTTCACGATCCTGGTCAAATGCAGCGAAATCCAAGTGGCAGTGACTGTCGATCATACCCTGTCCTGAAGAGCCGGTGAAATCAGCCTTAAGCTTAAGGCATCAACCGTTCAATAGCCCAGCGCTGATCAGACTGCAGGCGATAAACAAACCTGTCGTGCAAACGATGTTCGCCGCCCTGCCAGAATTCAATCTCATGAGGTATCACCCGGTAACCGCCCCAGAAACTGGGTAGTGGCACTTCGCCCTTGGCAAACTTGTTTTTTACTTCAGCAAATTTACTCATTAATAGCTGACGGGTAGAAATAGGTCGGCTTTGCTCTGATGCCCAGGCTGCCAACTGACTTTCACGAGGACGGGACAAGAAATACTTACTGACTTCCAGGGTTGATAGGGGTTCAACCACGCCACAAACCTTAACCTGGCGCTCAATCAGATGCCAGGGGAAGTGCAGCGAAATACGGGGATTAGCCTTAAGCTCTGCGGCCTTGCGACTACCAAGGTTGGTGTAGAATACAAAGCCCTTGGGGCTGACATCTTTTAGCAGCACGATGCGCTGAGATGGCTGTCCATCCGCATTAACCGTCGCCACTGTCATGGCGGTCGGATCAGGCAGGCCCGTCGCAATGATGTCTTTCAACCAGTGCTCAAACTGTACAAAGGGGTCTTCACTCAGGTCTTTCCTGTCCAACCCGCCTCGGCTGTATTCACGGCGAATATCGGCTAATTTGTCCAGCATCTGCTTCCCCCATCTGACACAGGTTATACCGCGCCCCAGGAACAGGCCCACCGGGCGCGGGCCTTATTTAGCGACTATAAATTAGTCATTCTCTCCATAGCCTAGACTGCGCAGTGCTCTTTCATCATCTGCCCAGCCAGACTTGACCTTCACCCACAGTTCCAAAAACACTTTGTTATCAAACAAACGCTCCATATCCTGACGAGCTTCCTGGCCAATAGTTTTCAAACGTTGCCCGCCTTTACCTATCACCATGGCTTTTTGGCTGTCCCGCTCTACTAAAATCAAACCGTTGATCTGATAAATGCCGTTATCGGACAGCTTAAATTGCTCAATTTCCACGGTGACCGAGTAAGGCAGCTCGTCACCAGTGAAACGCATGAGTTTTTCGCGAATGATCTCAGCCGCCATAAAACGCGATGAGCGGTCTGTGACATATTCTTCCGGGAAATAAAAATCTGACTCGGGCAGGCTTTGGTGGACCAACTCACGCAGTCTGTCCAAGTTACTGCCTTGCTTGGCTGAAACAGGAATCACATGCTCAAACTTATGCTGATTACCTAGCCATTGCAGGTGGGGTAGCAGAGCGTCGCGATCTTTAATCTGGTCAATTTTATTAACCAGTAGCCAACATTCCAATCCGGATTCCTGGATTTTAGTCAGTACCATCTGATCATCTTCAGTCCAGCGTGTGCCTTCAACGACAAACAACACCAGGCCGACATCCGCCAAAGAACTGGAGGCTGCACGATTCATAAGACGGTTAATGGCACGCTTTTCTTCGCGATGTAGCCCCGGTGTATCCACATACACAGCCTGATAGTCCCCTTCGGTATCTATGCCCAGAATACGATGACGGGTGGTTTGCGGTTTACGTGAGGTAATACTGACCTTCTGCCCCAGCAATTTGTTGAGCAATGTAGACTTACCCACATTGGGGCGTCCAACAATGGCCACCATGCCACAATAGGTGTTATGTTCAGAGTGCATGGTTCAGCTTCTCCAGTACCAGCTTGGCGGCTTGTTGTTCGGCGCGGCGACGGCTGTTACCGCGGGCCCGAACAGGTTCAACTAATTCAACGATCCGGCATTCCACCTCAAAGGTCTGATCATGGGATTTGCCTTTTACATCCACAACTTCGTACTCGGGCAGTGGTTGTTTACGGCCCTGCAGGTATTCCTGCAGGCGGGTCTTATGATCTTTAGGGTGAACATTAGGATCCAGTTGTTCAATACGACTGGCGTACCAGGCCAGAATCAGGCTGTTAACGGTGTCCAGGCCTGCCTCAAGGAATATCGCACCGATAATGGCTTCCATGGCGTCCGACAGAATGGAATCACGACGATAACCACCGCTTTTTAATTCACCGGGCCCCAGTTTGAGTAGTTCACCTAGTTCAAACTCTCGCGCCAGTTCAGCCAGCGTATCGCCTTTAACCAGTGTTGCCCGCATACGGGTCAACTTACCTTCCGGTTGCTCCGGGAAACGCAGATACAAGGCTCTGGCAATAACCATACCCAACACCGAATCACCCAGATATTCCAGCCGCTCGTTATGTTGCTTAGCCGCGCTACGGTGTGTCAGTGCCAGTTCAAGCGCATTCACGTCCTTAAATTGATAACCCAGTTTCCTACTCAGGCTCTTATAAGGATCAAGCATCTAGTGAATACCGCCAATACGAGAGAAACGCACACCGGTTGGCACCCAACCAGGCACCCAACTGCTTGGCTCACGATCAAACTCAAAGCTTATCCAGATAGCCACAGCCTTACCGACCAGGTTCTCATCCGGTACGAATCCCCAATAACGGCTGTCACGACTGTTATCCCTGTTGTCACCTAACACCAAATACTGGCCTTCGGGAACCAGAAACTCATCAGCAGCAGTACCGGGTTGCTGGTAATACATCTGAGGATGAGGTGGCACGGCGGGGTTACGCAGAATCTCGTGACTTACCTCACCCAGTTTCTCCGTAAAGCGTTCCAGCGGCACCAGATCCTGGAAGAACTCACCGCGTTGTTCAAAGGTCAGTTCCACCGGCTTTAATTGAGGACACTCTGGCGTGGTCGTTACATCACAAGCGGGCTTAATAAACACCTGCTTATTTTTGTACACCACAGTATCACCGGGCAGTCCGACTACCCGCTTAATAAAGTCGATATTTGGGTCTTCGGGATATTTGAATACCACAATGTCACCGCGCTGTGGCTCGCCGACTTCAATAAACTTATTGCGTGCTACCGGGTCTTTCAAACCATAGGTAAATTTCTCCACCAGAATAAAGTCACCGACCAATAAGGTTGGCATCATCGACCCGGAAGGAATCTGAAAAGGCTCGTATAAAAATGAACGTAACACCAACACGAACGCAATGACCGGGAAGATCTGCTTAGCGGTATCCACCAGATACGGCTCCGGTGCTATCTTTTGCAGGGTTTCATCATCCAGGTTGGCACTGTTACTGGCCTTAGCCAAGGCCACCTTCTCTTTGCGCTTTGGCGCCCACAATAGTGCGTCAGCCAACCAAATCAAACCTGATGCCAGGGTGATAAACACCAATCCAATGGAGAAATAATTTGCCATTTACTTTCCTACTTTCAGTACGGCCAAGAAGGCGTCTTGCGGCAGTTCCACGTTGCCAACCTGCTTCATCCGTTTCTTACCTTCTTTCTGCTTCTGAAGCAGTTTCTTCTTACGACTCACGTCACCACCGTAACACTTGGCGATAACGTTTTTACGCAACTGTTTAACTGTGCTACGCGCAATAACATGGTTACCAATAGCCGCCTGAATAGCAATGTCAAACATCTGCCTTGGGATCAGCTCACGCAGCTTCTCTACCAATTCCCGTCCACGGTATTGAGAATTGTCACGGTGGGTAATCACTGCCAACGCATCGACACGCTCACCGTTAACCAGAATATCCAATCGCACCATGTCAGCCGTCTGGAAACGTTTAAAGTTATAATCCAAAGACGCAAAGCCGCGACTGGTTGACTTGAGTCGGTCAAAGAAATCCATCACCACTTCGGCCATAGGTAACTCATAGGTCACCGCCACTTGATTTCCGTGGTAGGTCATATTGGTTTGCATACCGCGCTTCTCGATACACAAGGTAATGACGTTACCCAGATAATCTTTGGGTACTAATATATTCGCTTCAACGATAGGCTCTCTAATCTCGGCAATATCGTTGACGGCAGGCAACTTGGACGGGTTATCAACCTGAACGGTCTGCCCTTTGGTGGTCAATACTTCATAGACTACGGTTGGGGCGGTTGTTATCAGATCCAGGTCATATTCGCGCTCCAGACGCTCCTGTACAATTTCCATGTGCAACATGCCAAGGAAACCGATCCGGAAACCAAAGCCCAGTGCGCTGGAGTTCTCTGGTTCAAAGAACAAAGACGCATCATTCAGGCTTAACTTGGACAGCGCATCACGAAAATCTTCGTAATCGTCAGAACTGATCGGGAACATACCGGCGTAAACCTGCGGCTTCACTTTCTTAAAGCCTGGTAATGCTTTATCCGCCGGCTGCTTCGCCAGCGTGATGGTGTCCCCCACTGGCGCGCCATGGATTTCTTTAATACCGGCAATCAGAAAACCTACTTCGCCGGTACGTAATACACCGGTGTCCGTGGCTTTAGGAGTGAAGATCCCAATCTTATCGACCTGGTGTACCTGGCCATTAGACATGATCTTAATCTTATCACCGGCTTTCAGCTCGCCATGCATCACGCGCACTAACGAGACAACGCCCTGATAGTTGTCAAACCAGGAATCAACAATCAATGCTTGTAATGGACCATCACTGTTACCAACCGGCGGCGGTACTTGCTTAACGATAACTTCCAGTACGTCCTCAATACCAACACCTGTCTTAGCTGAGCAGCGCACCGCACTCATGGCATCAATTCCAACAATATCTTCAATCTCAGCAGCGACACGATCCGGCTCGGCCTGAGGCAGGTCAATCTTGTTAAGTATTGGAACAACTTCCAGATCCATCTCAATTGCGGTGTAACAGTTGGCCAGAGTCTGAGCTTCTACGCCCTGACCGGCGTCAACCACCAGCAATGCCCCTTCACAGGCGGCCAGTGAACGAGACACTTCATAGGAAAAGTCGACGTGCCCAGGGGTGTCGATAAAGTTCAGCTGATAAGTTTCGCCGTCTTTGGCCTTATAGTTAAGGGTAACGCTCTGCGCTTTAATGGTGATCCCACGCTCACGCTCGAGATCCATCGAGTCGAGAACCTGAGCAGCCATTTCCCGGTCGGTCAGGCCGCCGCAATGCTGAATCAGGCGATCGGACAAGGTGGATTTACCGTGGTCTATGTGGGCAATGATACTGAAATTGCGGATATGCTTGAGCTGCATGGTAATGTCTGACATTCCTACTTAAGGCCAAAAAACTGAACTATTGCAATAAGGCGGCGATTTTACCGTTTTATTGCGCGCTTTGCGATCTTGTTGTGGTATGGGGTTGAACTAGTGAAAAGACGAGACTTAAAGTAGGGGAACCTGGCTACTGGCCGCTTACCTGAACCACATCCAGAGATTGGCCACGGTAGGGAAGCAATTCCAGTAAACGAGGTTGATACTGGGAACGTTTGGCACTTTGCAAATAGCGGCGAATTTGCCAAAAGCCTACCCCGGTAAACATACCTGCGAACAATGCGCTCCAGAGTTCATGCTCAAGGCCTACCTGAGGGAGCAATGCACTGCCCAAAGCAACACTAACGAGCAAAATCACTAAGGGTAGTAAATACATCAAGGCTGAGGCACCAAGCAAGTCTTCCTCAGGTATTCCCAGCTTTACCTGCTGACCAATTCTCGCAGGTTTGTCGCAGCGGAAAATCAATAACTGGCTCTTCGAAGATAGCCCTCTGGCTACCACACCAGTTCCGCAATCCTGATTGACACTGCAGCCCCCACAGGTGGTTTTTATTTGGGTTTCAACCCAGATATGATCCTGATCAACCGCCTTAATCACGCCAAGCTCTTCAATCACTGCGGTGCCTCAATATACTGAACTGAGTTAGCAATGGCATTCGCCGTTTGAGGTGGCAGTTTACCGACTACAGTGATTTCAAGTGGCCCTTTCTGTAAAGACAACAAGGTATTGGCCCCGTACTTCAACCAGCCATTCTCAGATGCCCCAGGTTCAACCGCCTGCAAATACAACGACACGTCAATCAAACCATCGCTGAGCATAATGTAATCCACCATCTTTCCGGTCAATGGCAGTCTGTGCATATCCCTGCGAACTTCGACCATGCCGGCAGGTAGCCAATTAACCTTCCAACGACCAGGTACAGGTTCGGCCTCATTCAACAACACAACATCAGGCATCTTCTCAGCTTCGATACGTGAGAAATACTCGTCCGGTTCAGGGGTAACATGCAAAGACGTCACCTGCACCTGCTCTAGCGGTTCGCCCTGAAGATTCATCATATCTAATTTGAGCAACAGCCCGGTATCTTGATCTAACCAAAGATTGTAGCCATAACGACTGCGGTCTTTACTGACAATACGAATTTGCTGGGCAGAGCGCCCTGCTACTCGACTACGTCCCACCACCACGAAGTCATAACTGTTATTTAGAAGTTCGGGCTGACGAAACAAGGTGACCGGCAAGGGACCGTTTATTGACGTGGAACGAATAGAATAAGCAGGAACGTTAGGTTCAAAATAGCTGACCAGGTCACCGATTCGCACAATCTCCCGACCGGGGCCATTTTGCAAACTCAAATGCTCAACTTCAACGCCATCCTCTATAGCATGACGCCATAGATAAGGCTCGAAACCGCCATTAGGTTGAACCAATACAAAGGAAATTTGATAATTGAGCTGTTTAAGCGCCGCAGCCATTTTATCCATCCAGGCTTGAGCGCTATCGTCAGGTTGGGCTACGACCGAAAAACAACTAAAAACTACGCACCACAACCATCGCCGCATATTACTTCTGCTGCGACTCTGGTTGGGATGTCTGCTGGTGTTCTTTACCTTGCTGAATAGCCTTCAAACGCATTTGTCTCTCATGGTCAGTCAGGTAAGCATTGATGCGACGTTTCTGCTCCAGCGCATCAGTTTGGGGCAAAGGGCGGGTCTGTTCCAAACTAACAGGGGACAGTCCACCTTGTTGCATGCCCGGAATAGCTAATGCAGGTGCAGAGCTAAACGGCTGTTCAGGCTTAGGCTGATTAAACTGCTGCACACCTAAAATCATGGCAACGGCTACAGACGCAGCTAAGGCAAACTGCCCGCCCTGGCGAACCAGAGGGATAACATGGCCGATGACAGGCAGGTCATGCAAACGCTTGCGTGGTGACAATATAGTGGGCTCGTTTTCCAACGCTGCGGATACTTTACTACTGATATCAAAGTTCAACTCGGGAGGCAGTTCTTTTCGCAAACCATCACGAATCAAGTGATAGCTACGCCATTTTTCGACCAGTTCCCCCTCTGCATGGGCATCAAGCTGCAGTTCTTCAAGAGACTGCTCACCGTCTACCATGGCTGAAAGGTTTTCTAGTTTTTGCTGCTTCATCAAACAAAGTTCCTGATTAACGTGGCACTCAACTTCAGTGTCAGCTATTTCTGTAACAGGGGTTGAATCACTTTATCGATAGCTTCCCGGGCTCTGAAAATTCGCGACCGCACAGTGCCAACGGGGCAATCCATTACGGTTGCAATCTCTTCATAGCTTAGCCCTTCTAATTCACGCAAGGTGATAGCCATACGCAAATCTTCAGGCAGCTTATCAACAGTGTCAAACAACAATTTTTCCATTTGCTCCGACATCAGCTTGCGCTCTGGAGACGCATTCTCTTTAAGCGCATCACTGCCGTCGTAAAAATCGGCTTCCTCTGCATCCACATCGTTAGCCGGTGGCTTCCTACCTTGAGCCACCAAATAATTCTTCGCGCTGTTTACCGCGATCCGATACAACCAAGTGTAAAAAGCACTTTCACCGCGAAAGCTAGGTAACGCTCTATAGGCCTTAATAAAGGCTTCCTGCGTCACATCGGCTATATCTCCGGTGTTCTTGACGTATCGGGACACCAAATGGGCCACTTTATGTTGGTACTTGATGACCAAGAAATTAAACGCGTTTTTGTCGCCCTGTTGTACTTTCTCAACCAATTGTTGATCTGTAAATTGCTCGCTCATCCGAGCCACATCCCCTATTGAACCGCTTTTCTGATGCCTTGGCTCTCGCAAGCACCTAAATAGACTGTCAGTCTGAAAAAAAGTTCGAAATTATTTCAAGCTTATGACAAGTTTTTTCAAAATATGCGCTAAATCACACTTTTCAAGCCCATCCTAAGCACCGGAAAACAGTCTGCTCCATACAGGAATTCATACCAAACCAATAAGATAGTATCATGCCCAAACGAAATAGAACCTGAACAGTTTACTCCATGCATCAAGCGGTTGAACATCAATGTGATCTTTTAATCATCGGCAGCGGCGCAGCAGGGCTCAGCCTGGCACTTAAAATGGCCCAGAAATGTCGCATCATTGTACTCAGTAAAAGCAGTATCGGTGAGGGTTCGACCATGTATGCCCAAGGTGGCATAGCAGCTGTTTTCGATGAAACCGACTCTATCGACTCACACGTGGAAGATACCATGATAGCCGGTGCCGGCCTATGTGATCGTGCTGCGGTAGAGTTTACGGCAGGTAATGCCAAGCAAGCCATGGAGTGGTTGATTAACTTTGGCGTGCCCTTTGATCAGGAAACCGACGCTCAAGGAGAGGCACGCTTCCATTTAACTCGTGAGGGTGGTCATAGCCATCGGCGAATTTTGCACGCGGCAGATGCAACAGGTAAAGCGGTGCAAACCACGCTGATTGATGCTGTGCGTAACCATCCCAACATTGAAGTGTTTGAGCGCTACAACGCGGTGGACCTGATTCGAAGTCGCCTAGCTCCCAATAAAGTGCTGGGAGCCTACACCTGGAATCGAAATCTAGAGCGCGTAGAAGTGGTAAGAAGCCGCTTTGTAGCACTTGCCACTGGCGGCGCCAGCAAGGTTTATCAATATACATCTAATCCTGATGTGTCTAGTGGTGATGGCATTGCCATGGCCTGGCGGGCGGGATGCCGGGTGGCGAATATGGAATTTAACCAGTTCCACCCCACTTGCTTGTACCATCCCCAGGCAAGAAACTTCCTGATCACCGAAGCCCTGCGCGGCGAAGGCGCTTATCTGACGCATGCCGATGGAACACGCTTTATGCATAAGTTTCATGAACTCGCTGAGCTTGCCCCCAGAGATGTAGTAGCAAGAGCCATAGATTACGAAATGAAACGCCTGGGTGCAGACTGTATGTATCTGGATATCAGACATAAGCCTGCAGACTTTATCATTAAGCATTTCCCCACGATCTATCGCAAGTGCCGCTCACTGGGAATAGATATTACTCGCGAGCCTATCCCCATCGTACCTGCTGCCCATTACAGCTGTGGAGGGGTAATGACAGATTTCGATGCCCGCACTGATTTAGATAATTTGTATGCCATCGGCGAAGTGGCTTACACAGGTCTGCATGGTGCTAACCGTATGGCCAGTAACTCCCTGCTTGAATGTGTTGTGTTTGCCAGAGCGGCTGCCACCCATATTATGCAAAGACTGGATCAGGCCGACGAAAAGGAAGATGTTTTACCTTGGGATGAAAGCAAGGTGAGTAACTCAGACGAAGAAGTGGTTATTCAGCATAACTGGCATGAGCTACGACTTTTTATGTGGGACTACGTGGGCATAGTACGCACTAACAAACGACTAGAACGAGCTTTAAGGCGCATTGAATTACTAAAACAGGAAGTTGATGAGTATTACAGTAATTTCCGGGTTAGTAACAACCTTTTGGAGCTGCGAAACTTGCTTACCGTATCCGAGTTGATTGTCAGATGTGCCATGCAAAGGAAAGAAAGCAGAGGGTTACATTACAACCTGGATTATCCAGATTTACAGGACACCCCACAGCCTTCGGTTTTGTTTCCTCAACGCTATCAAAAAAGATAGCGCTGAGGCCAGCTCTCTAGTTCAGTGGAGCCAATGGGTGGCTTTGATATTTACCGCTTAAGTGTAAATCTTTGCCATCCATTGAGCCCAAAGTAAAAGTGCCTGCATCCACATCGTTCTGCTGATGAAAGCTCACGTCGCAGGGCAAAAATACCGGCTTACGAAAACTCACGCCCAATTCAAATGCGCCGCCCAACACTGGTGCCAACGCGGTGATGCAGCGAGCCTTGCTCCACATGCCATGAATAATCTGGGATTTAAAACCAAAGAACCTTGCCGACCAGGGATATAAATGGATAGGGTTATAGTCCCCAGACACCTTGGCATATTGCCTACCAAGGTTGGCATCTAAATGCCAATGTTCGCCATCGGGCAAGTTTGCGGAGGTGGAGGGCAAATTACGCCTAGGTAAATCCCCCTGGCGAACCAGACTGACACTTCGTCCTTGCCAAACTAATTCAGTGCCAACCTGCACATCCGTTAATAAAGAGAATTGCCACCCCAAACGGTGACGCCTGAGTTTATCGAACCTGCAACTAATAGAGAGTTTTTCATGACGGCTAACCGGTCTAAACTGGCGAATATGGTTCTCCATATGCACCAATCCCATTACCTTGAAAGGAAACCCTTTATCCAGCAACAACCCAAGATGCAGCGGTAATGCAAGACAATGTAACCAGGCAGGATGAACATCGTCTCGATGCCAGGCTAACAGGTCATGGTATTCGTCCAGCTTTTCGGAGTCAGCGGTTAAGCCATCACAGCGCAATACCAATTGCGGCAGCTGTGGTGCTGGGGCCTGTTGGCCTGACTTCACCGCGGCACGCAGCAACATAGCCGGCACTTTAGGTAAAGATTCTGGGGTGAACTCTATGATATTCATCAACGACTCTCCGTACGCTATGAGATACCCTGACTGAGTATACGACACAAACGTCGATAATCAGCCTCAGACACAGCATCGCGAAATATACATAGGTATCGGTGCTGCTTACTATCCAATACATCCTGCAGACAAATAAAAAGTAACCAAGACGTTGCACGGCTGTCGGAGGTGATTTGCATAGGCACACTGTGGTTGTTTAACCACTGCCACTCCCCCTGCTCCGAAACATTAGCCACGCCCCACTCGGGACGCATTTGTACCTGTCGGTAGAATAACCCAAGCAGTACCAGACTAACCAATATCTGCCACACCGTCTGCCAAGGCAGCACATTAGGCTGCCACAACCATACAGATGCAATCAGCAGACAATAAAGCACCAACAATAAAACAATGCGTAAATTTGAACGGCTAATCTCTATTCTATACTTTGACACGGCTCACAATGGTCTCCACCATGGCCGCCAGCATAGGATCTTCACATTGCTGATGGCCCATTACCCAGGCAAACAAGTCAGGATCATCACAAGTCAGCAGACGCTCAAAGGTTTCCTTGTCGTCATCCGTCAAATCACTAAAGGCCTCATCGAAGAAAGGTTGGAACAACACATCCAACTCCAACATACCGCGCCGGCACGCCCAGCGGATACGGTTAACTCTTTGCATGGTAAACATCCTGCCCTCTCTAAGACAACTTGAGTAGGCCGCTATATTAACCCAATTCACTGACTTGATCTTGTTTCAGTTTAGCTTAATCCCCATGATCAGAGACCAGACAAACAAGGCAGGATCACTATGTCAGCGATGCCCCTCTCTTTACCTAATGCGGGTGTGTTTCCCGACACCTACCTGGTGGAGTTACCTCAGCTTAGCGAAATTCAAGTAAGCGGGGAGGAACGGCTTAAGTACTTACAAGGTCAGCTTACCAACGATCTGGGTAAGCAAACACCAGGCAAAGTAATGCGTGCCTGCCATTGTGATGCCAAAGGCAAGGCCTGGGCGATTTATCAAACTATTGCATTACCCGATTCGTTAATTTTACTGGGAGATAGCGAGGCAATTGAAAAGTCGCTACCAGAGTTAAAGAAGTACGCAGTCTTTTCTAAAGTAAATTGGCAAGCAAATGAACTACGCTGGTTTGGTGGTGCAGGCGACGTATTTGAGTCATCACTGCAAGCCATATCAAACCAATTGCCGCAGGCACATCTGGATTATACACAAACCGAGGGTTTGCTGGTTATACGCTATGATTTCCCATCAGTTCGTTATTTGGTAGGCGCAAATGAATCGAATGCAACACATTTAACAGACGCTATGCAAGGACATCATCATTCATCCACATTATGGCAAGCCTTGGATATTCAGGCTGGCTTACCCAGCCTTGCCAGTGCCACCAGCAATGAATATGTGCCACAAATGCTGAATATGCAGGCACTGGACGCTATCAGTTTTACCAAAGGCTGCTACATAGGCCAGGAAACCGTGGCGCGTACTCGTTATTTAGGAAAAAATAAGCGAGCGGCCTATATTCTGAGATGCTCTCATAGCATCCAATTGGAGGCCGGAGAGACATTGGAAGTCCAGTTAGAGGAAAACTGGCGTCGAGGAGGGACTGTGTTAAGCTGTGCCACCTTAAGCGAGGAAACCTGGTTGATGGCCGTGTTGCCCAATGACACACAGCAAGGTGCTCTGCTGCGCAGTAAAGCACACCCGGACGCCATCTTCGAGGTTCAGCCCCTACCCTATTCACTTGAAAATTAAGGCTATCTATCCATGCAAATTGCTCCAAATAAAGTCGTGACCATGCACTACACCGTCAGCACTAAAGAGGATGTTCAAATCGACTCCTCTCGCGATGGTAAGCCCATGAGTTTTCTGCACGGACAGCATTTTTTGATAAAAGGCCTGGAAGATGCCCTGGTAGGTAAAGTAGCAGGTGATAAGTTTGTCACAGAAGTCGCCCCGGCGGATGCGTACGGTGAGCGCCACGATGAACTGATCCAGTTGGTCCCCAAGAATATGTTCGATGGCATGGATGTGGAAGTTGGTATGCAGTTTCGCGCCACCACAGATGATGGTGAGCAGTCCGTGATGATTATTGATATTACTGATGATGAAGTTGTTGTAGATGGCAACCACCCATTGTCCGGCGTTACCCTGAAATTCGATGTGGAAGTCCTTGCTGTACGTGACGCCTCAGAACAGGAACTGGCCCATGGCCACGTGCATGGTGAAGGCGGCTGCGGCCACGACCATTAATACACAAATTTAACGCCCTAAGATTAGGGCAAAAGAAAAGCCGGGCGATGCCCGGCTTTTTTGTTTTATTCTGCGGCTTGCGGACGCATATGCGGGAACAGTATTACGTCTTTAATACTGGGGCTGTCGGTAAACAGCATCACCAAACGGTCAATACCGATTCCCTCGCCTGCCGTTGGTGGTAAACCATATTCCAATGCACGGATATAGTCATCATCATAGTGCATGGCTTCATCGTCACCGGCTTCTTTCTCTTCCACCTGCTTGCGGAAACGCGCTGCCTGATCTTCGGCATCATTCAGCTCAGAGAAACCGTTGGCCAGTTCACGGCCGCCAACAAAGAACTCAAAGCGGTCGGTAATGAATGGATTATTGTCATTACGACGCGCCAGCGGCGACACTTCCCAAGGATACTCGGTAATAAAGGTCGGTTGATCCAACTGCTCTTCTGCGGTGGCTTCAAAAATCTCGCACAGGTATTTACCGGCCCCCCAGATACCATCTACTTCCGGCTCTTTAATATGCAGCTTTTTCGCCATGGCCTTCATTGCTTCCAGGTTGTTTTCCGGATCGCGAATTGCCGCTTCATCGGCTTCGGGCCAATATTTAAGAATGGCATCACCCATGCTCAGACGGGTAAAGGGCTGGGCGAAATCATAACGTTTCTCCTGCAGCACATTACCATCGGTATCACGCACCGTATTGATCACTTCGGTGGTGCCCAGCACGTCCTGCGCCAGGGTGCGCAGCATATCTTCGGTCAGATCCATCAGGTCATGGTAATCCGCATAAGCCTGGTAGAACTCGATCATGGTGAATTCCGGATTGTGACGGGTCGACAAACCTTCGTTACGGAAATTACGGTTTATCTCGAACACACGCTCAAAACCGCCCACCACCAAGCGCTTCAGATAAAGCTCCGGAGCGATACGCAGATACATTTCGATATCCAACGCATTGTGGTGAGTTACAAAAGGTTTAGCCGATGCACCACCTGGAATAACCTGCAGCATGGGTGTTTCCACTTCCATAAAGTCCCTTTCGGTCAGGAATTTACGGATGCCGTTGATAATCTTGCTACGTACTTTGAAAGTATCACGGGTTTGCTGACTCATGATCAGGTCAACATAACGCTGGCGGTACTTGGTTTCCTGATCGGCCAAACCATGAAATTTCTCAGGCAACGGACGCAGTGATTTGGTCAGCAACTGATAATCGGCCATATCCACATACAAGTCACCTTTGCCGGATTTATGCAGCGCGCCTTTTACCCCGATGATGTCACCGATATCCAGCGTACCGTAGCGCTGTTTGATATCCTGCTGGGTTTCTTTGCTGGCATAAGCCTGGATACGGCCTTTCATATCCTGCAGGAGCAGGAAGGGGCCACGTTTAGCCAATATACGACCAGCAACACTAACCTGATGATTCAGGCTCTCCAGTTCTTCTTTGTCCTTGTCGCCAAAGGCATCCTCAAGATCCTGGCTATAATGTTCACGGCGGAATTCATTAGGATGGCCGTTAGCCGGACAATTGCTGCGAATCTCTGCCAGCTTGCTCCGGCGTTCCGCAATCAATTTGTTCTCGTCTTGTTGAATGTCTGTCATCTGCGTTGTTCCTGATTACTGATTGCGTTTACAGACCAGATTTAAGGCTGGCCTGGATAAATTTGTCTAAACCACCGTCCAGTACAGCCTGGGTATTGCGCGTTTCCACACCGGTACGAAGGTCTTTAATGCGAGAGTCATCCAACACATAGGAACGAATTTGACTCCCCCAGCCGATATCTGACTTACCGTCTTCCATGGCTTGTTTCTGCTCGTTCTGCTTCATCAGTTCCATTTCATACAGTTTGGCTTTTAACTGCTTAAAGGCCTGATCTTTATTCTTATGCTGAGAACGGTCATTTTGACACTGCACCACGATACCGCTGGGAATGTGGGTAATACGTACCGCAGAGTCGGTTCGGTTAACGTGCTGCCCACCGGCACCTGAGGCGCGATAAGTATCAATGCGCAAGTCGGCCGGATTCAATTCAATTTCAATATCGTCATCAATTTCCGGATACACGAAGGCGGAGGCGAAAGACGTGTGGCGGCGGTTGCCAGAGTCAAAGGGCGACTTTCGCACTAAACGGTGTACGCCAGTTTCTGTGCGTAGCCAACCAAAAGCGTACTCCCCCTGAAAACGAATAGTGGCACTTTTTATACCAGCCACTTCACCTTCAGACACTTCAATAAGTTCGGTCTTGAAGCCATGCTCTTCACCCCAACGCAGGTACATACGCAGCATGATGTTGGCCCAATCCTGCGCTTCTGTACCGCCGGAACCTGACTGAATATCCAGATAACAGTCGTTGGCATCATTAGGGCCAGAGAACATGCGGCGGAATTCAAGATCTTCTAACTTTGCGATCAGTTGCTCAAGCTCAGCCTGAGCTTCGTCAAAGGTTTCCTGGTCTTCGGCTTCTACCGCCAGTTCCAGCAGACCATCCACATCTTCGGCCCCGTTATCCAAAGCCAGAATGGTCTCGACGACTTTTTCCAGAGCAACCTTTTCTTTGCCTAAGGCTTGTGCCCGCTCGGGTTCATTCCAGACATCTGGACTTTCGAGCTCACGATTGACTTCTTCTAAGCGTTCTTGCTTGCTATCGAAGTCAAAGATACCCCCTGAGCGCGTTAGTGCGCTCCCGGACATCCGCCAAGGCGTTTTTTACCGGATTGATTTCAAACATAAATCAGCTAATAAATCTTGCTTACAAAGGAGCCGGATTTTAGCCGATTACGCAAGGGATTGACAGGCCCAGAGGGCCTTGGGTTAAGAGGAATTTCAGCAGGCGCGGGGTTCGCCTGCTGACTCTCGGTGTAGGACGTAAATCAGACTAGCTCACTGTGCTCATGCAACACGTTAAAGATATCTCTGAAACTACTCGCCTTGAGGCTGATATCCAGCGGAATATGCAGTGCACGGGCAATATCACTGGAAGAAATTAGCCCTCTCAAGCGGCTCTGTTCATCAGTCAACAATATATGCTGCTCCCCCAAGCTGCGTAGCGTATCTATCAGGTCAGCAATGGTGGCATTTTTGAGTTGTTCGTAGCGAATACCATGCAACTCACTACGCGGTACCATCACATCTTCCACTGTCAGTTCATTTCTGTCCTGCTGGCGTTGATTGGCAATCATCAAGATTTTACGGCTGTTAAGATCCGCAAAGCTGACAATACCCAAAAACTGCTGCTCAGCATCCACGACCAACTTCGACTTCACATGGCCTTTTTTCATCATAAACAAAGCCTGATCCACAGAAACGTCTTTGTCGATTAACTGCGGACTGCGGCGGGTAAAATCGGTCACCACTTTAGTTGCGGCACTATCCAGGCTTAAGGGTTCAACACTTTCGGTGGTACAAAACTGGGTTACTTGGCCTAACGCCAATGTTTTCAACATTTTATTTGTCATTTGGATTCTCCAACAAACTGAACATAGCTAGCCCGCTCGCAAAGAAACCGAGGTTATAAGTATAGGCGATGCGGGACGGTTTTTAGGGGTCAGCTTGCCTGAGGAGGCGCTCTGGGTTGTGGTAACCCAACAGTATCGACGTAAAAGTCAGAAACTCTGGAAGGAACAAACAGATAGGCCTGATTGATCACCTTACCTGCAGACAAAGCCCCAACCAGGCTGGGCTCGTCTTTGTCCAGTTCGGTTTGCAAATACTGACTATCAGTGTACTGATTAGCCGTAACAAGAGAAGAATCGGATATAGGCTGCGCAATGCTTGCTGCACTGCCTAACCAACATGCCAGCAAGCAGAATGCGGTCGCAAGGAGACTGAAATAAGGAGGCCGGTAAACAGCTTGACGCACGTGGCGGTACCGAAAAATGCTCATAACCTTAATATGGAGCAAAGGGCTAAAAACTCAATAGTCCTGTAGATAAATTGTTAAAATTTTGCGTCTACAACCAGCCTTTACGCTTAAACCAAACAACCTGCAGAGCACAGACCAGAATCAACAGGCCAATAAATACGCCAAAGCCCAACGGATTCTCGGCACCTGGTATTCCCCCCACATTAATGCCAAGCAAACCGGTAAGAAAACCCAAGGGCAGGAAAAATGCGGCAACAATAGACAGCACATACATTCTGCTGTTCATCTGCTCTGCCAGTTGATTACCAATCTCTTCTTGGGTAACCGCCGCCCTTTCGCGCACTGCATCCAAATCTTCCACATGACGCATTAAGCTATCCAAGGTCTCCTGAAAGCTCAGGCGAACATCACGGCCAATCCACTCAAACCTATCTAACAACAGTTGTGAAATGGCCTCTCTTTGCGGGGCCAGGTAGCGGCGCAGGGAAATGATCTGCCGACGCACACGACCAAGGTCTGCGCGCATTTGGGCATTTTGTTGCTCCAGCGCCTGCTCTTCAAAATCAGCGACCTGCTCTTCAAAATAATCAACCGTGTCTGACATTCGAACTACCAGTCTCGACAGAATACTCGCCAGTACTTCATCAGCACTGGCAGGCCCTTCTCCAGCCTTTAGCGCGTTAGCCACATCGGTAACTGACAATAAGCGACGCTTTCTGGTACTAATAATTCGTCCCTGCTCCACCCATAGCCGCACCGAAACCATATCATCAGGGTCGGCGCCAGGATTCAAATTCACCCCACGCAAAGCGAGCAGTAATCCATTTTCAACCCGGATAGTTCTTGGTCGGGTTTCCCCCGTGAGCAAAGCATCACACACAATGGGATTTACCCCGGAATCTTGTTCCAGATACTGAATAGTCTCGGGCAGACTGTAATCCAGATGCACCCAGAGAATGCCATCTTCAGGTTGCCACTGTTTAACGGCTTGCCAGTCAAGTTCGCTAGCGCCCCCCTGCCCATCCAGCAACAACGCATGAATCAACGACTGCTCTTGCATTTCATTCTCCCAATGCTCACCAGTTAAGGACTGACAAGCTTATCCGTTATCTGTACTAATTCTTCAGCCAGACGTGTAATTGCCTTGTGCTGCTCAGCATCCTTCAACTGACCATGCTCATCAAAGGCAGAGCCCGCCAGCCCTATAGCACGCTGATTAGGCACAACCATTACGCCAATGTTTTGTAGCAACATACGCAAAAAGCCCAGCCCGCGCAGGCCACCAAGGGCCCCAGGCGCACAAGACATAATCGCGGCGGTTTTACCGCGATAAGCACTTAATGGAGCTTCATTAGGCTCGCTGGCACGAGATGCCCAATCAATGGCATTTTTAAGAAGGGGACTGAATGCACTGTTGTATTCGGGAGAGGCTATTAGCAGCCCGTCATGCTCTAGTAATAGCTGTTTAAACGCCAACGCCGATGTTGGAAACCCCTGCTCATTCTGCAAATCCTGATTGTAAATAGGCATAGGGAAATCGCCGAGATTAATCAGGGTAACTTGCGCCCCCGCTTGTTCTGCAGCCTTTGCAGCAATACCAACAAGTTTTTGATTATAGGAATCTTTGCGACTACTGCCGGAGAAGGCCAGGATTCGTGCCATGTTGTTGCCTCGCTTAATATTAACAAAGCCAACAGCTTAGCCTGTGCAAAAGCAAGCGCCAAGCTTGATAGCGGCTCGCTGCAGATGAAAACTCAGAACCTCATTATTGAAGGTGAAACCTTCACTCGTCGCCTTTGTTCATCCCGTACTTGCGCATTTTTTCCACTAAAGTCGTACGACGCATGCCAAGCACTTCGGCGGCCCGAGCGACAACCCATTCTTGCTGCTCCAAGGCTTGAGTAATCAGGCTAACCTCCAACTCGGCCAGATATTCTTTCAGGTTTAACCCTTGCTCAGGTAATGCCTGAGATTGTCCATTGAGCTCGCAATCCGGTGCAGACGTACTGGCAAACTCATTATTGTCAGCCTCTTCATCGTCCTCTTCGACGTAACCGCCGAACAATTCGTTAATAGCCTCACGTTCCAACAATTCTTCGGGATAATCAGGCTCATAACCGTCGGCTTGAAGATGCTGATACTTATGCGGTAGATCTCCGACATCCACAACTTTATCGGGAAACAGGATCAGCAATCGTTCTACTAAATTCGACAACTCACGGACATTCCCTGCCCAGTGGTGTTCCATCAGTGATTTTAAAGCCCCTTCGGTAAAGCGAATGGAGCGTCCAGACTCACTTAACGCCCGGGAAACTAATTCCTGTAGCAGTAAGGGGATGTCTTCTTTGCGTTCCCTGAGCGGCGGGCTGTCGATAGGAAACACATTCAATCGGTAATACAAATCCTCGCGGAACTTACCTTCAGTGATCATACCTTCCAAATCACGGTGTGTGGCTGCAATCACTCGAACATCGCATTGAATGGGCTTGGTACCACCAACTCGTTCATAACTGCGTTCTTGAAGAACCCGCAATAGCTTAACCTGCATTTGCAGTGGCATATCGCCGATCTCATCCAAAAACAATGTACCGCCTTCGGCCAGCTCAAACCGACCTTTTCTGGCACTTACCGCGCCGGTGAACGCACCTTTTTCATGGCCAAAAAGTTCACTTTCCAGCAATTCGCCAGGTATGGCACCACAGTTGACGGGGATAAATGGTCCATCACGACGGTTTGACAAATAATGGACGTTACGCGCCACCACTTCCTTACCAGTACCGGACTCTCCCAACACCAGCACATTAGCGTCAGTTGGCGCGACCTGTTCAATCATATGACGCACTAACTGAACACCGGCACTCTTACCAATGAGGCTACGAAACAACTTGGTTTTGTTCTGTACGGAGCCGCCAGGCGCAGGGCGTCTTTGCAAATACTCCTGGCAACGATGCAGCATTTGCGTCAGTTGTGGATAAGTTACGGGCTCTGGCAATATACCAACCAGGTTACCTTGATGATCATGGCCGTCGCTGCCGACCATCACAAATGGCTGAGCGGGAAACTGCCGTAATAACGTATCGTTAAGCTCGCCACAATCAGCGTCCAACAATACGCAGGCGTAAGGCCCATCTTTGGCTAGGTAGTCAACACTCTGTTCAGGCAATGAACAATCACAATGTTCGCCCATAAAGGTGAGTACCGTCTGAAGACTTATCCGGCGAGCCTCTAGCCCACTGATAATCAGAATTTTACTCATACCTTAGCGACCTCAAAGTTGCGGACAACCCACGCGAAACATTAAACCTGGCTAACGAACTCATAGCCAAACGAGAGTGTACAGAACGGCAAATTAATCAGCCTAGATTCTGTCAGCTATCTATGGATTTTAACCATTACCCAATCAATGGCAACCTGAGAGATTCAGGTTTACGATCAAGCGCTTAAGAAGCGCACAATAATTCACCTGGAATGGTTGTTTCGGGGCCATGAATCTAATGTTCAACAGTGCCACCTGCAGCAAATGCTAGCTGATATGGCTTTAGCTATAACCAGAATAGCAACGGCAAAGCGGGTAGCCAACACCAGAGTGCATCACACAATGTAACCGCGACACAGAATCTTTGTGAACGCCGCTCATTTGGCCGCCGCTAGTATATTCGACAAGCCGCTAAGCTTTCGTCAAAATAACGCCCATCAGCCAGCGGTTTGCCCAAACAGGATCCCTGCATTGAATTACTTAGAAATTGCCAAAGACGTATTTGATATTGAAGCCCAGGCTGTAAGCCAGCTCTCCACGCGCCTAGACGCACAATTCAACCTAGCGGTTGAAACCATTTTGCAAGCCAAAGGACGTGTAGTGGTTTGCGGTATGGGTAAATCAGGGCAAATTGGTAGAAAGATAGCCGCAACTTTGGCCAGTACAGGCACGCCAAGCTTTTTTATGCACCCAGGCGAAGCCTATCACGGCGACCTGGGTATGATTGCCAAGGAAGATATTTTTATTGCTATCTCCAACTCTGGTGAAACGGAAGAAGTGTTGAAACTACTGTCTTTTCTGAAAGAGAACGGTAATTTCCTTATTGGTATGACAGGCGGAATCACCTCTAGTCTGGCCAAAGCCTCAAATGCTGTGTTGAATGTCAGCGTAGAAAAAGAAGCCTGTCCTTTACAACTCGCCCCCACAGCCTCAACCACAGCGACACTGGCGATGGGAGACGCATTGGCCGTCACCTTAATGAAAGCCAGGGATTTTAAACCCGAAGAATTTGCCCGATTCCACCCAGGGGGCAGCCTTGGGCGACGCCTGCTTTCCAGAGTACAGGATGAAATGGTTAGCACTCCGTTACCTTTAGTTAGCCTATCTGCCAGTTTTGCTGAAGTAGTAGACGCAATCAGCAGTGGCCAACTCGGTATTGCCATTGTCGAGGCAGAACAAGGCTATGGGATTATTACCGATGGCGATATACGCCGTGGTTTTACCCGCCATAAGAAGGACGTTTTCGACCTAAATGCCGCGCAAATGATGACACTCAACCCGAAGAGCATAGATATCGGCGCCAAGATGGCAGACGCCTTTATGCTAATGGAACAGAATAACATCACTGCATTGTTGGTGTTAAATGAAGGAAAGCTAGCGGGTATAGTGAAGAAGTAAAAAGCGATATGCTTGACAAAAAACGCCGCAATTGCGGCGTTTTTTATTACCAAAGCTTTCAGCCTAACAGTGCTAAAACCTGGCCTTTTTGCTGATTAGCCTGTGACTGCACAGCAATAGATGCCTGACTCAATATATCGTTGGCCGCTTTATCAGCCGTGCCCTGTGCATAATCTAAATCCTGCAACCGGCTTTTAGCCGCCTGCACATTCACTTCGGTGTTAGCCAGATTGCGTGCAGCGCTTTCAAACTGATTCTGGGTTGCGCCCAAATCAGCCCGCGCAGCACCGACATAATCCACAGCACTATCCGCGGTTTCCAGCGCGTCAGCAGCACCTTGGGCAGTGCTAATATCAATATTCAGCACATCACTTAAACCACCAGCAATATCTTTAGTACCGACACTGATAGATTGGCCAGCATTCGCCCCGACCAGAAAATCCACATTACCTTCACCAGACAACAGTGGTTTACCAGCGAATTCGGTTTGCTCAATGGTTTGTTTAATATTGTCCTGCAGCTGAGACACTTCTTTTTGCAGGGCTTTACGATCAGCATCCGTCAGAATGCCGCTACCAGCCTGCACCGACAGTTCTCTGATACGATTTACATCATTGCTGATACCTGACAAACCGCCTTCAGCAACCTGTGCTAAAGACACGCCGTCATAAGCATTGTTATAAGCCTGACGAACACCGGATGTTTGTGACGTCAAACGATCAATAATCTGCTGGGCCGCTGCATCATCAGCCGCGCTGTTTACCCGCTTACCCGAAGCTAGTTTTTCAAACAGCGAATTCTGCTTCTGCTGAACCTGTTGCAGCAAAGACGCATTGGATTTGGTACTGTTAATCTCTAACATAAGCCCCCCTCAAACCTCAGCACTAAGAATAGCAGAGGGGTGGTGGGAAAGTAAGCATTCAAATAAAGCGAAGATATATCAAACCATACCTTTATCGACAAATTTCATACGTAAAGTCTATTGGCTTTGAGCTGCGCTGTATCCGATAAACAGGATGACAAGCAATAACAAAAAACGGAACAGGAATTTTATGCGCGTACTCTTTATCACTGGGCAGAACCAATATGGTGTTGTCAGTCATTTTCTGGCAGGCATGCGCGAAGACTTGCAGGCAGCAGGCGTTGACAGCGATACATTATCTGTTGAATCAGAACAAAGTGTGCAAAGAGACTTCCCACAACTTTTACCGCTAGAAGAGTATGATCAGGTCATTAGTTTCAATGGCATGGGGCTGCACCTGGAATACGCAGGATTATCCGTTCCTGATTACCTAAAACGTCAGCCAGCCTATGTCTTCTGTGTTGACCATCCTTTGCATCTGCTAAAACGTTTTATTGGTTTGAATGTCGTTGTTTTATGCGTTGATGAGGAACATGTCGCATTTTCACAGCTATGTGGATTTAACGCCGTCTACTTCCCTCATGCCATTGGCAAACAGCAATTTTTACGGCTTCCAGTAACCCCTGTATCCAATAAAAATGACGATATTGTGTTTCCAATTTCCTTTATGGACTCAGTTCGGCACCGGCAGGCACTCGAGCCTTACTGGCAACAAATTGGAAAATGGGTGGAACAAAGTCAGTCAGTCACCCGATTTATGCAAATGCTAGGGGTACTCCCTCTTACCACCCGAAAAGCAACCTTGCCATTGAATGAGGAAGTACTGAGAGTGTGCGTAACTGTTGACAGTTACCTTCGCGCCAAACAGCGCGAGACCTGTTTACAGCAATGCCAGAAGCAAGGTCTGGTGTTGCAGGTTATTGGCAGAGACTCGCATCAATATCAAGCAATTGCGCCAGCACACCAATACCTACCCGCGATGGATTTCACCGCTTTACTAGAAACTATGGCTAAAGCCCGCTACGTGCTACACAACTCTCCAGGTTTTGACCGTGGACTACATGAGCGGGTAATTTATCCTCTTTCGTTAGGCACCTTGGTACTCACCTTCAATACGCCCTACGTGAATCAAACATTCCCTCAAGGTTGTATCGATGTCTCATCTGTATCCATAGAGATAGATGACGACACTTATGCAGAGCAGCGTGCCGCCGCGCAACAAATAATCGCGGCTCAACACTGTTGGCAACAACAACTGGCTACGCTGTTTAAGTTACCGCCAACCTTTGCCAAAGGGATGACTTAAGGTGTCAGTGAGGTTTTATTGTGCAAGGCCGATAAGCTATAACATGGCTAATCCGTTACCTAGGCATTACCCGGCAGGATATATGTAATGAATATTGTTGTAATTCCGGCCCGAGGAGGCAGCAAGCGCATTCCTCGTAAAAACATTAAAAATTTCTGCGGTAAGCCTATGCTTGCCCATTCTATTACCTCGGCCCTTGAAAGCGGCGTGGTGGACAAAGTTGTCGTTTCCACAGATGATCAGGAAATCGCCGACGTTGCAATACGCTATGGTGCCGAGGTTCCTTTTTTACGTCCCCCACAGTTAGCAGATGATTATGTAGGAACCAGCCCAGTTGTCAGACACTGCATAGAGGAACTCCTGAAGCTTAACTGGCCGCTCAACTATGTTGCTTGTGTCTATGCAACAGCACCGCTGCTATCTCAGCGTCTCATCGCACAAGCATACCAGCAGCTAGTATCAGGCAATGCCGATTATGTGTTTGCTGCAGCGCGTTTTTCCTTTCCAATCCAACGGGCTATTATGCAAACTGAATCTGGCGGTGTGACGCCCTTTGACCCGGTTAGCATAGGTAAGCGCTCTCAGGACCTTCCTCCTGCCTTTCATGACGCGGGGCAACTTTACTGGGGCCACTTCAGCACGTGGTTGGATCTGAATAAACGCATCTTTAGCCCGAGTTCACAAATGATCGTTCTACCCGACTATCTGGTTCAGGATATTGATACATTGGACGATTGGAAGAGAGCCGAGCTGCTTTACAAACTGCTGAAACAAGAGGGCTATCTTTGAAGATCCTGTTCAGGGTTGATAGTTCTGTCGATATAGGCAGTGGACATGTAATGCGCTGTCTGGCCTTGGCGGCGCGCTTAAGTTCCTCTGCCGATATCACTTTTATTTGTCGCGCTGAAACAGGCCATCTGGGAGAAATGATTACCGCCCGGGGGTTTGAACTGCGGATGTTGCCTGCCACTACACCATTTAACGAGCAGCAAGACGCCTCTGCCAGTCTGCAAGGTCTTGATAAGCACTACGACTTATTGATCCTTGACCATTACAAGCTAGGAGCCAATTACTGTCGGGTCATGCGCAGCCAATGCCGCTATATCATGGTGATTGACGATCTGGCTAACCGCTTGCACGATTGCGATATCTTGCTTGATCAAAATCTGCTACCTGATGCGCAATCTCGCTACACGAAGCTCGTATCTTCGAAATGCCAGTTTTTGCTTGGGCCACGTTTTGCGCTGCTGCGCGAAGAATTTTATCTGCCGGCACCAGCAAGACAAGATAACAGGATACTGATTAGCTTTGGTGGCAGTGATGCACAGAACCTGACCGGCATGGCAATTGATGCCTTATTGCAACTAAAGCTCTTTAGTATTCGCGCCGATATTGTAATTGGTGCCAGCAATCCATGGCGAGAGCAGATAGCATTGCAGTTGGTCCAACAAACCAATATCGCACTGCATGTGCAGTGCGATTACATGGCTAACTTAATGCACCAGGCAAGCCTAATGCTGGGTAGCGGCGGGACCAGTCACTGGGAAAGGTGCATCTGTGCACTACCCGGCCTGGTAGTTACCGTAGCCGACAATCAGGTCGCCACCACCCGTTATCTTGCAGAACAAGGGGCATGTGTCTGGTTGGGTAGTGCTGAAGAGATGAGTGTTAACTACTTGGCGTCACAGTTGGAGAAGTATCTTACTCTGCCTGACCAGTTAGAGATGATGTCACGGGCCGCCAATAAAATAGTGCCAGCCAATGCTGGCACCCAATATGCGGTAGCAGAAATCGAGAGAACCATCAGAGGTATGAATGGCTAGTATTACTATAGGTCACCGTCAGGTTGGTTCAGACCACCCGCCTTTTATCATTGCTGAAATGTCAGGCAATCACGGCCAGTCTATCGAAAAAGCCAAAGCGCTCATTGATGCCGCTGCAAAAGCCGGGGCTCATGCACTCAAATTGCAAACCTATACACCGGATACCATCACTCTGGATGTGCATGAACGCGAGTTTTTCATCGCTGACCCCAATAGTCTCTGGCAGGGGAATTCGCTCTATAACTTGTATCAGGAAGCCATGACGCCTTGGGAATGGCATCAGGAATTGTTTAATTATGCCAGCAGTAAAGGGTTAGTTGCGTTTAGCACGCCATTTGATCTGACTGCGGTTGATTTTCTGGAAAGTCTCAACGTCCCCTGTTACAAGATTGCCTCGTTTGAAAACATCGACCATGCACTGTTAGCCGCCGTGGCAAAAACCGGCAAACCAGTGATCATGTCAACTGGCATGGCCAGTCAGGCAGAATTAGCCGAGTCAGTGGATGTATTGCGAGCCGCCGGCTGTAAAGATCTTATCCTGCTAAAATGCACCAGTAATTATCCCGCCCGGCCTGTAGATGCCAACCTTCGCACCATTCCTCATCTGGCTGAGCTATTTAACTGCCAGGTAGGCTTATCTGATCACACCCCTGGGGTGGGCGTGGCCGTGGCTGCCGTTGCGCTAGGCGCAACCGTAGTGGAAAAGCACTTCGTACTGGATAGAAACGGCGGAGAAGTCGACGCTGAGTTTTCCCTGGAACCCCATGAAATCAAAATGTTAGTAGAGGAAACCGAGCGCGCCTGGACAGCACTTGGCAAAGTCTATTACGGCTGTACGGACAAGGAACTGGCATCCCGAGTCCATCGTCGCTCCTTGTATATTGCCGAAGACGTCAAAGCCGGGGATATCTTAACAGAGAAGAATCTGCGTTCTGTGCGACCGGGACTGGGCCTTGCCCCCAAATATCTTCCGCTGCTGCTGGGTAAAGTGGTGAAAGTCGATGCGCCAAAAGGCACCCCGATGAGTTGGGAGTTAATCTAACCATGCCCGTACTGCTGTTTGGGGCCAGCAAGGCTGGAGAATGCTTCTTAAACCAACATCCAGAATTGGAGGTTGTAGGTTTTGTAGACAATGATCCCACCCGTCAGGGCTCCACATATCTGGGTAAAACTGTTTTTTCGCCCCAAGCAATAAGTACGCTGACATTTGATAGAGTGATAATTACCAGCCAATGGGCCGATGCTATCCGTACCCAATTAGTTGAAGAAATAGGCATTGCAGACAATCTGATAGAGGTACCCGCCAAACAGCAGGTCAAAGCAGCTTTGCCCTTCCAACATCCGCCGACGCTGGCCCTGGGACATAAATTGTTAACTCGCCTGAACGGCTTTCTCAAAACCCAAGGGATCTCCGCCTGTCTGGATTCCGGCACATTACTTGGTGCCATCCGTCATCAAGATTTTATCCCTTGGGATGATGATATTGATTTAGCTGTAGATGAGACTGAATTTGTCAAACTGACCCGCTGTATCCCCGCCTTCTTTGCCCAGCTCCCCGAGCAAACCCAGCTCGACTGGCAAATACTCATGCTCAAGGTAAATGGTGAAGACTGCTGTATTAACATCGAATTCAGCCCCAGACCGGGAGCTGACTTTGTGCCTTTTGACTTAAGCCTGCAAATGCGTCGACAGCAAGGCCGTCACTCCGAATTAGTATCCTCTTCAGGTTTGTTCTTCGGCCCCGCCGAACACTTCGCCCACTATGATGAGGTTCTCTTTCTAGGCCAGTTATTTTACATTCCTGCCAACGCTGAGAACTTTCTAACCTTTATGTATGGCAACTGGAAAGAGCCCAAGCAAGGTACCAAGATTACTGAATATCAAAACCGTCGTGCACAGTTACCAGTGGAAGACATGAAAGCACAAGTCTGCAAGCACCTATTAGCGGGCTACGCAACATGAGTTTACGTGTACTGCTCTGCAGTGCCGGAGCCAAGGTGCCTCTGCTCAAGGCTCTGGATACGGCGGTAAAGAAGCTGGATCCCGCAGGTGCTGTAGTCGCAGCGGATCGATCCGAGCAGGTTATTTGCCGATACCTTGCGGATGAATTTTGGGCCATGCCGGCAACCGAAGAATCGCAACTCGATAATATTTTGCGCGGCTGTCAAAGACTCAATATCAGCCACATTCTGCCAAGCAGAGATGGTGAGCTACTATTCTGGGCTAAACATAATGCGTATTTTCACCAGTATGGCATTGAAATACTCACAGCCCCTACTGAGGCCATTTCGCTGTGCCTGGACAAGCTCACCTTTGCACAACTCACCGCAGACTTTGACGGACTGATCATTCCGGCCAGTCGCAGAGCGGATGACCTATCAGCCAAACGGTTAGTCGTGAAAGAGCGTTTTGGCGCAGGCAGTCAGTCTTTAGGCCTGGACTTAAGCCACAGCCAAGCACTACATCATGCGCAGCAGCTAAACCACCCGATATTTCAACCCTTCGTAAAAGGGCAGGAAATCAGTATTGATGCTTGGCTTAGCCGAGACCATCAATTGAAAGGCCATATTTGCCGCTACCGCGAAAAGGTCGTGCATGGCGAATCGCAGATTAGCTGCACCGTAACTTTGCCCCAGTTCGATAGCTCCATTCGCGCTCTGCTGGAACAACTCAAGCTAAGTGGACCTGTGGTATTACAAGCCATTATAGATAACGACGGCGGGCTAAATGTCATTGAGTGTAACAGCCGTTTTGGCGGCGCCTCCACCTTAGGGATCCGCGCGGGGGTAGACAGCCTTTACTGGAGTCTGGCCGAAAGCCTTGGCTATGACCTGACTGCGTTCCCCTTTACCCCAGCCTCACAGCCCATCCGCCAGGTGCGCCATGCGAGCGACCATTATCTATGATTTATATTTTTGATTTAGACGATACGCTGTACGACGAACGCCAATATGTTGAAAGCGGTTTTAGGGCCGTGGCAAACATGGCACAGCAGCGCTGGGGTCTGGATAGTACACAAAGCCTTACCAGACTGATTGACCTACTTGACAGCCAAGGACGTGGGCGCATTTTTGATGACTGGCTGGCGGCACATTCATTGGCAAACAAAGGCAATATTCAGGCCTGCGTGCGCAGCTATCGGCTGCATAAACCCAGTCTAAAGATGCCCGAAGCGCATCTTGCTCTGCTAAACGAACTCCCTAAGCCACTCTACCTGGTCACTGACGGGCATAAAATCGTTCAGCAGAACAAAGTTGATGCCCTTGGCATCGGCCCGCTATTCAAACGAGTATTTATCACTCACCGCTTCGGCCTACAGCATGCTAAACCATCAACGCATTGTTTTGAGCTGATAAAAAAGGCCGAGGGCTGCGACTGGCAAGATATGCTGTACATTGGTGACAACCCGGCCAAGGATTTTGTCAACCTCAATAAGCTGGGTATGCAGACCGTCAGGGTAAGGACAGGAGTGCATAGGCACATCATTGCGAATCCTGGTTACGATGCCACCCGTCACGTTGTCAGGCTGTTAGATATCATTGATGAAGGGTAATAGTTAACCAAGAAAACTCGTCAGCAGAATCAAATAACTGCTACACCGAGCCGAGCAAAAAAACAAGCATTAAGAATATAAATACCGTGGGAATAATGATGCGAAGAATTGCCGTATTTACAGGTACCAGGGCAGAGTATGGCCTTTTGCAATGGGTGATCCGAGGGTTACATGAGCATCATGAGGCTCAGTTACAATTGATTGTCGGAGGGATGCACCTTTCTCCGGAATTCGGATACACGGCAGCATTAATTGAGCAAGATGGATTTCCCATAACGGAGAAAATCGAGTTCTTACTATCCTCAGATACGCCTGTGGGCATAGCAAAATCCATGGGATTAGCGACAATTAGCGGGGCTGAAGCTTTCGAGCGTCATAAACCAGACTTACTGGTCTTGCTCGGAGATAGATTCGAAGCTCTTGCAATGGCCCAAGCCGCGATGGTCGCACGCATCCCAATAGCGCACATTCATGGCGGTGAAAGAACTGAAGGTCTGATTGACGAAGCCATACGCCATTCAATAACTAAAATGTCCCATTTGCACTTCACATCAACAGAAGAATACAGGACAAGAGTAATTCAGTTGGGAGAACATCCCGAACGAGTTTTTCATGTAGGCGCACCGGGACTAGATAGCATCCGTCGTTTAAACCCAATTCCTCTGAAAGTACTATCGAAAATTGTAGGAATAAACCTCACAGACTCTCCATATTTTGTTGTTACTTATCATCCGGAGACGTTAAGTCCTGACGGCGCTATTGAGCAGTTTAGAGCATTGCTTTCAGTACTATCAGCCACCCAATCTCATAAATTAGTTATTACTTACCCCAATGCGGACACGCACGGCAGGAGCTTAATAGCGCTTCTTAATGAATTTAAGCATAAGAATAAAGACACCGTAGCAGTTGTAAAATCCGTTGGGCAACAGAACTATCTGAGCCTGCTCAAATACTGTGACGCAGTGATTGGAAACTCATCCAGCGGAATATTAGAAGCCCCAAGCTTCCATGTCCCGACCATCAATATTGGCAGCAGACAAAGGGGGAGAATTACCGATGATACTGTCATACATTGTGATGAGGATGAGGATTCTATTCATGCGGCAGTAAGAAAGGCGTTAAGCAAAGACTTTAAAGAAAAGTGCACAACCTCCAAGAGTGTTTACGGAGATGGTCTCGCTTCGGAAAGAATATTAGAAACCCTGATGAACACCGAGCTAAAAGAGATCATCCGCAAACACTTTTACGACCTACCAGGTAGCACATAATGAAGATCGCATTTATTGGCTGTGTAGAGTCTAGTTACGTTTTCCTACGTACTTTGTTAGCAATGAAAGATATCACCGTTGTTGCTGTAGTTACCAAGGCTGAATCTGCAATTAATTCAGACTTTTGTGACCTTTCCGAGATTAGTAATCGATACTCGGTCCCACTTCACTATGAAGATACAGCAAACCGAGAAGCAACCTACGAATTCTTAAATTCTTTCGATATTGATCTCATTTACTGTTTGGGATGGAGTTACTTACTCCCCAAACGAGTGATAGCACTAGGGAAAGTTGGTGCAATTGGCTTTCATCCTGCAAAGTTGCCAGAGAATCGTGGCAGGCACCCTTTAATTTGGGCACTAGTGCTGGGCCTTCAAGAAACTGCATCAACATTTTTTTTGCTGGATGAAGGAATGGACTCGGGTCCAATCATCAGTCAGGAACCAATACCTATCTTGGCGGCCGATAATGCCAGAACGCTATATAGCAAAGTCATGGATACTGCAGTGAAACAATTAAAATCTCTGACGAGAAAGATCAAACAAGAAGGTCAAGTGTTAAGCATTCCACAAGACCATGACAAGGCAACGTACTGGAGAAAGCGCACCCGAATTGATGGATTAATTGACTGGAGAATGAACGCCGCTAGTATTCACAACCTCATTCGTGCACTAGCCCCACCTTATCCTGGCGCAGAATTTCTATACAAAGGTCGATACATCAAAGTGATTAGCAGCGAGATTGCATACCATGCTGCCAATCTCAACATCGAACCAGGCAAAGTGATAAACAAAAGACCCGGAGCTGTATTAGTTAAATGCAACGGCCAAGACGCAATCTGGTTATGTAATTTGGATACCGACGAGATAGAGACGGGAGATTATCTATGAGTTGTGTGCTTATTGTTGCCCCCCACGCCGATGATGAAACATTAGGGTGTGGCGGCAGCATCCTGCGCTATATTGCTGAAGGACACAGCGTCCATTGGTTACTAATTACGCATCCAACCGAATCCGCAGGGTTTTGTCTGCAACAAATTCAAAATCGTGAACAAGAAATAGAAAAAGTAAGTGCCTTATATGGGTTTCATGGTGTGCATCAATTAAGGCTGCCGCCAGCCCAACTAGATATTCAGCCCAAAGAGCAGCTCATCAAAAAAATAGCGAGCGTAATAAATACGGTTAAGCCAGAGCAAGTTTTTACCGCTTATAGAAACGATGCTCATAGTGATCATTGTGAGGTATATGATGCGGTCATGGCAGCAACTAAAACCTTTCGTTCCCCCTTTATTAAACGTGTATTGAGTTACGAGACAATGTCGGAAACCGACTTTGGGCTAAAACCAGAAGATGGCGGATTCCGACCTAATGTTTTTGTCAATATAGCCCCCTATCTCGAACAAAAATTAGACATACTGGAAGTTTACCAATCTGAACTAGGTGAGTTTCCTTTCCCTCGCTCAAGAAAAGCCGTGGAATCGTTATCATATGTACGTGGAGCTCAATGCAACGCAATGGCTGCAGAGGCTTTTATGTTGATTAAGGAGGTTGTATGACGTTAATTATTGCAGAGGCCGGTGTTAATCATAATGGTGATGAAGCATTAGCCTATAAATTGATTGATGTGGCCAAAGAATCAGGTGCCGATATCGTAAAGTTTCAAACATTCAAAGCAAAAAATTTAGTAACACGGCATGCACAACAAGCCAAATATCAAGCCATCAATATAGGGAAAGCAGAGTCACAGTTTGAAATGCTAGCAAGACTTGAACTTCCCCTTGACGCTCATTTTCGATTGATGGATTACTGCAAAAGTCTCAATATTGAGTTTCTATCAACTGCATTTGATTCTGAGAGTTTGGACTTTCTGGTCAATCAGCTCAACCTGACACGTCTGAAAATACCTTCAGGGGAAATCACCAATGCCCCATTTTTGCTACAGCACGCCAGAACCAATTGCAATGTTATTTTATCAACAGGGATGGCCACCTTAGCAGAAGTTGAGCAGGCTCTGGGCGTCTTGGCATTTGGCTATACTGCGCCCCAGGATGCGATTCCTAGCATTAGCGCTTTTCAAGAAGCCTATTGTTCAGAAGCCGGCCAGCTAGCGCTAAAAAAACAAGTAACCTTGTTGCATTGCACGTCAGAATATCCGGCTCCGTTGGAAGATATCAATCTTTCTGCAATGAACACTCTCGCTGATGCTTTCGGTGTAAAAGCCGGGTACTCAGATCATAGTGAAGGGATTATTGTTCCAATCGCCGCCGTGGCAAGAGGTGCTGTGGTAATAGAAAAACACTTTACTCTGGATAAAGACATGGAAGGACCAGATCATAAAGCGTCATTGAATCCCGATGAACTGAAGGCCATGGTAAAGGGGATAAGGTCAATAGAAATGGCGTTGGGAAATGGGATCAAAGAACCACGCCCTTCGGAATTGAAAAACAGAGACATTATCCGTAAAAGCCTAGTTGCAGCAAGAGATATTAGCGCTGGCGAATGCCTCAGCCCTGAATGTCTGAGCATCAAAAGACCCGGTAATGGCACAAGTCCATTCAAGTATTGGGAAATTTTGTCGACACAATCATCAAGGAGTTACAAAACTGACGACGAACTCTACGAGTAGATCATGAATTCGCCGTTATACAAACATGTTATAAAACCAAGTATCGCACGAAATGAAAGAGGCAGTCATCGCCATCAGCACAGGCGATATATGCAGAGAGAGTACTAATGAGCTACGACTGGAAGAATATTTTGGTCAGCCCGGAGCAGCCAATCCGCGATGTATTGCAGGTCATAGACAATGAGGCACTACGTATTGCCCTCGTGGTAGATACTAAGGAAATGTTATTGGGTGTTGTTACTGACGGTGATATTCGTCGAGGTCTGCTGAAAAACATCAGTATCCAGGATAAGGTTGAATTAGTAATGAACACTCGACCATTAACTGGCAACAAGACAATGTCCCGTAATGAGCTCGTGCAACTCATGGAGTATCACAAACTGCTAGCCATTCCTCTATTAGAAGACAACGCGAGGGTTGTGGGCTTAGAAACACTGCACAGGGTAGGACGGGCTGCGACCTATCAGAATCCAGTGCTACTGATGGCCGGAGGCTATGGCTCAAGGCTAAGACCTCTTACAAATAATTGTCCTAAGCCTATGCTCAGAGTAGGAAACAAACCTATCCTTGAAATATTGCTCAAAAATTTCATCAAGGCCGGATTTGTCAACTTTTTCATTTCAACTCATTATTTGTCCGAAGTCATAGAGGAATATTTTGGCAACGGCGAAAAGTGGGGAGTCAGTATCAAGTATGTCTATGAAGATACCCCCTTAGGTACAGCAGGAGCGCTCAGTTTACTGCCCAAGGAGCTGCCGGATCTTCCTGTATTAATTATCAACGGAGACATCCTGACTAATGTTGATTTTGATAGATTGTTAAAGTTTCACAACAAAAATAATGCTGATGCGACAATGTGTGTCAGAGACTATGAGTATCAGGTTCCCTTTGGCGTAATAAAGGGGAATGGCATAACAATTACCGAGTTAGAAGAGAAACCTATCCAGAGATTTTTCGTAAATGCAGGTATATATGCAATAAACCCTGAAATAATAAACACAATAAGCAAGCAAGAGAAACTAGATATGACAGACTTACTTGACTCCATCATCAACAAGTCAGGGAAGGTAATCATGTTTCCGATACATGAATATTGGATGGACATTGGTCGACTTGATGATTTCCATCGAGCACAGCTTGATGTTGCAAATATTTTATTTTAGTCAGCAAAAGCACACACATGTACAATGATAAATCCATCATGGCACTTGTACCGGCCAGAGGTGGCAGTAAAAGGCTTCCGAATAAGAATATACTAGACTTCAATGGCTGCCCACTCATAGCCAGAAGCATATATGCGGCGCAAAAAAGTAAGTACATAGATTCTATTGTAGTAAGCACTGATGACCTAGCAATAGCTAAAATTGCCTCAGAATGCGGTGCTGACGTACCATTTTCTAGACCAGAACAACTGGCTACCGATAGCTCAACATCAAATGATGTAATTTTGCATGCGTTAGCTTCTGTTGATCAAAAGCACGATATTCTCATACTGTTACAGCCGACATCCCCGCTACGAAGAACAATTGATATCGACAAATGCATAGAATTGTTGTTCGAAAAATCAGCAGACGGCATTGTATCGGTTACGGAATGCGAGCACCCTCCTATATGGACAAATTTTCTTCCAGATGATGGCTGTATGGAAAATTTTGTTAGGCAAGAGCAGCTAAAAGCCAGTCAAAAATTCCCCACCTACTACCGATTAAACGGTGCCATCTATTGCTTTAAGAGTGATTATTTATTGGAAAACAAAGGAATACATTACGGAAAAAAGGTTTATGCCTATTTGATGGACAGGGAGCACTCCGTCGACATTGATGTACAGCATGACTTTGATTACGCCTTGTATCTAGATAGAAAGACATGCGGTTCAAAGTCTTGAACCAAATTGTCTGTTTTCACTAAACATTGCAGTTATGGAGATGGGCTTGAGAAGAAAAATTTTAATTCTTGGCGGCGGTGGATTTATCGGAACTCACCTCCATCAAAAACTAAAGTCTGAAGGATATCAGGTGCAGATCACTGTCAGATCTAATCAGTGCAAAGACATTGAGCCTATCAATACAATTATCGGCGATATTGATACAGGACTGTTGGATAGCTGCGATGAACCAGATTATATTTTTCATCTTGCAGGTGGTTCCTCTGTACTAGAATCACAAACCAGCCCTCACTCCGATTTTCTGAAAACCCTTCCCAATATTAGCTCATTGATGAACAAAATGTATCGGGACTGGAAAAGCAGCAAACTGCTGTTTATCTCCAGTGCGGCTGTCTACGGGAAGTACGCGACAGCGAAAACGTCAACGAAATGCCAACTTTCCCCAATATCTGTTTATGGGCTACACAAAAAAATAGCGGAAGAAATAATCCTCTATTACGTGAAAACCTTTGGCGTAAGAGCAAAAATCATTCGCCCATTCTCCATATTCGGGGAAGGACTAAAAAAACAGCTTCCCTGGGACGTATTAATAAAAGCCAGAAACGGTGACTTTACTTTTTTTGGCTCAGGTGAACAACAGAGAGACTGGGTGTACATAGAGGACTTTATACAGTTTCTTACCCAGCAAATTGACGCGAACATTCCTTATACCGGCGAAATAGTTAATGCAGGTAATGGCCAAGCAGTGAAAATAAGCCATGTTATCTCTCGCCTTCTTTGCCTCTCAGGTTATACAGATCCCCCCATATTTTCCGGAAAGGATAAAATCGGAGATCCCGATTGCCTCGTTGCCGATCCCCACGAGCAAGCACAAAATACATTTTTATCCTTAAGAAAAACACCTCTCGATACAGGGTTATCGAGATATATAAGTTGGTTCAATGAGTCTCAAATATGATTAGAGTTGGCATACCAGTTGTTATTCATGATAACGCTTGGATGGGAGGTTTAAACTACTTCTTAAGCCTGCTCTCGGTAATCAATGAGTATAATGAAAGAGAACTTGAAGTTTTTGTTTTGACCAACAGAAGCGACATATTTAACAATATTTACAGAAAGCACATTAAAATAATACAAGCTGACTTTTTACTTAACAGATCTGAAAGAGTAAGAAATCTATGCAGACACTTTGAAACTGATATCAGGCTCGCATACTACTCAAAAATTTATAAACTTGATGTCATTACTCATGCTTTGCCAGGTAAACGTTTCACTGCTAATACATTGTATTGGATGCCAGATTTTCAACATTGCCATTTACCCCAGTTATTCAGTGATATAGAGATTGAAAACAGAAACAAAAACATTGAATTAGTTGGAAATCGTTGCAGCAACATTTTGCTCAGCAGTCATGCAGCCGAATCTGACTTCAGAAAATTTTATCCACATCTAGGACATGTAAAATCACATGTTATGAATTTCACACCAAACATTGAAATTGAATCAATAAAAAAACACAAAAACAAACCAAATAATATTAGCGAAAATTTTTATTATGTGCCTAATCAGTTTTGGGTTCACAAGAACCATGATGTAATTATAGATGCACTAAGTCTTCTTCCACCAGAAATAAAAGTGTATTGCACTGGAAACACTAGTGACATTAGAAATCCAGAACACTTTAAAAACATTGAGAGAAAAATAATTAATTCTGGATTGAAGGACAGGTTTGTCGTACTTGGCTTGGTAGACAGAAACGAAATGATCAGTTTACTACTTAACTGTCTCGCAGTAATTAATCCATCCTACTTCGAGGGATGGAGCTCAACCGTTGAAGAAGCCAAATGTTTAGGCAAGAAACTTATTCTTTCAGATATCCCTGTCCACCGAGAACAAGCACCAATCGATGCACTTTATTTTCCAGCGGAAGATCCCATTTCACTTGCAAACCATCTCCAAAACGTATGGCAGAATAGAGATGAAGAAAAACAAAGAGAGAAAGCTAGATATATTGAGTCAATTAAACAATATCAACTTTCTAGAGAAATTTTTGCAAAAAAATACAAGTCTATAGTGCATGCAATGCTCACAGCCAAAAATTGAGGTGAAAATGCAAAAAGATATTGAGAACTTAATCATTGAGCATGTCGAAATAGCAGTAAGAAATGGACTTTCAAAACTAAACAAAAGAATTAGCGAGCTTATGCTCCTGCAAGGTAAACAACTTTGCATAGAAAATGAAAAAAGATTGGAGGTAAACTCTATTCATGATGTCGAGTTTAGAGTTTTCTCTCAGTTTGGTGAAGATGGAATAATACAATACCTCATTAAGAAAACTAATATTAAGGTTGGGGAAAGGATATTTATTGAGTTCGGAGTTGAGAATTATTTAGAGTCGAACACTAGATTCCTGCTTATGAATAATAACTGGAGGGGTTTGGTATTTGATGGCTCACCCAAAAATATAGAGTCAATTAAAAGCCAAGATTATTATTGGCGACATGACTTGACAGCCAAATGCGCATGGATAACCAGAGATAATATCAATGAATTATTGACAGAAAATGGATTTGGGGGAGATATTGGGATTCTGAGCATAGATATTGACGGCAATGACTATTGGGTTTGGGAAAAAATAAGTTGCGTCAACCCTGTTATTGTCATCACTGAATGGAATAGCGTTTTTGGTGCAGAAAAGTGCATTTCTATCCCATACGATGCCGAATTCAATAGAAGCACTGCACACCATAGTAACCTTTTCTATGGTGCATCAATATCAGCCTTGTCTTTCCTCGCTAAGAAGAAAGGCTACGCTCTTGTTGGCTCAAATAGCGCAGGAAATAATTTATTTTTTGTTCGAAATGATAGATTGAACGGTTTGAAAGAGATGAGTATTGAGGAAGCATACATTGAATCCAAGATAAGAGAGTCAAGAGACAAAGAGGGAAAACTGAGTTACTTATCAGGAAAGAGCAGAATTGAAGAAATAAGGGGAATGGTAGTTACAGATGTCATTAGCCTTGAAGAATTAGTATTGTGAGAAGTAACAACTAAATGAAAAAAATATTTATTGAGTTTTTTAGTTGCACACCTCACGTTGGTCAGTCTTTTGATATAGCTCAAAATTATGTAGATAGAAACTTTGAGGTCGAATATTATTTTCTTGGTGAATCTGTTCCTTATAAAGAATTCTTACACGATACTTTACACCCATTATTGAAGGCATTTGGTTTTGATGGTCGAACAAAGAAAATGTCAAAACTAATTAATGGTGGAAAATTTAAATATTTAGAACCCAAAATAAGGCTTGAAAAAAGCGAAAATATTACAGTATCAGATCTGGACTCACTCAAATCCCTCCACTATAAAAGCTTTAATGTCGGACTGGGGATTACATCCTCATTAATTTCTTACTTGAAAGATCCATCACCAAACCTAGAGCCATATCAAGATATCATAAATGACATGTACATTAGCTCTATATCTGTCTATGAGTTCACCAAATCGCTTTTAGAGAAGGAAGACAAAGAGAACATTGAAGTAATATTCATGAACGGCCGATTTTGTTGTTATCGTGCAGTTTATGAGGTCATAACAGAACTCAATATTCCTTTTAAAATTCATGAGGGTGGTTGCGATAGCTCACACTATACAGAATATCCAAGTCGACCACACGACTTAGTCAGAAATCAACAATACATGGTTAGCGAGTGGGATAATTTACCATGTAAGGAAGAAGCCAAAAGTATTGCTAGTGATTTTTTCTCTAAAAACCGAAAGGGAATAGGTGAAATTGGTTACATTGAGCGATTTTCAAAAGGTCAAATCGAAGGTCAACTGCCCCCTCTTCCGAATAAAAAAATAATATCTTTCTTTACATCTACAGAAGATGAATATGAAGGACTTTTTGATATCGTAGATAAACGGATTTGGAAAACTCAGTTCTCTCTCATCGATGATCTTCTCTACTTTACCGATAATAATCCAGCATACCATTTGGTAGTTAGAATCCATCCACATATGAAGAAAAGCTCACCAAAACTTCTTGCTACCTGGCATGAGGACTTGGAAAAGCTAGCATCAACACATAACCTGACCATAATAGATGAGAGTTCTAAATGCAGTTCTTATTCGCTAATAGATGTGTCACACAAAGTTGTTACCTATGGCTCACAAACTGGCATTGAAGCTGTGTTTTATGGAAAGCCCTCAATAATGGCAGGGCCAATAGCTTGGTATTCGGAGTTGGACTGTGTATACAAACCAGCCTCTAGTGATGAACTTTTCTCATTGTTATCAAGTGAAGAATTGGTTGTTGAACCAGAAAAAACACTGCCATACGGATATTACATGGCAACAAGAGGAAAGCGACTGACGCATTACCAGCATAAATCTGAACATGGCCCATTATTCAAGGGTAAAATTATTGCTGAGAAGTCAATCCTTCTTTCCAAGGTAAATAGATTTGCCTTCAGCGTATTTTCTCGCAGAAAGAATAAAAAGAAGAATATATTCGTCTTTGGGTCTGGGAAAAATGGTGAGGATTTTTCCTTACTCAATTTATCCAAATTTAATATTAAGGGTTTTTTGGATAACAACAGTTCAAAGCATGGAAAATCTTTGAATGGCATAACTATTTTTTCTCCAGATACCATTTTAACATCCGAATTTGACGCTATTTATGTAGTAAGTGAACATGCTGCAGACATTTACAGGCAACTTATTGATTTAGGGGTTAACCCTGACAAAATTCTATTTCACAACTCGCTCGTTACCTTATATTAAGGCGATCTTCGATGTTAAAGAATATTAAATTTAAATTCTTCAAATGGATGCTTAGAGAGTTAGAAAATACCAGAAGAGAAATCAATCACACTAGAGAGTGCACGATAGGAAATTCAACAACACTTGCTGCAGAGGCAAAAGTTGAGAATTTAGCAAGAGGAAAAGAACGAGTTGTTATTGGTAATAATACTTATATTCGTGGTCACTTGTTAACCTACGGGCATGGGGGAAAAATTAATATTGGTGATTGGTGTTATGTAGGGGAAGGGACAAAAATTTGGTCAATGGATAGCATTAGTATAGGTAATAGAGTCCTAATTTCTCATAATGTAAATATCCATGACGGTACAGCCCACTCTCCCATTCCTGACGAAAGGCATGCTCAGTTCAAAGCAATAATAACATCGGGACACCCCAAGAACGTTGATGCATTGCCTGGCATTAAAAGTAAAGCCATTATCATCGAAGATGATGTATGGATTAACTTTGGCGTTACAGTACTGAGAGGTGTAAGGATTGGCAAGGGATCTATTATCGCTGCGGGTGCCATAGTCACCCAAGACATCCCACCAGGCACAATATTTATGAACAAAGTAACCCCCGTCATTTATGAGGTTTAATGCATATATACTAGTTCATTTACAGTAAAATTAGCCTGCCTTAGTATGATTTTCAGTAAAAAAGTGGGAGAGAAATATTTTGGAAAGAACAGAGCTTAAAATACTATTTCTTGGTAAGGCTAATGATACTTGGACATCTAAAGCATCAAAGTTTATTAAGCAGTATACTAATGATTTAGAGGAATACTATGGAGAATGGGGCACCCCCTATCCCGAGTCCTTAAAGAACTGGTCAGGAGATCTAGTAATATCTTACCTTTCCAGGTGGATACTTCCTGAAAGCCTACTTAAGTCAGCAAAACTTGCAGCCATTAATTTCCATCCAGCCCCTCCAGAATACCCAGGAATAGGTTGCTGTAATTTCGCGCTTTATAACAATGCAGCAGTGTACGGTGCAACCTGCCATCTGATGGAGGCTGAAGTAGATACTGGTGCCATAATACGCGTTAAGCGATTTCCAATTTTAGAATGCGATAACGTATCGACATTGCTGACCAAAACTTATGACATACAACTGAGTTTATTTTATGAAGTCATGGGTGAAGTACTTACTAACAACTCAATCTCATTAACCGATGAAAAATGGTCTGAGAAGAAATATACAAGAGCAGAGCTCAACGCGCTTAGCGAGATTAAGTGCAACATGTCACCGAATGAAGTTAGAAAAAGGATTAGAGCTACAAGCTTCAAAAATTTTCAACCATCTATTGAAGTAGGTGGCTACAAGTTTTACTTTAGAAGTGAGCAGAGTTGATGCCTGCATGTCGTATGTAAAAGACTGGATATCTAATTCCCGCGGACAGAACTGGGCAGATTAACTAAACGTTTAGCATAGTAGTCCGTCTTTTCAAGATTACCTTTTATGCATCCTTTGTATATTTCCAGTTGATGCATGGGTTTCCAGACGGCTCTGAGCATCACTTTCGCTTCAACAGATTCGTTTAGTAGCTTATTTCGGGCAGACTCTGAAGGACATAGAACTGCGTTGAGCCAATAATTAGAACGCGAGTAGTCAGGTTCACGAATAAACTTAAAGTCCGAGCCGTCAAAATACTCTTGGTAACTAGATGCTATAACTCTTTTATCCACAATAAAGTTCTCTAATTGCTCGAACTGCGCGCAACCTAATGCAGCATTCAAATTTGGCATACGAAAATTAAATCCATACTCATCATGCTCAAACTCAAAGCTATGTGGGATTTTAGCGGTTGTAGTTATATGCTTGAGGTAGCGAGCTGCGCTTTTTTCTTTGCATAGCACCATGCCCCCTCCACCTGTAGTCAGAATCTTATTGCCGTTGAAGCTCAAAGCCGCATATTTTGTTCCCAAGCTACCACAACATTTCCCTTTGTATAATGAACCCAAGCTCTCTGCGGCGTCTTCAATAATTGCGATGTCCCACTGCTCGCACACTGCTATCAGTTCATCCATTTGCACAGGGTGCCCAAATGTGTGCATTGGGACAACAGCTTTAACCATCTTCCCGCTCTGCTTATGCATGCACCCACGTGCAGTCACAACACAGTTTTCATCCAGAAAAGTTTTGAGTGCATCAGGGCATAGCCCAAGGCTGATACTGGATATGTCGACAAATACAGGAGATGCACCAAGCCAATGTATGGCATTGCAGGTAGCCACAAAGGTCATAGACTGGGTGATAACCAGGTCGCCATATCCTACCCCAGAAGCGTAAAGGGCTACCTGTAGCGCTGATGTACCGTTTACCACCGCAACCGCACCTGCCACTCCACAGTAGTTAGCCAAACTATCTTCAAGTTGATCAACATAGGCGCCAACGCTAGAAACATAAGTTGATTCAATCGTATGCTGAACATAGAGTGATTCGTTGCCAGTAAAAATGGGAGCGTGCAGCGGAATAAAATCACTTGTGTTATATAAATCGCGGATAAATCTAAATAACGGATTTTGCATTGTTCAGCTACTTGTTGTACACGGATGTGTTGTAACGCGACAAATTTTCAGCTTTGCAAAACCAATCTATAGTCTGTCTAAGTCCGATTTCTAGCGTCGTTTCAGGAATATAGCCAGTAAGGGATTTAAGCTTGGTATTATCCCCCCAAAGCCTGAATACTTCTGAGCCCTTTGGCCTTAAGCGCTCTTCATCAAGTTCAAAGGACACATCGCTGTTCATCAGGCGTTTAATCATGTTCAATGTGTCAGCTACAGAAACTTCATAGTTTGAAGCGATATTAATCACTTCACCAACGGCCGCTTCAGACATGCTAATTGCCTCGAAGCCTTTGCAGATGTCTGTTACGTAGTTAAAATCCCTTGTTGGATTCGTGTCACCTAACTTAATCAGTTTGGCACCATCTGCAATCTGACCAATGATAGTTGGAATCACCGCTCTGGCAGACTGTCTAGGTCCATAGGTATTGAATGGTCTGGCAATGCTCACAGCTAAACCAAAAGAGTGGTAGAAGCTCATTGCCACTGCATCAGACGCAATTTTTGAAGCGCTATAGGGTGACTGGGCCTGTAAAGCATGTTTTTCATCAATTGGCACATACAACGCCGTTCCGTAGACTTCACTCGTTGAGGTTTGAATAAAACGTTTTACCCCCGTTTCCACTGCGGCCTGCAACATGTTCAATGTGCCGCTCACGTTGGTATCAATGTAACTTTGTGGCGCTTGATAAGAATATGGAATCGCAATTAACGCAGCCAAGTGGAAAACGACATCAATCTCTCGGCACAGCTCTACACAGAAGCTCTTGTCGCGAACATCACCAAAGACTATTTTCAAACTCGCATGTTTTATTTCGTTTAACCATCCTGCCGAGTTAAATGAATTGTACTGAACCAGCGCACGCACCTGATAACCATTAGCTAACAAATGCTCAACTAAATGAGAACCGATAAATCCATCAGCCCCAGTAACTAAAACGTGACGCATATCGCCCTACTCAACTTATTAATCGCTGCAATAAACTTGCAGTCAAACACTTGATCTGAATGCTCAGATGAGCAACTCGCCATTCTTCACCGCCCATTGCCAAACATTTTGCAGACCATTCGACAATGAAGTGCTTGCCTGCCAACCTAATTCAGATAAAGAACTAATATCCAGTCTCTTGACAGGAGTACCTTCAGGTTGGCTACAATCAAATGCTAATTCTCCCCGAAAGCCGCTTATAGCTTGCAGTAGTTCGGCCAACTCACGAATTGAACAGTCTGTACCCGTACCTAAATTGATATGCGAGCACATAGGATCTAATTTCCGCCAATACTGAGTTTGCGGGATAGCCATTAGGTACAAACAAGCGGCAGCCAGATCATCAACATGCATAAATTCGCGCCTGGCTTTGCCGCTTCCCCATATATCCACATGAGGCTCATTGTTTTGTATGGCCCTGTAGAATTTCCTTATCAACGCGGGAATAACATGACTGTTCTTTGGATGAAAGTTGTCATAGGGGCCATACAGATTAGTCGGCATTGCACTGCGATAATCTCTGCCATACTGCCGGTTGTAACTTTCACACAGCTTAATACCGGCAATTTTGGCTATTGCATAAGCTTCATTGGTGGGTTCCAGTGGCCCGGTTAACAACGCCTTTTCAGATATTGGCTGAGGAGCGAACTTGGGATAGATACAACTGGAACCTAAAAACAGAACTTTCTGCACATCGGCTAAATGGGCAGCATGAATAAGGTTGCTCTGTATCATCATATTTTGATAGATAAACTCAGCCGGGAAAGTGTTGTTGGCGTAAATCCCTCCCACTTTAGCCGCTGCCAAATACACCTCATCGATTCTATGCTGCTGAAAAAAAGCATGTACAGCTCGCTGGTCGGTGAGATCCAGTTCAGTGCGGGGCGCCGAGATTAGCTCTACATCGGCATCCAGAGCAAGCTGCCGGCACAAGGCACGCCCAACCATACCGAGATGTCCGGCGACATATACCCGTCGCTTATTCATGAAGTCCCCCTGCCATTTATCCTTCACCACTTAAAGCACAATCAAAGCCATTGCGCTTTAAAAAGGCCACCCTTTGCGCTTCGACCAAATCATGACGAGTCATTTCTTCGCAAAGTGAACGCACATCAATCTTAGGCTGCCATCCCAGTTTTTCTTTCGCCTTACTGGCATCTCCCAGTAAGGTCTCCACCTCAGCAGGACGAAAATACTTGGGATCGATACGCACAACAATGTCGCCAGGCTTTAATGCTGGCGCACAGGCTCCTGTAACGCTCTCAACAACGGCAATCTCTTCTATGCCTTGCCCTTCAAAGCGCAATTGCACCCCCAATTCAGCCGCCGCCCACAGAATAAACTGTCGCACCGAATATTGCTGACCAGTTGCTATCACAAAGTCCTCTGGCAGAGATTGTTGCAGCATCAGCCATTGCATATAGACGTAGTCTTTGGCGTGCCCCCAATCTCGCAACGCATCAATATTGCCCATATACAAGCAATGCTCCAGACCCTGAGCAATATTCGCCAAACCACGAGTAATTTTTCGGGTTACAAAAGTTTCACCACGACGTGGCGACTCATGATTAAACAAAATGCCGTTGCATGCGTAAATACCATAAGACTCGCGATAATTGACCGTGATCCAATAGGCATAAAGTTTGGCGGCAGCATAAGGGGAACGGGGATAAAAAGGTGTGCTCTCTCGTTGTGGGGTTTCCTGCACCAGACCATACAGCTCCGACGTGGATGCCTGATAGAAACGTGTCTTATCCTGCAGCCCCAGCAATCGGATTGCTTCAAGTAAGCGCAGCGTACCAAGCCCATCAACATCAGCCGTATACTCTGGCTCTTCAAAACTCACGGCTACATGGCTCTGTGCACCCAAGTTGTATATTTCATCGGGTTGAATCTGCTGTACCAAGCGAGTCAGGTTCGATGTGTCGGTTAAGTCACCGTAATGCAATATAAAGTTACGATTATCTACATGCGGATCCTGGTAGAGGTGGTCAACTCGTTGAGTATTAAAGGAAGATGAGCGGCGCTTAATACCATGCACCTCATATCCTTTTTCCAGTAAGAGCTCTGCCAGGTAGGAGCCATCCTGTCCCGTAACACCAGTTATCAGCGCAACTTTTTTACTACTCATAAATATCAAACCATCTCAATACCGTTATACCTGGATTTTGCGCCACTATCATGTCCTCAATCTGTTTGTAATGTTCACCTTCAATGGCATTAATGACAACGTCGACAGGTAAATTTTCCGCTAATGCAATCACATCTCGTCCCAGACAAGGAGATTGTCCGCCGGTTGTTGTCACAAAGCACACCAGCTCTGCGTCATTAGCAGCAAGTATTTGCGCAATAAGTACCGACATCTGCCCGGTGCCAAAAATGGCAATACGCTGGTGATTCAAAGTCGCAGTTAAGGGCTGTTTGTTAAGCACACTCGCCAGCAACGATTTACACTGACTAAACTGAGCTTTGCAGGCTTCCACCGATAAAGTCCCAGCGCCCTCAATACTCAGCATCTGATAGATATCCTTTAGCTCGGCTTGTAATTTATCCGCGTGCTTAAGGTCACTGCTAAAGCCACCGCGTTCAAAGCACGCGACGGGTTCATTTAAAAAGCATCCCGAAACAGACGTAATCGCTTTGAGCATAATGTAAGAATCCGCCGCAATATCAAAGTAACGGGGAAATCCCCCAGCTTGACGCAGCCAGTCCCTGCGGACGAAGAAACCTTGATGGCAAGGATGTTGAAAGGATGTATCTTTGAATTTCAAAAGCCTGGAGTTCTGAAGCCACATTGCCTGGGTAGTGGGATCTTTCAACATGACTTTAGCACTTACGTATTCCAGACCATCACTAAAGCTATCGAGTACCTGTCGAATGGCTCCCGCATGCAACAATACGTCATCTGAATTCAGGTAGTAGATAATGTCGCCCGTTGCCCACTCCAGCCCTTTATTAAAGGCATCATAAATCCCTTCATCAGGCTCGGAATATACCTGCTTGATATGCGGAAAATCATTAACAATGGCCAGTGTAGAATCACTTGATTGACCATCAACAATGATATGCTCAATTTGTTCGAGGCAGTCTTGCACGGCAACACTTTGCAAGCATGCACGCAAGGTTTTGGCGCTGTTGTAAGTTGCCGTAATAATTGACACTTTCATCAAGCAATCACCATAAAATCAGACCACTCCACCCAACCCGCGTTGATAAAGAAGCTGCAGATCTCATCCCGCACAGGCTGAGCTGCAATCACAACACCTTTAGGCAGAGTTTCATTGAGTGCCAGTACCGGGTATCGGCCCAGCTCTGGTGCATAAAAATCGGCAGCGTTTCGGTCGATAAAGCCGCTGGCACTGAGCCCTATTTCAGGTAGGCTCTGCATCATTCCCTTGGCCAGCGCGCCGGTTCCATATATCCAAAGCTCACCATGTCGCTGATGTAAAGCCCGCAATTCGTCTTGCTTCAGCTCAACCAGGGTTTTAGCGAAATGTAGGGCAGAATCGGCTTTGGTTGTCACGGATGATTGGCTCAATCGCATTTTAACCAGGCATTCAGGCACACAGCCAATACCTACCCCACTTTTCACGGCCCGATAAAATAAACTGTAATCTTCACCGATTCGGGTATCAGGATAACCAATGTCTTTGACCACATCAGTTCTGGCAAAGTAGCTGGTATGGACCACACAATTCCAACGCATTAGTTGTAAAGCTAAAGCCTGAGGTGTGTCGATGCTGTTGTGCTGAGGCTCTTTTACCTGTCGAAACTGACGGTAGCGCTCACTACCGGCTACCACAGGATCGTCAGTAAAATACTCAAAATAGCTTTTCACCATGCCAAGTTCAGGATGCGCCAACAAATAATCCCTTTGTTTTTCAAAGCGCTGAGGCATACAGATATCATCAGCGTCCACTTTGGCAATAAATGCGGAATTAACCCATTGTAGCGCTTGATTGAGACGATACCCTACTCCCGCATTATCAGCTTGTGGATAGAGGCGGATTCGTGGGTCGCAAAGAGACCTAATTTTCTCCACCGTACCATCTGTGGAACCATCATCAACAATCAACAGCTCAAAGTCTGCGAGGGTCTGTGCCAATATACTTTGGATGGTCTCCCCCACCTCATCAGCGCAATTGTAGGTGGTCATCAACGCGGTCACACTAGGTGCGGACATATCAACGTAGTTCCCGTTCAACCTGGGCGATTACTGCCATGGCCTGCTTAATGGCGGTTGAGGAAATATCCCGGGTTCTGGGCAGATATACCACCTCACAGTGCTGTTTAAGCTCGTCAAACTTGCCCTGCCAATCATCTCCCATGACAAAGACATCAACTTGATATTTTTCGATATCGTCGATTTTTTGCAGCCAGTCGTGTTCGGAAATCACTTGATCAACATAGCGACAGCTTTCCACTACGGCATGGCGATGTTCATAAGGAACCAGGGTTGTTTTACCTTTCTGACGATTAAAGTCATCGGTAGACACAGCGACAATCAGCCGCTCTCCCAGGCTTTTCGCCCGCTTGAGTAAATTCACATGACCAATATGGAACAGATCAAAGGTGCCGTAAGTGATGACAGTTTTCATGCTGATACTTCCTCCCGCATCCCTATACATCGGCAGTAACCGCCAATTTCTTTACCCTTTGCTTTATAGCCGGTCAGCTATCTGCAGATTCGGAAAATATTGAATGGATACTTTGCGCTAAGCTATCTGCCGGGATCGGGCCGATATGTGGATCTGTGGCATAGTCAGGAATTAATCTACGTGGATCCATATCACCACAAATCACCAAACTAGCGCAGTTCACCGCTGTGGCTTGCCACTGTGCACCAAAGGGTACCGTGACCAGCAAATCCGACGCTTTTAATCGCATCAAGGTATTGCGCACTGAAGCATCCTGCTTAGGAATACTCCATACCTGATAACCAAGCACCATCAGTTCTGACTTTAATTGGTCTGCAAAAGGATAGTCATAGGCACTATTTTCACTAAAGGGGGCCAATGCCACAACTTTCCTTTCTCCTTTTTGGTCGGAAGACGTTGCAGACTCAGGCAAGTTAACCGACATATCCATTTCAATCTGGTCAAAACCACAACAATGACGCAAGTAAAATTCTGGGTAGCCATAATCCAATTGCGGCGATGATTGCCACCACGGTGTATGCCAGCGAGCCATGGCGAAAAAATCGCTGCGTAAATAGTTTGCCGCATCATTCACATATTCAGGTCTGAGTTGTTGGCACTGAAATTGGTCAATCAGCTCTTGTACCGACAAACTTATGTAATTCCCCACCACAGGTTCACCGGCATCTTTAAGAAAACGGGATAAAAAACAAGGCATAAATGCAGTATCCAGACAGACTATCTGGCTATATCCTTCGGCTATGATCTGCTCGGCGAGCCCTAAAAAGGTTTCCATAGCTGGAATGATATGCTCCGGCCATTGATGCTGCTCCAATCCACTAACCGCTGCATCAGGCTCTGCTGCTTTAACCAATTCTTTACCTTGGGCAAAACCCATAAAATGCAGGCTGGCTTCGGGAAAGCGTTGGCGAAAATAACGTAGCGCCGGTACACCGATACACAGCGCATCGCCTTTATCCAACATCCTGATTAAGAGAATTTTATTAGTCTTTTTGATTGTCACTTTGTATTTCGCTCTGAATAAATGAAAGCGTGCGATTGCACTTAGGCCAGGCTGCCGATCAATGTGTTCACCACCTGCAACTGCTGCGACTCATCGAGCGCGGGGTATAATGGCAAGGTAATGGCGCGTTGATAAAAGGCTTCGGCATGGGGGAAATCTCCTGGCCTGAATCTCAGTTGACGATAATAAGGCTGCAAATGGATAGGGATATAATGCACATTCACACCAATGCCTTGCTGCTGCAGTTTGACAAATATATCGGCCCGCTCGTGCTCTAACAACTCGATGCTGTACAGGTGCCAGGCACTGCACGCGCCTTCACTGCAGACAGGTAGATTCAGCGGCAAATCAGCCAATAAATCATTATAGCGCTGAGCAATAGCTGCTCTGGCCTTGATGAAATCATCCAATTTAGTTAACTGTGATATGCCCAGGGCGGCGTGCAAATCGCTTAAACGGTAGTTGTAGCCCAATGCGACCTGTTGGTAGAACCAAGGACCTTCGCTTTTCTCCTCCATCAATCCTGGGTCACGGGTAATACCATGACTGGAGAATAATCGCAGCGTTTTGGCAAGCTCGGCATTGTTGGTCAACACTGCCCCACCTTCGGCGGTGGTAATGGACTTCACTGGATGAAAACTAAGCACACATGCATCAGAATACTGACAACTGCCAACCGGTCTATTTTCATAGTGACCGCCCAGGGCATGACTAGCATCTTCGATCAGCGCAATCCCCAAAGGTTGGGTTATCGCCCTGATTTCCTGCATATTGCAGCTCAAACCTGCATAGTGAACAGGAATAATAACCTTGGGGAGCTTATTACTTATCTTGGCTTGTTTAAGCTTATCTTCCAGAGCCGCCACACTCATATTGCGGGTAACCGGGTCTATATCGACGAAATCGACATCTGCACCACAATAGCGGGCACAGTTTGCCGACGCGACAAAAGAAATAGGCGATGTCCAGACAATGTCGCCCGGCCCAACGCCAAGGGCCAAACAAGCAATATGTAATGCCGAGGTACCGCTGTTCACTGCTACAGCATGGGTTGCCTGGCAGTAGGCCGTAAGCGCATTCTCAAATCTAGGTACTTGTTGTCCCTGAGTCAGGAACTGATTCTCCAAGACGTCCACCACGGCTGCCACATCGATAGGGTCAATGTGATGGCGACCATAGGGAATCATAATGCCGTCTCGTTTAATTGCCGTAACTCTTCAACCGTCAAAAAATGAGGGTTCTTACCTGAGTGATATTCAAAACCATCAGCCACATCACGGCCCTCTTCCCCCAGCTTGTTTTTATGGTAATTAATGTTCTTTTCAAAGAAGGTGATGGGAGGACGAATTACGAAGTGATCGTCAAATTCCACACTATGGTGAGCGGTTTCCTCCGGCACCATCATCTCGTGGATCTTTTCTCCGGGACGAATACCAACGACCTCGTATTCCCGACGACCACTGACGGCTTCAACTAAATCAAGAATATGTACTGATGGGATCTTAGGCACAAAGATCTCACCGCCTTGCATACGTTGAAAACTATTGATTACAAATTCAACGCCTTGATCCAGCGTAATCCAAAAACGTGTCATCTGCTCGTGGGTAACAGGGAGTTTACTCTCTCCTTGGTTGACCAACTTTTGGAAAAAAGGCACCACAGAGCCTCTCGACCCGACCACGTTACCATAACGAACAACGGCGAAACGCGTGCCTTTTGCCCCTGAAATATTGTTAGCAGCCACAAACAACTTATCTGATGCCAGTTTTGTTGCACCATACAAATTAACCGGGTTTGCCGCTTTGTCTGTAGAAAGTGCAATGACCTTTTTAACATCAGATTCTATCGCCGCTTCCAAGACATTCTGCCCACCCATGATATTGGTTTTAATGCATTCCATGGGGTTATATTCCGCGGCAGGAACTTGCTTAAGTGCAGCGGCATGCACAACAAAATCCACGCCACGCATAGCGGTCTTTAATCTATGCTTGTCCCGAACATCACCTAGAAAATAACGCATACTAGGGTGATAAAAGCTTTGCTGCATTTCCGACTGTTTTAGCTCATCACGGCTATAAACAATCAAACGTGTAGGAGAGTAGTCTTTTAAAATCCTGGCGATAAAACGTTGGCCAAAGGAACCTGTGCCTCCGGTAATAAGAACTGTCTTATTATTAAACATACAAACTATCCTCGCCCACTAAATAAGGGAAATGTTCAGAGACTCTAGTCTTCTTCTCTGCAATTAAGCCTCTTTCTTCTTCTCTAGAGGCCAAGTTATCTCTAGACCATCCTAACCCCAAATAAGCCCCCCGATTACCTGAGTTAACGATCAGCTTTTGGATACTTTGAGGTTTAGAATAAAAACACACTGAGTCAACAAAATCATATGCATAAAGCGATGAAACCAGCCTTTTGGCCGCCTCACTCAACTGGACAGGATGACCAGTTTCACAAATGAGTTTAGCAGCGATAAAACGGCAGTCTTTAAATATGTCAAAGTACCCATTAAACAACATGTATCGATGAGGATCATTCGCTTGAGGGGATACACCTTCTTTTCTGTAGTCTCCTGTCAGATATAAGAATGTTACATTCTCTGGTATGTAATCTATATCTGACAACTGGCCTTCATTACCGATAAATATTACAAAGTGCTTATTTTTAGATAGCGAATTTATTTTTCCAAAATCAAAGAAAGTCGGAAGTTCAGTATTTTCCCACACAACGACAATATCACCTTCGGCTTCATCATATGGCGTAGAAAAATTTTGTATCTGCTTTTTTATTGACCAACTATAAATTTGATTGACATGCTCTACTGTTTCAATACAACGATGAGAGTTAGTTCGCAAGGTAAATACCTTTCCGGAATTGTTTCTCCTAATTTGAAAAACACCGCGTTGCTCCGCATGAGATGTAGATAAATCAAAATTCATTTCTTCATGGCTAAGTATTTCTTCAACCTGCTGCAGGCTATTTCGCCATTCAAACAAAACTCGATTAAATCCCTCAATTACTTTACTTTCATCAGTACTTGCATAAAGCACTTTAGTCAATACTGAGTTAGCGTAATTCACCGTTCCATAGAGGAAATAAAAGAGTAGCGAAGTACCTTGTTGATAGGACAAGAACAAGAGCTTCTTCTGTTGTTCAATTACCCCTTCCGCTTCGCCAATGGTGGTAATATCTTGGCTGGAGAGTTGTCTGAAAACCTTTAGTTCTTTAAGCAATGTCTGTTGGCTATACTTCTCGGCATAACGCTTAGCGAAGCCATCGCTAGAGACAAAGGCCGACGACAAAATCGCATTCAAGGCTGATTGTTTGTCTGATTTGCTGGTAATGATTAACAGATCCTCAATCTTAAGCGGTCTGCTACCCACGATTGCGGCACCGTCCGCACAGTTGTAACAATCAATCTTAGTTCCCGCCAGCATTTGTTCCAACATGACTTTGGAAACTTTGAATTCATACTTGGTAAAAACGCTGGAGCGAAAGTTACCAGGCACAACTAACGCTGTATTATGCAATTTTGCGTATTCGTATAACTCATCTTTACCATCACGATAGTAGCCAGAATGTTTTGAATGATGGTGTTTGTTATCCACAAATCCCAAATCTACACCCAACAAATACAACTGATGCATTCCCAACCTGGTAAACAGATTCAGAGCAAAATTGGTCACAGTAGGAAAAGAAAATCGCAGCACTTCAAACTGCGCCTCGTCTAGCGCTTGCAGAGACGACACGGTAGACGACTCTCCTTCCTTGAAGGCCAGATAGACATTCTTATATAACGCGGCCGTATCAGGATGAATACCGTTACAGGAAAGGAGAGTGATCTGCTTTAAATAGTCGAAATCATTAATTCTGCTGGCCCAATCAAAGGTCGCCCGATTCTGCTCAATCTCAGCATGAAAATCAGGCACAATACCATGTCGATGCAACACCTGCAGAGAGGTTCCACAGGATACGACAATTGCCTGCTCACGCCACTCTTTTATGGCATCAATAGAGAAGTCTAACGAGGGCCCATTGCCGACAAGGAACACTGGTACTTCTTTGTGGCCAGCAGATAACAGCGCTGGCGTTTGCTTACGCAATTGCGGATAACCTCTGGCAAAGCCTTCTTGCGTATGCGCAATACCATAATATGCATGGTCAAAGTACTCCCCCATGGAAATCACCACCTGCAACTGCTCTCTTAGTTGGGCGATGGCATGATTCAATGCGCCATTGTGATAGCTCTGGTAAAAGTACGTATTGTTAAGAATGTAAGGGCCGACAGCGTAAAATTGCTTCAGTAAGTCTCGGAATAAGTGGCTACCATCATCACCGATGTTAATGTAAAGCCGTCCGTCATGGTCATCTAGCTGTCGTAAGATGGCAGCCCAATCTATGGCAAATAGTGAAGCGTAGAAAAAGTCACGATTGGGTTCACACAAGAACAACTTCTCAACCTGATGCTCCTGAAGCAACCTCTCCAATTGATAGCCTGCTCCCAAGCCAAACAAGATTAGCGACTTTACCGTCTGAGGCAGACTCCCCTGCTCGTCCTCCAGTTCAACCAGCATATCTTGTGTCTTAGCGACAAACTTGTAATGTAGATAGTGTTTAAGTTTTACCCCGTGATAACCCAGAACCAGCCCGTCTTTATGAGGGTGATTCGAAAAACCTTGATAACTTAGCTCGCTCTCTTGTTTGGGGTGTTCGCCATACCAACTGACCAATCGGTGACGCTCAACCAGATTAACATCACCATCAGGCATACGTACCGGCCACCAATACATTGGCTGATAACTCTTAAACTCTTGGTAAATGTCAGGAAAATATTGTGCAAAGGCCGACAGGTTTTGCCGTAACACCTCATCATCCGCCGCTAAAGAACGCCAATTTTCTGGCGTCGACGCCATTAACCAAGCAGGGCAATACTCCTCGGGCTTTTCTTGCTGGGCAAAGCTCAGCCCCTGTTTCATCAACTCTGACCAGGACTTAGTAAGTAACTGACGATAGAGGATGTTGAAAATAGGATGATTATAATGCTGATAAAGATAGGCACCTTTAACGGGTACGTGAGCCTGCAGTTCATTCAAATTGGCGACAATATCCCGTCCATCCTTGCCAATCTGAAAATACAATGCAGTACCTTTTTGCTTGGCAATTTCCAAGACTTCCTTCCAGCTTTCTGCACTTAATGAGCACTTAAAATACTGTGGCTCAGGCTCATAAATGATGAGGTGCTTGATAGCATAGTGTTCAATCAGATAACGAAGATGTCTCCCAAGCCCAAGTCCCAATACAATAACCAGCTCAGGGGCATCAGGAAGGCAAGGGCTGGCTAAAAGACGCGCATAGTTGTGCAGCGATGCCAGCTCATCTCCTACGCACTCTTGTACAGGTTGGGCTGCATGGTCAGCCGAAAAATCCACATAGACAGGATGCTGGCAAAACTGCTCGACATGGCTAATGATTTCCTGCTCTGGATACAGTCCGTACAAGGTACGACCGCTGCCATAGTCAACTACATTCAGTTCACCAAACTTGTTACAAAACAAAGAGATATTCGGATTTGTTTCGTGAAAATAGTCAACCAGCGAAGGGATATGGCGCTGGAAAGCATTGAGATTTTCATTACTGGTTTTGGCAATATGCGTGGCCAATTTAGCTTCCAGCTCTGCTTGGCGAGTCTCATCCTTCTCGATGTGTAGCCTGATGTTCTTTAACATGTTACTTCTTGTATTTTTTTACGGCCTTTTTACCTCTCACCAACTGCGATAGCGCCATTTCTGCTTCTAAACGCATTGGTTCGATAACATCATTCAGATGCTGGTTACATGCCAACTCTGCTTGAAGAAAGGCTTTTTTTTCCTCGCCAGTCAGTTCTTCCTGGTGAGAAAAAATCAACGATTCACGGCGTTCGATAAGGCGGAGCAAGTCATCAATATCGGGGGATTCATGCAAAAGAAGCCCTATCAGGGCTTCACTATTTTCACGTAGAGCGGGAAACGAATAAGGATGATCTAAATTGATCTTTTTCACACTGCCGCTTGCTCTTTCTGCCGCCGGGTCTCATAGGCCTGCTGTTTAGCCGCCTCTGGTATTTCAGCCCAGGCAGTCTTAATGGGTAGCATCAGACTAATGACTTCATCCATAATCTTCAAGTTATTCTGCACGTTAGCATCGACTAAGCGCTGCAAAATATAGTCATATAGCGCGAAAAGGTTGTCAGAAATCTCGGATTGAATAGACAAGTCTAACGTATCACGCAAGTTCATCACGATAGCCCCAGCGCGCGACAAATGCTCGGCTTTGGCTTCGAATTCACGACGTTCGATACAACCTTTAGCGAAAGCCATTCTATCCAACGCCCCTTGCATCAACATCAAGGTTAATTTGTGTGGATCAGCCTGGGCAATTTCCTGCTTCAGGTTGCCTTTTTTATACGCATTAATGCCTTTTAACGACATCATCATCCTCCCATCGAGCTCAGGGATGCGATCATAGCATTTCTGGTTTGATTTAATCGGGCCACGGTCATATCAAGACCTAGATATTTTTTACGCAAGTTTTGCTCAAAATCCATCATCTGTAAGTCAAGACGCTCCCGTTCAGTATAGATTTCTTCTCTTTGATCTTTGTAAGAATCTTCACGAGATCTCAGTAAACCACCAAATGTCGTGTACTCGTGCAAATAATCATAAATCCGGCTGGCAATACCACTCTCTTCGTCAGTAAACAACTTGCCTACTTCATCAAAATGATCATCAAGGGCGCCCTTTAGTAAGTCTTCACCTGAACCAATACCATACTCGTCATTGGCAGTAATCTGTAACTTACCTTCACGGTCAAATGATACGCCTAACTGAAATAGACTGCCCAATTCAGAGCCAGGAACACTGGACGCCACAATATTAGCAAGACCAGTACGGATATCTCTGGCCATAAAATCCCCCGCCAGCGGGCCATCTTCTTCTAGCTCTGAGGCACCGTATTTTGTCAGGGTTTTCATCTCATCGATCAAAGCGTTGTAATTATCAACAAAATCACGAACGAGTTTCTCAACCCCATCGGAGTCATAACCAATTTTAAGGGTAGATTCCTCGAAATCGCCGTTCCCATCTTTGCTTGATAAAGCTTTGGCGTCGAAGCTGACATTTTCGATTACGTTCTCAAATTTATTGGTAGTGCTCTCTACTTCGATACCATCTATGGTCGCTTTTGCATTCTTTGCTTCATTGCCGACTGCGGGGGCGAGATAGGTAGCGGTTTCAGATGAGTCTGTAGTAGACACACGCTGCAGGTCGGCGATGTCGTCGTTATTAACGATGACCAAATCGTTGCCTGCACCGGTTTTTTCTGAACTAAATACCAGTTTGGCACCACCGTCAGCGGTACCTGTATTAATAATGCTGGCTGTTACACCAAAGTTTTCTGAAGCGTTGTTGACGGCATTACGTAACTGCTGAAGTGTCATCCCCGCAGTAACATTGATATCAAAGCTGTCACTGCCAACCCTAAAGGTCATGGATCCCGCGGTATTACTCACCACATCACTACTGGAAGTGAAGCCACCACTGGCAGCACTGGCCGTTTCCAAACGACTGCCGCTGGCAAGCTGGGTGATTGCAATCTTGTAGGAGCCGGTTACCGCAGAATTGGACGCCTCAGCACTGAACGCTCCCGTGTTTGCGCCATCTTCATCGTCACTGCTGGAACCGCCGGGATGATAGGCCGTAGCAGAACGCTGACCTAGCTGACTTTCTTTACGAAGGGCATTAACCGTATCTTTGAAGTCATCCATTTTTGACTTCAACGCACCTAAGCCGGATATCACGGCCTCAAGCTTTTCTTCTCTTTGATCGAGTCGGTCATATTTTGGCTTACGCTCCGATTCAAGCAACTGCTTGACCAGATCGTCAAGTGCCAGCCCCGATCCTACACCTAAAGATTGAATAGCCATGATAAACCTCTTAATTAAACGGCCTTGTTAAACAGCACCCCCACAGCTGCGCCTACATCAGATTGCAATTCGCGAATCCGCTCGGCTAGCTTTAATACCTCCTCAGAAGGTATCTGCCTGATAACAGTTCCAGACTCAGGGTCCGTTACTTTGATAACAGAGCGCCGACTATCTTCATCTACTGAAAAACTTAACTGCCGGTTGTGTGAAAAGACAAATTCCCTTACCTGTTCGACCGCCAACTCAACATCAGCTTCTTTGATATCGGCCACAACATCACTTCCTTGAGTGATTTCCTGCTGTGATTGACGTTCCTGCTCACCAAGCTTTGTAGCCTCTTTACCATTCTGATCTTGCTTATCCACGAGGTTAGCCCGCGGTTGCAGCAAGGTATCAGATCTAGCAAGACTCTGGCCACCTTGTGAAAAATCAACGTCCATTTTTCACCTCCACATGCTGAAATAGTGGCCGCCGACACCCATAGTGTAGCGGCCTTTACTAATTATCCCAACAGTGACAATGCCGACTGAGGACGCTGATTCGCCTGGCTCAGTACCGACAATGATGCCTGCTGAACAATCTGATTACGCGTCAGCTCAGCCGTTTCAGTTGCAAAGTCAGTATCACGAATTCGTGAACGTGCACCGGCAATATTCTCAGAGATATTGCTCAGGTTACGAATCGTTGACTGGAAACGGTTTTGCAGCGCACCCAAGTCAGCACGAACGCCACCGATGGCGGAGATTGCGTCGTCAATGGTGCCCAATGCTTTAGATGCATCACCTACAGTTTTGACAGAAGTACTCGCCAAACCCAGACCTGTTGCACTAAAACCATTCACACCTAGATTGGTAGACGACAAGTTAACAGAAATTGTCTGACCACCGTTTGCACCTACCAGGAAGGCTGCAGAATAGTTGCCCTGCAGCAAATCCACACCAGCAAACTGGGTAGTAGTAGCGATACGTGAAATTTCAGCTTTAAGCGCTGATACTTCTTTTTGCAGAGCAGCACGGTCAGCAGAGCCGTTGATACCATTCTGTGATTGAACCGCCAACTGACGAATACGCTGCAGTGATGTAGTGATCTCTGAAAGTGCACCTTCTGCAGTTTGGGTCAGAGAAATGGCATCGTTTGCATTTCTAACCGCCTGATTCAGGCCCTGTACCTGTGCAGTCATACGATCTGATATTTGCAGACCAGCCGCATCGTCAGCAGCCCTATTGATTCTGAAGCCAGAAGAGAGTCGCTCAAAAGACACTGAAAGTGCATTACCTGAATTAAACAACTGCCTCTGGGCGTTCAATGATGACACATTGGTGTTTACATATAGAGTCATATAGATACCTCCTGAGAATCTATCCTGGTACCCTCATACCAGAGTAGATTCGCCTCATTTCAACCCATTTCTGGGCTGCCTCATGATTGAACATTGACGCCAGGTCAAAATTCAAAACTTAAATTACCCCTCAACTATAGGTATCGGCCGACTTTTGAGAGCCTTTAGGATTTTTTTTATTTTTTTTAAAAAAAGTTTCAACACTTTGATTTAAAAAGATTAAAACCACTAAAAGTAGTCACTACATGTGAGGTTTTGGGAATAACCTTTTTGACTTGGGAGCAGGAGTAATATAGAAAACGCGTCAAATCCCCATGGTGAACATGGCTCTTTTTCGCAAAAAGCTAAGCAGCTAGAAATTGTGGCATGGATGGTGCTTGCTATATGCGTGGTTCTTTTATGGCTTGTCTGTTTTTTGACGGCCATAAAAAAGCCGGGTCAGATGACCCGGCTAACTTGCTCAAGTTAGGAGAACGAGCAAATTCGGTTTCGGTCCGACTGCGGGTTAGAGAATGCAAACTGGCCTCTCAACCAAAACTACACTCTCAGTCCGTCAGTCGGCGTTTTCTTCCTTCCCTTACCCCAGCGCGCTGGGGTGAGGGAGCTTATACAGAATAATCCGTATAAGCTTTCAAGTTGGCAACCGCTTGGGTTACCTGGGTCGGCCTCTCATTTCCTACCCTCTCAAACACCATTACTACCTTTATTAGACTTAGCCTTGCAACAATTGCAATGCTGATTGTGGCCTTTGGTTTGCCTGTCCCAACACCGTTGTACTAGCTTGCTGAATGATCTGCCAGCGGGTGAGTTCTGCCGTCTCGACGGCAAAGTCTGTGTCACGGATGCGCGATCTTGCCGCCGATACGTTTTCTGAAATATTACTCAGGTTGCGAATCGTTGACTGGAAACGGTTTTGAATCGCACCCAAATCTGCGCGCTCACCACCAATAATAGATATAGCCAAGTCTACAGAGCCCAATGCCCTCGATGCATCTGCGGCCGTGGCAACCGAAACATCATTACCCGCTCCGAACAGCCCGGTGGGGGTAAATCCTCCAGGACGGGAAATATTTACACTAATGGTTTGACCTGCGTTGGCACCAACCAGGAATACCGCTGAATAGGTTCCATCCAGTATATTCACGCCACCAAACTGGGATGTGACCGCAATTCGGCTGATTTCTTGCTTCAAAGCAGAAACTTCTTTTTGCAGCGCTAAACGATCTGATGAGCTATTAATACCGTTTTGCGACTGTACCGCCAGTACTCGGATACGCTGTAGTGCTGTGGTAATTTCCTGCATGGCCCCTTCAGCTGTCTGCGCCAGGGATATACCATCATTAGCATTACGCACGGCCATATTCAGCCCCATGATCTGCGATGTCATTCGGTCAGAAATCTGCAGACCTGCCGCATCATCTTTGGCGCTATTGATCCTAAACCCCGAAGACAGACGCTCAAAGGCAGTGTTTAAATTGCTACTGGAAGTAAACAACTGCCTCGTAGCATTTAATGACGATACGTTAGTACTTACATACAAGCTCATGATTTTCTCCTAACTTTGCGCCTGATATTGTTTTTTTTATATTTGGCTATGTACTTAAAAATTTTTGGCACGACATGTGCAATTATTTCTATGTAGTCAGGAAACTGACTCATGGCTTGCAGGTCCCTCAACCTGTAAATCATGTGAGTGAGCGAAAGCTCTGGCCGTTCTGACAGGTTTGATGGCCTACCTCAAACCTCTCACTACCTCCTGGCATCGAGCCTGTCAGTCGGCCACTATCCAATCCATCTATTATCCCTGCAGTAACTGTAAAGCCGACTGAGGTCTTTGATTGGCTTGGCCTAAGACTGTGGTACTGGCCTGTTGAATAATCTGCCAGCGGGTAAGTTCTGCCGTCTCAACGGCAAAGTCTGTGTCACGAATACGCGATCTTGCCGCCGATACGTTTTCAGAGATATTACTCAGGTTGCGTATGGTTGACTGAAAGCGGTTCTGAATGGCACCTAAGTCAGCCCGTTCACCACCGATAGTGGAAATCGCCAGATCTACCAGGCCCAATGCGCGTGACGCCTCTGCTGCACTGGCTACAGATACATCATTTCCAGCACCGAACAGACCTGTAGGTGTAAAACCACCTGGACGTGAGATATTTACGCTGATGGTTTGACCGGCGTTGGCGCCTACCAAAAACACCGCGGAATAGGTGCCATCAAGGATATTCACGCCACCAAATTGTGAGGTGATGGCGATCCGGCTGATCTCTTGTTTAAGGGCTGAGACTTCTTTTTGCAGTGCCAGTCGGTCAGCAGAGCTGTTAATGCCGTTTTGAGACTGAACAGCCAACACCCGGATACGCTGCAGTGCTGTGGTAATCTCCTGCATTGCACCTTCCGCAGTTTGTGCCAGAGATATACCATCGTTGGCATTTCGTACTGCCATGTTCAATCCCATGACCTGAGAAGTCATACGGTCTGAGATCTGTAGACCTGCCGCGTCATCTTTGGCGCTGTTAATCCTAAATCCCGAAGACAAGCGCTCAAAAGCGGTGTTCAGATTCATATTTGACGTGAATAACTGTCTAGTCGCGTTCAACGACGAGACGTTGGTGCTTACATATAGACTCATGTTTTTTCTCCTAACTTGATAAATATTCAAGCCAGACTTGTTATTTTTATTAGTTATCTGACTTTAGATAAGCCTATCTTTTTGTTTTTATTGGCTTATCCTGCATCTGAGCTGTTTTTATTTTTGTTACTCAGTGCTTATGCTTAGGTTATCGAGCAAATCGGATGAAAACTTTAGGAAAAAATTTAGAAACGCATAAAATCCCGAAAAACACTTGATTTTTCAGGATGTTACTCTTACTACCGGAAGGGAAACAGACCGGGGTTTCCCCCGGTCAAATCGCTCTACGTTAGGAGAGATTGAGCGAAATCATGCATTGAACCAAGACCCATCGACACTACCTCCTGGCATCGGCTCAATGCTTATCTGCTTATCCCAGCAACTGCAAGGCTGCCTGAGGACGCTGATTAGCCTGCGATAGCACCGTGGTGCTGGCTTGCTGGATAATCTGGTTGCGCGTCAGTTCAGCTGTTTCTGTTGCAAAGTCAGTATCACGAATCCGTGAACGGGCTCCCGATACGTTCTCAGAGATGTTGCTGAGGTTACGAATGGTTGACTGGAAGCGGTTCTGTAAGGCACCCAGGTCAGCACGAATGCCTCCAATCGCAGAAATTGCGTCATCTATAGTGCCTAAGGCAGTAGAAGCACCGCCAATAGTTGCCACGCTGGTCGCAGCCAGACCCAAGCCTGTCGCGCTGAATCCGCCGATACCGAGCTTATTCGCTGACAGGTTAACAGAGATAGTCTGTCCAGCATTTGCACCGACCAGGAATGCCGCTGAGTAGCCGCCTTTCAGCAAATCAACACCAGCAAACTGAGTGGTTGTGGCAATACGTGAAATCTCAGATTTCAGCGCAGATACTTCTTTTTGCAGTGCAGCACGGTCAGCTGAGCTGTTGATACCATTTTGTGACTGTACCGCTAGCACACGGATACGCTGCAAAGAAGTAGTAATTTCTTGCAAAGCACCTTCAGCAGTTTGGGTCAGTGAAATTGCATCGTTAGCGTTACGCACAGCCTGATTCAACCCCTGGACTTGCGAGGTCATACGATCAGTGATCTGCAAGCCCGCGGCATCATCAGCAGCACGGTTAATACGGAAACCAGAAGACAGACGCTCGAATGAGACATTCAATGCTGATCCGGAGTTGAACAATTGACGTTGCGCATTGATAGACGAAACGTTGGTGTTAACGTATAAGGACATAAACCTCTCCTACACTCTCAGTCCAGCAGTCGCTGGCATCCGGCTCACGCCGAAGGTTAAAAACACTTTAAGAACAATAACTTTGGTTAAAAAGTTAGTGTTACTGGCTCTCTCGCTTAAGGTTATCGACGCCCCGGCAAACTCCTTTAGAAAAATTTTGCCACCCCGGCAAAAAAGCGGAAAAAACTTGCCGCCTTTGCATTCCGAAACAACTTGCGTTTCAATAACTTTCTAGAAAATTGGGTTGGAAAAGAAAAATGCGTGAACAGTGGCAATCTTGTATATGGCAGCGAGCCCAACACAATGCATTTACCGATTTATGCGAATTCAATGGCATGTTGGTGTGTAGTTTCCGGGAAGCGACCAACCATATCAGTCCAGATGGCGTAATTAGGCTGTTGTATTTGGATTTGCAGGGGAAGCTGATTCGTCATCAACAGGTAAACATGCCAGGGGCTGATCTTCGCGATCCAAAATTATCCCTGACACCAGATGGAAAGCTGCTTTTGCTCGCCTATGCCAAGGTATACAACGGCCAACCAGAGCCTATGTATAGACAGGCCTACAGTTGGCAAACACAAGATGGAAAGAGTTGGTCAACAGCCAAGCCATTAGGCGACAAAAACTGGTGGTTGTGGCGTATACGATGGCACCAAGACAAGGCTTATGGCGTGGGTTACAACCGAGAAGCGCAGAACACCAGGTTGTACGCAGGCTTTCCACGCAGAACTTTTCAATGTATCGAACCGCACCTGTTCAGCCAGCGAAAACAACGAAAGGGTTATCCCAACGAGAGTGATATGTACTTTAGTGATGATGGTACAGCCCATGTTTTGCTGCGCCGAGACGCCGACAGCTGTACCGCCCAGTTTGGGGTATCCAAACCGCCGTATCGGCGCTGGACCTGGCACGATTTGGGTTTTTATCTGGGCGGACCAACCATGTTGAAACTGTCTAAAAACTACGTAATTCTGGCTGGACGAATCTGGCAACAACCTGGCCCAAAGACTGCACTGGTATTATTAGAGATAGCAACAATGAAACCCTCTTTGTTGCATGTTTTTCCCTCTGGTGGCGACACCAGCTACCCAGGTCTCGTCAAACGTGGCAAAGATTTGTATGTGAGTTACTACTCCAGCCACCAACAGAACAAAACCTGTATCTACCTTACTAAACTCACGCTAGATGACCTATTACTCAGCTGAGTCATGCGCCCTCCAGGGCGACATTATCGAACGTAATCAAACAGAGACAGGCTGGTAACCCGTGAAAATGTCGCCTGGGCTGCCTGCAGCGCCGTCTCCTGGCGACTAAGATCGGATACCGCCTTGGCATAGTCGACATCCTGAACCACAGATCGCGCTTCCTTGGTCGCAATTTCCAAATCCAGATTGGATTCATAAACCGCGCTCGACACATTTAATCGCCCCCCCACGCCGGAGGTAGCTGCACCTAGGGCATTTAAACCATTGTCCATACCGATAATGGCATCATCTAAGGCAACCAGAAAATCCTGCTGAGGAATATCGGGATCATCCAGGGCAACAAAAAAATCATCTAATGTTTGCGCGAGATTTTTCTTTTCAGGCGGGTTCAATGAAAAGTCCAGGGTATCACCAGGCGCGCCATCTATGGTGAACTGCAGTCCATTGAAGGTAAAAGGTTGCCCAGGGGTAAAATTAAAAGTGCCTAGATTGGCTCCTGTACCAACATTTGTCACCGTAACCTGATCGCCAGCCGGGTTCACTTGGATCTGATAATCATTATTGGCGGGCGTAACCGCATCGTAGTTCTGCTTGTGAAAGCGGTCCAAATCGTTTTGCTCACTGATTGTCATAGAAGCATCAGCAGCGGTAGTGGCGGTAACAGATGCCTTAAATCGGGCAAAGACATCTTCAAACACGGATTTGCCTGAGTCATTTCCCTGAATTTGCACCGACGGAGACAATTGATAATTGGTTGTTCCTTCGTCGCCCTGAAAATAGTATTTATTGCCCGTCGCACTGGGGTCATACACAAAGGCCGGGGACTTAGATTGATAGCCGGCGAAAATATATTCACCTGCGGCATTTTTCGAATTCATCAGGTCAAACACCTGGTCACGAATTTCCGCAATTTCTACACCAATAGCAGCCCGGCTTTCCGGCGTCATCGCTCCACTACCCGCCTGGATAGCCAATGTTCTCGCCTTAGTCACGGCTTCATTGATGTTGCGCATCACCGCTTCCTGCTCTTTCAAGGAGCCGGTTAATAATTCGTTGTTGCGCTGAAACTGTGTGATCTGATCGAGCTCTTCGGTCAGGCGTATTACCTTTGAAGCGCCCACCGGATCATCGGAGGGTCTGAGTAACTTTTTACCAGAAGACAAGCGCTGCTGAGTATCTGAGAGCTCTCCCTGCCCATTGAGAATATTGTTGATACCGCGGTCGAACAATTGACTGGTTGAAATTCTCATCCTGTTACCTCACTACCTTGCTGCACTTAGGATAGTATCGAATAGACTCTGTGCCGTACTTAATATTCTTGCAGAAGCGGCATAAGCTTGTTGGAAACGAATCAAATTAGCTGCTTCTTCATCCAGACTGACTCCCGACACCGACTGAAACCAATCGGTAGATTGCTGAACCATCGCCTTAGCGGCTTTTAACTCAATATTGGCAGATGCTGCTTTTTCACCTACCGAACTGACGGTATCCGCATAAGCTCCATGAAAGGTTGTAGCATTCTGATCACTATAGGGTTTACTGGCGTCTCGACGCACCGTATTGACATCCTGCAAGCCCGCCAGAGCCAGACCGTTGCGGTTATCATCCACACCGTCGGTATTGTAACCTATGGAGAAAGTATCGCCGGCTTTAGGTACCCCTTCCAAACTAATGTCATAACCTGGGTAATCCGCCTGAGCCGGCGGGCTAAACGCCGCAGGCCAACCTGGCGTTCCCTTGGCTTGTTCAAGCAGATTGCGTAGATCCGCGGCACCAGTGACCGTAGTGATGACAGTACCGGCGCTATCCAATACTTCAAAAGTATCAGCGGCGGTAAAACGAATTTGCGTAGGAGCCCCCACACCACCACCAGGCGCTGCTCCTGGGCCATGTAATCCACCTGCGCCGTCAAATGCAGATGTATTGGGATCAAAGGGCGCCGTATTATCTACATGGGTATTGGTCACCGCCGTTGATACCACTACAGCCGATCCCAGGTTGTTGATACTACCTTCAGCTTTAATGGGAGAAGCAAAGGCCAAATCTTCGCCACGCAGCACATCCACATCAATTTGCGACGCGGCATTGCGCGTGGGTTGCAGTAAAAATCTGTCATCAACAGCATAAGCGCCACTGGGGAACTCTATCTCCAGACCATCGCCAATTTTGTTCCAGTTACCCGCCCCCGTCACCAACGCATTGGCGCCAGAGAAGTTGTAAACAATAGGGTTGCCATTGGTATCCAGGGTGGGTGAACCGTCGGCATTAAATAGCTCGACCGTGGCATCCAAAGTCGGTGGCGCGCCAGCATTAACCGCGTTAATCGTAACTCGGTAGTCAGAGGTGGTGAGATGCTCAGCCTGGTTTTCTTCAACCCTGCCGTTCATCAACAAGTTAGAGGACGAGTTATCCTGATAGCCCAAAGCTTGAAACTCTGGCAGTTCAAACAACTTGGCACCCAGCTGGCCGTCATAGTCCATACCCAACTGATTTTGTTCATTCATGGCATCAGCAAAGGCCAGTGCCAATTGACCAAGCTCACGTTGCTTAGGACCAAGCACCTCATCACGATAGGAAAACAGGCCGCCCATTTTCCCGCCCATATCGGTCTCGTCCACGCCAAGCGTCACGGGGGCACTGGATGCCACCAAAGTCAATTTGCGGCGCTGCGCATCGGGATCGCCGCTAATTTGAAACAGGTTAAAAACTCCCGCTTCCATCACCAGTGCTTCGCCGTTCTTGAGATGTACTAAAGTTGAGCCATCATCCATAGTGCGAGTTTCAATTGATACGATCTCAGACAGCTTTTGAATCGCCAAGTCCCGTTCATTTCGCAGTACCCCGGCTTCTTGTTGGGTTGAAGCACTCTCCACATAACGGATTTGATCATTAAGGGTAGAGATGGTCTTTATCAGATCATTGGCTTCCAAGGTCACACTTGCCAGTTCCTGATTGACGTCTTTTTCCGTCTGTCGCATGTACTTAGCCAGGCTGGACATACGTTCCATCAAGGAATTTGCTTCCCCCAATACCAAATCACGGGAAGCCAGATTGCCTGGTTCATCTATGGCTGTCTGCATAGAGGCAAAGAAACGACTGAGGCTGCCGGAAATGCTGTTTGCTTCGCTGGCCAGCATGTTGTCCAGTTGCGATATTTTGTCGTAGAACGCCTGAGCTTCACCCAATGTTGAAGTATCTCTACGCAATTGGTTCTGTGCGAAAGTATTGAGTATGCGCTCTGTTGTGCCGCGCCCCACCCCTCCGGTTAACTCAGCAACATAGGTGGTACGTTCACGTACAAAGCCTTCGGTATTCACGTTGGCAATGTTATTACCTGTGGTACGCAACATGTTGTTATGCGCATTGATTGCCGACGAGGCAATATTCAAAAGATCAGCGCTACGAATCAGGGTCATCGACGTTCCCAATAAAGCTTGTGCGGAATCGACAACTTGGCAAGTGTCAATTCCTGATACCTTGGCAAATTAAAAGCAAAAATTACGCCAACATGAGATTTCAGGGTGGGCCGCCGCCATGAGAATCAAGGCAGACGATTCAGGACTTGTAAAATTTTATCGCTGTAGTTGGGGTCTGTGGCATAGCCGGCTTGTTGCAACGCATTGAAGTAATTGCGACTATCCGCTGCTTGCTCAACGGCCTTGCTGTAGCGAGGGTTATCACGGACAAACTGCACATAATCCTGCATTGCATCCGCAAAAGATTCATATGCTCTGAACGCTGCTTTTTGAGGTTTAGCCACTCCCTGCTGATACTCCAAGGTACCCACCACAGCCTTATCCCCCTGCCAGCGGCTATCCGCTTTGATGCCGAAGAGGTTGTGACTGTTCTGGCCTGAGGACATATGGATCATCTGCTGACCCCAGCCAGTCTCCACGGCGGCTTGAGCCACTAATGCTTTGGGATCTAAGCCCAACTGACTGGCCACCTTTTCAGCATGTGGCAGCAAAGCGGCAACAAATTCCTCTGCATTAGCAAAAGCTGGCTGTTTATTGCCGGGCAAGCTAACCGGTCCTAATACGTTCTGCTGAATGTTCTCCAGCGCTTTTATCTGCTCACGGTTAATACTGGATAAGTTACCGTCATCACGTAGCATGCTGGCAGGGGTATAGCCTTCAACATTTTGACCAAGCTGCTTTACGATAATATCGGCCAAACCCAGACTGCCGTTAGTGGCAAGGTCGGTAGCAAGCTGCTGGTCGTGCATATCCCGGTAAAACTTGACCTGCTGCGAGTTGAACGGACTATCTTCGTCAGCCAGCACATCCTGAGCATCGCGCATAGATTTCAGCATCATACGCACAAAGATCGCTTCAAACTGCTTAGCAGCCTCGTCCAGAGCTTTGTCGTCTCCAGCCTGAGCCGCGCGGCGCAAATCATCCAAGCCCTTCAGGTCATGGACATTGCGCGATTGCTCGAGCTGTTTGATGGAAAAGTTCTGATCCATAACTAGATAATAATCAGTTGACCTTGCAGGGCACCGGCCTGACGAAGCGCTTCAAGAATTGCCATTAAATCACCAGGAGCAGCCCCCACTTCGTTGACGGCCCTGACCAGTTGATCCAGTGTGACACCAGGGTCAAATTTGAACATACGACTGTCATCCAGATTCACGTCCACCACAGATTGCGGGGTAACCACGGTTTGCCCATCGGCTAGAGCGTTGGGCTGTGAGACCTGTTGATTCTCTGTAATAGTTACGGTTAACCCACCGTGTGTCACGGCAGCGGGCAGTAAACGCACGTCCTTACCTATCACGATAGTGCCGGTACGACTATTTATGATGACCTTGGCAGGCGCATCCGCGGGCTCAAATTCAAAGTTTTCCAATGTAGCCAAAAAGCCCACACGTTGCCCCACATCGCGGGGAGCCGACACTCTGACAGAGGCAGCGTCAATAGGCGTGGCAATGGCATAACCATTAGCAGGATCAGCTCCCAAACGCTTGTTAATAGCATCAGCCAGACTGCGTACAGTAGAAAAATCCGGGTAGTGTAAGTTCAAGGTGAGATAGTCGTTTTGCATCAGGCCACTGGGTACCGCGCGCTCTACGATAGCGCCATTGACAATACTGCCGACTGTCGGGGTATTCGCCACGATTCTCGAACCATCCGCGCCTTCTGCGCCAAAACCACTGACCACCAAACTTCCCTGTGCAACGGCATACACGTTACCGTCCAAGCCTTTTAAGAAAGTTTGCAATAAGGTACCGCCACGCAGGCTGCCCGCTTCACCGATAGAAGATACAGTGACATCAATAGTTTGACCGGGTTTGATAAAGGCAGGTAATTCAGCGTGTACAGCAACCGCTGCCACATTCTTGATTTTTGGCTTTAAGTTGCTAGGCATCATAATGCCGAAGTTAGACAACATAGTGCGAAAGCTTTGCTCGGTAAAAGGACTTTGCTCCCCCGTGCCCGGCAAGCCCACTACCAGGCCATAGCCTACCAATTGGTTGTTACGCACCCCTTGAATGGATACTAAGTCTTTGATTCGCTGAGCCGCCTGCAATGGGGCACTCAGCAATAAACCCACAATCAGAACATAGCTGAACTTAACCATATTGCCTCCTAGAAGGGCCACCATTCGGATGAGAAAAATCGCGTCAGCCAACCTTGTTGCTGAGCCTGAGAAAAGGTGCCGGTGCCACTGTATTGGATACGGGCATTAGCAATTTTGGTTGAGTTCACCTCATTTTCAGGACTGATATCTGCCGCACGCACAATGCCGGTTAAGCGAATGTATTCGTCACCATTGTTGAGTGTCAGCCACTTTTCGCCTCGTACCACCAAATTCTGATTAGGCAGGACCTGCAATACAGTCACCGAAATGTTGCCCACCAAGTTATTGCTTTGATTGGCAGTGGCGGAACCTGTGAAATCATTACTCGATGTTACTCCGAGCTGAACGGATTCACCGCCAATGGCTAGTGGGTTGCCAGCAAGTCCCGTAATAGGATCCAGTGCCATTTCAGATGCGCGATTGGTGTTTGTTCCAGCAGATTTTCTGGCCGTGGTATTTTCCCGCAGTACTACAGTGATGATGTCGCCAATACGGCGGGCTTTTACATCCGAATACAGACTGCTGGAGAAGTTATCCTGAAAGATAGAGCCGTCATCATTGACCTTTTGCTCAGGAATATCAGGCATGATAGGCGCAAAAAACGGGTCATTGGGCGCCGGCTGTACCGGATGGGTGCTGGCGCATCCCGCCACCAGCAATAACAACATAGACGACATCAGGACTTTCATGACACTACCCTTCATCAAAGCTGCTGAATAACCTGACCAAGCATCTGATCCACTGATGAGATCACTTTAGAGTTCATCTCATACAAGCGCTGACTTTCAATCAGATTAACCAGTTCTTCGGTTACGTTAACGTTGGAGGTTTCCAATGCCCCTTGGATCACCGTGCCAAATCCAGCCAAGCCGGGTACTCCTTGCAGAGGAGCGCCACTGACCGCCGTCTCTACATACAAGTTCTGGCCAATAGGTTGCAGACCGGTAGGATTGATAAAATCCGAAATAGTGATCTGCCCCAGCACCACGGGATCTGCCTGGCCGCGAATTGTCGCTGATACTTGGCCATCCTGAGATACGGTGATCTGCTGTGCATCTTCCGGCACTGCAATAACAGGTTGTAATTGAAAGCCGGCACCCGGCGTGACAATTTCACCATTCTCATTCAAGGTGAACTGGCCATTGCGGGTATAAGCTATAGTGCCGTCGGGTTGTAGGATCTCAAAGAAACCACGACCCTGAATCATCATATCCAGCGCATTGTCGGTGGTTTGCATGTTGCCTTGGGTAAAGGCTTTTTGCGTCGCCACAACCTTGGAGCCTGCACCTAACATCAGGCCAGACGGCAGTTCAGTATCTGCCGATGAACGACCGCCGGGCTGATTGATATTTTGGTAAAGCAAGTCTTCAAATATCGCCCTACCTTTTTTAAAGCCCACAGTACTGGCGTTAGCCAGGTTATTGGATACCACCGAAACATCGGTTTGGGCCGCATCCAGGCCGGTTTTGCTGATCCATAATGCCGGGTGCATAGGTCACCTCCGCCTTGTCTTTTAATTACAAAATTTGCAGCAGTCGATTGGCTCGCATGTCCAAATCAGCCGCTTCTTTCATCATTTTCACTTGCATTTCGTACTGACGTTGCAAAGTAATCATGCTGACCATTTCTTCAACGGGATTGACGTTACTGGCTTCCAAGGTGCCATTCGCCAGCCGGACATTCAGGTCGCCATCGGCTTGTTGACCGTTCTTCAACCTGAACAAGCCATCTGCGCCCCGTTCCATTTCCGCCACATTGGGATTCACCAGCTTTAACCGGTCAATCTCTTCGAGCACTTCAATAGGTGCGCCTTGAGGGCGGATAGATAAGGTTCCATCATTGGCAATGTCTATCTTGGACAGAGGTAACGGCAATGCGATAGGGCCGCCGTCACCAATCACCAGATTGCCATGACCATCCTGAAGTAAGCCATCCGGCCCCACTTGCAGGTTGCCAGCCCTGGTGTAGGCTTCATTACCTTGCCGGTCCTGCACGCTTAACCAACCAGCTCCCTGAATAGCCACATCCAGATCGCGGTCAGTACGAATCATGGCACCGCCCTCATAGTCGTTGGTTGGACTTTCTGTCATAGAGAAAACCCGGGTTGGTAACCCTTCACCGAACGCAGGCATAGCCCTGGCCTGCTCCAGCTGGGCTTTAAAACCATTGGTCTGGGCATTTGCCAGGTTATTGGCGCGTACGGCAGTAGCCAGCAAATCCTGCTTGGCACCACTGGCAGCTATGTAGAGCAATTTATCCATGACGGTTTATTGACTCAAAGACAGACTTAATCTGAATTGAGCAATTTTGGTGCCAGAATGGTTAGGTGTTAGGTGTTAGGTGTTAGGTGTTAGGTGTTAGGTGTTAGGTGTTAGGTAATTTTATGATGAATCCGCTATTTTGATGCCAGATAAGATTCCCCTCTTTTAATAGGCTAAAAAGAAGGGGTAAGACGATTGCTCATCTTACCCCTTTCGCTTCTCTCCTAACTATCTATCTCTAGCGGATATTCAGTACCGTCTGGTTCAGCTGGTTGTTCACTTCCAGCGCACGGGAGTTCGCCTGGAAGTTACGCTGTGCCACAATCATATCAATCAGCTCGGTGGTCAGGTTGACGTTAGCCGCCTCCAGGGCCTGAGAGTTGATATCACCATAAGTGCCGGTAGTGGCTTCACCCGCCAAGGCTTCACCGGAAAGGATACTTTCTTTCCACTGGGTATTGCTTTGCTGGGTCAAACCTTGTTCATTGGGAAAACGAATCAGACCAATACGGGCAACCGGGTCAAAGGTACCGTTTGAGTACTTAGCCAAAACCAACCCGTCTTTATTGATCTCAATGCCGGTTAAGCGGCCAACCGGTAAACCGTCTTGCGACAAGGTGGTTGCCACAAAGGGGTCAGCGTACTGAGTCGGCTCCTCCGGGGTTTGTGGCCCAGTAGAGAAGTTGAAATCGATTTTCAGTGTCTGAGTGGTATCAGCACCATTGGTGAGAATAGTCCCCAGTTGTGCCGTCTCCAGTTTATAGTCTGAAGTGGACACACCATCAGCTGCAAAAATGCCAATAAACTCACCACCACTGTTGAATTCCAAACGTGCAGCGGTCACAGGATTCCCCGTCGCATTACCGGCATAGTTAACCGCATCGCCTGGCGCCGGGGCTGCCGGAGGGGGCGCTGGCACAGGTGGTACGACGCCGGTGGAGTCATTAATATTGACTAGTTGATCATCAACCGCCGTAACCATTACCCACTGATTAGGGTTCGCGGGTGCAGGACCAACTGTACCATCTTTAATAAAATAGAAGGTCTGCACATGGCTATCACCCAATGAGTCATAAACTGTAATCGAGGTCTTGGCGTGATAACTTAACTGATCGGCAGGATCAAACTGCGCAGGATCCAAACCCACAGCGCTGGCGGGCAGGTTCATTTTCATATCCACTTCGGTGGTAGCCTGAGGGGCACCGGATGAATCTGGTACACGAATAGGCACCATAGTACTGGTAGCCACCGACGCAGAAGTGCCGTCCGCATTAACCGGAAAACCTAACAAGTGTTGGCCTCCAGAGTTAACAATATAGTTATCGGAATTAAGCTTGAACATACCAGCACGGGTATAGGAGAAATCCCGTGAAGAAAGATCCGGCGCCATGGCAAAGAAACCATTTCCGCTGATAGCTAAATCCAGCGCACTCTCGGTAAACTGCAGCGCCCCTTGAGTAAACTGCTGAGCCACTTCCTGGGTCAGTACACCGTCGCCCACTTTAGTACGCGAGCCAGCCAGTAGTGAAGTGGCATACACGTCACCAAACTCCGCGCGAGACTGCTTAAAGCCCACCGTATTTACGTTAGCTATGTTGTTCGCCGTGGTATCCAGGTCGCGCTGAGCAGCGTTCACTCCACTTAATGCTATATTGAAGGACATCTTGGTTCTCTCCTATCAACTGCCAATCTGCAGCACATCAGAAAGCTTGACGCTCTCTTCGCCGGCCAGATTGAGAATGACACCCTGGGTACTGGACGCCAGGCTGACGCTATTTACATGACGGTTAATGGCAGTAGGTAAATCAATACGCTGCTCCCCCACCTTAGCGGTAGCGGTAATCGTATAGTTGCCGGGTGGCAATGGATTGCCGCTGTTGTCTGTACCGTCCCAATTAAACTCTATGTTGCCTGCCGCGTTAGATCCGAGGCTCATGGTTCTGACAGTCTGGCCACTTTTATCTTCGATGGTGATCTTCATTTCATGAGCGGCTTCTTCATTGATGATGACCCCAGAGAGTTCTGCACCCTCGGCATCTGTCAACGTGCCTTTATCGCCAATCACCAAGACCTGCTGCCCAATCAAACCTGACGCTGCTAGCGCCTGACTGGAGTTCATGTTGGCGGCAAACCCTTCAAAACTGCTTTGCAACTTACTTAAGCTGTCGGCCATAGTGAAACTGGTCATCTGCGCGATCATTTGATCGTTGTCTACTGGCTTCGTTGGGTCCTGCTGGGCAAGCTGCTCGGTCAGCAAAGCAAAGAAATCTTCCTGCTTTAACTGCCCATTGGTGTTTTCTGGCGCTTTAGTTTCCTGAGGCCAATAAAGGTCACGAATATCACTATTGTTAACTGAATCTGTCATCTGTTAATCCTCAGCCCTTATTGCCCTTGACCAAGCTGCAGTACCCTGCGGAAAATACGCTTAGTGGTATCAGCAACTTGAACATTGGTTTCATAAGCCTTAGAAGCGGACATCATGTCAGCCATTTCTTCCACCACATTGACATTTGGCTTATAGATGTAGCCATCCTTGTCAGCCATTGGATGGCCTGGGTTGTATTCCATTTGCAATGGTCGGTCGCTCTCTACAATACCGAGAACTTTAACGCCGGTACCAGCGGTTTGGTCATCAATGGCTCTTTGCATTTCTGCGGCAAACACGGGCTTTCTGGCCCGATAAGTTTCATCAATGCTGCTGCTGACACTGTTGGCATTGGCAATGTTGCTGGCGGTCGTATTTAAACGTACTGACTCTGCACTCATGCCAGTGGTAGCAATGTTCATGACATTAAACAGACTCATCAGCCTTGTCCTCCACTAAGGGCTTTCTTCATCCCTTTAAATTTACCGTTAAGAAACTCGATGCCAGCCTGATAACGCATGCCGGTATCTAAGAAGCTATTACGCTCAACCTGCACATCAACGGTATTGCCGTCGCCGGTATCTGGTTGATTTGGTACCCTGAACATTTGTTCGCCGGGATTTCTGATTTCCACAGCAAAATGTTTCTCGTGAGTACGGGATAGACTGGATGAACGCTCGGCCTGAGCCGTTTGCATAGCCGATTTAAAATCAATATCGCGGGCTTTGTAACCGGGCGTGTTGGCATTAGCCAGGTTTCCGGAAATAACTTCCATGCGTTCATCTCGCACTTGCAAAGCGCGATGATGCAAACCGACTAATCTATCTAAGCTGATTGCCACCTGTTTCTCCTAAGCACGAAGCTTGTGTTAGGAAAAACTTAGCAATACACGTGCCAGTTCAATGGTGTCATCAAACCGGCAGTGTTGAATCTTGCAGAAAGGTTATTGTTTTTTAAGGTAATACAGGCCTGGATTACAACGCACCATGCTGAACGCATCGGACAATCCAGACATAGATTCGGAGGCACCGAGGAACAAAATTCCTTCTTTGTTCAGGCCTGCGGCAATTTGTTGCAGTATCTGTGTTTTGATCTGTGCTGAAAAGTAAATCAGCACGTTGCGGCAAAACACAATATCGAACTTGCCTAACGAGCTGTAAGATTCCAACAGATTAATCGGCCGAAACGAAACCATATTCGTGACTTGCGACCGTAAGCGCATCGTACCGTTTGCCGTGGGTTCGAAAAACTGACGTTTACGCTCATCAGATAAACCTCGGGACAATGACAGATTGTCATACTCAGCAGTTTTACAGCGGTTAAGCATATCTGACGAGATATCCGTTCCTACAATCTGCACACCGCCGGGGAAAGCACCGGGACTACGTTGCAGAAACTCCAGAATGCTCATCGCTATGGAATAAGGCTCCTGGCCGGATGAACAGGCCGCAGACCATATACGCAGAGGACCCGCTTTACCTTTAAACTTCTGTAACAACTCATTTTTCAGTAATTCAAAGGGGTAAGTATCGCGGAACCATAAAGTTTCATTGGTGGTCATGGCGTCGATTACCGCTTCACGCAGTGTTCGGTCGCGACCATTCACAACATTACCAATCAACTGAGGAAGATTCGCAATATTGAAACGACGTAACAAGGGCGACAATCTGCTACGCACTAAATACTGTTTATTGTCGCCTAAAACGATGCCACATTGGCGCTCCAGATAATCCCGGAACATGGCATAGTCTTGGATTCCTATCTCTTTATCAGGCACAAATTAATCTCTAATTATTCAAGACCTAACCATTTCTTGACCGAGTTGGCCAATTCGTCTGGATGGAACTTAGCGATAAAATCGTCTGCTCCAACCTTCTTTACCATTGCCTGATTAAATACCCCACTCAGTGAGGTATGCAGAATCACATGAAGGTCTTTCAGCTCGGGGGAGTTTTTGATTTCTGCAGTCAAAGTGTAGCCATCCATTTCTGGCATCTCAATATCTGACACCAAGACGCCTACACGATCAGTCACGTTGCCAGTATCTTCGGCCAGCTCACGCAAACGAATCAAAGCCTCCATGCCATTTTTGGCCGTTTCAATTTTCAGCCCTAAGCTTGTCAATGCTTTTACTACCTGATTACGTGCGACAGAGGAGTCGTCGGCAACAAAAATAAGCTTATCCTGAACCGCGGATACATCCAATCCGGCAATCACCTCCGCGCTAACATCGGTTTTCAGCGGCGAAATTTCGTTGAGTATTTTCTCAACATCCAGAATTTCAACCAGCTCGTTGTCAACTTCGGTGACTGCCGTCAAATAACTGGCGCGCCCCGCCCCTTTGGGCGGCGGCAAAATAGAATCCCAGTTGATATTGATGATCCGCTCAACGGAATTCACCAGGAATCCCTGCACCGACCTGTTGTATTCAGCAATGATAATAAAGCACTTGCTAATGTCTTCGATAGGTTTACCGCCGGTGGCTAAGCTTAAGTCAATCACTGAAATAGTTTGCCCACGAATGTGCGCAACACCACGCACAAACTTGTTAAGCTTTGGCATAGCCGTCAAGGGAGGACACTGCAAAACTTCCCGTACCTTGAACACATTGATACCAAATCGCTGTCGCCCACGTAACTTAAATAGCAGCAGCTCCAGCCTGTTTTGCCCAACCAGTTGTGTACGCTGGTTTACCGAATCTAAGATTCCCGCCATAAAACACCTCAGTGATGAATCAATTCAGGCACAATACTTGCGATAAGTCATTCAATTGCGCATAGGTTGCCTTACAAGGCTCGAATTAGGCCTTTAGCCGACTGATTTTTGACATGCCGAGGTGTTTTCATCCCCAGCAAGTTGTCATCAACCCTTCGGCTTAAAAACCTGCGTATATATTGCTTCCGTCAATAAGCTTAACGGGTAGCGGACACACATACGGTTTCAATGCCCAGACCCTATGTTACTAGAATTTGTCTTTAAGCATAGCCAAAGTGGCCTGAAGTAAACATGATTAATTCAGCTAGAGTTATGAGAATATTGATTTTTTTGCTACTAACCCTAAAAAGTGTCGGCGTTTTAGCCGAAGCGCCGACTATTGCATCACCACATCAGCAAGTCAGCGACACGGCCAGACAATATGTTCTGGAACGTCTTACTCTGTTAAGTCCTGATGCCAGTCAATTGGATGTGGAAGCTGCGACTGTAGATGAACGCTTACAAATCCCTCAGTGTGATGAACCTTTTATAGCTCAGGCTAGCGAAAATAGTCTGTCTCAGTCTAATGTCACAGTCCGCGTAAGTTGTGTCTCATCTAACTGGTTTTTATATGTGATGGTTAAAGTTCGCCAAACCCAAGCTGTTGTGGTGACCAAAGTGCCGGTTTCCCCCGGCACATTGCTGGACGAATCTCAGCTTGAAGTCATTCAGATGGAACTTGGCCAGTTGCACAGCAGTACGTTTGCCAATATTAGTGATCTCGCAGGTGCCCGAAGCAAACGCCGCTTGCGCGCTGGACAGCCACTTGAACCCTCGCAGCTATGCTATGTCTGTAAGGGAGATAGCATAGTGATCAGAGCCAATGCCGCAGGGTTGCAGATTAAAACCTCGGGTATAGCTCTACAGGATGGTAACGTCGGCGATACCATACTAATTAAAAATCGCGCCTCCGAGAAACAAATTAACGCCCGCGTTCTTAGTGCGGGGGAAGTTGCAGTGGGAATTTAGTCATGTATCATGCTGTTTGGCTCAAATTTTCAGCAACTGTGTCGATAAACAATTGGCAACTGTTCCCAACAGGTGAGCCGGTTGAAATAATTTGCTAAAGTAACCCTAGCATCTGCCGATAACGTAAGCAGAGGTTTATCAGGTAGTGGATGTGAGCATGTCGATTAACAATATCAATGGTAATTTGAACAAGCCGCAGGTAGACAGCCAAAAGCTCAATCAACAGCAGCAGGCGCAAAACCAAGCGGCCGCCCAGGCGAGTGAAGCCAAGGCACAAACAACGGCTCCCAGGCAGGATTCCGTGTCTTTGACACAATCTGCTCAGCAGTTGGCACAGGTGCAGAAGAAAGGTAATGACGCGCCGGTTAATCAGGAAAAAGTGGATCGCCTGAAGCGTGCCATTCAGTCTGGTGAGTACAAAGTGAATCCTGAAGTATTGGCACAAAAAATTGCCAAGTTGGAATCCGAGCTGTTTGGGATCAAGTCCTAAGTGTCTACGCAGAGAAGTCTTGAGCTATTAAATCAGCAAAAGGACGCTCTGGCGCGCCTACTGCTTTTATTAGACACAGAGTTACAACAGATCAGCAGCCGCGATGCTGAAGCCTTAATTAGCTTAGTTAAAGAAAAAGAAGTTTTGTTGGAGCAAATTCAACAGCAGGATGAGCAACTTTCAACCCTACTACCAAGCGAACTAACCGAACAGCAAACCACCCTCAAAGAACAGATTATTGACCTGGTCAAAGACTGCCAATACCGAACGCAAATTAACGCTACCGCCGTGGAACAAGGTCAACTTCGCCTTGAACACTTGCGTAATCTGATAGTTGAATCTCGCGCTAAAGAAAGCCTGACCTATGACAAAGCAGGCAAAAAGCATTCAGGCAGTCGGGGCAGCGGTATTAGCGCCTAGGCAAATTACTTGGCGACTTAACCAGCGCGTCATTTAACCCCAACAAGCCTCAGTAATATTTCACCTCTTTAATACGCTTTGGTTTAGCCACACTAAGATAGATATCATGCACCTTGCGCATATCAAGTTCTAACTCAGTGGCATAGGTATCTTCATCCACCGCGTAGCTTTTAATTACTCTGGCGCCACGAATTACTCCATCCACCGAAGAGCGCAACTGTGCGTTTTCCAATACCAGATTAGACAAATTCTGCTGACCGGACAAACGCTGACCATAGACCTGCTCCGCCAATTCACGATAGGCATCGAGCTTAGACGCTTTGATGGCCTGCAACATTTTGACGGTGTCTGAACTACCTTGTTGCGCGGCAATGGGCGCGTAGCCAACTGCTTTTAACAGGGGATAACTTTCGGGCTCAATATACTCCCATTCAACTTGCTTATCATAAAATGTAGAACACCCCGTCAACATCCCCAGCAACAGGCAATATCCCAGAACTCGCATATAGTCACCTCTAACGAAAAAGCAGTGAAGGGCTGCTCCCTATATATGTGCAATAGATAAAGCAAAATACGTACCGCATTCTAGGCGTCAAAGTTTTGCTGTAATAAAACGGTACGTTTTGTGCTTAACCACTTGGCATTTAGCTTATAAGGGTAGTCCTGTGAAACGGTTTTTCGTGCTGATATCAATATTGCTAAGCCCTGCTAGTCAGGCGATTTGGTTTGAAGCCACTGGTCAGGCTGTGATTGTGCAGGGCGATAAGCAGCAGGCCAGACAATTGGCCACTCAGGAAGCAATCAAGCAAGCCTTGATGTTCGCTGGCGCCAGAGTGAGTTCAGTACAAAAGCTGGCCAATGGTTTGTTGCAAGATGACCGTTTCGAAATCCGTGCTGGTGGAGAGGTGGATAGGGTTGAGCTTGTCAACGAGGTTTATCAGGACGATATCGTCACCGTATCGATTCGCGCCGATATTTTCCCAGAAGAAGCGCAATGTTCAGGTGCCGACTATCGTAAAAGTCTGGTGACCAGTTGGTTCCCTATCAAAGATAAGCGCCAAGCCACCTTAGGTGAGGTATTTGACTTAGGCAAAGCCTTACCTAAACAGCTGAGTCGTGCCTTTTCATTATCGAGCCGACATGTACAAGTCGATGCCATACAGAATTTTTATCTGACACCAGATCTCCATCCAGCGGCTCAGGCCATGGGACTGACCAAGCGCAGTGGCGGACAATTGGCACTTCTGGCAGAAATCACCGATCTTAGCCATCAGCAGAACACGCCAGGCGCACTCACGTTTTGGCGTGACACGACCATTGAGCGGCAATTTGCTCTACAGGTAACCTTGGTGGAAGGGATGACAGGGGAAGTATTAATGCAAGAGCAATTCCATACCAGCGCCCCCTGGCAATTTAGTCTTCACGACAGCATTCAACCTGAGAGTCAGCAATTTTGGCAGTCCAGCTATGGTATGGCAGTAAGTGACCTGCTTACGTCAGTCGCCCAACGTGTAGATGAGGAAGTATCTTGCCTGCCAGCCAACGGCAGAGTGCTGAAAGTCAGCAATGAACAACTCACCATTAATATGGGTCAGCATCAAGGCGTGAACCGCGGAGATAAGCTACGTGTATTTAAGCTCAATCAATTTATGGACCCCCTTGGCCACCCACACTATCAATATTTTCTGCATCCGGTGGAAGTGATAGTCACACAAGTACAGCAAGATTACGCCTTACTGGAGTCGGCTAATGGCGCACCACTGGCCAATATTCAGCCAAACGATTTTGTATCCAAGCGCTAAGGGTTTTCTTCACCGCAACCATAGGTAATAATGCCCAGCCTGAGCGTTGCGGTTTCCTACGCTTTAGTCCCCATAGTTTAATGGATAAAACGAGCCCCTCCTAAGGGCTAGATCTAGGTTCGATTCCTGGTGGGGACGCCACATTTCACTGCACTTCAAACACTTAGCAAGGCATTACTGCAACATCGCAGGTCCTGGCATGCATTAGTCAAAACTATAGATTGAGTAAAAAGTCAACAGTTTTACCTATAACAATCCTTTCGCCCACAAGAATCATTTATTCATTGAAATATTTCTGTCAAAAATAAAATATTTTACAAATCTGTTAACAATAGGATTTGTATAAATGAAACAGTTTTCGACGTCTCCCCTACCCCTTTATCTGGCCATCAGTGCCATTTTGTCAGCGTCACCAGCAGCTTACGCATCAGAAGAGCCAGCGAAGAGCATTGAGCGGATAGCCGTAACTGGTTCATTGATCAAGCGAGCTGACCTGGAAGAAAGCATGCCGGTCACGGTCTTTGACAAAACGCTGATTGAGAATTCTGGCGCACAAAACATGATTGATGTTGCCAACAATCTCACCATTAACTCGGGCTCTTTGTTTACCAACGAAAACGCGCAACTTGCCGGTACTTCGCAATTTAATATTCGCGGCTTGGGCCCAGGCTCCACCCTAACCCTGATAAACGGTCGTCGCGCTGGCATTGCGCCGGTGGCAACTACTTTAGGTAACCAGTTTTTTGATATTAACCAGTTGCCTCTGGCGATGATTGAGCGCATCGAATTTCTAACCGACGGCGCCTCTTCCACTTATGGCTCCCAAGCTGTTGCTGGCGTTGCCAACATTATTACCCGTCAAGGCTTTGAGGGTTTGGAAGTGTCAGGTCGCTACCAGGATGCCGTTAACGATGCCTATGACATCAACCTGGTCACAGGGGCTGCTAATGAGCGCGGCCAATTTAATCTGTATGCCACACTAACAGGACAGACTCGCAGCTATCGCTCCGATTTCGATTTCATCAATGAACGGGTTGGCGGTAATGGCAATATTTATGATTCCAAATTTTTGTCGTCAACCGGTTCTCCGGGGTCTTACCAGCTAGCACAAACCGATGCAAACGGCGTAATTACTCCCACCGGATCAGTGATTGCCGATCCCGACTGTGAGGCCGCAGGTGGGGTATTGCAGGGTGGCGTATGTAAAACCAGCTTTATTGATCAATTGGCAATATTACCCGCCGAAAACCGCTTTCAGGTTTTCAGTGAGTTTGCTTACGACGTGACCGACTCTGTTAAGGCTTATGGTGAATTCAGTTTCTCCCGCAATAAAGTCAAAGCCATATTAGGCGCTCCGTTTTACTCAAACGGCCTGGTCAAAGGCGGCAGTACTTTTGTGCCAGCTGACCACCCCTTTAACTTCTTTGTGTTGAACGAAGCCGGTGACGGTCTGACCTACATTGATCCGGCCAACTGGGACAATAATGTCCATCAGGCCATCGATGTTGTCGCTAAGTCTCGTCCTTTCGGCGTCTATACCACAGGGGATTCTTCAAGTGGCATCAACAATGCGCTGGATATCGACTTCGATTACTATCGTGCGGTAGCCGGTTTTGAAGCCGATATCAGCGAAACCTGGACGTTGAACACCTCCTACGTGTATGCCGTAGGCAAACGCACCGAGACCACTCATCTGGGAGTATCCAGCACGACCTTTAACGATGCGGTATTGGATGGTCTGTTTAATCCTTTTGGTACTGCCATTTCCAATCCAGGTTTAGTTTCACCTAAGGATGGTACTTCTGTGGCCGGCAACAGCGAAGAAGAACTGGCAGCCGTGCTACATTCATTTGTTGACGAGACCTACAGTGAACAGCAAGTCGTTGAAGCTATTGCCAGTGGCGACTTGTTCGAAATGGATGCAGGCACTGTTGGCTTGGCCATCGGTACTCAGTACCGTTATGAAGACTACCAGTACACGCCGGATAGCTTGTCTGCAAAAGGGCTGGGCTTTGGCTCCACCCCATCAGCCTCCATCGCCGGTGACACTAACGTATTTGCCGTATTTGCCGAATTGTTTGTCCCTGTACATGAAGATGTAGAAGTACAAACCGCACTGCGCTACGAAGATTATGATACGGCGGGCTCTACACTGGATCCTAAGATAGCGGTGAAGTGGAATATCAACGACCAATGGACCTTACGTAGCTCATTCGGTACCTCCTTCCAGGCACCAACTAACCTGCAAACCGGCGAAACATTAGGTGGCGCCTATATTGATGATCCTGTGTCTGTACAAAATGGCGTGCCGGTTTGTCATCCAACGGGTGTCAGCAACTACGTGTATATCACAACCAAGGGCAGCGACGCCCTTGAGCCAAGCAAAGCCAAGAGCTGGAATCTGGGGTTAGTTTATCAGCCGACCAAGAATCTGATGATGAAGGCCGACTTCTGGTCTTTTGATTACAGTGACCTGGTTGCTCAGGATTCCAGTGCCACGGGCATAGTAAATGCACAATGTGCAGGCGTTCCTCAAGGCGGCAAACCTAAAGATGATCCACGCATCAATCGTTCGGCGGAAGGTCAACTACGCGAGATTACCCTGAACTACATCAATACAGGCTCGGTTGAAACCAACGGCTTTGATTTCAGCGCCAACTACGACATGGATTTGGCGGAATATGGTGGATTAAACTTAGGATTTGATAGCACCTATGTGGCTACTTTTGATGTTGTCGCTATCGACGGTCAGCCAGCAATTGACGGCGCAGGCAGTTATAATAGCTCCAACGCCTTCAGCGCGATGCCACAAATAAGAGCTAACACTAGGGCCAGTTGGAAACTGAACAATCACGCGGTCAATGTATCAGTGCGCTACATTAGCAACTACGACAATGATCTGACCGCTGAGGAAAACGATAAAATTGGCGCTTTCACTTCAGTAGATCTCAAGTATTCCTACACCTTCGAGTCCAGCGCTGGTAGTACTTTGCTGAATTTAGGAGTGAATAACTTGTTTGATAAAGCACCTCCCAGCCTGGGCGATGGCGTACGTCCTGGATACGATGCGACAACTCATGACGTGCGAGGTCGCGTTCTGTATGCGGGCTTTACCCATACTTTTTAATTGAGACCTTCCGATAATCAAGGCGCATATTGGCAACAATATGCGCCTGTCTTATTGTGAATCCCGCTACGTCTCGCTTCTGGGGCAACAAGGACTTAATGTGTGTCCCACATCAGGAGAAATATATGAGAAAGTTACTACTTAGTTTGTGCGCAATCAGTTTGACAGCGTGCGTGCCACAAAAGCACGCCACAGACATCGAGATTGTGCAAAAGCCGATTATTTTTGATCAGCAACGTAAAGCGCTGACTTTGCAGTATATGCAAGAACGTTATGGTATCGAACAAGACGAACCGACCATTAATCCCACTATGGTGGTAGTACATTGGACGGTCATTCCAACGCTGGAAAAAACCTTCGACGCATTCAACCCAGCCGTATTGCCTTCACACCGGGACGGCATCAAAGCCGGGGGAGCCCTGAATGTATCCAGTCAATTTGTTATCGACAGAGACGGCACTATCTACCAATTTCTGCCAGAAACTACCATGGCACGCCACGTCATAGGCCTTAACTATACGGCGATTGGCATTGAAAATATTGCCGATGGCAAAACCTTGCCGATGACAGATGCCCAGTTAGACGCCAATGCTAAGCTTATCCAATACCTGGCGGCCAAATACCCTATCGACTATGTGATAGGACACAGCGAATATCAGCAGTTTAAAGGCACGGCATTGTGGAAAGAGAAGGACGATAACTACCTGACTCATAAGACAGATCCTGATCTTGCCTTTATGCATAAGCTGCGAGACAGACTGTCAGGTTTGAATCTCAAACCATTGCCACAAAGTAAATAAACCAGCCGGGACGAGAGGGCCAGTCCCGGCCGGTTTGACCTATCGTAAATTCATTCAAAGATGGAAAGTAGCACTGGAGGAACTTCCCCAGTGCCGACAAGCCTTAGCTACAAGGCCCGATGACTTTCCAGGGGTCGCCCGCGGTTGGCAGATTATTCTGCGACCACCACTTGGCCTCGTATATCACGCCGTTATAGGTAGCTTGCATTCCACCGGTATAAACAGCGCCCGGATCCCATGCAGCCGGACAAGTTGGCCCGGTGGTACCAACCTTGAACGTTACCACCAAGGAATGGGCGGCATTCAGGTTATTGAAGGTATAGCTTGAGGCTGCGGCAACAGCGACGCCATCCACGGTGATGGTATCGACGGTATAACCACTATCAGGCACAAAGGTCAGAGTGAAATTCTGCCCACCCTGTGCACTGATAACGCCGCCGACCGGAGCCGGGCTGATGCTACCGTTTCCCCCAGAAACACTGGCTGAAATATCAAAGTACACCGGATTATCTATGGTGATATCGCTGAAATTGCCAGATACACCGGAGAAGTTGGCAGCACTTAGATCTGAGACTAGGGTATTCTTGAGTATCAACTGCTTATTATTGCCGCCAGCCGCCGCAGGCGTCAGTGATAACACCGTGTCTGCGCCACTTTGTGTCAACTGCAATTGGCTGAAGCTATATTGGAATACGCCCAGGCTGATTTCCGTTTTGGCCGGGAAGAAGGTATCCACAGTAACCACCATATTCCATCCCCAGGTTTGCCACCCAAGCGATACAACGTAGCCCAGCCGATCAAAGCTGCCGGTCATATTGTCAAACATGCCAACATTTAAGTCAGCCAGACCCAATCCTGGCATCTCTACATAGCTGTAAATGCCTCCGTCTGCGGCCTGCACACCAACGAATAAGGAACCGTTGCTCTCATAGGCTTTAAGATGCTTAAAGCCTATGCCCGCCGTACCACGGATCTTATCTACTGCTGGATTGAAATTGTTTGCGACCTGTGTGCCGCTCCACGCCATGGTGTAAACCTTGGACTGCACAATGACGGCGGAGGTATTGGCATTCACTTGAGCCGCCGCAGCGCCTTTGAGCAACACAGATTGAGAAGAGAAGGACAGTAGCGCTCCGTCGGTGGTATCTGATACCACCAGATTTGATAAAGGTGCAGGATCAGCCCAATCACGCAAGACGATCAAATCTTCTCCCAGGGTAAAGTCATTCACCGTTACCGCCGAGCCAGACTGTTCATTAAGTAGCAGCGTATCCACGCCACCACCGGTAATCACTGTGTCATTACCCCAACCAGCTGACAGGGTTTCATCGTAGCTGGAACCTTGGATGGTTTCGGTAGCGGGTGTATCGAATAAGGTATTGAAACCACCAAACTTATGCACGTACTTGGTGATACAAGTACCCAATTCATCACAGGTAATCTGGTCGTTAGTCAGCAGCGCACCGGTTCCCCAGGCACCGCGTAGGTGAGCTGCTGCCAGTAAACCCGACATAGTGGCCTGCACTTGTATCGGATTACCGTTATCATCGGTATCCGGCCAGCTTTTCGCTAGCGCCTGGGCCCAGGTCATGTTGGCGTCTTCGAGTAGCTGGGACATAACGTTGTAATTAAAACGCATGGCATCGCGCATCACCAATTCCTGCTTCTCAGGAATACGTAAATCAGCAAAGGAGTTAATACCGTTTTTACCAATAAAAGTGCCTTCCCAGTTATTCAGGGAAGTAGCCACCACCTTGTTACCACCAGAGCCCACCACCTCGACCAAGGCTTCGGTCTGGCAACCAATCCAGTTGCTGTCATCCACGAAGATATAGAAACTGTCGTACTCAACACCATTAACCACTTTGGTCACCGGGCTGTAGTAACCGGTGTCAATAAGTAGCGCTTCACCTAACTGATAGCCCACAAAGCCCCAGGCATTTAGCGAGTTGTACTGCATATTGCGGTACATTTGTGCGTCATAAGGCGTTTGCGAATTGTAGTAGCCATCTACTCCTAATTTGGTGAAAAACTCACTGATAGTGGTTGGCTCCGGGATCATACTGCCTGTGGTACAGTCTCGCACCATCTTGCCCGGCGCTGATACTTGCGCGTAGGTATAAACAGGATTATTCAAATTCTGCAGATAGAAATCTGCCAGATTGGGGTTAATGCCTGATTCAAAGTTACGTAATGCATCCAGGAAGTCCTGAATGCCACCATTGTTGGCTTGTGCGCTGACAGATACCGCACAACAGGCGGCCAGCAAAGACAATCTCAATTTCATATCCGATCCTCTGGTTAGTGATGGTATGAGACCGACAGCTACTGCACCTCATCTCTTAAAACTGGGTGGGAACTCACCCGGCATTTTCAGGCCAGGAAACTCCCTGGCCACTACGAAATATGTGAAAGTAAAAATGGGTAATTCCATTAATTTCTTAGACTCTTTTCAGTGAGTCTTTTAAAAATAAAACCAAAGCTATTTCATCAAGCTTAATTAAAGTATGCGCTACCACTGCAATACCAAAGCCAGGGGAACATCCCATCAGCGCGACAGATAGGGCCGGTATACTGCACACTCCCTGAAACCATTGACGGGTATGACGCTCTGGCTTACGCTTCCCCGACTCCCATACTCTGGATATTGCGCCACTCTGCTGCTGTTGTGCTCATAGCATAAGCAGCCGAAAGAGATAACAATAAAGCCGATAAATAATTTCCGTATCTTTTCATCTTTAACCTCGTAAAACCGATTTTTTAAGAATAAGCACAATTAAATTCATGCATGCCAAAATTAAAAAGCACAGTCTGACAAGACTGTGCTTTTATTTATTTACATTTTATAGCTAGCGCCAATAAAGTAACGCGCACCAAATTGGTCAACTGAATGCATATATCCATAATCCGGACGGTATATTTGTCTTACTTCGTTAAACAAATTCACACCTTCCAGAGAAATATCAATCTGGTCTGTCACATGCCAGACTACGGATGCATCGACTGAATTAAAGGGTTCAGCAGTGCCAACTTGACCATTATAGTTTTGACGCCATTCATCGCGTGCGTTATAAGCTATTCGAGCACTTATGATGTCGTTTTCATAATAAGCTGAAAGGTTATAAGAATTCTCAGAAACGCCGTACAAAGGCCCTTTTCCTGTGTTGACGCTATTCAGCTCACTGTCTGTGTAGGTGTAGTTAGCAACGAAGCCAAATCCGTTGCCAAAATCCTGTTGATATTGCAATTCAATACCATTAACTTTGGCATCGCCTGCATTCCTATAGCGCGTTACCAGACATCCTTCACACCCTTGAATTGATTCTAGCTCTTCGGTCGTCTCAATATAATCACTAATATCTTTCTTAAAATATGTTGCACTAATAATTGATGACTCATTGAAATACCATTCCAATCCCAAGTCATATTGATTAGATTTGTATGGTTCAATATCAGGGTTACCAATGCTTGCGGTCTTTTGATGCACTTCAATCTTGCTGGCCATTTTCATTTGTTCATACTGTGGCCTTGAAACAGATTTACTGGCAGCAAAACGCAATAGCAAATCATCCTGAAGATCATAAACAAGGTTCAAACTTGGCAGAAAGTTCGTATAACTTGTATCTTGACTCAGGGTTAAATTATTGGAACTTACTTCAGTATCAACCCAACGAAAGCCGATATTCCCACGGTAGTTTTCACCTTCGAAATTACCCTTTACGTAAGCTGAAGTAATGTCTTCGTTAATAACAAAGTACTTATCAATTGACATGGCGCTTTTATTCGCTTCGCCATAAGCAAGTACCCTATCATCAATTACGGCAAAATCTGTCAGGGTGTCAGCACCTGATACTTCACTTAAAATGCCGGTAACCTTACCACCATTGAAATCATCCATATTGATTCCATCGGCCTCAGCTTTGGCAAGCAGCCCGTCGTGCATATTTTCTTGCCACGCACTGAATTTTTGTTCCTGGTATTTCACTCCAGATTCAATGCTGGTTAAACCGAAGGCATCTAAATGATATTTATGGTCCAGTTGATAGTAATCAATTTTATGGTCTCTCACGTTGTTCAGATAAGTGAACTCCATAAAGAGATTCATGGCATTGTGATCCAATAATACTTCGGGATGATCAGGTTTGAACTTATGCACATCCCGAATATCCCAACTGACACCAGCCCTATCTTTATTTACCGTGTCAGCGAACCATACACTGGATTGTTTACCTCGGGATTTGGCTTTTGAACGCCCGATCACACCGGACAGCTCCCAATTTTCAGCCTCATAGTCCATGGTCAGGTTAATTACATCCGACACCATATTCGGCGTTCTAACAACGGTATTGTTGAATAAAGGCACAGAATAACCATCAAGATCTCGGGTTCTGCTGTGGGCAGCAACCAATACCCCCTGGTCGTTATAAACTTCGCTATCCGCATCAATAATGCCGTTAACGTGCATAAAATTGAAAATAGCGGTATTGACGTGTGGGTTATCTAGTTCAAATCGGTTGTAGTCAGCGGAGAAAAGTAATTTGTCTGTTGCCTGAAACTGCAGGGACACTTGTGAGCTGGTTCTTTCGCGCTTCTCATCAAACAGAATGCTGGCAAAACCAAGTGGTACGGTTGGATGATCCCCTTCGGTATTTGGGACTTCAGGAAGATTGCCGCCAGTCCATGGTATGGCACCACCAAAAGTACTCTGGGTTTCCCTTGCTACATTGTTTTTCTCAATAGAATGCGCAACCAGGACGCCAAATCGCTCATCGTCATCTTTCCAACTAATCAGACCGGAAAGGCTGGGTTCCCAACCATCTGTGTTGGTATTGTGACTGGCTTCTACTGAACCAAACACAGTAAACGCATTCATCTCTAAAGGCTTGCGGGTCTTCAGATTGATAGTGCCGCCCATCGCGCCTTCGTTAACCTGCGCTTCAGTTGACTTATATACATCCATTCCTGAAATTTGCTCGGCTGAAACCATTTCAAAGTTAAAACTACGGGTGAAAGGATCGTTATCAAACCAACCGACGGTCGCCACATTTTGCCCATTAAGCAGCAATAAACTGTGTTCGGGCGCTGTACCACGGATATTAACGCCGTCGACTTCTCCATAAGTTCTTGAAACCGTGACACCTGGAATACGTTGCAAGGCATCACCGATATTTTTGTCAGGGAAATCGCCGATGTCTTCAGCCGACACGCTGTCCAAAACAGAATCGGACATACGTTTGGTAGCTAGCGCCTGGGTAAGGCTTCCGCGAATTCCGCGGACTTGAATAACTTCGGTATTGTCAGCCCCCTGAGCGCCAGCAGCGGCAGTTTCCTGGGCGGTAACGGGTAAGGCGCAACAGCCGGCCAGAATGGCCAGAGTCAAGCGGCTAAGTGATCTGTTCATGTTCCCTTTCCTCTCGTAGTAATTGCTATCTGGTGTTGAAAGATATGTCATTCAATTTTACTTATTATTTATCCATCATTTAGACTAATGTCAACTCTTTGTTAAAAAAGTTAATGATGGGTTATTAAAAACTCAGCCAGGGCCTGGGCTGACACCCAGCGACTTGAGTAAGTGCAGATACAACTTTGCACATCAGAGAAATGGCGGAGCGGGTAATCCGGACCTAACAACAACAAATGCAGGTTGTCCGGATACAGCGTGATTAACTGAGTCAGTCTCTGTCTTTGCTCAGGGTCAAAATCTTCACCTGGTAAGGGGTAATCTTCCCAAACGGCAAAAATAGGCTTGTCGGCGAAGCGTCCGTCAGGGGCATGCAAAAATGCCTGAAACTGCGTGAAACTCACCGGAATCAACTGATTTGGTCGTTTAGCTTGCAGCGCACTATACAACTCAGTGCTGGCTGCACGGGGATCATTGGGACCAATCCCACGGCTGTTCACCAACAGCTCCTGGTTGGCAGGGTCTGCCAATGGAATAAAGTAGCAAGGCTGGTGCGGCGGTGGCAGTGGGGTTTGGGCACGAAGCTGCCTGATGGCCTTCTGTGCGGCCAGCAAAGACAAGGCTGCGTCCTGTTCTTGCCCAATAGCAGCAGGAGGTTTTTGCAGCTTCTGATAGCGCAATGTCAGTGCGTCACCCAGGCGGCTGTTTAGTACAGACTCGCTCAGTCGGCCCGTTTTAAACGCTGCAACCACCCCATCCAAAGTCGCTTGCTGTATGGCCTTATAGTCAGTTGTCTGATTCTCGTAGTGCTCTTCTGACAACATAATTAGGTGTGCTCCAGCCTCCAGAGCCATCAGAACCGCTTCCACCGGATCGTATTGGCGACGCATCGCCCACATATTCATACTGTCGGTAATAATGATGCCATTGAAGCCCATTTGCTGTTTTAGCAAATCCGTGAGAATAGCACTCGACAAGGTAGCAGGCTTAGCCGCATCCAGCTGGGGGAAGCGGATATGGCTGGTCATGACCAAATCGACACCGCTGTCCACTGCGGCCTGAAAAGGCGCGAGATCCTCATTTATTAAGTGTTCTAGCGGCTTATCCACCACTGGTAAGGTTTGATGGCTGTCTTCGGCGGTATCACCGTGACCGGGAAAATGTTTGGCACAGGCCAGTACACCGCCTTGATGCAGCCCCTTAACCGCCGCTTTGACCTGAAGGCTTACGGCCTCAGGCCGCTCACCAAAGCTGCGCTGACCAATAATAGGATTATCCGGGTTAGCATTAACGTCTGCGCAAGGACCCAGAATACAGTTATAGCCGAGGGCCCCTATTTGCCGGGCGAACATCTGATAGACCTCACGGGTCAGGGTGTCGTCATCAGCTTTGCCCAAAGCCAGATTACCTGGTCCAAGATCCAGGTACTTAGTCAAAATACCCCAGGCACCTTCCTGATCCACTGCCAGCAATAAGGGCGCATCACAAGTACGAAGACTGGCCACATGTTGCAGATGACTGGCTAATGCGCTTGCCTGCTCCAGCGTGGCAGCATTATCGTCGGTGAGATAGAAGCCCCCCACATGGCGCTCTCTGACCAGATAGCTGGCATAGTCTTTATCCTGGCCGGCGAAAGCCAGTACAAAGAGTTGCCCGACTTTTTCCTCCAAGCTCATGGCGTCGATAAGCTGTTTGATATTACGCTGCATATCCTTTGCTCCTTTTATGCCGACTCAGCCAATTGCAATCCAGAGGCACCGGTAATCAGCGACACCAAATCGTTCTTGTCCACATCGGCAATGGCCACGTCTGCACTGCAGCGGCCTTGATAAAGCACTACGGCCCGGTCACAGGTATCCATCACATGCTGCATATTGTGGCTAATCAGTACCACAGCCACCCCCTGTGAACTGATTAACTTAATCAGTTCATTAACCTGAGCACTTTGCTCAACGCCCAAGGCGGCGGTCGGTTCATCCATAATCACTACTTCCGCACCCCAGCTGACCGCCCGGGCAATAGCCACAGCCTGGCGCTGCCCACCGGAAAGATTAATGATCTTTTCACTCAGGCTTGGGATCCGGCTATTCAGACGATTCAGGGATTTCTGACTACGTTTGGTCATGGCCTTGGTATCCAGCCAGCCAATCCAGCGCAGCAGCGGATTAGATGAACGGATCTCACGATTCAGATAAAGGTTCTGCACCACATCAAATTCGGGCACGATGGCCAGGTCCTGAAACACGGTTTCCACCCCCGCGTTTCTGGCGTCCATGGGTGAGTTAAACCTGACTGGTTTATCGGCAATCAGAATGTCCCCTTCATCGGGTGGATGAATCCCGGATATACACCTGACCAAGGTGGATTTGCCGGCACCGTTGTCGCCCAACAGACCAACCACTTCACCTTTATTGACTTTAAAGCTCACTCCACGCAGGGCTTCAACTCCGCCAAAACGTTTGGTGATACCTTTAACTTCCAGAATAGTCTGGCTTAATGCATTTCTAACCATTTCTTGCCTCCCTGGCACCAATGGCCACAGCGGTGATTAAAATCAGACCACGGGTGATCATTTGTTCGTCAGTAGAAAAACCGGAAAGGATCAAGCCGTTGTTTATCATGCCCATCAGCCAGGAACCGATGACCGCGCCAATAATGCTGACCCGTCCTCCAAACAGGCTGGCACCACCAATGGCCACGGCGGCAATCACGGTCAGCAAGTCAGCTTCCCCTAAGGTATAACGGGCACCAGCCAAGCGACCGGCGTACAGCAGACCGGCGATAGCGGCACATAAGGAGCACACCACCAGCGCTTTGATACGCACATTTTCGATACGAATACCCATGGCTCTTGCTGCATCAGGGCTACCGCCCACCGCCAGCAGATGTCGACCAAACACTAATTTGTTCATCACCAGATAGCCGATAAGGGCGAAGATTATCGTCCACCACAGTAAGCCGGGAATACCCAGAAACTCACCATTACCAAACAGGGCCCTGAACATAGGATCGATAACAGGAATGGATTCAAGGTTACTGACCTGGCGGGTAATGCCGGTGATCACCCCCATAGTGCCCAAAGTGATAAGTAATGAAGAAACACGCAGCCGCTCAATCAGTAAGCCGTTAATCAGGCCAACCAATACGCCGGTTAGCAAAGCACCGGCCACGGCCAAAGGCATGCCCACATACTGCAACAAAATCGCCCCGACTATGGCACTCAGCGCCACCACCGAGCCGATAGATAAATCAATATGCCCCACCGCCAGCGCAAAACTCAGGCCCACGGCCATAATGGTTATAGGTGCCGTCTGGCGGATAATATTCATAAAATTGCTGGGGCTTAAAAAGCCCGTGTCATTTAAGAACAGGGCAAAGCCCGCCAGCACCAGAATGAACATGTAATAAATAAAGTACTGGCGCTTTAGCAGCCTGGCACTCCAGTCATGGCGCCCCAGTACAGAGGAAGTGGTGGACATCTTAGTCTCCAAGAGCAAGGTTAATAATTCGCGGAACATCGGCCTGATAAGCTTGCTGCCAGACGTCCTTAATATTGTCACGGGTTACCAGGTCAAAAGGCACCAAGGTGAAAAGCGGAGCCTGTTCACCTAACTTTGCCAGCATGGCGATTCTGGCCATAGTAGCGCCTATTTCGTAAGGCCTATCAGAGACTGAGGCGAGCATATTGCCGCGCTGTGCCATATCCAGCAGGTTATTAACGCCCAAATCGTGAGACACTACTTTAACTTGTGTAAAGCCATCTCCTCTGAGGGCCTCTACCACACCTTCGGCGGCTGCATCCCAGGCCACATAAATCACATCAATGTCCGGGTGCCTAAGCATCATGGCTGAGGCGATGGCACTGGTATCTTGCTCTTTGACAAAGCCTTTGCGTGCCACAATGTCGATACCAGGGTAAGCTTCCAATGCCCGTAAAAAGGCATTATCTCTGGTGTTGGTTACAAAGTAGTTCACATCATGGAAAATCACGCCCACCTTGCCTTTACCCTGCAAATACTGATTCACCGCCTCGGCCGCCATGTTGCCCATCCCCTGCATATCGTCAGATACGATACCGGCGTACTCTTTACCATGTACAAAACCAGGAATAGGGTTACTGAGCAGTACAAGCCCGCTGCCATTATCTACGGCTTTTTGCAGCCCGACTTTGGCACTGACACCGTCGATCACTAAAGACAGCAGCATGTCAGGCTTAAGTGCCTGGATATTTTCAATATCAGCCACCTGTTTGGCCGGGTCATATTGCGCATCTGTGGTCACCAGCACTTTTACACCATGGCGCTCGAATGTCTCCTTAGCGCCACGGTTAACCGCACTGATCCAAGGGCTAGCGCCATGCCAAGCCATTGCTGCAGTCAATCCCATGCCTTTTAGTTTATCCTGCTGAAGTTCATTAATGATGACCTCATTAGCATTGGCAGCCTGTGCCAACGCCGCAACGAAATCCGTATCGCTGTTGGTCTGGGCGATGGCCGGTGCCGCCAGCATCATCAGACCACTCAGTAGTGGTAACAACCGCTTTCGCATTCACAACCCTATTACGTTAACTTTACATTTTCAGTTAGTGTAGAGACCAAGAAATATATGTCAATCATTTTTACTTAACTATAAAAACGCGAAATAGTGCTGGCAGGGGTTGGCATATTACGTACAATGATCGCGCTAATTTGTACCCAGAGATCCTTAGTTGCAGGCTTCAAATTCCAAACAAAACAAAGCGTTAAATCTTAGGCTGGTGTTGTCGCATATCGCCACCCTTAGTCCCATTTCACGGGCTGAGATTGCCAAGATTACCGGACTGACCAAGCAAACCATTACCAATATGGTGGATGAACTGTTGGCGGCAGAACTGGTTGCTGAGTTAGGAATAAAGAAAGAAGGCGCAGTCGGCAAACCGTCAAAAATGCTGGCATTATCTGCCAAAGGCACATACAGCCTGGGCTTTCGGGTTTTCAGTGGTCACTGCCAGGTTGCCCTGTATAACCTCACTAACAACAAGTTAGGCGAAATGCAGATTGAGCGCACAACGCCGTTAGAGCAAGGTTTGCAGCACGCTGCGAAAAGCTTGTTGAATGAGCATAAAGTTGGCAATGAAGCTTTGCTTGGAGCGGGCCTCAGCTTTGTTGATCAGTTCGATCAGAACTATGCCAGCCATCAAGCCAGGCAAGAATTTGCCCAATTACTGGCTGACAAGCTCAGTCTGCCAACGGTATTGGAAACCACCGCCGCTGCCTGTGCAGCCTGCCATATGCTGCATGGCGAAGCCAAGGGGTTGAACAGCTTTGTTTATATTCACCTGGGTTTACAAATTGACGCCGCGGTGGTGCATAGCCGCAGAATTATGCTCGGTCATAATCAGCTGACCGGCGCCCTGGGTGAGATTTTTGTCACACCAGAGACCAGCGGTAAAGATGCAGAGTTGGGCAGATTAAATGATTTTGCCTCTCTGGATGCCCTGCGCCAACAAAGCCGTCAACCCAATATGGATTTGGCCGCCATGTCGTCTTTGCTGGATGAACAGCCTCAGTTAGTTGAGCGCTGGCTGGAACTGGCGGCAGAACCCATGCGCATTGCCATTCATATGCTGGAATCTGTACTCAATAGTCAGACCATTATATTTGGTGGAGATATCACTCCCGAATTACTGGACTTGCTGATAGCTCGGTTACGCCCACTGATCCCTTCCATTGCCCAGTATGGTGAACGGGATGTGCCAAGGATGATCAAAACCCCCAATGTGCAAGATATTGCCATCAGTGGTGTCGCCACCCTGCCCTTGCACAGTGCGCTGGATATGACCCAGCCCTATGCCGCGTATTTGCCACAGATGTCTGAACTGTCGACAAAGCAGGCATTACTCTTTGTTGGCCCGCAGTAGGCATCTCTCAGCCCGTATTTCCGCATTCTGCCACTCCACTTTAGCCAGCGTCGTTCCCATCGTTTATACCTAAGGCCATAGATAACAGGAGTTTGGCATGTTAAAACCCGTCAACGTAACAATTGCGATCTTATTAAGCCTGTCTATTCAGTCTGTCCAAGCCTCAGACAAGGCCAATGAGCAGGTTTGGCAAGCGGAAACCGCGTTTGCGCAAAGCATGGCCGATAGAGACTTTGCACGTTTCACGACTTTTGTCTCAGAGTACGCCGTCTTTTTTAATGGGGAGTCCGTATCCAGGGGAAAACCCCAGGTACTAGCACAGTGGCAAGGCTACTTTAATAGCGAAGCCGCGCCATTTTCCTGGCAACCAGAACAGGTGGAAGTATTAGCATCCGGGCACCTGGCGCACAGCAGTGGACCGGTGTTCAATGCGGCCGGGCAACAGGTTGCCACCTTTAATTCGGTGTGGCAAAAAGAAGCGGATGGGGTATGGCGAGTGGTGTTTGATAAGGGCACCCCGCAGTGCCCTTCAAAAGAGCGCTAGATGCGCTCTGCTCTTCGCTCCTTAGTGGTTTTGCGTTTTTTTATAACGTTCAAACCACGCCAGGGTATGCTCAATTTTCGCTATCATTCTGGACGGCTTGCCCGCAATACCATGGGGAGCACCAGGCACTCTTACCAGCACAGTGTCCACTTTTTGTAGCTTAAGCGCCTGATAGTACTGCTCTGATTCAGATATTGGCGTGCGTCTGTCGGCTTCGCCAGTCAGAATCAGGGCTGGCGTCTTCACATTAGCGACCAAGGATAAAGGCGAACGCTGCCAGTAATGCGCCAGATTATCCCAAGGCATACCGGGAAACTGGTTGCGGATCTGGCCAAGGTAGCTGTCGGCAGTTAATACCTTACTCACCCAGTTAATCACCGGCTTGGTAATTGCCGCGGCATTGAACCTGTCGGTTAATCCAATAGCATAAGCCGTAGCAATACCTCCCGCGGAGCCCCCCGCAATAAACAGATTGTCCTGGTCGATAAAGCCCTTGGCAATCATGGCATCCACCCCTGAATTATGATCGGCAAAGTCTTCCTTGGAGCTGTATTTGCCATCCAGCAACATAGCAAATCGCTCTCCGTAAGAGGTGCTGCCGCGATGATTGTCGTAGAAAACTACATAACCTTCTGCGGCATAGCGCTGTAGCTCAGCGGCAAAATGCGGACCATAGGCCAGATGTGGACCACCATGGATCTCCAGTAGCAAAGGATACTTTTTGGTCGGGTCAAAATCAGGCGGTGTGATATACCAGCCCTGAATTTTCTCGCCGTCAAAGGAAGAGGCATACTCAATTTCATGTACCTGCCCCAACGCTTTGTGGGCAAGCAAGTCTTCATTCAGTGCCGTCAATTGACGCGATTTACCTTTGTACAGATAACCAACGTCTGCAGGGCGCTGCGCATTACCACTGGTAAAAGCAATGGCGCCGTTATCTGCCAGGCTGAACTGGCCGCTAATGTAAGGGCGCCCTAAACTGGTTCCGGACAGGGTGTCGGTCAATTCTTTGAGTTTTCCTGACAAGCTCAGCTCGGCAAGCTTACGTTTACCCTTGTCGTCATACTGGATCACTAAATTACGGCTGGCCTGCCACGCCAGGGCATCCACTGAGCGGTCCAGCTTTTCGGTTAACACTTTCGTGTCTTTACTGTCCCATTTCATCAGTGCCACTCGGCTGGTGTGATATGGCACGGGCTCATTTCCCTCTTGCAGGTAAGCCAGGTATTTACCGTCCGCACTAAAGCTTGGCTGACTTTCGCTGCCGGGCTGTTCCGTCAAGGTGGTTAGCTGGCCACTTTGCACATCCACCTGGTGCAGGTCAGACTCACCAGTCTGGTATTCCCACTCTGGGTGGAAGTTAGCGGAAAATACAATGGACTTGCCATCAGGATGCCAGGCTAGCGGCCCTTGGTGCTGAAAATCGCCGTGAGTTATCTGCCTAGGTGTACCGCCGGTGGCAGGCAGTACAAAAATTTGTTTAAACACCGGCTCAAGCAGACCTCGGCCATCAGCCTGGTAGCGCACCTTATCGACAATAATAGGTTCCTCCGCCCACTTCGCTCCTTTAGGTTTAGTCAGGCGTTTCACCGATTTAGCATAATCAGATTTCCCTTGCGGAACATCCATGGTAAAGGCCAGCCACTGACCATCAGGCGACCAGCTTAAGTTGCTCACACCGCGTTGCAATTGTGTCAGTACGGCACTCTTGCCCTGTGCCAACCAATAAAGGTGAAGTTGCCGACTACCGCTTGCATCCGAGATATAGGCCAATTTAGTACCGTCAGGCGACCAGCGAGGCTGGCTGTAGTTGTGCCCATCGGCCAGCAGAGGCAAGTCGAGTTGCTTATCCAGATTGTACAGCCACAGACTATGACGATTACCATCAGTCATAATGTCGTAGCCACTGCGCACATAAGCAATTTGCTCACCATCACGGCTTATTTGTACATCACTGGCATATTCCAAAGCGAAGATGTCTTCGGCGTTAAACTTGCTGTCCTGCGCTATGGCGTTGCCTGCCAATAACACTGACCCGACTAGCAAGGTGGTTTTTATTGTCATGTTAGTTATTCCACTGATTGGGTTTTGGCTACCTTAAGAATAAAAGCCGCGGGGAACAAGTCTGGGAAGGATTAACCCCAGACATTTCACGCCCGGCAACCTGTCCAAGCTGGGCGACAAATCTAAACAATTCTTGGGCTTGCAGATCTTAAGGTGGGATGATTACACTGGGTCTATGTCCGCAAAGGAACCGTCGATTTTCCGATGTCTGCCACCCAGCATATCCGCTGCCACGAATGTGATCTCAAGGTTCAGATCCCGCTTCTGGCACATCGCCAGAAGGCGGTCTGTCCGCGATGTGGTTGCCTGCTCAGCCAGTACCGATACCTGGCGCTGGATAAGATCCTGGCATTCAGCCTGGCTGGCTTGTTCTTTTTAGTCGCCTCCCTGCCATTCGATTTTATGATCTTCGATGTACGTGGCCAGTTTCAAACCATGAGTATGCCGCTGAGCATAACAACCCTGGTCGAGCAGGATTATCTGATGCTGGCAGTACTGCAAATTCTGGCCATCTATGTGATTCCTGCCTGTATTCTGTGTGGCCTGGCATACCTGACTGTGTTTATCCGAAACGGCCAATATCCGCCGCGCGGAGCCTGGGTAAAAAAGCTGGTGTTTACCCTGCTGCCTTGGAGCATGGCCGAAATCTTTTTAATTGGAGCCCTGATCAGCCTGATAAAAATGCAGTCAATTGCGGTGATTGAGCTAGGTATGTCGTTCTACGCCTACCTGCTATTTACCTTGTGCCTGGTCACTGTGGTGCTGTATCTGGATGAATTTCAACTGACCGACCGCCTGAGAGAATTGGGGGAAGACCGCTGGCAATCTGCCAAACGCATTCCCCCCTCTCGCCGCAAGACAGTGCAACGTACCTGGGCCCTGCTGATAGCCTCGGTTATTTTATATATTCCTGCCAACTTGTTTCCTATTATGACCACCATGTTGCTTGGCGTTGAAGAGCCCAATACCATATTGGGTGGTGTAATTACCTTGTGGCGGGGCGGCTCTTACCCTATTGCCTTGATAATTTTTGTCGCCAGCCTGTTTATTCCCATCGCTAAATTGCTGGTGCTGGCGTGGCTGAATTACAGCATCCAGACCAACAGCCCGAGCTTGCGCCTATGGCGAACCCGGCTCTACCGAATCACCGATTTTATCGGTCGCTGGTCAATGATTGATGTCTTTGTCGTAGCCATACTGGTCAGTCTGGTACAACTGGGTAATACCATGGCAGTGTATCCGGGACCGGCAGCCCTGGCTTTTTCCGCGGTTGTGCTGCTCACCATGCTGGCGGCGAACAGTTTTGATGCACGATTGATTTGGAACCATAAACAAGATGACAAATAACTCCGAACTACAGCAAGCCCGTGTCGAACCGGTCACCAGTTGGTCCAAGGTTTGGCTGATCCCGCTGCTCGCTTTAGGGGTCGGGGTATGGATGGTTTATCATCAACTAAGCCAGCAAGGACCAATGATTCAAATCGAGTTTCGTTCAGCAGAAGGGTTGGAACCAGGAAAAACCAAAATTCGCGCACGGGATGTAGAAGTAGGATTGGTCAAAGAGATTAGGCTTGGAAAGGATCTCAGCAGCGTTTTGGTGACCGCCAGGATGACAGCAGATGCCGCCCCTTTGCTGACACAAGATGCTAACTTTTGGGTGGTCAGACCTAAGGTTAGCCTAAGCGGCATCAGCGGTTTATCGACATTACTTTCGGGCGCTTATATCAAGCTTGAACCAGGCAACAGTAGCGAGCAAGCCTTGCAATTTAATGGCCTGGATACGCCACCGCTCACCCCTGCCGGTGCGCCGGGCTTACATCTGACATTATCCAGTGGGCAGGACTTTGCCTATGCGGCCGGTGACCCGATTTTGTACAAAGGCATGGAAGTGGGCAAAATTGACCATGTACATTTCAACGTGGCCGAGCGCACGGTTTACTACAATGCCTTTATTCAGGCACCTTACGATAAGCTGATTACTACCCATACCCGCTTCTGGAATATCAGCGGCGTCAAAATGGATCTAAGCGCAGAAGGGGTTAGCGTACAATCCGGCACCTTCCAAACTTTACTGACCAACGGCGTCACCTTTGGCGTACCTGAGCATCTGCCCCAGGGTGAGATTGTCAAAGAGCGCACCTATTTCAAAGTGTACCCAGACAATGAGCAAGCCACTGCTCCGGATTACAAGTTCAGTAAAGAGTTCTTATTGCTGTTCAATGATTCAGTGAAGGGCCTATATGCCGGCGCCCCCGTTACCTATAGGGGCCTGAACATAGGTAAAGTCCTTTCTGTGAATCTTCCCTTGGGACTGCCTAAGGCCTATTTGGACACCCACTATCAGATCCCGGTACTTATAGCGCTTTACCCTGGACTGGTCGGAATGAGTGATGATGTCGCCGGTCGTCAGTTGTTGGTTGAGCAAATGGATGATTGGCTGCAAAACGGCCTGCGAGCCTCTCTTGGTAACGGCAATCTGCTAACCGGCAAGCAACTGATTGAGCTGTCTTATGCCCCAACCCAGGAAAATGATATTCAACTCGCCAAAGTACAAGATTACCGGCTTATTCCCACAGTTTCTGGTGAGCTATCCCAACTTACCGAGAAGTTCTCAGCATTGCTGGATAAGTTCAATGCCCTACCACTGCAAGACTTAAGCAACAACGTTAATGACATGCTGACCAGCAGCGCTCAAACCATGCAGGAGCTGCAGATCACCTTGCAGGATATGCAATCCATGCTGGGCGATGTTAAGGAACAAAAGTTAATCAGCCAGTTAAGTGCCACTTTGAGCAGCGTAGAGAAATTGGCGCAAGACTTCTCCCAAGGTTCGAGCACCCAAGGGGACATTCAGCAAACCTTGCAGCAAATCCAACGCACCTTGCAACAAAGCCAGCCACTGCTGCAACAATTAAACCAGTCACCTAATCGCCTGATTTTCTCAGGTCAGGGCGAAGAGCCCACACCTAAGGCCAAAGGAGCGCAATAATGCGAATAATCATCACGCTATTCACCCTCTACGTGCTGGCGGCCTGCAGCAGTGCGCCGCCGCCTTTGCAGTACTATTTGCTTGACTCCCCGGCCAAGGTCTCAGCGCCACACACCCAGACCAAAAGGCAAATACGTCTTGAGTTACTGCCCCTACCCGAATATCTACAACAAGATGGTCTGGTCATGCGTTTGTCAGACAGCTCACTGCATGTATCCCGTCAACATTTGTGGGCACAGGCACTGCAACAAAGCGTGCCACAGGTGTTAGTGGATGCGCTGAACAATCACCAACAAGTACGCTTTGTAACCCAAAGCGAGCCTGGCGCCCTACAAGCCGCAGAGCGTCTGGTAATACAGATTCGTCACTTACTTATCGACCAGCAGCAAGGTGCGATACTAAGTGCGCAATACTGGTTGCTCGACCAACAAGGAAGCATCCATTTTCAGGGCAGCTTTAACCAATCCCAGCAGATGGCACAGGACGGTTATCCACATGCGGTGGAAAACTTGCAGTTGTTACTTAAAAACCTGGCTGCACAGATCCAAACCGAGCTGTAAGGCGTAATCCCTTAGGCATAATGGCAGGCAAGAGGAAGGGTGATATGCAAGACAACCAGCAATCCGACGATTTTCTGCAAGCAATGAGTGATGTCACGCCTATCGCGCAGGACAACAGGGTTATCAATCTTGCTCCCAACACTATCACCCTGGCGCAGCACTTAAAGCGTCAGGCCCTGGAAAAACAGCAACAGCAAGACGGCAATTATCTGAGTGTGGAAAAGGTCGATCCCATCGATCCCCATGATTTTCTCGATTATAAAAAAGACGGAGTACAAGAAGGGGTACATAAGAAACTTCGTCTTGGCCAATATCAGATTGACGAAATCCTAAATCTGCAAATGCAGCCCATCGAAACTGCGCGACATAATTTGTTTGAAACCCTTATGCAGTCGCACCGGCGGGGAATTCGGACTCTGTTGATCCAACATGGCCTGGGGTTACACAGCAAACCTTTTCCCGCCTTACTGAAAAGCTATGTAAATCAGTGGCTAAAGCAAATTCCACAGGTGTTGGCCTTTCATACGGCGCAAAAACACCATGGCGGCCTGGCAGCCACCTATGTACTGTTAAAGAAAAGCGAGCAACAGCGTCTGATTAATCGTGAACGTCACCAGAAACGCTAAACTCTTGCTGCGTCATGGCCGCAGCGTCGGCCCTGGCACCAAAGAACGCGGTGATAACCATAATGATCACCACAAATACCACGCCTGCCAGGCCAAAACCTCTCGATGAGCGATTCATAAACTGTCTCTGTTATTATTTTTTACTGTCTACAAATCCATGCTCGGCTCCCTCTCCCTCCGGTATTTCCGCATCTGCCAAACCGACAGCTGAAAGAGCCTGGTTTCGAAACCAGCAACAAGTCATCACACTTAGTTACGAAACGGTACAAATACTAAACACAGTTTATTTATTTAACAACAGCTTAGCAAAAAAAATGTCAATTTTTTGGCGAAAAAGACGGTTACACCCACAGAATTCTCAAGTTCAGCCCCATTTCTGCATCTTTTCCTGAAAGATCAAAGCCTGTTCACCTCGCCTCAGCAAATCTTGCGGGAACTAGGACCGAATAGGTCGCGAAAATCATGGAAAGGGTGAAAGCAAAGAAACGAAGGTGGGCGCTAACCCCGCTTAGGTAGATGGAACGCAGATCAGTAACACTGCCTATTGGTTGCAGATTCACAAGCGGCATTAGGCATATCAAAGAGGGGTAGGCAGACTGGGAGCAAGTACTAAGCCTTAGTCCTGAACATCGCTGCTTCTTGGCATCCATGCCACCGCAGCATACGCGCTCCAGGGATGGAGTTAGTGGCGAAAATGCAGGAGCAATTTTCGGCCCGTTCATCCTGAACATAAAAGCGGACCTGATGGTCCGCTTTTTCTATAGTTTATTGCTTATCCAACAAACACTCTGGCGTTGCGGAAGATGCGCATCCATGGACTGTCTTCTTGCCACTCATCCGGGTGCCAGGAGTTAGCCACAGTACGGAAGACCCGCTCAGGGTGCGGCATCATTATAGTGGCACGACCATCGGCACTGGTCAGCCCCGTGATACCCAGCGGCGAACCATTGGGGTTAGCCGGATATTGCTCAGTGACTTTGCCATAGTTATCCACATAACGCAGGGCCGCCGACTGATTATCCATCACCGACTGAGGGCCAGATTGCAGAGCAAACTCGGCACGTCCCTCGCCATGAGAAACGGCAACCGGCATTCTTGAACCTGCCATACCTTGTAGCAGCACAGAGTTAGACTCCATCACTTCCACCATGGCAAAGCGCGCTTCAAAACGCTCGCTGCGGTTGGTAACAAAGTGAGGCCACAAATCGGCGCCAGGGATCAGGCTCTTCAGATTAGACATCATCTGACAACCGTTACACACCCCCAACGAGAAGGTCTCATTGCGATGGAAGAAACGGCTGAACTGCTCGCGGGCCATCTCATTAAACAGAATAGACTTGGCCCAGCCTTCGCCAGCACCCAGTACGTCACCGTAAGAAAAACCACCACAAGCCACCAGGCCCTGGAACTGCTCAAGGGTAATACGACCAGCCAGAATGTCGCTCATATGCACGTCAATGGCATTGAAACCAGCACGGCTGAATGCAGCGGCCATTTCAACATGGGAGTTAACACCCTGCTCACGCAGAATAGCCACCTTAGGCTGAATACCTTTAGCAATATAAGGTGCCGCTACATCCTGATTTAAGTCGAAACTTAAACTGGCGTGCAAGCCGGGGTTCGCTGCATCAGTTTTAATGGCCAACTCTTGGGCTACACAGTCTGGGTTATCACGCATAGATTGGATTTGATGCGTGGTTTGCGCCCACAGTGCACGGTAATGACTGCGGGTTTCAGACAGCACACTCTGACCAGCTAAGGTGAACTGCAATCGATCATCGCTAACCGGCTCACCAATCACATGTACTAACGCCGCCAGACCATTGTCAGCAAATACCTGCTTAATGTCATCCAGCTTGGCCGCGGGCACTTGCAATACCGCACCCAGCTCTTCGTTGTAAAGCGCGGCCAGGGCATCCCCCAAACCATCCAACTGAACATTTGCACCACAGTTGCCGGCAAACGCCATCTCAGCGATGGTGGTAAACAAACCACCGTCTGATCTGTCGTGATAAGCCCATACCAGCCCCTGACGGTTCAGGGTCTGCACGGCATTAAACATATCACGCAGCAATTCAGGGTTATCCAGATCCGGCGCTTGGTCGCCCAACTGGTCATAAACCTGCGCCAAACAGGAAGCACCCAGACGGTTCTGGCCGGCACCCAGGTCAATTAGCACCAGCTTAGAGTCACCTTTATCCAGTCGCAGTTGCGGGGTCAGGGTACGGCGTACATCTTCAACCCGGGCAAAGGCAGTAATGACCAATGAGAGCGGCGCAGTGACGGCCTTTTCGGCACCATTATCCTGCCAGCGCATCTTCATAGACATGCTGTCTTTACCCACAGGAATAGTTAAATCCAGTGCCGGACAAAGCTCTTCGCCCACGGCTTTCACCGCTTCATACAATCCAGCATCTTCACCAGGGTGACCGGCGGCGGCCATCCAGTTAGCGGAAAGTTTGATGCGTTTTAGCTCACCAATATCGGCGGCAGCAATGTTGGTAATGGCTTCGGCAACTGCCATTCGTGCTGAGGCACCGTGGCTAAGCAGTGCCACCGGGGTGCGCTCACCCATGGCCATGGCTTCACCGTGGTAAGTATCATAACCGGCGGCGGTAACTGCTACGTCGGCCACAGGGATCTGCCAGGGTCCCACCATCTGGTCGCGATTAACCAAGCCTGTTACCGTGCGATCGCCTATGGTGATCAGGAAGGTCTTTTCAGCAATAGTCGGCAATTGCAGCAAACGCTCAGCCGCCTCGGCCAGACTAATCTGCTCGGTTACCAGTGCTGAGCCTGCCACTTGCAGCGACTGTACATCGCGATGCATTTTGGGTGGCTTGCCCAGCAATACATCCAGCGGCAAATCCACCGGCTTATTGTCAAAATAGCTGTCGGCCAGCGTCAGATGAGGCTCTTCTGTGGCTTCGCCAACCACAGCGAAAGGCGCGCGCTCCCGCTCACAGATTGCCGCAAAACGCTCTAGGTTATGTGGCGAAACGGCCAGTACATAACGTTCCTGAGACTCGTTACACCAGACCTGCAAAGGTGACATACCCGGTTCATCGTTAGGGACATTGCGCAGTTGGAAATTACCGCCACGACCACCGTCGTTAACCAGCTCAGGGAAGGCATTAGACAAACCACCCGCCCCCACATCGTGGATAAACTGAATAGGGTTGTCTTCGCCAAGCTGCCAGCAGCGGTCAATCACTTCCTGACAACGACGCTCGATTTCAGGGTTGTCACGCTGTACCGAGGCAAAATCCAAATCTTCATTGGACTGGCCGGCCGCCATGGAAGAGGCTGCACCGCCGCCCAGACCGATATTCATCGCCGGGCCACCCAGTACAATCAGCTTAGCACCCACCGGGATATCGGCTTTTTGTGTATGCTGAGCACGAATGTTGCCCATTCCACCGGCCAGCATAATCGGCTTGTGATAACCACGCACTTCTTCGCCGTTAAAGCTATTAACTTGCTGTTCGTAAGTACGGAAGTAACCCAAGATGTTCGGACGACCAAATTCGTTATTAAAGGCAGCGCCGCCGAGCGGACCTTCAATCATAATATCCAGGGCGCTGGCAATATGTCCGGGTTTACCGAAATCCTGTTCCCAGGGTTGCTGGTTGCCAGGCAAACGCAGGTTAGACACGGAAAAGCCCACCAAACCTGCTTTAGGTTTAGCGCCACGGCCGGTAGCCCCTTCGTCACGGATCTCACCACCGGAGCCCGTCGCGGCACCAGGGAAAGGAGAAATAGCCGTTGGATGGTTATGGGTTTCCACCTTCATGAGAATATCAATATTCTCATGGTGGTATTGATACGAGCCGGAATCCGGAGATGGGAAAAAACGTCCGGCATAGGAGCCTTCCATCACCGCGGCATTGTCTTTGTAAGCGGAATGCACATAGTCAGGGCAATGTTCAAAGGTGTTTTTAATCATTTTGAACAGCGACTTTGGCTGCTGCACACCGTCTATGGTCCAATCGGCGTTAAAAATCTTATGGCGACAATGCTCTGAGTTGGCCTGCGCAAACATGTAAAGCTCGACGTCATTGGGGTTACGTCCCAGACGCTGGAAACTGCTGACCAGGTAGTCAATTTCATCTTCGGCGAGGGCCAAACCTAATTCCTGGTTGGCCTTTTCCAGGGCCGAGCGGCCCTCTCCCAGCACGTTAACATTGCTCATGGGTGCCGGCTGCTGTTCAACAAACAATGCCTGAGCCTGCTCCAGGCTACTGAAAGTGGCTTCTGTCATACGGTCGTGCAACAGCGCGCTAACTTCGCTTAGCTTACCTGCTGGTACACCCTGCAGATAAAAAGCGATACCACGCTCTAAACGTTTCACCTTACTTAAACCACAGTTGTGGGCAATATCAGTTGCTTTGGATGACCAAGGCGAAATGGTACCAGGACGAGGCACAACCAGAACCAGTTCTCCGTCGTTACTGTGAGCCCCGGCTTTGGGACCATACACCAGCAGGCTGTTTAACAGCTCGGCTTCACGGTCAGTCAATTCACCACTCACCTGGGCGAAGTGGACGTACTCGGCGTACAGACCGTTTACCTCCAGTTGCTGTTCGGCCAACTGCGTCAGCAGTTTTTGAATTCGAAAATCGGAAAGGGCTGGCGCACCGCGGAGGATTAGCATGTTTTAGTCATCCAAGTTGGTAGTTTAAGATTCATCCGCGCAGCTGCTATGGCGGATGATTCGCTCGTCAGGATTTTGCGCGGCGGATTATAGTCGAAAATGCCTCGTCTGATAAGCTTTGCGCTGCTCCGACCTTGAATCAGCTATTTATGCAAAAATCCCTTACATTATTGGTGCTTGCCACAGGGCATGAATCAACTCCGGGACTGGCACCAGCGTCTATTTTTCGTCACAATGGCGTCCTTAGGACTTTAGACAGGCAACCGATGGCCGTACTGCTGCCCCCCCAAACAATACGTAAACTCAAGGTTTTGCTGGTCGTTGCAACAGCCGTGTTGTTGGCATCCTGCGATCGCATACCGCCGCAAAGCAGTCTGGGTTTGGTGTTAGAACGAGGCGTTTTAAAAGTCGGTACATTATATGGTTTAACGACTTACTATACCGGTGCAAGCGGTCCCGAAGGTTTTGAATATGAGCTTGCCAAAGGCTTTGCCGACTATCTGGGCGTTAAACTGGAAATATTTCCTTACTACAGCCTAAGTCAGTCTTTTTATCATTTAGAAGAGCAAAATCTGGATCTCTTAGCAGCGGAGCTCACCGTTACCGACCAGCGGGCCGAACAATTCCGCTTCGGTCCCCCCTACCAGCAAGTCAGCCAGAAATTGGTGTTTAAACAAGGCAAAGAGCGGCCCCGGGAAGTCAGTGATTTAACCGGCAGCCTGGTCGTTGTAGCAGACTCCAGTCATACCGATACCTTGGAGCACTTAAAACAGCAGTATCCAGGCTTAAACTGGCAGGAAAGCAACGATATGGACTCCGAAGAACTGATGGAGGCCGTGATTGCTGAACAATTTGATTACACCATCACCGACTCTAATATTCTGGCTTTGATGCGTCGCCGCCATCCTGAGCTTGCTATTGGCTTTACCCTGCAAGAACCTCAGCGGGTTGCCTGGGCCATGAATAAGCAGCTTGATGACTCGTTATTTTCTGCCCTGCTGGACTACTTTGGCACGCTGCACCAATCCGGTCGACTGGCAGCGTTAGAAGATAAGTACTTTGGTCATGTCAGGCAGTTCAATTACGTCGATACCCGCCTGTTCATCCAGGCGGTGGATAATATTCTACCTAAATTCAGAAAATGGTTTGAAGGGCACGCGGGCGGCCTCGACTGGCGATTGCTGGCTGCCATGAGTTATCAGGAAAGCCATTGGGATCCCAAAGCGAAATCCCCCACCGGCGTGCGCGGTATGATGATGCTGACCTTACCTACTGCCAAGGATTTAGGTGTCACCTCCAGATTAGATGCCGAACAAAGTATTAGAGGCGGCTCCCAGTATCTGCAGGAATTGCTGCGGCGCGTACCCGATCGTATACGCGATCCCGATAGAGTCTGGTTTGCCCTGGCGGCCTATAACGTAGGCATGGGGCATCTGGAAGATGCCAGAGTATTAACCGAGCGTCAGGGTGCCAACCCCGATCTGTGGGTGGACGTTAAACTGCGCCTACCCATGTTACGTCAGAAAAAACACTACAAAACCACCAAGTACGGCTACGCACGTGGAGACGAGGCCGTAACCTATGTATCTAACATTCGTCGCTATTACGACACTCTGGTATGGCTAGAAGAACAGCGAGAGAAACAACTGCCACAAACGGAACCTGAGTCGCAAAACGGAGAAGAAAAGTTACAAACTACCGATTGAAAGGGAATTAATTGCCATCATATCCTGTCTAACAAACAGCCTATGAAGAAAGCTTCAAAAAACTGTCACACAGATATGTAACAGTAAGGCTGTGATTAAGAGATGGAGATAGATATGCGTAAAAGAAGTTTGTTTAAGGCACGTAAACCTGTTGCTTCAGGTCAGCGTCGCCGTCAAGTGTTGAAGAAAGTACTGAAAAAAGTCCAGCTACGTCGTCAAACCTTCCAAGCCACCGACCTACCTGAGGGGATGGCGCAAGCCTGCTAATCCTGCTCTTGCTGCTTTAGGGCTTTTTTCTGTGCCCGGCGCCACCTGAAAAAATCAGACAACAATTCACCGCAAGGCTCGGCCAGTACACCGCCAGTGACTTCTAACTGATGGTTAAGCTGAGGATGACGCACTAAGTCCATTACCGAGCCACAGGCCCCGGTTTTCAGGTCTGATGCACCGTAAACCACACGTTGAATACGGCTGTGCACCAACAAGCCAGCACACATTGAGCACGGTTCAAGGGTCACGTACAAGGTCGTATCAAGCAGACGATAATTGCCAATCTTCTGCCCCGCATCGCGAATTGCCAGCATTTCTGCATGGGCAGAAGGATCATGACTGCTAATGGGTCTGTTCCAGCCTTGGCCAATGATTTGCTCATCTTTGACCAATATAGCCCCGACCGGAATCTCGCCTTCTTGCCAGGCTTGCTTAGCCAGTTCAATGGCTTTTGCCATCCACATCTCATCGTTCACAGTCAATCATCCGGTTTACTTGGCGAAATTGGCTATCTGTTAGCTTGATTCACTAACTTTATGCAAAGACGCTTTCTGCATATAATTTTAATTGCATGAATTATATAGCATTTTTGATTGGCTAACTATTTGCAAAAAGAGTTAGGATACTAATCAAACAAGCTTAAGGATAAACCATGAATTTGACTGCCGTTGCCATTGTAGCCATCGTTTGTTGGGCACTCGTTGAGCTGGTCAATTCCAGACATAAAAAAGCACCAAAGCTTAACGAAACAGAGCTAAATAATCTCAAACAGGAACTAAGTACTTTAAAGGAAAGAGTGCAAACCTTGGAAAAAATCGTTACCGACGAAAACTACGATCTTAAACGTCAGTTCGATAACCTGAAATAACCACCGAATGAAAAGAAAAGGCGCTATGCGCCTTTTCAAATCAATACAGTTGAGATTCTATTATTCCCACTCGATAGTGGCTGGCGGCTTACCAGAAATGTCGTAAACCACGCGTGAAATACCGTCGATTTCATTGATAATACGATTGGACACCTTACCCAGGAAGTCATAAGGCAGATGGGCCCAATGGGCGGTCATAAAGTCGATGGTTTCCACCGCTCGCAGTGACACTACCCAGTCGTACTTGCGCGCATCGCCCATTACCCCAACCGAACGAACCGGCAGAAATACAGTAAAGGCCTGGCTGACTTTGTTGTACAAGTCAGCTTTATGCAGCTCTTCAATGAAAATGGCGTCTGCACGGCGCAGCAGATCGCAGTATTCTTTTTTCACTTCGCCCAGTACACGTACACCTAAGCCCGGTCCAGGGAAGGGGTGGCGATAGAGCATATCGTAAGGCAGGCCCAATTCCAGACCGACTTTGCGTACTTCATCTTTAAACAGTTCGCGCAGTGGTTCAACCAAGCCCAGTTCCATATCTTCCGGCAAACCACCGACGTTGTGGTGAGACTTAATCACATGTGCTTTGCCAGTGGCAGAGCCAGCAGATTCAATCACATCCGGGTAGATAGTGCCTTGTGCCAGCCATTTAGCATTAACGCACTTACCCGCTTCTTCATCGAAGATCTCCACGAATACACGGCCGATAACCTTGCGCTTGGCTTCAGGATCTTCAACCCCAGCCAGTTCACTTAAAAAGCGCTGCTCAGCATCGACCTTAACAATATTCAGACCGAAATGATCACCGAACATGTCCATGACCTGCTGGCCTTCGTTCAGACGCAACAAACCGTTGTCGACAAATACGCAGGTTAGCTTCGGACCTATGGCGCGGTGCAGCAACATAGCGGTTACCGACGAATCGACCCCGCCGGAAAGACCAAGAATCACTTCATCATCGCCCACCTGAGCGCGAATACGCTCTACCGCATCTTCGATAATAGACGCCGGGGTCCAGAGCTTTTCACAACCACAAATGTCCAGTACAAAATGCTCCAGCAAACGCTGCCCCTGGCGGGTGTGGGTTACTTCCGGGTGGAACTGCACGCCATAAAAGCGCTTATCTTCGTTCGCCATCGCCGCGAAAGGACAGCTATCAGTGCTGGCCAGGGTGCTGAACCCTTCAGGAATTGCACAAACCTTATCACCGTGGCTCATCCACACGTCCAGCAAGGCATTGCCGTTGCTGCCGATATGGTCTTCAATTTTGTCCAGCAGTGGGGAGCTTCGCAGCACTTCTACTTGAGCATAGCCAAACTCACGGATATCGGAGCCTTGTACTTTGCCACCTAACTGCTCAGCCATGGTTTGCATGCCGTAGCAGATACCAAACACTGGAACCCCAGCATTAAATACATAATCAGGCGCGCGCGGCGAATCTGCTTCGGTAACCGACTCGGGGCTACCTGACAGGATAATCCCCTGCGGATTGAACTCGCGAATTTGCGCTTCAGTCACATCCCAGGCCCATAGTTCGCAATATACGCCGATTTCACGAATGCGGCGTGCGATAAGCTGAGTGTACTGGGAGCCGAAGTCCAGAATCAGTATGCGGTGATCATGAATATTTGCAGTCATGGAGTTCCCATTTTGAGTTAATCTGCGGCCAGGCCGCCGGAAATAATTACTACCTATTCCACTAAGCTTTTCAGTCTTATGAGTCCTAAAAGCCTAACGGAATAAGTAAGGGGGCGAAACCGCCCCCTTGGCAAAGACAGCGTGCTTAGCCTAAACGGTAGTTAGGCGCTTCTTTGGTAATAGTCACATCATGCACGTGTGACTCGCCCATGCCTGCCGAGGTTACCCGCACAAACTTCGCCTTGGTGCGAAGCTCGTCGATAGTGCCGCAGCCGGTTAAGCCCATGGCACTGCGCAGGCCGCCCATTTGCTGATGCACGATATTGGCGATAGGCCCTTTATACGCAACCCGCCCTTCAATTCCCTCAGGTACCAGCTTTTCGGCGTTCTTGCTGTCCTGGAAGTAACGGTCAGATGAACCATGGCTTTGATTCATAGCGCCCAGTGAGCCCATACCACGGTAAGACTTGTAGTAACGACCTTGATACAGTTCCACTTCCCCTGGCGCTTCTTCGGTGCCGGCCAGCATACTGCCCACCATCACGCAGCTAGCACCAGCGGCAAGGGCTTTAGCAATATCGCCAGAGAAACGAATACCGCCGTCGGCAATGACAGGTACATCAGTCCCCTTAAGGCCTTCGACTGCATCAGCAATCGCGGTAATTTGCGGAACACCACAACCTGTTACAATACGAGTAGTACAGATAGAGCCAGGGCCGATGCCCACTTTCACTGCATCCACTCCTGCATCTGCCAAGGCTTTGGCACCCTCTGCCGTAGCGACGTTTCCGGCAATCAATTGTAGCTGAGGGTAATCAGCGCGCACTTTTTTCACGCGGTCAATTACGCCCTGCGAATGACCGTGAGAGGTATCAATCAACAACACATCAACGCCGGCTTCCACCAGCAGCTTGATACGCTCGTCAGTACCCGCACCAACGCTTACCGCGGCACCAACACGCAAGCGGCCTAGCGCGTCTTTACAGGCGTTGGGTTTACTTTCGGCTTTTTGGAAATCTTTAACCGTGATCAGACCTTTTAGTTTAAAGGCACTGTCGACCACCAGAATCTTTTCAATACGGTGCTCATGCATCAAACTCAATACTTCCTCCGAGCTGGCACCTTCTTTCACCGTCACCAGGCGCTCTTTTGGCGTCATCACATTGGAAATAGACAGGCTGAGGTTGTTCTCAAAACGCAGGTCGCGGCCGGTCACAATACCCACCAGGTTGTTGTCTTTGTCGACGACCGGGAAACCAGAGTAACCGTGTTGCTTGCTTAGGGTATTGATTTCACCTATGGTGGCGTCCGGTGTGACGGTCATAGGATCGGAAACCACACCACTTTCGTACTTCTTAACCTGACGTACATGGCTGGCTTGCTCTTCAGCAGTCATGTTTTTGTGAATAAAGCCGATGCCACCTTCCTGGGCCAATGCGATAGCCAAACGGGCTTCACTGACAGTGTCCATTGCGGCAGAAATCATCGGAATATTCAACTCAACGCCACGAGTTAAACGTGTCTTGAGATTAGCGGTATGAGGAAGGACGGTAGAATGACCTGGAACTAACAAAACATCATCGAAAGTCAGGGCTTCTTTTTCGATTCTGAGCATCGCAACAACACCTATAGAAAGAGGATTTAGTTGCGGCGCAATTGTAGCTGTTTTGCCCTTTAGGGTAAACTTGTTTTCTCTTCGTTGGATAAGTTTTTTATGTCGTCCCCCAACCAGCATATTTACACCATCAGCCATTTGAATCGTCACGCACGTCAAGTACTGGAGTCGGAGATCGGCCAGGTTTGGGTCAGGGCCGAAATATCCAACTTTGTCGCGGCCAGTTCAGGCCATTGGTATTTCACCCTCAAAGACGAGCGAGCCCAGGTACGTTCGGCCATGTTCAAAAATGCCAACCGCCGTGTTCAGCAACTCCCCAAAGAGGGAGACAAAGTACTTGCACGGGCATCTATCAGCTTGTATGAGCCCAGAGGCGACTACCAGTTGATTGTCGAACATATGGAGCCCGAGGGCGAAGGCTTTCTCAAGCAGCAGTTCGAACAGCTCAAACGCAAACTGCTGACAGAAGGGTTATTTGATCAAAGTCACAAGCGCCCGCTTCCCCACCCAATTTTAAAAGTAGGGGTCGTCACCTCGCCGACCGGCGCGGCCATGCACGACATCCTAACGGTACTCAAACGACGCAACCCGGCCATTGAGGTCATACTCTATCCCAGCCAGGTACAAGGCGAACAGGCGCCGTATCAGTTAATTCATGCCATCGAAAACGCCAACCAGCGCAACGAGGTCGATGTACTGATTGTTGGACGGGGCGGCGGCTCACTGGAAGATCTCTGGTGTTTTAATGATGAACGGCTGGCCCGCTGCATTTTTCACTCCAATTTGCCAGTAATCAGTGCCGTAGGCCACGAAGTGGATGTCAGCATTGCGGATTTTGTTGCCGACCTGCGCGCGCCAACCCCATCGGCGGCGGCCGAGCTGGTCAGTCAGGACAAAGATGAGCTGCAAAACCGTATTCAGCAGTTGGCCATTCGCTTGCGCCAACGTCTGCAGGCATTGCTGGAAGCCAAATCATACAATGCCCAGTTGCTGGAAAGCCGCCTGACCCGCCACCATCCGCAAACCCGCTTACATCAGCAGGCTCAGCAACTGGACAGACTAGCAGAAAACCTTGGCTTTTATATGCAGCGAAAGCTGGCTATTTTGCAAGAGCATCAGCAGGCCTTGGATACACGTCTGAGTAAGCAATCTCCAGCAGAGCGTATCAAAGGGGAAAGCCAACGTTTGGGTTTTATGCATCAGTCACTGCTTCGCAGCATTCAGCAGTTACTTAGCGAGCGCAGGCAAATGCTGGCCAGTACCGCACACTTACTGGATACCGTCAGCCCTCTGGCTACGTTATCGCGTGGCTACAGTATCAGCCTTAAGCAAGGCAAGGTGGTGAAAAGCGTAGACGATGTAAAGGATGGCGATATGCTGACCACTAAGCTGGCAGACGGTGAAATTGTCAGCCAGGTTATAAAGCCTTCGCCGTGAACAGGCCCTAAAGCGCCGGAATACGTAAAGGGATAAGCCTGACGTTATCGCCTTTAATATTGAGCTGGTACAGATCGCCATAATTGGACTCATCCATCTGCATATCGCCCGCACCAAGCAGCTTTAGCAATAGTGGGGTGGTATTGCTGTGTCCCACCACCAGCGCATCCTTTCCCTGCGCAGTAAGCTTAGCAGCCAGTGCCGCTAACTCGTCAGGGGCATACAATTCCACCGTCAAATGACGAACCTCGGCAAGTGGGGCAACAGTTTGCTTGGTACGCTGATAGTCAGTGCTGTAAATATGCCTAAGCGGCACATTGGCCAGTAGCTGCCCCAAGGCCTTTGCTCGCTGCAGCCCCGGCTCAGATAAGCCAGGGTCCTTGCCTTGTGCGGAGTGCTTTTCGGCATGTCTGAGTAAGTACAAGCTATACTCTTCAGCCAGCGTAAACTGGCTGCACAGTAAGCTCAACATGACCAGCATCCAACGCATTTCAAACACCTACTTTTTCTTGTGGAAAGACATCAAACGCTTACGTTTACGCTGCTGCGCCAAGGTGAGCTGATTTTTCTTGCCTTCAAAGGGGTTGGCCCCTTCACGGAACTCAATTCGGATGGGTGTACCCATAACCTTCAGCGACTTTCTGAAATAATTCATCAGGAAACGTTTGTAGGAGTCGGGCAAATCCTGCACCTGGTTACCGTGTATAACAATAACCGGTGGGTTGTAACCACCCGCATGGGCATATTTCATTTTCACCCGACGACCACGCACCAAAGGCGGCAGGTGATCTTCCTGGGCCATTTCCATAATGCGGGTCAGCATGGAGGTATTAATACGGCGGGTGGCCGACTCATAGGCCTCCTGAACAGATTCGAACAGGTTACCCACCCCAGTACCATGGCGAGCAGAAATAAAATGCAGGCGGGCAAAATCAATAAAGCCCAGCCTTCTGTCCAGCTCGCGTTTTATCTCATCTTTAACTGAGGTATCCAGACCGTCCCACTTATTTACCGCCAACACCAGTGAACGACCAGAATTCAGCACAAAGCCAAGCAGGCTTAAGTCCTGGTCGGTAATGCCTTCACGGGCATCTACTACCACCAATACCACGTTAGCTTCTTCGATGGCCTGCAAGGTCTTTACGATGGAGAACTTCTCCACCATATCCGAGACTTTCTTACGTCTGCGTACCCCAGCCGTATCAATAAGCACATATTCGCGCCCGTCTCGCTGCATAGGGATAAAAATACTGTCTCTGGTGGTACCAGGCTGGTCAAACACCACCACCCGCTCTTCGCCCAAAATGCGGTTAGTCAGGGTCGACTTACCCACATTGGGTTTCCCCACTATGGCCAGTTTAATTGGCAGATTTAGCAGCTTTTCCAACTGTGCTTCAGCGTCCTGCTCTTCCTGCTCGGGGTCCGCTTCGGGTATCAGCATATCGGGGAACTGCTCGGACAACGGCTGAACAAGAGTGTCCAGCAACATGCCGATACCACGCCCATGAGCCGCCGCAATCTGATGAACCTCACCCAGCGCCAGGCGGTAAAACTCAGCCACTTCGCTGTCACCGTCGATACCGTCAACCTTGTTGGCCACCAGATGCACGGGTTTATTTTGCATACGCAAATGATGGGCAATGGCCTCATCGGCAACTGTCAGCCCGGCCCTGGCGTCGAGTAGAAACAACACCACATCGGCTTCCTCGATAGCTAACAGTGATTGTTGTGCCATCTCGGCATCAATACCGTTTTCATCGCCGCTGATACCGCCGGTATCCACCACAATAAATTGCAGCCCTTCATATTTGGCCTGACCATACTTTCGATCACGGGTTAAGCCAGGGAAATCCGCCACCAAGGCGTCCCGGCTGCGGGTCAAACGGTTAAACAAGGTAGACTTGCCCACATTGGGCCGTCCCACCAGAGCAACAACTGGTAGCATATAAATTCCTACTTGCCGACCACCTACAGGGTGGCACTTGGCTTAAAGTTTACCGTATCAACACAAAATTGCTGGCACGGCCTAACGATTGTTTTCAAATTCCCATTCGATTAACCCGTCACCAAAGGAAATACGGCAACACACTTAATCGAATGAGCGAAATATGATGCAAATGCAGATCACGCAGGAGCACTATCTGCACAGCCTCCCCTGGACATCGTCGCTCCTGCACATCCATGTGACCGCGACATACCGTCCATCCCTGGACATCGTCGCTCCTGCACATCCATGCGACCGCGACATACCGTCCATCCCTGGACATAAAAAAGCGGCCCTGGATGGGCCGCTATTCTATCAGCTTTCAATCCACTTGGATCAGGGGGTTTGAATAGCCCTTAACTGACCATCTCGGGTTAAGGTGTAAAGTACCTTACCTTCCACTACCGGCGCGGCAAAAATAGCTTCGTCTTCATCATTATTGCCGACTTCCAAACGAGCAACCAACTCGCCCCCAGTTTGGCTGAGCCAGTGTAAATAACCAAACTTATCACCCACTACCAGGTAATCTCCAACAGGTTCTGCGGCGGTTAACTGACGACCACGCAAGCTGGTTTGGCTCCATAACTCAACGCCATTGCGGCGGTCTAATCCGTAAACAACGCTATCGGCATCGACCACATACAGATTATTGGCATCCATAGTCACACGGCGATAAGAGCGATATTCACGTTTCCAAATCACTCGGCCACTGCGCAGCTCAACTGCCGCCAGGGTACCGTCGAATGACACCACATAAATTACGCCGCCCAGAATAAGGGGCTCAACATCGATATCCACCATACGGTCGAGTTCGGTGGCACCGGTTGGCGCGGTTACAGCCTGCTCCCAGGCAACCTGACCATTTTCCATAATCACAACAGCAAGCTTACCCGATGCCGTTCCTACCATGGCACCACCAGAAGCTACCGTTGGGGCTGAAATACCGCGCAAGGACAAAGGCGGTACCTCTGACTCATACAACCACTTCTGCTCACCGCTTTCTGCGTCCAAAGCAAACATAATCCCGGCACCGGTATTCACTACGACCAGACCTTCAGATACAGCAGGTTTAGCCAGCACTTCACCTTTTACCTTAGTGTGCCATTTGGTTTCGCCAGTATTGGCATCAAGTGCCACAACATCACCATTCTCGGTACCAAAGAAAACTTTCTCATATGAAGCGGCCATGCCACCTGCAATACGGGCGGATTCGCCCGATTGCCAAATGCGCGAAACACCTGAATACCAGTCGCTATCATCAAACTGTGCGAAGTTACGCTGCCAGACCTGCTTACCTGTTGTCTTGTCAAAGGCAACGACTTCACCATGACGATCTGCGGCAAAAACCTTGTCATAGGCAACGGCAGGCTTTAATCGGGAAAAGTGGCTGCCGACACCATCACCGACTTCTTCTTCCCACAAGGTTACCGGCACAAATTGCGCATTGATGGGTTTAAGCTCTTTGATCTTCAGCTCTTCCTCATCAGCAAACCACGTCGTCGGATCCATCCACTGTGGCAGAATAGAACACCCTGACAGGCCCAGCACTGACAGTAGGCACAGCGCCCTGATTGGCTTTATCACTGCAGCACTCCTTATACGCTGGCAACAGCTGGCAAATTATCCAACTTCATTTTTATCAAATTGTTGCCACTATGGATTTCCATTGCAGCACTGTAGGCTGCCCGAGCCTTATCCAGATTACCTTGCTTGACGAACACATCGCCACGCAATTCCTGCACTTGCCCCTGATAGTTATCAGCGCCGATAGCATCCAGCACAGCCAGAGCTTCAGGATATTGTTCTAACTGCACATGCACACGGGCCAAACGCAGATTGGCGATGGCAGTAATAGCCGGCACACTGGATTTTTCCGCGGCAAACTTCAGTTGCTTGGCAGCTTCACTTAGATCATCACGAGTAACTGCTTTATTAGCCAGCTGCATGGCTGTTAACAACGCATAGTTATTGTCGGAATGGGTATTCACATAGTCCAGCGCTTTACTGAACCCCTGGTCATCGCTTTCCAATCCCTGCATCACCTGCTGATATTGGCCAGAAGCCTGATCCATGCCAGCAATGCGTTGCTCATTGTAATAACGCCAGCCCCACAGACCACCTAATCCAATCACCGCCCCCAGAATGATGGCGGTACCGTTGTCTTTCCAGAATTTTTTGATGGCTTCAACTTGTTGTTCTTCGGTAGTGTAGATTTCCATCCCATTCCCCTATTAATGATTCTGCTTCAGCTCATCGCTCAACAGCGACGGCAACTGCTCAATACTGACCTGTAATTGCGGTTTGTCCTCGCGCAGGTACTTTACCCCCGCCACACCCGCATCAACTTCTTGCTCGCCAATAACAAGGGCAATACCTGCCCCGCTTTTATCCGCGCGCTTCATTTGCTTTTTCAAGTTGCCGCCACCGCAATGGGTCTGCAGCTTAATTCCTGGCACGGCATCACGCAGTGACTCGGCTAATGTCAAACCAAAGGCTTCGGCTTTTTCGCCCAGCAAACTCAAATACACATGGACTTCAGGTGGCAACTGCACCAGTTGCAGAGATTCCAGCAACAGCACCAGGCGTTCCAGGCCCATGGCAAACCCAACTGCTGGCGTACCTTTGCCACCCAGTTGCTCGACCAAACCGTCATAACGGCCACCGGCACACACTGTACCTTGGGCCCCCAAGGCGTCGGTTACCCATTCAAAAACGGTGCGGTTGTAGTAATCCAGTCCTCGAACCAGGCGCGAATTAACCCGGTATTGGATACCCGCCTGAGTTAAACGTTCACATAACAGCTCAAAATGTTGTTTGGACTCCTCATCCAGATAGTCCAGTAGGTCTGGAGCATCCTTCAACAGAACCTGCACTTCCGGATTTTTACTATCCAGTACCCGAAGCGGGTTAGTTGTCATGCGACGTTTACTGTCTTCATCCAGTTGTTCTGCATGTTGAGACAAAAATGCGACCAAAGCATCACGGTAGTTGGCGCGCGCTTCACTGGACCCCAAAGAGTTGATTTCCAGACTGACTTTGTCGGCCATACCAAATTTTTGCCATAACCTGGCAGTCATCAAGATCACTTCAACATCTATATCTGGTCCGGGCAAACCGAAGGTTTCCACCCCAAACTGATGGAACTGGCGATAGCGGCCTTTTTGCGGTCGTTCATGGCGGAACATTGGCCCCATGTACCATAGGCGCTGCTGTTGATTGTATAGCAAGCCATGCTCGTTACCGGCACGCACACAGCTAGCCGTCCCTTCTGGACGCAAGGTCAGACTGTCGCCATTACGATCCTCAAAGGTATACATTTCTTTTTCAACGATATCGGTCACTTCACCGATAGAGCGCTTAAACAGCTCGGTGCTCTCGACAATTGGAGTGCGGATTTCCTGATAACCGTAACTTTTTACGACTTCACGAATAGTCTGTTCTACCCACTGCCAAAGACCGGATTGTTCCGGAAGGCAATCGTTCATTCCGCGAATGGCCTGGATTTGCTTACTCACCTGTGCAATGTCTCAATTCGTTTCGGCGTTTCTGAATTAAACGCTGGTTAAAAATAAAAGCCGCGATTATAGGGGCTTGTTGGCTAAAGGTCAGGCATTTTTCACGTCAATGCGGTTCTTCTCGTCAAGCACCGCAGCTTTAGCACGAATACGCTTTTCCAGCTGTTCAACAAGATCATCATTAGCCAAGCGTTCTTTCTGACGCACGCCGTCAAGATAATAACCACTCATATTGCGTGCTCCAGTCAGGCCCAAATCAGACACTTCAGCTTCCCCTGGTCCATTAACGACGCAGCCAATAATAGACACATCCATTGGCGTCAAGATGTCTTCCAGGCGCTGCTCAAGAGCATTGACCGTGCCGATGACATCAAACTCCTGACGGGAACAACTTGGACAGGCGATAAAATTAATACCGCGAGAACGTATGCGCAGAGACTTAAGAATATCAAAACCAACCTTGATTTCTTCAACAGGATCCGCGGCTAGCGATATGCGAATGGTATCGCCGATCCCCTCTGCCAGCAGCATACCTAACCCTACCGAACTTTTTACTGCGCCGGCCCGCTGCCCACCCGCCTCGGTAATGCCCAGGTGCAGTGGCTGATCAATCTTCTGCGCCAGCAACCGGTAGGCCCCGACAGCCAGGAAAACATCCGAGGCTTTGACACTGACTTTAAACTGGTCAAAGTTGAGTCTGTCGAGTATATCCACATGGCGCATCGCTGATTCCACCAACGCCTCAGGGGTTGGTTCACCATATTTCTCCTGCAAATCCTTTTCCAGTGAGCCACCATTTACACCTATGCGAATAGGGATGTTCTTATCGCGAGCACAATCCACCACCGAGCGGATACGTTCCTCATTGCCGATATTGCCAGGGTTTATGCGCAGACAATCCACCCCATACTCGGCTACCTTCAGGGCAATGCGATAGTCAAAATGAATATCTGCAACGAGAGGAATATCCACCTGAGCGCGAATATGTTTAAAGGCTTCCGCAGCATCCATAGTAGGAATAGAAACCCGCACAATTTCCCCCCCAACGGCCTGAATACGCTTAATTTGTGCCACTGTTGCCTCTACATCAGTGGTCGGCGTATTGGTCATAGACTGCACCGCAATAGGCGCTCCGTCTCCGATGGGTACATTCCCTACATAAATACGGGTGGATTTGCGACGAATAATAGGCGATTCAGCAAACATGGTAATGGGAGTCCAATAAAGGTCTAGGAAAACGAATTAGTTAAGCGGCAAATTAAATTTTGCTGTACGTCCTTTAGGGAAACCTGTCATATCCACAGCTTCGCCGTCATATTGGATTTGTACGACATCGGGTGCGCCCAGCGTAATCTCAAAAGGAGGAACGCCGCTTACCGGCATAGTGCGTCCGGCCTTTTTAACGCCAAAAGCAATGGCTTCGCCGGTTGCATCCATAATATTCACCCAGCAATCCGCACTGAACTGAAACACTAACTCAACCTGGGCAGGTAGCTCACCAATCAACTCTGGCAAGCTAGCCTCGGCAGCCAGAGCTGTCGTATCGTCAACCAATTGGGGCTCAACGGCTGATGTATCTTCAGACCTCACCACATCTAATGAGGGTTGCTCAACCACTTGCTGTTCTTCTACAGGCATATCTGGCTGAACAGGTTGCTCGGATTGCTCGGACGCTTTGGTTTGCGGAGCAGAAGTAAAAGTTGAGCTTGCCGGTACAGTCTCTGTGGCGCTGGTGTTGCTTTGCTGAAGCCACCAAATCACAACCAAAGCAAGAATAATGGCCAGAATAACGTAAGACACCATCATCAGCCGATCATCACTGGCTTGTTTGGCGACCTTGCGGGAAAAACTCTGTAACTTGGCGGGTTCCTTCTGTGCAGCATTCAGAGCATCAAAGGCTTGCTGTACGTCAGCTTGTGGAACATCGAGTAATTTAGCGTAGTTTTTATAGTATCCGCGGATAAAGGTAACAGAGATGCGTTCATCAAACTTCTCGGCTTCCAGATCCTGGACATTACTGGATTTCAGGTTAAGCCTGTTTGCCACATCTTCAACCGTCAGGCCTTTAGCAACACGTGCTTCCCTGAGCATTTGTCCCGGTCCCATGGCTTGTGTCTGCTCGGCTACCTGTTCATCTGTCATAATACTGCTGATACCTGCTTGCTAAAAATGTTCGCTCTGCGTGCTATGGCTGAGCGACCAGAAGTTTCATCCCAACATAAATGGACGATGGATCCTGCATTTGGTTCCATTCCATCAGTGTTTTCATTTTTATATTGTACTTGAGTGATATCCGATACAGGTTTTCACCTTCAGCCACTATATGATATTGGGGCTGCACATCTTCGGCGACGTCAACATTCTCACTGACTTCAACGTCCTTAGTGACGACCTTCGGCTCAGGCTCCGACTCTGCCAAAACAGGCTTAGAAGCTGGTCTCTGGGGAGCCACAGGTGTCGATACAAGTTGCTGATATTGGGTCGTGGCCGAATGCTGAGGATACAGCTCTTTGAGCATATTACCGTATCCCTGCGCACTTTGCAGATTTCCTTGGCCTGCTTCAATTTTGTAGCCAAGTAAAAGCATTTCGGGAGACACACGTCCAAGGCGTTCTAACTTAGTCAGACTGGCTTTCGCCTCGGCCCAATTTTGTTGTTGCACCAACACTTCGGTCAACAACAACAAACTCTTACCTCTTGATGGCTGATGATTAAGGGCCGCCTGCAGATACTGGCGGGCGTCATCCAGATGATGCTGATTCTGAGCGCACAAGGCCATATTTTCATAAGTCTCTGCACTGCGAATATAAGTTTGGTTATCTAAAGCTTGCTGGAAGTACTGTTTGGCATCGTTGTAACGGCCTTGCTGGCAAAGAAAGGCACCGTAACTATTCACGATGTCAGGGTTGTTCTTACCCAGGCGCATCGCTTGCTTGTATGCGTCTTCCGCGTGTTTATTCTCTTCGACTAGCTGATAGTAGTAAGCAAGGCTGTAATGAGCATCCGCCATACTCGGCGCATACTCCAAGGCTTTATCCAGATTAAATTTAGCCTGGGTATAGTTGCCGTTTTTAAGGTAGGTCAAACCCAATGAAATACGCGTTCTGGCTGCATCTTCTGCATTAAAATCCGTATCCGTCACACGCCCATTAACCTGAGTTTGGCTAGCGCAGGCAGTCAGCAGGAACAATAAACAAAAGAATAACTTGCGCATCAGAACCCCAATATTTAGGTGAATCAGGCCATTTTTACTGAAATTGGCTCACCCTTCATCTGTTTTTTTAACATTCGTTTGGTTCGGTCAACCACATCGCCTACTAATTGGCCACAGGCGGCATCAATATCATCGCCGCGAGTCTTACGCACCACGACGGTAAAACCATATTCCATCAGTACCTTAGAGAAACGGTCAATACGAGAATTACTGGAACAGGTGTAAGGTGAGCCAGGATAGGGATTAAAGGGAATCAGGTTAATCTTGCTGGGCGTGTCTTTCAGCACTTTTGCTAGTTGGTGAGCCTGGTCCGTGCTGTCATTAATACCGTTGAGCATGACATATTCAATGGTCACCCGCCCCTGGTTGGCATTAGATTTAGTCAGATAACGACGCACACCAGCCAGCAGCTCTTCAATAGGATACTTTTTATTGACCGGTACAATCTCATCGCGCAGTTCATCAGTAGGTGCATGTAAAGAGATGGCCAATGCCACATCAATCTGGTCGCCCAGCATATCTAAGGCTGGCACCACACCGGAAGTACTGAGTGTGACCCTGCGCTTGGACAAGCCAAAACCAAAATCGTCCAGCATGATGTCCATGGCTGGTACCACGTTTTTGAGGTTCAACAGCGGCTCGCCCATGCCCATCATTACAACGTTGGTAATAGGGCGCTTTGATGTATCCTTGGACAACCCAATGGTTTTAGCAACCCGCCACACCTGGCCAATAATCTCGCCCACCGACAAATTGCGGTTAAAGCCCTGTTGAGCCGTTGAACAAAATGTACATTCCAGCGCACAACCTACCTGAGATGAAACACAAAGGGTCGCTCGATCGGTCTCCGGGATCCATACCGCCTCAACTTCCTGGCCACCTTGTAACAGCAACGCAAACTTAATAGTACCGTCAGAGGCATTCTGCTGACGGGAAATGACCGGCGCCTCGATAACGCAACTTTCCATCAACTTGGCCCGCAGCACCTTGTTAAGGTTGGTCATCTGCTCAAAATCATCAACGCCCGCCTGGTAGATCCATTTCATGACCTGATCGGCACGGAACGGCTTCTCACCTATACTGGCAAAAAAGTCACGCAATCCCTGACGGTTAAGATCCAACAGATTGATTTTAGCTTGGGCCATGAATGATCACCTCTTCAAGGGGCGGAATTGTACATTTTTCAGGCGCGATTGAAAACCAACCGCTACTGGCAAAAAAGGGAGCCGCAGCTCCCTTTTTCCACTCGTCAACGAATTAACGCGTACGAGGACAAATTTCTTCGTCAGCGAAGAAATAAGCAATTTCACGCGCTGCCGATTCAGGCGCATCAGAACCGTGAACTGCGTTCTCATCGATAGATACAGCATAGTCTGCACGCAAGGTACCGGCCAGTGCATCAGCAGGGTTAGTTGCCCCCATGATTTCGCGGTTCTTGCGAACAGCATCTTCACCTTCCAGAACCTGAACCATAACAGGACCAGAAGTCATGAAAGCAACCAAAGCGCCGAAGAAAGGACGCTCTTTGTGTTCTGCGTAGAAACCTTCCGCTTGCTCTTTGCTCATGTGCAGCATTTTAGAAGCAACAATGCGCAGGCCAGCAGACTCGAAACGGTTGTAGATAGCGCCAATTACGTTTTTCGCAACGGCATCAGGCTTAATAATGGAAAAAGTACGTTCCAGAGCCATGTAAAAGTCTCCAAATAAAGGGGTTAAAATTTTTGAGGGCGGATTATATGCAAATTTATAGCGCTTGACTATTCACCACGATGAATTCTTATCAAAAGCTAAATTAACGGTGTCAAATTGAAAGATATTTTTACAGCTAAGTAAGTTTGGCTACTATTGACGAATAGTCCTCTGCGACGTGAACAGATGTCTGTCTGCAAGATCTTAAAGTACCTGATATTAGCGTTCTATTGCCAGATGAGCTGGGCGAAACCCGCAGATAGTATTGTGGTGGCGACGGCGCTTTGGTCACCTCACTTTGTCAATGGCCAAGAGAATGGCATATATCAGTTGCTGCTTAGCCAAGTTTATCCTGATAAGCATATCCGATATATCTACACCAGTTATGCGCGTTCAAAGCATTTAGTCTCGACAGGTAAGGCAGATTTGTGGCTGGGTTCCTATGAGCAGGAAGAATCCTGGGCGCTGTACCCACATCATGCCCATGATGCTGATTTGGTTGCAGCAATTCACCTCAAGGATACCCCATGGGCGGGTTCATCAAGTCTGTCGCAGCAGACCGTTTCCTGGATTAGTGATTACGGATTTGAAAAGTATCTGGCCAAATGGCAAATGACATTTTACGAGGCCTCAGATCTCGATACCGCACTTAAGCTCCTGCACGGAAAGCGTGTCCGCTATGTGTTGGATGACATAGGGGAAATCAATACGTATCTGAATGAGTATCCGGCTATGCGAGACGAGCTGCAAATCACGCCCTTTGCCATCATCAAGATCTACCCAGCCTTTAAAAATAACGAGAAAGGTCGTGGTTTGGCCAATCAATGGGACAAAGCCATGAAGCGCTTATCACAAGGAAAGTTACAAGCAATCTTTGCCGAAAAGGACAAAGCGTTTTTGCTGGCCGCTTGCAACCAACCCGCAGCAACCCCGCTGCAGTATGAATGCCTGGAAGCACCGGGCTCTCACTGAGGTTCTATTCGACTTACCAATATCAATGACATGATGGTATAGTGCGCGCCCTGTTCATACAGGGCGGTTTTGGCCGAGTTAATACTTGAGTAAAATGCTCAGGTAATATAGAATCCGCCCTGTAGTGAGCTCTTATTTGTTTCGTGCCTGGGCACAATCATAACAGGCCAATTGCCTGACAATTCTATAAAATACCGGTACGGCAGGCTTAACTAGTAGTAAGGCGTGGACGCTTTCCTCGCCACCAAGGTCAGATTGCGTTAATTAACGACGTCACAGGCCAAAACCGATGATAGAGACCAGATCCTATGAGTGAACAAATCGAACAGGCGCTTTCGCGTAAATATGAGGCGGGTTTTGTCTCTGATATTGAGTCAGAAACCTTCGCAGCCGGCCTGGACGAAGAGGTAATCCGTAAGATTTCCGCCATGAAGAACGAGCCCCAGTGGCTGCTTGAATGGCGGCTCAAGGCTTTCGAATCCTGGCAGAAAATGGAAGAGCCTGAGTGGGCACATCTGCACTATGCCAAAATAGATTATCAGGCGATATCCTACTACTCCGCGCCCAAGAGCATGAAAGACAAGCCAAAGTCGCTGGATGAAGTTGATCCAGAATTGCTGCGCACATATGAAAAGCTTGGTATTCCCTTATATGAGCAACAAATGCTGGCCGGTGTAGCGGTAGACGCGGTATTCGACTCAGTATCCGTTGTCACCACATTCAGAGAAAAGCTCGAAGAGGCCGGAGTAATATTCTGTCCTATCTCCGAAGCTGTGCATCGCTTCCCAGATTTAGTGAAAAAGTACCTGGGTACAGTAGTTCCCCGCTCTGACAATTACTTCGCCGCACTAAATAGCGCCGTGTTCACCGACGGGTCCTTTGTTTACATTCCCAAAGGTGTGCGCAGCCCCATGGAGCTGTCTACCTATTTTCGTATCAACGAACAAAATACCGGTCAGTTCGAGCGCACCTTAATCATTGCCGATGAAGGCAGCTATGTAAGCTATCTGGAAGGTTGTACTGCACCGCAGCGTGATGAAAACCAATTGCATGCGGCGGTGGTTGAGTTGGTCGCACTGGACAATGCCAAGATTAAATATTCTACGGTCCAAAACTGGTACCCAGGGGATGAAAACGGCAAAGGCGGGATCTACAACTTTGTCACCAAGCGTGGTATCTGCCATACCAATGCCCATATCAGTTGGACCCAGGTGGAAACCGGTTCGGCCATCACTTGGAAATACCCAAGCTGTATCCTCAAAGGTGACAACAGTGTCGGTGAATTTTACTCAGTAGCACTGGCGCGTGGTAAACAGCAGGCAGACACTGGCACTAAGATGATTCATCTGGGTAAAAACACTAAGTCCACTATCATCTCCAAGGGCATCAGTGCCGGCGACGCCAACAATGCTTATCGTGGTCTGGTGCAAATGGGCCCGAATGCCGATGGCGCACGTAACTTTACTCAATGTGATTCGCTATTGATCGGCGATCAATGTGGTGCACACACCTTCCCTTATATCGAAAGCCGTAATCCAAGCGCTATTGTTGAGCATGAGGCGACCACGTCCAAGGTCAGCGACGAACAACTGTTTTTATGTCAGCAACGTGGCCTGAATGCCGAGAAGGCGGTGTCGATGATAGTGAACGGTTTCTGTAAAGAAGTATTTAAAGAATTACCGATGGAGTTTGCCGTGGAAGCCGGCAAATTGCTGGAGATAAGCCTCGAAGGCTCGGTAGGCTAAACCGAATTAAGTTTAATCCGGCGCTTGGCGCCATCAGGCCGGAATCGGCCAGCAGCCAGCCTGAGAGCAATGGCTACGACAAACGTATTATTGGGGTATTTCATGCTAAAGATTCATAACCTGCACGCCAAGGTGGAAGACAAAACCATTCTCAAAGGCCTGAGCCTGGAGATTAAACCCGGTGAAGTTCACGCCATTATGGGCCCCAATGGTGCGGGTAAAAGTACCCTGGGCTATGTGTTATCCGGGCGTGACGGTTATGAAGTTATAGATGGACAAGTTGAGCTGGGCGGTAAAGATTTACTTGAACTGGAAACCGAAGAGCGCGCTCGCGAAGGCTTGTTTTTAGCCTTCCAATACCCGGTAGAAATTCCCGGCGTCAGCAATATGGAATTTATGAAAGAGTCGGTTAACGCCATGCGTGAGGCCCGTGGTGAAGAACCACTGAGCGCCGCCGAATTTTTGAAAAAAGCCAAGGAAGCCTGTAAGCAAGTGCATCTGCCGCTGGATTTTTTGAAGCGCGGCGTCAATGAAGGTTTTTCCGGCGGTGAGAAAAAGCGTAATGAAATTATGCAAATGATTTTGCTGGAGCCCAAGTTGTGCATCCTGGATGAATCAGATTCAGGCTTGGATATCGACGCCCTGCAGGTGGTTGCCGATGGCGTAAACAGTCAGCGCAGCCCAGAGCGCAGCTTTATTGTCGTCACTCACTATCAGCGTTTGCTTGACTACATCAAGCCCGATTTTGTGCATATTCTGGCCGACGGCAAAATTGTTAAAAGTGGTGATGCCTCCCTTGCCCTTGAAGTTGAGAAAGAAGGCTACGCCTGGCTGGGTGGTAAAGCCCAGGAGGCAGACGCATGAGCCAATGGCTTGAGCAAGTAATTGCCCGTGGCGAGCAGGCCAACCTCACCGGCCCACGCTTACAAGCATTAACCGCCTTGAAACAGCAGCGCTGGCCGACCCGTAAATCGGAAGCCTGGCGCTATACCTCGGTGACGCCCGTTGAACAGCTTGAGCTGTCTACAGAGTCAGCCGCACCTGCCAGCCCCACAAAGATCGCCGGGCTGGATAGCCTGGATCTGGTGTTTATCGACGGCGTATTGCAACAGCAGTTGAACACCCTGTCTTTGCCTGAGGGCCTGACCATTCAAGCGCTGACCACGCTCAACACCGAAGAGCATTCCGCAACTGCACTTTTTGCCCAAATAAAACCCGCCCATCATTTGTTTGGTCTGGTTAATGATGTGCTGGCCGAGCAAGGGCTGATTATTAATGTGGCGCCCGGCGCTGATATCACACTACCGGTACGTATTATCAATCTATCCAGTCAGGGTAAAGAGTCTCACGTGCGGGTTGTCGTTCGCTTGGGTGAGCAAGCCAGGCTTTGTGTGATTGAGCAAGGTGAAGGACAAGATCCCTGCCTGCATACCTACTTTGCGGAATACCAGATTGGCGCCCAAGCGCATCTTGAACATTATCGTCTGGCGCTGCACACCGGCAAAGCCTTGCAAGTGGGCGGTAACCATTTCCGCCTTTTAGAGAAGGCTCAGCTCAGCAGCACTTTGGTGGCTTTTGGCAGCGATTTATCCCGACTGGACGTGGATATCGAACACGCTGGTGAACACGCCAAGGCAAAATTCAATGCCATTTACCTGTTAGGTACTGGCGAGACCTTCGATCTGCATAGCTGTATTGAGCATGCGGTGCCAAACGGTACCACAGAAGAAAATGCCCGCGGCATTGTCGGAGACCGCGCTAAAGCCGTATTTAACGGACGCATCCATATTCATCGTCATGCACAAAAGACCCTGGCAGAGCTGAATAACCGTAACCTGCTGCTGTCCCGCCGTGGCCAGATCAATACTAAGCCTGAGCTGGAAATTTACGCCGACGACGTAAAATGTGCTCATGGCGCCACGGTTGCTGAAATTGAAGAAAAGGCTCTGTATTACCTGTTGTCGCGCGGTATCTCACGCTCTCAGGCATTGATCATGCTTAACTTTGGTTTTATCCAGGAGCTGATCAACGAAATCCCGAATGCGCCGCTGGCGAACTGGTTGCATGACAAACTCCGGCATAAGTTCAGCCAGATGGAGGTCAAGTGAGTCTGGATCTTGCTGCGCTGCGCGCACAATTCCCTATTCTGTCCCGTCAGGTTGACGGTAAGCCACTGGTTTATCTGGACAACGCCGCCACCACGCAAAAGCCCCAGGCGGTGATCGATGCGCTGGTAAGTTACTACACTGAATGTAACGCTAATGTGCACCGCGGTGCCCATGCACTGGCCGATGAAGCCACCCGTCGTTATGAACAAGCCAGAGACACAGTTGCGCACTTCATCCACGCAGCAAGTCGTCAGGAAGTCATCTGGACTAGCGGCACGACTGAGGCCATCAATATTGTCGCCAACGGTATGGCCCAGCGTCTTAAGGCTGGGGATCAAGTGCTGGTCACCGAAATGGAACACCACGCCAATCTGGTCACCTGGCAACAAGCCTGTCTGCGTAGCGGCGCTGAGCTGCATATTGCTCCTATACACGACAATGGCGAGTTGGATGTAGAGGCTTTTGCCAGACTGCTTAACCAGCAAACCCGTTTTGTTTCCCTACCCCATGTGTCCAATGCCTTAGGCACAGTCAATCCCATCAAGGATTTGACCGCCATGGCGAAAGCCGTGGGTGCGCTTGTCTTGATCGACGGCGCTCAGGGTATAGCGCACGGACAGGTAGACGTGCAGGATATTGGCTGTGATTTTTATGCTTTTTCCGGTCACAAGCTTTTTGGTCCTACTGGTATAGGGGTTTTGTGGGGGCGCGAGGCGCTGTTAGAAAACTGGCCGGTGTGGCAGACCGGTGGTGAGATGATTGCCAAGGTCACTTACGAGTGCTCGACCTGGGGCAGCTTACCCAACCGTTTAGAAGCCGGCACACCCAATATTGCTGGTGCCATTGGTATGGCCGCCGCTATTACCTGGTTTATGCAGCTGGATCTCAATGCCGTTCAAGCCCACGAATATGCTTTGATCCAAGCCGCCACTGAACAGGCTGAAGCTTTTAACGGTCTGACAATTATCGGTAACGCCAAAAACAAGGTTGGCGTGCTTAGCTTTATATTGGATGGCAGCCACCCTGCTGATGTGGGTTTTATCTTGGACAGACAGGGTATTGCGATTCGTACCGGCGATCATTGTGCTCAGCCTTTGATGCGCCGTTTAGGGGTGCCTGGTACCGCCAGGGCGTCGTTTTCAATCTATAACAGCCTGGACGAAGTCAACGCACTCTTTACCGCGTTGAAAAAAGCTCAGTCCATGCTGGCCTAGGAGTGTGTTATGACGGTTGAGACCTTTGTACCCAGTACGACAGTGATCAGTCTCACTGACGCTGCAGTCAAACATTTTGAAGCCAGCCTGGCGAATCAGCCAGGTAAACTGGTGCGCTTGTCCACTAAAGTCAGTGGCTGCACAGGTTATGCTTATGTGCTGGATTTAGTAGACAGTGCCAAAGCAGACGACCTGCTGATAGAAGCCAGTGACAAGCTGACTGTGGCGGTAGCTGCAGATGCGGCAGATCTACTGCGTAACACCGAGATCGACTACGTCAGGGAAGGCATCAACGGTATGATCAAGTACAACAATCCCAACGTAGTCAATGAATGCGGCTGCGGTGAGAGCTTCAGCGTTAGCTGAGAGGCAGTCTGATGCAGAGAATGGTTGTCACCCAGCGTGACTGTAAAGCCAGACGTGTACCGTCCGGGCAGATCCAGGTTATTCCGGAAGGTGAATTTGTTAACCTCACCCAGGATCTCGGCGGCAATTACACCGTCACCTGGCAAGGCAACATGCTGCGCATAGATGGCACCGATGCCGACGCGTTAGGGCGTAAACCTCAGGTGCTGGAATTTGAGCCGCCAAAAGATGATCAGATCATTGAGGCTCAGGTTTGGCAAGCGCTGGAAACTATCTTCGATCCCGAAATTCCGATTAACCTGGTATCACTGGGTTTGATTTACCAGGTTGCCATTGAGCAAAGCAGTAAAACTGTCACCATCCAAATGACCCTGACTGCACCAGGTTGTGGAATGGGCCCGGTTTTGGTTGGCGATGTAGAGTATCGGGTCGCTATGGTACCGAACGTTGAACAGGTTAAGGTAGACTTAGTCTTCGATCCGCCCTGGTCACGGGAAAGAATGAGTGAAGAAGCGCTGCTTGAAGCAGGCTTGTTTTTCTAATCCGGTCAATTGGAAAATACAAACAGGACAGCATTATCAGTATGAGCTTACCGACAACCGAGGAAATCATTGACGATCTGGCGTTTTTTGACGATTGGGAACAGCGTTACCAGTATATTATCGACTTGGGTAAGGCGCTGCCCGCCATGTCAGAGACGGATAAAACCGAGGAGCGTCTGGTGCGGGGTTGTCAGAGCAGTGTATGGCTGAAAAGCCAGAGCCAGGGTGAACAACTGCATTTTGAGGTGGCCAGCGACGCCATTATTGTTAATGGCTTGCTGGCGCTGGTGATGGCCGCCTATCAGGACAAAAGCGCCGCCCAAATTCTGGCCTTTGATATTGATGGATATTTTCATTCACTGGATCTGGAGCGTCATATCTCGCCTACCCGCGGCAACGGCTTAAGGGCGATTGTAGCCAAGATCCGCGCGCTGGCGGAACAGCATTAGGCCTGCATTTCGCAGGCTACCATCCAAAATTCATACTACGCAGGGCATGCAGACTCTCGCGGATATGCGTGATAGCAAAGTCCACGTCCTCATCACTGGTAAAACGTCCCAGGGATAAGCGAATGGCACTGTGCGCCAGCGCATCCGACACGCCCAGTGCTTTTAGCACATAAGAAGGTTCGACACTTACCGAATTGCAGGCAGAGCCGGACGACACCGCCAGGTCTTTTAGCGACATCATCAGCGCTTCCCCTTCCACATCGGCAAAGCTGATGTTGAGGTTACCCGCCACACGCAAAGTGGCATGGCCGTTTAACACTATCCCCTGAATATCCTGGATACCCGCCCATAGTTTCTTGCGCAGCGCTAACAGGCGAACGCCCTCCTCGGCCATTTCCTGGCGGGCTAAGGCAAAGGCTTCCCCCATGCCGACAATTTGATGGGTAGCCAGGGTCCCGGAACGCATTCCGCGCTCATGGCCGCCACCGTGAATTAACGCATGTAATTGGACTTTAGGTTTGCGCCTTACGTAGAGTGCACCTATGCCCTTTGGCCCATATACCTTATGGGCAGAAAATGACATCAGATCAACGGGTAAGCTCTGCAGGTCAATAGGCTCTTTGCCGGCACTTTGGGCGGCGTCAACGTGAAACAAAATACCGCGCTCTCGGCAGATTTCTCCAAGTGCCTGAATATCCTGACACACACCAATTTCATTATTAACGTGCATCACTGACGCCAAAATAGTGTCGTCCCTTAGTGCGGCTGCAAACTGATGGGCATCCACCAGCCCGTCTTTATCCGGGCTTAAGTAGGTTAACTCGAATCCCTGCTCTTCCAGCTCCGCACACACATCCAATACCGCTTTATGCTCAGTGGTGATGGTGACTATATGTCTGCCCTTTTCGCCATACTGATGTGCCACGCCTTTGATGGCCAGGTTATTTGACTCAGTAGCCCCCGAGGTAAAAATAATTTCCCGGGCATCCGCGTTGACCAATTCAGCAATCTGATTACGCGCCACATCTACCGCTTCTTCGGCTTGCCAACCATATTTGTGCGAACGAGAGGCTGGGTTGCCAAAGATACCGTCCATTGTCAGGTGCTTCATCATCACGTCCGCCACACGCGGATCAACTGGGGTGGTGGCGGCGTAATCCAGGTATACAGGCTTTCTCATGGAAACAGTTACACTTGCAGAGTTATTTTCAGATCGGGGTGAGATTTATGTTTGTCCTGGCGCTGTGAGACTTGCTGAACATCATGTTTGGCCATCAATTCACCCAGGGTGATACTGTCCAGAAACAGCGCAATACGTTCGCTTAAATCACTCCACAGGCTGTGCGTCAGGCAGCGTTCACCACCCTGGCAATCGGATTTGCCACTGCAGCGGGTCGCATCCACCGACTCATCTACCGCGTGGATCACTTCACCTACCGAGATATTGCTCGCGTCACGGCCTAACTTATAGCCACCGCCAGGTCCGCGCACACTGGAGACCAATTTATGGCGACGCAGACGGGAAAACAGCTGTTCAAGATAGGACAGGGAAATCTCCTGGCGTTCAGAGATATCTGCCAGCGGCACGGGGCCGCGTTGGGAATGCAATGCTACGTCCAGCATGGCAGTAACAGCATAACGTCCTTTGGATGTCAGTTTCATGCCAAAACCCTAAGTTTTTCAGGGTTCAAAGCATGCCATACCTGACTAATTTAGTAAAGTATAAGTCCCTACATTCCACTCAAGTATTCATCTAGATCTTAGGATCAAAGTCATCCAACTTAGCATTGCTTTCAGTGCTGTTAGCTAAGCCATCAAATTCGTCCAGATCAATGCTGGGAAGTGCATCGGTGCAGACATTGCCGCCTACCTCATTAACCGCTTTACACAGCTCTTCGACTTTAGTGTCGAGCAAATGCACATGGTCCAGCATCCGGCCAATGGCATTGGCGACCGGGTCAGGATTGTCGGGAGAAACGGCATAGGCATCAAAGCCATATTTTTTGGCAATTTTATCTCTGTGGCTGCTTTCGGCGTCGGCTGTTTTGACCGTGACAATACGGCCAGGGATCCCCACCACGGTGGCCTCGGGCGGCACATCCTTGACCACCACCGAATTGGAGCCGACCTTGGCACCTTTGCCAATGCGGATGGGCCCCAGCACTTTTGCGCCAGCGCCCACTACCACACCGTCTTCCAAGGTGGGGTGGCGTTTGCCCGAATGCCAACTGGTCCCCCCAAGTGTCACGCCGTGATACAACGTCACGTCATCGCCAATCTCGGCGGTTTCGCCTATCACCACGCCCATACCATGATCGATAAAGAAGCGGCGCCCCAAAGTGGCGCCGGGGTGAATTTCCACACCGGTTAACCAGCGAGCCAGTGTCGATAAGGTCCGGGCCAGCCATTTCCAGTTTGCTTTCCATAGCGTGTGACTAATACGATGCCACCAGATGGCCTGCAAGCCAGGATAATTCGTCAGTACTTCAAAGGTAGTGCGGGCCGCCGGATCACGGTGAAAGACACTTTGGATATCCTCTTTAATACGTTCGAACATAGCAGGCTTCCAATAATTAAGATGATTACTTCTTATCTATCGAGGCCAGGATGCCGCGCAGAATATTCAACTCCTGCGCTTCCGGGCGGGCCCGGTTAAACAATCTGCGCAATTTGGTCATCACCTGGCCCGGGTGGTTTGCGACGATAAAATTCGTGTCAGTCAGGGTTTGTTCAAGATGAGTATAAAAGCGTTCCAAATCTTCAACCAGCGGGTATTCACTTTCCGTGGCTGGCAGTGCTTCCCGATTCAGATGCGCCATGCGCACTTCGTAGCAAAGGGTTTGCACCGCTGCCGCCAGATTCAGTGAACTGTACTCGGGATTAGCGGGAATGCAGACATGGAAATGACATTGCTGTAGCTCTTCATTGGCCAGGCCATTGTTTTCCCGTCCGAACACCAGTGCCACCGGATAATTGTCAGCCTCCACTACCAATTTCTCACCGCATTCCCGGGGATCCAGCATCGGCCAGGGTAAGGTACGGGAGCGCGCGCTGGTGCCCACCACCAAGCCACAGCCGGCAATCGCGTCTTCTAAGGTGGGGACTATTGTACAGTTGGCCAGAATATCGGTAGCCCCTGCCGCTAATGCACTGGCCTGGCCGTCAGGCGCCTTTACCGGGTCAACCAGATAAAGCTCCTTCAGCCCCATAGTTTTCATCGCGCGGGCGGTCGAGCCAATGTTGCCGGTATGGGAAGTGTTGACCAGTACAATTCGGATATTCTGCATTCAGGGGTTCTCTTCATTCAAAACTGCCGCGCATCATAACATAGCCTTTGCAATTTTCTGTTGGTCTGGTAGACTGCGCGCCGCTTTTGACGCTGGTGATTTTTCCATCAAGCCGCTTAGGCCTGACAGAAACCAGCACAACTCTGTTCTTTCAAAATTGGTGGTGACTCTCTATGCATGCAATGCTGAATATTGCCGTGCGCGCAGCTCGCGCAGCCGGAAACGTTATTGTCCGTGGTTATGAAAACCGCGCCGACCTGATGACTGAAGCCAAAGGTAACAATGATTTCGTTACACGCATAGATAAAGAAGCCGAACAAACCATTATCCACAAAATCAAACAGTCCTATCCTGAGCACAGCTTCATCGGCGAAGAAGGTGGTATAGTGGATGGCGACGAGAACTTCAAATGGGTTATTGACCCGTTAGACGGCACCACTAATTTTATCAAAGGCATTCCCCACTTCGCGGTTTCTATTGCATTGCTGCATAAAGGCAAGCTAGACCAGGCCGTGGTATTTGATCCGCTGCGTGGTGAGCTGTTTACCGCCTCTAAAGGTGCCGGTGCCCAATTAAACGGCTACCGCGTACGTTGCACTAAGCCTCGTGACCTGAGCGGCACCGTGCTGGCTACCGCCTTCCCCTTTAAGCGCAAAGAAAACCTCGGCCAATACCTGAACAGCTTTAACCAGATCTTTGATCAGTGTGGCGATGTTCGCCGCAGCGGTTCAGCGGCACTGGATATGGCCTATGTGGCCGCCGGTCGTTACGACGGCTTCTGGGAAAAGGGCCTGAAGCCATGGGATATGGCCGCCGGTATGCTGCTGGTGCAAGAAGCGGGCGGTCTGGTTACCGACTTTGACGGCGGCCACGAGTCAATGCGTACCGGCAATGTCGTATGCGGCGGCCCGAAAGTCGTGCAGTCCATAGTAAAAAGCCTGAAAGCGTAAAACACACAAATATAAAAAAGGGGACTTAAGTCCCCTTTTTCTTACCAACTCAAGGTCAATCCCAGATTCGCTCGGAGGCCACTGCGCATAGGGTGACTGTTTATCGTACGACCGGCTATCTCGGGCTGATATACCTCTTCGTCCAGTAAGTTACTGACCGTCAGTGCCAATTCAGCGTCGTGTTGCCACCAGTAAAGGTGATGTGAAAGCTTAAAACTGACTAAGTGATACGGACTAGGTTCCGGATTGTAGAATTTGGTATTGGAATTTCGAATTTGATTGGAATGAAAAGCACTAAACCAACTGTGCTGTAAACCGAGATGCCAGTCCTGACCCAGGGCATAAATCAGACTCCATTTGAGCATATGATTCGGCATTAGGGTGTAGTCTTGTTTCCCTTCAGATTCATTGCGCTGATAGCTATAGGAGTAATTCAACTGTCCCGCATCAAACAGCCACCTGCCTTCCAGCTCCAGCCCTTTGCTATGCAGTTTGCCCATATTGACAAAATCCAGAACCTTATCACTGGCACGTAAGCGCGAAACTAAATTAGACAAATCACTGTGAAACAAGGTCAGCGCATGGCGACTGTTTTCTGTAGTGCGGTAGTACTGTAGGTTAATGGTCGCGATTCGTTCGGGTTCTAACTGAGGATTACCCCGCAATCCTCCCGTGTTGTTACCCTGCTGGTCGCAACAAACAATGAGGTTAAAGTGGGTTTCCACCCCATAGGCCGCGCGAAAGGCACCACCGTAATCTAACTTAACGCCACTGCGTTCATTCAGTCGATAAACCACGCCGGCACGCAATTCATAATTGGCATCGACATCGGGCACTTTGTTGTACTGGGCGCCAAAACTCCAGTTCAGGGCGTCATCCGATGCGGTCTGATACTGGCTGTACAAGCTATACCAGGTACGTGAAAAACGCGGAATAGGCGCGGCAGCTAAACCCGGCTCTGTGCTGACTTTTTGCCGCCAGGCTGTACCGCCCAGCAGCCATCGCCCCTGCTCCAGCAGGTCATAATCAAGCAGCGCTTCGAATAACAGATTATCTGAGTTGGCATTGTAGTTGTAATGACTAAAACGCGATGCATTGTAACTAAGGTCAGTATCCAGACGTAATTGCGCGGTTACATCCCAACTGCGCCCCAGTTCAAGCAGTGAACGTCTGGAGCGAACCTGGCGGAAATCCTGCGCCGGCCCTTGCCAGTTGGACACACTGCCCCAGAAACCTTGCTCACTAACCAGATTCATCGCGCTCAAACGCCAGTGTTGCCATTCGCCCTGCAACATCAAGGCATGATTTTGCTGGCGGGCCTCAAAGTGTCCGGGGTTACCGTTATTATCACGCGCTTCAAAACGCCAACCATTGTCCTGATAAAAACGCGCAGACCACTGCAAAAATCCGTCATGCCCCATTACTGCATCGTGAACTTGTAGCTCCTGGCTACCCAGGTTGCCTGCTGCCGCTTTAACCCCACCTAGTGATTCCGGCGCTTGAGTGACCAGATTAATAACACCAGCAAAGGCATTGCTACCATACAACACCGACCCCGGCCCCCGGACAATTTCAATGCGCTCCAAGCTGTTTACCGGAAAGGCAGTATAAAAAGCGAAATTCTCACCGCCGGTAAAACTGTCGCGAACTGGTCGCCCGTTTATCAGAAGTAACACTTCGTTATTTGAATGGGTTAGCTGTAAGCCTCGGATAATCGCCAGGTTATTCGGGTAAAAGAATGATCCCATCATCAACAAGCCAGGAACCCGCTCCAGCACGTCCGACAATGATGTCCCTCCCAGTGCCTGAATTTCCTCACGGGTGATAACTGTCGTGACGCCAGGAGCGCTATCTAACGGCTGGCTAAACTTACCGGGTGTTTGAACCTCAACATTGAGAAGCTGCTCAAAAGACAACGCGAACAGTTCTTCCTGATTGCCCTGCTGGGCGGCCAGATTTGCAGAAAAGCCTAATCCAATAAGCAAATAAGGTATTTTCATGAATTCGCCATTCTTGGCAAAAAATAACGACTTGTAATAAGAAGCTAACGCAAGGAAGGCTATTTCACAACCGTGAAATAGCCCGGCCCGTGCTGGGCCGGGTCACTTAGATTAAGGCAGAGGATCGAGATCTGCGCCTTCTTTCTCTACTTCTGTGGGCATCAGGTCTTCTTTACTGATACCTAACATCAGGGCTACCGAACTGGCGATATAGATTGATGAATAGGTACCGACAAAAATACCGAACAGTAATGCCGTAGCAAAGCCATGGATCAGCGCACCGCCTTTAAAGAACAAGGCCAGCAGCACCAATAATGTCGTACCTGAGGTAATGATGGTACGGCTCATGGTCTGAGTCAGAGAAATATTGATAACTTCCTCAGGCTCGCCCTTTCTCAGCTTACGGAAGTTTTCACGGATTCGGTCCATCACAACAATGGTATCGTTAAGCGAGTAACCTATTACCGCCAACACCGCCGCCAGTACCGTCAGGTCGAATTCCAGCTGTAATACTGAGAACAGGCCTAAGGTAATGATTACGTCGTGCGCTAACGCCGCAACGGAGCCCAGACCAAAACGCCATTCAAAGCGCATCGCCACGTACATCAGGATACAGACCAATGCCACCAGCATGGCCAGGCCACCCTGCTCGGTCAATTCTTCCCCCACCTGCGGACCAACAAACTCAATACGGCGCATATCCACTTGCTCGCCGCTTGCGCGTAAGGCAGCCATCACCTGATCGCCCAAGGTATCTGACTTAACGCCTTCACGGGGTGCCAAGCGAATCAAAACGTCTTCAGAGCTGCCGAAGTGCTGTACCACGGCATCGCCAAAACCGACTTCGTTCAATTGCTTACGCACCTGTTCCAGTTTTGCTGGCTGCTGGTAACCCACCTCAATGACTGTACCACCGGTAAAATCCAGGCCCCAGTTCAACTGATTCACCGCCAGTGACACAATAGAGCCAAGGATCAACAGGGTGGAAAAAATCATCGCTGGCCAGCGTAGGGACATAAAGCGGACTTCTTTATCGAAATCAAAAATTCTCATCTTTATCTCCCTTAAATGGACAGGTTGTTGAGACGCTTGCCGCCCCAAACCGCGTTAACGATGGCTCGCGTGCCCACAATCGCCGTGAACATGGACGTCAGAATACCGATAGCCAAGGTGATAGAGAAACCTTTCACTGGACCAGTACCCACAGCGAACAGTATTACCGCGGCAATCAGCGTAGTAATGTTGGCATCAGCAATGGTTGACAAGGCACTGTCATAACCATGATGAATCGCCTGCTGCGGGCTACGGCCATCACGAAGCTCTTCACGAATACGCTCGAAGATCAGAACATTTGCATCTACCGCCATACCAACGGTCAGTACGATACCCGCCATGCCAGGCAACGTCAGGGTAGCGCCAGGGATCATAGACATCACACCAATGATCATCACCAGGTTAGCCAGCAGTGCGGTATTGGCCACTAAACCGAATTTACGATAGTAGATAGGCATAAAGGCCAGAATTAGCACCAACCCCCAGAAAATCGCCTGCATACCCAATTCGATATTTTCCTGTCCCAGGCTTGGCCCTACTGTGCGCTCTTCAACAATAGAAATGGGCGCAACCAAAGCCCCTGCACGCAACAACAGTGACAGATTTTGCGCTTCAGCAGGTGAATCAATGCCGGTAATACGGAAGCTATTACCCAAGCGCGCCTGAATAGTAGCAACGTTGATCACTTCCTCATGCTTCTCAAATACGATCTTGCCGTCTTTGTCTTTTTCGCTGGTAGGTTTGTACTCAATAAATACCGTCGCCATCGGCTTACCGATATTGTCCTTCGTACCACGCGACATCTTATTGCCGCCCTCTGAATCCAGCTTGATATTTACTTGCGGACGCCCGTACTCGTCAAAGCTGCTGCTGGCATCAACGATATGATCACCGGTCAGCATAATACGCTTATCCAGCAATTGTGGTTGCCCCTTACGATCCATCAACAATTGAGCACCGGGCGGCACACGACCTTCTACCGCATCCCGAACATCATGTTCGATATCTACCATACGGAACTGCAAGGTAGCCGTAGCGTTAAGGATTTCTTTAGCACGCGCAGTGTCTTGAATACCAGGTAATTGCACCACAATACGATCAGAACCCTGACGCTGGATAACTGGCTCAGCCACACCAAGTTGGTTAACCCGGTTGCGCATGATGGTGATGTTCTGTTTCAGCGCGTACTCGCGAATTTCCTTCAGCCGCAGCTCAGATAACGTAGCGGTCATCAACAGATCGCCTTCATCTTTAAACAGCACACCCGGATTGCTCTTTTCCAGGAAGGTAATCGCCTGGTCCAGGGTTTCCTGATCGCGGAATTGTACGTCTACGCGGTCGGATTTTTGTTCAACACGGCGGTAGCGCAGCTTTTCTTCACGCAAGCTGTTACGAAAATCATCTTCCATCTGTTCGATGGAGCGGGTGATAGCCGCTTTCATATCCACTTCCATCAGGAAGTGTACGCCACCACGCAAATCCAAGCCCAACTTCATGGGGCTGGCACCTAAGCCTTCTAACCACTCCGGTGTCGCTGGTGCAAGGTTAAGAGCCACAACATAATTGTTGCCCAGGCTGGCTTCCAGTTTCTCTTTCACCACTAACTGGTCGTCACCGCTTTTCAGGCGAACCAAAAGGTGTGACTCTTCCAGCGCAATACTTTTAATGTCGATACCGTCTTGCTGCAGCTGTTCTTTTACCTGCTCAAACAGTCGGGTATCCACTTCGGCATTGCGGCTGGCGGAAACCTGTACCGCATAATCTTCGCCGTATAAATTGGGCGAGGCGTAAAGTGCACAAACAGCGATCACTATGATCACCATCAGGTACTTCCACATCGGGTATTTGTTTAACACGAACTTATCCTTCAATACTCAGCAAAAATTAAAGAGGCGAACTGGTCGCCTCTTCATTATTGTCAGATGTTTTTCATCGTACCTTTGGGAAGTACCGCCGATACCGACGCCTTCTGTACCACAATATTAGTGGTATCGTTCAGGGCGATTTCGATGAAGTCTTTGTCGTCGCCCACTTTAGTGATACGACCAACCAGACCACCTTGGGTCAGCACTTCATCCCCTTTACCCAGCGAGGAAATCAGGTTTTTGTGCTCTTTAACACGCTTGGCCTGCGGACGATACAGCATGAAATAGAAGATCAAGCCGAACACACCCAACATGATCAGCATCTCAAAGCCACCGCCTTGCTGACCTGCTGGTGCTGCCTGGGCGTACGCGTTAGAAATAAACAAGCTCATAAACTTCCCCTAATTTTGTTTTTATATTTACCTTTTGGCGTCCTGCCTTAAGGCAACATTGCTTTAAAAAGCGTGGTCTTCTTTGCGACATCGTTAATCAGGAATTAACGATGGTGGAGCATCCTACCCCACTGGCCAACTAACTTAACTCTGGTACCGGCATGCCTTTTTGGGCATAAAACTCGGCGACAAATTCATCCAGTGTACCTGCCTCAATGGCAGCTCGCAGCCCTTCCATCACGCGCTGATAATACCGCAAATTGTGAATAGTATTCAGCTGTGCACCGAGGATCTCATTGCACTTATCGAGATGGTGTAGATATGACCGCGAATAGTTTTTACAAGTGTAACAATCACATTTTTCGTCCAGCGGCCCCGTGTCGGTTTTATGCCTGGAATTGCGGATCTTAATCACGCCGTCCGTCACAAACAGATGACCATTTCGGGCATTACGGGTTGGCATAACACAGTCGAACATGTCGATGCCGCGGCGTACCGCCTCTACGATATCTTCAGGTTTGCCCACCCCCATCAAATAACGGGGCTTGTCGACCGGGATTTTATGTGCGGTGGAGTCCAGGATGCGGATCATGTCTTCCTTGGGCTCACCCACCGACAATCCACCAATGGCATAGCCGTCAAAACCTATACGCTCCAAACCCTTGAGGGACACTTCACGCAGATCTTCGTACATCCCGCCTTGCACAATACCAAACAGCGCTGACGGATTATCGCCATGCTCCTGCTTGCTGCGCTCTGCCCAGCGAAGCGACAATTCCATTGAGGTGCGTGCCTGCTCATAGGTAGCAGGATAAGGCGTACACTCATCAAATATCATGACAATGTCTGAGCCTAAATCGCGCTGCACTTGCATAGATTTTTCCGGCGTCAGCAAAATTTTCTCACCGTTTATGGGTGAACGGAATGTCACCCCTTCCTCACTGATTTTACGCAGGTCGCCCAGGCTGAAAACCTGGAAACCGCCTGAGTCGGTCAGAATAGGTTTTTGCCAATGCATAAAGTCATGCAGGTCGCCGTGCAACTTCATGATCTCGGTGCCGGGACGTAGCATCAGGTGAAAGGTATTTCCCAAACAAATTTGCGCACCGGTGGCCTCCAGCTCTTCAGGGGTCATGCCTTTAACGGTGCCATAAGTGCCTACCGGCATAAAGGCGGGCGTTTCTACCACACCACGGTCAAACACCAGGCGGCCACGACGGGCTTTGCCGTCGGTCGTCATCAATTCAAATTTCATCGTTATCCTCTACGGCGAATCGGAAAACAGTCCGAAGCCGATAAATTACGTTTTTACACGCGAGCAAACTCAACCGGCGATTATAAGGGATCTGACCAGGCGCGTAACCCTTTTCTGCCATGTCCATTCAACAGGCAGTATTACCCCGCCTTGTTGATAAACATTGCATCACCATAGCTAAAGAAGCGATAGCCCTGTTCGATGGCCTGCTGATAGGCGTTCATCACATGGGTCTTACCGGCAAAAGCACTGACCAACATAATCAGTGTCGACTCAGGTAAATGGAAGTTGGTTACCATGGCATCCACCAGCTCAAAACGGTAGCCAGGGTAAATAAAAATATCGGTGTCACTGAAAAAGGGTTGTAGCTCAGTCCCGGCGTCCAGCGATGCCTTAGCAGCAGATTCGAGGGAGCGCACTGACGTGGTACCTACCGCCACGACGCGTTTACCGGCCGCCTTGGTTGCCAACACAGCATCCACCACGTCCTGAGGAACCTCAGCATATTCAGAATGCATCTTATGATCGAGAATATTGTCCACCCGCACCGGCTGAAAGGTTCCGGCCCCCACATGCAAGGTTACAAATGCCGTATTCACACCTTTTACCGCCAAAGCCTGCAAAAGGTTGTCATCAAAATGCAGTCCCGCCGTAGGGGCAGCCACGGCACCAGGTTTTTGGTTATACACCGTTTGATAACGTTCTTTATCAGAATCCTCATCCGGTCTGTCGATATAAGGCGGAAGGGGCATATGGCCATAACGTTCCAGTAAGGTAAGTACAGGTTCGTCATGCAGGAAAGTGAGCTCAAACAAAGCATCATGGCGGGCCGTCATTTCGGCGCGTACTTTCTCTTCAAGCACCAATACATTGCCTGGCTTGGGGGACTTATTGGCGCGCACATGGGCTAGCACACGGTGTTCATCCAAAATGCGCTCCACCAGCACTTCCACTTTGCCGCCACTTTCCTTTTGGCCCAACAACCGAGCCGGAATCACCCGGGTATTGTTAAATACCAACAGGTCCCCTGCTTCCAGCAGAGATAAAACATCTGGAAACTGTAAATGCTGAATATGTCCGTCCTGGCCGTTTAAATGCAACAAACGACTGGCCGTACGCTGTGCCTTTGGGTAACGGGCAATAAGTTCATCGGGCAGGTCAAAATGGAAATCAGATACTTTCATGCAATCGGCCTTTCAATCAGGGCCGCATATTTTAGGGGTAAGCCAGGTAAAATCCCACCTTTTCCGGGCTAAAAGCGATACTCTGGTTCGTCCCGAGTAAATATAAACACATCACATATTTACATTTTGGATCATAACGATAACCTTTTGTTCTCAAGTTAAGCTGAATAATAATTCTAACGTCGCACCAAGCGGCAGAGGTGTAAATGCTACCTGCACAATTAAAAAAACTACGCTCTAAGATTATCGGACTGTTGGGCTTTGGCATCTTACTGGTTGGTTTACTGGCGGAATACGGTATCTCCCTGTTGGCGTCAGAAATTGAGCGTTACGATCAATTGATTCAGCAGGAAGTCAGAGCCACTAATCTGGCCGATAAGATTAATCTGAATTTCAAGCGCCAGGTGCAGGAATGGAAAAATGTTCTGCTTAGAGGCGAAGATCAGGCCAAGCGTGACAAATACTGGAGCAGCTTTCAGACCTATCACAAACAGATTCAGCAGGATGTGGACGCTTATCTGGCACTCCCCGTAGACAATAATCTGAAACAGACCATGCAGGACTTTAAGCATACGCACCAACAGTTGCTAAAGAGTTACCAGAATGGATTTCAGCTTTATCAACAAGCGGGTTTTAACCATATCGCGGGTGATAAGGCAGTAGCAGGAATAGACCGTGAGCCCACCGCGCAATTAGAACAATTGAGTGAGCAGTTACATAACTACATTATCACGCGCAGTAAAGAAACCAGCGAGGCATCACAATCTGCCAAGCAGATAAGCGCACTAGGACTTTTGATTGCCATTGTTGTAGTAACATCGCTGACGGCCTGGTTTATGAATGCCAAAGTAGTAAAACCGCTCACCACGCTGATAAACCATTTGCGTGATGTCAGCACCGGCAAGCTCGATAAACAAGTACTGGTGTACAGCGAGGATGAAATTGGCCAGATGTCCAAGGCCATTGAAATTTTGCGCCAGAACACCCTCAATATCTGCGAAGGCTTAGACAGCACGCAGAAAGATCTGGATAAGGTCTGCTACAGCTTGGTGGACAGCGCAAATGCTATCAGCCAGGGGGTAATGGAGCAAAACCATGGCACCAACAGTGTACAGATTTCCGTTCAGGGTATGGTAGACACAGGCCAAACCATTGCAGCGGATGCCCACAAAGCGGCCGATTCAGCCAGACAGGCAAACCAGGCGGCTGATGACAGTATTCAGGCCATGCAACATACCATTGAAGCCATTACCGCCTCTTCGAATCAAATTCAGGATACTGCCGACGTCATTACTAAGCTTGATGAAGACGCGCGTAAGATTGGCTCGGTGCTGGACGTGATACAGGATATCGCAGAGCAAACCAACCTGCTGGCGCTGAATGCGGCTATTGAAGCTGCCCGGGCGGGCGAGCAAGGCCGGGGCTTTGCTGTGGTGGCAGACGAAGTCCGCACTCTGGCTGCCCGCACTCAGAAATCGACAGAAGAGATTCAGCAAATGATTGCTAATGTGCAACGTGGCGCTAACAGTGCCGTCAGCGCTATTCAGCAAGGGCAAGAACGGACCAGCCAAAGTGTTGACAAAGTGCATGCGGCCAATAGCCAACTGCAGGATGTTACCAGTGTCGTCAACTTGATTGCCCAGTTAAACGATCAAATAGTCCAATCCGCGGGGCAGCAGGCTGTGATCAGTGAACGTGCATTGGCCAATCTGTCGGAATTGCTGGATATCGCCAAACTTAACGGGGTACACGCCGACTCCTGCGCCGAGGACAACAAAACCTTATTGGAAGTGAAGAACCGTATGGCGGTGGTTATTGCCAAACTATCCAATCAAGCTGCCAGTTCATAACTTAAAAACACCGTTGTGTCTGAGGATTTCCGCCATCAGGTCAGGTTACTCGGGTAACCTGACCCCCATATCCGCGAAGATATCGAGCAGATCATCCCTTTCAATACGACGCACATTCAGCACCGTAATAATTTGTAACAACAAGTCGGCCCCCAGAATGCCCTTGTTAACTTTATTTCGCAGGTTATCTGCGCTTTGATTAATCCCAATGCGCGCCAGTCTGTCACTCAGATCCTGATACTTGACGCCACGCTTGGACATTTCAGCTTTAATCAGTCTTTGCACCAGTTGTCGCCAATCGGCACTTTGATTTTGCATCTTCACCTCCACTAAACGTGACGTATAATTTACAACAAGAACTCATTTTATACAAAAAGAGAAAAAAATAATTTGACGAATAAGAAATTGCCTGACTAAGATTAGCGGCAATTAACGACCGCCTTTGTGGCAGTTATCACAACTACCTTAATCTGAAGGAGTGAACCATGAGCTGGGATCTTGATCAGCTTGACAGTCTGCTGACACAGCACAATGACCTGGTAGTAACCAGACAGGAAGATTGCCTGTTGATTGCCAATTCAGACGGCATCGATGCCTGGCTGGCTATCAGCGGCGAGCAGATTATTGTGGAAACCTTACTGTTCTGTTCGTCAGAGGTCCGCGACCGCGCTGCACTGAACGACGAAATTCTCAAGACCCATATGCTGTTCCCACTCACTACCGTTGGCATTTCTCAAGTGGCCGGTGAAGAGTATTACACCGCCTTTGGTGCGCTTAGCTCGCAATCAAAAGCGGAAAGCATAGTGATTGAAGTCGAAACACTGTTCCAAAACGTAGCGTCATTCCTGGATGCCTACCAGGATCATTTGAAGTAACGAGGAGCCTATTATGTCTGTTTGGAAAAAATTAATTACTGCGGTTAAAGGCGGCGTCACAGAAGCAGCCGAGGCGGTTGCCGACAGTCAGGCTATCCGTATCCTTGAACAGGAAATCCGTGAAGCCAAAGAAGAATTACGCAAGTCAGATCATGCTCGCACGCAAATCCTGGCTAAGTGCAAATTGTCGCAACAGAAAGTAGAGAGCTTGCAGCAATCCATTGCCACTTATGAACAGCACGCTCGTCAGGCGGCGGATTCTGATCGCCAATTGGCGCTGGACTGTGCCCAGAAAGTAGTTGAGCTGCGTGGTGACATGGACACCGAGCAAAGCTATCTGGATCAGTTTAAAGCGTCCGAGCAAAAACTGGCGGCCAATATCAATCAAGCCAAGGCGAATCTACGTCGTCTTGAGCAGCAGGTAGATATGGTAAAGGCCACTGAGTCGGTACAAAAAGCCCAGGTCGCCGTTTCTTCGCGTCACCTTGGTGCCAACAGTAAGATGAAAACGGCCACCGAGTCACTGGATCGCATTCAAAAGCGCCAGACTATGCGTAGCGCCGAGTTGGAAGCCGCTGAAGAGCTGGCCAGTAGCGAGTCCAATGATGATCTGGAAGCGCGCTTGGCGGCAGCGGGCATCAAAGGCGGAAAAAGCAGTGCCGATGATGAGCTGAGCCGTATACTCGGCAAGTAATTCAGGGAGATACAAGCTTGACGTTTTATAAACTACGCAAGCTGGTTGCCCGCTATTTCCAGGATATGCGCTGGTACAGTATTGTACTGGCGTTTTTTTTGTATGGTCTGAGCTGCTGGTTATTGCTGGCCTGGGCCGACGAGCAGGCCCTGACCCAGTGGCCCGATTTTCTGTATTTCCTGGTGGTTACCAGCTCTACCGTGGGCTACGGCGACCTGTCTCCGGCCAGTGAAGCCGGACGCTATGTCGTTTCCCTGTTTGTTATCCCCGTTGGCCTCAGCCTGTTTGCCCTGATATTAGGGCGAGCCGCTGCCTGGGTATCCAGCCAATGGTTTAAAGGAGTAAAAGGTTTGAAACAACTGCATGTAGATAACCATATTCTGGTCATGGGCTGGAACGGCCAGCGCACTTTGCATTTGCTTAATCTGTTGCTGCGTGAACGCCAGCATACCGCAGAGCAGCAAAGTATTGTGCTGTGCGTGAAGGCAGAAATAGACAATCCCATGCCGGACCACATTGAGTTTGTGCGCGTGGAATCATTCAATCAGGATGGCGACATGAATAAGGCCTGCATCAGCCAGGCATCGGTGATTATTATTGATAACGAACATGACGATATCACCATGACCACCGCGCTATACGCCAACCAGCGCAATCCACATGGCCATATCCTGGCCTATTTTCATGACGAGAGCCTGGCACGCCTGCTGCAAACCCATTGTCCGAATGTAGAATGCACACCCAGCGTGGCGGTAGAGATGCTGGCCAAATCGGCCTTTGATCCCGGTTCAAGTGCCTTGCATCATGATTTGTTAAGCGTGCAGGAGGGCCAGGCGCAGTATTCGGTCACCCTGCCAGAGCTTGGCAAAAAGCTAACTGTTGGCCAGGTTTTTCGTGCCCTCAAAGAGAAGCACGATGCTACCTTAATAGGCCTGGCAGACCAGCAAAAGCGCATAGAACTTAATCCGCCGCTGGATAAATCGCTCAGTGCCGGTGACAAACTTTATTACATTGCCGTCAACCGTATTCGTCAGATTGACTGGGAGAGTATGCATGTTCAGTAAATGGTTCGGCCAAAAAGAGCCGGTTAAGGGTCCCAAGGCACCAGAAATTATGGGCTTGTATCTGGGCGGCTCATTTCAACTGGATGATCTGCGCTTGCGTTTGCTCGAACCAGAGCTGACCATTGAAGGCGCCGCCCGTACGCATCTGATTCAGGCGGTGGGCGAAGTAAACTTGGATACCGGCGGTAAAATCCTGCGTTTCTACACAGATGATGACGCCTTTTTGCAAGTGGTGTTGGATGGTGGCGACACCGAACAACATATCACCGATGTAAAGCTCTGGTACTTTTATGAAACCAAGACAGTGGGCTCAGACAGCCAATGGCAGCAACTGATTAACAGCGAAATTTCGCAGCCGTCTTATGGCTTGGAAGAGAATAGCTTCAATCGTGTCTGGGATGCGGTTGGCGAGCAATCGCCCCCGGTTGCGATGACCGAGAAAACCTATGAAGAAGACGGTGATATCAGCGAGACCGACCAGTTTGTGATGCTTTATGAGCGCCCGATTGGCCATGATGATGTAGAAGCCTTGCTGGTGTGTGGCGAGGAAAAAATTATCGATAACCGCGCCGACCGTTGCCTGGTCATCAGTACCGGCTTTAATCTGCAGCCGGCCGATATTCGCATAAATGGCTAACGGCCTGGAACCATACCGCAGTGTATCAATCAAACAGTCCATGCTTTAGCATGACAACAGAGATAATAAAGAAGGAATAAAAATGGACGTAATTAGCCAATCACTGGCCGGACTGGGCAACTTCGCCTTGTATTTCGCCGTATCTATTTTGTTGTTGTTTGTATTTAAGATCCTCTATGCCTTTGTTACCCCGCACGATGAGTGGAAGCTGGTTAAGGAAGAAAAAAGCGTAGCCGCAGCAGTCGGTTTTGGCGGCGCTATGGTGGGATTCAGCCTGGCCCTGGCCGGTGCAGCCACCAATGCCGTTTCACTAATAGATTTCGCCATCTGGGGCGCGGTAGCCTTGGTTGCGCAGCTATTAGCCTTTGCCTTGCTACGTTTTACCTTTATGCCCAAGATTGTTGAGCGGATTAACAATAACGAAATTTCAGCCGGTGTGATGCTGGCAGCCATGTCGGTAGCCGTAGGCCTGCTTAATGCGGCCTGCATGTCATACTAGGAGCCGGCCATGACCCAAACCAACAGAAAACGCTCGTCAGGTATTAACCTGGCCAGTATGCGTAAAGGATTTGCGCCCAAGCCTCTGGCCGTTGGTGTCGCGGCGGTATTTTTAAGCGCCTGTGGCGGCAATCGTCAGGACGCTGAGGTGTATACCTCGGCCAATGATTGCATCGACAAGAATCCAGAGTTTACCGAGCAGTGCACAACGGCGTATCAGGATGCGCTGACAGAAGCGTCACGCACCGCTCCAAAGTACACTAGTGCAGCAGACTGTGAGTACGACTTTGGCCAGCAACAATGCCACCAGGTGCAAAGTTCTGGCGGCTCGTTCTTTATGCCCATGATGGCGGGCTTTATGCTCGGAAATCTGATGTCACCACGCGGCTATTACTCACAGCCCTTGTTTACGTCCTATTCGCCTTACTCTCCCTATCGTTACCGCTGGACCACCTCCGATGGCTATGATTACGGCTACTACAAGGACCGCCGTTTAAAAGTGGATAAAGACGCCTTTAAACCCAAGCCTGAGGTAAACCGCACGATAAAACGCGGTGGTTTCGGCAGTACCGTCAGGGCGAAATCCAGTTGGGGCAAATCCAGCAGTAAGAGTTGGGGAGGCTAAAAGTCTCAAACACTCATGGGGTTTAATGTAAAGGCTAACGGCGGCTTAGTTCGCCGTTGGCGGCGTTACTCTACAAAATAGCAATTCGATGGTTTTGCGCTTGACTACACAGGACGTCGCATGAAAAAACTATTCCTTCTCTGCCTGCTGGCTTTTCCGGTTTTGGCCGGCCAAATCCAATCCCTACCTACCATCCGGGTTAATCCAGCGAATAACAGCGAGTACCAAGTGACCGCCAAAGTACATATTGTCTGGGAGCAGACTTATGTGGACACCCTGGACAGCCTGGAGGCTGAGGAGATTGTGGTAGCAACCCTTAAAACCCTCCGTGCCAACGAGTTGGCCAAAGACAACAGTGTTGATGTGCTAAAAGTGAAGCTGTTACAACAATTAAGTGGCCGGGGCAAAAATAACAAAGTGCAGGACGTGTTTGTAACCCAGGTGCTGGTTGAATTTATCGGCCAGGAAAAAACTATTGTCGAGCTGGGCAGAGACAGACCCAGCAAAGAAAAGCATTAATCTATGCTGAGAATGCCCATTTCCCCCCGCCCGCATTGGCAGAAAACCGCCGCCGAGTTCGGTTTTTATTTTCATACTATGTACGGCGAGCCTTATTGGGATGAGAGCGCTTACTACCAGTTTACCCTCAAGCAAATTGAAGAGGATTTAGAAGGCCCCACCGAAACGCTACACCAAATGTGCCTGGAGGTGGTAGATGTGGTGGTGCGGGATGCGCGCTGGTTGCAAAAATTCGCGATTCCTGAGCCCTTCTGGCAGCAAATTGCTGACTCCTGGCAACGCCGTGACCCTAGCCTCTATTCACGATTGGATCTGGCTTATCAGGGCAAAGGGCCGGCCAAGTTGTATGAGAACAATGCCGATACCCCGACCTCTTTGTATGAGTCAGGATTCTGGCAATGGCTATGGCTGGAAGACAGGGTTAATCAGGGCCATATCAGTAAAGGGGCAGACCAATTCAATTCCCTGCAGGAAAAGCTGGTCAGACGCTTTAGCGACATCGCCCAGCATTACCAGATAAAGCAAATGCATTTTGCCTGCTGTGAAGACACAGTGGAAGACCGTGGCACCGTACAATATTTGCAGGACTGCGCACGCGAAGCCGGCCTTGCGGATGATTTTGTCTTTATTGAGCAGATAGGTCTGAGCGACACGGGCTTATTTACCGATATGCAAGACCGGGCTATCAGCACCTTGTTTAAACTCTACCCTTGGGAGTTTATGCAGCGCGAAGACTTTGCCGAGCATATTCCTGGCGCTCAGGTAAATTGGATAGAGCCGATGTGGAAGAGCATCTTGTCTAACAAGGCCCTGCTCCCCATGCTGTGGCAATTATTCCCCAACCATCCCAACTTATTACCGGCTTGGTTTGAAGATAACCTACCAGGCAACTGCAGCGGCAAACTGGTGAAAAAGCCGCTTTATTCAAGGGAAGGCGCCAATATCAGTGTGCTGGAAAATAGCCAGCCCATTTTGGCAAGCGACGGCCCTTATGGTGAGGAAGGCTTTATCTATCAGGCCTGGCATCCCCTGCCCCGCTTTGCTGACAACCATACCTTGATTGGCTCCTGGCTGGTTAACGATCAGGCCGCCGGTATTTCGGTGCGCGAAGACACCCAGGCCATTACCCAGGACATGTCGCGCTATCTGCCTCATATTATATTGTGAGGCGTGAGGCGTGAGGCGTGAGGCGTGAGGCGTGAGGCGTGAGGCGTGAGGAAAAGAATATATGCTTAAAAATCAGTTAAAAGTCTTGTTGTGGTTATTGGCCTCCTTTGCCGCAGTAGAGCTTATCAACCTGCTAAGCGGTCGTATGCTAAATCAATTTGGCATATTACCCAGAGAAGTTACCTCACTGCCCGGCATTTTGTTTATGCCTTGGTTACATGGCAGCCTGGGACACTTTCTGTCGAATATAGTGCCTCTGGCTATTTTCTGGCTGCTTATGCTGGAATACGGGTTGAAACGCACACTTTGGATCAGCCTCTGGATTGTGCTCTGCACCGGTTTGCTGGTGTGGCTATTCGGCCGTTTTTCCTATCATATCGGGGCCAGTGGTCTGGTTTACGGCCAGTTCGGCTTTCTGATACTGGCCGGATTTTACAGCCGCCAGGTCACTAAACTACTGATATCTCTGGCTGTGGGATTTTTATACGGCGGAATGGTGTTTGGCGTGTTACCCAGTCAGCCCTTTATCTCCTGGGAGGCGCATTTATTTGGTTTTATCAGTGGGCTTTTGGCCGCCCGTTTCTGGCATGGCCGCCCCAAGACCGCAGCTAGCGGTTCGTAATTGCCAAGGCGCTTTATAAGGCACCTAGCAAAAACTGGTCAAAACGCCCCGTATAGCGTTAAAATCCCAGCCCTTCGATGCCCATTCGATTGGTTATCCAGATTCCAGGTAGCTAATGGAATGGGGTTATCCCACGAATTAAACAATTGAGAGAGCATTCCCATGGGTAGAGCGTTTGAAGTCCGCAAGGTAGCGATGGCCAAAACCCAGGCCGCCAAAAGCAAAGTATATTCAAAGTACGGTAAAGAAATTTACGTCGCAGCTAAGAACGGTGGCCCGGATCCTGATACCAACGTTGCCCTGAAGCGACTGATGGAAAAAGCCAAGAAAGATCAGGTACCTGCTCACGTAGTAGAAAAGGCCATTGAAAAAGCCAAAGGTGCCGGCGGTGAAGACTATACCCCAGCGCGCTATGAAGGCTACGGTCCAGGTAACTGCATGGTGATCGTTGACTGTCTGACCGACAACAACAACCGCACTATTACGGATGTACGTAACTGTTTCACCAAAACCAATTCCAAAATTGGGGCACCGGGCGCAGTTATGCACATGTTTGATCATCAGGCGATTTTTTCCTTTAAAGGCGACGACGACGAGCCAGTACTGGAAGCCCTGATGATGGCCGATGCCGATGTGACGGATGTGGAAGTAGAAGACGGCATGGTCACGGTATTTGCACCGCATACCGAGTTCTACAAAGTCAAAACCGCTTTGAGCGAAGCCTTTGACGGTATCGAATTTGAAACCGAAGAAATTACCTTCGTACCGCAAACCACCACTAAGGTAAGCGGCGACGACGTGGCCATGTTTGAAAAATTTATGACCATGCTCAACGATTGTGATGATGTACAAGACATCTACCATAACGCCGAAGTCGACGAGTAAATCGCGCTCTGCCGCCGGGTCCTCCGGCGGCAATTTCCCCAGCCAGCCCCCTTATTGCATCCTGTCTATAAATAGCGCAAGATTGAACAACGCTTCCAATTGCCTTGGATGGGCCGAACCAAAGTTGTCTGCCTGAATGAGTCAACCCCAAGTTCTATGTGACCAACAGCTTACCTTACGAACAGGTAATGGCGGCTGGTTGCGGCTGGCATGGAGCAAAACAAAGTTATGGTATGGCCGCCTGCTGCTTAGCACTTTACTTATTTCAGCGCCAAGTCAGGCTGAGCCGCCAACCTGGCAACTGGTTACCGAGCATTTCCCCCCCTTTAATTATCAGCAGCAAGGCAATCTGACCGGCTTTTCTACCGAACTGCTGAAAAGGATGATGGAAGACAATCAGCTCGCCTATCAGATTGCTCTTTATCCCTGGGCCAGAGCCTACCAGATAGTGTTAGACAGCCCCCACACCCTGATTTATTCCATTGGCCGAACCAAAGAGCGCGAAGACGCCTTTTACTGGGTTGGTCCTTTAGCGAATGTGGATGTGTATCTTTGGCAATCAGTTGATGCACCGCCACTGGATCTGAAAGATCCGATGCAGTTTAAAAGAGCACGTCTGGCCTTTATTCGTAAAAGCGCTATTGAAAAGCGTCTGCTATCAGACAAGCGTTTTAACAAAGAAAACAATTATCCGGTCACGGAAATCGAAGACGCCCTGATGATGCTTGCCCATCGGCGCGTTGACGGTGTGTTGATGGCAATCAACATGGAGGAAGAAAAAGCCCAGCTACTAAAACATCTTGCCGATAAAATTGAGCGACGCCAAAAAGTATTGACCTTGCCCTTATACGCAGCGCTGAATAAAGCCAGCGGCAGACAAACCGCCGAGCTACTGCAACAGTCTTTGTACCAACTCCGTGCTAAGGGCGACTACCAGCAGTTGTTAGATGAATATGGGCTGGGTGACGAATTGGTTAATTTGCCAGTTCCTGCACTTACCGAGCAATAGGGTTACGACCAATACTGTCCGGGCCGGTAATTACCGAAATACCACATATGCCCCTGAGGATCTTTAACCATATATCCCCTCGCGCCATATTCCTCGTCTTGTAGCTCCCTGATCACCTCTGCACCAGCCGCCACAGCCCTTTGAAAATGGCTGTCTGGATCAGCCACATACAAACTCAACATCATGGACAAACCACCGGCCGTCTGAGAGCTAATCCAATTAAACTCCGCTTTGGGTGAACTGAGCATAATCACAGTGCTGCCAAGTGACAGCTCGCTGTGAATGACCTCCCCACTCTCTCCTGGCACCACAAAACGACAGGTAAAACCAAATGCCTCACATAACCAATTAATAGCTGATTGGGCATCGGCATAGATTAAACATGGGTAAATATCTGAGCATGGAGTGTCTTGGCTCATGTTATTCCTTAACGGGTAAAAGATGCGTCTCTGAGGGTAGTCGGCCAGCATAAAAAAAGCCACCGACTAGCGGTGGCCTGTAACTGTAGCTCAATTAAGTAAGCAAGGTTATATTCAGCTAACCGGAGCGGAAAACGGATAGGTGCCACCTTGGCAACTATGTTTATCCGCGTCTTGCAAACTCTGCCAGTTCTGTTGATGTTTCATTAACTACCGTCAGATTACGGTTTATTTCCTCGCAAGTCTTGCTTTGCTCTTCGACAGCAGTCGCCACATGTATCATATGGTCACTGATAGCGTTGACTTTAAAGGTTACGGAATTAAGCAAATCAAATGCGGCTTCAGTCGACTCAACACTGCTCTGCGTTCTCTGCTGACCTTCATTGACTAACTTCACTGCATTGGCCACATTGGCGCGCAATTCATTGATCAAACTACTGATTTCATCGGTAGAGGTGCGAGTTCTGCCAGCCAGCGTTCTAACCTCATCAGCCACCACGGCAAAGCCTCGCCCCTGTTCCCCCGCCCGAGCTGCCTCAATAGCGGCATTCAAAGCCAGTAAATTGGTTTGCTCCGCAATCATATTAATGACATCGATAATACTATTTATGTTCCCTGTACTCTCAGACACTACAGTCACCGCTGAGCTAATATCACCAATATCCTGAGACACCTGCTTAACCTGGTCCACAGCTCCCGAAAGGGTTTTCTGCACGCCACCGACTGACTCCACCACGTCTCTGGCATCCTCCGCAGAACCGGACGCCAAGCGCGAAATTTCACCTACAGTTTGTGTCATCTCGTCCATCGCGACGGCGACACTCTCAATTTCGCGCCCCTGCGTGGTGGTGGTATCCAAGATTTTTTTGGTTCGCTCATGTAACGCATCTTCCATCTCTTTACGCTTTGCCGACATCTCGTTTAGCGCAATAGCAACCACATCGTTAGCAGAGCGCTGAGGCATAGAAACACTTAAATCTCCATCCGCGACAGCTTTACATACCCGGCTTATCTCCTGGTAAGAATCAACCACGTCATACAATCGCATGGTCAGCAGATCAATCTCGTCTCGCTCGCTGCTGCGCTTGGTCTTAAGCGCACTGACATTCCCCTGTGCCACGTTGTCAGCAATTTTGACCGCAGATTCCACCTTGATGCTGATGCGTCGGGCAAACCAAAAGGCAATTACCACAATCAACAGCAAGCCAACGGCCGCCAACACTGCGCCTTTTATAGTGAGGGTCACAATCGGCCCTTTCACAGTCTCTTCGCTTTCACGCAGAATCAACACCCAATCCCCGGTTGCAACCGGATAAGATGCGTAATAATACTGCCCCTCATCAAACGGATCCGCCAGTAAGTCGATATATCCTTTGTCACGATTGCTCAGCATACCGGCCAAAGTCTTAGCATAGGGCGTGTCACTTACCAACTTAGTTTTAAGCTGACTGGCTCTAGTCGTGGAAGCAATGAATGTATTCTGTCGGCTGACCAGAAACATCTCATAACCTGACTGCTGTTTAAGCGACATTAACATCTGTTCAATTTTATCCAGTGCCATGTCAACGCCAGCCACACCAACAAATTTACCATTTATAACAATGGGATAACTCTGCTCTACCAACATTACCCCTTCATACTCATAGGGCTCAGTAACAAGGCCGGTGGGATTGCCATTACGGTTGAATAACTGACGTACGCCGTCGTAATACAAACTGGTTTCCATATCTAACAGCGCTGAAACCGCCAAGCTGTCTCCCTGTCGGTACCAATATGGAAGAAAACGCCCTGTCGTGTTCACAGCATTCTTTAGGCCAGGCTGAATTGTCTGAGAGTCCTGACCGTCCGCATTAGGCTCGTAACCAAAATAGGCCCCATTTAATTCTGGGCTGGTTGCCAAAACTTGTCTGGCATATTGGCTCGATTCCAGTCTGCGTCCAAACAACCCTTCCTGCTGGGCCAATGCCATTATTTTGGCTGTTTGCAACGCTTTTTGATTAGCTTGCTCAATTAACAGAGCGGTACTTTTTACGTCGCTGACCAACGAAGATTCAGCCTGTAAAGCGGCATTTTCGAAAGTATTGTATGCATTCAATGAAATCAGACTGACAATTATCACCAACACTGGTAACACGAGGAACATAATCAGCTGTCCTCGAATACTGTCCTTAAAAGGCATGCTACTAGACGCCATAGATTACTCTCTGTAGTTTCTTCGCAAAGGATGCCACACAGGGCCATCCAACCTATTTACTTAATCCGCAATGAAGTTAAAGCAATACAGACTATAAGCTGCAGCGTCTTCAGCGCTCGTAAGTGGTGCCAGGCTGTAACCAACCATACGCATTTCAAAACTAACATAACCTATTGATTGAGTTTAAAAAATAAAAATATAGGGTTAGCTGAAAACATTCTAATAAGCATACAAAAAAGCGCGAGCCAACCAGCCCGCGCTTTTTATATTTATATTCGACTTAACCAAATTGATTCATGGTGTTGTCTTTACCTGAGGCTTTAAGCGCTGCATCACCAGAGAAGTACTCTTTGTGATCGTCGCCCATATCCGAACCCGCCATATTCTGGTGTTTCACGCAGGCAATACCTTCGCGGATTTCCTTACGCTGTACCCCTTGAACATAAGCCAGCATACCTTCATCACCGAAATAGCCCTTGGCCAGATTGTCGGTAGACAAGGCCGCCGTGTGGTAAGTAGGCAGCGTAATCAGGTGGTGGAAGATACCGGCTTCACGGGCCGCATCGGCCTGGAAGCTACGGATCTTGGCATCGGCTTCCTGCGCCAGTTCAGTGCTGTCGTACTCTGCGCTCATCAGGCTGGCACGATCAAAACCGCTCAGGTCTTTACCTTCTGCCTGCCAGGCATCAAACACCTGCTGACGGAAGTTAAGCGTCCAGTTGAACGATGGGCTGTTGTTGTACACCAACTTGGCATTAGGCACAGCTTCACGGATGCGTTTTACCATACCGGCGATCTGGCCGATATGTGGCTTCTCGGTTTCAATCCACAGCAGGTCAGCACCATTTTGCAAGCTGGTGATACAGTCCAGCACCACGCGATCCTCACCGGAGCCTTTCTTAAACTGGAACAAACCGGATTGCAGACGCTTAGGCTTTAACAACTTGCCATTAGCCTTAACCACTACATCACCGTTTTGAATATCCGCAGCGCTTTCAATGTAATCGCCATCCAGGAAGCTGTTGTATTTGTCACCCAAGTCGCCCGGCTCATTGGTCACGGCAATTTGCTTGGTTAAGCCAGCGCCCAGTGAGTCGGTACGGGCCACAATCACCCCGTCTTCCACACCCAGCTCCAGGAAGGCATAACGAACGGCATTGATCTTGGCCAGGAAGTCGGCGTGAGGTACGGTAACTTTACCGTCCTGGTGACCACATTGCTTCTCGTCAGATACCTGGTTTTCAATCTGAATGGCACAAGCACCGGCTTCAATCATTTTCTTGGCCAGCAGGTAGGTGGCTTCTTCGTTACCAAACCCAGCGTCGATATCAGCAATAATAGGTACTACGTGGGTCTCAAAGTTATCAATCTGGTTTTCCAGGCTGGCAGCTTTGGCGGTGTCACCACTGGCACGGGCATTATCTAACTGACGATACAGTCCACCCAATTCACGGGCATCGGCCTGACGCAGGAAGGTATACAGCTCTTCAATTAACGCTGGCACTGAGGTTTTCTCGTGCATGGACTGGTCAGGCAGTGGGCCAAATTCACTGCGCAGCGCAGCAATCATCCAGCCGGACAGGTACAAGTAGCGCTTGGCGGTGGTGCCATGATGTTTCTTAATGGAGATCAGCTTTTGCTGACCGATAAACCCATGCCAGCAACCTAATGACTGGGTGTAGGCACTGCTGTCTGCATCATATTCTTGCATATCACGGCGCATGATGGCGGCCGTGTAACGCGCAATATCCAAACCGGTTTTAAACTGGTTCTGTGACTTCATACGCGCTGCGTATTCGGGATTAATAGCACCCCAGGTGTGGCGGCTTTTGAGCAACTGTGTGAAATGTTCAATATCCTGTAAATAGGCTGACATAAGCGTTCTCCGGTTATCGCTGGCCTTGCCCGACCAGCCGCTTCAACTTTGCTGTGTACAGATAGTGAAAGTGCCTCTAATGGGCGAATCTGCTAATGACAAGCATAGACATCCGGGGTAGGATTCAACCAATTTATAAATCTCATACCGGCCATTAGTTTTATGAATATAGCCAAGGTTGACCTGAATCTGCTGGTGTATTTTGATGTGTTAATGCGTGAGCGCAGTGTCACCCGGGCAGCCGCGCAATTGTCTATTACCCAACCGGCCATGAGTAACGGCTTAAAGCGCTTACGGGAGTTGTTCAACGACCCGATTCTGGTACGCACCAGTGACGGTATGACCCCCACCCAGCGGGCCTTACAGTTACAACCTGTGGTGCGCGACGCCATCTCCCGTCTGGAAGCGGCCATACAACCCAAAAGTGATTTTGATCCCCTCACCAGTGAGCGGACCTTTCGCATTATGGCCAGCGATTATGCCGAATCGACCCTGTTGCTTGAGGTAATTCGCCAGTTAAATCAGCAGGCCCCGAATATTACCCTGGATGTGATTACCCCGTCGGATGTGACCTTTCATGATGTGGAACACGGCAAGGTGGATATGGCCATTAACCGCTTTGAAGAGTTGCCACTGTCTTTCCACCAGAAGGTGATCTGGTACGACAGTTTTTCCTGCGTGGTGAATAAGCAAAACCCGGTGGTGAAGCATTTCACCTTAGACAAATACCTTAAAGGCCAGCATATCTGGGTGAGCAAAACCGGCTTTGGGGTAGGCGTGGGTATCGACCCCAATGAAGTGCAAAAACTCGGCTGGGTGGATCTGGAACTGGCCAAGCTAGGCAGAAAGCGGCATATCCGGGTATTTACCCGCCACTATCATGTGGCGCTGCAATTGGCCCGCGAACAAAACCTGATTGCCACGCTGCCAAGCCGCGCCGCCAAGATCTACAAAGACGACAGCAATATGGTGATCCTTGAGCCGCCCTTTGATATTCCGCCTATCGCCCTGAAAATGGCCTGGAGTGCCCTACTCCAGCACGATGCCGGGCATATCTGGCTTAGGCGCTTAATCATTGATATTGCTAAAGAATTATCCTGATTTTTGGATAAGGTAAAAGGAGACTTTTAGCGCATCCCCGGTTTTAGGCGGGGTGCTGCTGGAACTGAATGTCAGTTGCAGTGGGAAGCGCTCAGCCACATCATGGGAATAGTCTTTGAGCAGTGAATTCAGGTAAAAATCCTTTTGCTGGGTGGTAAGCAACATACATTGCGCTGATGAGCAAATAACCGCATAGCTTTTGACTCCCCAGGTTACCGCCACCTGCGCAATATACTCGAAGATTTGTTGCTCCAACGCCTTATTGCGGCCCGCCTCATTTTCAAGCAACTGATTGATTTGTTTAGCATTGGCAAAGCGATAGCGAGTCTGGGCAAATGCCCCGGCAAGCGGCTCCGGCAAATGACGGCGCGCCGCTTTCATATTAATGTCACCCCTTTCCGAGTCGCGATGCCGGTCATCCGTGCTCTCCACCGTCAAGGTAGGCGCTTGATCGGTTATCGCCTCACGAACAGATAAACCTGTGCTGGTTTCAATAGTGCCAGGCTGATTGCCATTTGCCCGATGCGAGTCTATCGCCTTAATGTGCTGCTCAGCACTGTCCTGCTGCCCTGCTATAACGAAGGGGTTAGGTGCAGGGGTTTCGGTGTTAGAAGGGTTTGAGCCCTTCTCTAGCGTGGCATTCCCCCCCACAAAAGTAGTCTCTGCGGGTGACTGAGGCCCTAGATACTCATAGGCCAGCCAGCCAAGCAGTAATAATCCTATTCCCAGCCACAGATTCCCTTTCATAGCATCCTCAAGCGATTGTTTAAATCCTAAGCAACCTTATCACCTATGCACAACACCCTGTCAATCATGCTGCCAGGCACCTGAAAGGCCTTCATAGCATGCATTCGCACAACACTATAAACAGGGTGAATACCGAAAATACAGTCCATAAACTCTACAAACACAGCTGACCTGTCTAGACTGGCCAAACCAAGATTCTTCGCTGCCAGTTATTGGCGCACACATAAATATAGAGCCACTATTGGCTCAGCCCTACACAAAGGAGCCCAGCATGGCGGAAACAATCAACAAGGGCCGCTTGGCCATTTATCCCGGTCTGTATGAGTTTATACAGCAGCAGGCCTTGCCCGGCTCACAAGTAGACGCTGATGCATTCTGGTCTGGTTTTGAAGCACTGCTTGCCGATCTTATCCCCGTTAACCAAACCCTGCTGGCCAAACGTGATGTGCTACAAGCGCAGATTGACGACTATCATCGCCAGCATCCTCAGCTTGACCCGGCCCACTACAAAGCCTTTTTGCAAGACATCGGCTACTTGCAACCCGTACCGCAAAGCAGCCAAATCAGTACCACTCAAGTGGATGCAGAAATCGCCACCATGGCTGGCCCGCAGTTAGTGGTGCCAATTAACAACGCCCGCTACGCCCTAAATGCCGCCAATGCCCGTTGGGGCAGCTTGTATGATGCCGCCTACGGCACAGACGTGATTGATGAAAGTGACGGCGCTGAAAAAGGCAAAGGCTATAACCCGGTACGCGGACAAAAAGTAGTGGCCTGGGCCAGAACCTGGCTGGATAGCATCGCGCCTTTGGCACAAGGTTCGCATCAACAAGCCGTAAGCTACCGCCTGGAAAATGGCAGTTTGCTGATTGATCTTAAAGACGGCAGCACCACAACCCTGCAAGATCCTGCCAGCTATGTGGGTTATCAGGGCAGCACCGAGCAGCCTGATGCCATATTGCTTAAACACCATGCCCTGCATGCTGAGCTGCAATTTGATCGCAATCATCCGGTGGGCAAAAACGACCCGGCGGGTATTAAAGATATTCTGCTGGAGTCTGCGCTTACCACTATTATGGACTGCGAAGATTCGGTGGCCGCGGTAGACGGCGAAGATAAAACCCTGGTCTATCAAAACTGGTTAGGACTAATGCAAGGCAGCCTGAGTGCCGACCTGGAAAAAGGTGGCAAAATTCAGCGCCGTACCATGCATGAGGATCGCAGCTATCTATCTCCAGAAGGGCAGCCATTTAGCCTGAAAGGCCGCAGCCTGATGCTGGTAAGAAACGTCGGCCATCTGATGACCAATCCGGCCATCTTGTTTGACGGCGAGGAGATTCCCGAAGGTATTATGGATGCAGTGATCACCTCACTAATTGCCAAACACGATCTGCTTGGGCTGGGTAAGTTTAAAAACTCACAAAGCGGCAGCGTATATATTGTTAAGCCGAAAATGCACGGCCCGGAAGAAGTGGCCTTTACCAACCAGTTGTTTGGTCGGGTAGAAGCCTTGCTGGGCTTGACTGCCAATACCTTAAAGATGGGCATTATGGACGAGGAGCGTCGCACCAGCGTGAATCTGCGCGCTTGTATTGCCGCCGCCCCTGAGCGGGTGATCTTTATCAACACCGGCTTTTTAGACAGAACCGGCGATGAAATTCATACCAGTATGCTGGCCGGTGTCTTTGCCCCCAAAGGCGAACTGAAAACCCTGCCCTGGATCCATGCCTATGAGCGCGCCAATGTGGCCGCCGGTCTGGTATCAGGTTTATCCGGTAAGGCCCAGATAGGTAAAGGCATGTGGCCGATTCCGGATCAAATGGCCAATATGATGCAAGCCAAGCTGGGGCATCCACAAGCCGGGGCCAATACCGCCTGGGTTCCCTCACCGACTGCCGCTACTTTGCATGCCTTGCATTACCACCAGGTGGATGTGTTTGCCATTCAGCAGCAATTAGCCAGTGAGGACTTTGACGGCCTGGATACCATCTTGCAGATCCCACTGATGGCGAAAGACAGACAGCTTAGAGCCGATGAGTTGCAACGAGAGCTGGATAACAACGTGCAGGGTATTTTGGGCTACGTGGTACGTTGGGTGCATCAGGGGGTGGGCTGTTCTAAAGTGCCGGATATCAATAACGTCGGTTTGATGGAAGACCGCGCCACCTTAAGGATTTCCAGCCAGCATATTGCCAACTGGCTAAAACACGGTTTATTGGATGCCCAGCAAGTGCAGGCGTCACTGGCGAAAATGGCGGTGTTGGTGGATAAGCAAAATGCCGACGATCCGGAGTATATCCCCATGGCGCCGGACCTGGATAACGCCATTGCCTTCCAGGCTGCTTCTGAACTGATTTTCGCGGGCGCAGAACAGCCAAGCGGCTATACTGAGCCGGTGCTACATAAAAAGCGCCGCGAAATGAAAGCACGCTTGCAGCAAGGCTAAGGTTTCAGCTTGACGGGTAACGCTTCGATCCCAACCCGAAGCGTTACTCGAAGAGCTTTTTAAACTCTGACCAAATCCCCAACGAGAAATCGTCAAATAAGTTAATCCCCAGTGCCGATTTAATCAGGTACAGCACCAGCAAGCCCAGCAATACGCAGAACACAATAAACGCACTCAACAGCGCTGCTGACGCCAGGGCAGACAGGGCTTTTTCCCGCTCGGATAATTCCCGGCGGTTCTTCCCCATCAAAAACACCAGATAGTAACGCCAGCGGGTAAAAGGAACCGGCAAGGTGGCACGAATATCCACCGCATGGCGTCCCCAACTGCGGGCGCCCAGTGCCAGTTTCAGGTGGTTAAGCTGCTCGTCATTAAAGCTGTCGGCCACCGCCTTGGGCATACGGCCAAGCAAATTCTGCATAGCCGGTTCCTGGCGGACATCGCCGCCAGTGTTCGATTTTTGCGTCATCCCTGAAGCTCGCTTAACGTTTACGTACAACCAGACTACCGATGGAATACCCGGCGCCAAAAGAGCACAGCACCCCCACATCGCCGGATTGCATATCCTGATGATGCAGATTAAAGGCAATCATTGAACCGGCAGAGGCGGTATTGGCATAGCGATCCAGCACTATTGGTGCTTCATCAGCGCTGGCATCCCGCCCCAGCAGCTTTTTGGCAATCAGCAGGTTCATATTGATATTGGCCTGGTGTAACCACCAGCGGCGCACATCCGTAGCGCCCAAACCATGCTGTGCCACATGGCTTTCCAGGTGCGTGGCAGCCATAGGGCAAACCTCTTTAAATACGCTGCGGCCATTTTGGTGAAAGAGCTTATCCACGGCAAAAGGATCGGTGTCCTGAGCGCGGCTCATAAAACCAAAATTAGAGCGGATATTGTTGGAAAACTTAGTTACCGCTTTGGTGCTTAAGATCTCAAACTGGTGGTCGCTGCTGGCCGTGGCGGCAGACTCCACCACCTTAGCGGTGGCCACATCACCGAAGATAAAATGGCTGTCACGGTCGGTGTAATTAATCTGCGGCGACACCAACTCGGGGTTAATCACCAATACCGCTCTGGCAGTGCCGGCCTTAACCATTTCATAGGCGCGGTGCAAACCAAAAGTCGCCGCCGAACAGGCCACCAGCATGTCAAAGCCAAAGCCTTCAATGCCCAGCGCTTCCTGCACTTCAATGGCAATGGCCGGATAGGCGCGCTGGGTATAAGCGCATGACACAATCACCGCATCGATATCCTGCGGCTGCTTATTGGCCGCTTTTAATGCGGCCTTGGCCGCTTCTATGGCAATTTCAGCCTGCTGTGAAACCTGTTCATCACTGCGCTCGGCAAAGTGCGGATACATACGATCAATATCCAGCACGCCGTCTTTACAGTAGATAAACCGGCTCTTTATGCCAGAGGCTTTTTCAATAAACTCCGCACTGGAATGCGGCTTGGCTTCCAGTGTCCCGGCCTCAATGGCGGCCTGGTTGGTTTGGTTATATTTATCGGCCCAGGCATTGTAAGCGCTGACCAATTCTTCATTGCTAATGCTGTGAGAGGGGGTCCAAAGACCGCTACCGCTGATAACGACGGCTTGAGAGGCTGCTTGCGACATGGAAAATTCCCGCTGTAATTCAGCCCATAGAATACTGAAAAGCCGCCATCTTGTCATGCAATGGCCAGACCTGTGACCTGTTAGTGACACTAAACACGCACAGGCCCAGTAAAACAGGTAGATAAAGACACGCTGTGAATCAATTAGTTAGCCTTATCCGTAGGCATTAAGCTGTAAGAACGGCGATCAATTAGCGCCATAAGAAAGCGGTGAATCACATAAAAAGTAGTAACAATCCGTATAACAGCAATAGTACGGAACACATCCGCCTTTCCCCGGCACCAAATTGGTGCGGCTTCCAAACTCTTGCTAGGCAGTGGGTTATAAGCATGCTAAAAAATGACCAGGTAAAAGAAAAGTACGGCGTTAATTCAACACTTTCTGAAGAGACAAGAGGCCTCTTTTAATAGCCAAAGACAAGATCTAGAAAAAAGATGTCGCGTTATTATTCTGCTGATGTATGCGGCTCATGATTTTGAGACTAACAAGTCGTCCTTGCGTATTAATCGGCCTGATCTATCTACCAAGGAAGACGTTCTCGAAGAATTGAAGACTGAATGGTTCAACATGCTTTTATTCGCATCAGAAAATACACAAAATTCGTTGCATGCATTTGTTCATAATCCAGATGTGACTAACCTAAAAAATGCAGCATTATCAATGCGTAAAGATTTAGGTCGTGGCAAATTGGGGCAGTCAGTTTATGATTTGCGGTTCTAGCCCTAACAATCACCAGCAATGCCCCAGGATAAAAAAGGAACTTTCGATGTTTAAAATCGAGACTAAGCGTTTGATTATCAGGGATATGACGCCGAGCGATGAAAGTGCCTTTGTTGCTATGTCTCAGGATACTAAATATCAGCGTTTCTACGACGAAAGTGATTGTGACCCTAATAAATACAAAGCGTTAACAGGCTTATTTATAGCTCAGGCTGCTGAACAACCAAGAACGTCATATCAACTCGCTGTTGAATCTAAGGACTCAGGACAGTTTATTGGGACTGTTTGTTTGCGCTTAGAAGACAATCATCAAGCTTCAATGGGCTGTGCGTTTGCAAGAGCAGCGCAAGGCCGTAAGTTAAGCCAGGAAGCGGCTTTAGCGCTGGCAGATTTTGGTTTTGCGGAGTTGGGTGTTCATCGCATCTATGCGGAGACTATTAGCAAAAACTTACCTGCCATTAAGCTCTGTAAGTCTTTAGGTATGCGACAGGAAGCTCATTTCAGAGAGCATCGATTTTTCAAACAACAGTGGTGGGATACCGTGGTTATGGCAATGCTTCGAACCGAATGGGGCAAGGCATAATCGGGTAACCGGGGGTCTCTAGTCCCCAGTCTCCACAACACCCTGCATGCGGCTGTGCACAAGTCTGCTGGGATGTAAAAGGCAGGGCGACGCAGAAACCAGAGCCGAGGAAGTAGCTTTTGGGCCAAAGTTGTTGCTGCTTATGCTAGGTCAGTTTTTAGTTGTTACGTTCGTTGTAGCAATATTTACCAGCATCAAAAAAAGGTGGCTAAGTGTTGGCAGCCCTGAACAAACGCATTAACTCGCTCGCAGGCTCGCTGATATATAACAGTGAGACTGTGACATTGGTTAAATTATCTCGCAGTTGGTTCCCAGTTGATTGTTTGGGTAACGTCAAGGCTCGGTCGCAGTGCTGAATAAAATGGCTTCTGTAGAGATGCCCGTATGCAAAATGATCCGCTAAGCCAAATGGGATAAAGGGAAGTCGGGCCTTGACGATGATCTGCTCAAAAGGCCCTGGATATATATTGACCAATATAAAAAACTAGGTTCAACTCAAATAGTTACTCGGTTGGAAAAAGAGCCACTTAATGTCAGCTAAATTTCATTTTATTTCCGGGCTCCCCCGTTCCGGCTCCACATTATTGTCATCAATTTTGCGACAAAACCCGGCTTTTACTGCCAACATTTCCAGCCCTGTCGCGCCGATGTTAACCAGCATATTGCAACAATTCAGCGCTGGCAGCGAGCATGCGTCACAAGTATCCACTATGCAGCGCCAGGCCCTATGCAAAGGATTATTTGAGAACTACTACACTGAGCAACAAGATAAACAGGTCATTTTTGATACCAACCGTTTGTGGTGCGCGCGCTTGCCATTGTTACAACAACTGTTTCCACAAAGCAAAGTGATTGCCTGCGTGCGCAACGTGGCCTGGATCATGGACAGTATTGAGCGCCTTTATAATAAGGACCCACTGGAAAACAGTCGGCTGTTTAATGACGACGCTGAGCGCAACACCGTATACAGCCGCACTGAGGCGCTCGCCAACACTAACCGCATGGTGGGGTTTGCCTGGACAGCGTTAAAAGAAGCCTATTACAGCCCTCACGCTAAATCGGTATTACTGGTTGATTACCAGCTACTAACCGAAGCGCCGGATAAAGTAATGCGGCTTATTTACCAATTTATTGATGAGCCCTGGTTTGAGCATGACTTTAATAATCTGTCATTTGATACACCGCAATTCGACCAGAACCTTGGCTTAAGCGGTTTGCACAGTATTCGCCCGAAACTAGCGGTAACAGCTCGGCAAACCGTCTTACCACCCGATGTATTTGAACGCTTTAACACGATGAATTTCTGGGATACCGATACCAGCAGTGCTGCCAACGTGATCAGAATTAAACAGCCTTAAATTATGCAGGAAAGCACTATGCCTTCAACGCAATCGCGCCATCTCACCACAGCCGGTAAAACACTGTTTGTCACTACTTTGTTAGCCAATTCTATCCAACTGGCACTGGCCTTACCGGCACAGCCATCTATTCAGGCCGAACTGCCGGTGATTAGTGCGCCGCAATCAACTACAGTTAAACTGCTGATTGTCGATAGCCGGGTGCCTGCTGCGCAATCGCTGTTAAGCAATTTGGCAGCTGGCACTTTGGTGTATCACCTTACCCCGTCACGGCATGGTTTAGAGCAGCTGGCATTTATTTTGGCGCAGCACGCACAGGTGGCATCAGTGCAAATTGTCGCCCACGGTGAAGCCGGTAAATTACTGCTGGGTAACAGCTGGCTGACGGCCAATGAGCTGGAGCAACAACACGCACTGCTACAAGGTTTAAGCACCTATCTTACCGCTGATGCCGATATTCAGTTACTGGCCTGTAATACCGGCCAGGGCCAGGCCGGCCGCCAGTTTGTTGATACGCTGGCAGGTTTAACCGGCCGCACAGTTGCTGCATCGGATGATATTACCGGTAGCAGTGGCGATTGGGAGCTGGAAATCAGCAGCAGTAGCCGCCAAACCACAGCCGCACTGTCACCCCAGGCGATGCAAAATTACCCCTATGATTTAGCTACGTTTTCAGTAAATACCGTAGCGCAACTAAAAACCGCCTTAACAACAGCGTCGTCTAACAATGAAGCTGACACTATAACCATCACCGGAAACATTGCAGCCAGTGGCAGCGGGGATTTCACCGCAAGCCCTTCAGATAGCATGCGTACTTTAATCGTCGCCAATATCACTGATGGACAGCCCGTTGCAATTAGTGGTGGCAACTTTAGTTTGGATGCTAACTACTATGGCCGGGTATTAGAAGTACAGGCCGGTACACTTAATATCAGCAACCTGACCATTCGCGAGGGTGTAGTGTCTGGCAATGGCGGCAATTCAGGCAGTAGCGGGGCTAGCGCAATGGGTGCAGGTATCCGCAATGCCGGTACGCTAACCTTAACCGGCTCCAGCATAACCGCCAATGGCGCAGCGGGCGGTGGTGGCGGTGCTGGTAACCAAGACTACAGCGGTGGCGGTGGCGGTGGTGCTGGCTTAAATGGCATTGGCGGTGGCAATGGCGGTAACGGCAGCAGCTACGGCAGCCCAGAAACCGGCTCACCAGGCAGCAATGGCAACGGCGGGCGTGGCGGCGCCTCTAGCTTCTTTAACCAAATGGGCGGCTTCGGCGGCACCACAGCTGGCGGCCTCGGTGGTAGTACATCCGGCCGCACCGGTGGGAATGGAGGCACAGCAAATAATGGCACCCTGTCTATCGGCGGCGGCGGCGGCGGCGCTGGTTATAAGGGCGACGGAGCTATGGGGGGCAATGCCGCCGGCGCCGTCTTTAACAGCGGTACCTTAACGCTTTTTAGTTCAACAGTTAGCAATAATGTGGCCGCCGGCGGCGGTGGCGGCAGTGGCTCGATTACCGTTGGCAGTCCGGGAAACGGCGGCAATGGCGGTCGCGGCGTGGGCGGTTTTTGGAATACCGGTACCTTAAACTTTGATGCCACCAGCTATGCTAACGTTAGCAATAATAAGGGTGCCGGCGGCAGCGGCGGCATTACACCTGTAGCCGGAAGCACCAACGGCTCTGCGGGCGGTAGCGATGATAGTTTGTATAACAATGGCGGCACTGTTGACACCAATGTTGCCCCGCCGGATGCCATTGCCCCCACTGTTACGTTTGTTAATGCCAGCACTGCCAATGGTACTTACAAAGTAGGAGATGTCATTAGTATTCAGGTCAACTTTGATGAAACTGTGACAGTGACTGGCACGCCCCAATTGACACTAGAAACCGGTGCTATTGACCGGGTCGCTAATTGCGCGAGTGGTACCGGCACTAGCATGACCTGTACCTATACGGTGCAGGCGGGCGATACAAGTGCTGATCTGGACTACGTGGCTACCAACTCACTTGCGCTTAATGGTGGCACTATTAGAGATGCGGCAAGTAATAATGCAATCTTAACGCTGGCTTCGCCCGGCGCGGCCAACTCGCTGGGGGCGAATCAAGCGTTAGTCATTGATGGTGTTGTACCCACTGTAACCTCGGTTAATTCCAGCACAGCCAATGGCAGCTACAAAATCGGCGATGCCATCAGTATTCAGGTTAACTTTAGTGACGTTGTGACGGTTAACACCGGCGGTGGCATACCGCAGTTGACGCTGGAGACAGGAACGACTGATCGTACAATCAATTACACCGGCGGCACAGGTACAAGCACCCTGACATTTGGCTATACCATACAAGCGGGTGATACAACAGCCGATCTGGATTACGTCGCTACCAACTCACTCGCGCTGAATGGCGGCACTATTCAGGATGCAGCGGGTAACAACGCTACTTTGACCTTAGCTTCACCTGGTGCAGCCAATTCCCTTGGGGCGAACAAAGCCCTGGTGGTAGATGGTATGGTGCCCACGGTAACCTCCGTGAACTCCAGCACTGCGGATGGCGTCTATAAAGCAGGTGATGTCATTAGCATTCAGGTCAATTTCAGTGAATCTGTAATGGTTAACACTGGCGGGGGTATTCCGCAATTGACGCTGGAAACAGGGGCTACAGATCGAATAGCAGGCTACGCCAGTGGCACCGGTTCCAATCAGCTGACTTTTAGCTATACCGTGCAGGCGGGTGATAATTCTGCCGATCTGGACTACGTGACTACCAATTCACTCGCGCTGAATGGCGGCACTATTCAGGATACAGTCGGCAATAACGCCACCTTAACCTTGGCGACACCCGGCGCAGCTAATTCCCTCGGCGCAAACAAAGCCTTGGTGGTGGATAGCGTTGCCCCCAGCGTCACCAGTATCGCCCCTACAGGTTCACCGGCAGCCAATGCAGCAAGCATGGATTTTGCGGTGGCCTTTGATGAGTCGGTCAGCAATATTTCCACCGATGACTTTACTTTGGTCACCACAGGAACAGCGTCAGGTTCAGTTGCCAGTGTCTCTGCGGCTTCTGGTTCCACTGTCAATGTGACGGTTAATACCATCACAGGTACCGGCTCGCTCAGGTTAGATCTCAATGGTGGGTCGAATATAGTAGATGCAGCAGGTAATGGCGTAGCGGCCTATAGCAGTGGCACCACCCACAGCGTCGATCGCGATACGCCTGCCGCGCCATCAACACCGGATTTAGATGCCGCGTCGGACACCGGCGCTTCCAATACGGACAACATTACCAGCGACAACACGCCAACCTTTACCGGTACAGCCGAAGCCAATGCAACTGTGGCGGTTATTTCATCCATCAGCGGCACCCTTGGCACCACTGCGGCCGATGGCTCAGGTAATTGGAGCTATACCACAGGGGCCATGGCCAATGGCATCCACAATATCACCGCGACGGCGACCGATGCGGCAGGTAATGTCAGCAGCGCGTCGGCGGCACTGGCTGTCTCCATTGATGGGCCGGTGACGGTAACTACCAATGCTGATTCAGGCGCCGATGCCACTATTGATGGCAGTCTGGCTACAGATTTAGCCGATGGTGCAGGCTTATCACTGCGCGAAGCGCTTGCCTATGTTACCGCCAATGGCACAGTGGATTTTGCCGTGGGACTCAGTGGCACCACTATCACTTTAGGGACACCGTTAACTGTTCCGGCAAACATTACTCTGAATGCTGACGCGCTGGGTACTGCCACTATCACCGGCAGTTCATTCACTCTGGCTGGCAGCCTCAACATAAGCAATGGCAGCGGTGATCAATTAACCCTTGCAGCGGAGCTGACTGGAGCCAACGACCTGACTAAAACCGGTACAGGTCGTTTAACCCTGACCAATACCAACAATTCAACCACTTACTCCGGCGATGTCATCGTATCGGCTGGTGAGTTATGGATTGGCAGCGATAGTACTTTCTCTTCGGGAACCCTCACGCTGAATGGCGGCACTCTCAGCAATAACATGGCCAGCTTTAATTTAGATAACGCCATAGTGCTGGGAGCCAGTGGCGGAACGGTTCAGGTATTGAACGCGGCACAAACCCTGACGCTATCGGGCACTATCAGTGGCAGCGGTGCCCTGAACAAAACCAGTGGCGGCAATTTAACCCTGAGTGGCACGAACAGTTTCTCCGGTGGCCTAACTATTTCTGGTACTAACGGGGTGACGGTATCGGATTCATCCAACCTGGGTTCAGGTGGAGTTACCATCAATGCTTCCAGCCTGTTAACCCTTACCGGTACTGCCCAAACAGTAACCAATGCGATTGCCTTGGCGGGCGATGCCATTATCAGCAACGCCAATGCGATGACCATCAGCGGTGTCGTCAGCGGGGCGAACGCCTTGACCAAGGCAGGGACAGGGACTTTGACGCTCAGCGCAACCAATACCGCAACGGGTGCAGTGACTGTCTCTGCAGGTGGTTTGGCACTGGCAAATGGTAATGCGCTGACAGATAGCACTGCGGTATCAATTAGCGCCGGAGCCAGTTTGATACTGCCAAGTGGCAGCGAAACTATAGGCTCAGTAGCCGGTGCGGGGAACCTGGTATTAACCGGCGGCACGCTAACCACCGGCGCTAACAACACCAGCACCACACTTTCAGGTGTGATCAGCGGTGCCGGCTCTTTGGCCAAAGCGGGTAGTGGGACCTTTACCCTGAGTGGCTCCAGTAGCTTTAGCGGAGCAACTCAGGTCGCTGCAGGCACCTTGCTGATCACCGGCGACCTTTCCAGCAGCTCAGGTGTAAACGTATCATCAGGTGCAACCCTGGCTGGTACAGGTACTGTCCCGGCAGTTAACGTTGCCAATGGCGGTAATCTTTCTCCTGGCAATGCGGGACCGGGTCTGTTAACTGTTGCCGGAAACCTGCTACTTAACAGCGGTGCGAATCTGTTACTAGATATCACTGGCACTACCGCTGTAACCCAGTACGACCAACTGGATATTGCTGGAGTTGTGTCGCTAAGCGGCGCCAATATTTCAGCAGCGCATAGCTATGTTGCTGCGAATGGCGATCGCTATGACATCATCAGCAATGATGGCGCAGATGCCATCACCGGTACCTTTTCGGGTATTGCTGAGGGTGGCTCTTTTGTTGCCGGTGGCAACTCCAGTAATTTAATCGTGAGTTACGCCGGCGGCGATGGTAATGATCTTAGCCTGACCAACACACTGTTGCCCGGTGCTCCTACAGCAGTAAGTGCAGTGGCGGGCAATGGCTCCGCCCAGGTCAGCTTTACGGCGCCGGCCTCTAATGGCGGCTCCGCCATTACCGGCTACACGGTGACAGCCAACCCAGGTGCGGCTACTGCAACGGGTGCCAGCTCTCCCATCACGATTGCCGGCCTGACTAATGGTACGGCCTACACCTTTACCGTTACGGCAACCAATGCCACCGGCAAAGGTACGGCTTCTGCTGCGTCAAACAGCGTCACACCACAAGCGCCTAACTCAGCCCCTACCATCAGCGGCTCGCCAGCGACCAGCGTGGCACAAGGTATTGCCTATAGTTTTACCCCCACAGCCAGCGACGCCGATGGCAATACGCTGACATTCAGTATCAGTAATAAACCCGTCTGGGCCAGCTTTAACAGCACTACCGGCGCGTTAACCGGTACACCATCGGCTGAACACGTCGGTACAACCAATGGCATTGTTATTAGCGTGTCTGACGGCAATTTAACCGCAGCACTGCCGGCGTTTAGTATTACCGTAACAGCCACGAATACCGCACCAACTATCAGCGGTGCGCCGGCAACGTCGATTAAACAGGGTGAAGCCTACAACTTTACCCCAACGGCAAGCGACCCGGATGGCGACACGCTGACATTCAGTATCAGTAATAAACCTATCTGGGCCAGCTTTAACAGCACTACCGGCGCGTTAACCGGCACCCCACTAAAAGAGGACGTCGGCAGCAGTAATGGCATAGTGATTAGCGTGTCTGACGGGGAACTCTCTGCGGCACTGCCAGCGTTTAACCTGGAGGTAGTTGATGGCAATCATGCACCAACAGCCATTGATGACAACTTCAGCTTGCCGTTTAACCTGGATGGTTTTTATCCACTTGGCGTATTGGCTAATGATATCGACCCGGATGGCGATACGCTGACGATTACGTTCGCTACGACCAGCATTGGTACTGTCATGATCGTGGATAATCAACTGCGCTTTAGTGCGCCAGATAACTTTAATGGCTTAGTCAGCCTGCATTACAGCATTACCGATGGCGAGTTTGACGCCAGCGCCAATGTTACGCTGCAGATTGACGGCGTTAACCCGGATGCACCGGTGATTACCGTGCCAGATGATTTAACCGTTAACGCCACCGGCCTGTTCACTAAAGTGGATGTGGGTGTTGCCACAGCACGCGACCGCAACGGCAACCGAATAGCGGTGCACCTGGATAAAAACACCTTGCTATTTAGCCCGGGTGAGCACCTGCTTTACTGGTCAGCTACCGATGCTGATGGCCTAAGCAGCACCACAACCCAGTTGTTACGTGTGCTGCCACGGGTATCACTGAGTAAAGCGCAGACGGTAGCCAATCACAGTGCGGTAAGTGTCGATGTCATTCTTAATGGTGAGTCGCCCATTTATCCGGTTGACGTGGGTTACAGCGTCGGCGGCTCTGCCGGGGAAGGCGAACATGACTTAATCGCCGGTACAGTGCGTATAAGCTCCGGAACGCGTGCCAGTATTAGCTTTAACGTCTTTGCCGACCTGATAGGCGACGCGACAAAAGACTTGCTGATCACCCTGGTTAGTGGCCCTAACCTGGCTGCCGATGCCAGAACCAGCGTCACTATTACCGATACCAACCTGCCACCACAGGTTAATCTGGCAGTAATGCAGCAAGGGATTAGCACATCACTTGTCACACCAACAGCTGGTCCGGTCACTGTCATGGCAACCATCACCGATGCCAACATATCGGATACACATAGTCTTACCTGGCAGTTGCCTGACAACATAGCGTTTAGCGAAGACGCTGCCAGCATAAGCTTCGACCCAGCTGACCTGGTAGGGGCGCATCAGGTGCAGGTATCGGTAACCGATTCGGCCGGTGCGGCGGTACAGGCGTCAGCCTACTTCCGCGTTGTCACCGCCTTACCTGTACTGGATGCCAACAGTGATGCCGACCGCGACGGTATTAATGACGCGCTTGAAGGCAGTGACGATAGCGATGACAACGGTATTCCGAACTATCTGGATAATATGCCGTCGCCTAATATTCTGCCGCAGCAAATCAATTCCACCAGCAGTTTCCTGGTTGAATGCGACCCCGGCGTGCGTTGCAGCCTGGGCTTATTTGCCCGCAGCGGTAACTCGGGCGGCGTGCAAATTCTCGATGAAGAACTCGGCACGCTGGATAACTTAAATACCGACCCGGTCTTTGAGCCTGTCGGTGGTATTTTTGACTTCACTATCCGTAGCCTGCCTACAGCTGGGCAATCTGTTCGCATAGTGCTACCACAACGCGAAGCGATACCAACGAATGCGGTCTACCGTAAATTCCAGCAAGGCAGTTGGGTGAACTTCGTTACTGATGCAAATAACAGTATTCATTCTGCGGCAGGCAATCCAGGCTATTGCCCGCCACCGGGCGCGGCGGATTGGACTCCTGGCTTAGTCGAAGGTCATCTGTGCGTGCAGCTTACCATTGAAGATGGTGGACCAAATGATGATGATGGCCTGGTTAACGCAGCAGTTGTCGACCCGGGCGCCGTATCAATGCAGCGCAGCGACAATAGTAAACCCGTCGCCAATGCCGACAGCTATAACCAGAAATGGAACCAGACGCATCAGCTAATGGTGCTGGATAACGATACCGATGCAGATGGCGATAGCTTAACCATCAGCCAGGCGTCTGTCGCTTTTGGTGTGGTAACAATTAGCGAGGATGGCTTAAGCCTATGGTATACAGCGCCGCAGGATTTCATTGGTAATGACACGCTGAGTTACACTATCAATGATGGTAACAACGGCAGCGCCAGCGCCACAGTGACAATTGCGCTGTATTACAACATGGCACCGGTAATCACAGACAGCAGCGCCAGCACAGATGATCAAACTCCAATTGACATCAATGTGTTACAACATGCCAGCGATGCCGACGGCGATACGTTAAGCATCAGCAGCGCCACGGCACAAACCGGTAGCGTTAGCATTAGCGCCTCGCAGCAGTTACGTTATACGCCTAAAGCCGGTTTTAGCGGCATGGATACCATTCATGTGCAAATCAGTGATGGGCGTGGCGGTGTGGCTAGTGCAACGGTGTCGGTAACCGTACAGGCTGTGCCGGTAGTGGTCCCGCCATCGGAAGGAAGATCCTCCGGTGGCAGCGTCGGCCACTGGTTGCTGGCTATGCTGGCTTTGGTATATTTACGCCGCCGAAGCGCTCTTAACCAATAACAGTTGCCACTATAGTAAAGGCGCCATCGGGCGCCTTTACTTTATCTGTGCGGTTATATCGTTAATACTGACGTCAGCTTAACCCAGCATACTGTAGGTCGGAGGCATGTACTTTCTGAATAAACTCAACGCAGTACAACGGCTGTTTGCACTGCTACTTTGTGTATTAACACTGGCAGCCGCGATTTATTCTGGCCTGTTGCAACAACCTGTAGCGCCCCCCTTACTTGCACCTTTAGATGACACTGCCAATAGTGTGCTGAAACAGAGTTTGATGCTATGCAGCGCCTCTTTCTCTACCGCGCGCTTAATTGATCGCGGTATTGCTTTTGTGTCCGAAGCCGAATGGAACTAGTACTTATCGTTTTTCTGCTGCTTATGCTAAGCGGCGTCTTGTTCCTTGGCGTTAGGCTAATACTATGGATCCTAAAAAATAAAACGCGGGCCAGAGTGTTTTACGCCACGCTGCTACTGGGCCTGATTGGGTTAGGTATTCACCATGTTTTTTATAAAAATATGCGCTTTATCCAGTCCGAGGTTTATCCCAACCTATATCTGGTTAAGTATCCTGACGAGGATCAGAATGCCCTTCAGCAGGCCATCCACCAGCAAGTCGTCACGCATTTAAGCAGCGAGTTCCCTGCGGGTAAAACACTGGCCTACGAGAACGAAACCTCGGTATTCTTTTATCAGTACTATAAGGCGTTCCCTATTAGTGTTTTCCAGGATGAAGGCACGGCTTATTTTCTTGAAAACGAAGAGGACCTGGGCGGGTTGGTTACCGAGGAACTGGGCATGTATAGAAAGTACAAGTTAGCCGAGTTTAACTACAGTCCCTGCCAGGCCGATGCCCCTTTGCACTGCGGTGAGCTTCGCTATTTCGATGAGCATGGTATGGTTAAATCTGACCGCCTTTCCATCCTCGATACGCCCGCAAAGACCACAAAGGATGTCAGTGACGCTGCGGCTAGTTCTGGATTTTAAGCATTTTGTTACGGCAGTCCATACTGTTAACACTGGCTGTTTATCTGTCAAATGAGTACGTACATAAAGGCTCTGATTATATGACAACTATAAGAAAGTCATTGCTGGAATACCTGCTTTGGGCTGTGGCAGCCCTGCTACTCGGCGTTGGCTATATGCACCTGATTCTCGGTTCCGCACCAGAACAAACCAGCAGCCTGTCGTTTCTGATTGCAAAAATATATTTCCTTGCCCTGCTTTATGTGGGAGGCATTGTCGGCGCCATCTTAGCGGTGTTTTTTATACTTTTTGATGTCTTTTATCTGAAAAGAAAATGGCAGTCATCCACTCACTTTTTCACCATTCGTGCGGCTTCCATGTTGTTTATATTGATGGTTGTGGCGACCTTGCACTACCTGCTTGAAAAGACCTTTGATGTGATATGAGCTTAAAGCACAGTGCCGTTAAGCGAAGCACAAGACTCACCCATCGCATAAAAAAGCCCGCTTTGAACAATAGCGGGCTTTTTCTCAACATCAGGCGACGTCATCTTCGCCCCTGCAACTAGAATTCGTAGGTGTTAGCCTTGCCCAGCAACTTTTGTGGGTCGAGCTTACCGCTTACACAAGACTGCACGTCTTTGTAGTCAAATACGTAGATACGGTCCTGATTCTTGCTACGACCTTTACCACCTGCATAATTGTCCAGCACCAGGGTAATATGTTCACCGGCTGGCAAGCTCTTCAGACCGCTGCCGTATTTACACAGAATATCGGCACTGTTGTGTTCAAACTCGGCCAGGAATTTCTTGCTCTGCTCCTGCGCCGCCGCCACACGTTTACTGTTGGCTTCTCGCTGTTCTTCTTCTAACTGCTGGGCATATTTTTCCACTTCACGCTGACGCTCTTTAATCTTGGCCAGCTCTTTTTGCAGTTCCTGGGTTTCCTTTTCCAGCTCAGCACGGCGCTCACCTTCTGCGTGGCGCTTTTCAAACTCGTTGTCACGGTTACGGCGTTCAACTTCTCGGGCTTCCCAGTTTAATTCACGCTGCTGGTCTCGCAGCTCGCTCAGCTTGTCATTGGACCCAATAAAAAGTTCGCGTACCTGCTCCAGCTCATCGCCAATGGACTCATATTCAATTACATGTCCTTCATTTTCGATTACTACTGCATTACCACGCACTTCGATTTGCGGCTCAATCGGCGGTACGGGAATGACATGGTCCAATCCATTGAATGAAAAACGAAAGCGATTACTGCCGCCTGAGGTTTGGATCCTGAACACTACGCCCTGCCCGGCCAGATAGGTGCTTTGCAAAGAACGCACGCTAATGCCTTTTTCGTCGCGATTTTGCTTGTAACTGGTTTGCATGATGCTGCTCATGATCTCCAGTTCTTTACTTAGTTCATCAAGCTGGGAAGTGGCCTGCACACTGGCTGCAAACATACTGGCTAACAACAAACAAATAGATGACTTTTTCATGGCTGACCTCATAGTTACTGGTTACAGGTTTTCCTGGGCCACAGGCTCCGGGTTTTGAAAAACCTGCTGCTGAAGCTTGTTAAACTGACGGGCATAGAACTGTTGATCGTCTTCCCGTTGCTGATTGACGAACTTAATCAATTCGGCAAAATCTTCCCGCCGCTCGCTGCGGCTGGCGGTGAGCAAGTAGCTGGTCAACTGACTACTGACATCCTGCTGTTGCTGGCGCATTTCGCGGCTGTAATCAGCCAGCAGCACTTGCTGCTGCTCACGGAACTGGGCAATTTCGGCATCAACCTGTCGGCGAATCTCATCCTGTTGACCCTGTCCGGCAAAACTGACCGTCAGCGCGCCACTTTGTATCTGCACTTCAACCCGGAACAGCACCATCACCAGCGCTAACATGGACATACCGAAAGACAAAGACGGCATGGCTCGCAATCGCCACCAGGACAACGAAGCCCCTGGCTGCGGGCCTATGGCCGGTATTTGCCAGTTAGGTACAGGCTGTTCTTCATAGCGCTTAGCTGCATGGCTAACCTGTTTAGCCAATGCCACTTGCCGGGCGAATTCATCGTCCCGAGCGCAAAACTGTTCAAATGCCTGTTGCTGTGACGCCGAGAGTTGGCCATCTAACCACAATGCAAACAATTCATGCTTGTCAGACATATTGCACCTCCATCAATTCCTTCAATTTACCCAGCCCCGTGTATAAGCGGGACTTCACCGTATTGCTGGATACCCCAAGCTGTTCGGCAATTTCTTCAAAAGTAAACTGACTAAAAAACTTCAACTCCACCACCGCCTTTTGCTCCAGTGACAGCTTTTGCATGGCCCTGATCAGTTCCCGCGATTCGGCGTCGGCAATGGTCAGGCGACTAACACAAGACTGCTCATCCATCAGTGGGTTTTCTTCATCCAGCGGTTGGTAATCACGCTTACGCCGGTAAAACTCCACCATCCGATGATGGGCGATACGAAACAACCAGGCCTTAAAACTGCCTTCACCACGAAAGCTGGCCAGATTACGGAACACAGACAAAAACACTTCCTGCAACAAATCCATCGCATCATCGGCATTACCGGTCATACGCAGGCCATAGTTGTAGACAGCTTTGTCGTAGCGTTTAACCAGTTTCTGCCAGGCTGCATTGTTGCCGCTCATGGCCTTGCTGATCAGCTTCTCATCAGATTGTTCGAACAAGGCCTTCCCCAGTCATGCTCACTTTCCGTGCCGTGTTGTAATTCTCTGCTCTTAATGTCGAGGCCAGTCAGAAAATAGTTTGGTGAGATTTAAATTATTTTTTAAAAATTTACAGCACCGCTTTAGGCATGAGCGGCTGCAGCAGCTCGGCTATGCGGCGGAACAAACGTACCCTGGTAGTGCCGTTACGCCACACCAGACCAATCTCTCGGTACGCCTTATCTTCGGCGGGAAAGGACACCAGCGCACTGTGTTGCAGTATGTCACTTTTCAGCGCCAGCTCAGGCAGGAAGGTTAGGCCCAGACGGCTGTTGGCAAGCTGCACCAGGGTAAACAAACTGCTGGCTGCCAAAGCGCTAACCTGCTCTTTGTGTTTCAGCCCACAAGCACTCACTGCATGGCCGGTCATACAATGTTCCTGCTGCAATAAAAACACGCTGTCTTTAGGTAGGGCACTAAAATCCATAGGTGAGGGCAGCAGGCTCAGCATGTCAGGATGAGCAACCAAATGAAAAGGATCATGGCCAATCACCATCTGCTTGCAGCCAGGGGTTTCCATCGGCAAGGCCAGGATCAGCAAGTCCAGCTCACCACCGTGCAGTTCGCGTAATAAGTTTGCCGTGGTGTTTTCCTGCAACTGCAGGCTTAAGTCAGGGAGTGCTTCGCCAAGCGTGCCGATCAAGCCCTCCAGCAAAAACGGGGCAATGGTGGGAATAATGCCCAGTTTAAGCTTGCCGGCCTGCCAGTTACCCGCGCTGTGGGCGTAGTCAACCAGCTCGCTGGCACCGTTTAGCAGGGTTTTACAGCGCTCCACCATTTCCAGCCCCAACGCAGTAAAAATAAAGGTTTTATGATCCCGTTCCAGGAGCTGGCAGCCCAACTGCTCTTCGAGATTCTGAATAGCGGTGCTTAAGGTAGACTGGCTGACAAAACAGCGCTGGGCTGCACGATTGAAATGCTGTTCTTCATGCAAGACCACCAGATAGTGCAAATGTTTAAGATTGGGCCACTTCATTCCGAACTCCTTCGTGATTTAACCTATTAAAAGATATTAAGTTAATCTAATTAGCTAATCCTAACAGAAAGCACCACATTTGCCTGAGCGTATTTGTCCCCTTAGATTGAAGTTTTTTGTCCTTGTTGTTGCTCCCCCCTTACCGCAACAATCTCCTCACAAGTTAACAAAGCGTTTACACAAAATGATGTCACACAATAACAATTCATTCACATTATCGCTTAAACCCCGCAAGCAACTGCTTGCTGTGGCAGTAAGCCTGGCGTTAAGCCCTGCCGTTAGCGCACAAGAACCAGCCCAGCAGCGAGCCGAGCGCAGTATTGAAGTCATCGAGGTATCGGCCACCCGGCAAACCGAAAATCTGCAAGATGTGCCTATTGCGGTAACGGCGCTGTCGGCCAATGAACTGGAAAAGATGCAGATCCTGGATCTCGGCGACCTTGAGTCCCATGTGCCGAACCTCAATCTGCATGTGGGAGATGCGTCAAACGCGGTGATTTATATCCGTGGTGTAGGGCAAATAGACTCCATTTCGTTTAACGACCCTGGCGTAGGTGTGTATCTGGATGACGTTTATATGGGCCGGGTACAAGGCTCGTTTCTGGACGTGGTGGACCCTCAGCAAATTGAAGTGCTGCGTGGCCCTCAGGGCACCCTGTATGGTCGTAACACTATTGGTGGCGCGGTGAAATTTACCAGTGCCAAGCCTACCGATGTAACCGAAGGCTATGTGGATGTAGGCGTCGGCAATTATGGGCTACTGAACCTCAAAGGCAGCATAACGGGTGCCGTAGTGGATGATAAACTGCTTGGCCGTTTTGCCATGGCCAGCAGCAAACGTGACGGCTACGCCGAAAACACCCTGACAGGTGAGGACGATTACGATAAAGACACCCTGGCCTGGCGTGGCAGCCTGCTGTATCAGATCAGCGATAATTTATCGGCTTACCTGGTTGTGGACGGCTCTGACAGCTCACCCAATCACTCCCGTACACCGCACCGCGAAACTGCCATTTATTCGGTATCACAAGGCAAGATGCTGCCAGTGGGTGATGATCCTTTTAAGGTCAATGTGAATTACAACGATCTGGAAAGCCTGGAAACCAGCGGCGCGGCCCTGACCCTCGAATACCTGAACGGTAATAGTACCTTCAAGTCCATCAGCGCTTACCGGCAAATGGACTACCGTACCCACCTGGATCTTGATGGCAGCGCCGATAGCTCATTCGGGATTTACAACTTTGAGGATCAGGACCAACTCAGCCAGGAGTTTCAATGGCTGTACAACTTAGACGGCATGTCACTGGTTTCCGGAGTCTATTACTTTAAGGAAGACGATCTGACCTTCGGTGGTGCGGTTGCACCGGAGTTTTTCGTACCACTGGGCAATGATGTGTATTTCCCCTTCCCGGTTGTCAATGCCGGACTGCGCGACCAGACCAATACCAGCAGTGCGATTTATGCCAACCTGAGCTGGGATTTAACCCCTGAGCTCGGTTTGACCTTAGGCGCTCGTTATACCAAAGAGAAGAAGCAGGTATCCAGCCGCGGCGAAGAGTTTGCCGGTACAGGCGTCAATAGCGCCGAAGAAATGGAACGGCTATTCGGCACAGGGGTTGGCTACAGCCCCACTGGCTATGATGCCGAACAAAGCTGGAACAACTTTTCACCTAAACTGTCGCTGGACTACAAGCTCAGCGCCGATCACTTGCTGTATGCCAGCACCAGCCGAGGCTTTAAGAGCGGCGGTTTCAACGGCCGTTTGACCTCTTTTGCTCAGCCTTTCGACCCGGAAACCATGTGGAGCTATGAAGTTGGCTCTAAGTCCATGCTCAATAATGACAACGTGCGCCTGAACCTGGCCGCCTTCTATAACGACTATAAGAACTTCCAACTCAGTCGCTTCTCTATCGATCCAGATACCGGCGCCTTTTTATCGCTGTTCGAAAACGCCGGTAAAGCCACTATTTATGGGGCTGAAATGGAGCTAAGCGCCGTGCTCACCGATGCGCTGACACTGAATATGAACGCCGGTTACCTGGGTGGTGGCTACGATGAACTGATCGGCGATTTTGATGAGGAAATCAGCGACAAACGCGAACTGGTGAACGCGCCAAAATGGAATGGCCGACTTGGTTTGGAATACTGGATGGATTTGGATAGCGGCAGTCTGAGCTGGTCTGTGTCAGCCAGCTATCGCAGTAAGACTTATCTGACCGTCAGCAGCAGTGAAGTGCTGGCGCAATCAGCCTACACCCTGATGGATATGTCGGTGACGTATCTGTCTGACGACGAACAATGGCAGGTCAGCCTGTATGGCAACAACCTGACTGACAAAGAGTACCGTCAGCATGGCTTCGACTTGAGCGCATCGCCTGGTGTGCAACTAGGTTATTACGGCGCCCCCCGCACTTATGGTCTTAACCTCAAATACAGGTTCTAACAGATGATGGATAAGGAAACCCAAGCGCTGCTGGCGCAATTTAACCAGCATGTCCCCAGTACCGATGAAGCACAAACCGGTATTGAAGCGTCCAGAGCCGGCGCCAGAGCGATGTTTATCGGCCTTCAGGGGCCGGTGAATCCCGATTGCCGGGTAACAGACCTGACTATCCCAGGCAAAGACGGCAAAATTCCGGCGCGCCTTTACCGGCCATTAGGTGACAGCCAAAAACCGCTGCCACTGGTGTTGTTTATTCATGGTGGTGGCTGGGCACTGGGCGATCTGGACTGTTATGACGCGCTGGTCAGGGATCTTTGCCAGCAAAGTGGTTGTTTGTTTATCAGCCTGGACTATCGCCTGGCCCCCGACCATCCCTACCCGGCAGGACTGGATGACGTCAGTCAGGCACTGGAGTGGGTATTCAAACAGGCCGGGACCTTAGGTGCAGACCCAAAGCGTATTGCCATTATGGGCGATAGCGCCGGCGGCAACCTGGCACTAGTGGCCAGCCACCGTTTGCACAGCCAGAGTAGCCAACAACTGGCAGCCCAGTACCTGATTTACCCAGTCCTGGATGTGCACAGCAGTCACGACCAGTATCCGTCACGCTTGATGTTCGGCGGCGGTGACTATCTGCTGGCCAACGCGGCCATTGACGGCACCCGCGACTGGTACATTGGTGGACATGCCGGTAGCGACAATCCTGAAGTCTCTCCCATGCAGCTCACCGATCTCAGCCATCTGCCCCCCACAGCACTGATGGTGGCGGGTTTCGACCCGCTTAAAGACGAAGGAGAGCGCTTTGCCAGGCGCTTGCAGCAAGCCGACGTGTTGCTGCGCTTCCAAAGCTTTGAGAGCACCATTCATGCCTTTCTGTCCTTTGGCGACCTGCCGGTTGCCAAGGAAGCCAGGCAGGCACTGGCCAGTCAGCTTAAACAGGATCTGACCAACCCGTAAACAGCACCAAGGAGAATCTTATGTATAAGCCCGCCCCGTTGTTTCGACTTTCCTTTTGGCTGGGAGCTATCAGCCTGGCCCTTTGCAGCCTGAGTATGTCGGCGCTAGCCGGCCCTACCAGCCTGCAGGCAACCTTCACCAGCGGTATCAGTAACGGCTGGGTAAAAGTGGAACGCTGGCGGGATACCAGCGGTAATATTGGTCAGGAAGCCTTTCCCAGTGATGGCCGTGGCGATCAAAGTGGTCAGCGGGCCACCTTCTTTGCCGACTCCAGCCCATCATCAGACAACTTCCTGCTTTATTACGCGCCAAACTGGAATACCAACAGCAAAGCCGTGCCTGTGCTGCTGATCCATGGTGCCAATCAGGATGCCGATCTGGCCTGGGCAAACCCAAATGATGCCGGAGACTATGGCTGTGGCCAGCAAAGCTGCCCGAGCACGGGTCTGATGCAAGCTCTGGTGGCCGACAACTTCAAGGTATTTGCCTTATCCCTGGCGCATAAAAATGGTGATGGTTATATCTGGGCAGAGCAGATTGCCAATGCCATCAGTATCATCAAAAGCCAGACCGGCGCGAGTAAAGTCGACCTGGTTACCTGGTCGAAAAGCGCCTTTAACGCCCGCATGTATATTTCATCCGTTACCCAATCCTGGGGTACCAGCTACCAGGGCGATGTCAGGCGGTTAATTATGCTGGGCGGGCCAAACAACGGTATCGACTGGTCATTTCGTCATGGCTGGACCCATACCTTTGCGGTTTATCCAGGCTGTGGCGGGGTAATTAACGGCCCCACCGCTCACGATGCCATTTTATGCTACGGCATCTGGCAAAGCGGTAGCCAGTGGAGTTACGCCTCCAGCTACTTCCCTGGCTCGGTGCAAATGCTTAAACGTTGGGACAGCACTTATGCATTGCCCGTCAGCGAACAGGATTGGTACACCACCTACGAAGGCGGCTGGGGTTTCTACACCCATGGACAGGGCATTGATGCCTTCCTGCCCTACTCGCTGGTTGATGATGTGCGCGCAGCGGGCACCGATCCTGCCGTACGGGTACACAATTTATGTGGCAACAAGGCGGATATTGCCTTGATCCACAATGAGCATACCGGCCCATCTGACGGCGTAGTATTTGTATCCAGCTGTAACGATGCCAGTGGTCTGGGTAATCACGGTGGCTCCGCCACCATTAACGTCAATCATTTGAAGCTTGGCTGGTCAAGCAGCGGTATCAACCAAATCAAAACCTGGTTGAACGCGCTCTAGCCAGTTTACGGCACCTAACGTAAGCAGGATTGATATGGCGTGACCTTTATGCTCTATTTTGCTCAACCGTCTACCATGGGGTGCCGTTTTCCCGTGACAGAAAAACAACCATTCAGCCCGGATCTCCCCATGATCCGGGCCAATGCCGTCAGTACCCTGGCTCAGATTTTATCCAGTGCCGGGATGCGCCTGGACGAGCAACTGCAAAAATCCGGTCTGAGTGACGCCACCCAACTGAATATCGTGGACTTCCTGCGAATTCTTGAATCCTTCGCCGTTGAGGTACGGGACGAGTCTTTGCATATGTCCAAGCGTCCGCTGCTGCCCGGCACCAATGATCATGTGTTATCTAATTTGGGCAAATGTCGAAGCTTGCAGGATGCCTTGCAGGAGCTGGCCGCGTCCTACAATTTTATCCATGGTGGAGCCTACAACAGAGTCGAACGCCGTGACCGGGAATTGCTGTATATCATTGATGATCGGCAATTTCCCTATCTGGACGACAGTGACCCCATACATATCCGCTTTAATCTCGACTGCGTTTTACTCTACGTTCACGGGGTGGTCTGCTCACTAGGCGGACATGGGGCTGCCAACAGCCTGATTAAAGTGCAAAGCCGCGCAGACAATGGCGATAACTCGGTACTGCAGGCCGCATTTTCGCATTTACCGCTCAAATTCGGTGCCCCCTGTTATGTTTTGCATTACCAATTAGATATGGCTGACCAACCGCTACAATGGCAGGCGCCTTTGACCTTAAGCAGTGTCTACAACCAGTTGCAGTTTCATTTAGGTCAGGGCAATGGCGACAACAATCTGGTGACCAAAGTGCGCCATTTACTTGAACAGGGTATCCAGAGCCAGGATGCGGTAGCTGCCGAACTGGGTTACAGCGTAGCCACATTGCGGCGCAAACTGACTGAAAGCCACAGTAGCTTTCGCCAGTGCCGTGAACAGGTGTTGAATCAGGAAGCCAAGACCCTGCTGGCACAGCAACTGGCCCTGGAAGACGTTGCACAGCGACTGCATTTTTCTGACGCACGCAGCTTTAACCGGGCGTTTAAAACCTGGAATGGTGTGACCCCAAGGGATTACATAGAAAAGCTGCAAGAGGAACAATAGCCCCCAGGCATAAGGTTTTTCCTCAACATCGGCGCTCCTTGGCTTCCATGCCACCGCGCCATACCGTCCATCCATGGACATCGCCGTTCTCTCGCTTCCATGCGATCAAGGCATACCGTCCATCCATGGACATAAAAAACCCGGCGAGTGCCGGGTTTTTTAATAAGGTTCTTAGGCTTAGGCTTAGGCTGAGAAGATACCTTTCAGCATAAAGAAGAACATAATAGATAGGGCGGCACCAATCGGCAGAGTTACAACCCAGGACACCACAATATTGCGGATAACGCCCAGATTCAGGGCCGCGATACCACGAGCCATACCCACACCTAGCACAGCTCCCACCAGAGTTTGCGTGGTAGAGATAGGCAAGCCGGTACCAGAGGCAACCACAACAGTAGTCGCAGCGGCTAACTCAGCAGCAAAACCACGGCTTGGCGTCAGGTGAGTAATACCTTTACCTATGGTTTGAATAACGCGGTGACCAAAAATAGCCAGACCCATGACGATACCGACGGCACCTAAGGGTAATATCCACCAGGCCAGTTTAGCTTTGCTGGCAATCTCACCGTGGTTTTCCACCACACTGACAACCGCAGCCAGGGGGCCGATTGCGTTAGCCACATCGTTAGAACCATGGGCAAAGGCCATACAACAAGCGGTTACCACCATCAGAATGGCGAAGACCTTTTCAACGCTGGCAAACTGCATCTTACGGTTAGCTTCCTGGTCAATCTGGATACGATTGATATAAAGCTTACCAATCACACCAACCGCTATAGCAATAGCAATGGCAATCAAATAACCTTCCATATTACCGATGTGCAGGCCGATGTGCTTTAGGCCTTTCTTAATGGTTACCAAAGACATGACAAAACCGGCCAGCGCCATGTAGAAAGGTACATAACGTTTGGCATTGGCAAAAGGTGTATCCGTATCAAAGATAAGGCGCTGGGCACTCATAAATATCAGATAGGCGAGGAAACCGGATATGGCCGGGGTAATAATCCAACTGCCAACAATACCCACAACCTGACCCCATTCAACGGAGTCGGCACTGACGCCCACAGCCGCAAAGCCCACAATAGCACCCACGATAGAGTGCGTTGTAGATACTGGCCAGCCCAGATAAGAGGCGATAACCAACCAGATACCGGCAGCCAGCAAGGAGGCAATCATGCCGTAAACTAAGATTTCAGGTGTATCGACAAAGTAAGCACTGTCGACAATGCCCTTACGTATGGTAGAGGTCACTTCACCGCCCGCCAGATAAGCACCGGCGAACTCGAAGACCATGGCGATAAGAATGGCCTGTTTAATCGTCAGTGCCTTGGAGCCCACAGAGGTCCCCATGGCATTGGCTACGTCATTCGCACCAATACCCCAGGCCATTAGGAATCCCACGACCGCAGCCGTGACTATCAGCATAAAGCCGTACGTAGTTAAAATATCCATCAGAACTGCCCTTTAGCTGGCTAGCATCAATTCGAGTCGCGACCCAACGCGTTGTGAGATGTCGGCAAGATCGCCGATCCATTCAATGACCTTGTACAGGAACATCACGTCTACTGGGTTCAACTGGCTCTCCAGCTTCCACAGTTCACGACGCAAGACCACCTGCATTTTGTCCGTGTCATCCTCAATCTGATCAAGTTGGTCGATCATATCCTCAACCACCTTGACTTCACGCCCTTTGAAGCCAGTTTCCAGCAACTCGTCCAGTTCGTTTGTGACGTGCTGGGCTTGGCGGGTGGCGTCAATGGAGCGCATAACAAAATTGCGGAATAGGTCGTGCAGAGATTCGTGGATCCCCAGTTCCCGGCCTAACATCAAACCGGAAATATCCCGTGCGCGGTTGGCGATCTTGTCTTGCTGACTAAGCAGGTCCAACAGGTCCTGGCGCTGAATAGGCATAAATATGCCAGCAGGCAGGTTAGCCCTCAATTCACGTTTAAGGTCGTCAGCCTTACGCTCAAGGTGGGAAATGTCATGTTGCAGTTTTTCAGCGGTTTTCCAGTCTTTGTTGAAAACGGCTTCAAAAAACGGTAACAAACCCTGACTACACTCGTAAACGGTGTTGATGTGTTCTTCTAGTGGTTTGAGCGGTGATTTCGCAAAAACCTCCAGAAATGAATTAGTTGACATAAATGGCACTGTTTCTACCTTCAACGTGGTGGCGCATGATACACCACAGAATATGAACGAAATATTTCAGTTTTATGACAATGCTGTCGTATCTACCTTAGTTCCTGCAATTTCTCCTGCATTGCCTGACGGGAGATATGCCGGACATCCTTGCCCTTGACCAAATAGATTATATACTCACAAACGTGTTTACACCTGTCGCCAACGCGTTCTAAAGCCCGCATTGCCCACAGAATATCCAGCCACTGTGGCAGGGCTTCCGGCTCCTGCTGCATCTCGGCAACGGCCTGGGTTAACAGTTGCTTGTATTGTTCATCTATTTCCTGATCGCCAATGTGAATGGCCAGGGCTGCATCGGCATCCAGACGCGCAAAAGCGTTTAAAGTCTGACGCAACATTTCCATCACATGATTGCCGGTCGCGATCATACCGTTTTTGATGTCTTCGGACACGGGTAAATTGCCTTTCACGATCAGTTTGGCGATTCGTTCGACATCATCACCGATACGCTCAATATCCACAGTGGCTTTGTTAATCGCTAAAACCAGGCGTAAATCGCTGGCGGCGGGGTGACGCTTGGCAATAATCCGGGTGCATTCCTCATCAATCTGCACTTCCATATTGTTAACCATTAAATCATTGAGCATGACCTTTTCAGCCAGCGCGCGATTATTATCTCGCAGGGCACTGATGGCATCACATAGCTGCTGTTCGACCACTCCGCCCATGGTCAGCACCGAGTTACGCAGGTTTTCCAGCTCCTGGTTAAAACGCCCGGATATATGGGTATTGAGTTTTATCTGTTGCATCGTGACCTCTTCGAGTTTCGAGTTTCGAGTTTCGAGTTTCGAGTTTGCAAATTCTGTTATATGTCCCCGAACGCCACGTTCTGAGGAATATTGTCCATCACTCTGATATTCGTCATTTTAGCCATAACGGCCGGTAATATACTCTTCGGTTTGTTGCTGTTTGGGCCGGGTAAACAAGCGGTCAGTATCCGAGTACTCAATCAAATGGCCCTGATGCAGAAACGCGGTGAAGTCCGATACCCGAGCTGCTTGTTGCATATTGTGGGTCACAATCAATACGGTGTATTTCTCTTTAAGCTGGGTGATCAGCTCTTCAATGGTCAGGGTGGAAATCGGATCTAAAGCCGAGGTGGGCTCGTCGAGCAGCAAAATTTCTGGCTGCAGGGCAATGGCCCTGGCAATCACCAAGCGCTGCTGCTGGCCACCGGATAAGGTCAGCGCCGACTCGAATAAACGGTCTTTTACTTCCCGCCACAATGCCACATCTTTAAGGGCTTGCTCCACCGCATTATCTAGTGTACGCCTGTCCTTAACCCCTTGAATTTTAAGTCCATATACCAGATTTTCATAAATCGACATGGGAAACGGATTGGGCTTTTGAAACACCATGCCCACCTGCCGACGCAGCAGTGCCACATCCTCTTTGCGGTTGTAGATGTTCCTGCCGTTTATCAGCACTTCACCGTCCACCCGACACTCTGGCACTAAATCATTCAGCCGGTTAAAGCAGGTCAGCAAGGTGGATTTCCCGCAGCCACTGGGGCCAATCAGTGCGGTAACATGGCGCTTGGGAATTTTCAGACTGATATTGTGTAAGGCCCGTTTGGCACCAAAGGTCAGGGTCAAATCGCGCACGTCGATGGCCACCTGCTCATCCTGCAGGTTTTCTAATTCCAAGCCTTGCCGTGAAAGGTCAAAATACTCAAACATAATGCACTAACTCTGTCATTACCCCTGCCCTGCCATAGCCTGATACTGGCGGCGCAACTTGGCGCGCACCACTACGGCAACAATATTCAGGCTCAACACCACCAATAACAACAATAAGCACGAGGCAAACATCATGGACGAGCCATGGCCAATACTGTTGCTGTGAAATGCGCCGTCATAGATCAGCACACCTAAATGCATAAATTGTCGGTCCAGATGCAGATATGGAAACTCCATATCCACCGGCAAGGTAGGTGCAAACTTTACCGCACCGACCAATAACAAAGGCGCCACTTCCCCCGCGCCGCGTGCTATGGCCAGGATCACGCCGGTCATAATACCCGGGCTGGCCATAGGGATTACCGTACGCCATAAGGTCTCAAACTGGGTAGCGCCAAGGGCATAACTGCCCTGGCGTAAACTATCCGGCACCCGCCTCAAGCCTTCTTCTGTGGCCACAATCACCACAGGTAAAGTCAACATGGCCATGGTCAGGGCCGCCCAGAAAATGCCTGGCGCACCAAAGGTAGGCGCCGGTAAATGCTCGCTAAAAAACAATTTGTCGATGTTACCGCCCACCTGGTAAACAAAAAAACCTAAGCCAAATACCCCATACACTATGGAAGGCACACCAGCCAGGTTATTTACGCCGATGCGGATAAGGGAGGTAACAGAATTATTCGGGGCATACTCATTGAGGTAAATGGCCGCCATCACCCCTAGCGGAGTAACGATCACCGTCATCAGCAATACCATCACCACTGTACCAAATAAAGCGGGGAAGACCCCACCGGCGCTGTTAGCCCGCTTCGGCGTATCGCTGACAAACTCCCAGACGTTGCCCAAAAAGGTGGCAAACTTTTGTAGATTGCCCTGCTGATTGATCTGTAAGTATTTTTCCACATCGGCCAGGGGCAAATGGTAATGCTCACCCGTATCAAATACTAACAACAAACGTATTTGCGCCAGGGTTTTGCGACGCGCATCCAGACTCGCCATCAAGGTGGAAAATTCCTGCTCAAGTTTGACCCTGGCAGGGGCTTCGTCCTCAACGGCCCGACGGTTATATTGCGCAATCTGTTGGTGGATAGCCGCCAGTCTGCCTTGCTCGACTTCAGAAATCGCCGCCACTTCTGCGCTAACCTTATCCAAAAGCTCGGGCAACTGCGCAAGAGGCAGCGGCGATTCACCGTCATTAACCCCCAACAGTCTGGCAAAGAGTCGGTTGCCGCTACGCAGTTGAATATCGATCAACTCAGGCAAGGTTTGCATGCGCAGAATTTGCTGTTCTTCCAACAGATGCTGCTGATCACTGAACTGATACAAGCGAGCCTGATTGAACAGCCAACGTTTGTGTCCGCCGGTGGTGGTGAAATCTTTCGACAGCAAGGAGGCATACATACTTTTTGGCTCGCCCTTGGCGTCCTGATAAGTCACCTCGTACAAAGGCGCCGGCCAGAAATGCTGCATCCCTTTAACCAGCATAATGCCCACCATGCCGCACAGCAGTAGCAGGATGATGGCCACCAGTGCCGCACCGCCAACAATGGGCAGGCCCTCTTTTTGCCTGTTCAACAAGAAATGCTTAAACACTTTGATAATGCTTCCGCAGTCTGCCCCTGACCAGCTCCGCCAGGGTATTGATAACAAAGGTAAAACCGAACAATAGCAAGGCGGTAAAGAACAGCACACGATAGTGAATACTGTTAACCTCCGACTCGGGTAACTCAATGGCAATATTGGCCGTCAAGGATCGCATGCCAGCAAAAATGTCCCAGTCAGCCACTGGGGTATTACCCGTGACCATCAGCACTATCATAGTTTCGCCAAATGCCCGCGATAAGCCCAGAATAATGGAGGAAAAAATCCCTGGATAAGCAGCCACCAGTACTACTCTACGCAAGGTTTGCGCGCGGGTAGCACCCAGCGCAAAAGAGGCCTGGCGTAAATGCCCCGGCACCTCAAAAATAGCGTCTTCGGCCAAAGAATAGATGCTCGGCACTATGGCAATTCCCAGTGCTAGTGCAACAACCAGGGCATTTTTGCTGCTGTGATTGTCCTGTCCAGGAAACCAGCCCTCAGGCCACAGCCAGCTCTGCGCTTCACCGCCCAGCACAAAGGCTCCCCAGGCCAATAGCAAAACCACAGGCACCAGCAGCAGTAGTTCCCATCCTGACTGCCAGCGTATGGATAATCCGCGAGATAAGGGCTGCTGCAACATGGCCAGCGCAAACAACGACACCGGCAACAACAGCAAAAACATCAACATCCCCAACAGGTAGTCTTCCACTATGGGGATAAGCCAAATTGCGGCAATAAAACCAATTACCACAGAGGGCACAGCCTCGAGTAGTTCAATACCGGGTTTCAGCCAGTTGCGTAAGCGAGCCGGCACAAAGTAAGCCGTATAAATAGCGGCGCCGACGGCCAGCGGAATGGCAATAATCAAGGCCAGAATGGCAGCCTTCAGGCTACCTATTACCAAAGGCACCAAACTGTATTTGGCCTGACTGACATCTTCGGCTGCCGATGACTGCCACACATAAGCAGGCTCGGCATAGCCTTCGTACCACACCTTCTGCCATAGCCGTTCAAAACTAATGATGGAGCTGATATTGTCCACCTGCCACTGCTGCACACTCTGCGGCCCCCAAACATAAAGGCGCTCATTAACCAGCCACATGCCCTGCGCATCTGACGCCACCTTAGTGCGCAGAATGGTCTCTCCTGAACTACTCAGAAACAGCCAAAGTTGCCCCTGGGCACCAAGCAACATACCCAAATCCTTGCCTTGTGCCATCTGCAACTGGCTGATTGCCAAGTGTTCTTCCAGGGCATAGATAGGCCGAAAACGGAAATGACCGCCATCATTAAACGCCGACCACTTTTCGATACGGCCATCGGCGTAATTGAGCAAAAAGGCTTTGCTGCCAGGAAAGGCCAGAATGGTTGCGGCGGGTTGATTTAACTTGGCTGTGAAACTGCTGCTCATATCGGTAAACAGTAGTTGCTGGTGGTCGACCTGCACAGCTGTGCGGATGGAGGGTAGCAAGGTCGGCATACCCGATAGGGGCAACTCAAGTTGGCTAAGCTGCGTCGGCATTTGTCTGGATGCCCAATATACCCGCCATTTTCCGGCGCTTTGCACCGCCAGCCCCAGCCAATCGTCAGACAAGGCAACCTGCCACTGATGAGCATTAAGCGTGGTGGGCAAGTCAGGGATGAACAGCGACATCTGAGGCTCACGCAGTACCTGCCCCCCTACTCGGGTTAGTCGCTCAACCCGCAACATGCCATCAGCCCCAAGCATAAACAAATAACGCCCGCCAAGATGATGTTTGGCTTTAACCTGAGTCTGGCAACTGATTGGCACATGTTTAAGCGGCGTCAGCCCCTCACCGTGATTGGGCTGAACCTGAAAAAAACCGAGCTGACAATCAGCTGCCCGGGTAATAAGTGCGCGTTCCTGTTGCAAGTCTTCCAGCAACAACACCTGCTCTTGGGGTAACTGCCATACGGCTCCCGGCTGTAAAGAAGGTGACTGTAACAGTGGAATAGTGACATACAGCAAATGCCATATGAGCATCGCCAGGGTAGCCAGTACTGTCCAGCCACCTATGGTAATAATGCGTGCGGCCAGCCGATCCCGGGTGCGACGCCGTCGTAAGCTTGACGATGGGTTTGGGTAATCAATTTGCACGATACAACCATTGGAACGCTGAGCTGGCGACATTGTAAAGGCCGTTTGGGCCAATTACTAACGCTTTGACTACTCTGGTGATCTTTACTCGCCGCCAGAGCGCTTGTGGATTATAGTTGGGTCATTCGGCGGTGAAGCCATCTGCGATGCCAACCGCCCGCCCCTTCGTTGCACAGGAGAACAGCATGGATACCGTTATTTTCACACTGATAGGCAAAGATAAACCCGGCATCATGGAGGCAATATCTCGCACGGTCAGGCAATTAGAGGGCAACTGGTTATCCAGCAACTTTGCACACATGGCCGGACATTTTACCGGGTTTGTGCAAGTGCAGTTGCCAAAAGATAAGGTTCAGCCCCTGCTCACTCAGCTGGACGCCATGCCGGAATTGAATATCCGTCTGATGCAAGGGGTAGAGCCCCAATCCAGCACAACCCGCCAGGTGGCAGTGGAAATTATGGGTAATGACAAACCCGGCATAGTGCAGGAGCTGACCAAAGTGCTACATCAATTCAATCTGAACATTGTGCGCTTTACTTCACACTGCGAGCCTGCACCTAACTGGGGAGGCAACCTGTTTAAGGCTCAGGTCATCATCGACATTCCACAAGATTTCGACACTGATCCCTTAGGTGATGCCCTGGAGCAAATTGCCAACGATTTGATTGTGGATATCGACTGGCAATAGCCCGTCATAAAAGCTTCACATTAACCCGCTGGCAGTATTGCTAGAATTTTGCGAATTTTCGATAGCCGTAGCCTAGATGATGAGTATCAACACAATCTATTACCCCAAGGAATTAAGCTGGCTGGCCTTTAACCAGCGAGTGCTGCAGGAAGCCGCCGACAAACGCAATCCCATCGTTGAACGGATTCGTTTTCTGGGTATTTACTCTAACAACATGGATGAGTTTTATCGGGTACGGGTGGCTGATGTAAAACGCCAGATTTATATCCACCTGAACGATCAGAATCAGGAAGCCGCAGCGCAAACCAAACAGTTAATGGACAAAATCCAGGAACGAGTGCTGGTGATGACGGACGATTTTGAGCGCATCCATGCCGAGGTGGTGGCACGTTTGGCTAAATACCAGATCTATCTGATCGGCAAAGATGAACTGGACAACTACCAAACCCAGTGGCTCAGGAGTTATTTCCAGAACAAGATCTTGCGCTACATGGCACCAGTACTGCTGAGTAATAAGGTAAAGCTGGTAGACAGGTTAAACGACGCGGCCACATACCTGTTCGTGGCCATTCGCAAGGAAGAGCAGAAAACCCAGTACGCCCTGCTGGAAGTGCCGACTGAATATATGTCTCGCTTCGTGCTTATCCCACCGGAAAAAAGTCGTAAGAAGAAGCATATTGTGCTGCTGGATGACATTATCAATTTGTGTCTGGAACAGATTTTCCGCGGTTTTATCGAATTTGATATGCTCGAAGCTTATTCCTTCAAGATGACTCGGGATGCGGAATATCGCATTAACGACGAGATTGATGAAAGCTACGTAGAAAAAATGTCTGAAAGTATGAAGCAGCGCTTGATTGCAGAGCCGGTGCGCTTTGTATATGACGGTGATATGCCGCAAGACATGTTGGACTTCCTCAAAAAGCAACTGAAGATATCCAGCTACGACAGCCTGATTGCCAGTGGCGCTTACCGTAACTTTAAAGACTTTATCGGCTTCCCCAATGTGGGCAGGGAATATCTGGAAAACCCGCCGCTACCGGCTATCAACACCAGAGAATTTGCCGATCACCATACGGTGTTCGACGCTATCAGTAAGCGGGATATCCTGCTGTATTACCCCTATCATCGCTTCCTGCACCTGACCGAGTTTGTCCGTCAGGCCGCCTTCGACCCCAGTGTGAAGCATATTCGCCTGAATATTTATCGGGTCGCGAGTAAATCACGCATTGTTAACTCGCTGATTGACGCGATAAATAATGGCAAGCAGGTCACGGTCGTAGTGGAACTGCGCGCGCGTTTTGATGAAGAAAACAATATCGAATGGTCCAAAATGATGACCGATGCGGGTGTCAAGGTTATCTTGGGTATTCCCACCTTGAAAATCCACTCCAAGCTTTGCGTGATAAGCCGCGAAGAACATGGTCAACTAATACATTACGCCCACTTCGGCACCGGCAACTTCAACGAGAAAACCGCCAAAATTTACACCGACTTCAGCCTGTTTACCCGTGACCAAGAGCTGGCACAGGAAGCAGTGGATGTGTTTGATTTTATCCAATATCCCTATCGACGCTTTAAGTTCCAGCATTTACAGGTATCCCCGGTTAATGCCAGAACCAAGATTCAGTTGCTCATCCGTCAGGAAGTACAAAACGCCAAGGAAGGACTTAAAGCGCAAATACTGCTGAAGGTAAACAACCTGGTAGATATTCCACTGATTGACGACCTTTATCGGGCCAGTCAAGCAGGGGTGAAGATCCGCGCCATAGTGCGGGGGATGTGCTCTCTGGTGCCAGGGGTGAAAGGTTTGAGTGAAAACATATCCATCATTAGTGTGGTAGACAGATTCTTAGAACACCCACGGGTCATGGTATTTGAAAACGGTGGCGACCAGAAAGTATTTATTTCCTCGGCCGACTGGATGACCCGTAACATGGACAACCGTATTGAGGTGGGCTGCCCAATTCTGGACCCTGTGCTGAAAAAACGGGTTTTGGATATTTTGCTGATCCAGTTCAGGGATACCATCAAGGCCAGGGTGATAGACCAGGAACAAACCAATAAATATGTGCGTCGTGGAAACAGGAAAAAGTTGCGCTCACAGGTAGAAATCTACGATTATCTGAAAGCTCTGGAAATGAACAATCAGACTCAATGAATCAATTAGCCAACGCATTTTCCGATGTCGAAGCCAGAAATGTCACCCATGTGGCAGCACTGGATATTGGCTCCAATAGTTTTCACCTGGTGGTTGCCCGCATTAATGCGGGCAGTCTGCAAATTCTCTATAAAGTAAAACAACGGGTCAGGATGGCCGACGGTTTGGATAAAGATGGCTATCTGGACCAGCCGGCCATTGACCGAGGCATTGCTGCCCTGGAGCAGTTTGCCGACAGCCTGCGCGGCTTTAAACCTGACTCGGTACGTATTGTTGCTACCCACACACTGAGAAAAGCGCACAATGCCCGGGACTTTATCCGGGCCGCACGACGTGTATTGCCCTACCCGGTTGAAATTATCTCCGGGGTGGAAGAAGCGCGGATGATTTATCAGGGTGTCGCTCATACCACCGAGGATAATGGGCAACGCCTGGTGGTAGATATCGGTGGTGGTAGTACCGAATTTATTATTGGTAAAGGTTTTAAGCCGGTTCTAATGCGCAGCCTGCAAATGGGCTGCGTCAGCTTTACCCAGCGCTACTTTAAAAATGGCGAGCTTAAGAGCAAAGCCTTTAACCGCGCCATCATGGCCGCGAAGCAAGAGCTGGAAATGATTGACCGTCGCTATCGCCAGCTTGGCTGGGATGTGTGTATCGGCACCTCAGGCACCATCAAAACCATTATTAGCCTGGCGCAAGAAATTAATCCTGATCTGAAAAACGGTACCCTATCACGCAATGAACTGCGTAAATTAGTAGACGCATGCGTCAAAGCTGAGCAGCTCGATAAGCTCAATTTCAAAGAGCTGGGGGACGACCGCAAACCTATCTTTGCTGCCGGTCTGGCTATTCTGCTGGCCATTTTTGAAAGCCTGGATATTCAGTTGATGGAGTTTTCCATGGCGGCGCTGCGTGAAGGGGTCATCTATGAAATGGAAGACCGCCTGGAGCATCAGGATATTCGTGAACGCACCGCCGAGAGCCTGGCAGTTCGTTACGACGTGGATACCGAACAGGCCAAGCGCGTGCTGAATACCACTATGGTCTTATACCATCAGGTGGCTGAGGATTGGGATATTAAGCACGAGGAGTTACAAAGCCTGTTAGGCTGGTCCGCGTTGTTGCACGAAGTGGGGTTACAGATAAATTCCCGTGGCGTCCAGCGACATTCCGGTTATATACTCCAGAATGCTGATTTACCGGGCTTTAATCAGGAACAGCAAGACCTGCTGGCAACCTTGGTACGTTTTCATCGCAAAAAGATAAAGACGTCCGATTTCCCGGAGTTTTCTCAGTACCGCAACGAGCAGGTGCAACGACTTATTTGTATATTGCAACTTGGCGTGGTGCTAAATATCAAGCGATTGGACGATTTTTTGCCCCAAATCAAGGCAAAAGCCAAGCAAGATAAGTTATTACTGGAATTTGCCAACGACTGGTTGCAGAATGCGCCTCTAGTGGTGGCAGACTTGGAACTGCAAGCCGAATACTTGCAAGGTTGCGGGATCCGGCTGGTTGTGCGTTAATGGCAGCGGCTGTTAACCGTAGTGTCATACCTGTCCGGCAGAATCACCCTATCCGATAACGGATAGCGATGATGTTAACGAACAAGTAAAGAACTGTGCCGATGGCACGTTGAGGTATAGAAATGCTGACTCAGCGTCTCAGGAATATACCTCACAAACATCGCCAATGAATTGAGTCTGGGGTAGCGTATCTCCAGCTCATTATCAACATAAAACAAAAGGAAGCATTCAATGAACAAAACTGATCTGATCAATGCTATCGCTGAGCGCGCCGACATCTCCAAAGCCTCTGCTGGCCGTGTTATCGACGCCTTCACTGGTGCTGTGACTGAAGCGCTGTCCAGTGGTGACGAAGTTGCCATCCTGGGTTTCGGTACTTTCAAAGTATCTGAGCGTGCAGCTCGCACTGGTCGTAACCCTCAGACGGGCGCAACTATCCAGATCGCTGCCTCCAAGCTGCCTTCATTCAAAGCTGGTAAAGCTCTGAAAGACGCCTGCAACTAAGCGTTTTGCGGACACGGCCTCGCTGCCGTGTCCTCCTTTTCTTTCCCCATATAAATGCTTATACCCTAAACCTATTCACCGACGTTTTTAAGTTAGCCGCCTGTTCAGCAACCATTTCACTGGCTTGTTTGTTATGAATAGAGGCGACATTGACCTGTTCCGCCAGATCGCGAATCTGCACCACATTTTTACCCACCTCAGCGGCCGCGCTGGATTGTTCTTCAATGGCTGTTGCAACCTGGGTTGCCATTTCCATAATACTGTTCAGGTCACCGATAATACTACTTAGCAAGTCACCCACTGTACTGGCTCGCTCAGCCGCTTCCTGCCCTTTGCCATGGCTGCTATCTACCAAATGTACGATGGACTGCGTGCGACGCTGTAAATTGCCCACAATGGTGGTAATTTCTTCGGTACTTTGCTGAGTGCGAATCGCCAGGTTACGCACTTCATCAGCCACTACGGCAAAGCCACGGCCTTGTTCTCCAGCTCTGGCCGCCTCAATGGCAGCATTAAGTGCCAACAAATTGGTCTGCTCAGCAATGCCGCGGATCACATCCAGTACCGAGCCGATAACCTGACTTTCCTTCTCCAATTCGCCAACCGCACCCGCTGACTCAGTCAATTGGGTGGCCAACTCGCGGATCTGCCTAACACTCGCCTGCACCTCTCCGGCGCCGGTTGACGCATAGTGACTGCTGTCCCTGGCCTTACCGGCAGTGTTCTCGGTATTAAGTGCTATTTCATCAATGGTATGGCTCATCTGCGTCACGGCCGTTGCCACCATATCGGTTTCCTGCAATTGACTAGACATATCATTAGCGGTCTGCTCAGCACTTTGTGCCAGCTCAGTAGAGGCTTCATTGAGCATGTTGACCGAGCGGTTAATCTCTATCACCACATTACGAAACGACTCCACCAAACGATTAAGGTCTACCGCCATGTCGGCCAGTTCATTGCGTCCTTTTACCTCGAGTTTCAGGGTAAAGTCATTCTCATTGCGGATGCGGTGTACGGTACGACTCACATTCTGTATGGGGATAATGATGCTGCGGGCAATTAACCACGCCAGTGCAGCTACCAAAAAGGCAATAAACAAGGTTAAGGTAGTCACCATCAAATTGTTGAATTCGACAGCGGACTGGATCTCGTCCCTTGTATGCTCAACGACGGATTCCAATACCGCTTCGGTACTTTGGATGGTTTGTCTGAGTTTCCCACGAATGCCGGCCTGCTCATCCAAGCCGATGCTCTCCTCGGCGCTAACTAACTGCTCAAACTGCATAACGTAGGTTTTCAGAAGTGACAGTAACGCCTGCTGCTGCGCGGGACTCAACGCACTTTGAGAAATATGCAGGTTGAATACATCGGCATTGCTGTGAAAGTCTTGCAGATACTTTATGTCGCGGCGCAACATAAAGTCTTTTTCATTGCGGCGTAGTTGCAGCATATCCACTAGCAGAGCATCGGTATTGGCACTTTTAAGTTCCTGCTCAATACCATGCACCGCCTGCCGCAAACCACCGTACAAGCCATCCTTGTGATCCAGACCGATAAGTTGCTGCTGCTCGACTAACTTATGCATACCATCGCCGTAAGCCGAGAATGTCTGTTTTAGGTTCTGCAATTCCAGATCAGCCAGATCTAATTGCTGATAGGCTGCACGCAATTTATCGATTAACGCCACCGATCTGCCCATCTCGGTATCAAAGCGCTCGATATACTTCATATCTTTTCTGGCCAGAAAGTCTTTCTCATGACGCCGTAGCATTAACATACTGGCATTCAACTGCTCAGCTTGTGCCAGGGTGTTGGCAAGATGATTTAAGGTTGAGGAAGCGTAACGGGACAGTAAAAACATCAGAATGATGGCGACTAAAACGATAGCCGCATTACTGAAGAGACGATTCTTAATAGTCATGGCTACTTACTCCATCTGCTGGTCAGGCAGATTTTGGAAAACCGTTATAAACCGGCTTTCCGGCCGGTTTATCAATCCAGAGTCAGTGCAAATTGTCCATGCTGCACTTTACCTACCGTACAAAACGTGCGGAACGAAAAACGTGCTTAAAAACGAAATTCCAAGCCTAACCCCAGCCAATCTTTGTCGGGTAACTCCTGTTTGTCCTGACGGGTTAGAAAAGCATAAAGCTTCACTTGCTTGGCTAGCGGATAATCAACACCAGCTGACAAACTCCAGTCCTGCTCCAGTTCCTGATATTGCATTTTCAGAGTTAGTTGTTGAAGAGTATAGGCGCTGCTCAGCAACCAGCCATTTCTCGAGTCACCATCGGATTCTCTCTTCTGACGCTGCGCCATAGCACCGACAACCCAATCGTCCAGCTTATATTGACCACCTAAACGCTGAATATCATAACCAGCCACATTGCTGTCGTTAGCGACTACCAGATACCAAGGCAAGGATTTTAATCCGGCATCACCGTAGGCGATGGAAGCAGAATAGGTAGAGGGGCCATCTTTTTCGCCAGCAATAAAAGTACCGGTAAATTGCAGATCCTGCCACTTGGGGCTGCGGTAAGTCATAGTGTCGCCGGGACGATTCTCGCCCCGCCACAGGTTCTTAATATCGCCTTCCAGATCATTAAACTGATCCAGCTTCCCCTGCGCCATCTTAAGTGCGGTATCCTGACGTCCGAGGGAAATTTCCCCCCAATTACCAAGTAAACCAACATACTGGTTGCGGGAGGTGATATTATCGTCACCCGACAAATCCGCCAGATCCACCTGCCATTCCAGCAGATAGAAAGCGGTCAGATCATCTTGTAGTGCCAACTCACCCTTTACGCCCAACCTTGATGAATTACTCTTTAAATCACTGAAGTTTCCCTCACCTTCATCAGCATACTGGTAAGAGAGGTTCAACTTTCCATAAAAGGTAAATGGCTCGGCAAGAGCATTAGAAAAAGCCGGTAAACTCAACCCTGCGGCATAAGCTAACCTGCGAATGACGGAAAATGAATACTTTTTGTCCATACACGAACCTACAACTATTATTGTTGCAAGTATGCATCAAAATGACGTTTTCATGACAGTTTTGTGACATTTTTTAATACCAGCGCATTCCTAAGCAAAAAGCCTCTAACGCTCAACCACAAGTAATTGCCCTTGAGCGCTATCAGTGAGTAGATAGATCTGACCGTAATTACCGATATGAATGTCTCTGAGACGACTTTCCAGCTCATTGAACAAGCTATCCTGACGAACCACCTGTTGCCCGGATAAAATCACGCGGCGTACTTCCTTTGATTTAAGCGTGGTGGAAAGCAAGTCGCCCTCCAGCTCTTTGAACATGGCTCCCCGGTATACCACCAGCGCAGAAGGGGCAATGGAAGGTGTCCAATCCACCAAAGGGGGTTGCATGCCAGGATAGGTTTTATACGGGCTGATATTAGCCCCTGAATAATCTTTGCCGAGCGTGGTTACCGGCCAGCCGTAATTTTCTCCGGCTTGGATCAGATTGATCTCATCTCCACCAGCTGGGCCATGCTCGTTGGCAAATAGCTGCTCACGCACCGGATCCCAAGCCAATCCCTGGGGATTCCGATGCCCCAGTGTATAGAGTCCTGTGCTTCCCTGATGAAACGAGGGATTATCAGCAGGCAGGCTACCGTCATCCTTGAGGCGAACCAGCTTGCCGAGATGATTAGCGGGATTTTGCGCCTGTTCACGATAATCAAACCCATCACCACTGGCGATGACCAGTGATTGGTCGCCCAGGAAAGCCATTCGGGCTCCGTAGTGAACTGGTGTGGCCTTATCTGGGGTAGCAGTGAATACAGGCTCAATTTGAACCAGACGTTCGTTATCCAGGCGAGCCCTGACAACCTGCAGATGGTTTGCTTGAGTATTGCCTTGGGCAAAACTCAGGTAAAGCCAGCCATTCTTGACATAGTCAGGATGCAGCACCACATCCATTAAGCCGCCCTGCCCTTTAGCAAACACCTCCGGCACTCCGCCTACAGGCGTCACCACACCATCCGCACTGAGCAGGACTAACCGACCGCCTTTCTCACTCACCAGCAAGCGCTCGTCCGGTAATTGCGTCACGGCCCAGGGAAAGGCCAGATTGTCTGCCAGCACCCTGATCTGATAATCCCCAAACGGCTGCTCCGTGGCTGATACCCGTCCCAGACACATTCCAACCATTAACAACAACGTAATTTGATAAATCTTATGCATGGCCTGTATCTCCTTGTCTGTGGATGGCAAGATGCTGACATAACCATAAACTAGTTTGCTATACGGGTTAATGTCGTTGCATAGATATGGTGAATAATCTTTACTCTGCATGGGAGAGCAGCATGCGAACGCGTTTCTTGATCATTCGTTTTCTTCTGGCGTGGCTTGGCTGCTTTAGCCTGGCCAGCCTGATGCACAGCCAGTTTGTTCTGGCGGGCCTGACCGGGCAAGGTATTCAGATTGCGCTAACAGACAGGTTGCAAATGAGTTTAAGTGATTGGTGGGGATTACTGCCCACCTATGGGCTGATAATTGCCATTGGCCTGCTTTTGGCCTTCAGTATAGCCGGATGGCTGAGTAGACGTTTCTCCATTAACGCTGTGTTTTTATATCCCTTAGCAGGTTTTGTCACCCTGCTATGCATCCACCTGGCCATGCAGCCGATTATGGATATTACCCTGATTGCCGGAGCCAGAGGCGCATTGGGTTTGCTTACCCAAGCCGCCACAGGGTTAGCTGGCGGCTGGATATTCGCAAAGTTTCGGAATCTAAGACAAGCCTGAGTGGGCTGTCACCTAGACAAAGCGCTGCAATTGTTTCTGGGTGGTCTCGGTTTCGACTTTCAGCTCCTGAATTTCCTGTTCAACCTGCTGCATGTCATAACGAATCTCGGCGCCTAACGTCGAGATATTCGCCACAGATTCATGTGCTGCATCGTAGGTACGACGCAGAGCGTGCACAGACTCACCAATGGCGGCAAGACGTTCTGTATTCAGCTCAAGCTGTTCAACCATTTGACCAAACTGATCATTGGTATGTGAAATATCGCTTTGCGCTTTGTTCGCCACTTCGGTTAGCTTTGATGACTCTTGCTGGGTGTTCTTAACCAAGCCTTCCATTTGGTTAATGAAGGTATTGATTTGGCCGGTTGCTTCGTTCACTTTCACCGATAAGGTGCGAACCTCGTCAGCCACTACGGCAAAGCCTCGTCCCGCTTCCCCTGCACGCGCAGCTTCAATGGCAGCATTAAGTGCCAGCAAGTTGGTTTGATCGGAAAATTCCTGCACCATTTTCAGGATGTTGCGAATATTGTCGGCATTTTCCTTCATACCGCCGACAGTGTTGTCGAACTCTTTGAGCAAGCTGTCGATATCACCTACATCCTGTGACAACTGAACCAGTCTGGTCATTGAAGACTGGGCAGCGCCCAGATTATCCCGGGTGGCGTCAGCCACTTCGTCAGTACGTGTGACAATCGCCTGAATTTCATCATTGACTTGCTTGCTAGAGGCAAAGATCTCATCACTGATCTTGTCCTGACGCCTGGCATTGGCCGAGGCGTTGTTCACCTTAAGCAATACCTGTTGGTTCTTACTACTGGCGCTGGCAGCCTGGCTACCTATTCCCTTAAGCAGTTGTGACAGATTATCCACAAAGGCATTGTAACCATCCGACAATTGGCGGAATTCATCATGGGTAAACGCAGGCAAACGTCCGGAAAGATCCCCCTGCCTGTGATTAATCTCGTCCAGATTTTTCACCATTGCACGAACCGGACGCACAATCAGGTAATTCATATAAAACAGGGTAAACAGAAACACCAGTACGCTCATCACACCCAAGACAATATGCAAGACCGATGATTGAGCCCAACTAGCATCAGAGAATGCCAGCCACAAGGCAAGCACCTGAAACAGATACAGGAAAGCCAGATTGCCGATAATTTTGCGGCTGAGGGTAAAGAAGAAGGTCTTCTCTATGAAATGATAGAGTTCTTGAAACATGTCCGCTCCTGAGTGACCTTTGGCACTTAGCGCTTAATCCTAATCTAAAACATTTACAATAAACATTATAAATATCATGTTTTTAGTCTTATCAGACAAGATTAATATCGTCTAGCCTTAGGTATTACTTAAGCGGCTTTGCCTGACCGGTGACAATTAAATCGTAGGGAGCCAGAGCGGGTACCGTTTGGCGTAGCTCTTCCTCTACGCCGTCCAAACGCTTCATTTCATCGCAAAACCACTCTGCTTTCAGTCGCAGACTGTTGGCTTGTGGGGCGATGTGCTTTTCTATCTCCGCCCCCATATTCTCAAGCTTGGCAGACAGCATCTCCATACGTTTTTCCAGATTTTCATCACCTTGCGCTGGTAATCCACCTATAGCAGACAGAATGCCACCTACCGAGGTAGTCAAGGCTTCCTCAATCTGGCTTTCTAACTGGTTGTCCATCAGTTCGTCGACATTTTCTAAACTGCGGGGACCAATGTAGTAGTTGTCACTGGCTCGAATAAACTTGGTTTTGACCTTTTGTTTAACCCGCCACAAGGCCTTCTGTAAACGCTCATAGCTCTCATGATCGCTGCCAACCAGCCCCACATAAACGTGATCAACTGCGCCTATGGCTAAGTCCACCCCTTCACTGGCTAATAACACTACCTTAGGCACGGCATAATGCAGACCATCAGCCAGCTCCTGAAGCATATCCTGTTGCTCAGGTGGCAGCTCAACCCATTCACCGCGCACAATCAACTGCTTACTTTGATTAATTTGGTAAAGCGTGCGGGAAGAATTGATCACACGAATATAGCGGTCATTCACCGCTAAACCGTATTGCAGGTCAGCTTCACATTTAAACGCCGCCTGAGCAGGTAAGCCCAGCAGCCCAAGCAGCACAACACACCATTTCACGTTGTGGATCCCATTAACCATTACGCTGACTATTTTGCCTCGACATAAGTTGTTGGCATAGGGTCAGCAGACCAGCAGGATAAAAAATGGGGTAATCGGCATAACTGACATCCGGGTTAAGTACGCTCTTGCCATTCACTCAGTGTTACCTGGGTGGACTCAAGCAGTTTTTTGCTGGCTGCCACATCCGTTACGTCGTAGATCATCATACAAATATTGTCGACCTGCCCCGTAGTACTGGCCAGCGGAGACAAGGTGATATTCTGATACATAAAATCTTCGGTGCCGGTTAATGGTCTGTAGTTAGAAAACCGCAATAAATAAGGGCGTTGTTCCCAGATGATAAATGCACGGTTTCTCAGTTCAAACACGGGGCGGCTTTTATTGGTAAACCACTTTTGGTCTATTTCAGGAAACAGATCAAACAAGCACTTCTCTCGCACCTGACTGGGCAGCAAACCCGAATGGCTCTCCATAAAACCATTCCACAGCTTTACCTTAAAATGTCTGTCTAACACCACCAAACCGACATCTACGGTTTGCAACATATCCATCATCCAGTGGAACTCTGTCATGTCGCTTAGCAGGGCGTTACTCATGGTCAGTCCTCCAACAGATGGGATAGTTTGTTGTTCAATACCTTGAGTGACTCTTCAGTGAGAAGCAAAATCAGGTCACATTGCACCTTGTATCCTTCAAGCCCATAGCTCAACTCAATTGCCAGCGTGCGTCGCCAGCGGGTGCGATTGGTATTAATCAACTCAGTGATATTGCGATGCTGCCCCAGCACTACCGGGTGGCCCTGGCTAAAATGTACATCCAATTGGTTGGCCAGCCCATTCAAACAAGTACCAATCAGGATATTGGCAGCATCCATCAGCAGTTCCAACTGCACCCGGTCGTCTACTTCCTCTTCGATATTGAGGATTTTAGCCACGTCATTGAAGCTGGAATCACTCAGAATAAACAACGCCTCCCCACAGACACCTGGGCCAACAAACCCCTGACATATACCAGACACGGTTTCTTTATCTTCAATATCCTGCAGCATCATCAGCAGTTCAGACGCTTCAATCAGGTTTACATTCGGAATGGGAAGTTTGACAAAGACGTTAAGGATGCGTGCCAGATGGTCGCCGGCCTGGCCCATGGCAATATTAGTAATTTCCTGGTAACAGTCACGAAGCGCAGGATCCAGCCGGTCTAATTCAGGGGCTGGCTGAGCGGCTTCCCGGACAAACAACTGATGCTTAATCAGCAAATTACGGAGCACTTCAGGCTTGATGGGTTTCTCGATAAAATCCAGAGCCCCGAGCCGTTTGACACGCTCGTGAGCCTCCGGCTGAACGTCGCCGGAAATCACCACAACAGCGGTTTGCAACCCAGCCTGCTGAATATGCTCCAAGACTTGGTAGCCATCCATAACCGGCATATTCAAGTCCAATAACAGCAGTTGACCCTTTCCCTCAGCCAAGGCCGTTACCGCTTCTTCACCATGACGGGCAAAATGTACCGCGACCTCCCAGTCTTGTGGAAGGCATTTGGCAACTTGTTTACGCGCTACTTGTGAGTCGTCACAAATCAGTACAGAGAACATAGAGGAAAACCTGCAGATTCTGATGGATTACAACTCTGTCCATAAACTGGCACAACGCAACGGCCCTGTTGCCCCTCAATTTATTGATAGCAAGTTTCTCTTTAATTAACAAAGAATAATCTTAGCAACTTAGCACAGCTCATACCAACACAGCCGTGCTTTGCACTTGCTTATACCCGATACCGAGGTGAAAAAGCACTGATACAGAGCCTATTTGCGTTGAAACTGCACAACTGAGGTTGATTTTTAGAAAAGATCACTGACACTTATTGTTAGTGCCTATTTACCTACCTAAATTTTCAATTCAGGTGATAAGCATGGAGGCGAATATGACAATAGATTTGTCTAAGCTATCTCAACATGCAGGCCATCTAACCTACGCAGAAGAAAAAGACCTGCTCTGCACTTTTTACACTAGTTTGGTAAAACGGCATCAGGATATTGTCGAAGCTGTGCGGCTGAACAATTGGCAGCATTTCAAGGCCCTGACCCACGGTCTGAAAAGCAGCAGTTTGTATTACGGTGCCAGACCACTGCACCTTTGCTGTGAGCAAGGCGAGCAATTGGTTGACACAAAACAATTGGGTTCCGATGTTATACAAAAGTGGCTGGCTGACTTCACTCAGCATAGCTATGCAGCACAGTGCGCCTTGGCTGAAGTTATAAAACAGTTAGACACTGCTCGTGACTGAAGCTAATCCACCACATTTGCTCCTCTACTGCATTAGTCCGAAAGACGATGAATTGCTGCTAAAAGTGTTAAAGCAGTCCGAACTGGTATACGAAGTCACCAACTCAAAAAGCAGACTTATTAACCGGCTAAAGGATGGGATTAATAAACTCATTTTGCTTGCCACCCCCAGTCTGGAAAGCTCGGTAAAACTGTATTATCAATGCCTTCTGGAAGTACCTGATGAAGAGCTATGCAGGCACGCTTTTTTAGTGGCTTGTGCAAAACATGAAGAACAACTGGCATTTAACTATTTTCAAAGCAGAGTAATTGACGATTACATTGTCGCCCGCCCTCTGTATGAACTACACCGGCCTATCGCACTTTGTTATGCACAGCTGGAAAAGCTTGGGATCAACTTGCATAAAGCGAGTGTCGCCTTACCCTTGCAAGTGCAAGGAGAGGGGGATGGACCTTTGCAAGCACTACAAGAAGGAGTCGAGCGGAAACGTAAACTGCGCTGTGAATTTGAATCGTTACTAGAGCAATTCGACCAGGCCATTGCTCAGGCTGATGCCCATCTGGCCAAGGAGGATGTCAGCACTGAAGACATAGGTTTATTACGCTTGCTGCTGCAAGAACTGCAGCAAAACAGTTTCAGACCCAGTCTGATCCGCTTGCAACACCGAACGCTGCACCTGCTGGACGCGTTGCTACTGAAACTTGCTCAACCGGAAGAGAATACTGCCGACCCCGTACCTGAGCAGCAGGAACAGGAGCAGGAGCAAGACAATCCACAGCAGTTGCAGGTCAATAATGAGGCCAGGGCGTCCCGCATCTTAATGGTGGAAGACGACAACCTGGCCGCCACGATGGGTAAAAGGCTGATCGAAAGCATGGGACTGGGCTTTGACTGGGCCCCCAGCGGAAGACGAGCCCTGGCGCTATTGCAAACCAAGAAGTTCGATTTAATTCTGATGGATATCAACTTGCCTGACACTGACGGCCTACTCATTGCCGACCAACTTCCTAACATGCATTGCATTAACAGTGACACAGTGGTGGCGGTGCTTACCGGTAACAAACAAAAAGCCATGGTACAGCGGGCGGTCAAAGCGGGGGCCAAACACTATCTGATCAAGCCATTACAAAAGGATACATTGTCGAAGCTATGCAGCAAGTACCACTTAAAAGCGCATCATTAGGTCTGATTGGGCGGAAAAGCGGGGGCCAAAGAGACCCCCAATCAGGGAAACAATACATATGTATAAAATATGTACAGGTTGGTTCACTAGGCCAACATACTAAGTCTAGCGAGGGATAAGCAGCAAATGGGGGACTAAGTGACGAATTGACCGTATTGAATGACAAAAACTCAAAAACAGGCGTTCCCTGAAATAATTTTTCAATTCATTAGCAAAAAATGTAACCAAAACACTTCCTGAGAAAACAAGTTACAGCCTGAGAACAACAAAAAAGGACCTTAAAAGGCCCTTTTTGAAAACAGCAGTAGTGTCTATCAGATGATGCTGTCTTGATGAATACGAATAAACAACTCTGTACCGACTTTGCTATAGTCAATTTTGTATTCTTTACCATTCAGGGTTTGAATAAACAGCAGTATCTTTTCTTCACCAAAGAAATCCCCCAAGGTGACATCCAGCAGCTCCATATCCATTAACTTAGCGTCGCGTTTACTCTCTGGAACCTGGCCGGTGAATTCCTTGATGCCTTTGTGCGTCACCAGGATAGGTGGATTGTCATCACCATTGAGAACCAGCAAGTCAAACTTGCGCAACTTGTGAATGATGGTATTACGACCACTCAGCAAATAAGGCTTTTCAGTCATGTTCGTCCTCGTAGCAACTGACGTTATTGTTATAGTATGGGCTTGGTAATTGGCCAAAAGATATCAGAGTTTTCCTGACTTCGCACCCCATAATTTACCCACTTTCAGTAGAAAAAACCGGGTTTTAGCTTTGGTTTTCGAATTCAGCATTCAGGGTTGGGCATGCGCGGGATTGGTCAGAAAGTTGTCATCGGTCAGGCTGTGTAAAAACGCCAGCAAGTCCTGCTTTTGCTCCTCGCTAATAATAAAGCCCTTAATAAACACACTCTTATGCGGATTATCCCGCCCTTGGCTGCGCCCTCCTGCTGCATACAGTTCAATCACCTCTGACAAAGTTTTTACACTGCCATCATGCATATAAGGCGCAGAGTAGGCGACATTTCTAAGCGTCGGCGCGCGAAAATTCCCCATGTCCCTTAACTGCCCGGTCACTTCATACAGTCCCTGATCAGATTTAGGATAGGCTCCTCTTTCATCTTCATCATACAAACCGGTATTGTGGAAGGGCCGCAACATCAGCGTCTGCTCTGCATGACGGCTGGACTGACTAAAGTTAAATCCGCCATGACAATGGTGACATTCCAACTGTTCGGAAAAAAACATGGCCATACCGCGCTTGGCAGACTCAGACAAGGCATCGTCCTGCATCTGATAAGCGTAACGGTCAAAGGGACTGTCAAACGACACCAGACTGCGCACAAAGCTCGCCAGCGCCATCACAATACGCTCAAAACTGGCAGCGTCGTCACCAAAGGCAGCCTTGAATAACGGCGCATAGTCGTCACCACTAAAGCGCGCCAGCACCTCTGTGTCATGGCTGTTAATCCCCAACTCAATAGGATGTTCACCAAATAAAGGGATCAACAACTGCTGTTCCAGCTTCGTCAGTTTGGGGTTAGCCCAGGTTAAGGTGGCATTGTAGGCCACATTGACCAGCGCCAGGCTGTTACGCCTGTGCAACTCCCCTGTGCTTCCTACCGCCACAGCGGTAGGCTGGGCAAAGGCGAATGCTTGCTGATGGCAGCTGGCACAAGCCTGGACTTGATTGGCAGATAAATTGGGGTCGTAAAATAGTTTGCGTCCAAGGGCAACTTTGGCGTCAGACATGGGGTTGTCGGCGGGAACATCCGGCTCGGGAAAGCCAGGAGGCAATTTCCATTGATAGGTAGGTTCAGCAGGAGAACAGGCAACCAGTACCCACAGCCAAGTGAAAATAAGGGCCGCCGCAGGCCGCATTTAAATCCACTCAATAACGGCTTGCCGCAAATTTCCTAATAACTGCTCACAGGTGGCACTTTCATCCGGGTGAAAGGTACAGCTGTTTTCTTGTCCCACACGGATGCCTTCCAGCAATCTATCTATATGAAACACCAGCGTTTGTGCCTTGCCTTTAGGGCGCTTAAGGTTAAATACCAGTAAATTGGGATGCTCGCAGGCCTCAGCCGGTGCACGCATGGCTGAATCAGCGTCACAGCCGGTGCTACCAAGATGGAATGCCCAACTATCTGCGACAGCTTTCAGTTCAATACGTGCGAACTTATGACCGCTTTGCCAGGTCCAGAACATGCTCGACAAATTCAATGGTGAGGGTTGAGCCAAGGGGTTTTGATGATTCTGTGCAAACGGGATCCCCAGCACAAACTGCAGCTCAGACACCTCAGACAAATCCACCTCGCTATCAAAGATAACTTTGTGGTTACCCGCCATCTCCCCATCCTGCCAACACTCACGCTGTTCAATGGAAACCAACACAGTCTCGCTGGTCTGCCACTTATTGTTGACTAAGGGTAACGCCTTGCCGTTCTGGTCCCGCCATTCACTAAGGTAAAACTTAGAATGCTCCAGATACCAGGGTGCGCCTTGCAGGCTTAATGCCGTGCCACAAGGCAAAGCCCGGCCGTCAAAGCGAAGCTCAACCTGAAGTTTGTGGGATGGCATAAAAAAGCCGCACCCCGTTAGCAAAAGAGGTCCACACAGCACAAACAGAAAAACCCTGACAGAAGGTTTTAAAGGTTGAAAAAATGCTGCTATGTTTGCCACAGGATTAAATGTCATATTGCTATTTTTATTAAGGTTTTAGAATGCGGCCACTGCTTCTGCCTATGATGCTGGTTTCTGCGCTATTCAGTCAAGGCGCTTTAAGCCATAGCGAACACGATAAGGCCAGATTTGTGGCCATGGATGGAAAAGATCAGGGCGTGTGTGACAATCGCTTGCGCCCTTGCCAAACTATTGCCTATGCGGTTAGTCGGGCCAATAAGGGCGATAAAGTGCTTGTAGCAGCAGGACGCTACAACGCCTTAGCAGAGCCGGAACTTTTGGCATTGCTAAGTAGCTTAGTGCCGGTCCAGGGTGGCTACAGCCGTGTCGATCTGTATCAATCTCAGGCGCCCGACAGCCATCCAACATTTATAAGTGGCATTCCCCCTGAATATCTGCAGCCTGTTACTGAGCAAGGCTTTATTGCCCTACAAGACCGCCACCAGGCAGCCCCCGCTGAAGTAACGCGAAGCTTGCAAACTATCCAGTCGCTGAATCAGCAGCAAACTGCGCAGGCATGCATGGACGGTAAGGCCGGAAGTTATAGCTGCAGCAATGTCGATTTGGTCGGGCATCTGCCACTTAGCGCCCTTGGCAACCCATCATCAGCCAATGATATATGGGGGCATATCGACTTAAATACCGGCATAGAATACGCTCTGATAGGACTGGCCAACGGTGTATCAGTGGTTAGCCTGGCCGATCCGGAAAACCCCGCAGTAGTTGGGCATATCAGCGGGCAGTCAACTTTATGGCGAGATATCAAAGTTTATCAATACTTTGAACCGCAGCTCGGCGTCTGGCAAGCTTACGCATACGCCACGGCCGACTCAGTCACCGAAGGTCTGACCATCATTGACCTAAACCAATTGCCAGAGCGAGTGAGTTTGGTCAAGCGCCAAGCACTGCACAATGCAGCGCACAATGTTTACATCAGCAATGTGGATTACAGCCTGAATATTCCGTTATCTGGCCAGACACCACTGGTTAATATCAGTGGCGCCGATAACCGCTCAGGCTCCTTGCATGGTTTTAGTCTTACCGACCCAACCAACCTAACGCTGGAGTACACCACGCCTCGTGCTGGGCGTGAAGACTACAGCCATGATGCGGCATCCCTGGTTATTACGGATGAACGGGCCACCTCGCAATGTGAGCAAAGTCAGCTTGGGTGCCTGGTTTTACTGGACTTTAACGAAGGCGAATTCCGGCTATGGCAGCAAAAATTACCTGAAGCCACGCAGCTCAGCAGCACCACCTATCAAGATGCCAAATATGTCCACTCCGGATGGTGGAGTGAAGATAAAGGCTACATTCTGGTACACGATGAGTTGGATGAAGCCAGATTAGGGCTAAACACCACACTTCGGATTTTTGACATCAGTGATTTGACGGCCCCGCAATTGGCTGGCACCTGGACAGGCCCAACCCGAGCCATTGATCACAACGGTTTTGTGCGCGGCAACCGTTACTATATGTCTAACTACGAACGCGGCCTGACGATTCTGGATATCAGCGACCCGGCCAACCCGACCGAAGCCGGCTTTTTTGATACCTACCCCACCAGCGACCAAACCACCTTCAATGGTGCCTGGGGTGTTTATCCTTTTCTGCCGAGCGGCCTTATCCTGGTCAGCGATATCAACACCGGGCTGTATATATTGCGCGACAATAGCCGCCAAAGTCCCCTCGGCAGCGTTAGTTTGAGTCAAGCCCAGGTCAACACAGAAGAAGGACTCACCCTGAGCCTAAGCGTAGAACTGCAGCGCACCGCTGATGGCCTGGTCGATGTGGCTTACGAAACACTGGAAGGCTCGGCGACTTCTGCGGATTTTACCGCCACCAGTGGCCGCCTTACCTGGAGTGGTAGCGACCAGACATCCCGTACCATTCAATTACAGATTCAACCAGACAGCTTGGATAACGAACCGCCAGAGAGCTTTTTTGTGCGTTTATTTGACCCTAGAAGCGGTGTCACCCTTGGGCAAACCAACCTGACCCGGGTCGACATTGCCGGCATAGTGCCGCCAGGTGTAATTGCCTTTAGTCAAAGCGCGCTGACCATGCTGGAAAATCAGCCTAATTACAATGTGCAGGTGCAGCGTATCGGCGGGCAAAGTGGTGAGTTACGTGTTAACTACAGCCTGGTCAGCCAAACCGCTACTGTGGGTGAAGATATTCAACAAACCAGCAATACCCTGGTCTGGGCAGACGGAGACAACGCGCCAAAAACCATTCAGTTACAGCCCCTCAATGACAGCCTCAGTGAAGCCGTTGAAACCCTCGAACTGGTTTTACAAGCTGTGGGAGAAACGCCGCTTGGGCAACCCAGTACTATGCAGTTGAGTATTCTGGATGATGACAGCAACCAGGCCCCTCGTGTTAATGCCGGGCCGGATATGCAGGTAAATACCCGCGCCCAGGTGAATTTGCTGGAAGCCACGGCCTCTGACGATCAAGCCAACTTAACCTACGCCTGGCAGCAAACAAGTGGAACCTCAGTACAACTCACCAGTGACGGTCTAATCACCCGCTTTGTTGCGCCCAGTAATGCCGGCCAAATCACCCTGCAACTTACCGCCACAGATATATTCGGCGTAAGCAGCAGCGACAGCGTCACAATTCAGGTTAATGCGCCGGCCACGAGCAGTCCAACCAACAGCGGTGGCGGCGGTACATTGGGTTATTGGCTGCTTTTGACCCTGCTGGCCTACAGAGGACTGGATAAGCGGCGCAGAATCTAGTAGGTTTCGCGTCCGCAATCTCTCCTCAACAAGGAACATCAGTGAAAAAAGGACTCATCGCCAGCGCGGTAGCTATTACAGTCGCCGGTGCGCTTATCGCCCCACACTTTATTGGCCAACAGGTTGAGCAACTGGTACATGATCAAGTTGCACAGTTAAACCAGCAAGCTGGTTATCAGGCCAGCGTCCAGGAATACCAACGCGGCTGGTTCGACGCCAACGCCGTGATCCAAGTTCATTTTGACATGCACGAGCTGGATCCCGCAGCGGATATGCCGGCCTTTCCGGTGTTTAACATTAATCTGGCGCTCACCCACGGCCCGGTTGTATTGTCCTCTCAAGGTCTGTTGGGATTGAGTGCCTGGCAAGCTGATGTGGCCGCTGACACTTTGCGCGAAAAGCTTAGTTGGGCAGAAGATCAGCCTATTTATCGCATTAGCGGTGTGAGTGGTTTATTTGGCGGGCACAGCTTCAGCGACCAGATGCCAGCCTGGCGTTTTCAGGAAAAAGACAATAGCCATATTGAATTCAGTGGCTATCAGGGCAGTGGCGAAATCTTAAGCCAAAGCATGTACTACAGCGGTAAAGCACAGAGCCTGCTGGGTGAAGAAAATGGTGAACGTCGCTTGGCCGCCAATGACTTGCAAATTGATATGCATGCCGATGTTGGCCTCGCCACCATGATGGAAGGGGGATTTTATGACAGTAAAACCCGCATCAGCCTGGCACAACTACTTATCAGCGTACCCGGTACCGAAATTGGTGAAGTGGACGCCAGTGGCCTGGCTATTGAAGTAAAGAGCAGCCGCAATGCTGACAAAGGCACAGGGAATATGGAACTGGCCTATTTGGCAGACAGCATCGCGGTAGCTGGGCAGCCAGCAAGTGACCTGATCATGCAAGTGCAACTGCAAGACATCAATGAAGGCGTGTTAATGGAATACCAGAAACTGGCTCGCACCGGTGACGCTGCCGATCCCCAGACCATGATGCAGTTTATTGAAGAAAACCTGCCCATCGCCCTGTTGGATAGCCCAGCTCTGAACCTCGCTAAACTCAGCGGCAATTTGCCTATGGGTAAGTTTGACGGCTATATCAACAGCCGTATCAAGTTGCAAGACGACGCCATGGACAGCGACTGGATGTACCGCGAATTCTGGCTCAGCAACCTGATTGTGGATGCCCAGCTTAATGCGGATAAAGAGGTACTGCTGTTTGTGGCCAAACAACAAATGCTCGGACAGATGCAAGGTGCCATCCTTGCTGGCCAAATAGACGAAGAACAAGCGGAGCAAATGGCAGTTGAGCGCGCCCCTATGATGCTGGAAATGCTGCAACAACAAGGTTTACTGGTTGAAACCCCGGAAGGCTATCAGAGCACCTTCAGCCTCAAACAAGGCGAAGCCCTGCTAAACGGCGAGCCCATGCCTCTGCCACTATAAATGCAAAAGGTAAGCCCGCAGATGCCCCTGCTCTGCGGCTTACCTGTTAAGCTTTAAAAGCAATCAAGTCACAGCACATCGCCCAACACAGACCAGATTGCACAATTATTCGCCTCTTGTGCCGCCCAGACTTTGCAAACTGATGACAGCACAAACAAAACTGCTTATACTGCGCCTCGCTTTTACACCGCAATGGCGTAAAACGCGTCACAAAATGGCCCTATAGCTCAGTTGGTTAGAGCACCCGACTCATAATCGGTAGGTCGCTGGTTCAAGTCCAGCTGGGGCCACCATTTTTAAAGGCTTTAAGCCGATAGTCCTCACTAACAAAAACCCTAAACCTTCGATTTTGTAGCAAGTGTGTAGCAAAGAAAGTGTAAATTTTCAGCCTTCTCAGTGACTCACCTAATTCACCTGAAATCTATTCACAATTGCAAAGTATGTCGGTGTATCATTCCAAACGATTAAACACCTGTTGTTGGGTGACTTGATGTTCGCAATGATACTGTACTAATATACAGTATCATTTATTGCCCATCGCCAGCGATGAATAACAAAGAGCTTTTTAATGAACAATACATATAAGTTAATAGACTTATTCTGCGGTGCAGGAGGAATGTCTTTAGGCTTTGTTGATAAACGCTTCTGCGGAGCATTTGAAAGCATACTCGCTCTGGACAACGACAAGGCTGCTGTTGATACATACAACTCAAATTTTGGTGAAGACAATCATTGTGTACAACAAAACATCGAGGATTGGCTTTTAGAGCACGATGTTCCTGCTGCTGATATTGTGATTGGAGGCCCTCCCTGCCAGGGGTTCAGCCTGCTTAATAAGAAGAGAGAAGGCGACGCAAGAAGAGAACTATGGGAACCCTACTTAGACATAGTTAATAGAGCAGGTGCATCAGTTTTCGTAATGGAAAATGTGCAAGGTCTACTCAGTAGCCCCGAATTCCAAGATATTACCGAAAGAGCAACAAGCTACGGTTTTGAAATGCTTCAGCCAACAGTTTTAAATACTGCTGACTATGGCGTACCACAAACTAGAAAACGAGCTATTGCAATTGGTATTCGTGTTGAAGACTTTGAGATTGAAAATTTCCCAACCTTCCCTCCTGAACCAACTCATTGTTCTCCAAATGAAGTATGTGGTCTTCCACGATGGAAGACCGTAAAAGAATTTATTGGTGATCTCCCGAAGATGCCTGAAGGAATCGAGATCAGAGATGATATCTCCCCGCCATTAAACCTCCATTTTGGAAGAAAGCCTACCGAGATAAGTAAACAGCGGTATAGAGCAGTTCCCCCAGGCGGAAACAGATTTGATCTTCAACGGAACAGGCCGGATATTACACCTCAGTGTTGGATAAATAAAAAATCAGGTGGCACCGATTTGTTTGGGCGCTTATGGTGGGATAGACCATCTGTGACGATTCGAACAGAGTTTTTTAAGCCGGAAAAAGGCAGATATCTCCACCCTGAAGAAGATCGGCCGATTACTCATAGAGAAGCAGCTCGATTGATGTCTTTCCCTGATGACTTTGTATTTAAAGGCTCAAAAATAGAGGTTGCAAGGCAGATCGGCAATGCAGTTCCACCAACCTTTGCTGGTCATATCGCAACTTTCGTGTCGCATCTTCTAGAGCACAGAATTAGCAAGAAGAATAAGAGAGCAGCTTAAATGGCAAGAAGGTCAAAAAGGAATACACCGGAAAGTTTACGAGTAGAGCTAATCAAATTACTCACCAAATTTGAAGAAAAGCTTTTAGATGAAAACTTAAGGGAACAGGTAAAAGGTTTGGTTCCTGCTAATCACTTGCTTCGGGACTTGGGCAGCTCACTCATTAAAGATGAGGATGCAACCTCTGCGCGAGACAGAATTCTATCCTACTTAAGAAAGTATCCAGGAATGCTGCTTGATGGCGATGAGCTGATGGTGGTTGCAGGAATAAGTGAGTATGCAAGGCGGATCAGAGAGCTTAGAGTGCAAATGGGATGGCCTATTCTTGCAGGCAAAGCAATAAAAGATATGTTGGTGGAAGGAGAAGTAATCGATAGTGCTTCAGATTCCAACAGAATTAAAACCGACACATATTTCCTGGTACAAGATCAGCAAGATAAAGAAGCGGCCTTTCGCTGGAATTTGGCGAATGAGATAAGAAAGAAAAAAATATCCGTCAAAGATAAGATCATTACCTATCTAAGAGAAAACGTTGGTAAAGAGATCAACGGAGAAGAACTAAAGTACTTAGCTAACGATAAGTCCGAATGGGCAAGACGGGTTAGGGAGCTAAGAACGGAAGATGGCTGGCCAGTAGCAACTAGGCAATCAGGAAGACCGGAACTGAAAGTCGGCGTGTATGTTCTTGAGGAAAATCGACAAGCTGAAGTGCACGATAGAAAAATCCCTGACCCGGTAAGAGTTGAAACACTTGAACGAGACCATTTTTCTTGCAAGGTTTGTGGCTGGAACTATTCAAATCGACGCGCAGAAGACAAAATCAGAAACCTGCTTGAACTTCACCACATTGAACATCACGCATCAGGTGGCAAGAATGAGCTCAACAATTTGATTACTCTTTGCAACGTCTGCCATGATGATGTGCATCGAGGAAATAAATCGAACCAGGAACTGAAAGAACTGATAGCCGTTGGATAATCTCAAGTCTGAAGAACGCCATTTAAGCAGCAGTCTGTGAAGCACAAAATTTGCAAAGCCGGAAGTTTTGGTAAGAAAGATGCTTCACGGTCTTGGCTTCCGATTTAGGAATCACAGAAAAGAACTCCCCGGTACACCCGCTATTGTGCTGCCAAATTACAAAACGTGCATTTTTGTCCATGGATATTTTTGGCATCACCACAAAGACTGCAAAAAGGCATCTCTCCCTAAAACAAACACTAGTTTTTGGGAGTGTGAAACAAAGTTCCCAGAGTCGCTACAGTCCAAAATTCTGAGAGTCATTAAAGCATAGCCAGTACAGTTATTTACAGAACTCCAAGTAAAGGCGAGTGGACCGGAGCGGTCCACTCCAGACGCCAGCGGTGAATGCGGGTAATAATCTCCCGCCCCAGGTGTGTGACACCTTTGAGCTTCCTTACCAATTCCCCATCAAACCAGCTTTGCTTTAGCTCGCCTGTTTTCTGGTTCAGTTCAGTATCGTAATACGGGCGCACTTTCTGAGATTTCCGTATACAGAACACACCGCCCATTAACTTCGTATACAAAGCCCAGTCGCCCGAATCAGCGGCCCTATGGATTTCTGAGAACTCCGGGTTTTCGTCTACAAGGTTTCGTATACGGCGCATTTCCCGCCATACAGTGACAGACACCCCACCGATTTGCTGAAACTGTCGGATACCCCAACAACTTGCCCAAGCTTCTACTCGTTGTGCAATGCCTGCAGCGCTACCGCCATCAATATCTTCATCCAAATTGGCACCGTCGATATTCTTAGCCACATATTTGGCTATATAGCCTGTTGCCGAGCCTTTGGCAGGATCGATGTCTACATGCTTCACACGGTTTTCTGCGGCCCCTTCCTCGTTACCGTCCACTTCAAAAGAATAAAGGTTAACAATGGCCTTAAAGGCGTCTTGCTGATCTTTGGGCATAAACAACATCATATGCCAGTGCGGCGTCCCATCATGCTGAGGCTCAGCGATACGCATACCGTAAAGGCGGATGTCCTGACGGTCCAATTCAGCGCGCATCTTTACCCAGGTATGACAAAGATACTGCTGCCCGTCATACGGCGTTGAACCGTCCCATTTAGGGTTTCTGTCTCCAGACCTGGAATAACTGTTATGAAAGCGGGATGGACAGGTTAAGGTAACAAAAACGCCGATATGGCCCATTTCTTTGGAAAGGTTCTCAAAGCCACGCATTCTGGTCATCAGTTCATTTCGGCGAAGTACAGGATTGGAGATATTCACCTCATAAATATCTTTCAGGGAGAACCGCTCCCCGGCTTCGTTGATAATGTTAATTGCACCTAATGTATTTTGTTGATGAATTCGCTGTAGCCGTCTGTTTTCAACGGTTAGGTCACTGCTGTATTTACCTTTAATCCGGTTGACCTTGTTCAGCAGAATCATGACGTGTTCAATCTTGCGCTTCAGCACCTTACGCAGTTTGCGAAGCCACCAGTTTTTATCCTGCATTCGCTTAACACAGCCTTCGATGGTCTGCTTACTGGATACCTCTGGCGCATGAATCCCCTTGCTATCGACAAACGCCTTACAAAGCCCGTAAGCCGTATTAATTTCCGAAGGTGCTTCGCAGGTTGAAACCTGGGCATGCCTAATGTTTTTAAGGGCTAGCGCTAATTTCCCTGGACACTCAGTGTTAGTGCTAGGTTGGCTTTGCACAGCGGCACAAATTGGCTTGTTGTAGCGGCAGATATCCCGGCAACTTTCAGAAAAAAGCAGGGCCATTTGCCGAAGCTCTTCTTCTCCCGAATCGAAATGCTCAATCAGAAAGGCCGGGAGCACTGCCCGGATATTATCGGTGGTTTCTCTTAGGTAAGTATTGGCCGCATAGGGTGTATTGAATCGGGTGTATTCGTTCTGGAGAATTTTCTGAACCGTTTTCGGAAGCGCCCTTGTTTTTACTAGGAAGAAGCGCTGGTCATCAATATGCAAAGAGTTCAGAAACGTTCTGAACTCGGTATCGATATCGGTAAGGGTGCGGGTTAGGGTATCCAGCGCAGATTTTCTGAACTTACTCATCGGTATCACTCCGATGCTGTTTCAGAAGTTCCCGGCCTTTTTCGCTAAGCGTCAGTCTTGACCAGCGGATACCATAAATATGCAGTTCTTCCTGCGCCAGCAATCCCCACACCAGGCAACTGTTTACCGAAGCATTCAGCCCTTTTTCTGAAAAAGGTTCTGAAAGTACCGTCTTGCCCAACTGCCTACCGACCGTTGTACAAATATCAACGAAGTTGCCTTGCGCCAGCCAGTTTAGAAACTGATGGTGCTTTTTCGATAACTTATCCATCAGGCCGCCTCCCTTTGGTCCATCAAATGAGATTGGCGATAGAAGCTATCCAGCCAGGCATCTAAATCTTCTTTTAGATATCTGACGGCCCTACCCACTTTTATAAACTTGGGCGCTGGGGTGCGGGTGTCCCGGTTGCCTTCCATCCGCGACTGGCGAAGGAAAGACCGGCTCATGCTGATATAGGCCGAAGCCTCAATTTCGGTAAAGGCGCGTTTCTCAATGTTCACTGTTACTGCTCCGTGACGTTTGAAGTTCACGGACACACTACAAGTGCCAAAATAGCCAGGGAGGCAATCAGGGAAAAAGGGAGGGTTTCAGGGAAATATCCTTGCCCCGGATCGTTTCCCCCTACATCACCTTACAAGTGACTGCTAACGTACCCGGCGATATCAAAACTTGACTCTCCCGCTTTGAAACGGTCTTCAAGTGAAAAAGCCATGTCTTCCAAAGGTGCTTTTCTGTACCCAAATGCTTGTACTTCTTGCATGTAACGCGCAATAAATCTGGGTACGGTAAGCTGTTGCCATTGGAGCACATGGACAAGTTCATGGAAATGAAGCACTAAGTCTTCTTCGTATTCTTGCTTTACATAATAGGTATTGCCATAGGTCATTCCATCGACTTCCATATCAAGAAAATCATCAAGGCCAGCATCCCTTAGTTCTGGAAAGTCAGGCTTAGGAATATTGTCAGTCACAACAAAATAGGCATTTTGCAGAAAGCTTGGCGAATAGAACCCCTTAAACTGCTCTCTGAATAAAATACATGACTGGCGCTTCGCGCTGTGTGCGCGATTGGTTTGATGTATCCACTGTTCTATTTTTTCTATCATCATTTAGCTCCAACTCGCTGCAAATGGCTTACGAGATAGCTTTTCGGACTTCAGTTAAACGATTGCTAATAGTCTTAGGACCATAAGCCTTTTCTTTTCTGGCAGCGGAATGATCCAACCAGACAATCTTCCCTTCAACCTCATCCAACAAGATGTTTCTGATGTCAAACTTGCGAGAATCCTCTTCCATCCTCGCCTCTTCAGCCAAAATTCTTAGCAGCCCTTTGGCTTTAATGGTTTTGTTAGCCTGTAGAATTCTTGCCAACAGCTCATCAAAGTCATCCCGAAATTGAGCTGAGACTTTATCCAGCTGTTGTGTTGCGGGGGTCTCTTGCGTGGTTGCCACCAGTCCGGCTGATTTAAGATCCTCGTAAAGTACGCATGCGTCTTTAAGCTCAAATTCTAAGTTGTGGCGGTTCAGTATTCTTTTGGGCTGTTTTTGCAAAAATTGATCAAATCTTGATTCAACTGCATTCTTCTCCACGACTGCATCGCTTAGACCATCCAGTTTTGCAAATGCGTTCGCCGCACTCCACCAGGGAGAGTCATTTTCTGTTGGCAAAAGCATGGCAGTAATAAAAGACCAATAGATTCTGCTTATATCATCAGCTGCAATCCACTTATGTATAATCTCATTTGGCGTCGCTACGCTAAAAGGATACGCACCGGACCAATTGAAAATCCCCCCGGAGTTTGGCACTTCAAATGATTTAACTTGAACAGATTTATTCGAAAATGCAGATAATGAGTCAGCAAAGGAAAGCCTAACGATTCCTCTGTATTGTCCTATCCCAAGCCCAACGAACTTGCCTTCCCTCCAATCTCCAAAAACACATCTTTGAGATGGTAGAAATGTGGCAAGTACCAAAGCTCCTTGTTCAATAAGGTATTGAATATCACTTTGCGAAACACCAAATTTGGCCTCCAGTTCGGCAAGCCGGTAGTAGTCCTTTTGTATCATCAGTACTGCTCAATCAGCGATAAAAGGGGAAACTTAAGGTAGTTAGATTACTGCTTCCTGTCGGCGTTTCCAAACTTTTGCCTACCGCCCGCCATCAGCAATCAAAAGACTGTGCAAATCGGGATTCCCAACTTTGCAAAATTTTTGCGAAATGGAGCCAAATTCTGTGTTTGCATCTTACCTCAAAAGCGATATGGCAATGTTTGCAGCCAAATGCCGAAATCTTGCAAAAACAAACGAGGCCCCTTTAATCATTAGCCTCACCATAAAAAGTTGAACGCTTCAAGAACCGTTCTAGAATGAGGTAAATTCATTATTTTTTTGGACCAACATGGACGTTTATGATTAATGGGTGCCCCCTTGATTGTAAAGCCACTAAAAATTTTTTGGCAAATTAATAAACATCCGTCTAGATTCTATTTAATAGTGTGTTGACACAAGGTTCGAGGTCTCAGCCAAAGGGATGTTAGGCACCGCTGCCCTTTTCTTTCTTATATATCAGGTATACGGACACCTACTGCCTACCCACCCCCTAAAGTAGAATAAAGAATGCATTAGAGGCTGACTTATTTTTCATTATATCTACTGACAAAAGAAACCCGAATTTTCAACAACTAACGAATATTAATTATTTTTCCACGAGGAAATAAATTAAAAACCAACACCTTTGAATTTTATTCACTCTTTGAATCACATGATTAAAAACCAAATGAATGGTTATTGCAGTTAGAAATTGGCAATATTTACAAATCACGGAGATTGTTATGGGTAAACTTATAATTTCAATTTTATTCTGTCTTTATTTTTTATCAAACTCGATTTCGGCCAATGAAAATGCAGATGGAATTTCACAAGAAATAATTAATGAAAAGCTCCCTGACGATTATCAAGAATTAGCATCACTTAGAAAGAGAATATCTTTACATATTGATGATTTGGCGAAAGAAATAAAGAGAATAGAGAGTGAGAAAGAATATTTACCTATAAATAAAGAAGATGCTGAAAGGAAAATAGACTATTACGAATTAAAAATAAAATCAGAAGCAAACGTGTTGGAAAAGTTGAAAGCAAAGGAAAATAAAAGCAAAGAAGAAATAGAAGAAATGAATTCGATTGAAAATTACCACCCTCAACTTTTAAGTGAACTTAAGAAAGCAAAAGAAGAAAAAGAGAGGCTCACGAAATTACAGTCGGACTTAAGTGACATAAATAAAAAAATCTCACAATCCAGAAACAACTTGGACAAAGTGGATGTTAAAATGTCAAATCTTATAAATACAGAATCGGAAAGAAATGAGTTTAGAAAATTAATAAGCTTCACATATTGCGGCCTAGTAGCAATAGTTATAGTTGGATTCTACTTTATAGCTCTTAAAATACCTAAGATAGCAGAATCCATTTTCTCCGGGGAAAAAGGAATCCAGTTTGTAGCAATTTTTCTTATTGTTATTGCTATTATTCTTTTCGGAATAATGGGTATTCTAGAAAGTAAAGAGTTATCAGCTTTATTAGGCGGGTTATCTGGGTACATTTTAGGACGAGTTAGTATGGACAAAGAAACTAGCTAGAATGCAAAGAATGACATCTCTAATCCAATCAGACTGTCATACTCTTTGCTATAAAAAACCCTTCAAAAACTTATGGAGTAAGTATGATAAGAATATTATCAATATTATCGTTATTTTTATTAATTGGTTGCGCCACGCCTCCTGAAGTAAAACAGCTGTCCATAAAACAAATTGAATATTTTAATTTAGCGTTATCAGCTACATCAATGCAGTCAGAGGCTTTAATTATGGCAACAGAAAAGCTAGTTGAAGATGCTAAGTCCAGGATCGATTCAGAAGAAAAAGCAGCCAAGCTAAGATTAACAACTTTAGTACAACGAGGAGGATTAGACCAAAGTCAAGCTGAGACTGTAGTCAAACAGATTTCGGAGCTATCTTCTCAAGCGACAGCATCGAAGAAAAAACTTGATGAGGATATTAAATCAATCAAGGACAAAACGAATGAACTTAATGTTTATTTGAAAAAAATGAAAGATGTACACATTGCATTAGATTCGTACATTGAGTCTGAAAAAGCTGGTGAAATGTTTGTCAATGATGTACTCAATCAACCATCTGTGAAAACCATGTTGAGTCAGTTAAATGACTTAACTCCTAAGATCGAAGAGGGATTATCTCAACTGACATCCCTTCTTGGTGCACTTTAAAAAGAGGGACTTAAATGAATAAACAAGAAATTTTAGAGAAAATATCGCAGTTAGAACATTCTGCGAGAAAAATGAATGAACCGGAAAAAACATTTAAGCTGAGTGATGCCAGTAAACTTAAGATAGCTATTGAAGGAATGTCAATCTCAGATATAGCACAAAAAATTGGAAGTATAGATCTACCAAAAATTCAAGAGATTGAAGAAAATATCTCTTTGGCAAAGCAAGCAAAAATTTCCCATTCACAACGGGTCGATGCATTCAATACAGTGTACGGAATAATCAAAGATGTAATTGGGTTGGCAATATGACTATCTACAACTACACGCGTCCGATTAGGTAGGAGCTAGTACAGGTGAACACTTCATTATAAGACCATCTTTGGTAAGTGACGGCCCTCTACCCAATCAAGTTAACAGCAGCAGCCTTATGCTCAGGTGCAAGGTGGGCATAACGCAGTGTCATTTCCAAGTTCCCATGGCCGAGTAGTTCTCTGACTGTATTGAGATCTGCTCCGGCCATTACCAGCTTGCTGGCGAAGTGGTGGCGCAAGTCATGGAAACGGAAGTTCTCAATCTCTGCCTCTTCCAACAGATTGCCCCATCCCTTTTTGATATCCGTGATCGGTTTACCTGGTTCACCTTCAAACACATAGCCTTTATCCTTGGTATCTTGCTGCCACTGTATAAGGGCCTGCTTAGCTTTGTGGTTTAGCGGGATATGACGGGTCTTACCTGATTTGGCATTGTCGGCAATCACGGTGAGGTAGTCATTCACCAAGTTGACGTTTTCCCAGCTAAGGGATAACAGTTCTCCCCTTCTCATGCCGGTATTCATGGCGACAAGCACGATAGGCTCCAAATGGTCGGCAAAGTGCTTGTCCCGCAATTCGGGTAACAATGGGTAATTTCTCTGCTGTCTGAACAGATTGCCATTTTCCCGTTCGGCTTTGATCCTGGCATCGCGCTTTCTCAAGGTATCCAGCAAAGAGGCTTCTTCAATTTTATCCAGATAGCGGACTACTTTGTTATCAGTTCTAAGAGCTTTAACTTTGTTTAGGTCATGGCCTTCAATCAGTCCCCACTCCACCGCTCTGCTCATTGCCCCTTTAAGCGGGTTTACATAACTGTTAATAGTCGCAGGCTTGGCACCGGACTTGCGCTTTTCATTACGCCATTTCTCAATGGTCCAGGCATTAATCGCTGACAGCTGTTTATCCAGCAATTCAGGAAACCCAGCTTTGATGGCCTTAACAGTACGTTCCGCCGTTTTGGCGTTCCGGGTTTCCAACCAGGGCAGATACTTTTCATCCAGAAAGGTTTCTAAGCGAGTGAGTTTAGCTAGTTGGGTGTCCTTTCTGGCTTGCTTCTTCGCAGCTTGAACATCTACCCCATTGGCAACCTCCCCCGCTTTGGCTTTTGCCAAGTCTCTGGCTTGGGCTGGGGTGATTTCACCATGAGTGCCAAGCTTATAATTTACCTGTTTGCCGTTGATGCGATAGAAGAGGTAATAGGTGATTTTTCCAGCAGGACTGATACGGGCATGGAATCCAGGCACCTCGGTATCGTTGACCCTCTGATCTTCCACAATAAGGGCCTTGACACTGGAAATCGTGATCTTCTCTCGCTTCGCCATTTTTTCGCTCCGAATGAAAAATGTAGCAGATATGTAGCAAGAAAATTATGCTTCCATGTAGCAAAGAGAACAACCACGAACAAACGGAATATTCTTATGATATTGTTTTTATTGAATTTATTTCATGCATTTTGTTCATGCGTGTTCATGGCGATTCATCAAAAAACACGCCGAAATCACACTCATAATCGGTAGGTCGCTGGTTCAAGTCCAGCTGGGGCCACCATTTTTAAAGGCTTTAAGCCGAGAGATTTTGCCAAGTAAAGGCAACTAGACCGGGGCGGTCCACTCCATCCGCCAGAATGCGGGTGATAATCTCTCTACCCAGGTGGGCAACGCCTTTTAGCTTCTTCACCAATTCTCCATCAAACCAGCTTTGCCATAACTTATCACTTTGACTAGGTTTCTATCTGTTGCAGCCTTTCGCAACCATTGATAAATAGGTATGATGAATCCCCTTCCTAAAGCTTCTATGCGTAAAGCACTATTCATTTGGATTGGTGGCCTGCTAGCCATAGTGGCAATAGATCATCTGCTAAGACTTAGCTCGGATAATTTCTACCGTTTGGGACTGGGCGAGAATTTGTGGTTTATCTCGCACTGGATTTTGGCCCTGCTCTCACTAGTCGTGCTGATTAGGGATTGGCGCAGCCAATTGCCGAAGGCAAACATCCTGTCGTTGCTTGGTGCATTGCTTCTGGCCGTCGTGTTTTATCTGGTGGTTATCTATCTGTACGTGCTTGGCAGCGGTATTGACTCGCTTTGAGCAACAAGCGAAGTAGTGGTAGTAACTTTGTGTTGATCAGGGGATTAAGGGGTGTAGTGATCAAGCCATATTGGCCACTAAACCTGCCTGATAATGAACCAAACACATTTATTATTACTCAAAAGCAGTATTAGGATTTTCTGACCTTAGTATTCGCATAACATCAACACAGTTATTAGAAACTATGTAGTAAATCGCATGTTTGCCATACACACTGCGTCGATATCCCTTACGAATATGGTCGACTGCCTGATAATGCAACGGGTTTTCTGCAATGCTTTGAAACTGAACAATTAGCCCATCAACATATGATTTAGCCTTGGCCAAACCGAAGTTGTCTATGCCATATTCAAATAGCTGATCAAAGTCCTGATCGGCAGCAGCACTTAATCTATACTTCCCCATTAGTTTGTTTTCTAGCAATCACCGCATTAACAATATCTTCTGGAGAGCGTGAACTAAAACCGCTTTGTTCCGCTTTGATAAGTTCTTGTCTAATAACTTCAACTTCGCTAGTACGCATTTGCTCTTTTCTGATCAAATCACGTAATAACTCGCTGTCGCTGGCATAATTACCACTTGCAAGCTGTGCTTGCATCCATCGCTCTTGCTGATCAGTTACTGTGATACTTTTCTTTACCATTGCCATGGTTTGCCTCCAATAAAAGAAATCTCGTAAGATATAATCCTACTTCATACTACCAAAATAGAGTCTAGTTCAGAACTGGTAAGAATCGGATCGAAGTGATCAAATGATCAAAGGGTCACCCATTAATCAGCCGTGTCAAGTAAACAGCAGAATTCTTCCCGGTATTTAAATGATATCGGGATGTGAGAAAGTGAATTTCCGCCCGGTAATCTGTTTCGCGTCGTTTTTTCGTCGTGCGG
>NZ_JAFKCS010000199.1 GCF_017255015.1 Bowmanella yangjiangensis | reverse complement strand
GGCAACCAGAACCCGCGCAATGCGCAGGCCGGCCTGCTGGAAAAGCTCACCGCCCCCGTGATCAGCGCCCGATAACAGCGGCTGCGCGCAACACCCTCTCCCGCTAGTGGGATAGGGTGGCTGCATAGCTCTCGCCCGCGCCGGGCGCGGCTTGGCGGGTGATCGCTACAGTCGCGCGCGGACCTGTTTGGGGCTGATGCCGAAGGCGCGCTTGAACGCCGTGGAGAAGTTGGCGGCGCTGCCGTAGCCGGCGATCCAGGCCGCCTGACTGACGCTCACCCCTTGCTGTTCCAGCGCTTCACGCGCCTGCTGCAGCTTGCGCTGGCGCTGATACTCGAACAGCGACGTACCCTTGGCTGCCTGGAACTGCCGTTGCAGGGTGCTGGCGCAGCAACCTACCTCCTGGGCGATGTCCTCCAGTGACCAGCCATCGGCCGTACCGCTGTGCAGCAGCTCCAGGGTGCGGCGAATGCGTTGATGCTCGTGCGGACGCAGGTTGCTCGGTGCACTGGCCGACTGTCCTGTCAGCAGGCTCAGGGCCTCGCCGGCGATCTCCAGGGCGCGGCTTTCCAGGTACAGGTTCTCCAGCAGGCGATTGCCGCACCCCGGGTGGAGCACCTGCTCGGCCAGGGTCAGCAGGCGTGCCGAGGGTTGCCAGCGCAGCACGTTGAGCGGCCGATAGTCCCCCTGCAGCAAGGCCTTGAGCTCCGCCTGGGCCTCGAAACCGCTCGCTTCGAACCATTCCGGCGTCAGGCTGACCGACACCTTGCGGATGTGCTGGCCACGGCGCGCGCGGCGGGCGAACAGCATCGGTTCGTTGAGGGCGATGGTCACTCCCTCGCAGCCCGTGCGCGGGGTACCGAAGGTGAATGGCTTGCCGTCGTAGCTGACCTCGCTGCGCCCCTGCAGGAAGAGGATGAAGTTCAGGTGCGGACGGGCCTCGGCCTGGGTGGCGAAGTCCTGCAGTTCCAGGCAGTCGGAGCAGTGCAGCGACAGTCCGCTGCGCAGGCGGCGCCAGCTCAGGTGGCCCTGGAACAGGCGGTCGGCACGGCTCTCGCCACCGACCAGGCGGATGGCGTCACCGGACAACTGGGCCAGCTCTCCGGCGCGGACGATGGGGGTACTGCTGGTCATCGGGGCACCTCTGCGTGCTTCTGGCGCAAAGAACAAATCTCGGCGCGCAAACCTCTTGCTGCAAACAGGGTGGCAGACTACGCCTCGCCATTTATTGATGCAAATCATTCGCATTAGTTGTTGTGCCGCCCGATTGGGTGGCACGCCGGGGAGGGGTTATGTACCTGCAATCGTGTCGTGAACACTCGTTCAATCCATTGGCCATCGCCGTGCTGCTGGCGCTGCCAGGGTTCGCCATGGCCGCCGAAGAGCCGCTTGAGCTGCAGCCTACCGAGGTGCTCGGTACGGCCCAGGAAGAACTCAAGCAGGCGCTCGGGGTGTCGGTGATCACCGCCGAGGACATCCAGAAGGCGCC
>NZ_JAFKCS010000198.1 GCF_017255015.1 Bowmanella yangjiangensis | reverse complement strand
CGTGGTTGTCGTTGATCGCCTTGAAATGGTCGATGTCGAGCATCAGCAGGGTGCAGGGCTGGTCGAAGCGTTCGGCGCTCTTGAACAGCTCGCCGGCGCGCTGCAGGAACGCGTGGCGGTTGTTCAGGCCGGTGAGCGCATCGGTGGTGGCCAGCACCAGCAGTTCCTGTTCCATCTGCTTGCGCAGGCTGATGTCGTAGCTCCAGATCAGCAGCGCAGGCCTGCCGTGATACTCCAGCACGCGCCCCGAGACCACGCCCCAGTAGGGCTCGGCTCCGGCCAGCTGGGTCTCCCAGCCGTCCAGACGCTGGCGGGCCTGCAAGGCCTCGCTGAAGTGCAGGGCCTCGCGGGCGTTGCTGAACAGGCGACTCAGCGAGAAGTCGCTGCTGGCATCGAGTTCCAGGCGCTGGCGCAGCCGCTGGTTGACGAAATGCACCTGCTTGCCGTCGTCGCTGATCAGCGCCACGTCACTGGGGCTGGCGTCGAGGATCTGCCGCAGCAGCGCCTGGCCCTCGCTGAGCTCGGCGGTGCGTTCGCTGACGCGTTGCTCCAGGTGCTGGTTCAGCTCGGCCAGGTTGTGCGACAGCGTGCGCGCCTTGCGGTAGTCGCTGACCAGGCGCGACACCAGCAGGGCGCCGCCGAGCAGAAGACCGAGCAGTGTCCAGCCCAGGCCGATGAAGCAGCGGTGCAGGAGCTGGCGCTTGGCGTCGATCTTGTTGGCCAGGGAAATCTTGCTGGCCACCATCACCTCGTGCATCGGCTTGAGCAGCTGCGGCAGGCGTTGATGGATTTCTTCGGCCAGTTGCCGGACACCCTGCGGGTCACCCCAGCGCGCGCGTGCATCCCAGTCGCGGCTCAGGCCGATGATCTGGTCGAGCGTGCCCTGGGTGATCGACTGTGACTCGGGCAGGAAGTCGAACAGATGGTGGCGTTCCAGTGACTGGGTCAGGCTGCGCAGCACCTGGATGCGCACCACCAGATCGTCGCTGTCCAGCTCGCCCTTGCGCAGGCTGTGCGCCGCGTCGAGCAAGTGGTTCATCTCGTTGTCGATCTGGTACGCCTGCCAGAGCTCGTTGTGCAGCGTCGGCAGGGCGAGTTGGCGTGCCTGCTCCTGCACCAGCCAGAGCGAGCCGAGCGTGACCAGCGCCATGGCCAGCACCAGGGTGATCAGGGCGGACAGTTTCAGGCGGTGACGGGAGGGCGAAACGGGGGGCGTTGCAATCGAACTCATTCGACGTGAATCTCGCTGAGCTGCCAGATGGAGCGGTTGTAGAACACCTGTTGGTGCAGTTCGGGGTAGTCGTCGAGCGGGTAGATGAGGTACAGCGGCCCGAGGTCGCGGATGGAGAGGAACTGGCCGTCGCGCTGGTAGGCGATCAACGGCTGGTAGCGCCGGATGTCGACCGCCGGGATCACCACCGAATAGTGATTGAGCGAGCGGGTGTACACCGGCCTGTCGTGCGTTTCTTCATCCATGGATTGCAGCAGCC
>NZ_JAFKCS010000197.1 GCF_017255015.1 Bowmanella yangjiangensis | reverse complement strand
CCATGAAGGCCAGGATCACCGCGGCGAAATCCAGCAGCGCGTCCAGTACGTAAGGCCGCCAGCCCAGGGGAATCACCCAGATCCCGGCGGCGCCGCTGACGAAGGGCAGCAGCCCGGCATAGCCCAGCAGGACGGCCAGCTGCGGCGGCTTTTCGGCGTCGAACGGATGCATGAAGATCTCCCGCGATACGTTTGCCGTGCACCTTAGCAGTGTTTCCCCGGCGAAACAGTAACGCCCCCTCAGCGCAGTCGATGTTTGTGCAGCAACCGATAGAAGGTTGGCCGGGAAACCCCGAGCGTGCGGGCTGCCTGGCTCATGTTGTGGGTGTAGCGCCCCAGCACGTCGTTCAACGCCTGACGCTCGGCGCGCAGGATGTAGTCCTCCAGGGTCACGGGGTCATCGTCCGTTGCCTGCGGTGCCTCCAAGCCAAGGTCCGAGGCGAGTATCTGGCGCCCTTGCGACAGGACCAGGGCGCGCAGCAGGCGGTTGCGCAGTTCGCGCACGTTACCCGGCCAGGCATGCGCCATCATGGCTTCGATCGCCTCCTCGCTGAAACGCCGGTGGTGGCGCCCGATGGCCACGCCGTGACGCCTGGCGAAGTGCTCTGCGAGCATCAGCAGATCGCCGGGATGCTCGCTCAGGGCCGGCGTATGCAGTTGCCGGGCGCTCAGCAGCCGATAGAGGTCTTCGCGAAAGTGCTTCGTCTGCAGCGCCACCTCCAGCTCATCGCCACTGATGACCAGCAAACGCAGGCCGGGGTGGCCCTGCAGGTGGTGCAGCAGGTGCTGCTGGTCAGCGCTCGAAAGGGTCGTGATGCCTTCGAGCAGAATCGTCGTGCTGGCTGCCGCAGCCAGAGTCGCTGAGTGTCCGGCCTGATCGAACAGTCCTCCAGGCAACTGCGTGACATCGACCTGCAGTATCCGCCGCTGCGCAGAGGCGGTGCGCTCATGCAGCAGTTGCGCCAGAAGGTGCTTGCCACTGCCACGCGGACCTCGAATCAGCAGTGGTCCGTCTCTCCTGCCCTGTTCATCCAGCTGCTTGCGCAGGCTACGGGCCTGGCCGCTGTTGCCCAGGAACTGCCGTGGTTTCTTGCTTTTCGAGCGCAGCAAGCGAGCGCCTGCCTGGGCCTGCTGCAGGGTCTCGAGCAAGCCTGGCACGTCCACCGGCAACGAAAGCACCGCGAACAGCCATTCACGGGCCAGTTCATCCAGCTCGCTGGAAGCTGCCGCCTGGCTCGCCGTGAGCGCGACGCAGCAGAGCCCCGTTCGCCGCAAGTGGGCGAGCAAGCTGGGTAACGGCTGTTCATGCAGATCGAGCAGCAGCACATGGCTAGTCGCGGTGACGAGCGTTTCCGCTGTGCAACGGCGCAACGACCAACCAGCATCCTGCAACAGCGGAAGCAGTGCTTCGCATGCACCGATCGGCTCAAGCACCAGTAATTGCCGGGATGTGCCGGAAACAGCCTCCAACATACTCCATCCTTGGCGCC
>NZ_JAFKCS010000196.1 GCF_017255015.1 Bowmanella yangjiangensis | reverse complement strand
CGATTTGGCCGACAAGGTCCGCCGCCTGGGCAACCATGGCCGCACTGCCCACTACGGCTACGGTGACGTGGGTTGGAACTCGCGACTGGATTCGCTGCAGGCGGCTTTCCTCAATCTGGCGCTGGATCACATCGAAGCACGGGTCGCCTCGCGCCGCGAGGCCGTGGCGTTTTACCAGAAGTACCTGCCGGCCACCGGCATCCAGCTGATGAATGCGCCGGCCGGCTATGAAGAGAACGGCTACTGCAATGTCTGTCTGGTGCCGGATGCCGCACTAAAGGCCAGCCTGGAGGCTCGCCTCAAGGCCGAGGGTATTGGTTTTGGCAATATCTATCCCAGCGTCATGTCCAGTCAGCCTGGCGCTGCGGCCTACATCAAGGGCCATTTTGGCGGCCAGGTCGGCGAGCAGTTGTGTGCCTCTGTGTTGAACCTGCCGCTGTTCCCCTACATGAAGGAGGCCGAGCAACTGCGCGTGGTCGAAGTTGTCGGTTCGGTGCTCGGAGATGGCAATGTCCGCTAACGATCTCTACATCCATCCCAGTGCCAATGTTTCGGACAAGGCCATCATTGGCGCTGGTACCAAGGTCTGGATCAACGTACAGATTCGCGAGAACGCAGTGATCGGCGAGGGCTGCATCCTATCCAAGGACGTCTACGTCGACCACGCTGTGAAGATTGGCAGCCGTTGTAAGATTCAGAACAGCGTCTCGGTTTACAGCGGTGTGGAGATCGGCGACGACGTGTTCGTCGGGCCTAATGCCTGCTTCACCAACGACAAGGTGCCACGCGCCTTCAATGCCGACTGGACGATCACTCCAACGCGCATCGAAGACGGTGCCAGCATCGGCGCCAACGCCACCATCGTATGCGGCATCACCATTGGTGAGTTCGCCATGGTCGCCGCTGGCAGTGTGGTGACCAAGGACGTTGCGCCCTACACCCTGGTCATGGGCAACCCCGCACGTGCGGTGGCTCGTATTGACCGTGAAGGTAATCGCGTTTCTGGAGATGTTTGACGTTATGCAACAAGTGCTCAAGGTAGGCCTGATCGGCCTTGGTAACATGGGGCGCAACCACCTGCGCGTACTGTCGATGCTCAAGGGGGTCGATTTGGCCTTTGTCGCCGATGCCAATGCCGAAGTCGCCGCTAGAGCCGGTGAGGCGCATGGCATCCCAGGCGTGGTCGACCCGACACCGCTGCTGGCCGAGGTCGATGCGGTGGTGATCTGCACTCCAACCGTGACCCACGCCGACTACATCCGCCTTGCTGCAGGCCATGTGAAGAACATCTTCGTCGAGAAGCCACTGGCCGCCACCCTGGATGAGGCGCGGGAAATCGCGACCTTTGCCAGGGACAAGGGGCTCAACGTTCAGGTCGGATTCATCGAACGCTTCAATCCCGCGGTACAGGCACTGAAGACGGTACTTGATCGTACCGAGCGCGTCATCAGTCTGGACTTCACCCGAACCAACAAAGTCAGCGCGCGCATCAC
>NZ_JAFKCS010000195.1 GCF_017255015.1 Bowmanella yangjiangensis | reverse complement strand
GAAATCTGAAAAGGGGCACAGCCTAGGCAGGAAGGGGGGAGAGGGCAAGGGACGGCGAGGATTGCTGGCCGCTGCTGGGGGGAAGTGGACGTTTACGAGGTAGAAATCGTGACGCCACCCAGCAAATCACGCTTGGTGGCAAGATGCCATGTGAGCTAACATGAGCCGGTTTTTCGGCGCCGTTTTTTTGCTGTTCAACGGATGGGTGACACGCGCCTCCGCATTGCGCTCCGTTGAGCGTGAAGCAACGCGTTGCCATCGCAGGTCTTCATACAAGGATAGTGTTGATGAGGCGTGACTCTGGTTCACTGGTCGAGGGCGCTCCTGGCGCGTCGGGGTTCATCGGCTGGATACGTGGCTGCACATTGCTGTTGTCTGTCGTGCTGCTGGCTGGCTGTGCAGGACGGGGTGCAGAGCCGCCGAAGCCTGCGACAAATCCGCTGGAGAACATGAACGAGCTGTTGCTGTCGCTGGCTCAGCGACTTGAAACGCTCGCCACGGGCGATCGCGAGCTGGCTCTGGCTCTGCGTAGCCAGGCTGAGTCATTGGACTCGCTCGGCAGGTCACAGCCGGCGCTGGAGGCCATCGACAAGGCGCTTGCCCTGGCGCCCGACGCCGAACTGCAGCAAGAGCTGCTGTCGACCAAGGCTGCGATCCTGTTCAGCCTGGACAGGGCATCCGATGCGCTGGCCATTCTGGTGCCGATGCTTGCGCTGGAGCAGTCGCCGTCTGCCGAGCAGATGGCTGCTGGCCAGGGCGACCTCTCCCAGGAATATATCGTCGCAGCGTTCTGCTACATGAGGCTGGAACGCTGGTCGGATGCAGCGCGAGCGCTTTCTCGCACTCAGCCTGCCGGTCCGGAAGACGATCTCGCAGCCTACGTGGCGCTGACCTACAGCTACATCAAGGCCCGCTCTGGCGAGTCCGTGTCTGACGCCTGGCTGGACGCGCAGGTCGAGTTCTCTGCCGCCAACGATGCGGGGCACTACGGCGCGCTGATTCAGATGTGGCGGGGGGATTTCAACCGTGACCAGATCGCCAAGGGCCTGAGTGCTCTGAAGGGCACTGAGCAGCAGGACGCTCTGGGTGAGGTGCTGTTTCATCGAATGGCCTACGCCAGGTACGTGGAAAACGACCCGGACATGGCTGCCGAGCTGTACGGACGCCTCAACGATCTGGCTCCCTACGGAAACATCGAGTGGATCTATGCCAGGCAGTTCGTCGGCACCGTGCGATGACCGATTGCCTGTTCGTGCCTGGCACCTGCGGCCGGCCGATTCGTGCCTGCTACCGGCGCATCAGTGCTTGCAGCGCTTAGAGACCGGCCAACCTCTCCCGCTGTTTTCGATTCGCTTCGGCGTCGGACTTATTGCTTCATTCTGATCACGCCTCCCGGAGCAGAGCCCCGGCTTGCAGGCGCTACATTCACGATTCAATCCGGGGCCCGAGGCTCCGCCAGGCTGCCACGGAGGCCGCGCAACAGCATGATCATCGGAATC
>NZ_JAFKCS010000194.1 GCF_017255015.1 Bowmanella yangjiangensis | reverse complement strand
CATGGTCAGCACGCTCAGGCCGAACGCCAGGGAGATACCCAGCAGGCCCACACCGAACCCCGACAGGATGGCCGTACCGCAGCCCCCCATGACCAGCCAGAACGTACCAAGCAGTTCGGCAGCGTATTTATTCATCATCATCACTCCAGCACACACGACATGAACGAGGGGCAGCGCCTCCCTGCGCCCCTCTGGCCAGCCGACGGCAGCCTCCATGGCACGCCGTCCACCGCCAGGAACCCCGACGGCCAGTCCCTGAGCCACGAGGCAAGGTCCATCCCGGACCGGTTCGATGCGGGCTCCCTGCCCGGACACCCAAGCCGGGTACCCAAACCGTCCCTGGACAGGGTCTTCAAAAGACCCAGCGCGGCCTCACCACCTCCAGCGGGTAGTCGTCGCCGATCAGCAGCAGATGTTCCGGCACCGCAGGACGGGACCAGACCCTCTGCTCGAGATGGCCTACCGGCTGGCGTGGCAACGCCGCTTCTGCCTCGACGAACACCCGAGTACGCGTGGGCGTGACCGACAACAGAGCCAAGCACCCCAATGCCAACACGACTCCTGTACGCATCAACGCCCCTTTGCCTCCAGACATCCGCCCTCTCCCTGGCGGCCTGATACAGGCCCCGCAGACAACACCGGGGCCCCTCCCTTTGACGCGGACTCTAGCAAGCACCCCGCGGGATTTGAGGGATCCGTCACATTTCTTCAGAATCAGCGAGAATTCATCGCCAGCCAGGCGATCAGAGCAGCGAAGTAACGGAGGACAGGCCATGCGCGTGGCGATACTGGACGATGAGACGGCTGAACTGCAGCGCCTCGAGCAGACCCTGCAGAGCATGGACGAGTCGCAGCGCGCGCCCTGGCTCACGCACTGTTTCTGTCGCGGTGAAGAGATGCTCCGGCGGCTCAAGCGCGAGCGCTACGACCTGCTCATCCTCGACTGGCAGGTGCCGGACATCAGTGGCCTGCAGATTCTCAAGTGGAGCCGTGAGCACCTGGAAGATTCGCCACCGGTGATCATGATCACCAGCCGCGACAGCGAGCAGGACGTGGTGCGAGCCCTCAACGCCGGTGCCGACGACTACATCTGCAAGCCCTTTCGCCCGCACGAGCTGCGGGCGCGCATCCTCGCGGTGATGCGCCGTCGCGGCGGAGTCCGCCCGGCAGAGGCCGAACGCAGCCAGTTCGGCGACCTGCTGTTCGACGACGCCGAGCTCTGCGTCAGCCGCGCCGGCCAGCCGGTGACGCTGACCGAGCGCGAGTACCGCATTGCGCGTTATCTGTTCAACAACCTCGGCCGCCCGCTATCACGCGAGTACTTCTACGAGCGCTTCTGGCCCCATGAAGAAGTGCATTCCTCGCGCCCGCTAGATACCCATATCTACCGTTTGCGCAACAAGCTGGGCCTGTCGCCCGAACATGGCTGGCAGTTGCTCACCATCTACGGCTATGGCTATCGGCTGGAGCGCGTCGGCGACGAGCAGGCCCACTAGCCCC
>NZ_JAFKCS010000193.1 GCF_017255015.1 Bowmanella yangjiangensis | reverse complement strand
CCGCTGAGTTACGGTCTCTGGCAGGAGGCGCCGGACCAGGCCGTGCAGGCGGTGCTGGCGCGGCTCTGAGGAGCCGGTTCCGCGGCGTCGCTTGACGCGTGCGGCGATCGTGGCCTAGGCCTTTGGTAGACCAACACTGTGCCGGGGGGCTCATGACACTGCGCAATGCTGTTCAACTGATCACCTATCCCGACCGCCTGGGGCGCAACCTGGGCGAGCTCTACCAGTTGCTCGACCGGCACCTGGGCGATGCCCTGGGCGGTGTGCATATCCTGCCGCTGTATCCGTCCAATGCCGACGGTGGTTTCTCGCCGCTCACCCACATGGAGGTGGACCCGCGCTACGGCGACTGGGCGGATGTCGAACGCATCTCCGCGCGTTTCGACCTGTGCGTCGACCTGGTGATCAGCCATATCGCCGACGAGTCACCGGAGTTCCTCGATTTCGTCGCGCGCGGCCAGGACTCGCCCTACGCTGAGCTGTTCGTGCAGGTCGACAGCCTCGGCGAGATCAGCCATGACGACCTGGCCAAGATCCATATCCGCAAGGAGAAGGAGCCATTTCGCGAGGTGCGGCTGGCCAACGGCGAGACCTGCCGGGTCTGGTGCACTTTCACCGAACGGCAGATCGACCTGAACTACGATTCGCCACAGACCTACCAGCTGATGGAGCAGTACATGGCCTTCCTCGCCGCGCGCGGGGTCAAGCTGTTCCGCCTGGACGCCTTCGGCTACACCACCAAGCGTATCGGCACCAGTTGCTTCCTGGTGGAGCCGAACGTCTATCGCATCCTCGAATGGTTTCGCGAAACCGGGGCCAAGTACGAGACCGAGATGCTCCCGGAGGTGCACGACCATATCAGTTACCAGTACGCCATCTCGCGTCGGCAGATGCGCCCCTATGCCTTCGCCTTGCCGCCGCTGGTGCTGCATGCCTTGCTCACGGGGAGCAGCCGCTACCTCAAGCACTGGCTGCGCATGTGTCCGCGCAACCAGATCTCCGTGCTCGATACCCATGACGGTATCTGCATTCCCGATGTCGAGGGCATGTTGCCCGAGGCGCAGATCCAGTACCTGGTCGACGAGATCTCGACGCGCAGCGCCGACCCGATCCTGCGCCGCTCGGCGGTGAACGTGCACAGCGTGGGCGCCATCTATCAGCTGACCTGCACCTTCTACGAGGCGCTGATGCGCAACGACGAGGCCTACATTGCCGCACGGGCCATGCAGTTCTTCACCCCCGGCATCCCGCAGGTGTACTACGTCGGCCTGCTCGCCGGCTGCAACGATTTCGATCTGCTCGAGCGAACCGGCGAGGCCCGCGACGTCAACCGCCATTACTACAGCGTCGAGGAGGCCGAGCAGGCCTTGCAGCAACCGCTGGTGCAGCGCCTGCTGGCGCTGATGCGTTTCCGCTGCCGGCACCCGGCCTTCGAGGGGCGTTTCGAGCAGAACTATTCGGCGGATGACCAGCTGCTGCTGGCCTGGCGCCATGGCGAGCATTA
>NZ_JAFKCS010000192.1 GCF_017255015.1 Bowmanella yangjiangensis | reverse complement strand
CGGAACCGCCCCGCAGAGGGCGGCAAGAACCAGGATCGGCCCGACGAGGCTGGCCCCATGCACATGCAATTCGGCCCCTGGCCAATCCTGCCCCACGTAAACCAATAACGAGCCAACAGGCTGTGGGAGTGCTTCATGAAATCATCCTTGCGCCACCGTTTCGTCCGTACCTTCGCCTGCACCGCACTGGCTGCCGGCATGGCCGCCAGCGCCCAAGCCGGGACCCTGTCCATCGGCCACACCACCTGGGTCGGCTACGGCACCCTGTACCTGGCCCGTGACCTGGGCTACTTCAAGGACGCCGGACTCGACCTGCAGCTGACCACCATCGAGGAAGCCTCGATGTACATGGCCGCTCAGGCCTCGGGCAAGCTGTCCGGCTCGGCCTCGACCATCGACGAGATCCTCAAGTACCGCTCCAAGGACTTCTGCTTCAAGGCCGTGGCCGCGCTGGACGAATCCCACGGCGGCGACGGCATCGTGGTGCAGGAGGGCATCGCCGACGTGCAGGGCCTCAAGGGCAAGGCAGTGGCGGTCAACGAGGGGTCGGTGTCGCAGTTCTGGCTGAGCTACCTGCTGAAGAAGGCCGGCATGAGCATGAGCGACATCGAGGTGCAGAACATGACGGCCGACGACGCCGCCTCGGCCTTCATCGCCGGCCACGTGCCCGCCGCGGTGACCTGGGAGCCGAACCTGACCATGGTCAAGCAGAAGGGCAGCGGCAAGGTGCTGGTCGACAGCGGCGAGACGCCCGGCGTGATCGTCGACGTGGTGGCACTGGACTGCGACGTCATCGAGAAGCAGCCGGAGAAAGCCCACGAGATCATGGCCAAGGGCGTTGGCGGCTACCTGTCCGATCCCAAGGACCTGGCCGAAGCGGCCAAGGGCGTGAAGTTCTACGACCAGGCCATGAGCGAGAAGCTGCTCGGTACTCCCGGCAAGGCCGGTGACATCGCCGAGATCATCAAGCTGGCCAACGAAACCTGGAGCAGCCTGCAGGGCAAGCCTTACGCGGTGAGCTACGAGGACCTGGTGGATACCTCGTTCGTCACGCCGTAACCCTTCTGTGCAGAAGGGGCCCTGTGGGAGGGGCTTCAGCCGCGAGCGTCGCCGCTGAAGCGCCCCCACGGTGCCCGCCCCAGCGGCAGCGGGGCCGACTGCGCGCTCAGCTTCTTCAATACCCGCAACACGAGGTGGTTCATGGCCACGCAAAAATCCTGGGTGCAGCGCTGCCTGACCCCGAAAGTCGATCTGCCGGGCCGTCTGGTGCTCGGTGTCAGCGGCCTGTGCTGGCTGCTGGTGCTTGGCCTGTGGGCCGTCCTGTCCTATGGCGGCGTGGTGCCGTCGATGTTTCTGCCGACCCCTGGCGATGTGGTCGCCGCTGGCGTGCGCCTGGCCGCCGACGGCACCCTGAGCAAGCATGTGCTGGCCAGCCTGGAAGTGGTGCTGATCGGCTTCGTCGTGTCTTCTCTGGTGGCGGTGCCGCTGGGCCTGCTGATGGGCAGCTTCCG
>NZ_JAFKCS010000191.1 GCF_017255015.1 Bowmanella yangjiangensis | reverse complement strand
CTAGCAAGTGAACGGTACGAACTCGACCACTTCCAGCTCGAAGCCTGAAACGGCCTTGTAGGGCACCTCAGTACTCATCAATTGCATGCGCCGCACACCGACATCGCGGAGGATCTGCGCGCCTATGCCCAGGGTGCGCTGCGGAAACTGCGGCGCACGTGCCTGGCCGGCGCCGTGCAGCCGCAACTGTTCGAGAGTGGCCTCGGGACTCTCGTGCTGAGCCAGCAGCACCAGCACACCGGTGCCAACGGCGGCGATATGGGCCAGCGAGCGCTCGAGGTTCCATTGCAGTGGCGTGCCCTCGCTGTCACAGCCAAGGGCATCTCGCAGTGTCTCGATCGCTTGCACCCTGACCAGGGTCGGTCGCTCGCGGTCGATCTCACCACGCACGAGTGCCAGGTGCAGTTGCCCCTGGTACGTATCCTGGAAGCTCATCACGCGGAACTCGCCGTGCCGGGTAGTCAGTGAGTACTGTCCGCTGCGGCGGATCGTCCCCTCATGGAGAATTCGGTAATGGATCAGTTCGGCGATGCTGCAGATCGGCAGCCGATGGCGTTGGGCAAAGGTCTGTAGCTCGTCGCCACGGGCCAGCTCGCCGTTTTCGTCGAGGATAGCGACCAGCGTCGCGGCTGGCTGAAAACCAGCCAGCCGCGCCAGGTCGCACGCCGCTTCGGCATGGCCGGCGCGCTGCATCACCCCGCCGGACAGCGCCTGTACGGGGAACACCGCCCAGGCTGGACGATATCGGCTGCGACGCTGCCCGGGTCAACCGCTACCTGGATAGAGTGCGCGCGGTCGGCGACCGAGATACCAGTGCTCACACCTTCACGCGCTTCGATCGAGCAGGTAAAACCTACGCCATGCGTGGCCCGCGAATGGGGCACCATCAGGCTCAGCCCCAGACGCTTGCAATGCGCCTCGCTCAGCCCCAGGCAAATCAACCCACGGGCATGCATGGCCATGAAGTTGACTGCTTCAGCGTCGGTGCGTTCGGCGGCCATCAACAGAGAGCCTTCGCCATCCTGCTCGTCATCGGTGATGACCACCATACCGCCGCTGCGCAGCATCTTCAGCAGGTGCTGCACACTGTCAAACCGCATCGGCGGGTGCCTCAGCTCAGGGCCTGACGCAGTTCTGCAGCAAACTCCTCCAGCTCGGCAGCTGCGCGGTCCGAGAGGGGGGCCATGCTGGCGAATCCATGGATCATGCCCTCGCAGCATTTACTGCGTATCTTTACCCCGGCCTCGCTCAATCGCACGGCAAAGGCTTCTTCTTCATCGCGCAGAAGATCGTACTCTGCAATCCACAACGTGGTTGGCGGCAGCCGATGCAGGTCCTCGGCCAACAACGGAGAAGCCAGCGGATCGGTTGCCTGTGCGGGTGTCTGCAGGTAGTGCTGCCAGAACCAGACCAGGTGCTCACCTGAAAGGAAGTAGCCCTCGGGCAGATCCGGGCCAGAAGCGTTGACCCAGTGGCCATCAGTCGCCGGATACAGCAGGCCTATGGCGGCAATCTGC
>NZ_JAFKCS010000190.1 GCF_017255015.1 Bowmanella yangjiangensis | reverse complement strand
CGCGATGCGCACCTCGACAGCCTCGCCCTGCAGGCGCAACGACTGGTCGACGAGCGCCTGCCTTCACGCGCGCTGCATTGAGGCGCAGCCCCACGCCGGGCGCGGGGCTGCATCAGGCGCCGAGCGCCATCGACAGCGGCGCTCAGCTGGCATCGCGCATGCACACGCGCAGCCGGTGACCGTCCGGGTCGAGCGCGACGAAGGTCGGCCCGAACACCGCACGGGCCAATGGCTGCTCGATCTCCACGCCCAGCGCCCGCCAGCGCGCGTAGAGCATTTCGACATCCGCCTCCCGCTCGACCAGGTAGCCGAACTCGCTGCGATGGCCGCTGCCGGAGGACTGGAAATTGTCCGCCTGCTCCGACCACAGTCCCAGGTGCAGCTGCTCGTTCAGCGCGAAGGACACGTAACTGGGAAACTCGCTGCTGGGCGCCTGCTGCAGCAGTTGCCGGTAGAAGGCGCTGCTGCGCAGTGGGTCGGCAACGTAGAGGACAAGCAGATTGGGACGGTTCATGGTGGACCTCCTGACAATGGGAGGGTCACGTTAGTCGACCCTACTGACAGTTCCTGTCAGCATGGCGCGATGACACGCACCGAACGATTGTTGAAGCTCCTGCAGATCCTGCGCAGCCACCGCCTTCCCGTCAGCGGCCAGACGCTCGCCGCTGAGCTGGGCGTTAGCCTGCGCACGCTGTACCGGGACATCGCCACCCTGCAGGGCCAGGGCGCCGATATTCACGGCGAGCCGGGCATCGGCTACCTGCTGAAGCCGGGTTATCTGCTGCCAACGCTGATGTTCACCCAGGAAGAGCTGGCGGCGTTGCTGCTCGGCCTGCGCTGGGTCGAGCGCCGGACGGATCCGGCGCTGCGCCAGGCGGCGCAGAACGTACAGGGCAAGCTGCGTGCGGTGCTTGGCGCCGAGGCACAGGCACAGCTGGAGAAGACCCCGCTGTTTGCCGGGCCCGCCCCTTCCACGAGCGATGACGGCGCCACGGCACGTGCCCTGCGTGAGGCCATTGGCGATGAATGCAAGGTGCTGATCGACTACACGGACGAAGCGGGCACGCTGAGCCGACGCACCTTGCGGCCGATTGCCCTGGGCTATTTCGACGGTTTTCAGATGCTCGCCGCCTGGTGCGAGCTGCGCAACGACTTCCGGCACTTCCGCCTGGAGCGGATCAGCGCCTGCACACGTTCGAGCGAGCGCTTCAGCGGTCAGGGCGGCTGGTTGCTGGCGCAGTGGCAGGCGTACAACCGCCAGCGCGGCATCGTCGCCCAGCCCACGCAGTAGCCGAGCGGGCAGCATGGACGAATGTCCGTCTCCATTGCTGCCGCCAGGTCGCTAAGCGCAGCACCCGAGACGCTTCTGGACAGGTCCTGACGGCGCACCGAGGCCATCATCGGCGCAGCATCTGGCGTGCACCTCATCGAGGCCGCGCCAGGCAAGAACGGAATGCCCGCCAGCGACACGTCGAGGACACACGGATGAAGGATTCAGCACGCGGCCTGCTGCTCGTCA
>NZ_JAFKCS010000019.1 GCF_017255015.1 Bowmanella yangjiangensis | reverse complement strand
GCTCATGCTATTTACTCCTTTTATTTGCTGGTAACAAACAAAAGTCAGTATCTAGCATGGGCGCTTTACGGGCATAGCCCCGACTGGACGATCACCACCTCCATAGGAGGTGGTTTAAGACTGACAAAAAAGGGGGCGTTGCCGCCCCTGCTAGTTAGAACTGATAGCCAGCACTGATGTAAGCCGTGCGCCCCTGGCGCTGGTAACCTATTACCTCTTCATAGTCGTGGTCAAAGAGGTTTTCAGCGCGCAACGCGAAGGTCCAATGTTGGTCTGGTTTAAAGCTTACGGCAGCATTCACTAAGGTTACAGCATTGAGCTTTAGTTGAGCATAAGGATAGGTGCCAAAGAAGGTATCTTCTCTTGTTCCTTGATACTGTAGCTGTATATACGCATTAGCTTTTTGCTCAAAAAAGTCCTGACTTAGTGTTAAATTGGCTTGATGGCGAGGACGGCGAACTTCTGTTTGTTCTTCAACCCGAGGAGGATCGGTTTTTTTAACTTTCTCTTTCGCATCAAGATAACTGTAGTTAAGGTCTACCTTAAGCTCACCAATTGTTCCTTTAAGCTGCCATTCGGCTCCTCTGCGCTTACTATTCTCAGCCACGTTTATAGCTGTATAGCGTCCATTCGCTAAGTCAAAAAACGAACCGTTAATTTCGTTTTCTAGATCCGTGAAGTACAAGTTAAGTTCGGTGAACCAGTCGGCGTTTATCTGATACTGGCCTCCGAGCTCCGTACTAATGCTCTTCTCTGGTTCAAGTGCAGGGTTACCAAGAAAGTCTGCTGGGAAGTAACCGAAGCGTTCAACCAATGTGGGATTTTTTACAGCTTTACCATGACTGATATAGATCTTATGCCCGCCATCTAACAAATAACTCCCACCTAAGCGGAAGGTTAGTGCATCATCGAACTCATCATTACTATCATAGCGGCTGTTGGCAGTAAGGCTCAGACCCTCTAGAACTTCATGAACTACATCTAACACCGCGGACTGGGTTTGGTTTTCCTGTGTCTGGTTGGGGTCCCCCCAAACACTCGCTAAACCAATTTGAGTAAATTCTTCATCTACATGTTCTAACGCCATTGCAATACGACCAGCCTGGCTGTAGTTCAGAGCACTTTGCCAATACCAGCGTTGCTTATTGCTATCGGCCTCACTCGTCAGATTGCTAACGGTTTCGCTGCGGCTGAACTGATATCCGGCTTCATGTTGCCAGCGAGTATCTACCGCTGTGTAATACCAACCCAATTTGCCGCTGGCAAAACGACCATGTGTATAGAGTTCAGCATCAGCTCCACCCGCGTCATACTCGTTGTAGGAATCTACATAGCGTAAATTCGCTGTCACTCTTACCTGCTCTGACAGTTTGTAACCTAGCTGGGTATTAAATTCGTTGTTGCGGTATCCATCGCGCTCATTGCCTTGAGCAGAGATGTTTTGACCGTCGGTAGAGAAGTGGCTGACAGACAGAGCGTAGTTAAAGGCGTCTGCTGCACCACTTACATTTGCTGCGAGTTTGGCGCTGCTGTCCTCACCTACTTCAATTCGCGCACCGCCACGAGTCTGCTCTGTGCCCTGGCGCGTCGTAATGTTTAGTACGCCTGCTACCGCGCCGCTACCCCATAAAGCACTCTGAGGGCCGCGTAAGAGCTCGATTCGTTCAACGTTATCCAGATTGACGTGGGCAAAGTCCACGGCTCCGTCGCTAAGGTTATTAATCTCAACGCCATCAACCAATACCAATATGTGGTTAGATTCACTGCCTCGCAGTCTTACACGAGTTTCCGTGCCCTTTGCGCCGGATTGGGAGATGCTGATACCTGCTTGACTGCGGAGTATATCTGCTAGATTGAGAGCCCCGGAGTTTTCAATTTCTGCGCGGTCAATAACGGAAACCGACGCGCTTAAACGTGACAGTTCAATGGGCTGGCGCGCGCCAATCACGCTGATGGTTTCAATATCGTCCTGCGCGATAGCTGCAGAAGTGCCGAACAGGCTGGCGAACACCGCCAACCCTAAAGTTGTGTGTTTGAATTGCATAGTTTTGTACCTAGGTTGGCGCTCCACCCGAGCGCTGGTTTCCTGGTGGCGGCAATGGGCTTGTCTGAGTATGGATCTTTTCAAATCCAGTCCCTTGCGCCGTTGATTGGATTAAGGCCGGTCTCCGGGCTGGCAAGTGCCAAAGTGGCAGCAGAATCGCCTTCCCATAGTAAAATCCTACAGTGGCATGATGATTCTGATACTTGCGTACCGTTGCGGGGGCAGCGTCAGATGACTTCCCGTTTCACCTTTTGTTATTACAGAAGGCACCTCAATCGAGCGGGATTATAAAGTAAAGCTATAAAAAAACCAGTTGGATTCAACTGGTCTTATGGGCACAAAAGTAGCAACCTCCCTCAGGGAAGCAGTGACAATGGGGACTCTTGCAAGGCTGAGTATTGTTCCTTCAGTGCTAATACCTGCTGCTCCCAGTATTTGTCGGTGGCAAACCAGGGGAAAGCCTGAGGGAAGGCTGGGTCCTCCCAGCGACGACTCAACCAGGCCATATAGTGCACCATACGCATGGCGCGCAACGGCTCAATCAACACCAGTTGCTTATGGTCGAAATCACTGAACTCTTCGTAGGCACCCACCAGCGTATCCAGTTGCAGCAATTGCTGAGCACGATCCCCTGATAGCATCATCCACAGATCCTGAATGGCTGGACCCATTCTGCAATCGTCCAGATCCACAAAAGTAGGTCCGTCACGCCACAGAATATTGCCAGGGTGGCAATCACCGTGCAGACGGATCTGGTTACCAGGACGATAAAGACCGGCAGCCTTGTCTATCACCATATCCATAATAGTGAACAACGGGGTTTTCAGTGACTCCGGCACCAGGTTGCTATGTTGCAGTTCTTTGCGGGGTTCAAACAGGAAGCTCTGTGTGTCGATACCGGGGCGTGAAGTAAAGGGACGCGTTTTCGAAACCCCATGCAAACGGCCAATAAAGCGCCCCATCCATTCCAGTTGATCGAGATTGTCTACTTCAAACTGCCGTCCGCCCACAGAAGCAAACAAGGCAAAGCTGTAACCCTCATATTGGTGCAGAGTCTGGCCGTTTAATTTAAGCGGCGCGGCGACAGGGATTTCCTGTTCCAGCAATTCTTCCGCAAAGTCATGCTCTTCCTGAACTTGCGCCGTTGTCCAACGGTTGGGGCGGTAAAACTTAACGACATAGCGTTTGCGCTGTTCATCCATGAACTGGTAGACGCGGTTCTCGTAGCTGTTCAGGGCCAGCAGGCCTGAATCCACCCGGATGCCAGTGCTTTCAATGGCATCCAGGATCAGATCCGGGGTCAGACTATGGAAGCTGAAATCGGACATTAGGTTCCTATCGGTACAAGAATTTGGTCGGTGCGACCACACTCACTTCTTCATTGTCCAGAGATTGTACCTTAATGCGAATTTCAACAATGCTACTTTCGAGCTTGTATGGGTCGATGGCGACGCTGATAGGCTCGACATAAACCTCACCGCCATGTACCAGAAACTCCCGGTTACCTGTCAGTCGATGCCCATCCAAGCCCTCTACCGACAAAATATAGCGAGCATCATGCTGGGATTTGTTCAGGATTTTCAGAGTATATACGTTTTCCACCAGCCCATCATTGGTCTCACGGTAAAGCTGGTTACGGTCACGAATAATATCTACATCCAAAGGTATCCGGGTAAATAAATCCAGTGCCAGGAAGCCTATCATGACCATTAATACCACGGCGTATCCCACCAATTTGGGACGCACAATATGGGTATGTCCGCCTTTCATCTTATGTTCGGTGGTATAACTGATAAGCCCCTTGGGGTAACCCATTTTATCCATGACGCCGTTACAGGCGTCAACACAGGCGCCACAGTTAATACATTCGTATTGCAGGCCGTTACGAATGTCTATGCCTGTTGGGCAAACCTGAACACATAGGCTGCAATCGATGCAGTCACCTACGCCATCAGCAGCCAAGGCTTCTCGACTAACTTTACGGCCCCGCGGTCCACGCTTTTCGCCGCGCCTTTCATCATAGGTCACGGTAAAAGTGTCTTTATCGAACATGACTGACTGGAAGCGGGCATAAGGGCAGATATGGGTACACATGATTTCGCGCATCCAACCAGCGTTACCATAAGTACAGAAAGCGAAAAGCCATACCCACAAACCGATCCAGAAGCTGTTTTGCAGTGTGAAGAAGTCGATGAACAAGCTGTCTATTGGGGTGAAATAACCTACGAAAGTGAGTGAGGTCAGCACGGCGATAATCAACCAACACAGATGTTTAAGGCCTTTGCGCCAAAATTTATCAAAGTCCATGGGCCGGGCATCCAACTTCATGCGTTGGTGCCTGCTACCTTCAATCTTCTCTTCAAACCAGACGTACATATAAGTCCAGGTGGTTTGAGGGCATAGAAAACCACACCAAACCCGACCGGCAAAGGTGGTGACGAAAAACAGCGCAAAGGCTCCAATAATAAAAATCCAGGCAAGTATGGTGAGATCTTGTGGCCAGAGCGTCAGGGCGAAAATGGTGAAGCGCTGTTCGCCAATATCCAACAGGATAGCCTGATGTCCGTCATATTGAATCCAAGGCAAAAGCACAAATATGGCCAGAAAGAAAAAGCCAAAATAGCGTCGGAAGGTTTCCAGAGGGCCTTGTACGGCTCGCACATAAATGCGTTTGCGCGAAGCATCCGGACTTTCCTGCTCTGCTGGCCGATGAATCTGTACGGGAGTTACATCTTTTACTGGGATTCGTTCACTCATGGGTCCTGGTCTCTGGTAATGCACATTGAGGAATCTAGCTGTTCCCTTATTTTATTTACAATAGCGCGACCTGAATGCCTGTAAAGCATATTAGCTCATCGCTACTCAGCTATTTTTGTTTGTTTTTGAAGTTTCAAAAATTTCTGAAAATTATAAGTTTAATTTAGCTGGCTGCAAGGTCGTCTACCTCAGAATAAACCAGATTTCTCCTGACATTTGTTAAAATAACGTTAAATGACAAGGGGTTGGATGGTTACTCCGGTGAACCTCCCGAATTTTTGACACATTGTATCGCTTGATTCGCTAAATTAAATTTAAGCATAGTAATGAATACTTATTGCTAGTTATCCCGGCAGATAAGCAAGTCATATGGGACTTTGCCAGTCTATAAGGTATGATTTTCACCGTACTTGACTATTGATGTAGCACAATGAAACGTACCTTTATTATCATTTTGGAAATTGCCTTACTGGTGGTGGTATTACGCTCGTCTTTTGTGCAGTACTGGCTAGGGGATATTCAACAAAGTTTGTCGAACTGGATGACGGAAATTGCACAGACTGCAGAACGTCAGGAATTAGCTGCATTGCGTGATCGGGTGCGGCCAAATATTGCGGCAATGAATGACTATCAAAAAGACTACATTATGGACATGCTCTCCAGCCGCGCGAAGATGGAGCATTTCCAACTGTACTATTGCGTTAACAAAGACAAAAATCCCTTTGTATACGGGGCTACCTTGCTCTACTTATGCTCTGAGATCGGGAGAACTAGCTTTGACTAGCACTTGGATTGAATCGCGGTAAGGAAAAAACGACAGGTTTGTTCCATCAACTTTCTTGCTTCTTGTTCATTTAACAACGGCTTCCAGCATATAGCTTGATCCCAGAAAGCCATTTCTTTAATCGCTCCATAGAACATGGCTGCCGCCAAGCCAGGTTCCAATTGTCCGAGCGCGCCTGCTTTGCTGGCCTGAATAAACCAGTTGTGCATGTCTTGTTCACAATCACTGAACTTCTGATTTAAGCGGAGCGCTTCTTTTTCTGAGCGCATCGACTCAATAATGACAATTTTACTCAAACGCAGGTAGTGCTCGTCGCATACCAGCGATAGCACTTTCTGACTGAGTTCCTTAAGTTGCTCGGCGATAGGGCGCTGCGGATCAAAGGTCATTTTTTGCAGAGGCTCGACACGTTCCAGCAACAGACTGACTACGGCGTCCAGCAGGTCTTCCTTGCATGGATAGTGTTTATACAAGGTACGTTTGGACACACAGGCACGGCTGGCAATAGCCTCCATAGTGGTTGCCATCATGCCCTTCTCACAGAACTCCCGGATAGCAGCACATAAAATATCATTGTGCTTCTCATCACTTCGACCCAAACTTAACTCCTCGGTCAGCAGTTGCCGATACATTTTGAAACGAATAAAGCCGTAGCTAAAGTATACGAGATCGTGTACTTTATCCAAGTTATTATCTCAGTTGTTATTATCACATGGCCTTAAGCAAATTAAGGTTATTCGCTTCAGCCTCTCTACTATCGGTGCTCCTATGGGTAAATACAAAAGGAATTTTTCTCTGCACGCTAAACTGGCGGTAGTCTCTTTGGCTACTTTGCTTGTTGCTTGCGGCCAGCAACCACCAGCCGCAGATGGGATGGGTGGGATGCATCCCGCATCTGTTGAAGTGCTTACGATGAAAGCGCAGACCGTACCTTTTGCTATTGAGTTACCCGCCACGTTATCTGGTTCCAAAGAAGTGGAAATTCGCGCCAGGGTTGCCGGCATTCTGGAGTCACGTAACTTTGAAGAAGGCGACAAAGTGGAACAGGGGCAGTCACTGTTTACACTTGACCTGAAACCTTTCGAAGTAGAAGTAGCCCGTACTCAGGCGGATTTGCTGGCAGCAAAGGCCCGATTGGAAAGTGCTCGTCGTGACGTAAAGCGTCTGACACCGCTGCGTAAGCAAAACAGTGTCTCGCAGCAGGATTTGGACAATGCTATTTCGGCCGAAGAGATTGCCATGGCTGATGTCAAGGCCGCAGAAGCCAGGCTACAGGATGCCCGCTTAAATCTGGAGTACGCCAAAGTGGAATCGCCGGTGACAGGTATCGCTGGTCGTGAGCAGGTCTCTGAAGGAACTTATGTGCCAGGGCCTGATGTACTACTGACACAAATTACCCAACTTGATCCTATACGAATTCGTTTCGGCTTGTCCGAACGTGAACAGCTTGGTATGCGCAAGGATGTAGAAAGTGGCAAGTTAACTCTGCCAAAAGAGGGTCATTGGCAGACAAGAATCAAACTGCAAGACGGCTCGTTTTATGAGCACATAGGTGAAGTGAATTTCCGTGATGTGCGCATCAATACCATGACAGGCACTTCTGAGTTACAGGCGATTGTACCTAACCCTGACTTTAAATTGCGGCCCGGACAGTTTGTCCGTGTGGTGTTGGAAGGTGCCAGCCGCGACAACACCTTTGTGGTACCGCAGCGAGCCGTGCTAGACAGTGGCACAGGTAAATATGTGTACCTGTTTGCCAAAGGCGAACAAGGCAATATCGCCCAGCCAGCTCCGGTTGAAGTGGGTGAGTGGGTGCGCTTGGAGACGCCTCAGGGCATTGAGAATGGCTGGGTCATTCATAAAGGGTTGAAAAGCGGTGACCAAGTGATCGTTGAGGGTATGGCACATATCTTCTTCCCGGGTATGCCGGTGGTGTTGGCGGGACAGTCATCATCTTCTGCTCAGTAACAGGGAGTTAGCATGTTTTCTCGTTACTTTATCGACAGGCCAATTTTCGCCTTCGTTATTTCTATTTTTGTGGTCTTGGCAGGATTGGCCGCCATGCGCAGCTTGCCGATCGCTCAATACCCGGAAATTTCACCGCCGGTAGTGCAGGTGATGGCGGTTTATCCTGGTGCCTCGGCAGAAGTGCTTGAGCAGACTGTGGCGACCCCTATCGAGAACGCCATTACCGGTGTGGAAGGCATGATGTATATGTCCTCAACGTCCACTAGCTCAGGTGTCACTACTATTATGGTGACCTTTGAGATTGGCACCGACCCGGATCAAGCTGCGGTCAACGTAAACAACCGTATCAAGCAGGTAGAAGCCAGGTTGCCGGAAGAAACCCGCCGTCAGGGTGTAGTGGTAGAGAAAGGCTCGTCCAGTTTCCTGCAGGTACATGCGTTTTACTCACCGGATAGCAGCCGCGATTCTCTGTGGACTTCCAACTATGTGACCCTGAATGTGCTTGACCAAATTAAGCGTATTCCGGGTACCACCAATGTGCAGATATTTGGTGCAAAAGACTACGCCATGCGTATTTGGTTGCGTCCGGATGTAATGAGTCAGTTAGGGGTGACGGTTGAGGAAATCGCCGGGGCTATTCGCGAGCAGAACTCGCAATATGCAGCGGGTCGCATTGGCTCTACGCCAACATCCAGTTCCCCACAAGAATTGGTATACAGTGTCACAGCACAGGGGCGTTTAAGTTCGTCAGAAGAGTTTGAACAGATTTTGATTCGCTCAAACCCTGATGGCAGTGCCTTGCGTCTTAAAGATGTGGCGCGGGTTGAACTGGGTTCGAAAGATTATGACTTTGCCGGTCGTATTAACGGTAAAGACGCTGTGCTGGTGGGGATCTTCCTGCAACCCGGCGCCAATGCGTTGGATGTTGCTAAAGAAGTTAACGAAACTGTTGCTGCACTGAAAAGTCGTTTCCCGGCTGGGTTAGAGCATGCTGTTCCCTACGACACGACCCGTTTTGTCGAAGTGTCGATTCGGGAGGTGCTAAAGACCTTAGTGGAAGCCATGATTCTGGTGTTCCTGGTCGTCTTCCTGTTCCTGCAAAACTGGCGGGCCACCTTGATTCCTACGCTGGCGGTGCCGGTGTCGTTATTAGGCACCTTTGCCGGTTTGTATATGCTGGGTTACTCCATCAATACCCTGACTCTGTTCGGTATGGTGTTGTCTATAGGCATAGTGGTGGACGATGCCATCGTGGTATTGGAGAACGTTGAACGTATCATGCACGAAGAGCACCTCAATGCCAGGGATGCGGCTATTAAGGCCATGCATGAAGTAAGCGGGCCGGTGGTGGCTATCGTTTTGGTACTTTGCAGCGTATTTGTCCCTATTGCTTTCCTTGGCGGTTTGACCGGTGAGTTGTTCCGTCAGTTTGCCATTACTATCTCTATCTCGGTGTCTTTATCTGGTGTGGTGGCACTGACCATGACGCCCGCGCTGTGTGTGTTGATCCTGCGTGCCGAACATAAAAAGACCGCAGGATTCTTCCAGTGGTTTAATAACTGGTTTCATCGGGTAACTCACAATTACGTAGGCGCGGTGAGCTTCTTCCTGCGTCGTGGCTTGCTTGGCCTGACGCTGGTGGTGGGCATGATAGCGATCACCGGCGGCATGTGGAAAGCCACACCAGGCTCTCTGATCCCCGATGAAGATCAAGGTTTTTATATCTCAGCTATTTTCCTGCCGGATGGGGCTTCGTTGGAGCGCACCGAGGAAGTGGTTGCCGAGGTGCTTGCCGCTATTCAGTCAAACCCCGCCAACAGCAACGTGGTGGCCTTTACCGGTTTTGACTTTATTGGTGGTGGTTACAAAAACAGTGCGGCGACAATTTTCGTCACTCAGAAGCACTGGGATGAGCGCGACATCACTACCCCGGAATTGGTAAACGAGCTGTTTATGAAAACCGCACATATCAAGGAAGCCTTGGTGTTGGCCTTTAACCCGCCGCCTATCTTTGGCTTGAGTAATACCGGTGGTTTTGAATTCTATCTGCAAAACCGTGGGGATGGTGGCACAGAGAAACTGGTACAGGCCATGCAAGCCATGCAGGGAGCTGCCCAGCAAAGCCCGATTTTGGCGGGTGTGCAAACCCTATGGCGGCCGAACACGCCTCAGCTAAAGATTGATGTGGACCGTGAGCAGGCTCACGCTATGGGTGTGCCTATTGATGGTGCCTTTAATGCCCTGGCGGGTACCCTGGGCACCTATTACGTTAATGACTTTAATAAGTTTGGCCGGGCCTGGCAGGTATTGATGTCTGCTGATGCTGATTTTCGTATGTCACCAGATGACATTGGGCGCATCTATGTACGCAGCAGCAAAGGGGAAATGGTACCCATCTCGGCCTTTGCGAATATCGAGTACAGCACCGGTCCTGACAGTTTAGATCGCTACAACAACCTACCAGCGGTGAAACTTATGGGTAACCCTGCTCCTGGTTACAGTTCAGGCCAGGCCATTGCTGAGATTGAGCGTATTGCCGCCCAGGTATTGCCACCGGACATCAGCTACGATTGGACGGGGTCTGCCTTCCAGGAGAAGCGCAGTTCAGGTACCACAGGATTGGCGCTGGGTATGGCGGCTATCATGGTATTCCTGATATTAGCTGCACTTTATGAGCGTTGGTCACTGCCTTTGTCGGTGATGCTGGCCCTGCCCTTTGGTACCTTTGGTGCGTTGGTAGCGGTATGGGTGGCAGGTTTGACCAATGACGTGTATTTCCAGATTGGTTTGGTCACGTTGTTAGGTTTGGCGGGTAAAAACGCCATTTTGATTGTCGAATATGCGTTGATGAAAAATCAGCAGGGCTGGAGTGCGGCGACGGCCGCACTGGAGGCGGCTCGTTTGCGATTCAGACCTATCATCATGACCTCGCTGGCCTTTATTCTCGGCGTAGTGCCGTTGGCATTCAGTTCAGGCGCCGGTGCCGGTGCCCGGCACAGTGTAGGGACCGGGGTAATGGGCGGTATGCTGGCGGCAACCTTCCTGGCTGTGTTCTTCCTGCCCCTGTTTTTCTTCTGGTTAACCGAGCGCAAGCTGACCGAAAAACGTAGTCGTCAGGCGTTGTCAGATGAAATCGCCGAACGCCATAAGGCTGAACATGTTGATACAGATGAAGGGTTGGCGTAAGCCGTCCCTTTGGAGATGCCGTAATGCCTTACGTTAACCTACAGATTACAAAGGGCGCTACCCGCGAGCAAAAAGCCGAGTTGGTTAAGGACTTCACCGAGTCCTTGACCCGAGTGCTGGGTAAAAAGCCGGAACATACCCATATAGTTATTCAGGAAATTGAGGAACAGGATTGGGGCTATGCTGGCCTGCTTACCGATGACTGGAAGCGTCAACAAGCAAAGGGCTGATTCAGGTCAAGGATTAGCCCGGCATTTGCCTTTTCGGCGCTTGGCTATGGTATTATTCAGGGCACAAAACAAGAATAATACAGAGACCAGTCGTATGGTAAGGCGAACCAAGGCCGATGCCGAGGCAACCCGTTGCACAATCCTCAATGCAGCGGAGCAGCTATTTTATGAACAGGGTGTATCACGTACCACGCTGGAGAAAATCGCTAGGGCTGCCGGCGTAACCCGCGGTGCTATCTACTGGCATTTTACCGACAAAGCAGATTTGTTTAATGCCATGCTGGAGCGTATCCGGCTGCCCTTCAGGCAAATGCTTTCCGAACTCGACCATTCCACCGAGACCGATCCTTTTTTGCGTATTCGCGATGTGATGATTCGCTCTCTGGAAATTGTTGGGCAGAGTGAGCAGCATCGTCGGGTACTCACCATAGTCTTTCATCGCTGTGAATACATCGACGAGCTTAACCCGGCCGTACGTCAGCAAGAACATCTGAACAACGAAGTGCATGACACTATGCAGCGAGCGTTTAGTCGAGCAGCCCAGGCAGGTTTGTTAAACCCAGCCATAACGCCGGCCTTGGCAGCCAGTGCTTTAAACGCTTATCTGGGGGGGCTGATAGCCAAGTATTTGTTGCACCCGGAGCAGTGCGACTTGGCAAACCATGCCGCAGAACTGATTGACGGATTATTGCTAGGATTAAAAAAGCCGGACTAAGTCCGGCTTTTTTACTAGGTTCGCTGTTTAACGAAGAGTTTCTGCACTACCAGATAGAATACTGGTACCAGGAAGATGGCCAGGAAGGTGGCCGACAGCATGCCTCCCAGTACCCCAATACCTATCGCATTGCGGCTGGCAGAACCCGCGCCACTGCTGATCGCAAGGGGCAGTACACCCAGCGAGAAGGCCAGCGAAGTCATGATGATGGGGCGCAGACGCAAGCGCACTGCTTCCAGTACCGCCTTCATCAACGCCATCCCCTGACCTTGCAGCTCCCGAGCAAACTCCACAATTAAGATAGCGTTTTTGGAAGCCAGTCCCATAGTGGTCAACAGACCCACCTGGAAGTACACGTCATTTTGCAGGCCCATCAGAAATGCGGCACTCAACGCCCCGATAATGCCCAGTGGCACCACCAGAATGACAGAGAAAGGAATAGCCCAACTTTCATACAGTGCAGCCAGACACAGGAATACCACTAATACGGACAACGCATACAGGGCGGGAGCCTGAGAGCCAGATAGTTTTTCCTGATAAGAGGTGGCAGTCCACTCGAAGTCTATGCCTCTGGGTAATTCACCAATAAGCTGCTCCATTGTCGCCATAGCATCACCTGAGCTGAATCCTGGTGCTGCTTGCCCTTGAATCTCCATGGCGGATACCCCGTTGTAACGCTCAAGGCGTTGTGGGCCATAAACCCAGCGGCTGGTAGCAAAGGATGAGAAGGACACCATCTCCCCCTGATTGTTACGCACGTACCAATGCTGAAGGTCTTCCGGTGTCATCCTGAACTGAGCATCAGCCTGCACATAGACCTTTTTCACCCGCCCACGGTCTACAAAGTCATTGACATAGGTCGAGCCCCAGCCGATGGACAAGGTCTGGTTTACTTCTGACAGTGAAATACCCAGTGCCTGAGCCTTGAGTTGGTCGACATCAATCTGTAATTGTGGCGCATCTTCCATACCGTTGGGACGCACGGCAACCAAATCGGATTGCTGTGCAGCCATCCCCAGAAGTTGATTTCTGGCTTGCAACAAGGCTTCATGACCAAGGGCACCACGATCCTGCAGGAATAAGCTGAAGCCGCTGGCTCTGCCTAGTTCCACAATGGGCGGTAGGTTAAAGGCAAAGATCTGTGCTTCCTTGATAGTCGAGAAATACCCCATCGCCCGGCCAATAGTGGCTTGCACACTCTGACTGCTATCTCGTTCATCCCAATCGTTTAAACGCACGAAAGCCAAGCCCACGTTTTGACCCCGACCAGCAAAGCTGAAGCCGGAGACGGTAAATACCGAACGCACAGAGGACTCTTCACGATAGTAATCAGCAACCTTTTTCATGACCTCTTCAGTTCTTTCCTGGCTGGCGCCGGTCGGCAATTGCACCATCGTCAGGAAAATACCCTGGTCTTCTTCCGGCAGGAAAGACGACGGCAGGCGCATAAACATCACACCCATAATTACTACGATGGCGGCGTATACCAGCATGGAACGGGTCGGACGGTTTAGCATTCCTCCTACCATGCGTTGGTAACTTTGGTTGGAGCGATCAAAGCCGCGGTTAAAAGCACCGAAGAAACCGCCTTTGGCATGATGGTCGCTTTTAATTGGCTTTAACATAGTGGCGCAGAGTGCTGGTGTGAAAATCAATGCCACCAACACCGATAGTGCCATGGCCGATACGATAGTGATGGAGAACTGCTGATAAATAACCCCGGTTGCGCCGCCCATAAAGGCCATAGGTACAAAGACCGCGGAAAGCACCAGACCGATACCGATCAGGGCGCCGGTGATCTGGCCCATGGACTTACGTGTGGCTTCAATAGGTGACAAGCCTTCTTCACTCATTACCCGCTCAACGTTCTCCACTACGACTATGGCGTCATCTACCAACAGGCCAATGGCCAACACCATGCCAAACATAGTCAAAGTATTAATTGAGAATCCCAGTGCCGTCATAATGGCGAAGGTTCCGAGCAATACCACGGGGACGGCCAGGGTCGGGATCAAGGTAGCGCGCAGATTTTGCAGGAACAAATACATCACTACGAAAACCAGGATGATGGCTTCAAAGAGTGTCTGTACCACTGAGCTGATGGAGATTTCTACGAACGGCGTGGTGTCATAGGGGATCTCGATTTTAAGCCCATTGGGGAAATAAGGCTTAAGTTGCTCAAGACTGGCCTTAACGGCCTCTGCGGTATCCAGCGCATTGGCACCAGTCGCCATTTCGATGGCGATACCCGTCGCTTCCATGCCGTTGTAGCGACCTATTACTGAATAGTTCTCACCACCCAGTTCAATTTTTGCCACATCCCGCAGTTTCACCTGTGAACCATCAGCATTGACGCGTAGCAAAATATTGCCGAATTCCTCTGGGCTGCTCAGACGGCTCTGAGCCAGTATAGCCGCGTTAAACTGTTGGCCGGGTAATGCCGGAGCGCCACCCAACTGACCCGCCGTCACCTGATTGTTCTGCACCCGAATTGCTGCAGTGACATCGGTGGGCGTGAGCTTGTATTGATTGAGCTTATTGGCATCCAGCCAGACGCGCATAGCATATTGGCTGCCGAAAACGGTGACGTTTCCTACCCCAGGGGTCCGGCTGACCGGATCTTTAACGTTGGATACCACGAAGTCGGCGATGTCATCGCGCTTCATGCTGCCGTCTTCGGAGATAAATCCGACGACCATCAGGAAGCTACCATTGGATTTAGCAACGGATACACCTTGTTGCTGCACTTCCTGCGGAAGCAATGGAATAGCGCGCTGTAGCTTGTTCTGCACTTGGACTTGCGCAATATCCGGATCGGTACCGGTCTCGAAGGTCAGGGTAACAGTAACATTGCCCACAGAATCGCTCTGTGCAGACATATACATCAGGTTGTCCAGGCCATTCATAGACTGCTCAATAACCTGCGTGACGGCATCTTCGGCGGTTTTAGCTGACGCGCCAGGATAACTGGCATTGATGGTTACCGCTGGCGGCGCGATCTTGGGGTATTGTTCCACCGGCAACTGCTTAATGGAGAGGATTCCCATCAGCATGATGACGATGGCAATAACCCAGGCAAAGATCGGCCTGTTGATAAAGAAATTTGCCATTAATTACTCTCCTGCGCTCGCCGTTTCGCCCTGCGTTACTGCATGCTCAAGCACTTTTACGGGGGCGCCGGGGCGAACTTTCTGCAAGCCCGAAACAATAATTTTATCGCCAGCCTGAATACCGGATTCGGCTAACCAATATTGGCCGATGGCCCGGCTCACCTCGATAATGCGGGCTTCAACCTGGTTTTGCCCATTGACCAGCATGACCGAGGCTTGCGCTTTGGGCGTGCGGATGAGTGCTTTTTGTGGGATCAACAAGCCCTGTGGCTCTACACCCAACTGAACCTCAGCACGAACGAACATTCCTGGCAGCAGCTCACCATGCTCGTTAGGGAATACGGCGCGAATAGTGACCATGCCTGTACTGGGGTCTACGTTTACTTCAGAAAACTGCAATTTGCCCTGATGCTGATAAACACTGCCGTCATCAAGTTTGAGCGTGACAGCGGTTTCCGGTACTGCCGTTAACTCACCTTGCTGCAACTGGCGTTTGAGTTTAAGTATCTCTGTGCTGGATTGGGTTAAATCCACATAAATAGGGTTTAACTGGCGGATAGTGGCCAGCCCCTGTGCTTGGTTGGCCGTTAATAATGCGCCCTCGGTTACTGAGGAGCGGCCGATCTGCCCACTGATAGGGGCCTTAATCTGGGTGTAGTCGAGATTAATTTGTGCGCTCAGCAAACTCGCCTCGGCACTGGCTAGTTCGGCCTTTGCCTGCAACTCGGCAGCCAACGCATCATCGTAGTCCTGTGTGCTCACTGCTTTAGTGGCAAGCAGCTCTTTAATTCGTTTGGCTTTTAATTGCGCATTACGAAGCACGGCTTTGGCCTTGGCTAACGTGGCTTCGGCACTGCTGAGTGTGGCCTGATAGGGCGCGGGGTCAATCTGATACAGCACCTGCCCCGCTTCAACCATTTGGCCTTCTTCAAACAGGCGTTTTTGCAGTATACCGCTGACCTGTGGACGGATCTCTGCCTGACGGAAATCCACGGTACGTCCAGGTAGTTCTGTGGAAAGGTTTATTGCCTGAGGTGCCAGGGTAACGACTTCCACTTCCGGCACGCCAGGTGCCATACCTGGAGCCTGGGGCTTTTCACAACCCACCATCGCGACCGCCGCAATGCCAGTCAGCACCCACCTTAGTTTGCTCTGCATATTCGATACCTCAAATTTAGTTAACTGACACTTTTGGCAGCATAGGTTCGCGAATATACATACAGGAATGTATGTAAGCAATGGCGCCTACCTTGCTATTTATGCAATCAGACGAGTTTTTGAACTTTCAGTGCGCCATCTGCGCGACCAATGTATCTACTAAGATTTTGACATATAAGTGAATTCCTCTAATAAGAAAATGGCGTTTTTGATTATTGGTAAAGATGTAAGCAAAGATGAATATGTGGCTGATAAGGTAAACCTGCTCTTGACCTCAGCTTAAGTTGAGGTTTTAGCCTGTTGGGGTATCAACTAAAGGAGTATCCCAATGACTGAACTTGGACTTTCGCGCTACTTACAACGTATCGACTATCAGGGAACCCTGACAGCGGACTTACCAAGCTTGTCAGGCCTTGTCGCCAGGCATACGCAAAGTATCCCGTTTGAAAATCTCAACGCCTTTATGTCGCTGCCAGTCGATCTATCTGCGGACAGCGTGATGAACAAGTTAGTCGTCGAAGGCCGAGGGGGTTATTGTTATGAGCAGAATGCGCTGTTTCGTGATGTATTAATGTCTCTTGGCTTTGAGGTAATAGGGCTGGCCGCCAGGGTCAGGTGGGGAGTGCCCCCGGAAGTGCAAACCCCGGCCTCGCATATGTTGCTAATTTTGACTTTGTCAGACGTGAAGTACTTGGTGGACGTGGGCTTTGGGGTGACTACACCTTCAGTGCCTTTGCGTTTGGATAGCCGCGACGTGCAGGTTACCGCGCATGGTAATTACAAAATCACCGAAGAGCAGGGGTACTACGAGTTGGCCTTTGAGCAAAGCCGTGGCTGGCAAACCCTCTATCAATTCAACCTGGAGCCTAAGCAGGATGCCGATTACAAGGTATTTAACTGGTATGTGTCCACCCACCCTGACTCTGTGTTTGTGCGCAATCTGGTGGCGGCCAGGATCGCTGGCCAATATCGTTACACCCTGCGCAACCGCGAGTTTAAACGCTATCAGGGCGGTGAGTTGCTGGATGTGACAACCCTGACCACACCTGAACAGGTTATCGTCTGCCTGCGTAAGCAGTTCAACATTAATGCGCCAGAGGCATTGCGTAGTAAGTTGGCAGCACTGTTTGATGATAGCTTGGCAAAGGCAGGATAACAGCCAATGCAGTGGATGGCTTTAGGGTATGAGTAGCCAATTTTATTGAATAAGCGCAGGGGGGCATTCTTGGCTAAGGTGGCAGAAACCATTTTAGTAAGAGAGTGCCCATGAAGTATGCGCTAATACTGCTGGCATTGGTCAGCAATCTGGCTATTGCTGACCAATGCCAGTCTGACAAGCTGAGTATCCATAAGAACTTTGCCATGGGGCGCTACAATCAGTGTCAGCAATTGGCACCAGATAGCTACCGTTTAACCCTCAAGCCAGAAAATCTGCCGATTAACCCCAGCCCTTGGTATGCCCTGAAATTGGTAAGTAGCCAGTCTCAAGATATCGAACTGGAGCTGTTGGTTGAACACGGCAAACCCCGCTATCTGCCTAAGATCAGTTTGGACAAACAGCATTGGCAACCCGTGGATTATCAGATTGATGGCCAAAGTATGCATATCAAACTGACTCTGCCCGAGGGCACCTTGTGGTTGGCGGGCCAGGAAATTCTGGATAACGATGATTACCAGCAGTGGCAAAAACAGTGGCAGGAAAAAGGCTTGGCGCTGATACAGTTGGGTCAGTCTGTGCAAGGTAAACCCATAGAGGGGCTAGTTTCTTATGCCGACAGCCGCGACTGGCTGGTCTTTATAGGCCGCCAGCATCCGCCGGAAATTACTGGTGCCATGGCCATGGACCATTTTGTTGATGAGGTGCTGGGTGCATCCACTGAGGCAGCTCAATTGCGTAAGAGATTTAATCTGCTTTTGGTGCCAAATATGAATCCGGACGGCGTTTATGCCGGAAACTGGCGGCACAATGTCGGTGGGGTGGACTTAAACCGTGATTGGTTCAGCCGTGAGCAGCCGGAAGTCCAGGCCGTACACCAATATCTGCAAAAGATTGTCGCCAGCGGCGGCAAGATTCGCTTCGCGATGGATTTTCATTCCACCCATCATGATGTGTTCTACACCATGCCAACGGATTATGGCCTGACGCCGCCAGACTTGGTGGATAACTGGCTGGCTAAGTTAGCCGAGGTAATTAAACCTTATCCGGTCAATATCAAGCCTGGCCATAACAAAGACAGAGGGGTGTTTAAGCAGTATATCGCCGATACCTACGGTGTGCATGCGGTCACCTATGAAGTGGGTGACAATACCGATCGTCAGGATATTGCCGATGTGGCCCGCGCCGCTGCCAGGCAGTTGATACCTATGTTAAGCGCCTTACCCTGATTTTTCGCCTTCCCTTGGCATAGAACGGCCTGATATTTTGGTGTTATTCGCCCTTGGGCTTTTTGCCTAATTTGCGCTGTAGCGTACGCCTGTGCATACCTAGCTGGCGTGCCGTTGCCGAGATGTTACCCTGGTTTTGCATCATCACCTGCTGAATATGCTCCCATTCCAGTCGGGATGTGGACATGGTCGGCAGGGTCTCTACCGCAGGGGCCTTTCCATTCAGTGCTTGAATAAGGGCTTGGGTGTCCACCGGTTTGGCAAGATAGTCATCAGCGCCTATTTTGATCGCTTCTACGGCTGTAGCGATACTGGCGTAGCCGGTTAGCAGGATAATTCGGGCTTCAGGTAAACTTTGCCGCAAGGAAGGCAAAATGCTGAGACTGTTTTGTATGCCCACTTTCATATCCAGTACCAGATGACTGGGATGGTATTGATGTGCCAAATTTAGGCCTTGTGTCAGATCCGACGCATGCAGGCATTCGTAACCATGGCGGGTCAACCGTCGCTGCAATACATCGGCGAAGCTTTGTTCGTCTTCGATCAATAACAAGGTATTCATACTGCTGGCACCAGATTCATGCTGACTTCGGCTACTGCCCCTCCCTCCTTGTGATTATAAAGTCTCAACTGCGCGCCCAGTCGATCTAGGGTGGCATGACTGAGCATGACACCTATACCCAAACCGTGCTCGCTTTCTACCAGACTGGCTCCCAGCGCAAGCAAACTCTGTGCTGGAAATCCTTTGCCAAAGTCGCGGATACGCAATGTCAGGTGCTCTTGATCTGTCTGACTACTAAGCTGTATGCGTTGATGATGGTTTTTTAGGCTGGCTTGCACAGCGTTCTGGATTAGGTTTAGTAGTGCCGGTAGCAAGGTCGTATCTGCACGGACAGCCTGATTTTGCTCTGCGATCAGATCATACTGAGGCTGAATATTGGCAAAGTTCAGCTGTACTTCCTCCTTCAACTGTTTAAATAGTAGAGCCACCGGAATATTACGCTTTTTATTCTGTTTTACTTCCTCGGCGATAGCGCGAAAACTTTGCAAGTGACGACTGCAATGTTGGAGTTGTTGACCAAGCTGTTGCAGCAACAAGGGCTTATCGGGCATGTCTTCCTGTAATTCTTCGGTAAGCAGAGTGGCTGTTGCCAGTGGTGTGGCCATGTGGTGGGCAAACTGTGTCGCTGTGGTACCTAAAGCTACCAATTGTTCCTGCCTCAATTGCTCTTCGCGCAATTGACCGAAGAAACGTTCTTGTTGTTGCATCGCCCTGGCGAGCGATGCGACAACAAGCACCACCACTAAGGCTGATAAAACAAAGTTCACCCACATACCAATGAAGTGTTGTTGCATATCCATATTGTGCAATTGGTGGGGGCTGATACTTAGCAGTAGCGCAGTATAGGCCGTTAATGCAGACATACTGACCAACATTAGCAGACCGCGTGATAAGGTTACGGCAGCGATAGCGACAGGCAACAGTAATAGGGACACAAAAGGATTGGTAGCACCGCCAGCAAAATACAGTAGTAAGGTCAAAAACATGATATCCAGCAGGATCTGCAACAGATACTCTGCTGGATGAGCGTTACGATTGCCGCGATAGCAAAAGTACAGAATCATATTTACTGCCAGTTCAGCCGCTATCACAATTTTCAGGCTGATATAGGGTAATTCATAACCAAACCAGTATTGTGCTAATAAAATGGCCAGCAATTGCAGCAGGATAAAGCCATATCTGAGTTTAATCAGTTGAAGCAGGTGGCGGTTGGTCTGCAAGTACTGGGTCAGCATCCGGTGACATCCGATTTAGTTAGAAGTCCGCCAGGACGTACTCAGCAGCAAGTCGCCCCGGCGGATGGAAATTGTTCACCAGTGTACCGATTTTTCACTCACTGTCAGTGATGGTGATGATGCTGCATGGTGGAGGCACCGGGGTTGTCTTCCACTTTCACCTGAACCTCCAGTTGGCCGCTGTGTGCGAAGTGTAAGGTCAGGGGAAAGGTATCCCCCTCTTTCAACGGTGTCTTCAGGCCAATCAGCATAATGTGCGCACCGCCTGGGCTTAAATGTAGATTGCCCTTGGCAGGAATAATCAGGCCCTCTCGCGCTTCTCGCATCAAGGCCATATCGTCTTGAATCAGGGTTTGATGAATCTGAACGGTTTCCGCCAGACTATCCGCTACGGTAGCAGTCATTAAACGTTCTTCGTGCTCGGACGGATTATCGATATTCATATACACTGCCCCCGTGCCGGTGACCGCCAGGGTAGGCCGAGCCCAGGGATGGTCAATGCTGAGTTTGCTGTTGGCATAACTGTGGGTAAAGGCGCTGACAGACAGCAGTGCAAAAGGCAGGGTCAGCAGTAATCTCAATACATGACGCATCTGGAAATCCGTTTTCTATCAACAGGATGATACGGCATATTGTAAAAACTCCGGCGCTGCAGGCAATGCGGCATATTGTCGCACCTTAAAGCTGGCCAAATTGGCCACCTGCGACATTTTGTCGCATCCCCCTTAATGGCTTTTTTCAGTAAGGTTTTCTAACTCACTGACAAGCAAGGGAAACACAATGCTCACCACCCGGCGCAACCTTCTGGCAAGCTGCCTTGCCCTATGCCTGGTACCACAAGCCTATGCGGATGATGCCAACCCTGATAACCATAATCAGCTACTCGAACGCATATTGGTGAAAGGTGCCCAGAGCAAGCTGGATATTGAGTCTGAGCAAGCCTTAACGCCAGGCGGCGTCAGCATTGTCGACAGCGAAGACTTTTATCAGCGTTATGTGGCGAATCTGGCCGATATGCTGCGTTTTGTGCCTGGCCTGTGGGTGGCCAGCGGCTCCACCGGCGACTCCAGTTTTTTTTCCAGCCGGGGCTCGAATCTGGACGCCACCAGCTATGACGGCAACGGCATCAAATTGTTGCAGGACGGCCTGCCCATCACCGCCGCCGACGGCAATAATCACAATCGCAGCGTTGACCCGCTAAGTACCCGTTATGCGGTGGTAGCACGCGGTGCCAATGCGCTGACTTACGGCGCCAGCACGCTGGGCGGCGCGATTGATTTCATTTCCCCCACGGCCCATGATTTAGGGCCACTGCAACTGGTGATAAACGGCGGCAGCCATGGTCTTTGGCAAGGGCGGCTAAGTGCGGCTAAGGTGAGTGGTAATCTGGATGGGGTGGTCACTTTGGAAAGTCGCAATTGGGATGGTTTTCGCGGCCATCAGCAACAAAACAGGCAAAGCCTGTATGCCAATGGCGGTTGGCAGGCCAGTGATAACATCTCCACCCGCTTGTATCTGACCTATATCGACAATGATCAGGAACTGCCAGGTGCACTAAGCCGTGCTGAGTTTGATCAGGACCCTTATCAGGGCGAGGCTGGCGCTCAGCTTGGGCATTATCAATACAATGTGCGCAGCTGGCGTGTGGCGAGTAAAACGCAGTGGGATATCAGTCCCGTCAGCAGCTTGTCGGTGGGATTGTCCCACGAGCAGCAGGCCCTGTATCACCCCATAGTGTATAACCCGTTCTTCAGCCTGCTGATTGACACCGACCAGCACAACAGCGGCTTGTCGCTGCGCTACAACCATCAATGGGATGCGCATGATGTGCTAATGGGGCTGAATTACGGCCAGACCAGTGTCAAAGGTGGAAATTACCGTCATGACAAGGGGCGCAGAACCGAGCTGATGACCAGGGTGGACAATGATGCCGACAGTCTGGAAGCCTTTGTGGTGGATCGCTGGCAATTTGCGCCAAACTGGAAGCTGATTTACGGCGTGCAGGGCGTACTGGCCAGTCGCGAGGTGCGCAATCTGAACGTCGACACTGGTGCCTTGTATCACCCGGATGCTGACTATCAGAGTATTAATCCCAGGTTTGGTCTGATTTATCAGTGGCATGACAATATCGAACTCTTCACTAATCTCAGTCGTTTATACGAGCCGCCGACAAACTACGAACTGGAAGACGATGCCAGCCCCGATGACAGTGCCCTTAAGGCCATGCAGGGTGAAGTCTTTGAGATAGGTAGCCGCGGCACTAACAACCTGGGGCAAAGTGGGCTGTGGCATTGGGAGTTGGCGCTGTATTACGCCAGATTACAGGATGAGATATTGTCGGTGGACGATCCAAATGCACCAGGAACCAGCTTGGCCACCAATGTGGATAACACCATTCACGCCGGGCTGGAAGCCATGTTGGCAGCCAGCCTGGAACTTGGCAAAGGCACGCATCGTCTCGAACCTAAACTCAGTCTGACCCTGAATGAATTCTCCTTCGACAAGGATAGCCACTATGGCAACAATACGTTGCCCGCCGCACCGGGGTATGTGCTCAGAGGTGAGGTGATTTACCGGCACGACAATGGCTGGTTTATTGGCCCCACCTTTGACAAAGTGGATGCGCGCTATGCCGATTTTAACAACAGCTACGAGGTTGACGGCTACAGTCTGCTGGGATTGCGCGGTGGTTACAGCGGCAATAGTTGGGAGATTTTTGCCGAGCTGCGCAACCTGACCGATCGCGCCTATGTGTCACTGGTCAGTGTCAGAAATCAGGCCAGTGCTGATGCGGCGATCTTACAGGCCGGTGAACCCCGTTCTTTTTATGCCGGTTTCAGGATGGGGTTCTAAGTGTTAAGCACTGCTATCAACAAGTCGGTATCCCCGCCGACAGACAAACAAAATGGCCGGTTTTATCAGGCGGTCTGGCGCTGGCACTATTATGCCGGGCTGCTGGTGATGCCATTTATGCTGATACTGCTGTTAAGCGGGCTGCTAATGCTGCTGAGCAAACCACCCGAGTCGTTGTTTGCACAGTCCAGTATACAGGTAGAGGAAAACGCCAAACCACTACCAGCCTCACAGTTGCTGGCAAAGGTCCGCCAGCATTACCCTGATGCTAGTGTTAAATTGTATATTGCCCCACACAATGCCAGCAGTGCGGCGCAGTTTTATCTGCAACCTGCAGCTCATCATCAGGGCGGCCATGCTGGCCATGGCGCAGGTGGTGAACAGGTGTTTATTCATCCCTACAACGGCGAGATTCTGGCCAGCCAGCAGCCTGCTCACAGCCTGTATAATTGGCTGAAGGATCTGCATGGCAGTTTATTTCTGGGCAAACTGGGTGATGCATTGATTGAGACCGCTGCAGGGCTGGGTATCCTGATGGTGTTGTCCGGGCTTTATCTGGCCTGGCCCAGAACCGGATGGCGGGCGCTAAGCATTAACTTGCGCCCGGCCAGCCGCAGTCAGTGGCGGCAGGTCCATAAAGTGGTGGGGTTGCTGGTAACCTTGCCGCTGCTGTTTTTCCTGCTATCCGGGCTGGCCTGGACCAATGTCTGGGGCGGTATGCTGGTGCAACCCTGGGGGTCATTGCCAGGTACCAGTTTTAAAGGCGCAAAAAGCGCACAACAGCATCAGAGCATGAATCATACAGGCATGCATCAGGTGCCCTGGGCCATGGAACAAACCCTTATGCCGGCATCGGCAAGTGGCCCGCAAACGCTGGAGCTTGATCAGGTCATCGCTATTGCCGCTCAGCAGGGCTTGAGTAGCTATAGGGTGCATTTCCCGTTGGATGACAGCGGCGTATGGACTATTTCCGCCACCACCATGGCCGGTGATATCAACAACCCCTTGCAAGAACGCATTGTACATCTGGATAAATCCAATGCCGCGGTACTGGCGGATATCCGCTTTGCTGATTACCCCCTGATGGGACAGGCCATGGCCGCTTCCATTCCATTTCACCAGGGTGATTTGGGGGTATGGAACTGGCTACTGAATGTGTTGCTGGTTTGCCTGATTTTGCTGCTGAGCATCAGCGGCCTGATATTGTGGTGGAAGCGGCGTCCCAAACGCCGTGCGCTGGCTGCGCCCCCTCCGGCCAGGCCTTCATACAGTAAAGTGGCAGCCGGTCTGATGTTGCTGGCCGCACTGTGCTTTCCACTTTCTGCTCTGGCCATACTGATGATCATCACTCTGGACTGGCTGGTGATGAGCCGAAGGCTTGCTCTGGCATGGTAGAGCTAATTGTCTGCTCGGGGGTCATAATAACAGAATGCGAAACTAAACCAGTAAATGCAGTAGAATGCCGGTAATTGATATTCTGAGGACGGCTTAAGTGGCTTTACATTGGTTTCCCGGGCATATGCATAAGGCCCTCAAAGAGATAAAGGAGTCTTTGCGTCAGGTTGATATCCTGATTGAAGTATTGGATGCACGTATTCCCTACTCCAGTGAAAACCCTGAGATAGCCAGGATCCGCGGTGATAAGCCTTGCCTTAAGATTCTCAATAAGTATGACCTGGCCGACCCTGAGGTTACCGCACAGTGGCAGGCGCATCTGGAAAGTGAGCGTGGTGTGACTACCATCACCACTTCCAGTGATAAGCCCGGCGAAACTAAACAAATCATGCAGCTGATACGCACTATCTGTGCGCAAAAAGACGCCTCGGTAAAAGACATCCACGCCATGATCACCGGCATTCCCAATGTAGGGAAATCCACTCTTATCAATATTCTGGCCGAGCGTACTATTGCCAAAACCGGCAACGAGCCAGCGGTTACTAAGGCGCAGCAGCGGATTAATCTGGGCAGCGGCATCGTATTGTTTGATACCCCAGGGGTGCTGTGGCCCAAGCCCGAAAACCCCAATTCCATTTATCGCTTAGCCGCCTCGGGCGCGGTAAAAAATACCGCGATGGAATACGATGATGTAGGTTTTTATGCCGCAGACTATCTGATCAAAGCTTATCCGGCGCAAATGCAGGAGCGCTTTAAGCTTGAAGAACTGCCGGATACCGAGCTGGAATTTCTGGAAGCGGCCGCTAAAAAGCGCGGCGCCATTATGAGCGGAGGCCGGGTTAATTTACATAAGATCTGCGAAGTACTGCTCAACGAACTGCAATCGGGCAAGCTGGGCCGCATCAGCCTGGAGACCCCAGAGATGCTAGTGCAGGAAAAGGTCGAGATGGAGCAGGCTGCCGCTAAAAAAGCCGCGGATAAAGCTAAGCGTAAGCAACGTTTTAAGGAAGGCTCGTTAACCCCTGAAAAGCAGGATCGCAAAGAAAAGCGCACCGAGAAACGCGAAGAGCAAAGCAAGCGGCTGAAAAAAGCCCGCCGCTAAAACCAACGCCGCCGGATTATGCGGCGGCGTCTACATTTGCGTTATTCTGCCAGACTCGCCAAAGCCAATGCTTCGGCCACCCGAATGCCGTCAATACCGGCCGACCAGATACCACCGGCATAACCGGCTCCTTCACCGGCCGGATACAGGCCCTGCACGTTGATACTCTGATAATCTTTACCGCGCTTGATACACACGGGCGACGAGGTGCGGGTTTCTACCCCGGTCAGCATACCGTCGGCCTTGGCAAAGCCTCTGATTTGGCGATCAAAGGCCGGAATCGCTTCGCGAATAGCTTCTGTAACAAAATCAGGCACCACTTTGCTTAAATCGGTAAGGGTGATACCCGGCGTGTAAGACGGCTTCACTTCCCCCAACTCGCTGCTGGGCTTACCAGCCAGGAAATCACCGATAAGCTGGGCCGGTGCATGATAATTCTCTCCGCCGGCTTTAAAGGCCAGCTCTTCTAACTTGCGTTGCAGCGCTATGCCAGCCAGTGGGTGGCCGGGGTAATCTTTTTCTGGCTCGATGCCCACCACAATGGCGCTGTTGGCATTACGCTCATGGCGGGAATACTGGCTCATACCGTTGGTGACCACCCGGCCCGGCTCTGACGCGGCGGCCACCACAGTACCTCCCGGACACATACAGAAGCTGTATACGCTGCGGCCATTTTTGCAGTGATGCACTAGCTTGTAGTCGGCGGCGCCGAGGATAGGATTACCGGCATTGTCACCAAAGCGGCACTGGTCAATCATGCTTTGCTCGTGCTCAATCCGAAAGCCGACAGAAAAAGGCTTGGCTTCAATGTAAACGCCTTGCTCGTAGAGCGCCTCGAAGGTATCCCGCGCACTGTGCCCCACAGCCAGCACCACTTTGGAGGCGCTCAGAAATTCACCGGTCGATAAATGCAAGCCCTTGAGTTTATGGCTGTCATTGTGCGTTTCCAGTTCCAGCCTTTCTACCCTGGTACTGAAACGAATCTCGCCGCCCAGGTCGATAATCTGCTGGCGCATTTTTTCCACCATATTCACCAGTTTAAAGGTGCCGATATGGGGTTTGCTGACATACATAATTTCTTCCGGTGCTCCGGCGGCAACAAACTCGTGTAGCACCTTACGACCGTAATGTTTGGGGTCTTTTACCTGGCTGTAGAGTTTACCGTCGGAGAAGGTGCCGGCGCCGCCTTCCCCAAATTGCACGTTGGACTCGGGATTAAGCGGCTGTTTGCGCCAGAACCCGAAGGTGTCTTTGGTGCGCTCCCTTACGGCTTTGCCGCGTTCCAGCACTATGGGTTTAAAGCCCATCTGCGCCAGGATCAGAGCGGCAAACAGCCCACATGGGCCAAGGCCGACCACCACCGGGCGTTCAGCCAGATCCTCAGGCGCCTTGGCCACAAACTTATATTCCATATCCGGGGTAATACGCACAGCCGGATCCTGGTCAAACTGGCTTAACAGCGCATCCTGCCCGGTGACGTCAACGTCCAGGGTGTAGATCAGCTGAATATCTTTCTTGTTGCGTGCGTCATAGCCCCGCCGGAAAACCGTAAAGCTCTGTAACTGCTCCTTACTGATGGCCAGCTTGCGCAAAATCGCCAATTCCAGCGCCTGCTCATCGTGATTAAGGGGAAGTTTGATATCGGTTAAACGTAACATATTAAGGTACTCGTCTACTTGCCGGGCGGTGCCTGGATCAGGGCCAAGCATTTTAAAACAGTTGCTATGCTTTAGGTAGGTAAACAGCCCGGTAAACGGGCTTTTGCTACAAACAAACTTGTGTTTTGGGAAGGCTACTTTACACTTGCCGCCAACACAAACCCTTGGAGATAGTTGCCCGCCATGGCCTTTGTAGTGACCGACAACTGCATAAAATGCAAATACACAGATTGTGTAGCCGTTTGCCCGGTAGACGCTTTTTTTGAAGGTCCGAATTTTTTGGTCATCGATCCGGCTATCTGTATTGATTGCGCCTTATGTGTGCCGGAATGTCCTGCAGAGGCGATTTTTCAGGATACCGAGCTGCCAGTGGAACAATCCCATTACTTAGAGATTAATGCGCAGCTTTGTCAGGAATGGCCAAATATCAACGAGTTGAAAGCGCCACCGGCCGACGCCGATGAATGGAATGGCGTGGCCGACAAACTGCATCTGCTTGAACGTTAAGGGCCTTCTCAGCCCTTAAAGCCCTTACCGACCAGATACACTTCTCTGGAGCGTGGGCGGGACGCGGCCGGTTTGCGCACCAGCACCTGATTAAAGGAAGTGCGTACATCCTTAACGTACTCCTCATAACCCACGCCCTGGAATACCTTAGCGCAGAAACTGCCGCCCGGCTTTAATACATTACGGGCCATATCCAGCGCCAGTTCCACCAGATACATGGAGGCATACTGGTCGGTGGTATTCACCCCGCTCATATTGGGGGCCATATCGGAAACCACAGTATCCACCTGAGCGCCATCGAGGGAATTGAGGATCTGCTCGTAAACCGCTTCGTCGGTAAAATCACCCTGGATAAAGGTGACGCCGACAATGCCGTCCATGGGCAAAATATCTGAGGCGATAACCCGCCCGCTGTCGCCTACGATTGGTGCGACAATCTGTGACCAGCCGCCAGGAGCAGAGCCCAGATCCATTACCACACTGCCAGGCCGGAACAGCTTGTCTTTTTCGTTTATTTCCAACAACTTATAGCTGGCACGCGAACGGTAACCGTCGATCTGGGCTTTTTTCACATAGGGATCGTTGACGTGTTCGTCCATCCACTTTTTACTGGTTTTTGATCGGGCCATGAGCTGAGTCTGCTGTCGTTAAAACGGCGCATATTGTAAGCTTGCGCCCCTGAATTGCAAAATCCGCGAGTGTTAGAGCGAAAAGACGGCCAACCACAACGAACACTGAGCAAAAAAGGCTATTCAGTTCAGCTTCTCGAGCTGGGGCTCGTTGTTGAAAAGTCGCTGGCTGCGTGTTTCTTCAACTCTTGGTGGTGATAGTGGGAGTATAAGCGTCTGCTGACTACAAAGGGCACGAAAAGCTCGAAGGGGTTGATAGAGCCCCAATGTTCATCGGCGCGCTTGCAACCTTAAGCACGTTGGGGCGCTAATTCAAAGGGCTTAGGTTTTCTCCTTGAACTCTGTGACATACCAAATAAAAGGCCTGACAGGCAGATAAATATGAAACTAGACGACGTTAAAAAGCTGCATCAGAAAAAGTACCGAACCCAGTTTGGCCATTATCTGGTTGAAGGCGAGCATTTGATTCTGGAGCTGCAAAAGGCCCTTAACGCCAGAACCGAGAAACGCCGGGTCACGCTTTATATCACTGAAGCACAGCAGGAATGGGCCAGCCAACTGGATGTTGATTTTCAGCAAGTGGTACTTAATGACAAACAAATGGCCCAGCTTAGCGATACTAAATCGCCGCAGGGTATGATTGCCTGTGTGCCACTGCCTGATTTGAGCAACCAAGCCACCTCACTGCAACAAGGCGAGCGTTGCATTTATCTGCATGAAGTACAGGATCCCGGCAATCTGGGCACCATCATTCGCACTCTGGCCTGGTTCGGGCAGTTTCGTTTATTGCTTAGTCCCAATAGCGTGGACCCCTTTAACGCCAAAGTGGTGCGCGCCAGTATGGGCGCTATTTTCCATCTGCCCATTGAACTGGATGTGGAACTGACGGACCTGTCGCGACGCTTTAGCCGCTTTGCCTACCTGGATTTACAGGGGCAGAACATCAGTGCGCCGGGCTTTGCTGATTACCACTGCTATTTATTTGGCAACGAAGCCCGAGGCGTGCCATCAGAAGCGCTGCAGGCCTTTCAAGCCGATGCTTTTACCATTCTCGGTAATGGCCAAATCGAATCACTCAATCTGGCCTGTGCCGTGAGTATTTGCGCCTATCAACTGTCTTAAGCCTGAATTGGCTAAATCGGCGTTGTTCTTTTTTCCTGGAGCGGAATGCAGCCACTTTCATACGGTTTCCTCAGGTTGCTATGCTGCACCATCGGCGGCGCGACTTAGTTAAATCGTGATATCTCTAAATCAGATATTCGCTTTTACGAAACCGGGCATTTTGCACTGGAAACACATGGTTACGTGATTATTTCCGTTATCCGTGCGTTTTGGGATAAGCATATCAAGTGATGATAAAAGCGTTAAAAAGGGGCCCGAAGGCCCCGATACTCTTGGTTGGAAACTTATTCCACCGTGACCGATTTGGCCAGGTTACGCGGCTGGTCCACATCCGTGCCTTTGATAATGGCCACGTAGTAGCTTAAAAGCTGTAGTGGTATGGTATAAACAATAGGGGCGATCACGCTGTCCACATGCGGCAGGTTAATCACCCGCATGGTGGCGTCGCTCTCAAAGCGCGCATCTTTGTCGGCAAATACATACATAATGCCGCCGCGGGCACGCACTTCTTCCACATTAGATTTGAGCTTTTCCAGCAGTTCGTTATTGGGTGCCACTACTATGACCGGCATTTCATCATCGATTAGGGCCAGCGGGCCATGCTTTAACTCACCTGACGCATAGGCTTCTGCGTGAATATAAGAGATTTCTTTTAATTTAAGGGCACCTTCCATCGCAATGGGGTATTGATCGCCACGACCCAGGAACAGACTGTGATTTTTGTCGGCAAACTCTTCTGCCAGTTTTTCGATATTGCCGGTCAATGCCAAGGTTTCTTCCAACTTGGCAGGCAAGCTATGCAGGGCGCTAACAATTTTGTGCTGATCCTTCTCTGCCATGCCGTTAAACTGGCCCAGTGCCAGAGTCAGCATCAGCAGACCGGTTAATTGTGTGGTAAAAGCCTTGGTGGAAGCCACGCCAATTTCCGCGCCGGCCAGTGTCATAAAGGCCAGGTCGGATTCACGTACGAGTGATGAGCCAGGCACGTTACAGATGGTCAGGCTGGCCATATAACCCAGTTCTTTACCAAGACGCAGTGCAGCCAGGGTATCCGCTGTCTCACCTGACTGGGAAATGGTCACCAGCAGGCTGTTGGGATGCACAAAAGATTTGCGATAGCGGAACTCAGAGGCAATCTCGACGTTACAGGATACATTGGCGTATTGTTCCAACCAGTAACGGGCTGTCATACCCGAGTGGTAGCTGGTGCCGCAGGCAATAATCTGCACGTGTTTAACTTTTGCCAATAGATCCGGCGCCAGGGCACCGAAGATTTGTGGGTCAACGCCGCTTTGGGTCAGACGATCCTGTAGTGTGTTGCGCACCACGGTGGGCTGCTCATGGATTTCCTTAAGCATGTAGTGACGGTAGCCACCTTTGTCACCGGCATCATGTTCAATTTCTGAGTCATGCACGGGGCGCAGCACTTCTTTGCCGTCTTTATCAAAAATATGCACTTCGGTACGGCTGATACGAGCCACATCTCCTTCTTCGAGGAAGATAAAACGGCGGGTTACCGGCAGCAGCGCAAGCTGGTCAGAGGCAATAAAGTTTTCATCAATACCCAGACCTATTACCAAGGGGCTGCCTGAACGGGCCACCACCATGCTATCTGGGTTTTGCTGGTCGATAACCACAGTACCGTAGGCGCCGTGAAATTTCTTCACTGCGCGCTGCACTGCCGTCAGCAGGTTGTCGGTGCTTTTAAGTTCCAGCTCTACCTGATGCGCAATGGTTTCGGTATCGGTATCAGAACTGAAGTGGAAACCTTCGGCACGTAATTGTTCACGTAAGCTTTGATAGTTCTCGATAATTCCGTTGTGTACAACGGCAACGCGAGCGGTGGAAAAGTGTGGGTGCGCATTGGCTTCGGTAACACCACCGTGGGTGGCCCAGCGGGTATGGGCAATACCTGTGCTGCCTTTAATGGGATTGTCTGATAGTGCATCTGCCAATTCCTGAACCTTGCCAGTACGGCGCACACGCTGTAACTGTCCCTGGGCGTCCAGTACCGCGACACCAGCCGAGTCATAGCCGCGGTATTCCAGTCGCTTTAAGCCTTCCAGCAGTATGCTGACAACGTTGCGCTCGGCAATGGCTCCTACTATTCCACACATAGTCTTTCTCCGTTTATTCGCTGGCGGCGCAAATCACCGTTACGCCTTTATGTTCTATCTGTCGTTTGGCCTCTGTCGGTATCTGATCATCGGTTACCAGAACAGAGATCAGCGACCAGGGCAGCTCAAGATTTGGGATTTTGCGTTGTAACTTTTCTGACTCCGCCAGCACAATGACTTGCTGTGCGACCTCCGCCATTACCTTGGACAACTGCGTCAATTCATTAAAGGTGGTGGTGCCTTTTTCAAGGTCCAGTCCGGCTGCGCCCAAAAATGCCTGATCAAAGTTATAAGCTCTGAGCATCTGTTCAGCCATTTGACCCTGAAAGGAATGGGATTGGGTATCCCAGGTACCGCCGGTCATTAAGACGGTGGGTTCGTTCTCAAGCTCCAGCAGGCTGGTGGCCACATGCAGCGCATTGGTCATCACTACCAGGCCGCGCTTTTGGTTCAGCTCAGGAATCAGTGCCGAGGTGGTACTGCCGCTATCGATAATGATGCGATTATGATCACGAATGAGCTGACTGGCCGCTTTGGCAATAGATAGCTTTCGAATCGAAAGTTCTTCTTCCAGTTCGTGAGTATCCTGAGGTAACAGCATGGCACCGCCATATTTGCGTACCAACAGACCATTCCGTTCAAGCTCGGTAAGGTCCTTGCGGATAGTCACTTCAGAGGTACTGAAAGCTTTGGTTAGCGCTTCTACTGTCACTTCGCCCTGAGACATCAGGCGATCAACAATAGCGCGGCGACGTAGCTGAGTGTTTCGTTTATACATCAAATCGAAATTAAAAGTTTCACAACGAAACTTATGATAGGTGATTATTTATTCGATGCAAGTAAAAAATATTGTAACGAAGCGCATTCACCTCTACGCGATGTAAAGCATGGCGCACACCTGGTTAACTCATCCGCAGATGACAGGCAATAAAAAGCCCGGCGTAAAGCCGGGCCTACTCGTGTGCTAAGATTCGCGTAGTTTATTTTTTTACCGGGCGTTTCCAGCCAGTAATATTGCGTTGTTTGGCGCGGGCGACGGCCAGTTGCTCATCTGGTACTTCTTGCGTGATGATAGAGCCCGCCCCTACGGTGGCGTTAACGCCAATCACGGCGGGAGCAACCAGTGCACTGTTGGAACCGATAAAGGCACCGTCTTTAATGACGGTCTTGAATTTATTTACGCCGTCATAGTTACAAGTAATAGTGCCAGCGCCAATGTTGACACCTTCGCCCACCTCGCTGTCACCCAGGTAAGTCAAATGGTTGGCCTTCGAGCCTTTACCTAAGGTGGATTTTTTCATCTCAACAAAGTTGCCGACTTTGGCTTTCTCATGCAGCACCGCACCGGGGCGTAATCTGGCATAGGGGCCCACCTGACAATTTACGCCAACTTTAGCCTGCTCCACGATACTGTTGGCTTCGATAACTGAGTTGTCACCAATTTCGCAGTCAATCAGTATGCAGTTAGCGCCAATCTGTACATTGTTGCCAATCCGTACCTTGCCCTGCACGATAACATTGACGTCAATGCTGACATCCTGTCCACAGCTTAGCTCGCCACGCAGGTCAAAACGTGCAGGATCCAGCAGACTCACCCCGTCCATCATTAAGCGCTCAGCCTGCTCTGCCTGATAGGCGCGCTCTATCGCTGCCAGTTGCTTGCGATTATTGATACCTTCCACTTCGGTGGCGGTTTGCGGATGCGCAGCACGAATTTGTTTACCTTCCGCGGCGGCCATGGCAATTACGTCAGTTAAATAAAACTCGCCCTGGGCGTTGTCATTGTTCAGGTTTGCCAGCCAGCGTTTCAAGTCGGCACCTTTCATGATCATCATGCCGGTATTAATTTCGCGGATTTGGCGCTGTGCCTCGCTGGCATCTTTATGTTCGACTATGGCCACAACTTGGTCACCGTTACGGATAATCCGTCCCATGCCAGTGGGGTCATCCAGTTCTACTGTCAGTAACGCCAGATCACAGTCCTGCTTTACATCGAGTAACTGGCGCAAGGTTTGTGTTTTGATCAATGGCGCGTCACCGACCAGAATCAAGACATCCTCTTCGTCTTTCAGGGCTGGAACCGCTTGCTGAACGGCATGTCCAGTGCCTAATTGTTCGGCTTGCAAACACCAGGTGAGCTGGTTGTGGGCCAGCGCTTGCTGGAGCTGTTCACCGCCATGGCCGTATACCAGATGAATGTTCTGGGCGCCCAGGCCATTTACCGTATCGATAATATGCTGAACCAGGGGTTTGCCCGCGATAGGGTGCAATACCTTGGGTAACGAGGATTTCATGCGGGTTCCCTTGCCCGCTGCGAGAATAACCACAGAAAATGCCATGTTGTTTCCTTTTAGATCCTGTTTGGCAGCTATTCTAACCAAGGTAGAGATTTGTGCCAGTCGCGACGCTCATAAAGCTGAACCATAAGCGGAAAATGCACTTTAATGGAAGGATTGCAATGAAGCTTATTTCTTGGCTGGTTTGACTCATCTTACTTAACGCCCATTGGATGCAGCCAAATTCCCCACGGGTTACCAGGTGGTCAGTCAGGTTGAAGATAAGGATCAGGCATTATCGAGTGAGAACCCCTACCAGTCTGCCAGCCTTTGCTGGCTTTGCTCATGCTGCAGCAACCAGGCTTTGCGCTCCAGCCCTCCGGCGTAACCCGTTAGATTACCGTTACTGCCAATTATTCTATGGCAAGGCACAACAATAGACAGTGGATTTTTGCCATTCGCCGCACCTACTGCCCTGACTGCGGCAGGATTGCCAATCTTTCTGGCGATATCCAGATAACTGCCGGTTTGGCCAAAAGGGATACTAACTAGCGCATGCCAAACCTGTTGCTGGAAGGCTGTACCTCTTGCGGCCAACGGCAGATCGAAGTCCTGCCTGCGCCCATCAAAATATTCAGCCAACTGCTCAGCAGCCTTTTTCAATATGGGGGTGTCTGTTTCGGCTTGGGTCTGTGCATCCACAAAGGTGATTGCCTGAAGGCCTTGTTCTACAGCGCATAATTCCATCAGGCCAATGGGGCTTGGCATATACAAATAGTGGTTGTTCACGCCTGGCTCCAGAGTTGAAAAGTCAGATAACTGCGCCACGGGGCAACACAGTCAGCATCCACGGGTTGCTGTTGCAGTTGCTTTTTGATCACCAGGTCCGTGTCCAGCCAGACATCCGGGTTAGAGTACCCCCTGAGCTTCATATAGTTAACCGTCCAAGGGCCAATACCTTTGAGTGCCAGCAGTTCATCGGGCTCTGTTGGTTCACCAAAGGCAGCCCAGTACTCGGCAAAACGGCGCAAGGTATCACGCCTGCTGGCCGGCATTTTTAAAAATGACAAATCGGCATGAGCAATGACCTCAGGGGCTGGAAAGTACCTGCCTTTTTCGCCTTGTTCACCTAGTTGGGTTACCAACAAGCTAACCTGGCCGATGGCGGCCTTTACCGACACCTGTTGACCAAGTATGGCGCGGCAGCCTGCTTCAAAGGGAGACCAAACGCCGGGTAAACGTAAACCTTGCACGTGCTGCTCCGCAGATATGCCAGCCTGGCGCAAGCGTTCGCCAATCAGGCCAGAATCGGCATCCACATCCAAAACACGGCGTATATGGGCTATTACGCCGGTAAACTGACTAAGATCATCCAGCTCCAGACTGACATTAAAGCAGTGCTTGTCTGCCTGATATTCAGCGCAAAAGTAACCCTTGGCGCCTGCATGGCGAAACACCCGCGCATAGCTGTTGTCTGTTACCCATTCCATATCGGTAATGGCTCTAAGTGCCAGAAAATCGCGTAACATTGGCCAGTGGTAAGGAGGGCGAAAACTGAGTTGCACTTGCATTTTTTGTCCTGGTACAGCGTGGTTACGGATTTCCCCCGGGCTTAACTGCAGATGCTGGCGAAAGTTATCTTGCAATCGACGGGCAGACTGAAAGCCACAGGCTAAAGCGACCTGCTCTACATTAAGATTAGTTTGATGCAGCAGTTGTTTGGCTTGCAGCAGTTGCTTAAATAACTGATAGCGCTTGGGTGCCATACCTACACGCTCCTGGAACAATTTGCGTAGATAGCGATCCGTCATCCCTAACTTGTCGGCTATCTGTCCCAGGCTTAACTCAGGGTGTTCACTGAGTAAGCGCAGGGCCCTTTCTACACTGGTATCTACCCCTTTCCAGGCCCAGGACTGGGGAGAGCTATCTGGCCGGCAGCGCAGACAAGGCCGATAACCCGCTTGCATGGCTTGTTCGGCTAGTGGGTAATACTCTACATTTTGTTCTTTTGGCGCCACGGCCGGACAAATGGGCCGGCAGAAAATACCGGTAGTTTTCACTGCAACAAAAAAACGCCCATCAAAGCGTCTGTCGCGAGACAGTCTGGCTTGTTGATATTGCAGTGGGTTCATGATCGGCATCCTGATTGGCTTGGCGCAATTGTAACGAGTCTGTGAGAAAAGATGCGATGAAAACGGAACTCAAGCCAAAATTGTTATTCAGATGATAGAATGGCCGACAGAATCATCGGATAGTTGTAACAATCAGGTTAGCCTGGTTCGCGATCAAGACAGAATAAGCAGAATGAAGCATCTTTTGTGGCTGGTGTTATTGTGCGCCACCAGTCTGACCACTAACGCTCAGGACAATTGGCTGGGTGCCTTTGCAGATGAAGTGAAAACCGCTGCGCGGCATAAAGCCATTCCTGGCTATGCCTTTCTGGTGGTATCAACCGGACAGCCGGACCAGATCTTTGTCCAGGGAAAAACCGAGAAGAATGGTAAGCAGAAGGTTGATCAAGACACCGTTTTCAGACTGGCCTCGGTATCTAAAACCTTTACCTCAGTATTAGCGGCCAAGCTGGTGGAACAAGGCAAGCTAAGTTGGGATCAACCCGTATCCAGGCTAGCCCCGGATTATCCATTTAAGCCCGAATTAGCCAATAAAATGACCTTAGGGCATATTCTCAGCCAATCCAGCGGCTATATGCCGAACGCTTACGATAACCTTATTGAAGCGGATTATCCGGTTAAGCGGGTACTGAATGAATTAGCCGGGCTCAAACCCATCTGCGCACCGGGTAATTGCTACACCTACCAGAATGCTTTGTTCGCCGTGGTTGAAGAAGGGCTGAACAACAGTCTGCAGCAAAATTATGCTCAGCTTCTACAAGAAAATCTGTTAATGCCCCTTGGTATGTCGCGCTCAGGTGTTGGGCGCCAGGCTCTGATGCGCGATGACAACTGGGCTAAACCCCATGTACTGCTGGCTAAAAATCGCTGGCACAAGGTTAATGTCAGCGAAGACTATTACCGTTTTGCGCCTGCCGCAGGGGTAAATGCCAGCATTCGCGATATGGGGCAATGGGCAAAACTGATGCTGGGCCAATACCCACATTTGTTATCCAGTCATGCCATAGATCAACTGGTGACCCCCAAAGTACGCACCAGTAAGGAACTGCATCGCCGACATTGGCGAGAGCATTTAAAAGAAGCCCATTATGGTTTGGGGTGGCGAGTTTATGAGTTTGATGGTGAGCTGTTAGTGCATCATGGTGGCTGGGTAAAAGGTTATCGGGCCGATATCGGTTTTTCGCCCAAATATAAAACTGCCATGGTGTTTTTAATGAATGCCGAGTCCAATTTGATGAATGAGATCACCGTGAATTTCTGGGCAGATTTCTTTGAACAGATGAAAATCAGGGCGCAGGCTGCGCCCTGAGAGGACGTTACTTACTGGTCTTCAGGTAAGTGTAGCCATGCAGACAGTCTTCATAGAAGTCTGTCCATTTCACCCCTTCACGAGGTTTGATGTTGCCGGCGGCGACATGTTTGTCGATGATGCGTTTTACATCCTGGGCCATGGCCGAAGGATTGTATTGCATAATCGACAGCACATTGCTGACCGATGAACCTGTGACGACTTCTTCGATGTAGAAGTCTTCCGGATCGTCATCATCACTGAAGATATGTACTTCATTTAAGCGGCCAAACAGGTTGTGCATATCACCCATAACGTCCTGGTAAGCTCCGGTCAGGAACAAACCAATAAAGTAATCTTCACCCGGCTTAAGCGGATGGATAGGCAATACATCGGCAACGCCGTTTTCACCGACAAACTGGTCAATTTTACCATCGCTGTCACAGGTAATATCCACCAGTGAACAGTTGACTGTGGGTTTCTCATTCATGCGGGTCAGCGGCACTACGGGCAGCACCTGGTCGATAGCCCAGGTATCGGCAGCCGACTGAAACACCGAGAAGTTACACAGGTACTGGGACGATAAATCGTACTTCAGCTCTTGTAGCTCTTCTGGTACAAACTCCACTTCCTTGATCTTTCTGTGCAGATAGGTCATTAACTGCCAGTAGAAGGTCTCGATCTTGGCCAGCTCAGACAGTGAAATCACCCGCAGTTTGAAGGCATCAATGGCTTGCTCTTTCCATTGCGAGGCATCGTTGAAGATTTCCTGCAGATTGTCACCATCTTCTTCCAGTGAGTTCACCAGATCGCGCATATTGCGCACAAATACGTGCTCATCTTGCTCTTCTGAGGTATCAAACTGTACTGTGCTGTTTTTGATCTCGCCTACAATCTGGGCCACCACGCAGCTATGGTGCGCGGTAATAGCACGGCCACTTTCGCTGACCAGATTAGGGTGTGGTACCCCTTCCAAATCGCACACTTCCTTCATGCCGTACACTACGTCGGCAACATATTCCTGCATGCTGTAGTTGCGCGAAGAGTCGCTGGTAGATTGTGTACCGTCATAATCAATACCCAGGCCACCGCCCACGTCAACAAACTCCAGGTCTACACCCATTTTGCGTAGCTCTGCATAAATCCGGCCGCCTTCTGCCACGGCATCTTTTACCGAGCGGATATCCACTAACTGGGAGCCGATATGGAAATGCAGCAGCTTAAGCGTATGCGCCAAACCCTGCTGTTCAAGATACCGGGCAGCATTAATAATTTCTGCGATGGTCAGGCCGAACTTGGCACGGTCGCCCCCCGAGCTTTCCCACTTGCCGCGACCTTTCACTGTCATCTTGGAGCGCAGACCGATAATAGGATCGATCTCCAGTTCTTTGGCAATGCGTACCAAAGACAGCAGCTCTGAGTATTTTTCAACCACGACAATGATCTTACGACCCAATTTACGTCCGAGCAGCGCCAGGCGCATAAATTCTTCGTCTTTGTAACCATTCAGAATGGTCAGGGCCGCTTCATTGGTGTTGAAGGCCAGTACGGTCAACAGCTCGGCTTTAGAGCCTGCTTCCAGGCCATAGTCAAATGGTGCGCCGGCATCGACGATCTCTTCAACCACTTCACGCATCTGGTTAACTTTAACCGGATACACACCCATGTACTTGCCTTGGTATTCGGCTTCTTCAATCTGGTTGCGGAAGGTTTGGTTTAACTCCGCAACCTGAGAGCGAAGAATGTCGTGGAAGCGCACCACCACAGGGAATTGAATTCCCTCTTGCTTCATTTCTTCAATTACGCTTTTGAAATCTATGCGAACCTGGGGGTTACCCGGAACCGGCGTAATATGCAGGTTGCCGTTTTCGCCAATTTCAAAATACCCGCCGCCCCAACGCTTTACACGATAGAGACGCTCTGCATCGTCAATAGTCCAATCTGCCAAGGTATTGTCTCCCTTTGGTCGATAAGAAAAACAGGGTGAAACCTTTCAAGGCTCCATGCGAGTGCGCCTGATTATTTAAGGCGCAAGGTGTCAGATGCTGAACTGATTCCGTACCACTTATGCGTATTTCTGGCGCTTGCAGCCCTAGGCTTGCCCGCAGCGGAAGAAAATCTCTGTAGTCTAACGGCGCTTATTATAAATGGGCTTTATGACAGAACCCCAGAATTTTTATGCGCAGACAAAGAAAATTGCAGCAGATATCAGGATACCGACAGCTTGCCGTGAATCTGTTACGGCAGCCTTTGCTTTTTTTACCGGCAATGCCATCATAGCAGACCCTATGAATAGTTATGAGACTGTCTGTGAAGAAGCTGAAATATGCGGTGGGATTTCTGGTGCTGTTGCTGACCGCTTGCGGAAAAAACGGCGCGCTGTATCTACCCGACCAGGCTCAGGATAATAAAGATCCCGAGGCCCAAAGCAGCTCCCAATCAAGCAGCAAACCACAAGAGCAAAAATAGATGGATTTCTTTTCCTATCAGGATCAGCGTCTGCATGCTGAGAATGTCGCCGTTGCTGATATTGTCGCCCAGTACGGTACACCTTGTTATATCTATTCCCGCGCTACTATTGAGCGCCATTGGCATGCCTTTGATGCCGCGGTCGGTAATCACCCGCACCTGATCTGCTATGCGGTAAAGGCCAATTCCAACATTGGCATACTGAATTTGCTGGCTCGCTTAGGCTCGGGCTTTGACATCGTTTCCGGTGGTGAATTAACACGCGTTCTGGAAGCCGGTGGTGACCCAGGTAAAGTGGTGTTTTCCGGGGTGAGTAAAACCGAGCAGGAAATTGCCTACGCCCTTAATCAGGGGATTAAATGCTTCAACGTTGAGTCACCTTCCGAGCTGTCACGTATTAATAAGGTAGCCGGAGAGCTAGGTAAAAAAGCACCTATTTCACTGCGGGTTAATCCGGATGTAGATGCGAAAACTCATCCCTATATCTCTACAGGCTTAAAAGCCAATAAGTTTGGTATTGAGCGTGAGCAAGCGGTGGCGGTGTACCGTGAAGCGGCGGCCATGGACAATATTAAAATTGTCGGGATGGATTGCCATATTGGTTCTCAGTTAACCGATATCGCCCCCTTTGTGGATGCGCTGGACCGGCTTTTGGAACTGGTGGATGAACTGTCGTCCATCGGTATTGAAATTGAACACCTGGATGTAGGTGGCGGTTTAGGTGTGACCTACAAGGATGAAACACCGCCGAATCCGGATGCTTATGTCCAGGCTATTGTTAGTCGTATGCAAGACAGGCCCAACCTACCGCTTATCTTTGAACCTGGCCGCGCCATCATGGCCAATGCCGGTATCCTGGTGAGTAAGGTAGAGTTCCTGAAAACGGGGGCACAGAAGAACTTTGCCCTGGTTGATGCCGGCATGAATGACCTGCTCAGACCTGCGCTATATTCCGCCTGGATGGACATCGTCGAGGTGGACAGATCACAAGATCGCACTAAAGCCCTGTATGATGTTGTTGGTCCGGTCTGTGAGACCGGCGATTTTCTTGGCAAGGACAGAGAGTTAGGGCTTGTTGAAGGTGACCTGATTGCCGTGCGTAGCGCCGGTGCGTATGGATTCGCCATGGCGTCCAACTACAACAGTCGCTGCCGTCCGGCAGAGGTTTTGGTGGATGGTGAGCAAATGCACCTAATCCGAGAGCGAGAAAAGCTCGCAGACCTCTATAAAGGCGAGTATAAACTTCCGTAATACAAGGCAATTGGACAAAGCTGTGGTGCCGATGCAGATTCACTTTTCAAAAATGCATGGTCTGGGTAATGACTTTATGGTCATCGATAACGTGACCCAGAACGTGTATTTTACCAAGGACAGGATTCAACAACTGGCGGATCGAAATTTCGGTATCGGCTTTGACCAACTGTTGATGGTTGAGCCGCCCTATGACCCGGATCAGGATTTCCATTATCGCATTTTTAATGCGGATGGTTCCGAAGTGTCGCAGTGCGGTAACGGCGCACGTTGCTTCGCGCGTTTTGTGAAGTTAAAGGGCCTGACCAATCGCAACAAAATTGTGGTGGGCACTCGTGCCGGTCGTATGGTGCTTTACCTGGAAAAAGACGGCCAGGTGACGGTGAATATGGGCAAACCGCAATTTGAGCCTGCCCAAGTTCCTTTGAAAGCCAATAAAGAAGAAGCCACCTACATTATTCGTGCCGAAGATCACACGGTGTTCTGCGGGGCCGTTTCCATGGGTAATCCTCATTGTGTGATTGAAGTGCCTGATATTGACACGGCACCAGTTGAAACCTTAGGCCCTTTGCTGGTACAACATGAAAGATTTCCTGAAGGAGCCAATATTGGCTTCATGCAAATTCTTTCACCCAATCACATTAAATTACGCGTATACGAACGCGGTAGCGGCGAAACCCTGGCCTGCGGAAGTGGTGCGTGTGCGGCTGTGGTGATAGGTCAGTTGTGGGGGAAATTGGAAAGCGAAGTGCGGGTAGATTTACCCGGCGGTACCTTGAATATCCGTTGGCAAGGACGGGACAAGGTAGTCAAAATGACCGGTCCGGCGGACCATGTGTTTGATGGAACCATCAGTTTATGAGTGATATGTCGAGACAGGAAAAACGTGCGGATGCGTTGCTAAGCGACAACGAGAATCTGACCTCCGAACAGGTCAGAGATTATTTGTTAGCAAACCCCGACTTTTTCCTGTTTTATCCGACAGTGCTGGATACATTACGCATCCCTCATCAGCAAAAGGGTGCCGTTTCTCTGGTTGAGCGTCAATCAGAACAGCTGCGCTTGAAGGTTCGCCAACTGCAACATCAAATTAATGAACTGATGTCTGTCGCTAAGCAAAATGAGCGGATCTATCGGATCTATGCTGATCTGAATCTGCGTTTGTTTAGCTGCAAGAGCCTGTTTGAGGTACGTTCCACCCTGGAACAAGTGTTGTTGCATCAACTTGAACTGCATGCATTGTCTTTGAAACTCTTTGGTTTTGACGACGACCTACCGGAAACCAGCAAGCGTCTGTTGCTGGATAAGCGTTTTAATCACGGCATTTACTATCTGGGGCGGCTAAGTCAGCAGGAACAGGCGTTGTTGTTCGGCGAAAAGCGCATTGAATCAGTCGCCATGATGCTGATTGGTGAACGTGGTGAGATGGGCCTGCTAGCTATTGGCAGTGATGAAGGGCACCACTTTCACCCCGGCATGGATACCTTGTTGATCACGCAGTTGCAGAAGTTTTTGACCCTGGTTGTGCCGCAGTTGGCGGAGTATTAACCCATGCTCAAACCAGCCCTTGAACAGCGGCTGGATACGTTTCTGGCCCATTTGCGCTATGAGCGAAATCTGTCCCCCAAAACCCTGGAAAATTACAGTCGCCAGCTGCAGCAGGTGGCAGAAATCCTGCCTATTGACGACTGGTCACAGCTGCAAACCGGGCATATCCGCAACGTATTAAACAAAGCCCGTGTACAGCGTCTGAGCGCCAGTTCTATTGCCTTGCGTTTATCGGCCTTGCGCACCTTCTGTCAGTATCTCGTGCATATGCGGGTGCTGACACTTAATCCTGCCAGTGGCGTTCAGGCGCCAAAACGTGGCAAGCCGTTGCCTAAGCAGCTGCATGTGGACGAAATGGCTAGTTTGCTCGACTTTGAACCAGGTGATGACCTTCTGGCGATTCGTGATAAAGCCATGTTAGAGCTGACCTATGGCTGCGGGTTGCGTCTGGCCGAACTCACAGGTTTGAATCTGTTGGACGTCCGTGAACGCGAGCTGCGGGTGTTGGGTAAAGGTAGTAAGCAACGCCAGTTGCCAATTGGAAGGCAAGCCAAACAAAGTCTGGATGCCTGGCTGAAAGTTCGTGGCCAGTTAGCACCGCCTGATGAAACGGCGTTGTTTGTCAGCATGCAACGTCAGCGTATTACGTCACGGCAAATTGCCAAACGAATGCGGTTATGGGCGCAGCGCCAGGGTATGGCACAGCCTGTTCACCCGCATAAACTGCGTCACTCCTTTGCGACCCATCTGCTTGAGTCCAGCGGCGACCTGCGCGGTGTACAGGAGCTATTGGGTCATGCCAATTTGTCTACTACCCAGGTTTATACGCATCTCGACTTTCAGCATCTGGCTCAGGTATATGACGGAGCCCACCCAAGAGCAAAGAAGAACAAATGATTTTTTACCGTCCCTTTCAGCGTCCATTGGCATTGACCTTTGATCTGGATGACACCCTCTACGACAACAGACCTATATTGCAAAAAGCTGAACAAGGTATGCTGGACTTTTTGCATCTGCATTATGCAGCTACGCGGGCAACTGATCTGGCCTTTTGGCGGACTATTAAATGGCAGGCTCTGGCAGAGCAGCCCGAGTTGCATAACGATATGGGAGAACTGCGGCGGGTGGAGCTGCGTCGCGGGCTGATGCAATGTGGCTATACTGGTAGCGAACTTGAACAGGCCATAGTCGCCACCTTTGACGATTTTTATAACAAGCGTAGCCAGTTCAACGTAGATAAGAATATATGTTCTTTGCTTGCCGCCTTAGCGACCAAATTACCCTTGGTGGCGATTACCAACGGCAATGTGGATTTAACTAAGATAGGCATCGCCAACTATTTCCAATTCAGCTTGCACGCCAGCCTCACACAACCTATGAAACCCCAGGGTGCAATGTTTGAACTGGCGGCAAGACGGCTTGGTTTAGCGCCCCAAGATATCCTGCATATAGGTGATAACCTCTACAATGATGTGCTTGGCGCGTTGCAAGCCGGATACCAATCTGCCTGGTATGCGGCTAACCGCACCATGCGGCTTACACAAGAACCTGTCTTGTTATTGCCGCATGTGCAGTTGCAGGATCTAAACGAGTTACTGCAATTGCTCTAGGCGACTTCTTCGCTTTGTTCAAAACCGCTGTAATAGGCGACAAACAATACCCTTTCCAATGCCACTTTGAGCGCCTGATTAATCGGCAGATCCCGCTTGCCCAGTTCGTAGTCCAGGCTTCTGACCCTGTCCTTGCCTGCGGCAATGCTGGGGGCTGGTTCGCTAAGCATAGTGATAAGCGCTTGTTGATAAGGATGTTCCTTGTCTTCCTTGATGGTTTTGCACACGGACAAACGCATCCCGGCTTGCTTATTTCTCACTGCGGCAGCACCAAACATGCGGCAAATGGCCGGGCGATGCTGATATACCCCACACTGCCCCTGTGTTGCATCCAGTGAGTGGCGAACATAATGAAAGCAGTTAAAGCCGGAATAGGCCGCAAGTTCGTCCAGCATTTGTTCCGCTTTGCCCTGGTCGTATATTTCCAGGGCCAACGGCAACATTTCCAGGGCCGTGGCATCAATCTCCGGATTATTGCAGCAAGCACCGCAGCCTGGCCGACAGGTCAGCCCTGAGTTTCGTTGATAAGTGCCAAAGGTATGATCGAGTTCGCCATACACAGCCTCAACAAGACGCGATAGATCCCGCAGTCTTTGCATATAGACTCCGCAAAAAAATGACAGTAACAATCAAAAAAGGTGGGCAGTTTGACCTGGCAGACAACACACTGAAGGTGTCGCCGTAAAACGCCAACGACAGATTCTATGCGGGCGGCTGATAGGTCGACAAGAGGGGCTGAAAAAAATATTTTTCAGCCCGGTATGCCGGTAGTGTTCAGGCTAAATCTAACTTAGTACCGAAAGGTAGTTTGGTTAACGGGCCTTTTAAAAATTTACGCAAGGCATTAGCCACCGCAGGTGCCGCAGGAGGCAGGCCTGGTTCGCCGACCCCTGTAGGGGCCTGGTCGGAAGCCAGGATATGGACTTCCACGTCTGGCATGTGCTGAATGCGCATGGGTAGATAGTCATAGAAGTTATTCTGCTCCACTGCCCCCTCTTTAACCGTGATGGCCTCACCCATGGCGGCACCCAGTCCATAACCTATGCCGCCTTCCATCTGGGCTTTAATCACATCCGGGGTAATGGCTATACCACAATCCACAGCGCAGACTATTTTATTGACCTTGTAGGTGCCATCCTGATGCATAGTCACTAAAGCCACCTGGGCGACAAAACTATTGAAAGACTCGTGTACCGCCAGGCCCATGGCCTGATTGTCTGGCAAGGCTTTCCCCCATCCAGCCTTTTCGGCGGCTAGCTTTAACACACCGGCGTGTCGCGGGTGGTTGGCCAGTAAGGCAAGGCGCAGCGTCAGCGGGTCTTGTCCTCCCAGTCTTGCCACTTCATCCATAAATACCTCGGTAACGTAAGCATTATGGCTGTGGCCTACCGAACGCCACCATAAAGTAGGAATGCCACTTTTATGCTCGTGGGCGTCAACTTTCAGATTGGCAATGGCGTAAGGCAAGGTCGAGCCGCCTTCGACCATTGTCGGGTCGATGGGTCCTCGCACCATACCCTCAAATGGTGTGCCACGCATAATGGACTGGCTGACCACTCGCTGATGCCAGGCCACTGGTTTTCCCTCCGCATCTAATGCGGCGTGGAATTGATGCAGGGCCATGGGGCGGTAATAGCCAGCTTTCATATCATCTTCACGGCTCCATTGCAGGCTGACGGGGGCGCTGCCATTAATGGCCTTGGCAATCATACAGGCTTCTGCCACATAATCCGCATTGGGGCTGGCACGTCGACCAAAACTGCCGCCCGCCAGCTGGGTATGAATTTGCAACTGCTCAGGTGGTAGACCGACAATCTGTGCGGCCACCATTTTATCTACGGTCGGCATTTGTGAGCCAGTCCAGATCTGGCACTGGTTGTCGACAAGCTCCACTACACAATTCAGAGGTTCCATGGTGGCGTGGGCCAAAAAAGGTAATTCAAAGGTCAGGGATAGTTTGTTATTGCTGTTGGCTAATGCCTTATCTGCATCGCCGTCCTCGCGCACCACATGACCGGGCTTAGCCAGCAGTGCCCGGTATTCATCCCATAAGGTTGAGGAGCTGCGTGTTTCCGCCTGGCTCTCATCCCACTGGGCTATCAGTGCATTGCGTCCTTGCAGAGCGCTCCAGTGGCTGGTGGCCAGCACCGCAATACCTCGCTCAATACGCACCACAGCTTTTACACCCGGTACTTTTTTGGCCGCGCTGTCATCCACCGTTTTCAGCACTGCACCAAATTTGGGGGCATGCAGTACCACAGCGTGCAACATGCCAGGTCGGCGCACATCAATAGTGTATATGGCCTTTCCTGTGGTTTTCTCCGGGCTGTCGATGCGCGGAATATGCTGACCAATAATACGGAACTGATCCGGGGTTTTCAGCACGGGCTCGGCAGGAATGGGCTGGGTACCAGCCAGCTCGGCCAGTTCACCATAACTGAGCTGCTTACCTGAGGCATTAATGACTTTGCCAGCTTGGGTGCGCAGTGACGCGGCGTCCTCGCCCCACACTTTGGCCGCTGCATCAACCAACATGGCGCGTGCTGCAGCACCGGCTTGACGAAGCTGCATCCAGGAGTTGGCAACCGACGTGGATCCGCCTGTGCCCTGGAATTTGCCAAAGAACAGATTGTTATAGCGCTCGGCATCGGCCGGTGCAAATTCCCAGCGCATTTGCTGCCAATCCGCATCCAATTCTTCCGCTACAATGGCGGTGAGACCGGTAGTCACACCCTGACCTTTATCCAGGTGTTTAATGATCACTGTGACCAGATTGTCTTTACTGATGCGAACAAAATTGCCCAGGCTTTGATGCTTATTCTGGTCAGCAGCATTGGCAAAACCAACCGGTCCTATGGCAAAACCTACGCCCGCCAGACTGGTGACCTTAAGAAACTGACGGCGGTCCATCGATGTTGAGTTGAGAGACTTCATCACTATACCTCCCTGGCCAGATCGTCTGCGGCCTGGTGAATAGCCTGGCGAATACGGTGGTAGGTGGCACAGCGGCATAGGTTGCCCTGCATGGCTTGGTCAATATCCTGATCGGATGGGCTGGGATTATTTTGCAGTAGGGCCGTGGCCGACATGATCTGCCCAGACTGACAGTAGCCACATTGCACCACATCGAGGCGTTGCCAGGCATGCTGTATGGCTTTACCTGCAACGCTGTCCAAACCTTCAATGGTGGTGATGCTGGCATTTTGCACGGCCGCCATAGGTGTGCTGCAAGCGCGCACCGGCTGACCATTTACATGCATAGTACAAGCTCCACATTGGGCTACACCGCAGCCGAATTTGCTGCCGGTTAAATTCAGCTCATCTCTTACATACCAGAGTAGCGGTTGATTGGGGTCACCCTGATACTGCCTTTGGGTTCCATTTAAGGTAAAGCTGATCATGTAAAAAGCTCCGCAACGTTATGAAGCTTAAAGCGTATCTGAGGATGGTGAAAAAAAGAACATTGCGGTGTAAATCCGTTGTAAATAAATGCCAGGGCAAATGAATGTATAAAAATACAGTATGGCTGGTATACTGGCGCTATCTCAGATTTGCGCGTTAAAACGATGGATGTATCAGCCTTACTCGACTCCCTGAACGACAAACAACGTCAAGCGGTAGCCGCACCGCCCAGTGACATGCTGGTGTTGGCCGGTGCAGGCAGCGGTAAAACCCGGGTACTGGTGCATCGCATGGCCTGGCTGATGGATGTGGAGGGGATTTCGCCCTTTGGCATTCTGGCCGTGACCTTTACCAATAAAGCCGCCAGAGAAATGCGTTCGAGGGTAGAAAGCCTGATGCGTTCCTCTTTACAGGGCATGTGGATTGGCACTTTCCATGGCTTGGCGCACAGATTATTGCGCACTCATTATCAGGAAGCCGGTTTACCTGAAAACTTTCAGATCCTGGATTCTGATGATCAGCATCGTTTGATCCGCAGGGTGTTGAAAAGCATGAATCTGGATGAGAAGCATTGGTCGCCTAAATCCATTCAGTGGTATATCAACGGCAATAAAGACGAGGGTTTGCGTCCTCAGCACATTGAAACTCATGGTGACCCGTCGCAAACCAAAATGCGCGAGATTTATCAGGTTTACCAGGACACTTGTGACCGGGCTGGTTTAATTGATTTCGCCGAACTGTTGCTGCGGGCGCATGAGCTGTGGGTGAATCACCCTCGTATCTTGCAGCATTATCAGCAGCGTTTTCGCGCCATTCTGGTGGACGAGTTTCAGGATACCAACAACATCCAATACGCCTGGTTGCGCCTGCTGGCCTGCCCTACCAACAACATGATGATTGTGGGTGATGATGACCAGTCTATCTACGGCTGGCGCGGCGCCAACGTGGATAATATCCAGCATTTTTTACGCGACTTTGACGGCGCCACCACCATTCGACTCGAGCAGAACTACCGTTCTACCGGCAAGATCCTCAAAGCCGCCAACACAGTGATCGAAAATAACAGCGGACGTCTGGGTAAAGAACTCTGGACCGAAGGCAGCGAAGGGGAACCCATTTCACTGTATGCCGGTTTTAATGAATTGGATGAAGCCCGTTTTATTGTGTCGCAAATTCGTAGCTGGCAGGAGAAAGGCGGTGCCTTAAGTGACTGCGCGGTGTTGTATCGAAATAACGCCCAGTCGCGTGTACTGGAAGAGGGCATGCTGCATGAAGGCCTGGCTTATCGCATTTATGGCGGTCTGCGCTTCTTCGAGCGCCAGGAAATCAAAGATGCGCTGGGCTATTTGCGTATGGCCAACCAGCCGCTCGATGATGCCGCGTTTGAGCGGGTGGTGAATACCCCAGCCCGCGGTATAGGTGAACGAACTTTGGAACAGGTACGTGAAGTGGCCAGGGCCACCGAGCAGTCCATGTGGCAAGCGGCCTTATTGATGCTACGGGAAAAACGTTTGTCCGGCCGTGCTGCCAATGCTTTACAGGGCTTTGTGGATCTGGTGCTTAAGCTACAGGAAGAGTTGCCTGGTCTGGCCCTGGAACAGCAGGCCGACTTAGCCATCAAGGCCTCGGGCTTGTACGCCATGTACCAGGCCGAAAAAGGCGAGAAGGCCCAGGCCCGCATAGAGAACCTGGAAGAACTGGTGACCGCCTGTAAGCAGTTTGTTGCCCCGGATGAAGCCGAAAGTATGACGCCGTTATCGGCCTTTTTGGCCCATGCCTCGTTGGAGGCCGGGGAAACCCAAGCCGACAGCCATCAGGATGCGGTGCAAATGATGACCATGCACAGTGCCAAAGGCCTGGAATTTCCACTGGTGGTGATTGCCGGGGTGGAAGAAGGCATGTTCCCCAGCCAAATGAGCAACGAAGAACCTGGGCGTTTAGAAGAAGAGCGTCGGCTTTGCTATGTGGGAATGACCCGCGCCATGCAGAAGCTTTATATCACTTACGCGGAAAGCCGCCGCCTCTACGGGCAGGACAAGTACCATACCCCATCGCGCTTTATTCGCGAGATCCCATCTGACTGCATCGAAGAAATCCGCCTGCGTGCCACTCAGGTTTCCCGGCCGGTACAAAACCGCTTTATCCCGGCCACCTCACATATGGCCTTTGAAAGCACAGGTTTTCAATTGGGACAGCGGGTACTGCATCCTAAATTTGGCGAAGGTACGGTGCTGAATTACGAAGGTTCTGGCGAACACGCCAGGGTGCAAGTGAATTTCAGTGATGTAGGCAGCAAATGGCTGGTATTAGCTTACGCCAGACTCACGCCGGCTTAAGCCGGCGTGTTGGAAAAGCTTTATTCCTGGCTCACCAGTTTTAGCTTCATGGCTTTGCGGTTGTTGCGAAAATGTCGGTAAGAATCAAAGCTGAATAATGCCAGGCCGGCCCAGACCAGCGCAAAGGTAATCAGCCTTTCCTGATGCAGTGGCTCGTTGTACAAAAACACCGCCAGCACAAACATAATGCTTGGCCCGATGTACTGAAAAAAGCCCAAAGTGGAGTACATAATACGTCTGGCTGCGGCGGTAAAACACAGCAGCGGCGCGGTGGTGACGATACCGGCACAGATCAGTATGCTGTTCATATCCCAGCTATTGGCGAACATATTACTGGCCGGGCTGGCCAGCCAAATCCAATAAGCGATAGCAAAGGGCATCATCAACAGGGTTTCCAGCATCAAGCCGGGCAGCGAGTCTACCGCTACCTGCTTACGTAGCAACCCATAAATACCAAAGCTGCCCGCCAGTGCCAGGGCAATCCAGGGTACCTGGCCGAAAGACACCACCAGAATCACCACGCCGGATAATGCCAGGGCTACCGCATACTTTTGCAGTTTGCGCAGTCGCTCGCCGAGAAAAATTCGCCCCAATGCCACATTTAGCAAGGGGTTAATGTAATACCCCAGGCTGGCATCCAGCAGATGGTCATTATTGATAGCCCAGATAAACAGCAGCCAGTTGCCGCCCAGCAACAGGCCTGAGATAAGCAGAACTTTCATCACCTTGGGGTTACTGATTGCCTGACGCACTTTGGGTAATTGCCCCAACGCCAAGACCAACACCAGCAGGATCAGCATCGACCAGACAATACGGTGTAACAGAATATCGGGAGCCGGTACGTCAAGCAGCAGCTTGAAGTACATAGGGGCTATGCCCCACATGGTGTAAGCCGCTATAGCTAGCAGCACACCGGTTTGCGCAGAACGGTCGGTCATCGGATATCTTGGCTGGAAGGGGGACAGGCTATTTTCCGTGATTCCGCCATCAGTGGCAAACCCCCTGCGCTTTATGGGTGCATATTTCAGTTCAACCTCGCTTCCTGCTACACGGAAGGTTATGAATTACTTAATTTTTTATTAAGCGGTCAGGCGACTACTACTTTTTGCCGGGCAAAATTGAAACACTGGCGGCCTTGAAAATTGGCAGTGTCTGGAGGTGCAGTAATTCAGATAGAGACATTGTCATTTTGTGCCAAACGGGGAATAAGCCCACAGATAGAAGAGTTGCCGAGATGAAGTTTGTCAAAATATGTTTGCTTGGGCCTTTGTCCCTGATGCTGGTCAGTTGTCAGTCAACATTCGAAGGTTCGGTGAAGGAAGTCAGCAAGGTTATGTCTGCAGTAAAAAGCAGTACGGTTAGAACAGTCACGGACATCGCCGCCAGTGATTCTCCTGGTAAAGCATTGCAGGATAATCTGGGGCAACGGGCTGAGCGTTACAAAGATGATCCGGAAGCTATCTTACGCGACCTGGATCAGGTCAAAACTGACTTCAAGCGCTTACTGGCGCTGTTTCACAGCAACGTCGGCCAGCAATGGGGCAAGGCCGAGTTGCGCGTGGCGACCCAGAAGCAATACGTCAAGTACACGCAAAATTATCTTAGTCGCGCCATAGTGGATTTCGACAAGGGTGAAATCCTGGTGGAAACGTTGGATCAAACGGAAGCGGATAAGAGCTTGTTAAATGCTATTGTCACTACGCTACTAACCCCAGATGACCCGCGAGCTGTGGACTTGTTTAGCGATAAAACTGTAACGCTATCGAGTGCACATTCGCCCTACCTGGCAGGATTGGTTGTCGATGCGCAGGGGAAGATGGTCGATAATGCTGATTCTGCGGAACAGTTTGCCAACTATTTACTGCACAACAAGCGTCAGCAGCGAGAGCTTACGCTGGATGACGGTACTGTCAGGCAAGCCACTTATGTGCAGTTTGGGCTTATCAATAATTTCAGTCACGAACAGGCTAGAAAATACAGCCCGCTGGTTGCGCGTTATGCTGAGAAGTACCAAATCAGCGCCAATCTGATTTACGCCATGATCCGTGCTGAAAGTAACTTCAATCCTTTTGCGGTCAGCGCCGTACCAGCTTACGGTTTAATGCAGTTAGTACCTTCAAGTGGCGGCAGAGATGCCTATAAACTGGCGCATGGCAAAGACAACATGCCAAGCAAGGACTTCCTGTTTAATGCTGGCAATAACATCGAGCTTGGGGCGGCTTACTTACACATCCTCACTTACCAACATTTAGCGCAGGTGCAAAATCAGGTATCGCGCGAGTATTGTGTCATTTCTGCGTATAACACCGGCGCGGGTAACGTATTCAAAGCCTTTGGTGGAAAGCGCCAAGCCGCTTTGCAGCAAATTAATAGCCAGACGCCCACCCAGGTTTATGAGACCTTGCGGCGCGAACTCCCATACGAAGAAACCCGTCATTACTTAGGAAAAGTGGTGGATTACCGTAAGCAGTTTATTGCACCGGGTAAGTAGTCTCAATGAAACTGCGCCTTGCCATATTTTCGCCACTATTGTTCAGCGGATTGCCCCTATTGCCCGCCATTTTTGCCATAAGCCTTTGCTGAAATTTGAGTACTCAGTGAATGGTAAACAGAATGGAGAAGGCAAATGGGGGTTTTACTGCGCAGCATAATAGTGCTGGTGACCTGCTTGGGAACGTCAATGGCATGGGCACAAACAGCCAGGCTGGAGCTTTTCAATCAACAAGGGGTGTCTGTGGCACCGGGGTTGATGTTGAACACTGAGGTCAATATGCAGGCGGTGGGCTTGATCAATCAGGTTAAGGTGGTGCAGCACTTTCGTAACGACAACCCGTTCGCAGTGAATGGCCGTTATGTATTTCCGTTACCGGACGAAAGCGCAGTGTATGCTATGACACTCAAGCTGGGAGAGCGGCGCATTCGCGGTGTTATCGACAAAAAAGCCGAAGCCGAACGCACCTATCAGCAGGCCAAAGCCGAAGGTAAAAAAGCCGCGCTGGTGCGCCAGCAACGGGCCAATATGTTCGTCACCGATGTGGCCAATATTGAACCTGGTCAGTTGGTATCCGTTGAGCTGAGTTATCAGGAAACCCTGAGCTATGTCGATGGGGTGTTCTCCATTCGCTTTCCTACCACCATCACGCCCCGCTATCACCCTATGGTGATGCAAATCGGTGAGCAAGAAGATGATACCGCCGAGCGCCAGCCGGCTGGTTGGCTGGCACCCCTTTATAGTCCTAGGGGCGCCAGGCAGCCCGCACAAGAGAGCCGTCTTAACCTGACCCTGGATTTACAGCTCGGTCTGGAACTGGCCGAGGTGAGGGGCGGCGAGCATGAGTTCAGTCTGGATAACCCTGCCCTGGGTCATTATCAACTGGCCTTGCAGGATACCAAGCTGAATCAGGATATTGTGCTGAGCTTTCGCCCCAGGCTAGGCGCTCAGGCTCAGGCCGCGTTGATAACACAGCAAACCAGCCAAGGGGAACACTATGGTCTGGTCATGCTGGTACCACCGGCCGACAGCTTTACCGCCACCGCCAGTTTGCCGCGCGAGACGGTGTTTGTCATTGATACCTCCGGCTCTATGCATGGCAAGTCGATGAAGCAGGCTAAACAGGCGCTGCTGTACGGCCTGACCCTGCTGGACAAGCAAGATAGCTTTAACATTATCGGTTTTGACAACCAACTTGAATTTCTTAGCTTACAGAGCTTGGCAGTAAATCCCGCTAATCTGGCCTTGGCCCGTGGCTTTGTGCACAGCCTGGAAGCGGATGGCGGCACCGAAATAGCTCAGGCGCTGGATGCCGTGCTGGACGGTCAGCAGCATTCGGACAGGGTACGCCAAGTGGTGTTCTTGACCGATGGCAGTGTCAGTAACGAAGCAGCTTTGTTTACCCAAATTCAGGCACAATTGGGTGACAGCCGTTTATTTACGGTGGGCATCGGCAGCGCTCCCAATAGTCTGTTTATGACCCGCGCAGCCGATACCGGGCGCGGCGCATACACTTTTATTGGCAGCAGCCATGAAGTGCAGGACAAGATGCAGCAACTGTTTAAAGCTCTGCAGCATCCGGCCATTACCAACCTGTCACTCAGCAGTGCCGGGCAGGCCCTGGCATTTTGGCCAAATCCTTTGCCCGACCTGTATTTTGGCCAGCCTCTGATGGTTGCTGCTAAGCTGCCAACTGAGAATGCTTCAGTCAGTGTGCAAGGCCAAACCCCGCTCGGGCCACTGCTGGTTAATTTGGCATCCACTGAGCATAGCCAGGGCGACAGCATTGCCAGACTGTGGGCGCGACAGCAGATCAAATCCCTGCTGCTTTACCATCCCCAGGAGCAGGTTAAACAACAAGTGCAGGAACTGGCCTTGGCATTCCAACTACTTAGTCCCTTTACGGCCTTTGTGGCGGTGGATGACACCCCTGGCGTCACGCCTGCCGAGCAAGATGCACAAGTGTCCAATGCGTTGCCAGACAGTGGCCCGTTGAGCTTGCCGCAAACCGGTGGTGCCAGCCATTTGTATATGTTGTGTGGACTGATATTGCTGGTATCTGGGCTTGGAGGTTTGCGATGGATCCGCTAAGCAGTGGCCGCGCGCTGTTTTTCTATGCCTTGTTGGCGCTGGGTCTGGCACTGATGGCTTCCGGTGGCTATGTGCAGGCCAAGGCGCGGCTGGCTAATCATTTAATCGAAGACGCCTGGCAACAGGCGCTGGCCGAACCACAGAGTCAAGTACGGCCCTGGTTCTATGCAGACACTTATGTGGTGGCACAACTGGATTTTCCCATCCATCAGCAAAAGCTAACGGTGCTGTCTGGGGCTTCCGGCCGCAATCTGGCCTTTGGCCCCGGCCACCTGCTGGCCAGTGGTGAGCTGGGCGACAGTGCCGAAAAAGGCGTATTAATCGCGGGACATAACGACACACACTTTTCCTTCCTGCAGCATGTACAAGTGGGCGAGCGTTTTGCCATGCAAACCCAGGATGGCCGCTGGCAACATTTCCAGATAACTAATTTACAAGTGATCGATGAGAAAGATATCGGCTTTTTGGCTAGACCGGGCTTGTACCTGTCTACCTGTTACCCCTTTTACGCTCTGGCGGCGGATACCCCGTGGCGCTGGCTGGTGGAAGCGCAACCGGTGCCGGCGCTATACGTTGCACAGTTGTCAGGGCCATCACGGATCTTTTAGCTTATTTGCTAAGCTGTTATTTTTTCGAACTTTTATGTAAAAGTTGTCTTGAATCCACTCATTGGGTGGGTGATCATGGCCATTAGTTTTTAAATCCGCGAAAGGTCTTAAAAAGAACTTGGTTGCATCCGGCAGTTGGAGTAAACGATGGCCTTTATCAAGTTTTCAACCCAAGATTATCCGCCAGCCGAGCGCCTGGAGGTCTCGCAGGATATCTACGCTGCTATCGCCAATATTGAAGCCAGCATTCCCCGTGGCCATGTACCACATATTGAAACCCGCATTCGTTTGCTGCCGGGCATCTCAATTGCCTTGGTTGAATGTTCACCGTTGGTGGTACGCAGACAATCCAGGCAACTGCAGGATGGCAATGATGACTTTTCGCTGTTGCTAAACCCCGCTGGTAAGAATACTTGGACGACTACCATGGAAGGTTTGGGCGAAGTGCAGTGCGCCCCCGGTTCAGGTTGCTTTGGCTTTAATGACAGGCCTGGCGAAATCAAATTCGACGGTGCCAGAACTTATATGCTGAATATCAGCTTTTCCCGCGCTTTGCTCGGGCCGCTGGTGACTGAATTAGAACGCACCAGTCGCTCGCCACTATTGTCGCAGGAACCTTTTAACCACTTGGTGCAATGCGCGGTGGCCTTGACTCAGGGTGACGAACATTCAGATAACAGCATAATGGAAGATGCCAACCGCCTGCTGGATTTGGCGACTTTGGCGGTGGGCACCAACAGAGACAGGGAGATGCTGGCCCGTCAGCGCGGTTTACGCGAAGCGCGTATGAAGGCTGTGAAAGCAGATTTATTGGCCCATGCCTGGCGGGGTGATCTGTCGCTGAGTTGGGTGGCCAAACGGCATGGTATTTCTCCGGGTTATGTACGGGCTATGTTTGAACGGGAAGGCGGTAGCTTTACCGACTACCTGCTGGGGCTGAGACTACAGCGGGTGTTTGACCGGCTACGTAACCCTGTTCACCTGAACCGCTCGGTGGCGGATATTGCCTACGATGCCGGCTTTAACAATTTATCCTGGTTTTACCGCGCCTTTAAACGGCATTTTGCGCTTACGCCAACCCAAGTGCGTGAACTGGCGGTAGTGGAATGTGCTTCTTGAAGACCCAGTTGTCGCTGGTTTTGTGTTTGTGGTGTGGCGCTCAGTGGAGGCCGTCAATCATCTAGCCTGATAACGTTTCGCCCGAGAAAATGCGTGTGACACAATCGGGTGAGAAAAATGTCCAAACGGTTTGTAGTGTTAATTCGTCGGGCAATGATGTTGATAATGTGCTTAGCGCTCAACAGCCAGGCACTAGCCAACCAGGTCAATAGCGCGGGCAGTGCCCTGCGTGACTTACAATCCCCTCGTTTACAAACCCCTCCTGAGCCACCTCAGGCTCTGTCTGCTATTAAGGTCGCTAACACGCAGCCACAGGAAGATGGCCAGCTTAGCGTGACCCTCAAGGCCTTTAAATTTACCGGCAATTCGGCATTCAGTCAGGAACAGCTATCTGCACAGCTGCACGATCTACTCGGCCAGCCTCTTACCCTGGCGCAGTTGCATGGGGCGGCTGAACGCATCAGTGTGTTTTACCGCGAACAAGGCTGGCTGTTGGCCAGGGCCTTGTTGCCAGCGCAAGAGATTAGCGACGAGACACTGCTGATCCAGGTATTGGAAGGGCGTTTTGACAAAGTGCGCTTACATAATGACAGTGGCGCGGATGAACAGGTTATCCGCCGTGCCATGCGCGGTCTGGAAGACGGCGACGGCATCCGCGTTGGGCCATTAGAAAACGCCCTGATGAATATTGATGCCCTGCCCGGTACCCAGGTGGGTTCAAGGTTGTCGGCTGGTGATGAGCTGGGTACCAGCTATCTGGATTTGTTTGTGCAAGATGCCCCCTGGCTGCAAGGCAATATATCCCTCGACAACTATGGCAATACCTATAACGGCGCACACCGACTCAATCTCGGCCTGTTGATGGCTAACCCGTTCGGCGGTGCCGACGCCATACAATTTCAGGCGCTGGTCAGCGACGAAGGGCAGTTGTTTGTCAGCAGTGGCTATGAACTACCGGTAGGGCCCTGGAACACCCGTATTGGCGCTGAATTCTCCTGGCTCAAGTACCGCTTAGGTAAAGAATTTAAGGCCTTGGACAGCCAAGGCCGGGCCACCAGTGCCAGCGCTTTTGTCAGTCATAGCTGGTGGCAGCAGCGCAGTTGGGGACTAAGCAGCAGGTTGGAATGGCGCTATCGGCAGCTGACCGATGAACAATTGGGCCTGGTCAGCGAGAAGCGTCTCAATAGCCTGGTCTTCGACTTACTGAGTGGCTATTGGCGTGACAGCTGGTGGGGAGACAGTGCCAACAGTTACCGGCTGAGTCTCAGTCATGGTCAGCTGACGTTATTAAGCCCCTACGCCCAGGCCGCCGATCTGCTAAACACCGCCGGTAGCTACAACAAGGTTGCGTTGGTGCTGCTGCGCCAACAAGCCCTTAGCCGGCGTTTAAGTCTGCAACTGAATCTACGCGGCCAGCTTGCCGACAAGAATCTCGATGCCAGTGAAAAGCTCAGTCTGGGCGGTGCTTACGGCGTGCGTGCCTTTCCCCAGGGCGAAGCTGCCGGTGATGAGGGCTGGCTGGCCAGCGCAGAGCTGCGTTACCGCCTTAATCCTTATTGGCAACTGGCGGCCTTTGTGGATGCCGGTGGCATTCGCTACAACAAAGATCCTGTACCGGGGCTGGGCAATCAGCGCAGTCTCAAAGCCGCCGGTGTGGGGGCTTATTGGCAACCCGACGCAGACTGGCAGGTATCCATAAACCTGGCCAGGGCACTGGGCGATGAAGTGCCGGTTAGTGATGATGATCCCCAGGATATGTATGTATGGGGCTTGGTTCAGCGGCGTTTTTAAATTGCCTGACCGTGCGTTTAGCTTGCATAGATAACAGAGGTACCCGATGAACAACCATCCAAGATTCCTTCTTTCCCGTTCGGCGATGGCAGTGGCAGCCGCCCTAACAGTAACCTGCGTGCAGGCCACCGATTTACCTAGCGGCGGGCAAGTGGTGGCCGGTGATGGTGCCCTGCACTATCAGGGCGATACCCTGACCATTCATCAGCAAAGCGACAAGTTGATTGCTAATTGGCAGCAGTTTTCCATTGGCCGCGACCACAGCGTGAATTTTATTCAGCCGGGCAGCCAGGCGGTGGCCCTGAACCGGGTGATTGGCCATGACCCATCGCATATTTACGGCCAGCTCACGGCCAACGGCCAGGTCTTTTTGGTCAATCCCAACGGCATACTGTTTGGTGAGGGCGCGTCGGTTAATGTGGGCGCTTTGGTGGCCTCCACCTTAAGCCTTAGCGATGCTGATTTTCTTGGCGGCCAATATCGCTTTGGGGCTGAGGGAGAGCGCCCGGCGGCGCTAATCAATCGCGGCAGTCTTCAGGCCGATAACGGCACGGTAGCGCTATTAGGCGGCTATGTCAGCAATGAAGGGCTGATTCAGGCCAATCAGGGCAATGTGGCATTGGCGGCCGGTGAGCAGATTACCCTGGACTTTGCTGGTGATGGCTTGCTGAGCGTCAGTGTCGATGAAGGCACAGTGGATGCCCTGGTTGAAAACCACCAGTTAATCCGTGCCCACGGCGGGCAGGTACTGATGACCGCCCATGCCAGCCAGGCGCTGCTGCAAACCGTGGTGAGTAACACCGGCGTGATAGAAGCCCACAGCCTGGAAAGCCACAGTGGCAAGATAGTGCTGAAAGGCGGGTTTAACGGCGGTACGGTCAAGGTGGCCGGTACCCTTGATGCCTCTGCGCCGGTGCAAGGAGATGGTGGCTTTATTGACACCTCTGGTGCCTATGTGCAAATTGCCGAGGGCACACAGGTGACTACCCTGGCGCCTAATGGCAGCACCGGTGAATGGCTGATTGACCCTACCGATTTTTATATTACCCCGGGCGGCGCCACCCAGACCGCCAGCGGCATCGGTGCCGATACCCTGATGAGCAACCTGGGCAGCACCAATGTGACGCTGCAAACCGTAGCAACGGGTGCTGAGGCCGGGGATATTTATGTCAATGCGGCGCTCAATTGGACGGCAGCGACGAACTTAGAGCTGCGGGCGCATAACAATATCCATATCAATCAGGCCATCAGTGCCAGCAATGGCGGGCTGCGCCTGGATGCGCAGAATCAAATCAGCGCTGCTGGTGCCATTAATGTGGGCAACTTCGCCTTGTTAAACGGTGCCTTTAGCCAAGTGGCGGCCAGTTTGCCGGGCTTTGAAGCGGATGTTTTTTACCTAAATACCAGTAGTGCCAGCTTTTTACGTGCCTTAGGTGGTGACGGTAGTCAGGCAACGCCGTATTTACTGACGGATATTTTTGGTGTGCAGGGGATGGCCTCTCAATCACTGCTTGGTCAGCACTTTGCCCTGGCTAACGCTATTGATGCCAGCAGTACGGTGAACTGGGCTGGCGGCGCGGGTTTTATGCCCATTGGTAGTTGGACGACCAAGTTTACCGGTAGCCTGGATGGCATGGGTTATGCGATTGACGGCCTGACCATCAACCGTGGCAGCACTAACTACGTTGGCTTATTTGGGGCGATATCTGGTAGTGCAATCAGCAATCTGCATATGACCAATAGCTTTGTTAAAGGGAAGGTGAATGTTGGCTCTTTGGTCGGGCAAGCTGTCAATAATGCCAGGATTACCAATAGCTCAGTGCAGGGGGATGTGGTTGTTACCAGCGGTTATGGTGGCGGGCTGGCAGGCATCTTTGCCGGCCAGATTAGCCATAGTTCGATGGCCGGTACCCTGGACTCATATAATGTGACCGGTGGTCTGGTTGGCACTATGACGGGCCAGATTAACCACAGCTTCTCCACTGCTAGCGTTAGTGGCGGCTATTCTGATGTAGGCGGGCTGGTAGGCGGCATAACGGGAAATATTGTCAGCAGTTATGCCACAGGTGATGTTATGACTAGCGGAGCGAACAACGTGGGGGGACTGGCAGGTAGCATAACGGGAGATATCAGCAATAGCAACGCCTCGGGTAATGTTAGAGGGGCGAGCGATACTGGCGGCCTGGTGGGGGAAAGTCGCGGCACCATTACCTTAAGCTATGCCACGGGACATGTTGAGGGGGGTTCACGTACAGGTGGCTTGGTGGGAGCGGCGCATAGTGGGTTGATTAGCCAAAGCTACGCGACCGGTAACGTGAATAATCCAGGGTTGGATGATGGCGGCGGTTTGGTTGGTTATAGTAATGTCAATATCAGCCAGAGTTTTGCTTCGGGTAATGTGAGCGGTGGTAACCGCGCCGGGGGGCTGGCTGGCAGCAGCGCAGGCAACATTTCACAAAGCTATGCCACGGGCAACGTGCATGGCGGCAATGATGTCGGGGGGTTAGTGGGATCCAGTTTGGCCAGTATCACGCAAAGCTATGCCAGTGGACAGGTTAGTAGTTTTGGCACAGATTTAGGTGGTTTGGTTGGGCAGCATGCTTCTGTTATTACCGACAGCTACTGGAATAGCGAAACCAGCGGTCAGTCTGTTGGTGTGGGGAATGGCAGCACTGCGGGCACCACCGGGCTGACCACCGAACAGATGTTTAATGCCAGTAACCTCGCGGGTTTTGATTTTAGCGGTATCTGGGGTAACGCCGATAATCAGAGCACCCCCTACCTGCTTGGCCTGGCCGGTAACAGGGTATTTAACCAAAATCATCTGCCCAGCGGCACTATTAGCGCCACTAACCGCCCGGTGCTGTATCAGGTGATTCAAGATGTTGACCAGTTGCAGGCCATACAGCAAAACCTGTCAGGCTATTATCTGCTGGGTAATGCCATAGATGCCAGTGCCACCGCCGGCTGGCATAGCGGCGCGGGTTTTATGCCTATTGGTAGCTCTGCCAACCGCTTTACCGGTAGCCTGGATGGCATGGGTTATGCGATTGATGGCCTGACCATCAACCGTGGCAGCACTAATAACGTTGGCCTGTTCAGCTATAACAGCAATGGCAGCACCATCCGTAATATTGGCCTGACTAATGTGGATATTGCGGGAGCCTCACTTGTTGGCGGGATTGCGGGGCGAACCTATGGAAATATCCGTACTGTCTATGTAACGGGCAAAGTTACGGCCGGTAACATGGGCGGTGGCATTGTCGGCTTGCTTGGTGGCGAGTTGGTGCAAAGCTATGCCAATATTGATGTCACCTCTTCTATAGGTGGAGGGCTGGTTGGGATAATTGAAGGGGATATTCACCATAGCTATGCATCGGGCACTGTCTCGGGGGGGATGTCCGGAGGGCTTGTTGGCCAATTAAATGGTGGAAGTATCAGCCATAGCTATACAACGGTCATTGTAAATGGCAATCAGACTAATCTGATAGGGTTCTATGACTTTGGCTTCGTATCTAATAGCTTCTATGCCTCTACAGATAGCGCCGGTAACCCGCTTACGTCGACAGGAATTGATGGTACGCCTAAAACCTGGGCAGAACTTACCCAGCTCAGCACCTTTGCTGATTGGGGTGCCAATATCGATGCTGAGGGCGGCAGCGGCAGTATCTGGCGTATTTATGCAGGCCATAGCACGCCGCTATTACGTAATTTTTTAACCCCGCTAACCCTGACGGCGGGCAATACCACAGTGACTTATAACGGCCAGTATCAGACCGGCGCTGGGGGCTGGACTGCCAGCGGCCCCTACGATGCCAACCTGGTGTTGGGTGAAGTGGCTGGTGGTGGTACTAATGCAGGCACCTATCAATTAGGCTTGCAGGGTATGTACTCGACTCAGCAAGGTTATGATCTGATGACTCATAACGGTACACTGACCATCAATAAAGCTCTGGCCACGGTGACCGCTAATAGCGGCAGTGTTACCTATAACGGTCAGATGCAAAGTATTGATGGCTTTAGCGTGAGCAGCCTGGTGGGCGGTGAGGATGCCTCGGTGCTCGGCACTATCAGCAGCAGCGGCGGCAGCGGGCTGAATGCCGGCACTTATACTCATAGCCTAAGCGGCGGAAGCAGTACCAACTACGACCTGACCTTTATTGACGGCAGCTTAACCATCAATAAAGCCCAGGCTACGGTCACCGCCAATAGCGGCAGCGTTACCTATAACGGCCAGATGCAAAGTATTGATGGCTTTAGCGTGAGCGGCCTGGTGGGCGGTGAGGATGCCTCGGTGCTAGGCACCATCAGTAGCAGCGGCGGCAGCGGGCTAAATGCCGGCACTTATACCCATAGCCTAAGTGGCGGCAACAGTGCGAACTACGACCTGACCTTTATCGACGGCAGCTTAACCATCAATAAAGCCTTGGCCACGGTGACGGCCAATAGCGGCAGCGTTACCTATAACGGCCAGATGCAAAGTATTGACGGTTTTACAGTGAGTGGTTTGGTAGCCGGTGAAGATGCCTCGGTGCTGGATATCAGCAGTAGCGGCGGCAGTGGTCGCAATGCAGGGAGCTATACCCACAGTTTAAGTGGCGGTGCGGATAACTACGACCTGACCTTTATTGACGGTCTGCTAACCATAGAGCAAGCCAGTCTGCTCCTGTCCGCGACGTCGGATACCAAAATCTACGACGGCAACACCGATTCACAAGGCGTGGTGCAGGTTTCCGGCTTAATGCAAGGAGACAACATTAGCGGGCTGTCGCAGTTATTTGCCGGTGATTCGGCGGGTGAACAAAGGCTGGCGGTACAGGATGGCTATCATATTGAGGATGGCAACGGCGGCGCCAACTACCGACTCACTCTGGCCGACGCTGCGGGGACTATTGAGCAGCGGGAGATTCAGGGCTGGGTGACCGCCGATGACAAGCTGTATGACGGTACGCTATTGGCCAACACCGCAGGAGGGCTGGACGGCGTGCTGGCGGGGGATGATGTGACACTTAGGGTGACTGGTAATTTCACAGATACCAAGGTAGGTAAAGATAAAGTGGTGTTGGTGAATGGTCAACTGGTAGGGGCAGACGCGGCCAATTACAGGTTGGTATTGCCAGACCAGATAACAGCCAGTATTGACGGCATTGCTGTCACCGCAAACTATCTTGGGGCCTTGGTGAGCCAGATGCCAAAACCCAGGCAGTTAAGCTTACCTCCGGCTGAGGAACTTGCCCTGCAAGTGACATCACAGCCGTTGCGCTTGGCCGCAGAAGCGGCTACCGGATATGAGCAACCTTTGGAGGCAAAGGCAGCTTCACCTCAATAATTATCACGTCAATGATGGGAAAATAAGGGGTATGGCTTGCTTATTGTTCTGTAAGCCTTGCCCCTTGCTGCTCAAGCCATGACTCTTTATAGCGGAACGAATTGGAGCCGGAATTATTGCGTCTGAAATAGCCGACACTATAGCCATTCATATACATATCCAGCGTACTCATTAACATTCCTCATTCCAGGTTTTACCCGCGCCGGAGATATCATCATTCTCTTCAGGTTTGATTGAACCTTTAGGGGTAACGGAGAGTTCCAATTCCAGAGCCGACAATAAACGGAACAGTGTATCGAGTTGCATTTTTTCCGGAGAAGATTCAAAACGGGAAACCGTTCCTTGCCTTAACCCAACTAGATCTGCAACCTGAGACTGACTGATACCACGGCGTTTGCGCTCGTCCCGCAGATATACCGAGAGTGTTTTCGGATCCGTCACTTTCATTGTTCGCTGCCTTATACGCAAGTGGGTATAAAATACAATTTATACGCATATGCGGATAATTGGTTTGAGTATTAAATAAGTTCAAGGTGGAGCGACTAGAGGGAAGTCGTTCAACTCCGCCGCCTTTGCACTTCCATTACCGCAATCGCTTTTTAACCGATGCTATGGTCAATTTGAACATGATTGATACCATTGGCAGCACATTCGCAAGATGTTCCTCATTCAGAAGAAACGTTACTTCCCTCTGCCGGAATACGAGCTAAAGGATAATCGCGTTCAAGTCACCATCATTGGTCGAGTCGCAGATATAGCCTACGCCAGAAAGCTGGCCGAATACCCAGACCTGACATTGGAACACATTCTGTTGCTGGATCGGGTACGAAAACGTAAACCACTCACGGATGGTCAGGCCAAACACCTCAAGGCTCTTAGACTGATCGAAGGCCGTAAGCCTAACTATCATATTCCAGCGCAACTGGCGGATCATAGTGGAGACAGGGCCCAATATATTCGTAACAGAGCCTTTGATGACCATCACTACAAACAACTTATTGCCGAATATTTGGACAAATTCGGTACAGCAAGACCTGTAGACATTGACGGGCTACTTTTAGACAAATTGCCTGATGTATTGGATGTCCCCCAGAAACACCACAAGATCAAAAATCTGTTACAAGCCCTGAAAAAAGAGGGCTGGATTGAGAGCGAAGGTAAGATTTGGAGAATGTCTAGCAAGCAATAGCTTAGACATTTTTACTAGCAGGGAATGCTTTACCACCAGTGAAGAATTCGAGCTTAGACTTAAGTTTGGGAACTGATGGCCTTACCAGTTGTGGTCACGGAAAATATTTTGATAGTGAAAACTATCGTAAAAAGCCTTGAAAGGTATGGCGCTCTCGATAGGGATCGAACCTATAACTTGGCCTCCGGAGGGCCACGTGATATCCATTTCACCACGAGAGCAAGACGGGATGTCTGGAGGCCGCGTACTATGCCCTAATAGTGGCTTGAAATCAATCCTGCTGAGCTGTTTGCCTGACTCCCAAAGGATGGGGGCTTTTGCCGAGCAGGTTGCCAAATAAATGACCGCAAAGACCCCACTAATAGTGGATAAATGGTTGTCGGGCACCGATTAACCGTTATAATCTGTGCCCAAAGTCGTGACAAACGAATTCTAAAGATCAGATTGGTGCGGGAGTAGGTTGTGAAATATAAAGCTTTGCTGGTATTGAGTGTGGGTCTGCTGGGCGTATTTGCCGGCCAGGCTGATGACATGTCTCGTGATGCTATCAAGGATCGCATCAAGCCTCTTGGACAAATTCATGTAGCCGGTGCGCAAGCACAAACGGCAGCGGCTTCCGGTCCTCGTTCTGGTGCGGACGTATTTAAAACATCCTGCTTTGCGTGCCATGGTACGGGCGTAATGGGGGCACCTAAGTCTGGTGATGCCGCTGCCTGGGGTGACAGAATCGCTCAGGGTATGGACACCATGCTGAATCATGCTATTAATGGTTTCAACGCCATGCCTCCTCGTGGCACCTGTGGAAATTGTTCCGACGACGAGATCAAGGCAGCTATTGAACATATGATCGAAGGCCTGTAAAACGGCGTATCGACGGCTTCTGTGCCGGAAGTTAAGACCACCTTTTTGGTGGTCTTTTTGTTTGAATTGCGCTATTTTTGGCCGGTTAGCGGCTAATTAACTATAAAATCTACAAGCAATTCGCATAACAAAGGCAACATGGCACCTGAAAAACTCGCTGAATTGATGAGCATTGAAGAGCTACGCGCTCTGGTGCCAGAACTTCAGCAATTGACTGAAAAATATAAACAGGCAGAAGCTTTGCAAAAGGCCCTGTTTGATATTTCTGAGCTTGCCAACTCAGTCAGCGAACTTTCTCGTCTTTATCCGGCCATTCATAACATTATCAGCGGTATGATGGATGCTGCGAACTTCTTTGTTGCCTTACATCATTCATCATCGGATCTTGTTGAATTTGTTTACGTTGTCGATGAGTTTGATGAATCCCTCGAACGGGAAGTGCCTTTTGCGAAAATTAAGCATGGCTTTACCGGATACATACTAACCACTGGCAACCCTTTATATCTCACCAAGGAAAACCTGCAGGAGCAAATTAAGGCAACTGGTGCTAAGGGTATTGGCACTATGCCGGTAGATTGGATTGGGGTACCACTACGCCGTGGGGCGCAAACCATTGGCGCCATGGTGGTGCAAAGCTATGATGATTCTATTCGTTACGAGGAGCGAGACAGAGAATTACTGGCTTTTGTTTCGCAGCATATAGTTAATGCTCTGGATCGGGTTAAAAATCGCGAACTGACGGAAAGAACCATTCGTGAGCGAACCCGCCAGTTGCGCCACATGAACGAAGAATTGCAGGATGAAATTCAGGAACGGCAGAAGATTGAATCCCTGCAACAGGCTTTGTTTGAGATTTCCGAGCTGTCCGCCAATGTGGAAGGCGACATGCAGGACTTTTATTCGAACTTGCATGACATTCTGGCCAGGTTGCTGAGTGCGCCGAACTGCTACATTGCAATTTGGGATCGCGCCAAAAGTATTCTGAATTTTCCCTATTTCAGTGATGAGTTGGATCAGAGTATTGCTCCCCGCCCGTTAGGGAGAGGCCTCACTGAATTTGTTCTGGCTAGCGGTCAGGCTGAGCTGATTAATGCCGAGCGGTCCATTCTGTTGTCTGAGCAAGGGCAGTTGGATAAAGATATCAGTGAGCGGATGCGGGAAAGAGAAACTAGCTGGCTAGGCTCACCACTGGTGGTGGATGGTGAGATTTCCGGTGTTATTGCCGTACAGACCTATGAAAAGAGTAAGGGTTACACACTCAAGGATCTCGAGCTGTTGAGATTTGTTTCTCACCATATTGCGGTGGCCATGGAGCGTAAACGTGTGGCCGATGCTATGCAGGCCATCAATCAGCAATTAGCTGAGAAGGTCAAAGAACGAACCGACGAGCTATATAAAACCAATCAGCATTTGAAGAAGCAGATTGAAGAACGTAAAGAAATAGAGCTGAAGCTGATCCACGATGCGCACCATGATGCCTTAACGGATCTTCCCAACCGTGTGATGTTTACAAATAGGTTAGAACTGGCAGTAGCTAATAAGAAACGTCATCCAGAGCATAATTTTGCTGTGCTGTTTATCGATTTGGACAGATTCAAACTTATCAACGACACCATCGGTCATCATGCCGGGGATATGTTCTTGATTGAAGTGTCCAAACGCCTCAGTCAGTGCATCCGTGGCCATGATTTGCTGGCGCGTTTGGGTGGAGATGAATTTGTCATCCTGCTCGACAGTCTGGAGCATGAAGAGGACGCGGAAGAGGTCGCTTCGCGCATTATTGAATTGTTAGCTAAGCCATTCATTTTAGATGACAAGGAAATGTATTCCGGTGCCAGTATCGGCATTGCCTTTATCCAGAACTGGTACAAGAAAGCCGAAGAAGTGATTCGTGATGCAGATGCAGCCATGTATCAGGCAAAGGCGTTGGGCCGCGGCCGTTTTATGAGTTTTGACAGCAGTATGCGCGAACGCCTGCTGGAAGAGTTGGAACTGGAAAGTGAATTCCGCCATATGCTCAAAGAAAACTTGTTCGAATGCTACTGTCAGCCAGCTGTGAACCTGGATACTCAGGAATGGGTCTATCTTGAGTGCTATATCCGTTGGCAGCACCCCACTTTGGGCAAAGTTAAGCGTGAACAGTTTTGGCAAGTGGCAGAACATAGCGGCCTGACCATAGAAATGGATAATTTTATGTTAGAGCGGGCCTGTAGCTGTTTGAAACAAATGCAAAAGGAAGCTGGTCACTCAGCCCATATTGCTCTGAACTTGAGCATTAACCATTTACTGCAAAGTAAACTGGTCAATCAAATGCTGGAACAGGTCGAGGCGGCAGGTATTTCACCCAGCCAGCTCGTTTTAGAATTCGACGAGAATGATTTAAACAAACGTTCCTCGCATATTTTGCCGGCATTGAAAAAGCTTAAAAAAGCCGGCGTTACTCTGGTGCTGGATAACTTCGGCAGTGGTCTGGCGTCACTTGCCTACTTGTATTCCTATCCTTTTGATTACGTCAAAATAGACCACAGATTTGTGAAGTCACTGCCTCGCTCGGAAAAGAATCTTAAAATGATTCAATCTGTTATCAGTATTGCCGAGCATCTGGGTTTTAAATTGATTGCAGAAGGAATTGAGAACCAAGCGCAATATGACGCACTAAGAGAAATAGGCTGCCAATATGGTCAGGGCAGCTTTGTGGTCAATTCACTGCGTATGGATCAGTTAACCAGCCTGCCCTCCCGGGAAATCAGCGCTTAAGCATATTGCGTAGATTGGCGATGCCAATTTCCCCCTTTTTCTGTCTGACTTCGGCACTGTCTTTCTCTTTTTTGTGCTCCCAAATCAGGTCGTCCTGTGGCAACTCGTACAAAAAGCGGCTGGGTTCAGGATTGATTACTTCACCATATTGTCGACGTTCTTTGGCCAGGGTGAAAAACAATTCCCGCTGGGCGCGGGTAATACCCACATAGGCCAGACGGCGCTCTTCCTCGATATTGTCTTCATCAATGCTGCTTTGATGGGGCAACAACCCCTCTTCCATACCGACCATAAACACATAGGGAAATTCTAGTCCTTTGGACGCATGCAGGGTCATCAATTGCACCTGATCGGCGTTTTCACTGTCCTCGCCCCGCTCCATCATGTCTCTGAGAATTAAGCGGTTAACCACTTCCTGCAGCGTCATGGCAGGATCGAGTTCATTCCCTTCCAGCATATTGGTCACCCAGCCAAACAGAGTACTGATATTGCTCATGGCCCATTCTGCTGCTTTGGGACTGGCGCTGGACTCGTACAGGTACTCTTCGTAGTGCATGCTTTTAATCATGTCGCGGATTGCTTGTCCGGCATCGCTCCTTGATGCTTGATCCGACAGCTCAACCAACCACCGGCTAAAATTTTGTACGGCAATTAGCGCCTTGCCGGAGAGCACGTTGTGTAGCTGGGCATGGCATGTGGCACTAAATAACGATTCGTGCAGTTCATTGGCAAAATTCCCCAGCTTCTCTAAGGTGGCGCGACCAATGCCTCGTGGCGGCACGTTTATTACACGTAATAAGGCGTTGTCGTCATCCTGATTCACCAACAAGCGCAGATACGCCATGATGTCTTTGATTTCCGCCTTGGCAAAGAAGGAGGTACCACCACTGATCTTATAAGGGATGCGGTTGGTGGTTAGGGTCTTCTCAAATAATCGGGATTGATGATTACCACGATACAATATTGCATAGTCTTTAAACTCTGTGCCGTTCATAAACTTATGCGCCATCAACTCTGCAACAACCCGCTCGGCTTCGTGCTCTTCGTTCTTGGCTTGTAATATTTTCAGTGGTTCGCCATAGCCTAACTCAGAAAATAGCTTCTTCTCGAATACGTGTGGGTTGTTTTGAATCAGAATGTTGGCGTTATGCAGTATACGGCCAGATGAGCGATAGTTTTGCTCAAGTTTGATCACCCGCAATTTGGGGAAGTCCGTTTGCAGCAATATCAGGTTTTGCGGTTTGGCACCTCGCCATGAGTAGATAGACTGATCATCATCCCCAACCACAGTAAAACGGGCACGCTCGCCCACCAGCAGTTTTACCAGTTCGTACTGACTGGTGTTGGTGTCCTGATACTCGTCCACCAACAGATAGCGAATTTTGTTCTGCCACTTCTGTCGTACGCTTTCATTCTGCTTAAGCAATAAGGTCGGCATCAGAATCAGATCGTCAAAATCCAGCGCATTGTATGCCTTTAGGTGCTGCTGATAGCGTAGATAATACTGGGCAAATTCCTTTTCACCAGGTGAAGTGGCGGCACGTTGCAACTGTTCAGGTAACAGCAAGTCGTTCTTCCAGTTGGAGATGCAGCTTTGTAATAAGACTAATTGTTCCTTATCACCATCCCATTCGTCCTGGGTCAGGTCTTTGAGCAAGGCCAAGCTGTCCTTGTCATCAAAGAGCGAGAAGCCGGCTTTCAGACCCAGCGCCTTGACCTCGGATTTGATAATGTTCAGGCCCAGAGTATGGAAGGTAGAAACTTTTAGCCCTCTGGCTTCCTGTTTACCAAGCGTCTGAGCAACCCGTTCCTTCATTTCACGGGCCGCTTTATTGGTAAAAGTAACAGCGGCAATGCCTCTGGCTGGCACATCACACTCACGCACCAGATAGGCAATCTTGTTCGTGATTACCCGGGTTTTGCCGCTGCCTGCACCGGCTAATACCAAGCAGGGGCCAGAGATATACTTGACTGCCTGATCCTGGGCTTCATTCAGTTTCATGCTCAGGCATTTCCTATATCAAAGCTGAGGACATCACGGATTTGAGATTTATTCAGTGCCAACATAAACACACGGTCCAACCCCACAGCCACGCCGGCACAGGGCGGTAAACCAGCTTCCAGTGCACCTAACAAATAGGGATCTATGGGCTTTTCGGCTTTGCCCTGCTGACGGCGTTTTAGATTATCTTGTTCAAATCTGGCTAACTGCTCTTCTGCATTATCCAATTCGTGAAAACCGTTGGCCAATTCCAGATTACGAAAATACAGCTCGAAGCGCTGTGCAACACGCCGGTCATCGGGATTAAGTTTCGCCAGCGACGCCTGGCTGGCCGGAAAATCATACACAAAACAGGGACGGACTTGCCCGATATGGGGCTCAACGCCATCGCAAAACAGCAGTTGCAGCAATACATCCCGGTCGCTTTCATTGGCCGCCAGGTCGCCATGTCCAAGCTTATTTGCCGCTTCGCGAAGTTCTTCCAAGTTGCTGCTCAAAGGGTCAAGCTGCAGATGTTCAAGGCAGGCCTGCTGATAGCTGATTCTATCGGCCGGTTGCGTATGACAAAGACTTTGTATTAGTTCATCCAGTTCCTGCATCAGGGCAAAATGATCAAAACCGGGTCTGTACCATTCCAGCATAGTAAATTCGGGGTTATGCCGACGCCCAGCCTCCTCGTTGCGGTAAGCTTTGCATATTTGGTAAATGGCACCGCTGCCGGCGGCGAGTAGCCGCTTCATGGCATATTCTGGCGAGGTTTGCAGGTATAAGGTGCGCCCCGCGGCTGCGCCTGGGCCAACAAACACGGTGCTAAAGCCCTGTAGATGTTCATCTGTTACTGTGGCGCTGGATAAATTGGGCGTTTCGACTTCCCATACATCTCGCTTGGCGAAAAAATCGCGGATCGCTCGCATCATTGATGCGCGCTTTTGCAAGACTTCAATGTCGGCGGTAGGTTGCCAGTGAACGGAATGGGACGTCATGGGTATCTGCTCGTGATGAATAAAAAAGCCCACGCAATGTGGGCTTTCGGATAGTACTTTTTGCTTACTTCTGAGCCCGGGAAACGTACTCACCGCTACGGGTATCGACTTTGATGACTTCGCCGGTTTGTATGAATAAAGGAACTCGTACTACTGCCCCTGTGCTGCAGGTAGCTGGCTTACCGCCGGTACCGGCTGTATCGCCTTTTAGACCTGGGTCGGTTTCAGTAATTTGCAGTTCAACAAAGTTAGGAGGAGTAACAGTAATAGGTGAACCATTCCACAAGGTGATAGTGCAAGGATCGTTTTCCACCAACCACTTCAGGTTGTCACCAACGGCCGCTTTGTCTGCGGCGATTTGTTCGAAGGTGTCGTTGTTCATAAAATGCCAGAACTCACCATCTGTGTACAGGTAAGCCAGGCTGATATCCATAACGTCAGCGCCTTCAACGGTGTCGCCGGATTTAAACGTCTTTTCCAGCACTTTGCCAGAAATCAGCTTACGGATTTTAACCCGGTTAAAGGCTTGACCCTTACCTGGTTTTACATACTCGTTCTCGAGGACGTTACAAGGCTCACCGTCGAGCATGATTTTTAGTCCAGCTTTGAATTCGTTTGTGCTGTAAAATGCCATCTTTTCCTCGTTACGTTTTGTGAGCACTTTCTTGGCGCAGATGATACCTAAAATTCTCACCGCTGTAGAGACTTCCTGGCAAAAAGAATTGGCTCAAGCCTATCGTGATCCCAGCAAATTGCTTGAAGTGCTGGACTTGCCAACCGAGCCTTTCCAGGCAGGTTTTGCTGCCAGAAAACTATTTCCCTTGATGGTGCCCAGACCTTTTGTGCGCCGGATGCGCAAAGGGGATGTGAATGACCCACTGTTACGTCAGGTCCTGACTCTGGAACAAGAACTTACTGCTGTTAGCGGTTACAGTGAGGATCCTCTCGACGAGCAGCAAAGTGCTGTACCAGGTTTACTGCACAAATACCAAAGCCGGGTGTTGATGATCATTCGTGGTGGCTGTGCCGTTAACTGCCGTTATTGTTTCAGACGGCACTTCCCCTATGCGGACAACTCACCTTCCAAAGCCGGTTGGCAGCAAGCGCTGGAGTATATTCGCGCCGATCAGCAGATTGACGAAGTGATCTATTCAGGTGGCGATCCATTAATGGCTAAGGACGACTTTCTGGCTTGGCTAAGTAGTGAAATCGCCGCGATTCCGCATGTGCGCAGATTGCGAATTCATACCCGACTGCCAGTAGTTATTCCGAGTCGGATTACTCGCGAGCTATTGGATTGGTTTACGGGCACGCGTCTGCAGCCAGTGATGGTGTTACATATTAATCACGCCAATGAAATGGATGATGAGCTAAAGCGGGCTGTAAAGCCACTGCGCGATGCCGGTGTGACGTTGTTAAACCAAGCGGTGTTGCTAAAAGGTGTGAACGATAGTGTGCAGGCTCAAGTAGAGCTAAGCGAAAGTGTTTTTGCGGCGGGTATTATGCCCTACTATCTGCATGTGTTGGATAAGGTGCAGGGAGCAGCACATTTTGATTTGGCTGAGTCTCAGGCGCGAGACATCATGGCGGGTGTGATAAAGCGCCTGCCGGGCTACCTGGTGCCCAAACTCGTTCGAGAGATTGGTAACCAACCCGGCAAGACGCCCATTGACTTACATCTTCAACCCTAGCGCAGGCGAGCCTGGCTGAAATCGGGCTGCCAATCAGGCGTAGGTATCGATAGACGATCCCAACGACGGATTTGCCGAAGAAGCTTTGGGTACGTCAGATGCTGAATCCAGCAACTGAAGTGCGGCCTTGCCCTCTTGTTCTTGCTGACTTTTAGCAAGTTTTGCAGAGCGAAGTTCTGCCGACACGTCGGACATTCCAGAGGTTGAAGCACCTTGTAGTTCCATACCTGATCCTCTTACAGCTTGAGAGTGAATTTAAAAGTAGGCAGAATTGCCCACCTTCGACACCTTATCGGCCAGCGTTAGGGTATCTTTAACCAAAACAGCGAATTTTTTCATGCAATCCATCTTAGACAAACTGAAAGACAACATGCAGATCTTGTATCGGCGGGCTTTGGACGCAGATCAGACATTGGCAAAGTTGCATCAGCAAGGGCAAGGTAAGTTTCAACAGATCTTTGCCGATGATGCTGGTTTCAAAGTGCAAAGCAAAAGATTCGGTCCCTATGTGGAAGAATTGGCAAAAGACATTGTGACGCTTGAAGGCTTAACCGGAAGCTCGTCGTTTGAATCTGAGCTGGCTGTGGTGGTAAAAAAAATGGAGCAGCTTTTTAACACGCTGTCTGGCTTGAAGGAAAGTCTGAAAGGTTAACAATAAAGCAATGTCCCCTGATGCCTTGCCTGGTTGTTTTTTGACCGGCTTGGTGCATACTTAGCATTGAGAGGGTACTTAACCTTGAGGTAGCCAGAGGGGGAGGTTGTGATGGACGTTGTGGCAACCAACACATCGTTAAATTCGACATTTCGCCAACAGTCGGTAAAAGCCGAGACTGGCGAAGCATCTGTTGCGTTCGGAATAGGTGCGAAGCCCCAGGTGGAATTGTCTGCGCAGGCTAAGATTTTGCAGCAGACCGAACAAAACCTGCAGACCCAGCAAGCCAGTCGTCAAGTTCGCGAGCCCGAGCAAAAAGATCCGGAACAACAAGCAAGCAACGAGTATGTGCGAGTGTCCAGTAGCGTCGGTCCAGCTGCGCAAAGCAATAATCTCAGCACGGATAAAGCGACTGAGCTATATCGCTCCATTGAGAAAATGCTCTAAGTAAAAAGCCAGGGTCATCCCTGGCTTTTTACTACTTATCGTCTTTTTTCGGTAAGAATTCTGCAAAGGCTTCGTTAAACCAATCCCGTAGCATGTTCTTTTCATAGCGCAGCGATTCGCTGTTAAATAAAGGGTTTACCCTGTCCTGAAAACTCATGTCTTTGAGGTCAACTTCTTCGCCTTTCAGTTGCTGGCCATTGGCATCCAGCAGTTTGTAATCAAATTTCATGCGAGGAATGTCGATACGCTTGATAAGACGCACATCTGAGGGGCTATCCAAACCAACAAAGCTGCCAGGCCATACCTGCCCGGCCAAATCGACGTTGGTCACGTTCATTTGCAGTTTTTGCCCATCTGGCAATTTTTCCGCCAGCTTTTCCATGTACTTTTGTATATCAGCAAAGGTACGTTCTCTGAAATTAACTCTCGATTCATTTGCAGGGTGGACATCTGTATAGCGTTCAGGATCCTGCCAATTAATCTCAACGTCAGCCTTTGCCCAGGATACGCCACTTACACCAAGCAACGCGGCTGCCATTAATAAGGAACGGGTAGCATTTTTCATACTCTTACCTCTGCATATACATAAGGGTTATATGAATCAGTCTACATGCTTCAACTGAATTTTGGCTGAACCAAAAAAAGATAAGTGCATTATAGCTAAAGGATTTCTAAAACTTTGCTGAGATAGCTGCAGTAGGTCTTGTGAAGTTGCGTCTGTGCGAGCTGCAGCATTACTGAATTAATAGGCCGCAGTATCGATGCTACAACGCTCGTTTTGAGTATAAAAAAGGCCGGGAAACCCGGCCAACCACAACACAGGTTTGATTGCTTAACCTGCTCTTGCACTATGTCGGTAACCGCGGGCTTCCTTTCCACAAACCGACGGGCCATGCTAACGTCAGCGTAGAACTGAATCAGATCGAAATTGGCAGTATTTGTGAGAAATTGTAATTGCTGAGTGAGTCCGGATTAAGGCTTTGCTAATCTATCCAGTCAGTATTTTAGGGGCAGTAGTAGCATGTTGCGTTTTTTGATAAGTATCTTATTGGCGGGCCTGGTGGTCAGCCAAAACGCTATTGCCTGCGAACAAGACTGTATTGACACAAACCAGTGGCAGATTGGTGTGGCCATTGGTGCTGGAGTGAGAACGAATCCCTTGGTGGATGGTGATAATATTCCCCTTGTCATCCTGCCCGATATCGCCTGGTATGGTGAACACTTCTATCTCGATAATGATGAATTAGGCTATCAGTTAAAAAATGATGCTGATTGGGCCTTGGAAGGCTTCGTAAATATTAATAAAGAAGCCGCAAATTTTGCATTTTGGCATCCTGCCAACTTGTTCTCCAATATGTCGATGAACTCCGGTTTTATCGGGCCTTCTGCAGAAGTAAAACGCAGTGTATCAAAGGATGATGTGGCTACTCGACATTGGTCTGTTAATGGTGGTGTTCGTATGCATTGGCGCCATGACAATGGCGAACTAAAAGCTAGTGTTGCAACAGATGTGAGCGGCGTACACAACGGCCAACAAGTGGAACTCAATTATAGTTACTCAACTAACCTTGGGAGTTGGCGCTGGAGTATCACGCCGGGACTTATCTGGAAAAGCGCTACGTTGGTTGATTACTATTATGGGTTGGATGATCGTGATGGCGTGGATACCTTCCTCTATTATGAGGGGCGATCAGGTTGGTATCCTTCCCTTGCTTTACAGCTAGCACGGCCTCTTGCAGAAAACTGGCTGTTGCTCGCTAGCATGAGTTGGACCAAACTGCACAAGGGAATGACGGACAGCCCGTTATTGGAAGAGCGCAACATTCGAGGACTTTTTGTCGGTGTGGCATACCAATTTTAAGTGGAATCAAGCTTGAAGCTCCCGATGGTTGGTGCGTTTGGGCTGTTGGCGTTTTTTGCGTTTCCGTTTACTTACGCAGCAGAAGATCTAGGTTGGCGAATTAAACCGAATGTCTGTGTGGTTAAGGAAATGGGGGATGCTTGTCAACTGCAACTAAGTATTGAGATTCTTGGGGACTTGCCTCCTGATGCCTGTTTATTTTTCAGCAACCAAGAATTGCAGTGCTGGCAAGTTCCAACCAAGCATGTGCAACTGTCTCTCAGTTACAGCGAAACTGCCACACTGAGCATGAGACACGATGACCAAGATATTTTGACCGAGACGCTGGAAGTGAAGGCACAAAGTGCGTTCCGCCAGCGGGTGCGTAAACCCTGGAGTCTGTTCTAATGGCAAAAGTTTTTCTGGTAGAAGATGATGAAAGGCTCAGTCAACTGACCGCCGACTTTTTGCGTAACCAGCAATTGGACGTAGTTCAGTTTGCAGATGGTTCCGGCTTATTGCAGGAAGTGCGCAAACAGCAGCCTGATATCATCTTGCTGGATGTCATGTTACCTGGCGAAGATGGTTTTATGCTGTGTCGCTCTTTGCGGAATTCATTTAGTGGTCCCATCCTGTTTTTAACGGCCAGGGACACAAACTACGACCAGGTATTGGGCTTGGAGTTGGGCGCCGATGACTATGTCATCAAGCCCGTTGAACCTCGTGTCCTGTTAGCCAGAATACATGCGCTGCTGCGCCGCGTGAAACCAGTTGTCAGCCAGCAGCAGTCCAGCAAACTGAAGTTCGGCAGTCTGAGCATCGACAGCGCTTCCCGTCAGGTGTTGTTAGCTGGTGAACAGATACCGCTGACCAGTCATGAATTTGATCTGCTGTGGATGTTGGCCGAAAACGCATCTCAGTTGGTTGACAGGGAAAAAATCTATCGTGACTTAATTGGCCGCGAATATGATGGCTTGGACCGTTCAGCAGACGTGCGTATATCCAGGCTGCGCAAGAAGCTACAAGACAATCAGCAAAATCCGCAGCGAATTAAGACAATCTGGGGCAAAGGATTCTTTTTCGTCGCCGATGCCTGGGATTGATATGTGCCAAGTCTGCTTCGCGGTACCGGGTTGAGTAAATGGGCAGACTCTTTGTCAGCCTCTACCTGTTTATTGTGCTTTCGCTGGTTGGATTAGCCGCGATTCTGGATAAAGCATTTGTCGAAACCGATGATCAGTTGGATCCCTGGGTAGCGGCAACGGCTGCTTATATCGCCGAGCACCAGCATGAACCTGCACAACTTAAAAGCCATCTCCAATCATTTGGTTTGACCGCTGAGCTGTTGGATATGGATAGTATCGCCTGGCCAACTGATATGGCCGAGCAACTCAGGCAAGGCTTGCCCATTGTGTTGTACGATGAGCGGGTAGGTCAGCAACTTTATGTGTTAAATAACCGGGGCGAGTTGCTGCAGATCTATCACCCGGATAGCCACACCAAACTGAATGTCTGGTTATATAGCGGCTTGTTCTTTGGCCTGCTTGGGATTTTATTATCCCTTTGGATATGGCCTTTGTGGCGGGACCTATCACGTCTAAAAGATGCCTCCAACTCATTGCGTCAGGATGGGTCATTACCCGAGCTTTCGGTAGGCTCGGCCTCAGCCTTATCCAGTATTGTGCAGTCATTTAACCAACTTAGTGATCAAATTAAGCAGCTTCTACAGAACCAGCGCGAGCTGACCGGCGCGGTAGCCCATGAATTTCGTACCCCTTTGTCGCGGCTGAAGTTTGCCCTGGCGGTTGAACCTCCGCCGGGAACGGCTCCCTGGCAAGCCATGAGCCGGGATGTGGAAGAGCTGGAACGTTTGGTGCAGGAAATGCTCGATTACGCCAGCATGGAGAGCATGGCCCCAGAAATGGACTATTCGTTACTGCCCTTGGCAGAGCTCATCGAAGGCGTAGCCCGGCGCATGCAAATCAATTGCCCACCGAATATTGAACTGGCACTGGAGTTAAAAGAATTCGAGCTTTTGGCGGATGGTCACTTTGTCCAAAGAGCCCTACAAAATATCCTGCAAAACGCCATGCGCTACGCAAAAAGCAAGATCCAGGTCAGCATTGAAGAAGGCGAACATCAGGTATGTATTCTCATTGATGATGATGGCTTTGGGGTCAGTGCAGCGGATCGACAGCGAATTTTTGAGCCCTTCTTCAGGCCCGACAGTAGCCGTGACCGGAAGCGAGGTGGTGCTGGATTAGGATTGGCTATTGTACGTCGTATTCAGCAGTGGCATGCAGGGAGTTGCTATGTTGAGGACTCTCCTCTAGGCGGCGCGCGTTTTATACTCTGTTATCCCAAACCCAATAAAAAAGGCCTGTAACAGGCCTTTTTTCAGCGTTGCTGCATTACTTGCCTTGCTCTCTGGCGATGGCGCGCCAAGCAATATCTTTGCGGCAGAACATGCCATTCCAACTGATTTCCTCAACCAGCTTGTAGGCGTTTTGTTGTGCTTCGCTGACCGTTTCTCCTAGTGCGGTTGCACAAAGCACCCGACCACCGTTAGTAACAACTTGGCCATCCTGCATTTTGGTGCCGGCATGGAATACCTTAGCGCTGGCACTTTCGCCTTTGCCCAGACCGCTGATCACGTCGCCTTTAGGATAATCGTTAGGATAGCCTTTGGCTGCAAGCACCACACCTACCGCAGCGCGGTTGTCGAAAGCAATTTCAGTGCTATCCAATTTGCTATCCAGTGCGGCTTCACACAGGCCAACCAGATCAGATTGCAAACGCAGCATAATGGGCTGAGTCTCTGGATCGCCAAAACGACAGTTATATTCAATCACCTTGGGGGTCCCTTCAGCGGTGATCATTAATCCAGCATACAGGAAGCCAACATAGGGATTACCCTCGGAAGCCATGCCTTGCACTGTGGGGTAAATCACTTGATCCAGGATGCGCTGGTGAATTTCTGCTGTCACGACCGGCGCTGGGGAGTAGGCACCCATACCGCCCGTGTTAGGTCCCTGGTCACCATCGCCAACCCGTTTATGGTCTTGGCTGGTGGCAAAGGACAGCACATTCTTACCGTCAACCATAACAATAAAGCTGGCTTCTTCGCCGTCTAGAAACTCTTCGATGACGACACGGTTCCCGGCGTCACCAAAGGCGTTACCGGCCAACATATCACGAATGGCGTCTTCGGCTTCTTGCTCTGTCATAGCGACAATTACACCTTTTCCGGCTGCCAGACCGTCGGCTTTCACCACAATAGGTGCACCCTGCTGTTTGACATAGTCAATGGCCGGGGCAATTTCGGTAAAGGTTTGGTAGGCCGCAGTCGGAATATTGTGACGAGCCAGAAAATCCTTGGTGAAGGCTTTGGAGCCTTCCAGTTGTGCTGCAGCCTGGCTCGGACCAAAGATGCGCAGGCCAGCAGCCTGGAACTTGTCCACTACACCCAACACCAGCGGCGCTTCCGGGCCAACAATGGTCAGGTCGATTTTTTCCTGCTGAGCAAAAGCCAGCAAACCGCCAATGTTTTCTGCACCTATGGCCACATTCTGTATACCCGCTTCGAGCTCGGTACCGGCATTACCTGGTGCGATAAACACCTGGCTTACCTGTTCAGATTGGGCTGCCTTCCAGGCCAACGCATGTTCACGGCCACCGCCGCCGATAATCAATACTTTCATTCTGTTCTCCCTTGCAGGACAAGTTTGTTAGCTGCAAGCTAAGCTATCCGGTCCTGCATTGTGCCTGAAAATCTATTAGTGGCGGAAGTGACGCATGCCAGTAAATACCATGGTCATACCATGCTCGTCGGCTGCGGCAATCACTTCTTCGTCGCGCATGGAACCACCGGGTTGAATGACCGCTTTAATGCCAGCCGCTGCGGCCGCGTCGATACCATCACGGAACGGGAAGAAGGCGTCGGATGCCATGACGGAACCCGCTACTTCGAGGTTCTCATCGGCGGCTTTGATACCGGCGATTTTGGCAGAATATACACGGCTCATCTGGCCTGCACCCACACCAATAGTCATGCTGTCTTTGCTGTAAACGATGGCGTTAGACTTAACGTACTTAGCCACTTTCCAGGCAAACAGCAGATCTTTCAATTCCTGCTCACTGGGCTGACGCTTGGAAACGACTTTAAGGTCTTCCAGATCCACCATGCCGAAGTCGCGGTCTTGTACCAACAAGCCCCCATTGACCCGTTTCAGGTCAAACTCTTCCGTTAACTGGCCACGCCAGTCACCACACTCAAGCAAACGTATATTCTGTTTGGCGCTGACGATTGCAGCCGCCTCAGCCGATACGCTTGGGGCGATGATCACTTCCACAAACTGGCGGTCAATAATGGCCTGAGCGGTTTTACCGTCCAGCTCCTGGTTAAAGGCAATGATGCCGCCAAATGCGGAGGTGGGATCGGTTTGATAAGCGCGGTTATAAGCTTCCAGGATATCCTTGCCCAGTGCCACACCACAAGGATTGGCATGTTTAACGATAACGCAGGCCGGCTCGTCGAATTCTTTCACACATTCCAATGCCGCATCGGTATCGGCGATGTTGTTGTACGACAGTTCTTTACCTTGTAACTGGCGAGCGGTGGCAACAGAGGCTTCCTGCACATCAGCTTCTACATAGAACGCAGCAGACTGATGGCTGTTTTCGCCATAGCGCAGATCCTGTTGCTTGATAAATTGCAGGTTCAGCGTGCGTGGGAAGGGCGAGCCTTCGCTGGATGCTTCACCGTGAGAAGGCACCATAGCGCCGAAGTAATTGGCAATCATGCCGTCGTACTGGGCAGTGTGTTCAAAGGCGGCAATGGCCAGATCGAAACGGGTAGCCTGGGTGAGGCTGCCGCTGTTCTGCTGCATTTCTTCCAGCACACGGGCATAGTCATGAGCATTAACAATGATGGCCACGTCGTTGTGGTTTTTGGCAGCGGCGCGCACCATAGTCGGCCCGCCGATATCGATATTTTCGATAGCATCTTCCAGTGTGCAATCATCATTGGCCACTGTATTGGCAAAGGGGTAGAGGTTAACCACCACCATATCAATAGGCTTGATATCATGTTGTTCCATTACGCCTTCATCCAGACCGCGACGTCCAAGGATACCGCCGTGTACTTTTGGATGCAGTGTCTTAACCCGACCATCCATAATTTCAGGGTGCCCGGTGTAGTCTGACACTTCGGTGACTGTCAGACCTGCATTTGCCAGCAGTTTAGCGGTACCACCGGTTGATAGCAGTTCGATATCCATGGCCGCCAGGGCCTGGGCGAATTCAACGATACCGGTTTTGTCTGACACGCTTAACAGGGCGCGACGGATGGGTTTTGCATTTTCCATCAAGAAGTCCTCTTGGGATGAAGAATAGAAGAACATGAAATTGGCCTGGCACAGTGTAGATGCCGGCCGAATTAATGAAAAGAGCACCATCAGGTGCTCTTTTCAGTGGTGGCCAGCAGGCCTTAGTTCATACCGTACTGCTTCAGTTTCTTGCGCAGTGTACCACGGTTGATACCCATCATGATGGCAGCGCGGGTTTGGTTGCCACGGGTGAAGGTCATGATTTCTTCCAGTAGCGGCGCTTCAACTTCGGCCAGAACCAGTTCATACAGGTTCTCGATGTTAGTGTTGTCCAGCTGTTTCAAGTATTTGTTGACGGCTTGCTTGACGGAGTCGCGCAGTGGCTTCTGAGCCTGAGTTTGAGAAGGAGTCGTTACCGTAGTGGTAAAAGGAGAAGTTACGTTTTGATCGAACATAATACTATCTTTGCTCTTAGGTTAATGATACTCGGCGACAGAAACGGAGGTAGACTCCGATTCCATCAACTGTTCAAAATACTGATTTAATGCTTCAAGTTGCGCTTGCGCCTCTTCAATGGCATTAAAGTTACTGCGAAACCGACGATCCAGGTCATGTTCCGCCAAATACCAACCCACATGCTTGCGGGCGATACGAGCGCCTGAAAACTCACCATAAAATTGGTGTACGTTGCTGACATGTTCGAGCATCACCTGCCTAACTTCAGCTAACGGAGGTGGCGTTAACAGCTCACCTGTTTTCAGATAATGCGCAATTTCTCTGAAGATCCAGGGACGCCCCTGAGCTCCTCGACCAATCATCACGGCGTCGGCACCGGTCATTGTCAGCACTTGGCTGGCTTTTTCCGGGCTGGTGATATCCCCGTTCGCTACTACCGGAATATGCACTGCCTGTTTGATGGCCCTGATGGTGTCATACTCTGCATCTCCTCTATACATACAGGCTCTGGTCCTGCCATGTACGGCGAGAGATTGAATACCTTCACCTGCGGCGATTTTGGCGATCTCCACGCCATTACGGTTGTCCGTGTCCCATCCTGTACGGATTTTCAACGTCACGGGAACGTCTACTGCTTTGACAACCGCGCTCACAATATCCCGAACCAGGTCCGGATACTGCAGCAGGGCTGAGCCCGCCATTTTTTTATTCACCTTCTTGGCCGGACATCCCATATTGATATCAATGATCTGGGCACCGGTTTCGACGTTATGGATAGCAGTCGCAGCCATTAACTCTGGATCTGACCCTGCAATTTGCACAGATCTGACACCAGATTCACCTTCATGATTCATGCGGTGTTTGGACTTGTCTGATTTCCATACGTCGGGGTTGGACAACAACATTTCTGACACCACCAAACCTGCACCCATGCGTTTGCATAATTGCCTGAAGGGACGGTCAGTTACACCAGCCATAGGTGCCAGAATCAGATTATTCTCTAGTTTGTAAGGACCAATCTGCATAACACCGCTGTGCAAAAAATATCCACCCTGTCCAAAAGGGCGCTAAGTTTACGGTTTTTTTGCCATGATGAAAAGGCTAGAAATTAAACAAAATGTCAGTTTTTTTGCCATTTGTGACTTGACAGGCAAAAACCTGTTATGCCGCTTGTATCAAGCGGGACGGGCGCTGGCGAGCACCCTTCCTGACTGGTTGGACAATATTCGTTTTGCACTGTTTTGGTGCGAGCTATTGGTGGCGGGTTCCGCTGACCCTGGCCCAATCTCCCTCTACGGCCACCTCATCCATATGAAAATCCATGCTATAAAGCTTACGGATATCTTCTGCCTGCTCTTTGAGGATCCCTGACAAGGCCAGTTTGCCACCTGGACGGCAATAAGCCGTAATCACCTCTCGCAAATCTCGCAGCGGACCGGCGAGAATATTGGCGACTACCACATCTGCTTTGAGTTCCGGCTGATTTGACGGCAAATACAGTTCTATCTGTTCACCCACCTGATTACGGTTGGCGTTATCCTGGCTGGCTTGAATGGCCTGGGGATCAATATCTATACCGACAACGCGTTTGGCTCCCAACTTTAAGGCAGCAATACCCAGAATGCCTGAGCCGCAACCGAAATCCACCACCAGGCTTTCATCCAATGGCAGGCTATCGAGCCAGCGTAAACACAATGCCGTAGTGGGGTGAGTGCCGGTGCCGAAGGCTAAGCCGGGATCCAGCATGACGTTTACGGCGGTCTTATCCGGCACGTCCCGCCAGCTAGGACAAATCCACAGGCGGGTGCCAAATTGCATTGGGTGGAAATTGTCCATCCATTCCCGTTCCCAATCTTTATCTTCCAGTGGGTCGAGCTTAATCAGTGTATTCGCCGGCAATTGGCTTTTTAATTCCAGCAGTAATGGTGTGAGCTCATCCTCTGCATCAAACAGTCCGACTACCTGAGTATCTGGCCACAACTGTACTTCGCCAGGCTTCGGCTCATACCAGGGAGTGTCTTTGGCATCGACAAAAGTTACCGCCTGGGCGCCCCAATCAGACAAAAGTTCGCCAAGCGGCTCTGCTGCTTTGGCGTCAGTATTAATACGAAGTTGGATCCAGGCCATGCTGTGCTCATCATTTTGTGACGCTGCAGGCAACGTCAATTATAAATGTGCAGAAGTATAAAGGTAGGAAGCTGGATCACCAAAGGATCCTGTCTTACCCTGTTGAAGTGGGATAAGTACCAAATGAGCGAGGATAGGCATGCGAGGAACGTTAATTCTGGGATGCTTGTTATTGAGTTTTATGACACGAGGCGAATCCTTGGTGATGGGGGTCGGTTGGACCAAGCCACCTTATGTTATTGCAGACCAGGAGCGAGGCTTTGAGCTGGATTTAATTCGAGCAGTACTGGGAAACCTGGGTCATAAAGTCAATCCTGTTTACGTGCCTTTTGGTCGGTCGGCCAGCATGCTTACTTACGGACAGGTTGATTTGGTGCTGAATATGACGGAGCAATTGCCGGTTCCTCCAGAACAACTGAGCCAGGTTTATGTCACTTACCGCAATGTGGCAGTCAGTCTTAAAGTGAGTCGAGTCAATCTCCAGCGCATTGGTGATATGCAAAACTACAGCGTAGTTGCCTTTCAAAATGCCGGTATCGTGCTCGGTCAGGATTTTGCTGACAATGTTGCCGGCAACAAGTTCTATACAGAATTACCCGACCAAAGTAAGCAGGTAAAAATGTTAATGGAAGGGCGGGTCGATATTATTGTGTTGGATATCAATATATTCAGGCACATAGCGCGCAAGATAAGTGAAGATGCCATGGAATTGGTTGATGTGCATTGGCTATTTCCACCGACAGATTACCGCGTGGGATTCAAAGATAAGGCGCTGCTAAGCGCATTTAACATGGCGTTGACTGAGTACCGCCAATCTGATGAGTATTTCTCTCTGATGGAGGCATATGACATCTGGCAACCGCAATACGTCAAACCTTAAGCGAAGCCATGATGACCAGGTTTCTTGGTGTAACCTCGCGCTCACAGAAGGTAGAAAGAGAAGTCTGATAACCGTTTTCCTGCAGATACAAACAACGGTCCAAAGCCAGCCAGAGTTCCAGATGACGGCGAAACAGTTGCTGTATCAATTCCATTTTTTCGACTTGTCTAAGTCGGTGTTCGGCCATCTGTGTAAGCTCGTGCAACAGGTGTTGCCCATCAAACTGCATGCCCTTTTGCTGTGCCGCCCATCGACAAAAAGCCAGAGGGGGTTGGCGAAACAGTGAGTCGGGCGCAGAAGGAATGCTCAGATATTGATTCTTACCCAGGTGTCGGCGTTGCCAAATATCAAAAATTTGCCGATATCGCCTCTCCACCTGACGTTTGTCACGCTCTCTTTGATGAGCGGTAACGGTTTCTTGTACTGCCAAACGTAAATCCTGGCGCGATAGCCTCAGCTCGCTTTTTTGAGCTAACTGGCTTAGCGGGTGATATTCAGCCTGGGGGATGAGCTGGTAACAGCAAGGACATAAGCGTATTTCCTGTACTTTATTTTCTACCGCTTGCTCAAGCATGGTGATATGCAATTGTCCACAGGCATGCAGGGCCACCACTTGCTGGGCCTGCTGCAGATAGCGAAAGCTACTTTGCGTGAGTACATCCAGACAGTGAAATTTCTGTCTTAGCTCCAACTTCTCTGCAATGACTTGTCCTTGTTGGCAAAGTTCTTCTTGCCATTCTAATGACAGGACTTCACAGCCATCCTGCCAGGCTAGCAATCTGCCAAGGTGCCCTTTGCCAGCACACCATTCAACAATGGGTTGAGACTTGGCGGTGATAAGACCTGAAAAAGCACTTATTTGCTGCCATTTACGTCCTTTAATGCCAGTTTTAAGCCAAAAAGGTGCGTCGACGGAAGTGTCCTGATGGGGAATGGGTACTAGCTCATCAGATAAACGCAGCCCGGGTAAATATGCAGAACAATCGTGAATCAACTGTTCGGGGTGTGCTTGCCACAACCGGATGGATTGTTCAGGCTGTTCATCCAGCCAGTCAGCCAGAGATGGATAGCTTGTACGCCAGGGGTAGTCATCTTCCACAAAGGGCGTAAATTGCCAGAGTTGGCGGAAGTGACAAAGGTAGTTGTCTAGCTGTTGAAATTGCGTGGCCAGCATAGTGAAGCGTTAGATAAAAATGGGAGTTTATCCGTTGTCGGGTGGGGGACCAATAAAAAAGGCGCCAAGGCGCCTTAGTAGAAATACCGGCAATGATTGAAACATTAACCGGTATTGAGACTGTTTTATCAGCCTTTCTGCATTCCGAGCTTCTTCTCCAGATAGTGGATATTGGTACCACCATTTCTGAAATTCTCGTCTGACATGATCTTTTGCTGCAGTGGCACGTTAGTTTTGATGCCATCGATAACCAACTCATTCAGTGCGTGGCGCATACGCGCAATAGCGACATCGCGGTTCTCACCATAAGTGATCAACTTACCGATCATGGAATCGTAGTTAGGTGGCACGCTGTAACCTGCATAGATATGGGAGTCCCAACGAACGCCCAGACCACCGGGAGGGTGGAACATATCAATCTTGCCAGGTGACGGAATGAAGCGCTCGGGATCTTCTGCATTGATACGACATTCAATGGCATGACCGCGGATCTGAATTTGCGATTGCTCGATAGCCAGAGGTTGGCCAGCAGCAATGCGCAATTGCTCTTTGATCAAATCAACGCCGGTGATCATTTCAGAAACCGGATGCTCTACCTGAATACGGGTGTTCATTTCAATAAAGTAGAACTCACCGTTTTCATACAAGAACTCGAAGGTTCCAGCCCCACGGTAGCCGATCTCGATACAAGCACGGCGACAGCGGTCACCAATCTTTTCACGCATTTCAGCGGTGATGCCTGGTGCCGGTGCCTCTTCCACCACTTTCTGGTGGCGACGCTGCATGGAGCAATCACGCTCACCCAGGTGAATGGCGTTGCCTTGACCGTCGGCCAATACCTGAATTTCCACGTGACGGGGATTCTCCAGGAATTTCTCCATGTATACCATGTCGTTACCGAAGGCTGCACCGGCTTCGCTCTTGGTCATGGCGATAGCTGATTGCAGTTCGGCCTCGCTGCGCACAACGCGCATACCGCGGCCACCACCACCACCGGCAGCTTTAACGATAATCGGGTAGCCGATACGTTTGGCAATGGCTTTGTTCTTGGCTTCGTCATCCCCTACCGGGCCGTCTGAACCGGGTACGCAAGGTACGCCAGCTTTCTTCATGGCAGAAATGGCCGATACTTTGTCGCCCATCAAGCGGATGGTCTCGGCTTTAGGACCGATGAAAACAAATCCACTCTTTTCCACTTGTTCGGCAAAGTCAGCGTTTTCGGACAGGAAACCATAGCCGGGGTGAATAGCGATGGAGTTTGTCACTTCTGCGGCGGCGATAATGGCCGGGATATTCAAGTAGCTTTGCGCGGCAGCCGGGCTACCGATACAGATCGATTCGTCGGCCAGCAAAACATGTTTAAGATTACGGTCGGCAGTGGAATGCACCGCCACGGTTTTAATACCGAGCTCTTTGCAGGCACGCAGCACGCGCAATGCAATTTCGCCTCGGTTGGCTATCAGTACTTTATCCAGCATTAGCTTGCGCCCGCTTATTCGATGACGAACAGAGGTTGATCAAATTCAACCGGCTCCTGGTTATCTACCAGGATTTGCTTGATTACACCGGCTTTGTCCGCTTCGATTTGATTCATCATTTTCATGGCTTCAACGATACACAGGGTATCACCCACTTTGACCTGGCTGCCTACTTCTACGAAGTTTTTGGCACCGGGAGAGGAAGCACGGTAGAAAGTGCCCACCATAGGTGAACGCACGATGTGACCGGCGGGCTCTGCTGCGGCAGCTGGAGCGGCGGCGACTGGTGCGGCAGCCGGGGCTGGCTGCGGTGCGGCCATATGGATAGGGGCACTGTAATGCACTGGCGCAGCCATGGCGGAGCTGCCGCGATGGATACGCACAGATTCTTCGCCTTCGGTAATTTCCAGCTCAGCAATGCCAGACTCTTCAACCAGCTCAATCAGTTTCTTTATTTTTCGAATATCCATCGTTAGCTCTCTCTCGTTTTGTAGGCGTTTATACAGAATGTTCCTGGCAGTGCTTAATACCTGCCTGTAAAGCAAATTCGTATCCTTGGGCACCCAATCCGCAAATCACACCTTTTGCCACATCAGACAAGTAAGAGTGACGTCGGAAGGCTTCCCGTGCATGTACGTTGGACAGATGCACTTCAATAAAAGGAATCTTCACACCCAGTAGGGCATCACGTAAGGCCACACTGGTATGGGTAAATGCACCTGGATTAATAATGATGAAGTCCACGGTTGCCATGGCCTGATGGATTGCATCGATCAGCTCATGTTCGGCATTGGATTGCACATGTTGCAATCGCACGCCCGCTGCATCAGCCTGTTTTGTTAATGCAGTCACTATATCTTCCAGGCTCTGAGAACCGTAGATATGTGGTTCGCGCTTTCCTAACAGGTTTAGATTTGGACCGTTAATCAATAAAAAGTTCACGATTGTGCGCCCATTTGTGGCTAAAACTCTATGTTTAACTATTTTTAGCAAAAATTCGAGAGTAACGAGCAGGCTTTGGCTGATTTTTGCTCAGTCTCTATCTTTGCAGACCACATTATAGTGATGAGCAGCTAAATCTCAGCAAAATACTGGTCTTATCAGCGAAGTTTGCCAACTTTTTGCTGGCAAGGAAATCTCTGTGGGCTGATTGGTATCGTGCTCAGGGTGCGACTACCCCCATTTTTGTATATAAACCGAGCGAAGTTGATTTGTTACAAAGTGTTAAGCTGATAAACTCAAAGTGTCATCTTACTTGTTGGTTGCTGAAACTTGAGCCGTAATTCAATTATCAACCTTGCCATTTTCTTATCCTGCCTGTTTGCTCTGCCTGGCGTCGGTGACACGCTGCCGCTGGTGGAAAGGCCCAAGTTGCAAAGGTTGTCGGTTGAAGAAGGATTGTCTCAGACAACGGTTAATGATCTCCTCATCGACCATAAAGGCTTTGTTTGGCTGGCTACCGAAAACGGTTTGAATCGTTTTGATGGATATCGTGTTCGGCGTGTCAGCCCGACGGTTGGGACATTGGATGAAAGCCCGGTTTATCGGTTGATGCAAGATAAGCAAAATAACCTATGGGTTGGCACGGCAGAGGAAGGCCTCTTCAGACTTAAACCAGAGACTGGTGATTTTGAGCATATCTTGAGTCGAACCTTCCCTTATGGCAGAGAACTGGCTCAATCTGTTGAGTACCTGTCTGACGCCAACCATGCTGACCAGATATGGGTCGCGTTCTCTACAGAAGTGGTCAGGGCTGACGCGGGAACAGGCCAACAGCAATTGATTTTCTCGCTTAGCGAGCAGCAGCAGGCATCGCAACACCTAAACCGGGTATTGTTGCAGCATCAAAACTTTCTTTTTATTGGCACCAGTGACGGTTTGTATCGTGCTGACCTTAATACCAGCGAAATATTCCGTTTTGAGCTTGACCCAGACAAGCTCAGCGTTGAACGGAATAACGTAAAGCAGTTGTACTTCGATAAAGATGAGCGTTTATGGGTTGGTACAGTGGAAGGCCTGTTCGCTCTGGATGGCGCTTTGTCGGCAGGTAATCCGTATAGGGTGCAACTGTTAATTCCCAAGCTGAATATCTGGCAGATTAAACCTCATGAAGCTGGGATGTTATTGGGCACAGATAAAGGCCTGTATTCCTATGATCCCGCTCAACAGGAATTGAAAAGTTGGTTCAAATTGTCTGATGGGCGCTTTGACGTGTCTGATGACAGTATCCGCGAACTGGAAAAAGATCAGTATGGTAATTTATGGCTAGGGACCAATAGTGACGGCGCATTTCGTTGGTCAGTGTCGTCGCTAGCCTTCAGGAGCCTGCACCGCAGCAGTCGCTCAGGTAAAAAGCTCAATCATGATTTGGTTTGGGCGCTTGCAGAAGATAAAGACAACAACTTTTGGATTGGCACTGAACATGGTCTTAGCCAGTATCAAGATGCCAGTGGGGAGATTAGGTCTGTTTGGCCTGACACAACAGAGTACTCCAGGGAAAACAGCATTCTTGCTATATATCCCGCTACTAAAGGGCGTTTGTGGTTGGCATTACCAAGCGGGTTGAGAATTTTTGACCCAACTACCCGCAGTGCTTCAGCACCCGATTTATCCAATCCCATGTTGATGAAAGATCTGTGGGGAAGCTACATGGATGATCGGGGAGATATTTGGTTTACCAATGGTGAAGGTTTTTACCGTTACAGCCCTGATACCGCCAAATTGACGCGTTTAGATGAAGTCTCTGCGCAGCTTGATGCGGCCTGGTCATCGGGTTTTATCGGTACTATGCCAGGGCAACCTGATGTGCTCCTAATCAGTATGGCGGGTGCCTTGTGGGGCATGAACAGAGAAACCGGGCAATTGTCCTCCATTCATGATTTTAAGCAGCCTGATACCGCGCGCTTTCTCACGCCCAATAGTGTTGCGCTGGACCGTCACGGAATTCTATGGATTGCCTATTCAGGCTTGGGTTTGATTGGCATTGAGGCAGATGGTTACGGCGTACGCTACCGTTACAACTCGGACAATAAGCTTGGCTCAGATGCAATTTATGGATTGCAGTTGGATAGTCAGGGAAATTTGTGGATGAGCTCCCATGCTGGCCTGATGATGCTGAACACCGATACTCAACATATTCAAAGTTATACCCATCAAAGTGGTTTGGCGACCATGGAGTTTAATGCTGGTGCTGCACTTAAACTTAAGGATGGCAGATTAGTCTACGGGTCTGTTAAAGGCATTACGATTTTTTCCCCCGAACAATTGCAACCAGCCTCCCCGGAAAAATTAAATGTAATGATCAGTGAGGTGTCATTACTCAATCGCCAATTGGCGGCCGGTGGCCAGGTATTTAATGACCAGGCTGTTACCTTAGAGCCTGACGATCTGGGTTTGCAGGTTGGGGTAACCACCCTTAATTACGCCAATTTGGCGCAAACTCAGTACAAATTTAGTCTGTCTGGTGACACCAATATTGATTATCCGCCTATCAAGGAGGCGGAATTCTTTGTCCCACAATTTAAACCCGGTCAATATGTGTTGAGCGTACAGGCCATGGATCCTATTTCCGGGCAACTTAGCAAGGCGACGCAACTGCGTATTGAGGTTAATAGTCCGCTCTGGGCAAGCAGCTACGCCTACCTGTTTTATGCCCTTGTGTTGTTGGCCGGTTCTGGCGCTTGGCTTAGGTTCCGCAGCCGTCAGGCTGCACAATTATATAAAGCCCATGAAGAACTACTGGAAAGTGAAAAGCGTCTGCAGTTGGCCTTAAAAGGCAGCGATAGCGGCGTCTGGGATTGGCAGGCGGATTCTGATCAGATGTATCAGCCCAGATTGTCAGACGAGTTAGGCTATCATGAGGCCGCAGTGGCGATTACTCCTCAGCACTACCTTGAATTGATTCATGTGCAGGACCGTCGGCAGTATGAAAAAGAATGGATGCGCTTTGTTCAAGGGGAACTGGACGGATTTGATTTGGCATACCGGTTACGCACCCAGGCGGGCGAATGGCAATGGTACCGTGACATGGGCAGGGTAGTACAACGAGAAGACGGGCGTATCACCCGTGTTAGCGGGACATTCACGAATATCACCGAAAACCGCGCGAGTGCAGAGAAAGTGCGTCTGTTCGGCGAGGCATTCCGTCATACGCGGGACTGGGTACTTATTCTGGATGATCAACAATGGCCAATAGCTGCCAACCAGGCTATTTGTGAAGCGCTGGGAATTGATCCTGACAAGGCGCTATCAAGGCAGATTGAATCCAGTTTCAGTACGCAGCAATTACTGTTCTTCCGACGTATCTTGTCGCAGATGAAAGTTAATGGTCGTTGGCGGGGAGAGCAGGATGTACTCGGCGCTGACAAAAAAATGCACCATTTGATGGTCAGTATTTACGCGGTTCCTACCAACAACAGCAATGAGATTGGTCACTTTATTATGAATATGACCGATATCAGCGAACAGAAAGCCGCGCAGCAGCAACTAGAGCGTCTGGCCAATTATGACAGCCTGACTGGCTTACCTAACCGTACCTTATTGCTGGACCGTATTCGCCAGGCGATAGCGCATGGGATTCGTCGCTCCAGTCAGGTAGCGGTGTTCTTTATTGACCTGGACAAGTTTAAACAGGTGAACGATTCGCTGGGGCATGAAGCCGGTGACAAGCTGTTACTGGAGGTGACACAACGTCTTACGCAGTGCCTGCGAGTGGATGATACGGTTGGCCGTTTGGGTGGTGACGAATTTTTAGTGATCATAGAAGACTTCAGTGAGTCCGACGATCTCCGTTTGTTGGCCAATAAGCTGATTGAGCGAGTCGAGCAACCCATACAAATAGGCAATAACCAGGTCAGTGTCTCGGCCAGTATTGGTATTTCTCTCTATCCAGATGACAGCACCACACCGGCAGAATTGATGAAGGCGGCAGATATCGCTATGTATCATGCCAAAGCCATGGGGCGGAATCGCTGCCAGTTCTATTCTGCCCAAATGAATCAACAGGCTCAGCAACGTTTGCTTTTGGAAAACCAGCTCAAAGCAGCATTTAAAGCGGAAGAATTCATTAACTATTATCAGCCGCTTGTGAATATTCAAACAGGTAAGACTGTTGGTCTGGAATTGTTGCTGCGTTGGCAAACCCCCAAGGGCGTCAGATCGCCTTCGGAGTTTATTCCGGTCTGTGAAGAGCTTGGTCTTATCGACGCCATGACCTGGCAGGCCTTGGAGCGGGGCTTGGCTGATTTGTCAAGGTGGTATCAGTCAGGTAAGCAGCCATACCTGACGGTCAATCTGTCGGCAAAACATCTCGAACAAGGGGTGAGTGTCGACGACTTGGTGTGCTTGCTGGCTAAGTACTCTTTACCTGTACATGCGCTGAAACTGGAGATAACTGAAAGTGCATTGATGGAAGATTATGCCAAGGTACAAGACTGCATGGACAAGTTGTATGAAGCAGGTATTCGTTTTGCCTTGGATGATTTTGGCACAGGTTACTCGTCGCTCAAATATCTGAAAGCGTTTCCTATTGAAAAGATAAAAATCGATAAAAGCTTTGTTCAGGATATCGGGTTGGACGGAAATGATGAGGCGATTATCAAAACCACGCTGCTGATGGCGGAAAGTTTGCAGATGAAGTGTATCGCCGAAGGCATAGAAACAATGCAGCAACTAAGCTTCTTCCGTGAGCATGGTTGTGAACTATTGCAGGGCTACTTATTCTCCCGGCCTGTAGGCGCGGATGATGTACCAGCCTTGCTGAGTAAGGATTGGCGCGAAACATTAGCGGCTGACCATTGAAAACAGGCCAGGAGATCCTGGCCTGTTTCAGTGTTGAAATGAAGTGCCCCTTACGGCTGAACTTCCCACACCTCGGCAGTATCCGGTTGTTCACCTAAGGTCCACCACTTGGCACGGTAGACCACACCTTGATAACTGGCCAAATCATCTTTGACATACACAGTATTGGCATCCCAGCTTGGTGCGCTACTGCTATCATTTTGTACAGTAACCTCAAAGCTGGCATTGGTGCTAAGTTGACCATCAGAGACTGATACGCTGACCGTTACTGTGGTGTTTTGGCTCACCTGTCCCGCGCTTAGGGTAATGTTCGCCCCTGATCCTGTGTAACTGAGGGGCGCAGGTACCTGCCAGGTGAACGTGAGCGGATCCTGCTGGTCGTCATAGGCATGCACATTTACCGCTGCGCTTTGCCCCTCAACTAACTGTAAGTTGCCAGGAGTATGCACCACCGGCGCAGTATTGCCCTGCGGGGGTTGAATGCTCAGGTTAAAACTGTAGGAAGACTGGGCGGCAAAAACCTGATTACTGAGTAAGTTTTGGTTATCAAACTGGATAGCACCGTTTTGGCCCTGAACCCCTACCTGTATGTCTAAGCCATAGTCAGTATTCAGCGTAGTGGCTAAATCTGCCTGCCAGCTTTGGCTGTTCTGGCTGGTGATGGGTAGTAATTCACTGATCAGCTCCTGACCACTGCCGTCAAATAGTCGTGCCCAAACCGTATCGCCAGGGCTGGCATCCTGGCCCTGACGCACAAAGTAGCTGACCGCATACCATTGAGTCGGTGGATTGGTGTCTCTGATTATTGTGATGTCGCTGCAGTTGTAGAACCCCTCTCCTGCCACATCCTCGCGTTGCCATCTGGTATAAAGAATGGCATCTCCGCTGCGATTGGCTGGGATGGAAATTGTCATATCGTAGTATCGCTTGCCATCCGGTGCGAGGATAACAGCGACGTTGCCCAGATCCTGGATATGATCCAGGTCGGCCCAACTTAACGCCTGCGTGCTGCCGTCAAATCCTGGCTTGCTGAGGTAAAATTTCCAGAAACTGGGATTGTGTGGCGTGCTGGCATAAAAGCGTACATTCAGCTCATTATTGCCATTGGGTACCACCTGAGAACGCTGCCAATAAGGGGAAGGCATATTGATACCCTGTTTTTGCGCATCGCCGGCACTGCATAGACTGCCATTAGGTACTGCAGCTTCTACTGCGGTTTGGTTATAGTAGTCTGCCACGTTCACTGAAAATTCAATGGCTTGCACAAATTGGTAGGAGCCACTTTGCAGGTAAGCGGCACGGCATGCTGCGTTGGGTATGTTCGAACCATCCTGTGGCCACCAATAACCGCCTTGCTCTTCACAAAATACTTGCCTGGCTTTTGGCACTTGCATATACCCATGGGCAGATGCAAGCTGGCTGATGCCCATTCCCCCCAATATTACCGTCAGTGGCAGTAAGGTTTTAAAAACAGACCTCATTTATCTCTCCTGGTGTTATGCGGAAGAATCCGCTGTTTCTATTCACCGATTTGCATCGAGCAAACGGCAACGACCAGGACAGACGCTGCATTTAATGTCGCCTTACCTGGCTTCTAGCAGCTTTAATTAAAGCATTAGTATAATAAATGGACTAATTCTATGGTTATACTTTATTTCTTTCGGTTATATAGAGGGCTTGGCAGGCTGGCGATAAGCCAGCCTGTTGGGGGGATTAAAGTGGTAGTTTACTCAGATGGGTTGCAAAGGCGTCTGCTTTCATAAAACCAGTCACTCTGCCTTTGGCAATCTCTTGTCCCTGTGGATCAAAGAACAGAATGGTAGGTAATCCCAGCACGTAAAATGTCTCCTGGAATTCCAGGCTTTGCGGTGTGTTATCGGTCAGATCTATCTGCATCAATACGGTATTACTCAGGGCTTTTTGCACCGCGGGATCGGGGAAGGTGTACTTTTCAAATTCCTTACAAGCCACACACCAATCGGCATACAAATCAATCATTACGGATTTCCCCTGAGCATTCGCCTCAGCCAACTTAGTGTGAAAATCCTGTAAATCTTTGACTCTGACAAAGTCGATGTCATGGCCAGAGACGATCTTGCTCTGCACGGACGTGGCGGGCGTTTTCAGGCCTAAACTTTGGTAGCCGTAGAGTGCGGAAGCAAACAGACCAAGGAAAATCAGTAAACTGCGCACGCCCTTGAGGAAACTGGCAGCGGTATTTTGGTTCATCACCTGCCAATAACTGAACGTCGCTAGCCCCAAACCGGCCCAGGCCAGATTCGTCCAGAGGTTTTCCGTCATTCGTTCAACAAACAGCAGGGCCACTGCTAACATCATAAAACCGAAGGTCACCTTAACCACGTTCATCCAGTTACCGGCTTTAGGTAGCAGTTTTCCTCCTGTAATACCGAACAAAATAAGCGGAATACCCATACCTATACTCAGGGCGTACAGGGCACTGAAACCAAGCACCAGATCGCCGCTTTGAGCGACGAACAAGAGGATGCCAGTTAAGGGAGCGGTGGTGCAGGGCGAGGCAACTAATCCAGAAATTGCGCCCATTAAGAACACGCCGAAATAGCTGCCCCCCTTTTGCTGATTGCTCAGGCTGTTAAGTTTTTCCTGCCAGCTAGAAGGTAGCTGCAATTCCCACAGGCCAAACATGACCAAAGCCAGCAACACAAACACCGCAATTAGGGTGATAAGAATGGCTGGGTGTTGCAACGCTGCTTGAAACTGCACCCCTGCCGAGGCCACAATCAAGCCGAGAATCGAATAGGTAATGGCCATACCCTGCACATAGACAAAGCTAAGGCTGAAGGCCTTGGAAATACTGACTTGTTTGCCCTGACCTAAAATAATGCCGGACAGAATAGGATACATAGGGAAAACACAGGGAGTTAATGCCAGCCCTGCACCCAGTAATACAAAAAGTGCCAAGGTAATGGCCAGACTCTGATCGCTGGACAGCAGGTCCGCCAGTTCAAACTGCTCGGAGCGATTCCCGTCTTCAACCGCGGCTGGCTCGCCGCTACTTCCTTTTACTGCTTCCAAATACACCACTTTAACTGTGGCTGGATAACACAAGCCTGCATCCGCACAGCCTTGGAAGCTCACTTTGACCACGGCGTCTTTATCGGCATTCAGGATGGGGTAACGAATATCCACCTGATGATGAAAGACCTCAGACAGGCCGAAATATTCGTCTTCTTTTTGATCCGAGGGAGGAAATTGCGGCTCACCCAATGTGGCGTCTTTGACGACAGTCTTGAACTGCTTCTTATAGAGGTAATAGCCCTCAGCAATTTCCCAGCTCAACACCAGTACATTGTCTTCCTGACGAAAATCGAATTTAAATGCTTCATCAACAGGCAAAAAGGTGGGTTGGTCAGCAAACAAATCTGCCAGCGGGTCCTGCGCCTGAGAGATGGGGGACAGCACTAATAACAGTACTAACCAGGCACTACGCAAAAAGGTCTTAATCATGTCGTACTACTTTTTATCCAATCTAGATAGGTTGGGCTGCCATCGGCTATATCCAGTACCAGCCATTCAGGTTCATCATAGGGATGCAGTTCACTTACCAGCGTATACAGAGCGTCCAGTCGCGTCTTGTAGGTTTTCGACACCAACTGCACTTCACTGTCGGTCATTACTTCACCCTGCCAACGATACACAGATTCCAGGCCAGGGATAATATTGACGCACGCCGCTAAACGTTGCTCCACGGCCTGGCGAGCAATAGTTCTGGCACTGTCCTGGTCGGGACAGGTGCATAGCACCAGGCAAAATTCAGACATACAGACCCCGTAACAGGTAAAAGACTTTCATTATTGAGGTTTGTAACACGGTTTTACCTTTTTGCCAGCCTGTTGGGTATTGAGCAACAAAATCTGTGTTGGGTAAATGCCAGTGAGCGTTGATACGGCGTTGCTGGTCTGAACTTGTATTTGCTATCTTGCGCCCAAACTATACTACTAATTTTATGCCTTAAAGGATGCCTTGTGGGAAAACTGCTGTTTTTACTCTTTGTGTTGATCCCTATCGTGGAAATCGCCCTATTGATTGAAGTAGGAGAACGCATTGGAGGTTGGTCAACCATCGGGCTGGTTATCTTAACCGCCGCAGTGGGTGCGACGCTGGTACGTCAACAAGGCGTGGCAACCTTGATGCAAGCGCGTCAAAAGATGACGACCGGACAGTCGCCTGGCCAGGAAATGCTTGAAGGCTTAATGTTGGCAGTAGCAGGTGTTTTACTGCTGACGCCAGGATTTGTCACCGACGGCTTAGGTTTGCTGTTGGTGATGCCTGTTAGCCGGCCTTTAATTGCCCGTTGGCTGTTAAAGCGTCTGGTTGTGGCAGGTGCATCAGTACATTCCGCAGGTTTTTACTCGCATCAATCTGGTCAGGGCGATGTATTCGAAGGCGAGTTTGAAGTTCGCCGGGAAGATCGGGACCAGGACCCTAAATTACCTCGCTAAGCAGGTAAACACTGCATATCTACCGACCAGTAGCATGGACTTCATTGCCCCGTATGCCCTAACTTAGGCATAGGTTGTATTGAGGAGTTCTAACTGTGCGTCAATTCTTCATCGTCGTGCTGAGCTGTTTTGCTATGGCAGCTCATGCAAACGAACAGGCTGCGGTGGCAATGCCGGATAGCTATAGTGCTGATGCTGCTGCGGCGGTTTTACAAAGTGGTGGTAACGCCGTAGATGCGGCCGTTACGGCAGGTTTTGTGTTAGCCGTAACCCTGCCCGAAGCCGGCAATATAGGTGGCGGTGGCTTTATGCTGATTCGCCATAAGGGGAAAGCCGATTTCGTTGATTACCGTGAAAAAGCGCCGCTGCAGGCGCACAAAGATATGTATCTGGATGAGCAAGGCAATGTCATCACCGAAAAGCCCTTGTATGGCATTTTGGCGTCCGGCGTGCCCGGCTCAGTTATGGGGATGTGGGAAGCCCACCAGAAGTACGGTAGCAAACCCTGGCAGGAGCTGCTGGAGCCGGCTATTCGTCTGGCCGAGCAAGGTTTCCTGCCTCATGAAAAGTTAGTACGCAGTACGCAGGGTTATATCAAGCGGGTCAGGCAAAACCGCCATGGTCGCAATTTCGACCAATATTTTGATGGCATGCAAGCGGACAAGCCGTTTAAGCAACCTGAACTGGCGGCCACTCTGAAGCGCATTGCCGCACAGGGGCCGAAAGATTTTTATCAGGGGCAGACCGCCAAGTTGCTGGTGGAATTTATGCGTCAGCGCGGGGGCTTAATCAATATGGAAGATATGGCCAAATATCGTGCGGTGTGGCGTCAACCTATCAGTGCGGATTGGCAAGGTTATCAGGTATTGTCAGCGCCACCACCAAGCTCTGGTGGGCTGGTATTAGTGCAGATGTTGAAGATGCAAGCCGAGTTGGCCAATCAGTTTAATGGTCTTGAACATAATTCAGCCCAGTATATTCATTTATTGGCTGAGCTGGCCAAGTTGGGCTTTGCCGACCGTGCCGAATATATGGGCGACCCGGACTTCTATCAGGTGCCTGTTACCCCCTTGTTGGCAGACGCGTATATTGAGCAACGGGCCAAGCAAGTTAACCCAACGGCCATATCTAATACCGATGAGGTGAAACCCGGCTTAAAAGAAAGTGAGGACACCACGCATTACTCCGTAGTGGATAAATGGGGCAACGCTGTGTCCACTACGACCACTATTAACCTAAGTTTTGGCAGTGGAGTGGTGGTCGATGGTGCTGGCTTTATTCTGAATAATGAAATGGATGATTTTAGTGCTAAGCCCGGTGTGCCAAATTTCTTCGGTGCGGTAGGTAAGGAGGCCAATGAAATTGCGCCGCAGAAACGCATGCTGTCATCTATGACGCCCACCATTTTGCTTAAGGGAGACAAGGTTGAAATGGTCACAGGGTCTCCCGGCGGCACGACTATTATTAGTTCGGTATTTCAGTCCATTCTCAATCGAGTCCTGTTTGATATGAATGCCCAGGAAGTGGTGGATGCACCGCGTATACATCATCAGTTATTACCAAAAGATGTGATTCGTCATCACTCAGGTTTAAGCGAGGGTGCTAAAAAGCGTTTGGAAGACATGGGATATAGCTTGAATAACCAGCGTTTTGGCGACTTGCAGGTGATTAGCCGTAACCCATTGGGTGGTTTAGAGGCCGCGTCAGAAACTAGCGGCCGGGGTAAGTCTTTAGTATTTTGAGACTAGGCGGGGGAACCCGCCTTTTTTTGCTTTTAAGCTTGCCATTCCTGGGCCAGAACGGCCATCAACAAGTCATCACACCACTGTTGTTTAAACCAAAGTGACTGTTTAAGCAGGCCTTCGCGACGAAATCCCAGACGTTCGAATAGCGCTATGGACTTGTGATTGAGCGGGTCAATGGAAACATGGATGCGGTGCAGCCTGTACTGTTCAAATAAGTGGCCTATTACTTCCTTAAGGGCCTCGGTGGCAAAGCCTTGTCCCTGGTGTTTGGGCGCCAGAGCAACCCCTAGCTCTGCTTGCTGTTTGTTACCGTCCAATTTGAATGCAAGGTCACCTAAAACCTCGTTTGTTTGGCGAGCGATAAAAACCCATTGCTGCCAGAGTGTTGTCAGACTGTCTGGATGGCTCTGCAATTGGCGGGCATAGTCCGCGATTTCCTGTACATTGACGGGTTCCCATCCCTGAAAACGGGCGACGTCAGGTAGCCGTCGATAAGCATAGATGGTTTCGGCGTCTTCCGGCTGCATTTGGCGTAGAAGCAGTCTGGTGCTTTGTAAGGTTGCTGACATAGAAAACCGCATGATTGTTAGAAGGTGATGCCTTTACTGTGCGTTAACACAAAAAAAATCACAATTTTTTGTGTTTTGCTCTTGAGATCGATTCTGTGGCCCCCAAATAGGCTGGCAGACAGTTTTAAGTGGATCGGAAACATCCGGTTCGCTGCAATTTCCCCGAGAAATCGGGACCTAACATCCTTGATTGGAAATTTTCAGGAGATTTGAGCATGAAAATCCGTCCTTTACACGATCGCGTTATCGTCAAACGCCAAGAGCAAGAAAGCAAGTCTGCTGGAGGCATCGTTCTGACTGGTTCTGCTGCCGAAAAGTCAACCCGTGGTGAAGTTGTTGCTGTGGGTAACGGCCGCATCCTGGATAACGGTGATGTTAAAGCGTTGGACGTTAAAGTTGGCGACATCGTGATTTTCAACGACGGTTACGGCGTGAAGACCCAAAAGGTCGACGGCGAGGAAGTGCTGATCATGAGTGAGAGCGACATCCTGGCTGTAGTTGAAGCCTAATCGACTATTTGAATTAACTGAATTTAGAGGAATATACACATGGCAGCTAAAGAAGTTCGTTTTGGTGATGACGCCCGCGCAAGAATGCTGAAAGGCGTAAATATTCTGGCCAATGCCGTTAAAGTTACCCTGGGTCCCAAAGGCCGTAACGTAGTACTGGAAAAGTCTTTCGGTGCACCTACCATCACTAAAGATGGTGTTTCTGTCGCCAAAGAAATCGAGCTGGAAGACAAGTTCGAGAACATGGGCGCGCAAATGGTGAAGGAAGTTGCTTCCAAAGCCAATGACGAAGCGGGTGACGGTACTACTACTGCTACCGTACTGGCCCAGGCTATCGTAACTGAAGGTCTGAAATCCGTTGCCGCTGGCATGAACCCTATGGATCTGAAGCGCGGTTTAGACAAAGCTGGTGCCGGTGCCTTTCAGGAGCTGAAAGACCTTTCTGGACCTTGTGCAGAC
>NZ_JAFKCS010000189.1 GCF_017255015.1 Bowmanella yangjiangensis | reverse complement strand
GGAAGGTGAGGCTGATGCTGATGGTCGTGTGTCGCTTGATGACACTCAGCAGAAACAACTATCGAAGGTATACGCTCAGGCGCCTCGAAGTCTTTGGCTTAGCTACCCCGGCCAGCGAATAGCCTTGCGTGTTCACATGGAGCAGCAGGGTTGGGACAGTGAGCGTTATGCACTGGGATCGATGGACTTCAGTAGCTGCGTCAGTCGTAACTCCAAAGGTAATGCGCTGCTGGAGAAAGATCGTAGTCAGCAGGATAGCCAGTGCAGTAGCGATCTGTTTACCCACCTTCAATCCAAGGAATGAATGCTCATGGCAACTGACTCTGCCTACAACGGGATCCGCGCAAAAGAACTCAATCAGATTAATGCGCAGGACGGGCGTGCCTATGCGGCCTACTCCGCTCCGGATTTCTTTCTCAACGGAGAAAATCTGTTTGCACCCAAGCGTACGGGTAATCAGGTTCGTTTTTTTACGACGGGAAGTGACTACTTCAAGGACGTTGCAGCTTCCATCGATCAAGCCAGTCGATGCATTTTTATCACTGGCTGGCAGGTCAACTACGACGTCTTGCTCGATGGCAAGCGAAGCCTTTGGCAGTGCCTGCATCAGGCTCTCAAACGCCAGTCGACCTTGAAGATTTATGTCATGCCCTGGCTGAGCCCATCCGGCAGCGTAGGTACTTACGACTTCGAGACCATGCTGGCTGTCTTTCAGCTCAACGCTGGTCTGCCGGGCGGCCCTCGCGCCTTCTGCACGCCGGCTATCCAACAGAGTGATATGAAGGGACTCGGCGTTGCGTTTTCTCACCACCAGAAATCAGTCGTAATCGACAACCGAATCGCCTATGTCGGAGGGATCGACCTTGCCTACGGGCGGCGTGACGACAATAACTTCAGCCTGGATGCCAGTACCAGGCAGGGTAATGATGCCTACAACCCTGGGCTGCCGAAGTTGGGGTGGATGGATCTGGATAAGCATGTCAGCTCGATGGGGCTGATGATGGCCACGCTGTTCGACATGTCCAGGCCCGTGTCGGAGACCAGCCTGATTCCGCTCAGCAGGAGTACGGCGTTAAACGGTGCTAGCCATGTTGCGGACTTTTTCCGCAGCCCACCGTTCTCCGCTCTGCAGTGGTTGAATCGCGCCAAGAACAGCGCACAGGAAAACCTCGACGAGGGCTTTGAGCGTCTAAGTGCTGTCCAGCGCCAGATGGTCGGGAAAAGTATCCAGGCTATGGCCAGATTGATTGGCGACAACCTCGATACAGTTCCGATGGCAGAGGAGTTGAAGCAACGCTTGCGAGAGTGGTTGCAGGAGCTTCGTGAGGCAGCGGGTAATCTTTATGAGTCATTACGTATCAAGAGCATCCAGCTGATCAGCCAGTGGATGAGTGAGACCGAGCTTGGTCAGGTGCTTACCGTTCTCAGCGGCAAGAGTTTCGATGATATTCCCGGCACATATCGGGAGAGGACCAACGAGTTGGCCAGCTCGATGCTTTGGTTCATCTATCACTTGCTACAGGAACGCTCGGGG
>NZ_JAFKCS010000188.1 GCF_017255015.1 Bowmanella yangjiangensis | reverse complement strand
CAGATGCTGACGCAGACTACGCTCGCCAACGATGGCGCCTATACCGCGGTGGGCTACTACCCCTATGCATAGATGCAGGCGCTGCTGGCGACCCTCTCCAGGCTGACCGGCAACAGCGTGCCGGCCCTGCTGCAGGACTATGGCGAGTACCTGTTCCGGCGTTTCGTCGAGCTGTATCCCGAGATGTTCGAGCACTGCCGCGACAGTTTCGACCTGCTCAGCCAGGTCGACGGCCACGTCCATCGCGAGGTGCACAAGCTCTATCCCCAGGCCCAGTTGCCGGTTTTCGAAACGCTGACCCACACCCCGGCTTGCCTGGTGCTGGAGTACCGCTCCAGCCGCGGCCTGGCCGATCTGGCCGAGGGTCTCATCCGTGGTTGCATCGAGCACTATGGCGAGCGCAATGGCGTTCAGCGCGTCGACCTGCCGGCGCGTGAGGGGCTCAGCATAACCCGCTTCGAGATTTCCCGACCTTGAGCGAAGCACTCTGGCAGCGCCGTCTGGACCGTGAACGGCAAGCGCGCAAGACGGCCGAGCGGCTGCTGACCGATAAATCGCGGGAGCTGTATCAGACCACCGTCGACCTGCAGCAGGCGCTGGCCGCGTCGGAGAACCAGCGCCGGCTGCAGCTGGCGCTCTGGGGCAGCGGCGAGCTGATCTGGGAGTGGCACGCCGAGGACGACCTGATGCGCCTGCACCACTTCTCCAGCGAGCCGGGCGTGGCGCTCGAGGAGGCGCTGCTCTGGGCGGACTGGATCGCCCGCCTGCACCCGGATGACCGGGGCAACGCGCTGCAGGCCTGGGAGGAGCACCGCTGCGGGCGTTGCGAGTATTACGATCTGGAATTTCGCATGCGTCGCGAGCCCGAGCAGGGCTGGCTGTGGTTTCGCACCCAGGGCCGCGCCGTGGAGCGCGATGCGGATGGCCTGGCACGGCGCATCACCGGCACCTGCAAGGACATCAGTCGCCAGCACGAGGCCGAGGAGCATCTGCGCCTGCTGGCCGCCGCCTTCGCCAACAACCGTGATGCCAACGTGGTGCTGGCCAGTGACAGACACGCGCTGCAGGCCAATGCGGCCTTTCTCGAACTGGTCGGCATCGGCGCCGGCGAGCTGCCTGATCTCGAGCTGGAGCGCCTGTTGCTCGATGCCGATGAGCAGTGTCCCTGGGATCACCTGTTCGCCACCGACCACTGGCAGGGCGAGCTGATTTGTCAGCGGCGCGATGGCCAGCGCATCCCGGTCGAGCTGAGCAGCACCCTGGTGCGCGCCCGTGACCGTCAGGCGCGGCATCTGGTGCTGTCGCTGCGCGATATCAGCGAGCGGCGGCGGGCGGCCGATCATCTGCGCCATCTGGCGCGTCTCGACGTGCTGACCCAGCTGCCCAATCGTCTGCAGTTCCAGGAGCGCCTGCAGCGCGCGCTGCAGCATCAGCATGACGATCGCTGCCTGGCGCTGCTGTTCGTCGACCTGGACGACTTCAAGCAGGTCAACGATGCCTTCGGCCACGACGTCGGCGATGCGCTGCTGCAGCAG
>NZ_JAFKCS010000187.1 GCF_017255015.1 Bowmanella yangjiangensis | reverse complement strand
CGTCCGCATGCGCAGAGGCTTCGCGGCTTTCAGCCTGTTTCTCCGAGGCCCGGTTTTCGAGCCCGGTGCGCACGCGGTCCCTGGTCAGGGTCGCGCTGGCGGTGCGCACCTGGACGGCCCTGTTCGCGACGTCCAGCGCATTGTGATAGGCGGCGAGATCCGCATAGGCGGAGGCTATTTCGGTGCTCAGCATCAGCCGAGCCTGTGCCGCATCGATGCGCGTCGCCTCAGCTTCGGACGTTGCTGCGGCAAGTGCGGCGCGGTTGCGTCCCCACAGATCGATATCGAAACTGAAGGTCGCATTCACCTGGCCAACATCGTCGATGCCATTGGGCACGAACTGCGGCTGAGGCGACATGTTCTCGCTCTGCTGCACGCCTCCGGCGCTGGCCTCTGCCCCGACACTGGGCAGCAGTGTGGCCCCGACCTGTTGTGCCAGCGCGTCCGCCGCCCGCACTCGTGCAGCGGCGACGGCAATATCGGGTGATCCCGCCAGTCCCTCCGCAATCAGGGCATTCAACTGAGCGTCATCGAAGCGTTTCCACCAGCCTTCCACGGGCCACGCGCCAGCGGCGTCGGGCAGGCTTGCGTTCGAGTCGAAGGCCGATGCGTTCGCCGGCGAGGGCTCGGGGCCCAGATCAGGAATGCTCTCGCAACCGGGCAGCATGGTCAGCCCGACCGTCAGGACTATCGATCCGCATGCCGTGGTCAGGGGATGCGAAGGGCTGTGGCGGCTCATGAGTGCCTCCTATAAATGAACTGTACGGTATTAATATAGAGGCTGGCCTGGGCCGTCAATAAGAATGTACAGTTCGGTTCAGAAAAGACGGTGGGTGCCTTGCAGCGCAGGTACCTGTCACCAGGCAGCGATGCGTCAAGGGGGAAGCATGAGTCCCGATGCTCGCGCAGGCTCAGCAGTTTGAAGGTGAGGTGGTAATGAGGGTGAAAACCAACGAGCGGCGCCAGTCGATAATCGACGCGTCGCGGGAAATCTTCCAGGAGATCGGCTACGAGCGCACCAGCATGGCGATGATCTCGAACAAGGTCGGTGGCTCCAAGGCGACTCTCTACAGCTACTTCAAATCCAAGGAAGAGCTGTTCGCGGCGGTGATGCTCGAGTCGGTCGAGGCACAATGCGATGCGCTGCTGGGCATCCTGGATGACGGCAGTGCAGACGTCGCTGAGTCGTTGCAGCGCTTCGGCGAGGCCTACGTCGACATCATCACCTCCCCGGAGTGCCTGGCAGTCACCCGCTGCACCATCGTGGAGAACGGAAATCCCGAGCTGTACAAGGCGCTCTTCGACAATGGTCCGCGCCGTGCGGAAATCGCCATCAGTGCCTACCTGGCTCGCTTCATGGCGCAGCAGGTTCTTCGCGACGCCGACCCGGACCTGGCGGCCCTGCACCTGAAGGGGTTGCTCGAGGCGGGCATCAAGGACCCGCTGCTGTGTGGCGCGCAACCGGCCGTCGTTGACTTCAGGCAGGCGGTGGCGGCGGCGGTGGATACCTTCCTGCGCGCGTACCGTGCCTGATCCGGGGGCTGCTGCGCAC
>NZ_JAFKCS010000186.1 GCF_017255015.1 Bowmanella yangjiangensis | reverse complement strand
TTCCCCAGATTCTGTGCATGAGCCGGGCGCCTGCGGCCAGCCCCTGCCCCGCTGTGGGAAACTCAACGCAAGTCATTGATTGATCGAACGATGCGACCTGTCGATGACGCCAACAAGACGTCACTGGGCAAAAACTGAACGGCTCCGGGCAGGCCGCGGGAATGCTAGGCAGGAAGGGCTTTTGCAAAGGTTATCCACAGGACTGCCAACAGAATCTGTGAAGCAATCGGGAGGCGTCAGCCGTTGTACAGATAGACCACCAGGCGCTTCTCGGGGCTGACGACGATCAGGCCGATCCGACCATAGGCGTAATAGCTGCCCGGGCTGTTGATAAGGCTGTCGACATCGCGTATCAGCGCGGCGGCCACCTCGATGCAGAAGCCGTAACGGCAGAGGTAATCGAGGCTGCTCAGCGACTGCTGGCGACTGTCCACAGGCCAGTGCCGCTCGTCCGCGGCGATCGGCGTTTCTTTCCAGTCGCTGTAGGAGCCGCGCCAGCGCCGCCCTGCAGTGGCGCTGTTGCCCGGCATGTTCTCGAAGAACCCCAGCCCCGTGCCGGCGAGCGCCGCGGTGGCTGCGGGCAGGCGATAGACGAGAATCCCGGTCTCGTTGCCGCCTGGGCCGAACCCCCAGGACTCCTCCATGGCATAGACGATGGAGGTGACCTGCAGCGCGTCGGGCACCAGGCTCAGGCGGTGCTCTTTGAGCGTGTGCAGATAGGCCAGGCGGATCGCCAATGCACAGGCGAAGGTGCCGAAGACCAGCGTTGCGTAGATGAGCAGCTTGCGAGCGGTGGACATGCGCCGTTTCGTCCCTGAAGGTCAGTCGTCCTGCCAACCCGGGGAGCAGGCTGGCCCGCCCTACTCTACACAGGCCGGGACCACAGACAATGGGGACGACGGTCGACCGCCACCAATCTGCAACCCGCACACAGGAAAACGCCCGACAGACAGCTCGGTAATGCTGTTCATCTGAGGTTGCACGCGTTTGGCTCCCCTCTCCCATTCATGGGAGAGGGGCTGGGGGAGAGGGCTGAAATGCCGCAAGACTGCGTGCGGCGTCTTCGCTGGCGTCAGGTGATGAACGAACGGGTCAGCGCAGCACCGGGTCGAACTTGATACGACGCCCGAGCATCAACGCCACCAGGAAGGCCAGGGCGAACAGCGCGCAGGCGCCCTTGAGCAGCAGGGTGAGGCTGCCCTCCAGGCCGGGGCTCAGCCACAGCGCGGCCAGGCTGAACAGCGTCATGATCAACAGCAGGAAAGCACTTCTGGACATGGCGGGACTCCTGTCGCTCAGAATACCCAGCGCGCGGTGCTGGCAGGGCGCGGTTCACGGTTGGCAGTGGCGGTCTTGCCTTCGCTGGCGGTGCGCAGCCACTGGCCATCGTCCTCGGTGCTGCGGGCAGCGGGCTGACGCAGGCTTCCAGACGCCTCCGAGCGCACGGCGGAACCGGAGGTCCAGGCCTGCGCACTGGGCACGGTCAGTTCGGCGGTACGCGCCATGGCCCCTGCCGAGCCGGCGAAATCCGTGGCGTAAGCCCCGTTGACCAGCAA
>NZ_JAFKCS010000185.1 GCF_017255015.1 Bowmanella yangjiangensis | reverse complement strand
CAGCAACGCCGCATCCGCACCCGGCTGCGCCAGGTGCTGCCAGTCGAGACCTCGCGCCGCATCCGTACATGGCGGCATGTCCGGCAGCGGCTCGACGGCCGCGCACAGCCCGGCCAGCTGCGCCTGCCCGGCGTCCCCCAGACCGACGCTCAACCCTTGCAGCCTGGGTGCAGCGGGCAGCTCGCACAGCTGCGGCAGGCGCTGCAACAGATCGCGCAGCAGCAGACCCTCTGCCTCCGGTTCGGCCAGCTCATCCAGCGGCGCCAGCAACACCGGCAGCAGCAGGCCACTGAATGCAGGCAACAGCGCTGCGGGCCCATGCAGCGCCAGGCTCCAGCTGGAGGCCTGCACGCTCAACTGGTTGCCGATGCCAAGCCGCTCGCCGCGCCAGCGCAGATCGGCGCTGCGTGCTTGCAGGGTGGCCTCCAGGGCCGCCACGTCTGTCGTCGCCGAACAGGGGCCGCGCCAGTGGAGAGCGGCGGAGCCGCCCTCGGCCTGCCCCGGATGATGTCGCAGTTCCGCCACCGGCAGAACGGCCGCTGCCGCGCTGGCGCCAGCCAGCAGCGGCTCATCGCAGGGCAGCCGCCACGCGTAGGTCGGTGTCGGTGCCGGCGATCGCTCCGCCAGTGCCCGCAACGGCAGATCCAGGCCGATGGCGGGCCAACGGGGCTGCGCCTGGTCGCCGCAGTGCAGTTCGAACAGACCGTCACCCTGCGCCAGGGCCGCCAGCAGAGCGTTCAGGTCTCGCAGCGTCTGGTCGTCATCCTGCGCGGGCATCTGCAGATGTTGAGCCAGCGCCAGCGGGCCGAGACCAAGCGACCTGAGAGCGGCTGCCTGCTGCTGATGCTGCAGGCGCAACGACCAGTGCGCATGACCCCGCAGGTGCGCGGCCCAATCCTGCACGACGGCGCGCAGGACGCCGTCCTGCTCCGCCGTGGCGCCGGCAAGGTCGAGGCGCAACAGGCACTGCCCCGCGTGCTGGTACAGCACCCGCGCCTGCAATTGCCGGCACAGCCGCCGTTCCCGCAGCGCCGTCAGCAGGCCACCGGGCGCAGGGTCATGCAGCGCGTCCAGCAACAGCGCCAGGGCGACCTCACAGCTACCGGCAGCGAGTTGCGCAGCAAACCCCAGATGCAGCGCAGGGCGCGTCTGCTGCAAACACAAGCGCGTTGCGCGCAGCGGCAGCAGGTCGGCCGGCGACGCGGAACCGGCGCCGCCCTCTCCCCCTGGCAGCGCCCCGAGCAAGGTCTCGGCGATCGCCAGCAACTGTTCCGCAGGTTGTGGCCCGACCAGGGTCAGGCGCATGCACCCGGCCCGGAAGTAGCGCCGATGGTGCGCCCGCAGCGCCTGCTGAAAATGCGGCGACTCCACGGCCAGGGTGCGGCGGTCCCCGGCCAGGAACTCGCCACAGCGATGCCCGGCGGCCAGTGCCTGCCCCAGTGCGTGATCGATGCGACTGTCGCCATCCTGGCTGCGTGCCTGGTACTCGGCATGCAGCACGTCGCGCTCGCGCAGCTGCGCCTCGCTCTCCAGCAGCGGCCAGCAGAGCATATCCAGC
>NZ_JAFKCS010000184.1 GCF_017255015.1 Bowmanella yangjiangensis | reverse complement strand
AGGCAGATGGTGTTCTTGCTGTTCATCCTGAATGTCCACGGTTGCAGCATGGACTCCAGAGTCTAGACGCGCGGCTGCCGGCGGCCCTGCGGATGGCGCATGAACCCGCGTGTTGCTAAAGCCGCGTCAGGAGCGGGTGCTCTTGCTGCTGTCCATCACGATATGGCTGGTGATGGACGAGACGTGGGGCAGGGTGCCCAGCACGTTGGTGTGGAAGTCCTTGTAGGCGCCGATGTCAGTCACCTCGACGCGTAGCAGGTATTCAACCGCGCCAGTGATGGTGTGGCACTCCACGACCTCGGGCGCCTCGGCAATGGCCCGTTCGAACGCTTCGAGGCTGGCCTTGGTGTGCTTGGACAGCCCCACCGTGAGATAGACCACGCAGCCGATGCCGAGTCGCGACCTGTCGATCACCGCCTTGTAGCCGGTGATCACGCCGCTGCGCTCCAGTTCCTGCACGCGTCTCAGGCAGGCGGAGGGCGACAGCCCCACCTGCTCGGCCAGCTTCACGTTGGTCTGGCGGGCGTCTCTGGAAAGCTCGTGCAATATACGTTGGTCTATTCGATCGATAGTGGTCATATCTTGTGTTTCGTTCGCTATGGCATCAATGAATTGCAATCGAGTTGCGCGCTAAAGGCAATAAGATTGTGCAATCGAAACCCAGGTGGACATGACCCAGCCAATGACCGATACCAGCGTGCTTCTCTCGTTTCTGCTCTTCTGCGTGGTGATGACCGGCACGCCAGGCCCGAACAATGCGATGGTCCTGCTGGCCGGTGCGCGTGTCGGGGTATGGCGTGCGATGCCGCTGGTGGCGGGCATTTCCGTCGGCGTCGGCCTGCTCCTGGCCGCATTGGGGCTGGGCCTCGGCACGCTGCTGTCGGCCATACCCGGCTTCGATGTGGCGCTGCGTGTCGTCGGCGCAGCCTACATCCTCTGGCTTGCCTGGAAGATCGCCAGCAGTGGCCCGTTGCAGGTTCGTGATGACGACACCGCACCCATGGGGTTCTTCGGCGGAGTGGCATTCCAGTGGGTCAATCCCAAGGCCTGGGCCGTGACCATCAGCGGCGTGGCGACTTACGTGCCAGCTGAGCATCACGCACAGAACGTCCTCCTCGCGGCCGTGATCCTGCTGTTGGTCTCCGTGCCGTGCGTTGGCATCTGGGCCGTTGGCGGCGCGACGTTTCGCCGTCTGCTGATGCACCCCCGCTATGCGTTGCTGTTCAACCTGAGCATGGCGTTGGTGCTGCTCGTGGCCACGCTGCCGGCGCTCGTGCAGAGCATTCGTTGACGCGCGAGACCATCGGATCGCTGGCCATGGCCAGGCGCAGCGAACCGAAGAAGAGCGCGAGGGCGTCAGTGGTGGTGCGGGCGCGTGACTTGGCGAATAATCGCGGCCACTCCATCGTCGTCGAGCCATTGTCGGAATGTCCATGAGCACCACCTTGCCGCCCCTCGTTCTGTCGATCCAGTCGCATGTGGCCTGGGGCCATGTCGGTAACGCCGCTGCGGTCTTCCCCTTGCAGCGACTGGGCTTCGAAGTGCTGCCGATCCATACCGTGCAGTTCTCCAACC
>NZ_JAFKCS010000183.1 GCF_017255015.1 Bowmanella yangjiangensis | reverse complement strand
AGCCGGGTTCGTCACCGCTGCCAAAGAAGGCGATGGCCACCACGCCCAGCAACACCATGTTGGCGCCCTGTTCCCAGCCGGTGAAGTACCAGAGCAGGCACAGCAGGGTATAGGTCGCCAGGATGCCGGCGAACATGCGCGTGGCCATGTCCGTGTCGGCCGGCAAGGGGAACGCCCTGGCTTGCCGGACACGCTCGCGCAGCTCGAGCGGCAGGGGCTCGCCATCCAGAAAGGCATCCAGTTGTCGAGCCTCGGCCCACAGCTCGAGGTACTGATGGATATGGTCGTGGAGCGCATCGACGATCAGTCGCTCCCAGGCTGACAAGCTCGCCGTGTCTGGTAGCAGCCCGGCAAGCCGTTCATGGTTCGGCGTCTCACTGCGCGCCTGGTGACGGACTTCCGCCAGGTAGGGGCGCAGGGGCTGGCGCAGGGTCTCGGGCAAGTCGGCAAGGGCGTTGCCGATGGCACTCAGCAGCGGCACCAGGCTCAGGAGGCGCTGCTGGAGGGTGGCCGCGGCCTGGCGGGTGCTCCGGTCGACCGAGCTGTCGTAGCTCAGGGTGGACATCAGCTGGCTGAACGACGCGATATCGCCCAGGGTCCTGATTCGATCCAGCTCGGTCTGCGCATCGACCGGCTTGCCATCCAGACAGTCTTCTTGCCAGCGCAGCATGTCGGGCAGCCAGCCTTTGAGACGCTCAAGCAACACCGGCGCCAGCGATGAGGGAAAGAGCAGGCTGTCGACCAGTGTGACACTCACGATGCCCAGGCATATCTCCGTGACCCGCGTGACCACCATGTGGAACATAGTGTCCGGATGATTGATGTAGGCAATGGCGACCAGCATCATGGTCAGGGCGCCCAGCTGGAAGAAATAGGCCCTGGGGGTGCGGTCCAGATGGGATGCGCCCAGCATTGCGGCGGCCGACAGCCCCGAGCAGATCACCAGCATCTGCGGGGCATTGCTCAGATAGGCGGACATGAGCAGGGTCAGTGCTCCGGCGAAGAGGGTGCCGCCCAGGCGGTAGGTGGCGCGCGCCCTGACCGCGCCGCTGACCGGGTTGCTGAGCACGCAGGCAGTCACCATGGCCCAGTAGGGGTTGAGCAGACCGAGGTTGACTGCCAGGGCGTAAGCGAGCATCGCCGACAGGTAGAGCTTCACCGCGTACAGCAGTTGCGGGGCGCTGGGTTTCATGGAGTGTCCAGCAGGTACTGATTGGCCCGTTCCTCGAAGAGGCGCAGGAGGGCCGTGGCACGCTCGATATCCGCTTGTGGTACGTCCAGCATCAGTTCCAGGCGCAGCTTGTCTGCCGCTGCTTCCACCTGCTCGGCCAGTTTTGCCCCGGAGAGCTGGGTGTGCAGTGTGTTGGCTCGCCTGTCCCCTGGTACCTGCCTTCTTTCCAGCAGGCGCATCTCGGTGGCCTGGTCCAGCAGGCGTACCAGGGCTCCGGGATTGATACCGGCTTCCTCGGCCAGCTCCTTCTGGGTCATGCCCTGCGGGTTGCGCTGGACCAGCACTACGACTGTCGCCAGCGACATGGATATGCCGGTGTCGGCGATGACACGAGAGACCGCTTTTTTCCAGG
>NZ_JAFKCS010000182.1 GCF_017255015.1 Bowmanella yangjiangensis | reverse complement strand
ATCGAGGCATCGGCCACGCGCAGGTTGCTCAGGCCGCGCACCCTGAGCTGCGGCGAGACCACGGCGGCCTCGTCAGTGCCCATCTTGCAGGTGCCCACCGGGTGGAACACCGTGGCGGCGTTCTCGCGCAGGTGCGCCAGCAGCTGTTCGTCACTCTGCACCTGGGCGCCGGGCAGCATCTCCTTGCCACGAATGGCGTCGAACTCCGGCTGGGCGAGGATGCTGCGCGCCAGCTTGACCCCCTCCACCAGCACCCGCGCGTCGGCCTCGTCACTGAGGAAGTTGAAGTCGATGCTCAAGCTGCGGCCCTCGCCCAGGCGCACCTCGCCGACGCTTTTCGGGCGCAGCACGCAGGTGTGGATGGCGTAGCCATGGCCCCACTCGAACAGGCGCCCGCGATGGCTGCGATAACCCGGCACGAAGTGCATCTGCACGTCCGGCAGGTCACCCGCCAGCGGCGTGCGGGCGAAGCCGCCGGCCTCGACGTAGTTGGTGGTCAGCCAGCCCATCCTGCGCGCCAGGTACTGGAACGGCGAGGCCAGCACCTTGGGCAGCGAGCCGATGGAGAAGCCCAGCGACAGCGGGCTCTTCGAGCGCACGGTGAGCGTGCCGTCGATATGGTCCTGCAGGTTCTTGCCGACTCCGGGCAGGTCGACCTTGCTGGCCACGCCCGCCGCCTCCAGCTCGGCCCTGGGGCCGATGCCGGATTTCAGCAGGATGTGCGGCGAGCCCAGCGCACCGGCGCAGAGGATGGTCTCGCGGCTGCACTGCAAGGTGCGCCACTGGCCCTTCTCGCGCAGTTCCAGGCCGCTGACGCGCTCGCCGTCGAGCAGCAGGCGCTCCACCTCGCAGCCGGTCAGCACGGTGAGGTTGCTGCGCTGGCGCACCGGGGCGACGAAGGCGCGGTAGCTGGACAGACGCCTGGCGTCCTTCTGGGTGACGTTGTACAGGCCGACCCCCTCCAGGCTGCCGCCGTTGAAATCGTCGTTGCGGCGCAGGCCGATATGGCTGGCTGCGCTGATGTAACGCTCGGACAACGGGTTGGGGTCGCGCGGCTTGTCCACCAGCAGTTCGCCCAGCGTGCCGTGGTAATGCAGGGACTGGCCGAGGCGGTTGCCCTCGGACTTCTTGAAGTACGGCAGCACGTCGCGCCAGCCCCAGCCGGGGCAGCCGGCGGCTTCCCAGCGGTCGTAGTCGCTGGCGTCGCCACGGATGTAGATCATGCTGTTCATCGCACTGGAGCCGCCGAGGGCCTTGCCACGCGGGGTGTGCAGACGACGCCCGGCGAGGTGGCGCTGCGGTGCGGAGAAGTAGTTCCAGCTGAACACGCGGCTCTTGTACAGGGTGATGGTGCCAGCCGGCACCTGCACCCGCGGGCTGGCGTCGCTGCCGCCGGCCTCGATCAGACAGACGCGCACGGCCGGGTCCGCGCTCAGGCGGTTGGCCAGCACGCAGCCGGCCGAACCGGCCCCGACGATCAGGTAGTCGAAGCTGTCGGCCATCTCAGTGCACCTCTTCCATGTCGTCGTGCAGCAGGCCGAGGATGTGTCGCTTCATGCGGATGAACTCGGGCTCCATCACCACGTCGAGGTTGCGCGG
>NZ_JAFKCS010000181.1 GCF_017255015.1 Bowmanella yangjiangensis | reverse complement strand
CTACTCGCATGAAATCGATTGAATAGCGCAAATAAACGAAGTAATTAATCAAATAAATAGATATTCATTCAAACAAGCAAGGAAACATCAGCGGCGAACCGCGTCAGTCATCGGCCGTTGAACGAATCGCTCCACGCGCCATCCGGGGTCGAGGGGCGCGACACCACAGCGCTGGCGGACCGGATGTAGTCAGTGGCGAAGCAGGTTGCATGCGGGCGCTGTCAGGCACCGTCCCGTGGGAGGCGCTTCAGCGGCGACAGGGCCATGTAGCGGGCATGGCTGTCCCTCCACACACTGGGCAGCACCAGCACGGATTGGTGCCACGCGCCCGCCATTGGGGCGCGGCAGGGAATAGGAGCATCCGGTCAGGCGTGCCAGCACGTAATCGGGAATGGCTTCGCCTTGGTTGAGCAGGCACAGCAAGTAGCCCGGACTGTAAGCCACCAGGGTAGAACACAGCGCCCCAGGAATTCACAGATGATGGGGTTCGCGTTGCTCTCCCCATCCTACAAAGCTCGACTCTTCTTCAGCGCTATTAGAACCCCAACGATCAGCACCACCATTCCCGATAGGGTCGTAATACCGGGGACGTCACCGCGCCATATAAACAGATAGGCCATTGCGGCCAGTGTTTCCAGCACGATCAATTGACCAACCAGTGCAGGTGGGAGGCGCCGGCTGGCTTCATTCCAGCACACGGTCGCCAGCCAGGAAGAAAATAGCGCCATCACGACTATGACAAGAATGAAATAGCCGGGCTCCGGCCCAAGCGGCATTTCAAAGTCGCCATCCTGGATGGCGAAAAATGACCACAGGCAAAGGAGGCCGATGATAGCCATAGGCAACGTAACGATGCCCTGTGCGGTGGCCCAGGTTCTTGCACTGCCGCTGGAGTTCTCCCTGAGCCAGTCTGCATTGCGCAATGGATACCACGTCCAGCATGCTACAGCGGCTATGGCCAGTAATACTCCAAAGCCATAACTCCATTGATCAAAGCCTTCATGCCCCAGCCTTCCTCCCAGTTCGGCTTGGTTTACGCATATCACCCCTATGATGATCAGCGCCGTAGAAGGCAATAGTTTCATCCAAGGTAATCTGGTTGCCTGTGCAGCCCGCTGCAAATTAGCAGCCACAGCAATAACTACAGGCAACGTACCTATAATCATAGTGCTCAAGGCTCCACCTGTACGCTGGATGGAGCTTGCCAAGCAGAAGTAATACAAGAAATTCCCAACAGCCGATAGAAGTGCAGCCACCAGCCAATCGTTGCGCGAAAGTTTCAGTAAGGCGGCACGATCAAGCCAAGCCAAAGGCAGTGCAATGAGTCCATATGCCAGATAACGCCCGATGGAAATAAGCAGTGCCGGGTAGTCCGGTAACAGCAATGGCCCAATGAATACCAGCCCCCACATCATGCCGGCAATCAGCGCACAAAGAGCACCCACCCACATATATATTCTCAACACAAGAAAATAACGGCTGCGACATTACCACGTACGACATTAGCTGCCAGATGAACAATTTATGGGTGCAATATTAAGTATGTTCAACAACACGTAGCCGGACAGCCACTTCCAAGGGTGGATGAGAGAAGCGTCATCCACCCTACGGTCTGATACATCC
>NZ_JAFKCS010000180.1 GCF_017255015.1 Bowmanella yangjiangensis | reverse complement strand
GCAGGCATCTACGCCGCCCCTGCCCTGCAAGCCCTGCAGGCCGCACAGCAGCAGGAATGAACGGCGCACCGCTGCCCGCACTGACGCCCGAACTGCTGGTCAGCGACCTGCCGGGCAGTCTGGCGTTCTACCTGCAGACGCTGGGTTTCCGCCTGCTCTTCGAGCGCCCGGAGGCCGGCTTCGCCGCCATCGCCCTGGGCGAGGCGGCGCTGATGCTGGAGCAGATCGACCCGGATGCGCCGCAGGACGATCCGTGGACGGTAAGGCCGCTTGATCGCCCCCTGGGGCGCGGCATCAACTTGCAGATCAGCGTCAGCGACCTGCAGCCGCTGCAGCAGAGGCTGCTTGAACACGGCGTCCCCCTGCGCCTGCCCGCAGAAACCCTGAGCTACCGCGTCGACGATCATCGGCTCAGCGTACGCCAGCTGATGATTCAGGATCCGGACGGCTACCTGCTGCGGTTCAGCCAGGTGCTCGGCACCTCCCCGCTCTAGCGCACTCAGCCGTTGGCGCCGGGCGCGTCCTGCGCGCCGAGCTTGCTTTCCAGCAGCTGGTTGAAGGCCTCGACGGTCAACGGCGGGTAGTAGAAATAACCCTGGACCTCGTCGATGCCCTCGGCCTCCACCAGGGTCAGCTGCGCGGCAGTCTCGACCCCTTCGGCCGTGGTCTGCAGCGACAGCGCGCGGCACAACCCGGCGATGGACGAGAGCAGCGCGCGCCCGCGTGGCGACTGTTCGAGGTCCGAGATGAAACTGCGGTCGATCTTGACCCGGTCCAGCGGCAGGTCCTTGAGGTAGCCGAGGGATGAATAGCCGGTGCCGAAGTCATCGAGCGCGATGCGAAAGCCCGCGTCGCGCAACGCCTGCAGGCGCGCCCTGGCGAAGTCGGCATCCGCCAGCAGGATGGACTCGGTGACCTCCAGTTCCAGCGCAGCGGGCGAGGCGCCACTGCGTTGCATGCTCTCGCAGAGTACCGGCAGCAGCGCCTCGTCATGCAACTGCCGCGCGGACAGGTTGATCGCCAGCGTCAGCGGCCAGCCGCGCGCATGCCAGTCATCGAGCAGCGTCGCCGCCTCGCGCACCAGCCAGTGGCCGATCGGGACGATCAGCCCCAGTTCCTCGGCGATGGGAATGAACACATCCGGCGGCACCCGGCCAAAGGCGGCGGTGTCCCAGCGCAGCAGCGCCTCGGCGCCCACGATCTGCCGGCCGTCCATGCCGATCTTCGGCTGCAGGGCCAGGCTCAGCTCATGCTGCTCCAGGGCACTGCGCAGCAGGTTGGCGAGCTTGACGCGGTGCAGCAGCTGTTCGCTGAGTTCCGGCCGGTACAGCGCGTACTGATTACGCCCTTCACGCTTGGCCACGTACATCGCGGCATCGGCGTGACGCAACAGCTCGCCCGCCTCGTTGCCATGCTCGGGAGCCAGGGCGATGCCGATGCTGGGCGTGGCCGTGAGCACGTGGCCGGCCAGCTCCATGGGTTCGTTGAGCGCCTTGATCAGCTTGTCGGCGACCAGCACCACCTCGTCGTGGCAATGCAATTCCAGCAGCACGACGAATTCGTCGCCGCCCCAGCGCGCCACCAGATCGCGCTGGCGCAGGGAACGCACCAGGCGCGTGGCGACCTGCTGCA
>NZ_JAFKCS010000018.1 GCF_017255015.1 Bowmanella yangjiangensis | reverse complement strand
CTGGATAATGTTTTCCACGTCTTCGCCAACATAACCGGCTTCGGTCAACGTGGTGGCATCCGCCATAGTGAAGGGCACATCCAGGAAGCGCGCCAAGGTTTCTGCCAATAAGGTTTTACCACTACCGGTAGGGCCAATAAGCAGAATATTGCTCTTACCCAGCTCAACACCTTCGTGTACGTCACCGTTACGCAAACGCTTGTAGTGGTTATACACCGCTACTGCCAAGACTTTCTTGGCGTGCTCTTGACCGATGACATAGTCATCCAGGTGTTTATGGATATCCTGAGGCTTAGGCAGGGCTGCCTGCTTTTTCTTGGGGGCTATTTCTTTGATTTCTTCGCGGATGATGTCGTTGCATAACTCAACGCATTCATCACAAATAAAAACTGATGGCCCGGCTATAAGCTTACGCACTTCATGCTGGCTTTTGCCGCAGAAAGAACAATACAGCAGCTTATTATCGCCGTCCCCGCTGTGACTATTACTCATTTACTCATTACCTCTGTCAGACCTGGGGCTACCTGTCTTACAAGTATTAACCCTTATCGACCAATTTCTCAATTTCTTGGCTGCAATTAGGTCAGCTGACTATTTTTCCTGGTGGGCATCAAGCCGGTTTGCCAGCACCTGATCAACCAGGCCGTATTCCATCGCTTCCTGAGCACTCATGAAATTATCCCGGTCAGTATCCCTGGCAACAACCTCGAAATCCTGCCCGGTATGCTCAGCCATTAAACGGTTCAGCTTCTCTTTAATAGACAGGATCTCGCGAGCATGAATTTCAAAGTCAGAAGCCTGCCCTTGGAATCCGCCCAGAGGTTGGTGAATCATCACTCGTGAGTTAGGCAGGCAGTAACGCTTACCTTTAGCGCCGCCAGACAGCAAAAACGCCCCCATACTGGCAGCCTGACCAACACACATGGTGCTGACATCAGGTTTGATCAGATTCATGGTGTCGTAAATAGCCATACCGGCAGTAACAGAACCACCGGGCGAATTGATATACAGGAAGATATCTTTTTCCGGATTCTCAGATTCCAGAAATAACATCTGCGCCACAATCAGATTTGCCATATGGTCTTCGACCTGGCCAACCATGAAAATAATCCGCTCTTTTAAAAGTCTGGAATAGATATCGTAGGCCCGCTCCCCTTTGGAAGTTTGCTCAACCACCATGGGTACTAAAGAATTTATGGGCTCAAAGGCGTTCTGCATCATATAAGGCTTCTCGTTATTCACCAATGGGACTTCTCCTTGTCACTAAGAATTTCGTCCGCTGAAAATAAAAATGCTCGGTAGGTACCGAGCATTTAAGCAGTTGCTGACTAGTTAAGTCAACGAACAACGAGCAAATTAGGCTTGCTTGTTCATGATTTCGTCAAAGGCTTTTTTCACTTCTTTAACTTTAGCGTCAGCCAATACACTTTCAACCGCCTGGTCTTCCAGGGCGATATTCTGCATTTGCTGCATCAACTCTTTGTTGCCTTTATAGTAGCTTACTACTTCAGCAGGATCTTCATAAGCAGAAGCGGTAGTTTCAATCAAGGCGTCAACTTTGGCCTGATCAACTTTCAACTCTTTCTGCTTGATCACTTCACCCAACAACAAACCAATGCTTACGCGACGACGTGCGTTTTCTTCAAACAGCTCGTCTGGCAGTTGTGGCAGGTTGCCTTGTTGCTGGTTACCAAAGCGCTGCATAGCTTGCTGACGCAGTACATTGATTTCCTGGCTGACCAGAGCCTTAGGCAGTTCAACTTCGTTGGTTTCCAGCAAACCTTTGATAACTTGCTCTTTCACCTGGTTTTTCAGCGTTTGTTCCAACTCACGCTGCATGTTCTTACGCACTTCAGCGCGCAGTGCCTCAACACCACCTTCTTCTACACCGAACAACTTAGCAAACTCGTCATTTACTTCTGGCAGATCCAGACCTTCAACTTTAGTTACCTTGATAGCAAACTGAGCAGCTTTACCCTTCAGTTTTTCTGCATGGTAATCTTCAGGGAAAGTGACTTCTGCTACTACTTCTTCACCAGCTTTTTTACCAACGATTGGCTCTTCAAAACCAGGAATCATACGGCCTTTGCCTAGCTCCAACTGGAAACCTTCGGCCTTACCGCCTTCGAATTCCTCACCGTCGATAGTACCAACGAAGTCGATGGTCACGCGGTCGTCTTTCTTGGCCTTACGTTTGCCTTCTTTCCAGTTAGCGTGCTGTTTGCGCAGCGTATCCATCATGTTGTCCAGATCTTTATCAGTGATCTCAACAACAGGCTTGTCCACCTTGATCTTATTCAGATCTTTGATTTCAACTTCTGGATAAACTTCGAAAGACGCAACGAACTCAAGGTCTTCGCCTTGGTTATCTTTCTTCAGTTCAAACGCAGGCATGCCAGCAGGACTCAGTTTCTCCTGGATCACGGCTTCGTAGAAATTACGCTGCATCACTTCACCAGCGATTTCCTGGCGAACAGCCTGACCAAAACGCTTCTGGATAACAGTTACAGGCACTTTGCCAGGACGGAAACCGTTAACCCGTTGGGTTCTAGCCAATTGCTGCAAACGGGATTTTACCGCAACATCGATCTTCTCTGCCGGTACGGTAATGGTAAGACGGCGCTCTAAACCTTTTGTCGTCTCAACGGAAACTTGCATTCTTCTACCTCAACTTTGCGCACTTAGGCGGCTTTTCTGTATGCCCACCCATTTCCTTATAATCACGCCCAAAATTGTGTGGCGGGGATCAGGTTTGGTGAAGGGTGAACTTGGACCTGATAAAAAGACGCAGCATTATAGCGGCAGCAATAGGTCAATTCCAGTTGTAAAAATGAAAAAATTGCGTAGATAAACGCACAATTTAAAGAAATTTAAGATTGAGATTAAAATAAGGAGGAGAGAAGAGTGGGGTGGACGATGGGACTTGAACCCACGACGACCGGAATCACAATCCGGGGCTCTACCGACTGAGCTACGCCCACCACTGATTCTCTTTTTGGTCACGCCAGATTAGAATGGCGCGCCCGGCAGGATTCGAACCTGCGACCCACGGCTTAGAAGGCCGTTGCTCTATCCAGCTGAGCTACGGGCGCTCTTCGAACCTGAAGCAAGAGATGGTCGGTGAGACAGGATTTGAACCTGCGACCCCTTGTACCCAAAACAAGTGCGCTACCAAGCTGCGCTACTCACCGACTCTTGCTGTAGCAGGGTAAACATTTACTGGCTGCTACGGGGCGCGAATATTACCCACATGACCTATGACCGTCAAACACTTTTTCAATAAAAAAAGTTCGCATGCGCACTTTTTCAGCACAATGGTGATTATTCGGCTTAATCGTTGTCGTTTTAGCCAATTTCAGTCCTTAATCCCGGTTTCTCCCCCTTTTCCTCGGCGAATTCTCCTTTGATGTTTATAGCAAAGAATCCCAGACGGTATTTTTTTTGTTTTCGCTATATAGATAAGAAGAACCCACGCTCTATATATAAGACCCTGAACCCACTTTCTCTGGAAATAATCAAACAAGCCGACGGGCCATGATCAAGTACTTAATGGAATAGCAATTCTGTGGGACAATATTGCCAATCATTTTTTGACAACTGATTCCAAACCTATGCCAGCACAACTCATCGACGGTAAACTCATTGCTAAACAACTTCGCCAGAACGTCGCCAATCAGGTTGCCTCCATCCGGGCATCAGGAAAACGGGCGCCGGGCTTGGCTGTTATCCTGGTCGGTAGTGACCCCGCCTCTCAGGTTTACGTAGGCAGTAAACGTAACGCTTGTGAAGAAGTCGGTTTTACTTCCCGCTCCTATGATTTGCCGGCCACCACCAGCCAGCAACAGCTACTAGAGTTGGTTGATGAGTTAAATAATGACAATAGTGTCGATGGCATACTATTACAGTTACCTTTACCTGCGGGTCTGAATGCCGAGCAAATTTTAGAGCGTATTCACCCGCATAAAGATGTTGATGGCTTCCACCCCTATAACCTGGGACGATTGGCACAGCGCCTTCCTGCCTTGCGCCCCTGTACACCCAAAGGCATTATGACCTTGATCGAATCCACCAAACGTCCGGTTAAAGGTCTGGACGCTGTGGTGGTTGGGGCCTCAAATATCGTCGGCCGTCCCATGTCCTTAGAATTATTATTGGCTGGTTGCACTATTACCGTCTGCCACAAGTTCACCAAAGAATTACGTGCCCATGTAGAGCGAGCTGACTTGCTGGTCGTCGCGGTAGGCAAACCGGAATTTATTCCTGGTGACTGGATCAAGCCTGGCGCCATTGTTATTGATGTAGGTATTAACCGCATTGATGATGGCAAACTGGTTGGCGATGTGCAGTTTGCCGAGGCTGCAGAGCGCGCTGGCTGGATCACCCCTGTGCCAGGCGGTGTAGGCCCTATGACTGTGGCCAGTCTGATTGAAAATACCCTGGAAGCCTACGTTAAATACCATAGCTGATGGACGACGCGCTTATCATTAAGCAAACCCGCCACTGGGTTGAAACCTTGGTGGTGGGGCTTAATTTCTGCCCTTTTGCTAAAAAAGAATTGGCCAATACCCGTTATCAAGTGTGCCATCAAAGCGGTATGGTTCAGGCTGTCGAGCGCTTGCTGGAGGAATGCGATTTTCTTGATGCGCATCCAGAAATTGTTACCAGCCTACTGATACTGCCTCATTTTGCGGACTTCGAGCTGTATTTGCAGTTGTTGGATGAAGCAAACCTGAGTCTGGACAACAATGCGCTCAGGGGCACCTATCAACTCGCCAGCTTTCATCCTGAGTATTGGTTTGAGGGCGAGGCAAAAGACTCCCCCGCCCATTTTACCAATCGAGCGCCTTTTCCAGTCCTGCATCTTTTACGTGAGTCCAGTATTGAACTGGCCGTGGCAAAATTCCGCGACCCGCAAAACATTCCGACCAGAAATATCGCCACCGCACAAAAACTTGGCCGCGAGCAACTGCAAGCCATGCTGGAGGCCTGCAAACAGCAAAGCTAATTGCTGGTCGCTGGCTCAGCGGCCTGTCTGAGCCGCTGAAACAGCCACCCCAGCAACACCAAACACAGCCCCAGACCGATAAAGGATAAGGCGCGCAGAAGTCCCTGCAGATTCGCCATATCCAGAATAAACACCTTGAGGATCACCAGCAACATCAGGCCAAAGCCAACACGTTGCCAGGTTGGACGAGACAGACGGTAGGCCAAGGCAACCAACGACGAGGCTAATATCAACCAAATCAGTGAATAGCTGTAGTGCTCAGCATCTGAGGTGGCTTGCCAGATTTGAATATCACTGCCATTCCAATACTGTCGGATCTGGCCGTTAATAAACAACATAGCCAGCAGTCCACTCCCCCACCCGGCCACCTCGGCGGCCTTACCTTGCAAGTGCTGCCGGGACAGATGCCAAACCAATAGAGCAGGAATTCCCCAAAGTGGAATTAACCAGTTAAGTAACGGCCATTCACCAATAGCTTGGTAGTCGATAAAAGGGTTGTCGCCAAACAGCAGTTGTAACTGCAACAAACCACCACCTAACCACAACAGCCCACCGGCGGTGCGGTAAAGCCCCGCCAGCACACCGGCAAATTGCATACGATACAGATACAGGCTGCCCAGCAGCCACCAGTTCATAGCCAACAAAACAGTCTCTTCAAAGATCAACTGACCTGGCCAGGGGTAATGCCCAACCAACCAATAACTGGTTTCTGTGGTAACTAGCAAAGCGACTAAATGTAAGATAGCCCCTTGTAACCAAGCTTGCAGCTCGGAGTCCTGCCATAGACGGGCGGTGGCATAGAACAAACCAATTGCCACAGGATAAATCACTAAGCTCCAATGTACGCCGAGCAATGTCAGGTCTTCATACCCTGGTGTCCAGGGCGCTAAGCTCAAGCGCAACAGCACCAAACTGACCAGCACTTTAATAATCCAATGGGGCAATGCCAAAGCACGTTGTTTGGCCAGATAGCTTACCGCCAGCACTTGTATCAACAATGCCAGCGTCAGGGTGCTGCCATCCAGCAGCATGGTTAAACTCAGCGACAGATTGGCATTACTGCCAGCCAGGTAACAAAAGGCCTGCCAGTTGTCCGTGAGTCCCTTGGCCCGCATCGCCAATACCATCGCCATCAGCAATAGCACAGTCGCCCAAAGCGGATAGAGCATGCCGGTATCGCCTTGTGGCGCCATGGCATAGCCAACACCAATGAGTACAAAAGGGGCAAAGGCGGTTAACAGATGGAAGACCAAGCGCGTTGGCTGGGCGCGCCCGTACCAAAATCCGTAAGCGAAAATCACCAGACTGCCAGCCAGCACCAACAAGTAACCGTCTTGCAATAACTGGCTGATATCCGTCACAAGGCCGGGAGGCGGCACGACCCAAACACCCACCAGCAGGCATAGCACGCTAAGTAATGCCGCATGATCAAAACGACTGCTCAGCAGCGGCAGGCTGATTAGCATGATGGCCAGCGTCAGCACCAACATCAAACTGCCAGGCTGATAAGCTAAACTCAGACAGTGCAGCAGAGCCGGTATCAATAACGCGGCCAGCGCCAGGTTAACGCGGTTAGGTTGCCAAAGCCGTTTAAATGGTTTGGCCGTACTGTCTCGCTGATTAAGTAGCCAACCACATTCCGGCACAATAACCAGCGCATAGAAAGTCAATAAAATGAAGCCAGCAAAAGTTAAGCTGTCTGCAGGCTGCCCAAGCCAAAGCGCCGCTATATACCAACCGAAGTGGCCAACAAATAAGGCATTCCACAACCAGTTCTGTTGTACCCGCTTAGCCAGCAGCAATACCGACAAGCTGACAAAACTCACATAGCTGAGTAACGCCAACAAGTTACCACTGTCGCTGCTAACCCACAGGGGAACTGTATAAGCGCCGACAATACCAATAGCAGCCAGTAAAGGCCCTAGCAGCAATGACAAATAGCTGGCAGCCAAGGCGATAACCGCCAGCAACACAAAAGCCGGCAATTGTCCCAGCATGGCATAGTTATGGTAGGACAACAGCACCATGGTAAAGCAGGTAATAAAACCACCACTGGCGAGGGCTGCGGGGGTGTAATTAGCCCAACCTTCAAAAGGCACGGCGCGGCGATGTAACCAAACTGAAGCGGCAATCAGAGCCACGCCGAATCCAGCCCCTAATATTATTCTGGCCACAGGGGACAGCAAGCCCATTTCCAGGCTGTACTTGGCCAGGAATATCCCGCCAAGGGCCAAGGCCAACGCACCAATCCACACCATACCGTTTTGCTCAAAGCGCTTTTGCCAGCCTTTGAGCGTATCAGCCAAGCTAGTCGTAATGCGGTTTTGGTGGGCAGACTCAGAGGAAATGGTCACGGCCGGTTTAGCTGGTAGGTGATCGTCCCCTGGCATCAATTGGCTGTTGCCAGGCGATGCAGCAGCATACTGCGCATCGGGTTTGGGAGCTACACTGGCGGGTTTAGCAGGCGGCCGCGCAGGTAAAGGCAAGGATTTACCTTGCTGCAGGATTTCCACTTGCTTACGCAATGCATCCAGATCCCGGCGCAATCCAAGCACTTTAAAAAAGGCCACCACACCAGCAATCAATCCCGAAATACAAATAAGGCCTATCAGTGCATCCATGCTTACCTCCGGTCACCACAGCCTGTTGAAAGCAAAGACAATACGCAATTCCTGAAAAAAAACAAACCCGCCATAAGCGGGTTTATCTTTTAGCCTGTTTATTTAGGGCTAGCGATGGGGCGCTTCCCCTTCCTCTACGTGGCCAACCGGCAATTTATTTTCAGGTGCAGGTGGCTCAGCCAGGAAGTCCTCAACTTGCTTGTCCAACTGATTGGCGGAAAAACCGGAAATCAGATAAGTCTCACCTTGCCAATACGGAGCACTACTTTGAGAGGTAAAACGCACATAATGTTTTTCCTCAGATTCGAGTAGGCTTAGGTCAACTTGCTGTCCATCGAAAGTGACTAGCTGCATGCTGGCCTGCAGGGGCGCTTGCCAGAATTCTTCGCCAACCACCAGGCGCTCCTCAAAATTAAGGTTAAGCACATTGGCTAACAGCGAATCGAGCACGCTGGCGTATTTAAGTTCCCGACCGGAGGGGAGCTTATTCAGCACAAAGTCTGTCTGCTCTGCCGACTCTCGACTGATACGCCAGCCTTTACCGTCCAAACGACTGATGCTGGCAATCTGCTGTTTATCAAGATTTAGAATAGGTTGGCGCATCCAGTCACGCACCGCCATTGGCAGCGTTAAGTCCTGATCTATCAGCCAGCTCTGGTTGTCATTGGCAAAACGCACATAACGCCCATGCCCACTGGCTGGCGTATTACCCACCAGTAATTGCCAACTGCGATCGTCAGTTTCAAGCGTTAGCTGACTTACCGTGCTGCCTGGCGCATCCAGCGCCTGTAATCCTAGACGATGAAACTGATTAACCTGTCGGGTCTTGGCCTGCAAGCGCTTGGCATCAACCAAGGCTTGCAATAGTTCAGCAAGCTTCTGCTCATCAGCAGGATACCCACCTTCACTGCTGATCAGCCACTTGCCGTCAACCTGCTCGGCTTCGATGGACAAACCTTGGGCATCCAACATTGCCAGACGCTGAATCTTACTGCCCTGCTCTGCCAACTCAGGTAGTAGAGGCCCTTGTTTCAATACATCTGGTTGGCTGTCCTGCAGAAACAAAAACCAGCCAGCACCAGTGCCCAGTAGCAGCACCAAAAACAAACTGAGAAGATGTTTAGCCATGTTTAACTTTCCCCGCTTTTCTGCGCAACAATCTGGCCATCAAGCCCAGCAACAACACCAATAAAATCGGCGCCACCGCGATATTAATAAATTTCAACCAACTACCTAGACGCTCAATATCCTTATCTAACTGATGGCGCACATCCCGCAGGGCGCGACGAATCTCAATTTTCTTCTGCATAAAGTCGTCCAGCGCTTGCTGTTGCTGCGCATCAAGTACGAGGGCTCCACCTTCGCTGCGCTGCCCCTGTAGCTGTGCCAAAGCCTGCTCGGTCTCATCCAGTTCACGCTGCAGCAATTGTTCTTGATCTCTGAACGCCTGTTCGGCTTTCACTGTGAGTGCCTGAACCACATCAAAGGGACGCGAGAAGGTACCGCGACTGCGGATACTGATCAGGGCATTGCTACCGCCTAGGTTCTCTACTGCATTGGTCAGAAAATCCCCATTATTAGCAAAAGGGGTAAAGATGGTTTGACCGAAAAAGTTGCTCTGACTAACCCAGAACCTGTCGGTTAACAGGTCTGTGTCACCCACCAGAATCACGTTGATCTCACCCTCAGCGCGCCATTGTGAGACCTCAGCACCTTCAGGAGCTGAATCAAAGGCTGACTTTACTTTGCCCGCCAGTCTTGCCGCTAACACATATTGCTGGTCACTACTGACAAAGTTATCCGCCAGTTGCTTGGCATCGCGAGTCATGGCGTAGGACATATTATCCATTAAGCGGCTGGATGCGGAGGAATGCAGCAGGGGATGCCAACTTAACCCTGGTCCTTTGGGGGCACTAAACTGACCAAAAGACGCACCGTTAATCAGTTCCAGACCACGAGTAATCACATCCGAGCTATCCAACTGCTCAGCGCCCAATCCCAAAAAGCCCATATGTCTTGTTACACCCGACTGGCTACGAATATCCAGCCCGGAGGCGGCATCCAGCACCACCTGGTCAGCATCGAAGCCGATGCCCCAGGCATCAAATAGCTTATGCAGATCCGACCCATTAGCGCCGCCCATCGCCGCCATCGGGTCTGACTCATGATGAGGGTCAACGAAGACCATCAGCTTGCCACCGTTAAGTGCATACTGGTCAATACTAAATTGCAGAGCGTCGGTCAGATTTTTGGGATGAATAAGCAACAACACGTCTGTGTCGATTGGCACGCTTGCCGCATCAGAGCCCAGCACCTGTAAATCATAAAGCTGCTGCAACTGGCTGATACTGGTCCAGGCCGGGTCAAATCGGCCGGTCATGGGGTTTTGACCGCCTTGCACCTGCAAGTCCGTTATCAACGTCACTTTCACTTGTTTTGGATCGCTCAGCTGATAAATCAGCTTACTGATTTCATATTCAAGAAAGCTTTCCTGTTGCGGATCAAAAAAGCCGATCACTTTTTCATCATCAAAGGCATTACGCGCCGCCAATCCCAGATAAATGGCATCACCGGCCGCACCAACACTGGCGGCAGTTAAACCAAAACGACTGGCTTCGTCTTCTGCCTCAGAGAAGGGTTCGGGATCCACTTTATGCAAAATGATCTTGCCCTTTGACGCGGAGCGATATTCTTCCAATAGACTTTCCACCCGGTTTGCGTAATTTCGCAGTCCGGTCATGCCCTTGGAGGCCTTATCAGAGAAAAACAAATAGAGGTGAACAGGCTCATCCAGCTCGTTCAGTACTTGTTTACTGCCCTCTGACAGCGAGTAAACCTGATTTTCTGTCAAATCCAGGCGTGCAGATCCCAGCAATTGATTGTTTAGCAGCACCAATACAAAAAACACCAGCAGCAAGAGCACACCGGCAACGAAAGTCGATAATCGGTTCAACATGGGTTACTCCGCCTTCTTCTGCTCAACGGCTAAAAAGCCACCGTATAACCAAATTCCAATGGCGATCAGGAAATACCCCACATCATTAAGCGCGATTACGCCCTTTGCCATGGACTCAAAATGGGTCAGGAAACTAAAAGAAGCCAAAGTGTCTAGCATCATGGGTGACATCCAGCCTTTAAAGGCATCCAAAACAATACCACTGCCTGACAAAACGAACAGAAAACACACCACGACGGCCAAGATAAAAGCCACCACCTGGCTTTTGGTCAGTGCCGACATGCACATACCAATCGCCAAAAAAGCGCCGGCCATCAGCCAACTACCTAAGTAGGCGGCCAGAATAATACCGTTATCCGGATTGCCCAGATAATTGACCGTTAACCACAGCGGGAACGTCAGTATCAAGGCAAGCCCCAATACCATCCAGGCGGCCAGGAACTTACCCAGCATGACCTGCCAGATAGTGACAGGCAGTGTCATAATCAGTTCTATGGTGCCGCTTTTACGCTCTTCTGACCAACTGCGCATTGCCATGGCGGGTACCAAAAACAGGTAAAGCCAGGGATGAAAGTTGAAAAACGGCAGTAAATCAGCCTGACCGCGTTCATAGAAATTACCGATGTAAAAACTGAACACGCCGCCCAGCATCAGGAAAATCAAGATAAACACATAAGCCACTGGTGTGGCGAAGTAACTGGCGAATTCTCGCCGAAATAATGTTCCAACCATTATTCACTCACCTCAGCTGTCATTTGTCTGAATACATCGTCCAAACGCCCCTGCTCTTCATACAGGCGGTCTACCTGTAATCCTCGATCTCTTATGTACGCTGATACTACCGGCATGATGTCCTGCTGGCGCTCAGGGAACAGCACGACCCGTCCGCTGTGCTTTTCAATTTCCATATCTTCCACACCAGGCAGTTCCGCCAGGCCGGAAATATCCGTCATTTGGGTGAAATGCAAGCTAATGGCCTTGTAGTAACGGGAACGGCGTTGTAAGTCGTCCGGGCTGGCATCAAACAGCATTTTGCCACCGGCGATAATCATGGCGCGATTACATACCGAGGTCACTTCCTCAAGAATATGGGTGGAGATGATCACAATTTTGTCTTTCGACAGATTCTGAATCAGTTCCCTGACCTGGTGTTTTTGGTTGGGATCCAAGCCGTCTGTGGGTTCATCCAGAATCAGCACTTGAGGGTCGTGCAAAATGGCCTGGGCCAGCCCAACCCGGCGCTTAAAGCCCTTGGACAAGTTCTCGATAGGTCGATCGAGCATACTGCGCAGTTCCACCATGTCGATAACCTTAGCCAGCCGCTGCTTTTTCTGCTCGCCCTTAAGGCCACGCACATCGGCAATAAAATTGAGAAACTGCAGCGGTGTCATGTCTCCATAGGCTGGAGCACCTTCAGGCAGATAGCCCAAGCGGCGCTGTATTTGCTTGGCAGACTGCAGAATGTCCTGGTCGAAAATACGGATCTCCCCGCTGCTGGGGGGCAAGAAGCCAGTCAACATTTTCATGGTGGTGGACTTGCCCGCGCCATTGGGTCCGAGAAAACCGACGATATCGCCCGGCCTGACCTCAAAGGAGAGGTTATCGACAGCCTTGAAACTGCCAAACTGTTTACAGAGGTTCTTTACTGAGATCATAAGATTCCTTAAATGATCAAAGAGTTAGAAAAATCATTAGCCATATGGGCACTGCCGCCCAAATTTCAACCCCTGATAGACAGTAAGCCTGGTTCAAAGGTTTCCCAAAGAGATTCAGCATGCCTGATCGACAAAAAAAAACCCACCTAAAAGGTGGGTTAAAAAAACCAGTCCGGGAATGAGCATTGGGTCTAAATCCAATACCTGATGGATAATCTACCGACAAAAGGTTTTGTAATTATTACCGCCAGCACTGAAAATGTTGCAAATTATGACACCTAATCTGGCTATGCAACTGACTCCAATCGGTATTATCCACACTCCCTACAAAGAAAAATTTGCCATTCCCCGCCAACCCGGCTTGGTAAAAGAAGCTGTGGGGGAGATTCATCTGCACGCCGATTTCGCCGATCCCAACGCGTTTCGGGGAATAGAGGAATTCTCGCATTTGTGGTTGCTGTTCCAGTTCCATCAAACCGTGCACAGGGGGTGGAGCCCATTAGTTCGTCCGCCTCGCTTGGGCGGCAATGCCAAACTCGGCGTCTTTGCAACGCGCAGCACCCACAGGCCCAATGGCATCGGTCTGTCTGTGGTTGAAAATCTAGGCCTCGCACAAAAACAAGGTAAAACATTTTTAAAAGTGCGCGGTATGGATTTGATGAACGGTACCCCGATACTGGACATCAAACCATACCTGCCCTATGCGGACGCGATACCTGGAGCGAGCGGTGGTTTTGCCAACCAGGCACCAGAACCTGACATGCAAGTGCAATACGCTGCTGAGGTAATTCCCAACCTGCTGCAAGCCGAACAGCGACAGCCAGGCATTACCGACTTGATAAAACAAGTTTTAGCACAGGACCCAAGACCGGCATATAAGAAAAAACAGCAGGACATACAAGAGTTTGGCATGCATTTGGGAGAGTTTAACATCCGCTGGCAGGTCAAATCAGGCCAAAGCCTGGTGACACAAATCATCGCCACAAACTCATAGCGGCAGATAATCCACCAGACAATACAGTTTTGCCTTTAGCCCCTCTCAAAGCGCTGCTAGAATGTCGCCACTTTTTTCTGTCAGGCACCTGACAGCAACCACAATCTGCTCCACGTAAGACGGTAAAATGGCCAAACATTACCCGTATTGGTGAGCACTTTAGATACCAGGTAAATAGAACTATGCGTAGTAGTCAGTATTTATTAGCGACTCAAAAAGAAACGCCAGCCGATGCCGAAGTTATCAGCCATCAGTTGATGCTGCGAGCAGGCCTTATCCGTAAGCTGGCTTCCGGACTCTATACCTGGCTGCCAAGTGGTTTACGGGTACTTAATAAAGTTGCCGGCATCGTACGTGAAGAGATGGATAAAGCCGGCGCTATTGAAGTGCTTATGCCTGTGGTTCAACCGGCTGACTTGTGGCAGGAATCGGGTCGCTGGGAAGAGTATGGCCCTGAGCTACTGCGTATCAAAGACCGCCACCAGCGAGATTTTGTGCTGGGCCCCACCCATGAAGAGGTGATTACCGATCTGGTTAAGCGGGAAGTAAGCAGCTACAAGCAGCTGCCTATCAATCTGTATCAGATCCAAACCAAATTCCGTGATGAAGTGCGCCCTCGCTTTGGTGTTATGCGTGGTCGTGAATTCACCATGAAGGATGCGTATTCATTCCACCTGAGCCAGGAATGTTTGGAAAAAACCTACCAGGACATGTACCAAGCCTATTGCAATATATTTGAGCGTATTGGCCTGGAATATCGTCCGGTTATTGCAGACACAGGTTCCATTGGTGGCAGTATGTCTCATGAATTCCATGTGCTAGCTGCCTCGGGTGAAGATGATATTGCCTTTAGCAATGCCTCTGAATTCGCCGCTAACGTCGAGATGGCCGAAGCATTGGCCCCTGCCGGTGAACGCGCCGCCCCAACTGCAGAGATGCAACTGGTGGATACACCTAAAGCGAAAACCATTAACGAACTGGTGGAGCAATTTAATCTGCCAGTAGAAAAGACCATTAAGACCTTAATTGTTAAAGGTAGCGAAGAGGCTGGCAGTGAATTGGTAGCCTTACTGGTTCGCGGCGATCACGAACTTAACGAGATCAAAGCGGATAAACTGCCTGAAGTCGCTTCTCCTCTGACCTTCGCCAGTGAAGAAGAAATTCGCGCTGCCATTGGTGCAGGCCCAGGTTCGTTGGGACCGGTCAACCTGAATATGCCGGTTATTGCTGACCGCGCGGTAAGCCTGTGTAGCGATTTTGGTGCAGGTGCCAACCAAGACGGTAAACATTATTTCAATATCAACTGGGAGCGTGATGTCGCGCTACCCAAAGTGGCAGATATTCGTAATGTTCAGGCTGGAGATCCATCTCCTGACGGCCGTGGCACCCTGGAGATAAAACGCGGCATCGAAGTGGGCCACATCTTCCAGTTAGGAGAAAAATACTCACAAGCGATGAACTGCGGCGTTTTAACTGAATCAGGTAAACACCAGGTACTGACCATGGGTTGTTACGGTATCGGCGTGTCACGTATTGTGGCTGCAGCTATTGAACAGAACCACGATAAATACGGCATTATCTGGCCAGACGCTATCGCACCTTTCAAGGTGGCGTTGATTCCTATGAATATGCACAAGTCGCATCGTATTCAGGAAGCGGCTGAGGCCCTCTACAAGCAATTGCAGCAAGCCGGTATTGAAGTGCTGTTTGATGATCGCAAAGAGCGCCCAGGGGTGATGTTTGCAGACATGGAACTAATGGGTATTCCCCATCATATCGTGGTGGGCGAGCGCAATCTGGATGAAAATCAGGTTGAATACAAGTGCCGCCGCAGTGGTGAAAAACAACTTCTGGATCTGAATAAGGTGCTGAGTTTTATTCAGGCACTGTAAGCTTGTATTCTCTAACTTAAAAGGGGCTTGAGTGCCCCTTTTTGCTACTCGCGATTAGCTTCTGGCCCTGTTCGCACCGTTATAAATAGCTTAAAGCCGACATATACCTCTTGATAAATAAGCATACCCGCTGACACTTACAGTAAATTCCCCTTGGTTTATACTCAGCCTTTAATTAGAGTAATGATTAGTCAAAGGATTTCCTTATAAATCAAGGGAGAGCAGCAAGTACCTTGGTGCTGATTGCTGAACAATATGCAGCAGGTTGAGGCATGAAATTAACATTTTATGGTGTCAGAGGGTCAATCCCGGCGCCGGGTGCAGCTTTTGTCCGCTACGGCGGGAATACAGCCTGTGTGCATATTGCATTAAACGACGGCACAGATATCATCCTGGATGCAGGTACCGGCATCAAAGCGCTTGGCGGTAAACTAGTTGCGCAACAGAATGATATTCACTTGCTGCTTACTCATAATCATTGGGACCATATTCAAGGCTTCCCTTTCTTTGCCCCCATTTATCAAGCAGGTCGCCGGATCCACATTGTACCGGGGAAGACCCAGTTAAATGAGCAGGATGCGATCTTACAGCAAATGACCGGCAGTTATTTCCCGGTCCACTACCAGGATCTGCCAGCCCATATTACTTTGACTCCAGTTCCAGATGAAAAAGACAGTTGGCAAATAGGTAGCGCAACTGTGTCGAGAATGGCAATGAATCACCCTGGTTGTGGCAGTTCATATCTAATCGACGCCGACGGCGTCCGTATAGCCTATATCACAGATAATGAACTCTATCCGCCTTACCAGCGAGCCACCAGCTTTCTTGACTGGGTTAATTTTGCCAGTGGCGCCGATTTACTTATCCATGATGCTCAATATCAAATTCAGGATATGCCCAGGAAAGCTGGTTGGGGACATTCAGTCGCTGAAGAGGCGGTAAAACTAGCCATGGCGTGCAGAGCCAAGTCTTTAGCCTTGTATAGCCATGACGATATGCGAACGGATGACGAAATTGACCAAATCCAGCAACATTGCCGTGACATTATTGATATCGGCCAAATGTCTGTCAGCGTTTTCGCCGCCGCAGAAGGTATGTGTATTGACTTCGATCAGCGTTGAGTAAATTGGATGTTACAACGGCATAGATTTGCGCTTTTACTTACCGGTGGCGGGGCTCGTGCGGCTTATCAGATTGGCGTGCTGAAGGCTATTACCCAACTGCTGCCTCGCAATCACAGCCTCCCCTTCCCGATCATTTGCGGTACCTCAGCCGGAGCCATTAATGCGACAGCCCTGGCTTGTTTCGCATCCTGCTATCACCTCGGCGTACGCAAACTTGAGTGGGTATGGAAAAGCTTCCACCCTCAGCAAGTTTATCAGAGTGATATACTGCCCTTGTTTAGCTACCTGGCGGCTAATCAATTGCAGATGTTACGCGTGTCAAATAACGGTGGCCGTCCTTCCAGCCTTTTGAATAACCAACCACTGCGGCAGTTGCTGAAGAAGACTTTGGATTTCAGCCGTATTGACCGAAATGTGCTGACCGGTCACCTAAAAGCCATCAGTGTTACCGCCTCTAGTTTCAGCACTAATGATTCCATCAGCTTCTTTCAGGGGATCCCTGAGCTATCTGCCTGGCAACGTTCAAAACGCCAAGGTGTAAAAACACAGCTCAACGTTGAGCATCTGATGGCATCTTCAGCTATCCCACTGGTGTTTCCACCGGTTAAAATCAGTGACCAATATTTCGGCGATGGCTCTATTCACCAACTTTCGCCCTTAAGTTCGCCTATTCACCTGGGCGCAGAAAAAATATTGGTGATTGGGGTTGAACAACCCAGGCCGGATAGCCGCCACCAACTTCAGGATTATCCAAGCAGTGCCATGATTGCCGGTCACCTGCTGGATACTATATTTGCTGACACCTTGCATTCAGACTTAGAGCGGCTGTACCGGATAAACCATACCCTGTCCTTACTAAATGACAAACAGCGCAAAGCCACGCATCTGAAACCCGTTGAATGCTTGGTCATCAACCCAAATGCCAATATCAACGAACTGGCGATGGACCATTATAAGCGCCTGCCCAATGGAATACGTGCATTGATGCGCATCATGGGCGCCAAGCCTGATTCGCAGTCAAGTTTGTTAAGTTATCTCATGTTTGAAGGGCATTTTTGTCAGGCCGTGATGGATCAGGGACTGCGTGACGGCTTGCAAAGGTTGGATGAAATTCGTGCCTTTCTGGAAATCTGACCAGTCTTCGACTAAATCTGAATGAAGGAAGATCTCTGCAACGGAGCGTTTTCCATTTCAGACAGACATCCAACCGATTGCTGTGCAGCAAGGAAGAATAATGGAAAGAAGCACGTTGTTGATTGTCGAGGACGAACAGCTTATCGCCCTTAACCTCTCTTTAGATTTACAGGATTGCGGCTATCTTGTCTGCGGTATTGCCAGTTCAGAAAAAGAGGCCTTTAACATGGCCTCTGAACACAAGCCGGATTTGGTAATGATGGACATCAATCTTGGTGCGGGGGGCGACGGCATCAATGCTGCGCAACGTATAGGCTCAGAGCTGCGAATTCCGGTTGTTTATCTGACGGCTTATACCAGTGATGACCTTATTCGTCGTACCGGCCTGACCGCCCCCTATGGCTACATTGTAAAGCCTTATAATGTCAGGGAATTAAAAGCCAGTATCGAGACCGCATTATCTCGTCATAAGTACGAGAAAATCACTGAGCGTTCCGAAAAACGCCTCAAAGCGGCGGTACATGCGGCCAAACTAGGCCTGTGGGAATACAATGTACAGCGTGGCACCATATTGTTTGAAGGGCTGTTTGGTGATCAGGTCAACATCAAAGGTGATATGGTAGAGCTCCAAGCGTTGGATTTTTTCACTAAACTGGCGCTGGAAAATGTCGATGAGTTAGACGAGCTCGAGTCCCTCCTAAAAAGCGGCCAAAACGTAAGCCGCACTATTAAACTCAAAAGTAAGGACGGTGCAACAAGCGAAGACCGCTGGATTGAGTTGTACCTTAGCGACATGACGCTGGAAAATGGTTTAATCCGCATAGGAGCAGTCAAAGATGTCTCTGAGCGGGAAAACTTTGTTAACGAGCTGAGAACCGCCTACAACATCCTCGCCAATATAGACGAGTCAGTCATTATACTTTATTCAGACTTTACCATTCGCTCAGTTAACAAGGCATTCTACAAACACACCCATTTTTCGGCTAATGATGTAGTTGGCACACCAGTTTCAACGGTACTTTCAGGAAATCGACGGCATGATGAAATGCTTTTCGATAATGAAAAGAATACCCGACATGAAGTGGTCGTGCATCGCAAAGACCACAGTCACTTTCACGCGCTGCAAACCATTACCCGAATTCGAGAAACGGATCATAATCCAGAACTCTACATTATGATTCTTACCGACATATCGTCGCTCAAGAAAGCCGAGCGTGAACTCAACCGCATGGCCTATCGTGATAGCCTCACCGGCTTAGGTAATAGAAACCTGATGAATCAGGTACTGGCCGATATGGAGTGTGGTGAAGAGAACAACATTGGTTTATTTTTCATAGATATAGATTCATTTAAATTGATCAATGATTCTATGGGACATGAGCCGGGCGATCAGCTGCTCGTAGAGTTTTCCCAGCGCTTACAACAAACAATGCGAGCTGAAGATATTCTAATTCGCCTTGGCGGCGATGAATTTGTGGTTATTGTTGAACAGATAGAGCGACACGAGGACTTCGAGCGCCTGGCACAAAAGATCATCGAGATATGTAATGAGCCTTTCAATATCAGCGGCAGGGAAATCATGGTGACCTGCAGCATTGGTGTAGCCATTGCCGATGAAACCGTAGATTGCGCAGCCTCATTGCTTAAACATGCCGATGCGGCGATGTACGAGTCAAAGCGCAAAGGCAAATATACTTATACTTTCTATTCTGACGATTTAGTTGATGTGGTGCGCTACCGCCTGTTCATCGAGCAAGGGCTGCGCAGAGCGCTGACCGAAGAGAGCATCACCGCCTTCTGGCAACCCATAGTGGATGCGCAGTCTGGTGACGTGGTGGCCGTTGAAGCATTGTGCCGCTGGATAGACAAGGATGTGGGCATGATATCCCCCGATGCTTTTATTCCGGTTGCAGAAGAAACAGGGCTCATTCAAAGCATAGGTCTGCATATGCTAAGAGAAGCCTGTATGCTTATAAAGCTTCTCGAAGAACAAGGGTTTGGCGGCATTCGCGTAGCAGTTAATGTATCAGGTATTCAATTGAAGGATGCCGAAATACTGGAAGCTCTTACTGAGATGCTTCAGGATTCACAGGTCAATCCAGCCGACCTGGAGTTAGAAGTCACAGAAAGTACTTTGCAATCTGAAAATGCCACCTTGTTACTTTGGCAAATTCGTAAGCTGGGCATTAACATCGCAATTGATGACTTCGGAACAGGGTATTCATCACTATCCCGGTTGGCGGAAATGTCGGTAAATAAACTTAAAATAGACAGATCCTTTGTGGACAACCTTAGCCAGGATGGCCGCCATCAAATTATCATTGAAGCCATCATAAATTTAGCTCGAGGCTTAGGATTAGCCATTACCGCCGAAGGAATAGAAACCAAAGAACAACTAGAATACCTTCGCGACAAAGGCGTCGACAGTATGCAGGGTTATTACTTCGCCAGACCTATGCCCTTGGCTGAACTATTAAAATTTCTACCCGACAGGCATCAAAGCGCCGGGCGTCTATTTTAAAGAAAATCGCGAGTCCGCGTGGGCACACTCCCAGCAAGGCAACAGGCTCAGCTAACTACTCAATTACCAACTCAGACAATTTCACACAGGTTCCTTTTTGCCCATCGACCTGAATACTAAATCCGGCCTGTTTGGCAAAGGTCTTCATTAAAGTAAAGCCAAGTTGGCTGGATAAACTGGCATTTTCAAACAGTGCGTTGTCAAAACCAGGACCATCGTCACATACTTCTAACTGCAACAAACCATTGCGGCGTACCATTCTAACCGTCAGCATCCCCTGTCGGTGATGAAACGCATACTTAAAAGCATTGGTGACCGCTTCACAAATCAGTAACCCCAATGGCACCATCTGGTTAATGTTAATATTCAACGGCTTCCCTTCGTCTATCAGATTCAGATTTAATTGCTCTCTGCTCGACTTGCTCAGAGTGTCTCCGATAAGATTTACCAGCCGGTTCACATAACTCTGCAGATTAATCGAAGCCAAACTGTCATTCTGATACAACAACTCATGAATAAGGGCCATAGCCCGTATACGGTTTTTCAGATCACTCAGCGCCGCTTGCTCTTCCTTTTTGACCTGGCGACTTTGAATATCCATCAGGCTACTGACAATTTGCAGATTATTTTTCACCCTATGGTGAACTTCATTAAGTAGTGACACCTTTTCCTTAAGCGCACTTTCGAGCCGCTGCTCCGCAAACTTCAGCTCCGTCACATCACTGCTTGATACGACCACTCTGAACCAGTCACCGAGCACATCTGAAATAGGATGCACGTCAATTTGAAACCAGCGACCTTCCACGGCGTGAACCAAACCAAATGTGCCTGATTCACCGTCTTCCCGAACATTACCTAATAGATAGTCGCGCAATCTGTACATTACGCCGCTGCGGTCCAGTTTTTCCAGTAAGGTCAGAGGTTGCGGCTCCAACTGCGAAGCATCAAGACCGAGCATAGCGGCAAAGCGATGGTTGATGGCTGATAACCACACCTCGTCATCCTCCCGCCAGTCCAACACCAATAAACCACTTGAGGCGCCGGTGAATACTGACTCCAAAAATGCAGATTTATGCATCAAAGCCGCTTCCAACTCTTTTTCATCCTGCACGTCAGACACCATACCCGACATTACAACAAGATTACCTTGCTCATCGCGTTGGCTATCACCTCGGGTATTAAACCAGTGATATGTGCCGTCGGCAGCCCGCCCCAAATAATTAATATCGTACTTATTCCCCTGCTCTACGTGCTCCCGCAGATGAGTCATTACCTTATCCAGATAATCCGGATGAATATGCTCCTTCCAGGTATCAAAATGCGCAGGCACATTAGCCGGCCAACCCAACAGCTCCAAAAAACGAGGAGAAAACCAGTTGCTGTTATCTGCTGGATACCACTCCCAGGGCGCATCACGCGAACCCGAAATTACCCGTTCAAAACGGTCATTGGCTTCCACCAGTTTTGCCTGATAGGACAAGCGCTCACTAATATCCACTACCGTAGCAAAAACCCTAACCTCACCATCCAGTTCGCTACGATATAGGGTGACTTCAACGGGTATTTTCTTGCCTGTTTTACCCAGGCCATACACCACGCGCGAAGTCATTAAGCCAGAACTGCGTATACCGACACTGATGTCCTCGACCAATTTTCGATGTTGGCTTCGCTGCTCTGGTGGCAACAAGGTATTAACGTGCTCGTTAAGTAAATCCTGCTCGTCATAATCAAACATACGGGTCAGGGCAGTATTGACCATACGAATATGCCCCAGCGCGTCTGTCACCAACATGCCAAAAGGTGAACCCTCTACCGCTAAACGCACTGTGGCAAGGCGCTCTTGTTCTCTAATGAGTTCCAACCTATCCAGCTCAGCCTGATAGACCAAGTCCTTGTGTTTGGCATATTCACTAAGACTAGGAATACTGATGAGGTCAGGTAAGATTTTAATCAATACATACGCCGTGCTCAGCGACACAATCGCCGTTACTGCCTTGGCGATACCATGGTATCCGTAAGCGCCCTGCCACACAGTGTAGATACCAAATAAATGGGTAATTCCACAGCACAGGATAAATGCCGCAAACAGGTACAACATCCAGCCAAAACGGATATCCTGGCGTTGTCGGACAAACAGATAAAGAACAAAGGGGATAGTAAAATAGGCGGCGGCGATAGCGGCGTCCGATATCACATTCAGCCACAGAATATCAGGCTTCCAAAGATAGCAGTGGCCGTGGGGCATGTAATCGGTGCGAAAGAAGTCAGTAACCTGCTGTTCCATCAGAGCTCCTTGTCCATTCAACATGAATTATTATTGTTCTATCAATATAGTAGTCATTACAAGCTGCGCCCCGAAAGTTCAGGGTCCTTTCAATAAATAACGTTCAACACGCTCTACTCTGCGCGGTTTACCGGCAATCCCCAAAACGTCCTGCGCTTCAAACCGCCAGGATGCATCTGGGCTGGCTAGCTCTCGTTCATTGCGACGAATCCCTTTAATGACATTCTGACAGCCTCCAATTCAAGTTGGCTGAATGTTTTACCTATAGCCAAGGCATTCGGCAGGGAAATTCCAGTCCCAGGGTAAAGAGCAAAATACAATCCCTAACTCGGCGACAAAATGGATACTCTCTTCATGATAAAAGAGAGCGAGTAAGTCAGGGCCCGCCACTAACCCACAGGCGAGATACGCCAAGATCGGCGGTAAGTTGACGCGTCGGAAACTCCACACCATGCTGATGGCAATCCCCATCAACAGCAGCAAATGAAAAAAACTGTTTTCCATTCAATCCCCTGAGATAGCGTCATATTACAGGCGTACCGAACGGCACGCATTTTGCTAAACATTTCCCAGATATCAATTTAGCACAGGTTGTCAGCCAGAGCTGACATATGACCGGGAGCGAACATTGGAACAGCTTACGCCAATTCTCGATAATGCCAGTTACGACAGCTTCTTCCGCTTCAGCCAACATGACAAGCTGATCTCTGACGCTGAACGTTTGTCCTTGCTCGAACACCTTATGGGTACGCTTGAGTTACAAGCGTTCGGTCATGCGCTACTTTCGCAGCTCAGTGCCAGAGTCCAGATTAGTGGCATTGCTATTAGTGGCCCCTCAGCTACAGCACTATGGGGAACCGATGCAACGTATAGAAAACGCATCAGTATCAAAGGGTTTGCTGACACAGCGGTGAGCTACTACTTTACTAAGGTGCCTGATGCTCTTGAAAACAAGTTGCTTGATGAGCTTCATCAATTGCTCGAGCCACTGACTAAGAATGCCCTGGAACATGAAAAGATCCGCTGCTTGGCCAGCAAAGATAGCCTGACCGGCCTTGGTAACAGAGCGGCCTTTAATGATGTATTGGCTCGTCAATTCAGTGTTAGCCGCCGCACCGGGGCAACCTTTGGCTTACTGATGATTGATATGGATAAGTTTAAAGCCATCAATGACCAGTTTGGCCACCAGGAAGGTGACAAAGTATTGGTTGCCATGGCCCAGGCAATCAGTGCCAGTCTGCGTGACACGGATTTTGCCTTTCGCTTTGGCGGTGATGAGTTTTGTTGCATCATTGAAGATGCCGACACAGTAGCACTGCGTCGAATTGGCCAGCGGATCCGTCGCACTATGTTAGATCACGCCATCCTTTCCAGACATCAAATGCGTTGCAGCATTGGTAGTAGCCTCTACACCAGTGGTGATGAACCTGCGAGTTTATTTGAGCGTGCCGACCGTCAACTTTATCAGGACAAACACAGTCATCACCCGCTTAGCCGCACTGCATAAAAGCGGCAGCGGCTTGCCCTAGCCGGCAATGTCCAGCCGCCAGGCTTGACTACCGGCTACTGGCAGTGCAAAGCGACGATCCACCTGCCAACCTGCCACTGCCGCAAGCCGGTCTTCCACCATCAAGAGCGGCATTTTCGTTCTTTGCCAAGGAGGGATGTGGGCTAACTTCAGCCACTGCTTTAACGGCTTGTGATGCTGCTGGCCCATCGGACAAAAAGCATGAGAAAACTCGCCAAAACGTACCTGCACTTTTTGCGAGGGTAAGATATACAAGCAACCGGCATCCCCGTCCTGTGCCTGAGTAAACAATAATCGCCTGCCATCATCTAACTGAAGCTGAGCTTGCCCCACCCAGTCCTGGCTGACATTCTGAACAAGCGAGCGGCTATCCAGCAAATAAAGACCTTGCTGAAAACGCCGTAATTGCCAACTTCCCCAGGCTAAGCATGGCTGTGCATCGGGTTTAGCAGCATAAAACTCGCCGGGCAGACGCTGCAACAATTGCTGCGGTGGCACCTGGGCCTGCTGTTTTTGCAACCATAAACGGATGATTTGCTGCTGCCAGAGCCAACTAAAGCTCTGTAGTTTGCGGATGTCCAGACAATCGTCCGCGACTGCCACCAGTGCCAGGCGCTCATCGCTAACCTCTTCCAATAACAGTTGCTGTTCGGCGCAGAGCCTGGCACTGCGCGATACTGTAGTGCCAACCGATGGCCAGCGGGCTTTTAATAGCGGCGTTATGCTATGGCGCAGAAAATTACGCTCGAAACGCTCATCCTGATTGGACTCATCGTCAATCCAGCGCAAGTTATACTGCCGGGCATATTGTTCAAGGGTGGCTCTGTCATATTCAAGTAACGGCCTGAGATAGCAGCGACCGGCTCGTACCTGCCTGGCTGCCATCGCCGAGAGCCCTTTGGGGCCAGCGCCGCGTTTTAGCTGTAGCAAGAAGGTTTCCAACTGGTCATCCTGATGCTGACCAAGCAGGATATGCGCATCCTCAGGTGTGACATCCCGAATGGCCTGATACCTGGCCTCCCGAGCAACAGCTTCCAAACTTTGCCTGCTGTCACAGGCCAAAACAACGCGCTGTCCGAAAAATGCCACATCAAGTGCCTGGCATTGTGTTTCGCAATGGGCTAGCCACAGGTCAGCATTTGGACTTAAACCGTGGTGGATATGCACCGCCCGAACTTGAACCTCAGGCAACGCTTGTCGAACCCGGCAGGCCAAATGCAACAACACAGTAGAGTCAAGCCCACCGCTGTAGGCAACCACTAAAGGCTGAGCGGTGTAAGCATCGATAAAATTTTTGAAATGAATATAAAGCTTATCAGACATAAAAAAGGCCGCTAATCAGCGGCCCATTCTAGGGGATTTACTTAGCAATAGCCAAACGACATCAAGCGCTCGTAACGCTCATTCAGCAAATCCGTTTTAGACAATTTCTGTAACTGTGCCAATTGCTGCTTAAGGCAGGCTTTAAGATTAGCCGCCATACCATCGTGGTCACGATGCGCACCACCTAAAGGCTCATCAATGATATTGTTAATTAGACCCAGCTTTTTGATTTGCTGCGCACTAACACCCATTGCCTCAGCAGCCAGTGGTGCCTTCTCGGCACTCTTCCACAGGATAGACGCACACCCTTCCGGAGAAATAACCGAGTAAGTGCTGTACTGCAGCATGTTAACGCGATCGCCGACACCGATTGCCAGTGCGCCGCCTGAACCACCTTCACCGATAACCGTACAGATAACAGGCACTTTCAATCCCGCCATCACTTTCAGGTTACGGGCAATGGCTTCACTTTGGCCACGTTCTTCAGCACCAACACCAGGGTAAGCCCCTGGCGTATCAATAAAAGTAATTATCGGCAGATTAAACCGCTCCGCCATTTCCATCAAACGCAACGCTTTACGATACCCTTCTGGTTTTGGCATACCAAAATTGCGTTTGATCTTCTCAGCCGTGTCACGGCCTTTTTGATGACCGATAACCATCACAGGCTGGTCGTCCAGCTTAGCCAGACCACCCACTATGGCTTTATCGTCAGCAAATGCACGATCACCAGCCAGCTCGTCGAACTCAGTAAAAATACGCGGCATATAGTCCAAGGTATACGGACGCAAAGGATGACGGGCCAATTGAGAAATTTGCCAAGCCCCCAGATCGCTAAAAATCTTGCGAGTCAGATCTGCACTCTTTTCCTTGAGCTTGGTTATTTCCTCTTCCAGACCCACATCAAATTCACCGCCCCTGTTGACCAGGCGCAGCTCTTCAATCTTGGCTTCCAGCTCTGCAATTGGTTGTTCAAAACTCAGATAGTTCAAACTCATCCCACTACCTTTTATGGTTATTTGGCTCCCGGCATTCCCGGTCAGCCCTAAATTCTATGGATGAAACCGGCCCTTGACCAGCTTCATAGGTATTTTTTGTCGTTTTTCAAGCGCTGCTATCAGTGAAAGGTCAAACTTACCTGTTCTTCACCCAGTGTTACCCGCAAGTCGTAGAGTAATTCATCTTGAGGTACCACATACCATTGCGCCCCCACCATAAGCGTGGCACTTGCGTCGGGGTGGGTATAGCACAACTGAATCGGACAGGCTCCGCCCTGATATTGGCTGAGCAGCGTCTTAAGTCGGCCCACATTGTCGGCATTACACCATGCCTGTTCCAACTGAAGGACAATAGCCCTGGCATTTTTTTCTCGCGCCTGGACAATATCCAATACATCGCGGGCCGTCATTGTATTGCCCCCGGAATATTCATCAAAGCTGACCTGTCCGGAGATAACCAGGATCCGATCTTTTTCCAATACGGCCTCAAACTGCTCAAACATATCCGGGAAGAAACGCACATCCAGTCTGGCACTCTTATCATCCAAAGTAACAATAGCCCAACGGCGCCCTTTCTTGTTCACCATTACCCGCATATCGATCACCAGCCCCACCGCGGTAACACTGCCGTCTCGCGGAGTCGGCTTGACATCCACCAGTCGGGTTTTGGTGTAATGCTTAAGCTCTTTTTGGTACTGATTAATAGGATGGCCGGTCAGGTACAGCCCCAGCGTTTCACGCTCACCTTCCAGCCATACTTTTTCCGCCCATTTAGGCACATCGGCAAAGGCTTGCTCTACCGCTTCAGGCTCGGTGGTGAGTAAACCGAACATATCACTCTGACCAAAGGATTCAGCCTTGGCATGTTGATCGGCAGCAGCAATGGCTTCCGGCAAGGTTGCCATCAAGGATGCACGGTGCGGCCCAAGATTATCCATGGCGCCGGAATAAACCAGCTTTTCCAACACGCGTTTGTTGACCTTCTTCAGGTCAACCCGGGCGCAGAAGTCAAACAAATCACTGAATGGTCCATTTGCTTCACGCGCTTCGATAATGGCTTCAATGGGACCTTCACCCACCCCTTTAACTGCACCAATACCATATACAATCTGGTTCTGTGGATTTACCGTAAACTTGTACAGGCCGGTATTCACATCCGGTGGCAACACTGTCAGTTCCATGCGCTGGCACTCGTCCACCAGGGTCACTATCTTGTCGGTGTTGTCCATATCCGCTGACATCACCGCAGCCATAAACTCGGCGGGATGATGGCGCTTCATCCACAGTGTTTGATAAGACACCAGAGCGTAGGCGGCGGAGTGTGATTTGTTAAAACCGTAGCCAGCAAATTTTTCCACCAGGTCAAAGATCTTCATCGCCAGGTTGCCGTCGATGCCGTTATCTTTTGAACCGCCTTCGAAAGTGGAGCGCTGCTTGGCCATCTCCTCGGGTTTTTCTTACCCATGGCCCGGCGTAATAAGTCGGCGCCGCCCAGGCTGTAGCCTGCCATCACCTGAGCAATCTGCATTACCTGCTCCTGGTAGAGGATAATGCCGTAAGTGGGCTCCAGAATTTCTTTCAAGCACTCGTGCTGATATTCTGCATCCGGATAAGAGATTTCTTCACGACCGTGCTTACGGTCAATAAAGTTGTCCACCATGCCTGACTGCAAAGGTCCAGGGCGGAACAAGGCCACCAAGGCGATAATATCTTCGAAGGTATCTGGCTTTAGGCGCTTAATCAGATCCTTCATACCGCGCGATTCAAGCTGGAACACCGCGGTAGTTTCGGCGTTTTGCAGCATCTTATAGCTAGGCAGGTCATCCAAAGGAATGGCTGTGATATCAATGTCCAATCCCTTGGTTTGTTTGACCATATCCAGTGCCCACTGAATAATGGTCAGGGTGCGCAGCCCCAAGAAGTCAAATTTGACCAGTCCAGCCGTTTCTACGTCGTTTTTATCAAACTGGGTAACCGGGTTTCGGCCTTCATCATCACAATACAGCGCGGCAAAATCGGTAATTTTGGTTGGCGCAATTACCACCCCACCGGCATGTTTACCAGCATTGCGTGTTACACCTTCGAGAGTACGGGCCATATCAATCAGATCCCGCACTTCCTCATCCTGGTCGTACAACTCAGGCAACCGTGGCTCAACTTCAAAGGCTTTAGCCAGGGTCATGCCAGGGTCACCTGGAATCAACTTGGAAATTCGGTCCACAAAGCCATAGGAGTGCCCTAATACCCTGCCCACATCCCGCACCACGGCTTTGGCCGCCATAGTACCGAAAGTGATAATCTGAGATACCGCTTCACGGCCATACAACTCGGCCACGTGGTCAATAACTTCATCCCGCCTGTCCATACAAAAGTCGACGTCAAAGTCGGGCATGGACACCCGCTCAGGGTTAAGAAAACGTTCGAAAAGCAGGTCGAACTCCAGCGGATCCAAGTCGGTGATCTTCAGTGCATAAGCCACTAGTGAACCAGCACCTGAGCCCCGCCCTGGTCCAACGGGAATACCGTTGTCCTTACTCCACTGGATAAACTCCATTACGATCAGGAAGTATCCAGGGAAACCCATCTGGTTGATAACCTGCAGCTCAATAGCCAAACGCTCGTCATACTCGGGGCGCTTCTCAGCTCTAAGCTGCGGATCCGGGAACAAAAACTCCAGACGCTCTTCCAAACCTTCCTCGGATTTTTTAACCAGGAAGTCTTCAATACTTAAATCACCGGTGGGGAAATTTGGTAGGAAATATTCACCTAAACGTATGGTTACATTGCAACGCTTGGCAATTTCTACCGTGTTTTCCAATGCCTCGGGAATATCAGCAAAAAGCGCTGCCATTTCCTCAGCACTGCGCAGGTATTGCTGCTCGCTATAACGCTTGGGACGACGGCTGTCTTCGAGGGTGAAACCATCATGAATACACACCCGCACTTCATGTGCGTCGAAGGCTTGTGGTTCAATAAAGCAGACTTCATTGGTAGCCACCACCGGCAGACCATAGCGCTCTGCCACGTCGATGGCGCGATGCAGATACTCGTCTTCACCGGCACGACCGGTGCGCATCAATTCAAGGTAATAAGCGTCAGAGAAATGTTGCTGATAAAAATCCAGAATATGTTGCGCCATATCCTGATTACCCTTGGTCAGCGCGATCCCCAGATCCCCTTCCCGTCCTCCGGATAAGATCAGCACCCCTTCGCGATGCTCCACCAACCAGCTTTTATCCACAACAGGTCTATCCGGGTGAAAGCCGCGCTGATAGGCGCGGGAAATCAGCAAAGTGATATTTTGGTATCCAGCATTATTGCTGGCCAGCAGGGTCAGGCGAAACAGCTGATCTTCAAGCTCGTCGCTTTTAACCCAAATATCGGCTCCCACAATCGGCTTTATGCCTAGCGCATGGGCTTCACTGTAAAAGCGCACCAGACCGCAGAAATTCATCTGATCGGTAATGGCCACTGCTGGCATATTCAGGGCTTTGACTTTCCCTAAAATAGGTTTGACCTTATTCAGACCATCGCGCATAGAAAAATCACTATGTACGCGCAGATGCACAAATTGCGGATCAGCCATGCAAGACTCCCTGCCGACTGGCAAGCGCCAGTTGTACCGGTTTGAAACTAATGCGGTGCAGCGGCGTAGGCCCAAGCTCAGCTAACTTTTCTAAATGCAGTGCAGTGGGATAACCTTTGTGTTTGGCGAATCCATAATCGGGATAAGCGGCATCCAGTTCCTGCATTTCGGTATCACGGGTCACCTTCGCCAGAATAGACGCTGCGGAAATAGCCGCTATCAGCCCATCACCTTTTACCACGGCTTCACTGGAATAACGCCAGGGTGGACAGCGGTTACCATCCACCATCACATGCTCAGGCTGGATTGCCAGCCCCTCAACAGCACGGGTCATAGCCAGCATAGTGGCATGCAAGATATTCAACTGGTCAATTTCAGCCGGGGTTGCCCTGCCGATACACCAGCACAGTGCCTTCTCACGGATTTCGTCCACAAGACGCAAACGTTTTTTTTCTGAAATGGCTTTGGAATCAGCCAACCCGACAATGGGACAAGCAGGATCTAATATTACCGCGGCAGTAACTACGTCACCCACCAGTGGGCCACGGCCGACTTCATCGACCCCGGCAATTAATCTATTTTCCATGGGATTCAATCAAACTCATGATGGCATCAGCCGCACGTTCATCGGCGTTTAACTTAAGCTGTTGGTGAATGGCGGTAAATTTCGCCTGTAAGGCGGGGGCGCCATCTTTCAGCATCGGTTCGAGAATATCTGCCATCCTGCCGGGTTCCACCTCATCCTGCAACAATTCCGGTACCAGAGCTTCTCCAGCGAGCAAATTGGGCAGTGAAAAGAACTTAGCCTTTACCATCCGCTTGGCAATCTGATATGTCAGCCAATTGAATTTATACGTCACCAACATCGGCTTTTTGCACAGCATGGCTTCCAGTGTGGCAGTGCCTGAGGCCAATAAAATGGCATCGGCCGCTGTCATGACATCGCGGGATTGACCATCGACAATCTGAATATCCACCTGACTGTCGGTTTGCGTCAAATAGCGTTCAATCTGCTCACGTCGTCTGGCATTGGCGGCAGGAAGTAACACCTTCAAACCCGGCAAAGACTGTTGCAAACGCGCGGCAGTCTGCACAAATGGTGCCAGTAGCAAATTAACTTCGCCGCCACGACTGCCGGGTAATAGCGCCAATACCTTATCGCCCTGCTCTACACCCAATCGTGCTCGTGCAGCTTGCGTATCAGGCTCAAGGGGTACCGCATCGGCGAGGGTATGGCCAACAAATGTGCAAGGCACCTGATGCTTGTCATAAAACGCCTTTTCAAATGGCAGCAGACTCAGTACCAGATTGGTGGCCTTGGCTACCTTAAACACCCGTTTTTCGCGCCAGGCCCAGATAGTCGGGCTGACATACTGGACAGTCCGAATACCGGCAGCTTTCAAACGCGTTTCTAAACCCAGATTAAAATCCGGGGCGTCTATACCCACAAACAGGTCCGGCGGATTGGCAATGAAGTGCTCAGCGACCGACTTACGTATATGTAATAAACGCCGGATACGGGATAGCACTTCCACTAATCCCATAACAGACAGTTCTTCCATATCGAACAGCGACCGACAGCCCTGCTCTTGCATACGCGGACCGGCAATGCCTTCAAACTGAATATCGGGATGACGTGCCTTAAGCGCTTGAATTAGACCGGCACCAAGAATATCGCCGGAGGCTTCTCCGGCGACGATACCAACTCGCAAAGGGGTTGAAGACATGAAATAAATGCTTGGCAGTTAGCGAACAATGCCTCTGGGTGAGTTAGCGACGAAATCCGCCAGTATCTGCACCTCAGGGGTTGTTTTCGCCATTTCGTTCAATTCCACCAGGGCCTGCTCTACGGTATTACCATTGCGGTACAGTACCTTGTAAGCTCGGCGAACCTGCAAAATGGCTTCTTTGGAGAAACCGCGACGACGCAAGCCTTCCGAGTTAATGCCATGGGGCGTGACATTCACCCCGCCAACCATGACGTAAGGCGGCAGGTCTTTGACCATAATTGAACCGGCGCCAACAAAACTGTGGGAACCGATATGGCAGAACTGATGCACTCCGGACATGCCGCCCAGAATTACCCAATCACCAACATGCACATGACCCGCAGTACTGGCATTGTTAGCGAAAATATTATTGTCGCCAATCATGCAGTCATGAGCGACATGCACATAGTTCATAAACAGATTGTTAGAGCCAATGCGAGTCAGTCCCTGGTCCTGGATGGTGCCTCTGTGTACCGTGACGCATTCACGAAACACGTTGTTATCACCGATTTCCAGACGAGTAGCTTCACCTGCATATTTCTTATCCTGACAATCCTCACCTATGGAGCTAAATTGGAAAAAGTGATTCGCTTTACCAATTTTGGTTGGACCTTTGATCAGGACGTGAGATTCAATGCGGGTATCGTCACCGATCTCTACATCAGCTTGAATAACCGAATAAGGGCCTATCTGGACATTCTTACCCAGTTTGGCGCTTGGATGGACAATGGCAGTCTGGTGAATCACCTGTTACATCTTCCTCATTGCACACATAAACTCGGCACTACAGGCCTCCACACCATCCACACTGGCTACACCGGCAAATTTCCAAATGCCGCGCTTTTCCTTCACCAACTTTACATCAAAGTCTAGTCGGTCCCCTGGCACCACAGGACGCTTAAAGCGGGCGTTGTCGATACCAGCGTACAAATACAATTCATCAGAATTCCCAACCGTCTTAAAGCCGAGCACGCCGGCAGCCTGTGCCATTGCTTCGAGAATTAACACACCAGGGAAAATAGGCTTACCAGGGAAATGACCGGTAAAGCAGGGTTCATTAAAGGTAATGTTCTTATAGGCACGAATTGACTCGCCTAAGGTATAGTCTGTCACCCTATCTATCAGTAAAAACGGATAGCGATGGGGCAACAGCTGCATAATTTCTTCGATATCAATCAGATTCAGTTCGTTAGCCAACAGCTTGTCTCCAATGCGCGGGTCAGTCCCGCTCAGCACACTTCTTTTCTAAAACTTTGACACGTTGACCAAGTTTGTCCAGGTTACGCACGTTTGCCACCGCCTTGCGCCATTCCTTGCTGCTTTGTGACGGTAAACCAGATGAATACAGCCCGGGCTCGGTAACGCCCTTGGTGACCATACTCATACCGGTAAAATGTACATTATCGGCGATTTCCACATGGCCGGTAATCGCACTCAGGCCACCGATAGTGCAGTTACGCCCAATTCGGGTACTACCACCAATAACGCTGCATCCGGCCATCGCGGTGTTCTCACCAATAACGACATTATGGGCGATCTGGCACTGGTTATCGATAATGACCCCATCGTGCAGAATAGTATCTTCCAATGCCCCGCGGTCCACAGTGGTACTGGCACCAATTTCAACACGATTGCCAAGAATCACGCGACCAAGCTGCGGGATTTTTATCCAGCGGCCGCGATCATTAGCGTAACCAAATCCGTCAGCACCTATTACTGCGCCTGATTGCAACAAGCAATCTTCACCAATTTCAACGTCATGATAAAGGGTGACATTGGCCCACAACTTGGTACGCGCGCCAATCCGGCTGTTACGCCCAATCACACAACCCGCACCGATCTGCACCCTATCACCCAGCACCACACCAGCTTCAATAACGGCATTGGCACCTATCACCACCCCTTCGCCTAACACGGCATCATCAGCGATAACTGCGTTAGGGGAAATACTATCTGCTGCGGCCGGGGTTGTGTCCATCAGTTGGGCAACCAGCGCAAAGCCGACATAGGGATTATCCAATACCAAAGCGGCACATGGGCAATGTGGCAAGTCGTCTTCACCCAGAATGACGGCTGATGCCGACGTGTCAGCAAGTTGGCTACGATACTTGCTGTTAGATAAAAAGGAAATCTGACCTTTGCCGGCCCGGGAAAGGGTAGACACTGACTGGATCATCAGCTCCCCATCCCCAACCAGCTTGGCGCCTAAATGCTGCGCGAGCTCGCGCAAGCTAACTGGCTTCATGCAATGGTCCGTTACTTAATTTTGCTGACCTGATCGATAACCTGTTGTGACAGGTCGTTCTTCTCATCTGCAGTATAGAGCACTGCTTCAGCATTAAGTACCAGATCGTATTTTTCTTTGGCAGCAATGCTGTCGATGGATTGCTTAATCAAACCCAGGATTTTGTTACGCTCTTCCATCTGACGGCGCTGAGCATTTTGCTGCAAAGGCTGAACTTTGGCTTGATAATCGTCACGCAGACTGATCAACTTTGTTTCCAGCTCTTTCTTTTCTTTGTCGCTCATGGTTGCCGCGTCGCGCTGCTGTTTCTCAAGATAATACTTGATGTCTTTTTCCAAACGCGCCACTTCCTCGAACTGATCTTTAAACTCAGTACGGATAGATTCTTGGATCTGGGCGGCTTGGGGAAGAGATTGGAATACGCCCTGAACATTGACAAACCCCACCTTCTGAGCCGCCATAGCAGCAGTACTCATCAAGGAAGTCGCTAAAATTGCAGCGGTCAGTGCACTTTTGTTAAGGGATTTCAAAATAAGTTCTCCTTTAAATCGTCATTATATGCGCTCTTTCGGCGCTGTTATTAGAATGTCTGGCCAATATTGAACGAGAAGAAACGGCTTTCATCGCCATCTTCTTCACGCAGAATCCGCGAGAAACTGAAGATCATAGGACCCATAGGTGACAACCACTGCACAGACACACCGGCAGAGGCACGGAAACGGCCTGGGTCTTCAAAATCAGCAATATTGGCTCGCTGGCTATCGCGAAGACCATTGTAATCAGATAGTCGGAACTCAGTGTCCCACACATTACCCGCATCAACAAACAGACTGGTACGCACAGAGTTATTAAACTCTTCGTCAACAAAAGGTGTTGGGACTATCAACTCAAGACCAGCCAAGGCTAATGCATTGCCCCCTATGGAGCGCTCAGAGACAACAACGCTGTCCTGATCGGGTCCAAGAGGAATAAGGGTGCCATCCGGTGCGGTAATAGTGGTCGGACGGCGGTAAATAGCACGCGGACCAACAGTGTTGCTCTCGAAACCGCGCAATGAATCACTACCACCGGCACGGAAGTTATCCCAGAACGGCAGAATCTGGTCATTACCGTCAATATCGCCGTAACCATTACCGTAACCCAGCTCTAATCTTGCCAGCACTGACCAACGTTGATCCCGTGACAGCGGGAAGTAGAAACGAGTATCAAAATTCAGCTTGAAGTAATCAACATCAGAAAACGGTGCCGTTACTTTAGCGGTTGCCCGCTGAGAAGAACCGGCAGTAGGGAATATCCCACGGTTCAATGTTGTGCGGCTCCACCCGGCACTGAACTCATAGCTGTTGAACTCAATACCCGCATCCGGATCTTCCGGATCTGAGAATAAATCATAGAAGTTACGAATTTGGTCGTAAGTTTGTAACTGCGAGATCTCGTTATAGCGGTAAGTAAAACCGAAATTCAGGCGGTTATATTCGTTGACCGGATAACCGAAGTTAGCCCCTAGTCCCCAGGATTTATTTTTATATTGCACCAGGTTGGCACTGCCGGCATCAAAGTCAGAATAGAAAATCGTGCCGCCCAGGCTGATGCCATCTATGGTGAAATACGGATCGGTATAAGAGATAGTGGCACTGCGCTGATAGGAAACCGTATTCAGATTAAGTGCCAGGCGTTTACCTGTACCCAGGAAGTTATCCTGTTGAATGCCCGCCTGCAAACTCAGCTTAGTGCGGTCACCGTAGCCGATACCGGCGTTAAATGAACCTGATGGTTGCTCTTTGACCTTAAAGTCAACATCCACCTTGTCCTCTTCGCCCGGCAGCCTGATGGTATCAAACTCGACCTCTTCCACGTAGGTCAAGCGCGACATATGGCCTTTAGAAGCCTCCAGGGCAACGTTAGACAGCCAAGCCCCTTCCATCTGTCGAACTTCACGTCGTAACACTTCATCTGCGGTAACCTCGTTACCCTGGAAGTTGATACGGCGCACATAGATACGTTTGCCTGGATCAACCGATAAAGTCAGCTTAACGGTTTTATCCTCGTCATTAATCTCTGGAATGGTCGTCACGGTTGGAAAAGCGTAACCAAAGCGCCCCAGGTACTTGCTGATGAACTCTTCGGTATAAGTCACTTCTGCCAGGTTATACATTTCCCCGCTACGTAGCGGTAGGATTTGTTTGACAAAGTCTTCCTGGCCAAGTAGATCGCCCACCAGCTCCACGTCTGAAACTTTGTACTGTTCACCTTCAGTAACATTCAGCGTGATGTAAATACCTGATTTATCAGGTGTCATAGACACCTGAGTAGAATCCAGGTTGTATCTCAGGTACCCCCTGTCCATGTAATAACTGCGCAGAGTTTCCATATCACCGGTCAGCTTTTGCTTCTGATAACGCGTTTCAGACAGGAAGTCCCACCAAGGTGTATCAAATTTCAGCTCAATTTGATCCATCAGTTCTCCGTCTGAGAACTTGTCGTTACCCACTACGTTAATCTGACGAATCTGTGCTGCATCGCCTTCTTCGAAAGTCAGTTTTAAATCGACCCGATTACGTGGCAATGGCGTGATAATGGCATTCACCTCTGCATTGTATTTACCAATGCTGTAATAGAAATCTTTTAAGCCATTCTCAATGGAGGTAAGAACCGTCTTATCCAGTGGTTCACCTACCCGGACCTTACTGTCATCCAGACTTTGCTGTAACTGCTCATCCTTAATATCTTTGTTGTCTTCAAAAGTGATATTGCTGATGGTCGGACGCTCTTTCACCTGAACCACCAAAGTACCGCCATCTCGCAGTACTTTAATGCTCTCAAAGTGCGTAGAGGAATACAGTGAACGGATAAGTTGTGACACACGGAAGCTATTTAAGCGATCGCCCACTTTTACCGGCAGATAGGTCAGTGCAGCACCCAGCGCGACTCGCTGCAGACCTTCGACCTTAATATCCTCAACGATAAATTCACTGTCGTTGTTGGCGGAAGCTTGTGATGCGGTGGCCAGCATTAAGGCTGCAATTAGAGGTTTTAACTTCATTTACTATTATTCTTCCAAACTTCTGGGTTTCGCTGAATGCCTTACAAGGCAGCCTACAAGCGAGCTATATCATTGACGATGGCTATCGTCATCAGTAGCAACAGCAATGCTCCACCGATGCGAAACCCTATTTCCTGAACCGATTCCGGTACCGGCCTACCCGTTAAAAGCTCAATAAAATAATAGAGTAGGTGTCCGCCATCAAGTACTGGCAACGGTAAAAGGTTAATGATCCCGAGATTCACACTAATCAACGCGAGAAAGCTCAGAAAATATACCAGTCCATATCCGGCACTGGCCCCCGCCCCTTGGGCTATGGAAATCGGACCACTAAGGTTTTTAACCGACACATCGCCACTAATCAGTTTACCTATCATTTCTACACTCAACACCATCCAACGCCAGGTCTTATCGGCCCCTTCGACTAAGGCACCGACTGGCCCATATTGGTGTGTGAAACGATAGGATTCCGGCCATGCATCCATGGTTGGCACTACGCCAAGATATCCTTGCGAGCCATCTTGCCCTTCGCGTTCACCTAACCGGACATCAATACGTGTTAAGTAACCGTCACGTTCCAGTGCAAAAGGTAAAACCTGATTGGGATGTGCACCAATCAAGTCCACTATTTGTTCCCAATTTTGCACGGGAGTTCCCTTTATCTGGACAATTTTATCGCCGGCCTTCAATCCCGCGAGCTTTGCTGGCGAGTCGTCAGCGACTTGTGCAATAACGCTTGTAATAGCCGGACGGTATGGTACCAGCCCCATGCTAATAAGTGCAGAATCTTTGTCGGGGTCAAACTGCCACTGACGAAGGTCAAAATTCAGACTCAATTTCTGCCCGGAATCAGGCCAGATAGCCTCCACCGTCATGTGTTCCTTACCGATGTGTGACACTAACTCCAGATTAACCGCTTCCCAATCTGGAGTCTCACGGCCACCGACATGGGTAATCTGCATACCTGGTTGCATATAAGCGCGGGCGGCAATGGACTCTTTAGGTACTTCACCGACAACAGGTTTCACCGTTTCCACGCCCAGCATATACATAAATGTCAGAGCAAGGATGGCGAACAAAAAATTGGTTATTGGACCGGCAGCAATAATAGCGATGCGTTTGTAAACAGACTGGCGATTAAAGGCGCGAGGCAAATCGGCATCCGATACCGGTTCCACCCTTTCATCCAACATTTTCACATAGCCGCCCAGCGGGATACCGGCTAACACAAACTCGGTGCCATGACGGTCAACTCGACGCCACAACGGCTTACCAAATCCAACCGAAAAACGCTGAACCTTAACGCCACACCAACGCGCGACGATGAAGTGCCCCCACTCGTGCACCGCGACCAGAATGCCCAGTGCAATAACAAAAAACAGCAGATTATTTAAGATAGACAACATCACCCCTGCCACCTGGTAACAAGAGATTTGGCTAATTCACGGGCCTGGCTATCTACTTTCAATACAGTGTCGATATCGTTTAACTCTGTGGCATTAATGGATTGCAGAACTTGTTCATTCAAGCCGGCAATTTGGGTAAATCGAATACGTCCTTGCAAGAAGGCGTTCACCGCAACTTCATTGGCGGCATTCAAACTGGTGGTGGCATACTGCCCCGCCTGACATGCATCAATAGCCAACTTGAGGTTAGGATAACGCGTATAGTCTGGATACTGAAAGGAGAAATCCGCCAAGCTGGCAAAATCCAGCGGCGCTACACCAGCTTCGATACGATCCGGATAAGCCAGAGCATGAGCAATAGGCGTACGCATATCCGGATTCCCCATCTGTGCCAGCACTGAGCCATCCTGATACTGCACCATGGAATGGATCACGCTTTGAGGATGAATAACTACCTGGACCTGCTCGGTCGTTAAACCAAACAACCAGCACGCTTCAATAAACTCCAACCCCTTGTTCATCATGGTGGCCGAGTCCACCGAAATCTTGCGTCCCATGCTCCAATTTGGATGCTTGCAGGCCTGCTCCGGCGTTACGTTATCCAACTCGCTTAAGGCTGCGTTTAAAAATGGGCCGCCTGAACCAGTGAGCAAAATCTTGCTGATGCCCGAAGACGCCGGACTACCATAAACGTAATCATGAGGAAGACACTGAAATATCGCGTTATGTTCGCTGTCGATGGGCAGCAAAGTGGCCTGATGTTCATGCACTGCCTGCATAAACAATCGCCCCGACATAACTAAGGCTTCTTTATTGGCCAGTAAAACACGTTTACCTGCTTGAACCGCGGCTAAGGTTGGCAACAACCCGGCCGCACCAACTATTGCGGCCATTACCATGTCAATATCGTCATGTCCGCTGACAAAGGCTAAAGCTTCCTCACCGGCTAACACCTCACAGGCAAGGCCGGCGTCAGCAGCAAGCTTTGCCAATGCTGAATAATCTTGTTTGTCTGCCGCGACTAAATAGCGAGGTTTATGCAATTGGGCCTGTTCAACCAGCAGAGTTAAATTGCGATGGCCAGTTAATGCCAGCACCTCGTAGCGTTCCGGATGACGTGCCACCACATCCAGGGTACTTTGCCCTATGGAACCCGTAGCACCGAGCACACAAAGCCGTTGCATCAGGTCATCCAAATAACGTAGCAAAGGGCAAATACAGGGAAAGCCGCCGTCAGGCTGTCAATCCGGTCTAAAATGCCACCATGGCCAGGTAGTAAAGTGCCGCTGTCCTTACAGCCGACACAGCGCTTAAACATACTTTCATTTAAATCGCCAAGGGCTGACACACCGACGGTCAAACCGCCAATCAGAATATGTGTCCAGATCATGCTGGCATTGACCTGATAATGCAGGGCGGCAAAACCTATGATGGCCGAAGACGCCGCGATCCCCCCCAACAAACCTTCCAGGGTTTTGCCGGGAGAAACATTAGGGCGAAGCTTATGGCGGCCAAATTTGACGCCGACAAAAAACGCACCAATATCAGCAGCCCAAACAATGCCCAACACGTAGAAAATCAACGATGCCCCATAGAAGGGGTCAATGTCGTATAGTTTGGTACGCAGCGTGACGATTGCGACCCAGGTGGGAATTAAGGTAAGCAGGCCAAACAAGCCGCGAATAGGTACACTGTTTCGCCACATGCTGGTGTAACGAGGGTAAGCAATAATCATCGCCAGCGCCAACGCCCACCACGCAGCAGCAACCGATAGAATCCAGAAGTAAATCGGACTCAATTGCCCCTGCACCCAGATTTCCTCAGTAGGAATAGACCAGGTCAAAGCAACACAGATACCCATAACCAGCAGCGTATACAGCCCTTTGGCTTTGCGACTGGCAAGACTCATTAAATTGGCCCATTCCCAGGCCCCTAAACCAACAATCAAGCCGATACAAAGCTCGAAGCCGGTTAAGGGCAGGAACAGGATGGCACCAAGCGCCAGGGGGGCCAACACCAAAGCGGTGATTATACGTTGTTTTAGCAAAGGGTTGATCCTCGGAACGTCATGCCTCTATCTGTTCACCTGTCTTTCCGAAGCGCCGTTGGCGCGCAGAAAAATCGGCGACAGCCAGCTCGAATTCCTCTTCATTGAAATCCGGCCACAGGGCTGACGTAAAGTAGAGTTCAGCGTAAGCCAACTGCCAGAGCAGAAAATTGCTCACTCTGCTCTCGCCTCCGGTTCGGATCAACAAATCCAAATCGGCTAAACCTGCCAATGAGGTATGCGCATCGAAACAGGCTTCGTCAATCTGGTCACAGGCAAGCTGCCCGGCGCTGACTTTCTCTGCCAGTTGTTTGGCAGCCTGAACAATGTCCCAACGTCCACCGTAGTTAGCGGCGATGTTAAGTACCAAAGAGCGGTTTTCGGCGGTCAGAGCTTCGGCTTCGCGGATGCGCTCGACCAATTTAGGGTCAAAACGGCTGAGGTCACCAACGACCTTCAGCCTGACATCATTTTTATGCAGGCGTTTCACTTCGCTTTTCAAGACAAGCTTGAACAGCTCCATTAACACACCTACCTCGTCGGCAGGACGATTCCAGTTCTCACTGGAAAAAGCAAACAGGGTAAGAACTTCAATCCCTTTTTTACGCGAATAGGCCACCGCATTGCGCACAGACTCCACCCCGGCCTTATGACCGAAGGTGCGAATCTTGCCACGTTGCTTAGCCCAACGCCCGTTGCCGTCCATAATAATGGCTACGTGCCTTGGAATGCTTTGTGAAGACATACTGAAAATTGCTCCGATAGCGATCTGAAATCGATCAGATTTCCATCAGTTCTTTTTCTTTTTCCACCAGCAGTTGATCTATCTGCTTAATGAAATCATCAGTCAGCTTCTGCACATCATCTTCTGCGCGACGGCCATCGTCTTCACTGATTTCTTTTTCTTTCACCAGGTCCTTGATACCGGCATTGGCATCACGGCGCACGTTACGGATACCCACACGGCCCTGCTCAGCTTCACCTCGAACCACTTTGATAAGGTCTTTACGACGCTCTTCGGTCAATGGTGGCAAAGGAATGCGAATAACCGTACCTGTGCTCATGGGGTTCAAACCCAGGTCAGACTGCATAATGGCTTTTTCCACGGCCTGAGTGGCGGCCTTATCAAACACCGTTAATGATAAGGTGCGAGCGTCCTCGGCTACCACGTTAGCAATCTGACGCAGAGGCGTGTCTGAGCCATAATAAGACACCATGATACTGTCCAGTAGGCTCGGATGCGCACGGCCAGTACGAATCTTACTGAATTGGCTCTTAAGGGCACTAATGGATTTGCTCATGCGCTCTTTGGCGTCGTTTTTAATTTCATTAATCATGCTTTCAATCCTGTCTGCAGTGCTTAGTTGATGTTATCCAGGTGGTCGATCAAAGTACCTTCATTCTCTCCCATTACCACAGCCTTCAAACAGCCAGGCTTGTTCATATTGAACACGCGAATAGGCAAATTATGGTCGCGAGCCAGGGTAAAGGCGGCCAGATCCATCACCTTGAGTTCTTTCTCAAGCACTTCCTGATAACTTAATTGCTCATACATAACGGCGTTCGGATTCTTAGCCGGATCCGAGTCGTATACGCCATCCACTTTAGTACCTTTGAGTACGGCGTCGGCTTCAATTTCAATACCGCGTAAACAAGCAGCGGAATCGGTAGTAAAGAACGGGTTACCGGTACCGGCGGCAAATATAACCACACGGCCGGACTTAAGCAGGCTGATGGCTTCCGCCCAGTTGTAGGCATCGCACACGCCATTCAATGGAATCGCGGACATCAGACGAGCGTTCACAAAGGCGCGATGCAGAGCATCTCGCATAGCCAGGCCGTTCATCACAGTTGCCAGCATCCCCATATGGTCACCTACCACACGATTCATACCAGCTTTGGCCAGACCTTCACCGCGGAACAGGTTACCACCACCGATAACCAAGCCTACCTGTACACCTAATTCAACCAGCTCCTTGATTTCCTGAGCCATGCGATCCAGCACTTTGGGATCGATGCCAAAACCTTCTTCGCCCATCAGGGCTTCACCGCTGAGTTTCAATAATATGCGTCGATAGGCGGATTTTGGATTGATACTCATTGAAAAGATGCTTCCTGTAATATCTGGTTGACCTGCGCCCCAGCCCTAAAATTAGTCGCTACGGCAGTAAAGTCTTGGGGGCTAGTGGCAAATTCTCTCAGAAAATCCACCACATAGTAAAAGGCACCCCAATTGAGGTGCCCGTAGTTTATATGACAATGCCTTGAGGCAAAAGTCACAGACTCTATTTATTTCTTGGCAGCAGCCATCTGAGCCTGTACTTCTGCGGCGAAGTCTTCGGTCTTCTTCTCGATACCTTCACCCACTTCGAAGCGTACGAAGTTGATAGCGTCAGCGTTAGCTGCTTTGAGCAACTGACCAACAGTTTGTGAAGGATCTTTCACGAAAGGCTGACCAGTCAGGCTGATTTCGCCAGTGAATTTGCTCATGCGGCCGGCAACCATCTTCTCTGCGATGTCAGCAGGCTTGCCGCTTTGCATAGCGATGTCGATTTGGATCGCCTTTTCTTTCTCTACCACATCGGCAGGTACTTGCTCAGGCTTAACAAATTGCGGGTTGCTGGCGGCAACGTGCATGGCAACGTCTTTGGCCAGGTCGCTCTCGCCACCTTGCAGGATAGCCAGAACACCGATACGGCCACCATGAACGTAGGCACCCAGGTTGTCACCTTCAATGGTTACTACGCGACGAACGTTGATGTTTTCACCGATTTTAGCCACCAGGGTATCACGTACGTCAGAAACTTTAGCGCCGTCGATTTCCAGACCATTCAGCACTTCTACGTCGTTAACTTTATTGGCCAGAGCCAGAGCAACAACTTTAGCACCGAAAGCCAGGAAGCTTTCGTCACGGGCAACGAAGTCAGTTTCGCAGTTCAGTTCCATCATTACCGCGGTGTTGCCTTCAACGGCAGTCAGGATCACACCTTCAGCGGCAATACGGCCAGCTTTCTTGGCGGCTTTAGCCTGACCAGATTTACGCATGTTCTCAATCGCCAGTTCAATATCACCAGCGGTTTCTTCCAGCGCTTTTTTACAATCCAGCATACCGGCACCGGTACGCTCACGAAGTTCTTTTACTAGGGCTGCAGTCACTGCCATTTTGTTTTCCTCAGTAGATTTGTTCGTATGGAACACAAGGGCTTAACGCCCTTGTGTTATGACATCCTCTGGACAGGCCAGTGTTCCAGCCTGTCGTGACAAAGGAATGACGATTATTCAGCTTCTACGAAGTCGTCGCTTTCAGCCTGAGTTTCCAGGTTCTGTTCGCGACCCTGGTTAACAGCAGCAGCAGCAGCATTCAGGTACAACTGAACGGCACGGATGGCGTCGTCGTTACCTGGGATGATGTAGTCTACGCCGTCTGGATCAGAGTTAGTATCTACTACAGATACAACTGGGATACCCAGGTTTCTGGCTTCAGTGATGGCAATGTGCTCATGGTCGGCATCGATCACAAACAGAACATCAGGCAAACCGCCCATGTCTTTGATACCACCCAGGCTGGATTCCAACTTTTCCATTTCGCGAGTCAGCATCAGCGCTTCTTTCTTGGTCAGCTTCTCGAACGTACCGTCCTGAGCTTGCTGTTCCAGATCTTTCAGACGCTTGATAGATTGACGAACGGTTTTCCAGTTAGTCAGCATACCGCCCAACCAGCGCTTGTTCACATAGAACTGGTCACAGCTCTGTGCTGCTTCTTTAACAGCTTCAGAAGCCGCGCGCTTAGTACCAACGAACAGGATCTTACCTTTACGGGCAGAAACGCCAGACAGGAAGCTCAATGCGTTGTTGAACAAAGGAACGGTTTTTTCCAGGTTGATGATATGAACCTTGTTACGTGCGCCGAAGATGAAAGGTTTCATTTTCGGGTTCCAGTAACGGGTCTGGTGACCGAAGTGCACGCCGGCTTGCAGCATGTCACGCATAGATACGTTTGCCATTAGATTTTCCTCAAATGGGGTTAGGCCTCCATGCATCCCAGTCTTCGATCCTTAAGGGTAAACCCCGCCAGACACCCCGAAAACCGTGTCGATGCATGTGTGTTATTTAGTGTTTGCATCGCCACCTCATAACTGAGGCGGACAAAATGCGCGCGCTTTATACCATAAAGCAGCTATAACTTACAACCATGGGTTATTTTATCCGAGCCAATCGAACCTATACAGTGTGCAGCCTAGCAGCTAGAATGCGGCCTGTTGTTTATTACTGATATGACGTTGGAATCCTTTTGACAGCCATAATCAAAACCCCTGAAGAAATCGCCAAAATGAGAACCGCCGGCCAATTGGCCGCTGAGGTTCTGGAAATGATCGGCCCTTATGTAAAGAAGGGTGTAACCACAGATGAGCTTAATGCCATTTGTCATGACTATATCGTCAATCAGCAGCAGGCCATTCCGGCACCTCTTAATTATCACGGTTTTCCCAAGTCCATCTGTACGTCGGTCAACCATGTAATTTGTCATGGCATCCCCTCTGACAAAGCCCTAAAAGACGGTGACATTATCAATATCGATGTCACAGTTATCAAAGACGGCTATCACGGCGACACGTCAAAGATGTTTGTTGTCGGCCAGCCTTCCATCCTGGCGGAACGCTTAATGCGTGTTACCCAGGAATGCATGTATAAAGGTATCGAGTTAGTGCGTCCCGGGGTGCATTTAGGCGATATAGGCCATGTTATCCAGGTTCATGCAGAGCAGCACGGCTACTCAGTGGTACGCGAATATTGCGGCCACGGCATAGGTGCCGATTTCCATGAAGAGCCGCAGGTGCTGCATTATGGGCGCCCTGGCACAGGTGACATTCTGCAGGAAGGTATGTGCCTGACCATCGAGCCTATGATTAATGCCGGCAAACGCCAATCTAAGCTGCTGAAAGACGGCTGGACTGTCGTGACCAAAGACCGCAGCCTGAGTGCCCAGTGGGAACATACCATCTTAGTAACAGCAACAGGCTGCGAGATTCTGACACTGCGCAATGACGATACGCTGGCTCGCATTATCAATCACTAATCAAGGGGTTTGTCTTGGCGCTGCAAAATCTGCTTGGCGACATTAATCAGTTAGACGATGTGAACAACGTGGGCGCTTTCAAAGCCTGCGTTGAAAACAGCTACCGCTGGCTGAACAGTGAGTCGTCGCAGGTGGATGTTGCCCATCTGGTTACCGGGCGCGCGGTATTTGTTGATGCACTGCTGCGTCAGGCATGGCAGTTACTGCAACTGGATACCTACAGTGACTTGTCTCTTGTTGCTGTTGGCGGATATGGCAGAGGTCAACTGCAGCCTTACTCTGATGTGGATTTACTGCTGCTTAGCGTCAAAACGCCCAATGATGAGATTAAAGAAAAGCTGGGACGCTTTATCACCCTACTTTGGGATATCGGTCTGGATGTTGGCCAGTCTGTACGTACCGTAAAAGAAACCATCAAGCTAGCAAACCAGGATATCACCATTGCTACCAACCTGGTCGAAGCCAGGCTACTCAGTGGCAGCCTGTCAACCTTCGAACAATTACAAAAGAAGGTACAGAGTCGGGAATTTTGGAGTAGTCAGGACTTCTTCCTGGCCAAATATGAAGAGCAGGTTCAGCGTCATGCCAAGTTTAACGGCACCTCTTATAATCTAGAGCCTAACGTTAAAGAAAATCCGGGTTGCCTGAGAGATATCCAAAGCATAGGTTGGGTCGCCAAAAAGCATTTTAAGGTGCTTAAAGGTCGCGAGTTAGTAGAACACGGGTATTTTACTGCCCGTGAATTTGAAGAGCTCATAGAATGTCGTAATCACTTGTGGCGCATACGCTACAGTCTGCATTTGGTGGCCGGACGCAGTGAAAATCGCCTGCTATTTGACTACCAGCCACAAGTTGCCAAGCGCCTTGGTTACGGTGAGGAAGGAAAAGCCTCCGTAGAAACCATGATGAAAGCCTTTTTTCGCACAGTACGGCGCATCAGTGAACTGAACGAAATGCTGTTGCAGCATTTCCGCCACGATATCCTTGCTCTCAAAGTGCGTAACCATCAGGTGATAAACCAAGACTTTGCCTTGGCTGATGGATTGTTGCAAGCTCGCCATGAAGCAGTTTTTGACAGCCCGGAAAAGCTGCTGGGCTTTTTGTTGTTGGTTGCCGATACGCCACAGGCACAAGGGTTGCACTCGGCTACCTTGCGTTTGCTGCGCAATGCCAGACGGCGCTTCCGTGAACATTATTTTTGTGAGCATGAAGGATGTCGGCAGATCTTTATGCAGTTAGTTCGCCACCCTGACTTTTTCGGTCTGGCCTGGGACTTGGCCCACAAGCACGGCATTATGCAAGCCTACCTGCCACAGTGGAATCAGATTGTCGGCATGATGCAGTTTGATCTTTTCCACGCCTATACCGTGGATGAACATACTCACAGACTGATCAAAAATATCTACAGCTACTCACAGCCTCAAGGTGCCAAGAGTTTCCCCCGTTGCCACCGTATAATGCAGAACCTGGATAAACCAGAGTTGCTCTATATTGCCGCTCTTTTCCACGATATTGGTAAAGGGCGTAACGGCGATCACTCCAAGTTGGGTGCTGCAGATTTACAGGAATTCTGTCAACAACATGAACTGTCGAGCAAGGATACCGAGCTGGCTGTGTGGTTGGTAGAACAGCATTTACTTATGTCAGTTACCGCACAGCGCCGGGATATTTACGATCCCGAGGTTATTCACGATTTCGCCGGTAAAGTACGCAACAAGGCATATTTGAACCACCTTTATGCCCTGACACTGGCTGACATTCGGGCCACCAACGATAACCTCTGGAACGACTGGAAATCGTCGCTGTTACGCGAACTCTATCAGATGACTCGCAAGGCATTGGAAAATGGCCTGGAATGCCAGATAGATCTGCAATCGCTGGTCAATGAGCATAAGCAGGAAGCCCTCACCTTACTACGCGAGCAGGGCCACGATTTGGAGCAAGTCACCCGTCTCTGGCGTCGCCTCGACTGGGATTACTTTGTGCGCTTTAAAGCCAGCCAACTGGTTTGGCACACCAGCGTAATTTTGGGGCATGAAGAGCTGGATGAGCAGCAGGTATTGGTGGCGTTATCAGATGATACCTCCAAAGCCGGAACCGAACTGATCTTGTATGGGCGTGATCGGGCCAGTTTATTCGCACAAGTAGCCTCCGTATTGGATAGCCGAAACTGCTCGATTCACGATGCTCAAATAATGAGCACCCAGGATGGTTATGTGCTGGATAGTTTTATTATCCTTGAGCAGGATGGTGGCCGAATTGACTCGGCTTCACGCCGCCAGAGCCTCAAGAATGCCATTCAGACCCAATTGGCCAAACCTGGCCACCAGCATATCAATAATCGCAAGATGCCAAGGCGTATGAAACAATTAAGCGTACCGACAAAAATGCGCTTTTTTACTAACCAGGCCAACATGACCTTGCTGGAACTGGAAGCCCTTGACGCACCTGGCCTGTTGGCCAAAGTCAGTCAGCAATTTGTGGCTTTCGGCCTGTCACTGCATATGGCCAAGATCACCACCATTGGCGAACGCGCAGAAGACCTTTTTATTCTGACCAATGCTCAAGGCCAGGCATTGAGTCAGGAAGAACAGCTTTCTCTTAAAAAACAACTGATCGAAACATTAGATCAACATAACCACGGTGAAACATGTCAGAACTGAAATCCATTATTGAACAAGCTTTTGAACAACGTAACGAACTGAATGCAGCCACGGCTGACGCCAGTATTCATGACGCTGTCGCCCAGGCCATGGCCTTACTGAACAGCGGTAAAGCCCGAGTGGCAGAAAAAATTGCCGGCGAGTGGGTCGTTCACCAATGGCTGAAAAAGGCGGTTCTGTTGTATTTCCGCTTGCATGACAACAAGGTTATGGATGGTGCGGAAAGCCGCTTCTTCGACAAAGTTCCACTTAAATATGCAGACTACAGTGCAGAGCAGTTTGCTGCCGAAGGGGTTCGCGTCGTTCCCCCTGCCACAGTGCGCACCGGAAGCTACATAGGTAAAAACGTAGTATTGATGCCATCTTATGTAAATATCGGCGCCTATGTGGATGAAGGCACGATGGTAGACACCTGGGCTACGGTTGGCTCTTGCGCGCAAATTGGTAAGAATGTACATCTGTCAGGTGGTGTTGGTATCGGCGGTGTATTAGAACCATTGCAAGCTAATCCTACTATCATTGAAGACAACTGCTTTATTGGCGCACGCTCTGAAATCGTCGAAGGCGTGGTGGTTGAAGAAGGCGCAGTTATTTCCATGGGCGTATTTATTGGCCAAAGCACCCGTATTTATGACCGTGAAACCGGTGAAATTCACTACGGCCGCGTGCCTGCAGGCTCAGTGGTAGTGCCTGGCAATCTGCCATCTGCCGACGGAAAGTACAGTCTGTACGCGGCCATCATTGTAAAGAAAGTGGATGCCAAAACCCGTGCCAAAGTGGGCATTAACGCTCTACTGCGCGGCGCAGAGTAATTACTTTATCAAGCTAATGCATAAAGGCGGGACTCCCCGCCTTTTCTATTAACGGCTCCGGAATATCAATACCTTGAACAGTTAGCCAAACACCTGCTTAAGCCAAGGAAGTACCTCATCCTGTGGATCCAGCGTCTCACAAGCGTCCACTTCAAATAGCGGCGCCAGCGCTTCCCCTCTTAATTCCTCAAGCAAAGCAAAAATTTTTCGTCCAGCGCCACAATAAGTGTCGCCATAGCTGCTATCTCCCAACCCCACTACGGCAAAACCTTTACCGTTGAGCAGCGGGAAGCGGGACTCCAGATCGAGAATAAAACCTTCCAGATTAGGTGGTATATCCCCTTGTCCTGTGGTCGAACTGATAAACAGCAACTGCTCGGCTTGCTGAAAGTCCGCAATACCGGGTTCTTCCAACACTTGCGCTTTATGTCCGGCTGCAATTAACTGCTGTTTGGCATCTTCAGCCAACTGCTGTGCATTACCGTAAACACTGCCGTAAAAAATACTGATATCTGCCATAACGCCTCAACTACCCTTTAATTTGATAAGAATGCCATTGTTCCCATAGTGCATCGAAGCGGGGCTCTGTCTCAACCTCAATGCTCAAGGGTTTTTCACTTACCGGATGAATAAGGTCAACCCGCCAGGCACACAACCCCAAGCCGTTAAAATCAAACTGCTCTCGCAGCAAGGCATTGTGCTTACCGTCACCATGATTAACATCACCAACAATAGGGTGGCGGATGTGAGCCATATGACGACGAATTTGATGTTTTCTGCCGGTCTGTGGGTACAATTCAAGCACTGAATAGCGAGCCGTTTTATATGGCCTTACCGGATAAGGCAGCTCATATTGCGCCAAGGTCCGATAGGCAGTCACAGCTGGCTGTGCAGGTTTATCCATTCGTGCTTGTTTGTCGGCAATCTTGTCTAGTTTTTCCTTCAGTGGATAATCAATCAACCCTTCGGCCGGGGTAAATCCCCGCACAATCGCCCGGTAGGTTTTCGTCACTTTCCCTAAGGTAAATTGCTCCGTCATTTTGCGCGCCACATCCTGGCTAAGGGCGAATAACAAAACTCCTGAGGTCGGCTTATCCAATCTATGTATGGTGTATACGGTCTTTCCCAGTTGATCACGCACCGCTTGCATGGCAAATCGGGTTTCATATTTATCGATTAAACTGCGATGAACCAATAAACCTGCCGGTTTGTGCACAGCAACTAAGTGCTCGTCCTGATAAAGAACAGGTAACACAGGCATAGGTGCATACAAATCATCAAAGGCCTTTAATACATCAAGCAACGGGACAAGTTCAGCTCGAGCTCCCCAACTTTGCTCAGCCATGGGCATCAAACTCATGGTCTGTGGCAATGGCACCTCCTGACCAATAAGTGTTGTCATTCTGGGTAGGAAAACGAACTGCAGCCACTGCTCAAATGCCATGGTATCGATACAGAAAGGAGCCTGGCTGGCCAGTGCTTGTGGCGACGGCGGCTCAGCACGCCACATATTGGTTTGCTGCAAGGCAGTAATAAGTTTGCCTAGCAATTTGTTACTTAACTTGCGTTTTACAAAGTCTGACATGCTATTTCTATCGGGTTATACTTGCCGGCCAATTTCATCTTAATAATGTCGGGCCACGAGCATTAGGCGCCGACAACCTGACATGCAAGAGTAACATGACCAGCATCAGCACACTTAGCGAATTCCTGCTGCAATCCGGCTGTCAGTACCGGGTCTATGATTTAGGCCGGGGTATCCGCAAACTCACTACCCAGCAGTTTCTGGATATCGAAAACAACAAACAGCCCCATCCATACCCACGTTTAGGCTTTGCCTGGATGGCCGTGCTGTTTTGGAACAAGCAGCTTTCCGGCCAACATTACATCTGGTTTTTAAAGCTACCGTTGGACGAACAAGGTATGCTGGTTTGTGCGGCCCGTAACCACTTTTTGGGTATAGTGCTGGAAGCACTGGGGCGACAGATGGACAACAAATCACCGGATGAACTGCCCGAACATCCCTATGGTTTTGTTCCTGGTGCACAACAAATGGCCGACTTTAACAGCCTGGTGAGACATGCCCTTAAGCTACCTGAAACCGAGTATCAGAAAGTTGCCCTGGCTTACCTAAAAAAGCCTGAATATTTTAACTGGCAGGACATCCCCCTACAGGGGCTGGCGGATATTGTCGTCAAACTTGGTGAGGATGAGCTAAGGTCACTTTTTTTAAGCCGATTTGAGCAGTTAAACGAAGCGGTACAGCTTAGTTTGCTCAACTCACTGGAAAACCACAAAATTGATGTCAATCTTAGCGAGTTTGTACTGCAGCAAATGGATACCCATAGACAACAGCCAGTCTGGCAAATAGCTTGTTTACGGGCGTTAAGTCAGAGTCAGGCAGAGGGCTTAGTCACCGCAAGATTAGCGGCGTTACTCAGCGCCCCAACAGAAATCGATACGAATCTAATGATCATTATCTCCGGGCGTCACTGGCAAAGACTGATGCACAAGGATTTACTGAGAACCTTTATGGACCGTTTGGCAATGCAAACTCCCTCTCTGTTTGCCCCGGTTTTTGCCGATTTAGTCAGATTGCCTGAACTCAGAGCAGACATGCTGAGTTTGCTGCGTAGCCCAGATAAAAGTGATGCATTAACCCAAGCCATAGGGCGACTGTTTAGCGAGACACAAGCATGAGCCTAGGAGAATTAACCCTCATCCTGGTAATTATTGCACTGGGTTGGCAATTCTGGCGTATTCGAGCCATGACGGAACAGGCTTACCGCTATATGGATAATTACTGCAACAAACAAGGCTTACAGTTATTGTCATTATCGAGGTACAAAACCCGTATCCGGCCATACCGGGGCAAACTGGATTGGTATTGTGAATTTAATTTTGAATTTTCTGGTAATGGTGAAGATGCTTACCAGGGAAGTTTAGTGATGCAAGGAATGCAAGTTACTGAGACCAACCTGCCGCCTTATCGAGTTTAGTGGCATTAAAAAGAATAAAGGCGTGGTCAAAAGACCACGCCCCTACCAATAACTAATTCCCTTTACGGCATACCATTGCCACTTCCATCCATGTTCCAGCTCCTTCTGGAATCCAGTCCATTTGCCCTTACTCTCCCTGAGTAAGACACTCATCCTGAGTGGATCCCGCTCCTTAGTCCTTCAACAACGCCTCCCTTGTGGCGCGATTCTCTATCCTTGAGTTGTCCTTTTGCATCATCTTGATGCCTTCCTTATGCTTCATCCTTAAAGCGCATCCGTTTCACTTCATCCTGAAGCCAATCCTTTACTTTCATCCTGAAAGTTGTCCGTCTTCCTTCCTTGACCCATCGTGTTTCCTTGTGACAGGGATAAAGATATAGTATCGGCAAATATTTGCTATCCACCCGCCAGTGTCCTACAAGTACAAAGCGTCGAAATCGCAATCAGCTAAAAATTATTAATTTATAAGTATCAATAGGTTGTGAGTTTTCGTAGGAATTTGGAGGCGCTAATAAAAGCAATTTTTCCTACAACATTGTGAGAAATGTCTTACAAAATGAATCGCCATTGTCGTACAGAGGATTTTGGCTAGCTAGCAAGAAACTGCGTGAATGCTGTTAAAAACTTTCAGGACTAAATAGTTTTTGAGTGGAACATTAGGTGTCCGGACAATCTCCCTACCTGTAATTCTGTAACTAAGTCGTAGTCACCATCTTCAAAAAAGCCAAGGCACTTAGGTAAAGTAACGAATACCGCTACCCCCTCGCTTTGCACATTTTCACGCATCAGCGTATCAATAGCACCCATCAATACATGCCCGAGTCCACGATGCTGATGGTCGGGATGCACACCAATAAAGGACAACATGTGATAATGCTTGGCTGGCACTTGCTCTTTGACCTTTTGCTCCTTGTCCATCATTTGCTTGGTACCGAGAAAGCCCGCAGTTAACAGCATTTTCAAGCGCCAATGCCAGAAACGATTGGGCCCAATACTGGCATCTGGCTGTATCAGGCAAGCAACCGCTAACAAGCGTTCATCTTCAAACAAACCTATCATTGGCTGCTTAGCCATCCAAAAGGAATTAAGCTCTTCTCGAATTGCAGCCCGCAGTCGCTCTTCATACCCTTCTTTTTCTGATTGGAAGATGCTCATAAACAAGGGATCATCGTGGTAGGCAAGATATAAAATAGACGCTGCAACTTTCAGATCTTCTGCGGACAGATAAATGGCTTTAACGCTATCTCTTGTGAGTTGTGCCTGACTCATGTTGATCCCAACAAAGTTGTCTATAGTTGTAGACAATACATCAGCATGAGATCTTTGTTAACACTTTGTTATCGAATTCATTGCGGGGGATGTCATGACGCTAACGCCAAGTATTCACGATCTGTTTGAACAATTAGGACTGGAAAATACCGACAACGGCATTAATGGCTTTATCGAACGCCACAAAGGGCTGAACGACAAAGTAAAACTGGAAAATGCGCCGTTTTGGAACCCATCACAGGCACAATTTATTCAGCGTGCGCTGGCGGAAGACGCCGAGTGGGCGGAAATCATCGACCAACTAAACGCCAGGCTACGCTGAATCTTAGCTATGCTTTACCTTTGCTGGTAGGCTGTTTCTCCCCAACCTACCAGTTGGGATTGTTTAAACACCAGCGGGGTGCATTCATCTTTGCTGGTAGTGCCATCACCATGATTACGGTGCGTACGATAAAACAGTACTTGAATGTCTTCTTGATCCTGATGATAAAGTTCACTGAAATCAGGCACACCTAAACGTGCGGTAACCGCTTCAATTGACATCCCGGGTGCCAGGCTGGCAATGGTTTTGCGGTTCATATCTTCTCTTTGTTGCCAGTCAGCTTGCCCATGTTGTTCGGGCTTAACTGAAATAATGCAACCGGACAGCCCCATCAAGGATAAGCTCAGCAAAACGACGGCAATGGGTTTATTCATATAGTTATCTCCAAGGTTGATATGTGTCAGCTCATGGAAAAGCAAACAACAGACCAAAAAGATAACAAATTGATAAATAAAGACTTATTAACCATCAACATGATTGACAGCCAATGATAGAATGCGTGATTAGCTAATAGATAGTTAGATTGACCACATTTATGAATAATGCAGACTACATTCTGTCCCTTTGCCAGGAGTTGGCAGCAGCAGGAAAGGCCCCCTCAGTGGCCTTAGTTAAAGCCAAAGCACAGAAACCCATACCTCTGGCCGATATTTTGTCTGTGCTGCAAAAATGGAAACAGGCACCAGCACAGATGGCTGCGCAGGCACTTCCCAGTAAGGCAACGGAAGTGCTGGTTCCGTCACTTGAGCAACGGGTCGACAAACTCGAAAAGCAACTCGCCGAACTAACCAGCCTGGTAAAACAGCTAAATAAGCACTTGCTAGAAAAGTAACCCGAATCTATTGAGGTGTCAGACTTTCAAGGAAACTGGCAAGATTTTCAGCCAGCACTTCCTTGGCAGGCAACCCCACCCGCTCCAACATCACCTGACCGCTTTGATTGTCTATGCTCAGGATAAAGTCGTCATCATCGGTTACGGCAAAAAACAAGGTGATCGGTTGCTTCAAACGCTTCTTCATTAACACATGGCCAATGAGATTTTGCTGTAAGCGGGCAAAGTCATCCTCATTCCATGGCAACAGCAATTGCAACGGACCACGCGGCGTTATCGCAGCGAGGTTTTCACTCCAATAGGCACTAAAAAATGCTTTGATATCTGGGTGAAAATCGATTTCCAGCGCACGCTCCGTGTCCCTGAAGTCACTGATTTCATGTCTGGCAACCGGCAACCAACGAATCATCCCTTGCGCATCCGGCTCACTTTGTTGGCAAGGTGACAACCAATCGGCATCCCACTGCGTAATTAAAGGGGACTGTGCATTTTGATGGTGCTCCAGATATCGCTGAACAAAGGCCTGCATGCTGGTAATCACGTCCATAACTATGGCTTCACCGCTAAAGAAGATAGAATAGTGGCAGTTTAACCTGCTTAGAAAAACGATGACAGAGAAGAAGCCGAGCAATCCCCTGGCGCACCTCAGCCTGGGTAAAGTGTCTGAGTATATTGACCACTATAGTCCGAACCTCTTACAGGCTGTGCCACGCAGCCTCAACCGTGAGGATCTCGGCATTGTGGAACAACAACCTTTCCACGGGTGCGATATATGGAACGGCTATGAACTATCCTGGTTGAACAAAAAAGGCAAGCCCTGTGTGGCACTGCTACAGGTGACCGTGCCCGCCAACAGTCCGAACCTTATCGAGTCAAAGTCATTCAAACTATATCTGAATAGCTTTAATCAGTGGCGTCTGGCCAATTCACAAGCGCTGACCGATGTCCTACGCCGTGATTTGTCCGTATGCGCAGGTGCAGAGGTTGACGTAAAGTTATTTGATTTGAATGCCGCTAGCGATTTTGCCATTCATCAATACGACGCAGAGTCACTAGATGAGTTGGATATTGAGGTTGATCACTACCAACCTACACCTAATGTACTCAAATGCACAGACACACAGGTACAGCGGACGCACATCAGCCATTTACTTAAGTCCAACTGCTTGATCACCAGTCAGCCGGATTGGGCTAGCGTGATCATTCGTTATCAGGGTAATGAGATCTGCCCAGAGAGTTTGTTGCGTTACTTGATATCATTCAGACAACACAACGAATTTCATGAACAGTGTGTGGAACGAATTTTCTGTGACATTCTGCATCAATGCCAACCTAAAAAGCTAACGGTTTACGCCAGATACACTCGCCGCGGGGGTTTAGACATCAATCCATTCAGAAGTAACTTTGAGACGAACTATCCAAACCACCGCTTAGTCAGACAGTAAATCTGTAACCACAAAAGATTAATTACAAAAAGACTTTCATTTTAAGATTGGCTGAGTAGAATATCCGCAGTTGTTGAATACAGGACTGGAACACACATGCCTCTTAACAATAATAAAAACGACCGGTTACCCTACTATCTGGTCAAACGTCCATTGAACGACGACTGAAACAAAGGGATGGCCATGCCATCCCTTTGTTTTTCAGGTTCCAGAAGCGAGATAAGCGTAATTTTCACAGTTAACAGTCAACGAAAGTACTGCAACTCCCCGCCATTCTTGAAAAAATTGATTATATCCAGAAAAATTCCCATTATACTGACAAGCATAAGCGCTTGAACAAGCAGGCACCGAGCAAGTCTATCTGACCCTGAGCCGCTTTAAAGGACCCATCGGCATGGATAATGAGTCACAATCCAATACTCTGCGAGCAGATATGTCTCCCCAGAATCAGCAGAAAGTGCTGCGCAACTTCAAACATCAAATTGATACTCTGTCGCAGTTTATTCTCCGACTCAGCAAATTTTACGATGGTTTCAATCCCTTACTGGATAGAGAGTTACATGCGCTAAGAGGGCATTTGGTTGGCAAAATGAACTTTGCCATGGCCGAAGTCTGTATTAGTAAACTGACCGGATTGCTGATAGAAAATGCCGACTTCAGCAAACAGCAAAATGCCAAAGTACATGGTTTACTTGAGAATGCCGTCAGCGAATTGCAACGTAACAAATCGCTACCCAAAGAGCTAAAGGAAGATACCCAGCAGTTTCTGCTAACCCTGCAACAAAGTCACACGTCGCTTTTTTCCAGTTATCCATACTTTGACCAAGCGCTCTCTCTCTACCAACGCGCTTTGCAAAGCAGTGTCTCCAAAGACCAAGCTGAGCAGCCTGAAGCAGAAGAGGAAAGTTTTCATCAGCAATTGGTTTGGGAGCTCAGGGATTTAGTCCTGCAGCTTTCCAGTGCCAGCAAAGAACAAGAACTGCAAGAGATTCGTCAACGACTAGAGCAAGGACTGACGCATAACCAATTATTAGAGTGCTGTTTATTGTTAGTACGCGCACTTTCAAAAGAAGTCCTAAAAGACCGCAAGCAGGCTGAACGTTTTATTTCCAGCCTGCATAATACTCTGGGCAATGTCAGTCAGGCTGTGGGGCGTTCTTTAAAAGATAGCCAGGCTGCGTACCAGTTAAAAGTGCAGAATAATCAACAACTCAGACAGCAGCTTAAAGGCATCGAACTGGCAGTTGATGAAACTCAGGACATCGCTTTGCTCAAGCAACAGGCCGGTGAGTATTTGAATAAGATGGCATCCACATTGGATAGCCGGGAACGTGCGGACAAGGAAGAACAACTTGTCCTGATGAACTTACTCAGAGAAATGAAAGACCAACTCAGCGCTCTGGAAAAAGAAGCCTCTGAGTATAAGCAGAAATTGCTACAACAGAAGTACCATAGCCATCACGATCCGCTGACCCAAATTCCCAATCGTTACGCTTACAACGACAGGGTTGAGCTGGAGTATAGGCGCTGGCGCCGCTATGGCACGAATCTGAGCATGGCCTTGGTTGATGTCGACTACTTTAAAAGTATTAATGACAGGTATGGTCATGCCGGTGGCGATAAAACCCTGCAGGTCATTGCACAGAATATTAGCAAATGTCTGCGTTCCACCGATTTCCTTGCCCGCTGGGGAGGGGAAGAGTTTGTTATCCTGTTCCCTCAAACCGCTGTCAACGAACTGGATGCGGTATTAGAGAAAGTTCGTCTGCAGATTGAGAAAATCCCTTTTAGATTCAAAGAGCAGGCCGTCACCATCACCGTCTCAATCGGCGCCGCGGGTTTTAACCGTGAAGATGATGTGGAGGCGGTTTTTGAGCGGGCAGACCGCGCATTATATGATGCTAAGAATCAAGGGCGGAATCGCTGCGTTATCAATAAAGGATCATAATGAAACGAACCGTACAGCTTAACCCCATTGGGGCAATGAGTCTGCTTTCCCAACTGGAAGTCGACCGTCTGAAACGCTCAACCTCCAGTGAACTGTATCAACTCTTTCGCAACTGCAGTCTGGCAGTTTTAAATAGTGGCGCCCACGAAGATAACTTTGAGAATATCTTCTCACCCTACGAAGATTTTGAGATTAATCTGCTACGCCGCGAACGAGGCGTGAAGATTGAACTGATAAATCCCCCAGCCCTGGCATTTGTTGACGACAAGCTGATAAAAGGCGTGCATGAACACCTGTTTGCAGTGCTGCGCGACCTGCTGCATATGGGTGCTCGTTATGAATACAACCTGTGTGTGAATGCCCCCGAGTCCGTGCACACCACGCATATGGTCTTTGATATGCTGCGTAATGCAGAGGTCATCCGACCCAGTGGCGAAGCGAATATGGTGGTATGTTGGGGTGGCCACTCCATCAGCGAGCACGAATATAAGTACACTAAAGAAGTTGGCTACCAACTTGGCCTGCGCGAGCTGAATATTTGTACCGGCTGTGGCCCTGGTGCCATGAAAGGGCCTATGAAAGGCGCCACCATAGGTCATGCCAAACAACGAGTCAGACATGGTCGTTATCTGGGCATTACCGAGCCGAGTATTATTGCCGCAGAGCCGCCGAATCCCATAGTCAATGAACTGGTGATCATGCCGGACATTGAAAAACGCCTGGAGGCCTTTGTCCGCATAGCCCATGCCATTGTGATCTTCCCTGGCGGCGTGGGTACCGCAGAAGAGCTGCTGTATTTACTGGGCATCATGCTGCATGAACAGAATCGCGATCAGGTTGTGCCCATTGTGCTGACGGGCCCCAAAGAGTGTGAAGATTATTTTGCCAGTATTGATCAGTTCGTTGGAGCAACCTTGGGTAAGGAAACACAGAACTTATACACTATTATCGTTGACGATCCGGCTTTGGTTGCCAAAACCATTAAACAAAACCAGTCTGATATCACTGAGTATCGCAAGATGCGCGGAGATGCCTACCAGTTTAATTGGTCGTTGAAAATCGATCCTGAGTTCCAGCAGCCATTCATGCCCACGCACAACAATATGAAGGCCTTGAATCTGCATTTTGATCAACCCAAGGCGCAATTGGCCGCTTCGTTACGCCGTGCATTTTCCGGTATCGTGGCCGGTAATGTAAAAGCTGAAGGAGTGAAACAGATTCGCGAGCAAGGGCCATTTGAAATAAATGGGGACCAAAGCCTGATGAGCATGTTGGACGAATTATTGCAGTCATTTGTGGTACAGCATCGCATGAAACTGCCTGGTAGTAAGTATTTACCTTGCTATAAGGTCGTTAGAGCTTAAATAAAGCTCAGTAGAACAATATCAGCGTCAGAGCCCCCTGTTCTGGCGCGCTAATTTGTGTAGACTCTTGCTGTCACCATTACAAAAACTAAATTCTTGCATTTATGAACAAAACCATCGCAAAACGAATTGGCCTGGGTCTGGTCGTTTATCTGCTGTTTGCCGCCTTGGTATTGCTGTTTTATCCTGATGATCCTAATTCCATGGATTGGAAGGATCGCGAGCAGTACAACAAAGTACAAGTAGGCAAACTTGAGCTTGGTACAAGTCGTCAAGCCATTATTGAATTGATGGGCTCCCCGGATATCAGCGAAGCCAAACGCAGTAACGATGACAAACTACAAGTGATGTTTTATCGCACTCAGCATATGGAGTCTGATGGCATCACGACTATGAATGAATGCACCCCACTGCTGTTTAAAAATGATCAGTTAGTCGCTTGGGGTGAAGGGGCTTATCAGCATTATCTGGATTGGCAGTGAGCCTTGAGCTCAGTGTATTGGTCGAGTTAACCCAGGCGCTAACACAAACGGAATCTTTAGCCGAGCGTGAAGGGTTCAGCACCACCTTCTTGCAACACTGCCAACAGATTGCCAGCCTAACTAAGGTGGCCAGCAAACAGTCTGAGCCGTTTTATGCCCTGCTAGTACTGCGAGTGCATTGTTTATCTGACAAAGCACAACATGCCCTTAACTATCTGGTTGCCACGCAGCTGCTTTGCCAGCGGATGTCGGTTAACGAACATACTGCGCATACCCTGCTGAGTGCCGCGGTCTGCTCGGTATTTTGCCCAGTTCAACAACATCAGGCTCTATTGGACTGGTTAAAACAACGTAATCATTCCCTGTGGTACAGTTCCCTGATTGCCCTGACACGTATACTGCCACATATGCACAAACGGCGCGTGCAATCAGCGCTCAGCAGACTGCAAGCGCTGCAACGTTTAATGCTCCTGGCTGCACTGCTTAGTGACAATAAATCGCATCCAAATGGATTAAGGGGCCAGCTACAATATTGGGCACCAAAACTTCCACCCAGCTTTGTTCCCCTATTGGATAGCCTGTTTCCCTTTCCGGGACTGCTTCCACCAGGAACCGCCGTCAGGCTACCAGATAAAACATCAGCATTGATTCTTTCGTTAACAGCTGATGGTTACCTTGTCAGGCATATTTCCTCGCCAGCGCAACTCAAAACAGTTCCGGTGTGGCAACTTCACCAAGAGGAGGTACAAGAAGTGCTCGCCACTCAGGTAGTTGAGAATATAGAAGAGCTCGGTCTACGCTGGGATGCCCAGTGGCATAACATGCAATCGCAAACTGAAGCTATTTCAGCCTGCAGCAAGTCCAGCTACCCCATTGCGCAGCCACCGGCCAAACTCATCGTGATTCAGGATCTGTTAGGACATGCAGAACCGGATCTCGACAAGCTGGCCCGACACATTGCTGACGAAGGTTTCCTTGCCCATCAACTTAATGAAGATGCCAGCCGCAGAGCGAGACTGAAGCTCCAGTTTGTGGAAGTAAAACATGCCTTGTTATTTCAGGGATTAGCCCGCACCCGTCACTTACTGATCCAACAGGCACTGCTTAGCAGAGTGAACCAACATTATTTTCCATTGCAGGAAAGCCTATTACAGATGACACAAGTACTGGTCAATAGCATGGAGGTTCTTGCCAATCAAAACGGTACTGCAGAACATGGCGAAGTTAAGACATTAGGTTATTTTGCCTGTGCAGGCTTATTTACCAACACCTGGCTCAAAGGCAGAGTAAAACTGCCGCAAAGCGCCTCCCCAAATTATTCGCTGACAGGCCTATTGGCGGTACCCCAGGCCGATGAATTAATCAAGCACGCTATTGCGCTGGCTCAGGGATGGAAACAAGACTCACAGCTCATTCAGGCTCTGAGGTATCATGCATCACCAGCACCTCAAATCCCACGCCCCGCGCGACGCTTAGGATGCTTGCTAGGGCTGGGATTGCTTATGACTCGACAAATTTGGTTTGGCGAGTCCGAAACGACAGAAATGGACTATTATCAGGAAGCGATGGCCTATCTGAGGCTATCTCCGGCGCGCTGGCAATACCTCAAGTGGCAGACTGTGGAAGTAACACACTGTTATTGTCCTAGATAAGCTAAGGTTCATCGGTAGCGGGTAGAAAATCATCGGCTAAAGTGCTATAAAACGCGCCCAGAAATCTGGCGCCTTTTGCGACCAGAGCATATTGCCTGTGGAGCTCTTCCATAGGCCAGCCTGACGACAGACATAGGAATTCTTCATGACTCAACAACGTATTACGGTTATTCGTGGTGACGGCATTGGTCCGGACATCGTTGACGCAGCTATTCAAATTCTGGATAAAGTCGGATGCGATTTTGCCTATGATTACGCCGATGCGGGTTTGGTTGCATTGGAGAACCACGGTGAATTGCTGCCGCAGGAAACCCTCGATCTGATCGCGAAGAACAAAGTGACACTGAAAGGCCCGTTAACAACGCCAGTCGGTGAAGGTTTTACTTCCATTAACGTCAGCCTGCGCAAGAAGTTCCAACTTTACGCAAACGTTCGTCCGGTATTGTCTTTCAAAGGCACCAAGGCCAGATACGAAGACATTGATATTATTACCGTACGTGAGAATACCGAAGGTATGTATTCAGGCTTGGGTCAGGTAGTTTCTGCCGATGGCTCAGAAGCCGAAGCCATGAGCAAAATTACCCGTGAAGGGGCCGAACGTATCGTTACTTTCGCCTACGAACTGGCCGTTCGTGAAGGTCGCAAGAAAGTGACTGCCGTACACAAAGCCAACATTCTGAAATCCACCAGCGGCTTGTTCCTCAAAGTAGCTCGTGAAGTAGCGCAGCGTTATCCACAAATTGAGTCCACCGAGATGATCGTGGACAACTGCTGTATGCAGTTGGTGATGAATCCCCACCAATTTGATGTAATTGTCACCACCAACCTGTTCGGTGACATTCTGTCTGACCTTTGTGCAGGTCTGGTAGGTGGTCTGGGTATGGCGCCTGGTGCCAACATAGGTAAAGACTGTGCCATTTTCGAAGCCGTACACGGCTCTGCTCCGGATATCGCTGGAAAGAACCTGGCTAACCCCACATCGGTTATCCTGGCCTCTATACAAATGCTGGAATACCTGGGCATGGCCGATAAGGCCGAGAAAATCCGTGCTGCAGTGAAAGACGTGATTGAATCCGGTGACCGCACGACTCGTGATTTAGGCGGCTCTCACGGTACCACCGACTTCACTCAGGCAGTACTGGAACGTTTGTAATCGCTTAGCCTTAATACTCAAGCCGGTCTATATGACCGGCTTTTTTATGTCCAGGGAAGGACGGTATGCCGATGTTGTAAGGAGCTTTCATCGGCGATGTCCTAGGATGGACGGGCAGAATAACTGCTCCTGCGTTTTCTGCACTTCCACCATCCCTAGCGAGCGTATGCCACGATCTCATGGATGCGGATGAGTAGCGATGTCCAGTGAAGGACGGTATACCGATGTTGCAGGCCGCCCTTATCGGCGATGTTAAATTTTCCTGGATACCGACCTACCACCTGACGGTTTAAGGTCTACACTTCTATTCGACGCTCAGCGTCAGGACAAGGATGCATAAGGAGAAGGACTATGAGAAAACTCTCTCTTTTACTAGCGATGATGCTTGGGCTTAGTACCCCTGCCCTGGCATCAGATAAGGATGTAAACAAGGAAAATGGGCTACAGGTAGAGGCAGGTGTTACCAGTATCAACATTAACACCGCCTCGGCCAAGGAGTTGATGAAACTGCCAGGAATAGGCAAAAGTAAAGCTGAAGCCATTGTGAAGTACCGTCAGGACAATGGGAACTTTCAATCCGTAGAGGATCTCGCCAAGATCCAGGGTATTGGCAAACAAACCGTCAAGGCCCTGGCAGGAAAAGCCAGCGTGAGGTAACGGCCCTGTTGTCAGGCACAGGGACGTGCCGCGCACATCAGCATATCGCTTATCTCCCCTATACCCCTTCACGCAAGCCGATGTTATGCTTGTAAAAAATCAATCTGGAAGATAGCGAATGAAACCCATAGTGATGGCAGGTGGCACCGGCAGCCGACTTTGGCCCAAGTCCAGGGCGGCATTTCCAAAGCAGTTTTTAACCCTGACTTCAACACAAAGTATGTTGCAAGACACCTTGGCTCGATTAAAAGGGATTGAGCATGAAGCACCAGTGTTTGTTTGTAACGATGCGCACCGTTTTATTGTTGCTGAGCAGTTACTTCAGGCTGGTATTCGCCATGACGGCATATTACTTGAGCCTGTCGGTAGGAACACCGCACCGGCCATAGCCTTAGCAGCGCTGCATGCGACTCAAAATGGTGAAGATCCCATTCTGCTGGTGCTAGCGGCCGATCACCTGATCGAAAATATTGAAGCCTTTCATACTGCTATCCACCATGCAGAATCCCTGGCCAAGCAAGATAAATTAGTCACCTTTGGGATAGTGCCTACCTGTGCCCATACCGGCTATGGCTATATTCGCCAGGGCGATGCCATCAAGGACAGTCAGGGCTTTAACGTGGCCGAATTTGTGGAAAAACCCGACCTCAGTACCGCTGAAAAATATATTTCCTCCGGCGCTTATCTGTGGAACAGCGGTATGTTCATGTTTAAAGCCAGCCGCTATCTGCAGGAACTTGAAAAACACGCTCCAGACATTCTGACCATCTGCCGCCAGGCCATTGCCAGTGAGAGCCAGGACCTCGACTTTGTCCGGGTAGACAGCGATATTTTCTCAGGTTGTCCTTCTGATTCCATCGATTATGCAGTGATGGAAAAAACCAGTGACGCCGCTGTCATTCCCCTAAATGCGGGCTGGAGCGATGTGGGTAGCTGGTCTTCGCTGTGGGAGGTTCAGCCCAAAGATGCTAATGGCAATGTCGTACGCGGCGATGCGATATTGGAGAATGTGCATAATAGCTATGTCAACGCCGAGCAGCGCTTAATTGCATTGGTGGGCATCGACGATGTGGTGGTGGTAGAAACTAAAGACGCCATTTTGGTCGCTCACAAAGACAAGGTACAAGACATCAAAAAGGTCGTCGATACCCTCAAAACGCAGCAGCGACCAGAATTCGAATTCCATCGCGAGGTTTTCCGCCCTTGGGGTAGCTACGATTCTTTGGATCAAGGCAGTCGCTTCCAGGTTAAACGTATTTGTGTCAAACCCGGTGAAAAACTCTCGGTGCAAATGCATCACCACAGAGCCGAACATTGGATTGTAGTGGCCGGTACCGCGCAGGTGACCTGTGACGATGAAACCTTTCTGCTCACGGAGAATGAATCTACCTATATTCCCATTGGCGCTGTACATAGTCTCGAGAATCCCGGCAAGATCCCGTTGGAATTAATCGAGGTACAGTCAGGCTCCTATGTGGGTGAAGACGATATCGTACGCTTTTCAGACCGTTACGGCCGCACTAAGCAAAGCTAAGGGTAAGCCATGCAATTGAGTTGTTTTAAGGCCTACGATATCCGCGGCAAACTGGGTGAGCAATTGGATGAGGCCATTGCCTATCGTATCGGCCGCGCCTTCGCCGAACATCTACAAGCAAAATCTGTAGTGGTGGGTGGCGATGCACGCCTCACCTCTGAGCCACTCAAGTTGGCACTAAGTGCCGGTTTGATTGATGGAGGGGCCGCGGTCACGGATATTGGTATGGTGGGTACTGAGGAAATCTATTTTGCCACCAGCGACCTTAACCAGGATGGCGGCATAGTCGTTACCGCCAGCCATAACCCCATTGATTACAACGGCATGAAGCTGGTCAAAGAAGGCTCTCGCCCCATCAGTGGCGATACCGGTTTGTTTACCATTCAAGCCATGGCTGAACAATACGATAACAGCACGGTTGAGCAAGCTCTTACACACTATACTAAGCAGACTCAAACTTACGACTTTGAAGCAGGCCAAGGCCGAATAGATCCGGCCAAGCTGGCCGCCAGCGGCCACTACAGCCAGCAATCTAATAAAGCCAACTTTACCGCGCATGTACTGGGCTATATTGATACCAACAAACTGCGGCCACTGAAATTGGTGGTCAACGCGGGTAATGGTGCAGCAGGCCCAACTCTGGATTATTTGGAAAAGGTACTACAGCGGGCAGGATGCCAGATTGAGTTTATTAAAATTAACCATCAGCCGGATGGCACCTTTCCTCACGGCATCCCTAATCCTTTGCTACCAGAGTGCCGACAACAAACGGCCGATGCCGTTACCCAACATCGGGCAGATATGGGGATAGCCTGGGATGGTGATTTTGACCGCTGCTTTTTGTTTGATGAAAAAGGCCAATTTATCGAGGGCTACTACATTGTTGGACTTTTGGCCCAAGCCTTTTTAGACAAAGACCCTGGCGCCGCGATTATTTTTGACCCCAGGGTATATTGGAATACGGAAGACATCGTCAAACAGGCAGGCGGCCGTCCGGTAAAAAGTAAAACCGGCCATGCCTTTATCAAAGAGAGAATGCGCAAGGAAGATGCGGTATATGGCGGTGAGATGAGTGCACATCACTATTTCCGTGATTTTGCTTACTGCGACTCAGGTATGCTGCCCTGGCTCTTAGTGGCAGAGCTTATCTGTACTAGTGGTAAACCCTTATCACAATTGGTGGAAGAGCGGATCCAGGCCTTTCCTTCATCCGGTGAAATTAACAGCGTGGTGAAAGATGCCGATGCCACCTTGCAAAAGGTGCTGAGTCATTATCAGGCTGATGCCGTCGCGCTGGATCACACGGATGGTGTTGGTCTTGAGTTTCCCGAGTGGCGCTTTAACCTGCGTAAGTCTAATACCGAGCCTGTTATTCGCCTAAATGTCGAGTCCAGGCGTAACATTGCTCTGATGGAAGAAAAAACCAAGGAACTACTGCAACTTATCAATAGCGGGGCAGAATAAACAAGGGGTGGTTTACCCTCCCCCATGTTGTTTAATTTTCACCAGTGACTTAGCTGTTACAGCTCTTACCACCTGACTATTCTCTTCGATTTAACACTTTCAGGGTATCAGACAAGCTGTTAAGCAAGCTTTGATTGGTACTGACCACCTGATTAATTTCACTGGCAGACTCACCTGCCTTGGCGGCCAGGTTACGCACCTCATCAGCCACCACAGAAAATCCTCGCCCGGCATCACCAGCCCTGGCCGCCTCAATAGCGGCATTGAGTGCCAGCAAGTTAGTCTGATCGGCAATGGCATTGATGCTTGCCACCATATGGTTGATACGCTGGCCAGATTGAATCAGTTGTTCCATCACAACTTCACTGTTTTGCACCACAGTTTTGTGCTCACTCACATCCGTACCAAACATAATGACCTTGTAAGGCTCTCCGGTCACTGTCCTTATTTGGCCAAACGTAGCCGCAATCACAAAGCTACGTCCGGCAACATGAATAACTACATCAGCAGATACATCGTCTTTCTCAGCAAAGTACTGACGTTGCTCCATGCTCAAATACTCGCTCCAGGGCTTCATCGCCTTGGCAAATATCTGGTTATCAATATTAAAGTGGCTGCTGGGATAGTTGTTAATCTCCAGCAAGTTACCCGCGTTATCCCATTCCACCAGTAAGTTGGAGCGACTTATCACTTGAAATCTCGTCTGATATTCCAAGGCGGCTGTTTTCACCACACTGATATCGGCCAAAATGGCAATAAAGCCGGCGTGTTGCCCCATCTCGTCGGTGACCGGGTTACTGGTTACCGATACCCACAATGAACAACCGTCGCGCTTATGTATCTCAAGTTCATCATAAAATGCCGCCGGCTTGGACAACTCATCCACGATACGCTGGCGGGTTTGCTCATCGGTTCTGGGGCCCACCAGAATGTCCCGGGTAAGCTCGCCTACCGCTTCGCTTTGACGGTAGCCAGTCATGCGACAAAAGCCGTTATTAACGTATCTAATACGACGCTCAACATCGGTAATAATTACCGCATTGTCGGTCTCATTGGCCACTAATGACAACAGCTTGAACTCATCTCGCTTTTCCACTTCAGCAGTGATATCACTGGCGAACTTCACTATTTTCTGCAGGGATTTATCGGGCCCATAAACCGGATTGTAGGTCGCGTGGATCCATACGGCCCGCCCCTCTTTAGTGATTCTCTTATATTCAGCGGTCTGGTAAGTACCGTTTCGCAAACTTTGCCAGAACTGCCGATAAGCGCTGGATGATGCTTCACCAGGTTCAACAAAAATCCCATGATGCTTACCCTTTACTTCTTCCAATTGGTAGCCCATCAGGTTCAGGAAATTGTCATTTGCGGTAAGAATATGGCCCTCAAGGTCAAACTCGATAACTGCCTGGGCTCGCAGAATAGCCTGTATCTGCGACTCATAGCTCGCCCGCTCCAGCACTTGTGCCGTCACATCGGAAGCAAACTTGATGATGCGTTCTACCTTGCCTTTTCTAAGGATGGGGGTGTAAGACGCCTGGATCCAAACAGCTTGCCCGGATTTGGTAATACGCCTGAACTGGGCTGTTTGCGGCTGACCTGCACGTAATTCATCCCAAAAACGTTGATATGCCTGACTGTTGGCTTCTTGGCTATCCACAAATATCTGATGGTGTTTGCCCTGCACTTCACGTAACTGATAACCCATTAAGGTCAGAAAGGTCTGATTGGCCGTCTCAATGGTTCCATCCAAGGAAAACTCGATGACTGCCTGAGTTTGGTGAATAGCACGAATAATGTCGTCGGCGTGACTGCCTCTAAACCACATAAAGACCCCAGTTAATCCCTTGAGTTATAAAGAAATAGTCAATAGTGGAGGATTTGCAAATAAGGTTCACTCAGTAGAAACAAATAGTGGCTTCTGGCCAAGTAAATATAATCGAAGTAAATAAAGCAAAAACGCCGGCGAAAGCCGGCGTTTTACATAGTGAAAAGGTCTTTTACATCTTTTCCAGAGTATCAATTCCTAGCAAGTCCAAGCCCGTACGCAAGGTCTTGGCGGTCAACGCTGCCAGTTGCAGGCGGCTGTTACGTATATCCGCAGCCACCCCTTCTTTGAGGATTGGGCAGGCTTCGTAGAAACTCATAAATTGGCTGGCAAGGTCATATAAGTAAGCACACAATACATGTGGCGTGGCATCACGTTCAACCTGCACTATGGCCTCTACAAACTGACTAAGTTGTAATGCCAGTGTGCGTTCCTGAGGTTCCAACAACTGAATCTTTGCCGTCAGACCCGCCGCATCCACGCCGGCTTTGCGGAAAACGCTCTGCACTCTGGTATAGGCGTACTGCAAATAGGGAGCAGTGTTACCTTCAAAAGCCAGCATACTGTCCCAACTGAACATATAGTCCGTCGTACGGTTCTTGCTGAGATCAGCGTACTTAACCGCACCAATCCCAACCGTTTGGGCAATCTGGTTTACCTCCTCAGTACTAAGATCGCTGTCTCTGGCAGTAATCAGCGCGGAGGCACGTTCCACCGCTTCGTCCAAAAGCTCAGCCAGTTTCACTGTGCCGCCGGTGCGGGTTTTGAAAGGTTTACCGTCACTGCCCAGCATCATGCCGAAAGGACAATGTTCATAGCTGGTCTGCTCGCGGATAAACCCGGCTTTGCGGCCGACAATTTCTGTCTGTTTAAAGTGCAGCGCCTGACGCGCGTCGGTCAGGATCAGGATACGATCAGCCCCCAGTTCAAAAGAGCGGTATTGCATGGCGGCCAAATCGGTGGTGGAGTACAAGTAGCCACCACCGGATTTTTGCACGATATACACCGCCGGGTTGCCTTCCTTGTCCGCGAGTTCCTGAATAAACACCACCTGGGCACCCTGATCTTCCACGGCCAGGCCCTGCTCTTTTAAGGCACTGACAATACCGGGCAGGCGCGCGTTATAGGCACTTTCACCCATAATATCTTCGCGCTTGAGGGTCACGTTCAGCTTCTGGTAAACCTCTTCAGAATGGGCGATGGAGATATCCACAAACTGTTGCCAGAGTTTCAGACACTGGCTGTCGCCGCCTTGTAGTTTAACCACATAGTCTCTGGCACGGTCAGCAAAGCCCTGTTCTTCATCGAAACGCACTTTGGCGGCACGGTAGAATTCTTCCAGATCCGACAAGGCTGTTTCGGCGACCTGATCCTGAAGCTGATCACTAAAGTGCGCCAGCAACATACCGAACTGTGTTCCCCAGTCTCCCATATGGTTCTGGCGGATCACCTTATGGCCCATAAATTCCAGAATACGCACCACGGCATCACCGATGATGGTGGTTCTTAAGTGGCCAACATGCATCTCTTTGGCCAAATTGGGCGAGGAGTAATCCACCACCACCGTTTTGGCGGATTCCTTTTCAATGCCCAAACGCGGGTCCTGGACGGCACTATCCAATTGAGCCGCCAGCCACTGGCTGCAAAGGTGAATATTAATAAAGCCCGGGCCCGCCACTTCCAGTTTGCTGGCAATGCCATCCAGTTCCACCGCTTGAATAATTTTGTCAGCGATATCCCGTGGCTTTTGGCCCAGCACTTTTGCAAGCGCCATGGCACCGTTAAACTGATAGTCACCAAATTCAGGACGGGTGCTGCGCGTCAATGGCGCCTGAGCACCTTCTGGTGCACCCACTTTCGCCAGCGCTTGCTTGAATTTATCCAGTAATAGTTCGTATATGTTCATCGTCTTTATCATCCTGTATCGCAGCGGCTTAAGAGTGTTCACGGGTTTTGTGGAACTTGATATCCGGATGACGCTCTTGCGCCAGTGACAGATTTACCATAGTCGGTGCGATATAAGTCAGGTTATCGCCGCCATCCAAGGCCAGATTCACCTCGGCTTTACGACGAAACTCGTCCAGTTTTTTGGCATCATCACAGTATACCCAGCGTGCCGTAGACACATTGACCGGCTCATAAATGGCATCCACGTTGTATTCAGCTTTCAGTCTGGCCACCACCACATCAAACTGCAGTACCCCAACCGCGCCAACGATAAGATCGTTATTGATTAGCGGCCTGAAGACCTGCACCGCACCTTCTTCAGATAACTGGATCAAACCTTTCTGCAATTGCTTCTGCTTAAGCGGATCTCTTAAGCGAATACGTTTAAACAGCTCAGGAGCAAAGTTAGGAATACCGCTGAATCTAAGTTTTTCGCCCTCAGTGAAAGTATCACCAATTTGAATCGAGCCATGGTTGTGCAAACCAATAATATCGCCGGCAAAGGCCTCTTCCACCGCTTCACGATCACCGGCCATAAAGGTCAGGGCATCGGATATTCGCACGTCTTTACCTATACGGGTCTGATGCAACTTCATGCCTTTTTCATAGCGACCCGACACAATACGGCAAAAGGCAATACGGTCGCGGTGCTTGGGATCCATATTGGCCTGGATCTTAAACACAAAACCGCTGAACTTTTCTTCTTCCACACTGACTTCGCGCACATCGGTTTGGCGGCCTTGCGGGCGCGGCGCCCACTTCACCAAGCCATCCAACATATGATCCACGCCAAAGTTACCCAAGGCAGTACCGAAGAATACCGGAGTCAGTTCACCGGCCAGAAAAGCGGCCTGATCAAACTCGTGAGAGGCCCCCATTACCAGTTCCAGCTCGTCGCGCAGTTGGCCAGCCAGAGAATTGCCAACGGCAGCATCCAGCTCGGGGTTATCCAATCCTTTTACAATGCGCACTGCCTGGATGGTATGGCCCTGACCAGACTGGTACAGAATGCTTTCATCACGGTGGATGTGGTAAACCCCTTTAAATTCCTTGCCACAACCTATGGGCCAGGTCACCGGCGCACAGGCTATTTTCAGTTCGGTTTCCACCTCATCCAGCAATTCCATGGGGTCACGGATATCGCGATCCAGCTTGTTCATAAAGGTCAGAATAGGCGTATCACGCAGACGGGTCACTTCCATCAGTTTGCGGGTGCGGTCTTCTACACCTTTGGCTGCATCGATCACCATCAGACAGGCATCCACTGCGGTAAGGGTACGATAGGTATCCTCTGAGAAGTCTTCGTGTCCTGGGGTATCCAGCAGGTTAACCAGGCAATCAGCATAAGGGAACTGCATCACCGAGGTGGTAACCGAGATGCCCCGCTCTTTTTCCATTTCCATCCAGTCAGATTTGGCATGCTGGTTAGAGCCACGCCCTTTCACAGTACCGGCTTTTTGAATGGCGTTTCCGAACAAGAGGACCTTTTCGGTGATGGTGGTTTTACCGGCATCTGGATGCGAGATGATCGCAAAGGTGCGTCGTTTGTTCAGTTGTTCTAGATAAGCTTTGCTGGCCACGGGACTCTCTGCTGCTGTTTGGCTGATATCAGACTGTTTTCTGTTACCGGCAGCGCGTTGTAGCCGGACAGAAACAGTTTAAAAACAAGGCGCGGATTGTAGCCTAAAGCGCGTGTAAAGTCGCCCATGAGAGAGAGGAATTTAAGCCAATGGGTATCAGTCGAAGAAATGACTGGCCGCTGTCGTCATCAACTATTTTCCCAGCTAAGTTTCATGATCAGGGCGTCTTCACGCCCTTCATGGGTGGGATAATAGTTTTTACGCCGCTCAATCAGCACAAAACCATAATGTTCGTACAAACCAATAGCCGCTTGATTGGAAGCTCGTACCTCCAGCCACACCTCATTAATGCCTTTGTGGCGGCACTGGCTGAAAAAATGTTCCAGCAAAGGTTTAGACAAGCCTTTTCCACGATGTGAACTGGCAATGCCGATATCCATTAATGTGGCTTCCTGCAAGACCTGCAGGCCCACATAAAAACCGGCCAGTTCACCTTTCTCTTCCATTTGCCAGGCAAAATACTGACCATCCAGGCAACTGGCGAAGGTCGCTTCAGACCAGGGATGGCTGTGGCAGGCCACTTGCAAAGCAAAGGCCGGTTGGTAGTTTTCGCTGTTTAATAAGAGGAAGTTCAGCATGCTTGCAAAAGCAGCCATAAGCGGCGCTTAAGACGGCTATCGGCGACTAGTGCGGCCGGCTCAGGACAATAAAGTATCCCATCCACCAGCTTTAACTCATCGGCTTGTTGCCAACGAAGCGACTTTTGCCCATCGGGCCAATTTAGTGCCAGCAGCATATCGCTGAGCATTGGCTCACTCTCAGCCACCCACACAGGCTCCGTCTTGGGCTCTGTACCGGGCACAGATAGCGGTGCAGGTTCTGATTGACTTTGGGTAGCTGTGGCACTGCCCTGCATGGCCTGCTTCAATCTGGCAATAGCAGACTGGGCGTTAGCTCTTGGCGCAGAATCTGTGGGCGGAATCATTGCAGCAGTGCTAGGCGTAACGTCTGCTGCCTGAACAGATGCAGACTTGTCACGCAATTGCCACTGAACAATGCCCAGTTCAGTGAGTACCGCTTGTTGATATGGAGTCAGTGTCGTCATAGGAGTGCAAGCTTACCATCAGAGTCAAAGCAGCGTCGACACTTGATGCACGATGAGAGATAGCCAGTGAGAGCAAGGCCTTAAGTTTATCAATGCAGAAAAGCAAAAAGCCCGTCACTAGGACAGGCTTTTTTTGAATGCTGGCAGGGGCGGAGGGATTTCCTCAGGTGCCTCCCTGCACCTGACCACAAGTGGCGCTAACGCGGTACACTTTGCTCCCGGCAAAGATGTCAAACCCCAATGGGGGTTCTCGCCCCACCGCCACGTTTCTTCGATGCAGAAAAGCAAAAAGCCCGTCACTAGGACAGGCTTTTTTTGAATGCTGGCAGGGGCGGAGGGACTCGAACCCCCAACCATCGGTTTTGGAGACCGCTGTTCTACCAATTGGAACTACGCCCCTGCAATGGAGGCAGAATTATACTCATCGACCTTTAAAGGTAAAGCAAATTTCTGTCACATTTGAACTGTTTGCGCAAATGTTAAGCGACAGGACTTTGCTTAACGGGATTTTGTGCCAAATGCCAGAGCTGATTGGTCAATCTGGCGATGGGTAACATTTGCTGAATATCCTGCCAAAGCAGCTCAGCAGACAACGCGCAAATTCTGGCATATTCGTCGCACAGTACCCTGCTCTGCGCATCGTTCAGCCCTTGGGCCAGGATACTGGACGCCAGGTCGTAAGCAGGTGTCGACATCGCCGCATATTCCCAATCCAGACATAAAGCATCCGGACTCAGGCAAACATGGGCAAAACTAAGATCATGATGACTAAACACCGGCTTAGGCAATGCCCGCCAGAGCCGACTTGCCCTTGCGACATTTTCGAGCAAGGCTGGCGTTTGAATATTGCCCACCTTGATATAGTGCTGCCAGTCCTCAACCAAAGGTAAATCGGTGCATTGAATAGGCAATGCATGAATAGCGGCCAGGCGCTGTGCCAGGCAGATAAGCTTGTCCCGCATCACTAATTTACTGGTGGCGAGGTCTTCAATATCCAGCCAGGTTTCCAGCATAAAATCGCCCGCGGCAGACAAATACAATGGCGCTGGCGCCATGCCAAAACCGGCGATCTGTTGCTGCAATGCGAACTGGCGGTGGCGATCCTGACGATCGCCACCGTTTTGGCAAAAGAATTTTAGAAAGTAGCGGCCCGACACACTGCGCAAACAATAGCTTTGATTTACCGTACCGCCGGACAAGGCGTCAAGTTCAAAGTCTGCGCCGATAAACGCCAGTTCCTGCAGCTCCTGGTGCTGCTTAGCCGATAGCATGGGCATCCTGCGCCAGGTAACTGCTGCGCCACTTCAGATAGCCATACAAGGCAAAACCCAGATAGCCGACAAACAACAGTGCGGTAAGGTACAAACCCGTCTGCCAGTATAGCCATGCGGCAAGGCTGTTGATCGCCAGCCAGTACAGCCAGTTCTCCAGTACCTTTTGCGTCACCAGATAGGTGGTAAACAAGCTGAATACCGTCACCAGCGCATCCACGTACAGATGCTCATTGTTGAAATAGCTCTGCAGGCTCCAGCCAATCACCAAAGACAACGGCAACAGCACCACCACCGCCAATAGATGATAAGTATTACTGCGGGTTTGCACCCTGCCCGGTTCGTGATCAGCCATGGCCCGCCAGTGCCACCAGCCATATACCGCCATACCCAGATAATACACATTTAGCAGAGTTTGCAGTGGCAGCGTATGGGCCCAAAACAGCCAGCTGTATATACCGGTACTGACCAAAGCACAAGGCCAGCACCAGATATTTTGCCGGGCCGCCAGCCACACATAACCAATGGCCAGCACCACTGCCAGCAGCTCCCAGTAAGACTGAGCCGCCCATTGCTCTGAGAGAGTTTGCAACAAGTCCATTAACGGCCGCTGCCCATGGCATCACCGTTTAAAAATTTACACACGAAAATAGCCTGGCCAATTTCCTGATGGCTGCGCTGCATCTCTTTCGCCAGGATTTCCATGGTCGGCAGGTATTCACCACAAATACGGGTGCTGGTGGCACTGGTATCAATTTCCAGCTCAGGGTATTGGTTTATACGATCAATAAAGGTCTGAATTGGCGCGATGTATTTATCGGCCAGAGGATACAGGGAAATTTCAGCAACCAGTTTCATAGAATCACTCCAATTAAAGGAGGGGTTGAGACCTCCAAAACGCCAGCCTGGCAACATCCCGGCTTCCCTGCCGGGCACGTTAGATTAAAACAAGTAATCTAGGCTTATGCCCAGCATGCGGCCATCGCCCAACTGGGTATAAAGCTTGGATTTATTCTGGTCATAGCCATCTTCGGGTTCATTGTTAAAGTAGAAACCGCGCACATGATATTCACGGTCAAACAGGTTCTGCCCCCACAAAGACAAACTCCAATTCCCCAGCTGCCAGCTCAAACGGCTGTGCACCAACACCTCGGAATGAGCTTGTTGATTATGTCCATCCGAGAAGTAGAACCCGTCCTTGCCGTCAGCTTCCACATGCCAGTGCCAATCATCCGCCAGTTGCCAGTCCATGCCGACATTAAAGGTATAACGTGGGGATTGTGCCTGATCTCGCTTATCAACAAACTCCCCTTTGGCATTGGTGTATTCCTTGAAGCTGGCACGCAGCCACCCCAGGTTGGCATAAAGCCCCAGGCTGTTATTCACCTGCCAGCGGCTTTCTACTTCCAGACCATAGTTAGTACCAATATCCGCATTAGCGATAATGTCGATAAAGTCAGCGGCCTGGCCACTGGAGGCCACCAACTCATAGTCACTGACCTGGGTATCTTTACGCTGCATATAGAAGCCTGCTACACGTAAGGTCAAATCACCTTCGGCATTGGCGCCTTTGACACCCAACTCATAGTTCCAGTTGTACTCAGGCGCATAGTTACGACGAGCGCTGCTGACCTGATCGTCAACATTAAATCCACCGGCTTTATAGCCGCGGCTGATGCCAGCGTACACCATGGTCTGCTGGTTAACCTGATGATCAAGTACCAACTTACCGCCCAGCATGTCGTCACTGACATTGGCGACAAAGCCGTCCGAGTCGAGATAATCGATGTCAAAATGGTCGTATCTCAGTCCCACTGTCAGACGAGTTTTGTCATTCAGTTGGCTGATAGTCTGTCCATACAAGGCCTGGTTATCCGGTTGATACTCACTACGGAAAATACCGTCCAGATAGTCGTATTCGCGGGTTAGCACTTCGTCCACTTTCTTACTGTAGGCCCCCACCACCCATTCGGTGCTGTCATTGAACCACTTGGATGTTGCAGAAGACGCCAGACGTAGTTCCAAGCTGTGGGTATCGCGCTCACGTGCGTAGGCATCAAAAGCGGTGTAGCCACCAGGATAGCCGTCATACAACCAGTCATCGTCGTAGCCGTATTGCATCTTTGAGTCAGACCAACTGCCAATGGCACTTAAGGTTGCCCAGTCAAGACGCCAATCCGCTTTAAGGCTCAGTGCATGGGTTTGCTGGCGGTCATAGCCTGGCTGGTCTGAACGGGTTTTACCGTCGTTGGTCTGAGTAAAGGCGTCGTAGCCGTTATCGATATCAAAATACTGATAGTTAAGTGCCAGAGTCAGGTTATCACTGGCCAGATATTTGAGCTTAAGTCTGCTGGTCAGTTCATCGCGATTAGCGGTATCGTCCCGCCCCAGGTATTGGTTTTCAATAAAACCATTACTTTGGTATTGCTGGGCGGCCACACGGTATAACAGCTTGTCGCTCAGTTCACCGCCATGGGCAAAACCGGCCGACCAACTGTTGTTCTCCGCCAGGCTAAGACTGACGCGGCTGGGACTGTCATTACCTGCTTCCACGGTTTGAATTTTCACCACGCCGGCCAGGGCCGCCGCGCCGAACTCAGTGGCTTGAGGGCCTTTGAGCACTTCAACCTGCTGAACGTCAAACAGTGTGCCTACTGCGGCAATGCCAGAAAAATCCATATCATCAATGACAAAGCCCACCGATGGATTAATCGGCTCGGCAAACTGGCTGCGCTCGCCGATACCGCGAATTTGAACAAAGCGGCCACGGGACGCGCCACTGGCAAAGTTGACATTAGGGGCGACATTCAGGATCTGTTCTAAGTGCTGTGCCTGACGGGCAATAATTTCATTCTGGCCCACCACCGAAATACTGGCCGGAACATTCTGCAGATTACGCACAGCAAAATCCGAGGTCACCACAATATGTTCAACAGCCTGCAGCTCTGCATTGATTTCGTCAGCCCATACAGGCTGACATGCTAGCGCCACGGCAACAGAAAGATAACGGTATTTAGTTTGCATTGGATCTTCTCATCACAGCTGGAAAAGATCCGGGGTAACGGCAGGTCAATGGGACAAAATCTGGAGGAAAACCTCGTAACCATTCCTACGCCGGTATTATCCGGATCAGGTGTAAGGGTTTGCGCTGATATTCAGCCGCATCTCAGCCGTCTCTCCAGATATGGAGGTGGGCACCCCTTGGCTTTGGTTCTTAAGCGGAACCAGAGTGAATTGTAACAGGGCGGGCAGACCTTTGCCTAGGCAAGAAAGCGCCCGCACCTATAGCATTTTGGTTATGGCTTCTTGTTTTTAGCCTGACTGATGTGCGCCGTCAGCACCTGTTGCATGGCTTTTTGCACTGGCATATCCAGCGGCTCACAACGACTACGAGGCAAATACAATAGATGCCCGCCTACCTGATAGCTTAAGGGCACATACACGGCAATAAGGTCGTCATCGCCAGCAAAGTCGATTTGTTCATTGGTGACAAAGCCAATCATGCGAATATCTTCGTGCATGCTCACCAACACGACTTTTTGCAGTTCATCCTGACTGGAGCCGGAAAACAATTTCATAATGTCCTTGGCACTACCGTATAAAGTCTTGACCAAAGGAATGCGTTCAAGCACCGACTCAAACCAATGAAACAGATGCTTAACCAAATAAAGCTGAACCAGGAGCCCCAGCAGGAAAATGATCACCAGGCCCGACACCACTCCCATACCTGGCACATACCAGCCTTGTGGCAGCAAGTAACTCAAGGGGACGCTTAGCAAAGACTCTGACCAATTAAAGAACCAATACAAGGCACCAAAGGTAATCACTAGCGGTAAGCTGAACAACATACCCCGGGCAAAGATCTGAGACAGAGACGACTTCATAAACAACCCAATGCAAGGCCAAAGGCAGGCAATGTAACACTGGCCTGTGACAAATCAACAGGCCGGGTAACAAATCCATCTGCAAAGCGCCCTTTTAGCCATCGCTAATGACCAGACATTGACCCTGAAGCATTTAACTGTTAGACCAGATAGCATTGACCCGCATAGCCGGTTTTATTGGATGAACAGACTGACGTTGTTGATTTGTATGACTGCCAGCGAAGGGCTATTAGTTGACGCCATAAACAACCTCAGGCATCCGTCACCCAGTTTAACTGGCGTAGCACCGCTAACCACCAGCCAGAGCGCCTTGGATGAGAGGTTAGCGATTATAAATAAAGCAACGGTCAGTATCGACCTGCAGTACTACATTTTCCGCGATGACCAAACCAGCAAGATGATTGCAACGGCACTGCTAAAAGCCGCCGAGCGAGGAGTACGAGTGCGCATGTTGTTAGATGACTGGCAAAAACGCAGTGACCATAACCTGCTTAGCCTGGACAGCCACCCTAATATTCATGTCAGGCTATTCAATCCGGTTCGAAACCGGGCCTTTCGTAACCTGGCTATTTTGTTCAACCTGGACCAGCAAAACCGGCGCATGCACAACAAATCCCTTACGGTCGATGGGCTTGTTTCCATTGTTGGGGGAAGAAATATCGGCGACGAATATTTGCTTAATAGCGCAGCTGTTACTTTTGGTGACTTAGATTTGACTGCCATCGGTCCTGTCGTGCAACAAATCAGTCAGCAATTCGACATGTATTGGAACTCCCCACTTAGCATCAATATTGCCGCTTTGGCCAGTCGCCACGCTCGTCATACCCAAACTCTGCTTGGCTGGCAGGGCATGTTGCAGCAAAGCCTTGACCAGCCTGATACTCCCTTTGAAGCCGAGTGGGGAAAGCTGTTGCAAGACACATCAGCCTGGCACTTTGGTGAGGCAGAATTATTCTTTGACCAACCCGGCAAAATTAACCGGGATTCACCAGCTTCTCAGATGCTTCATCAGATTGGCGCGGTTATCAGCAAAACCCGTAACAGCTTGCTAATTGTATCGCCCTATTTTATTCCCTCTAAAGGCGGCACCCAGGCTCTGATCAAAGCGGCACAGCAAGGCATTGATATCACTATAGTCACCAATTCCCTCGCCTCTACCGATGTATTTGCCGTACATGGCTGGTATGCACATTATCGAAAAACCCTGCTCAAGGCAGGAGTAACCTTGTGGGAAACCCGTGTGAATCCTATCGCTAAACCCAAAGCCCGTTTATCTGGCAGCAGTCGTACCAGCTTACACGCTAAAACCTTTGTCATAGACAACCAGGAAGTCTTTGTCGGCTCGTTTAATTTCGATCCCCGCTCTGCCCGCCTCAATTCTGAAATGGGCATCTTTATCCACCAGCCAACACTTGCTGCACTAATCGGACACAACATCGGCCCTCTGTTGCCCGCATTGGCTTATCAGGTAAAACTAACCGAAAAGGAACAACTGCTCTGGATCGATCATGCCAATAATCAATGCCTTAGCAATGAACCCGACGCCTCGATGTTTCGTCGCTTTGGCGCCTGGCTGTCAGGACTGCTGCCAATCGAATCACTATTGTAGAAAAATACACATCTTATGGCGCTAGCTGTTGGTACTTCCTAATAGGTTCACCGGCACTTTCAGGTAAATCTGCCCATTGTCCTCCGCCTCAGGCCATTTTCCAGCCCGGATATTGACCTGAATACTGGGCACAATCAGGCGAGGCACGGCCAGCGTGGCGTCACGAGACTGGCGCCTGTGAACAAAGGTCGCTTCACTGGTATCGCTACTAATATGGACATTGTGCGCCTTATGCTCAGCGACCGTGGCCATATAGGCCAGTGCCCGACCTTCGGGCTGATAGTCATGTCCAACATAAATACGCATATCATCCCCCAGTGCATAGAGTTTTTGCACCGATTGATAAAGTAGCGCGGCACTTCCGCCCGGAAAATCACAACGCGCGGTGCCGGCGTCCGGCATAAACAGGCTGTCGCCAACAAAGGCGTTGCCGTCAATGACGTAACTCAGGCTGTCATTGGTATGCCCGGGGGTGGCCAATATCTTTCCCTGAATATCCCCAAGACAAAAGTTATCACCTTCATCAAACAGATGATCAAAATCGCTACCGTCGGTTTGCAAACTGTCGTGCAGGTTAAAGATGCCCTGAAAGGTATGTTGTACTTTGGCAATGCCCTTACCTATGGCAATCACCCCACCCAACTTGTTCTTCAGATACTGGGCGGCGGTTAAATGATCCGCATGGGCATGGGTTTCCAAAATCCACTTCAGCTGTAAGCCTTGAGTTTCAACGTAGTTGATTAGGCTGTCTGCAAAGGCGGTGTGGCTGCGTCCGGACGCATAGTCAAAGTCCAGGGCAGGATCGATGATGGCCGCCTCGCCGCTATGTGGCTCATAAATCACATAGCTTAAGGTTGAGCTGTCCTGATGAAAAAAGGTCTCGACATGCAGTGCCATAAAATATCACTCCCGATGAAGATTTCGCCTTGAACTTTAGCAAAACACGAAATAACATACAACACAAGGTTATAAACTTATTCCAAAGAGAGATAACGATGCAGTTAGCCCTTCTTGCCGCCGCTGGAATTGGTCTGAGCCTGGGAATATTAGGTTCCGGGGGCTCTGTGCTAGCGTTACCTCTGCTTGTCTATCTTGCCGGTCAGGACGTTAAGCAGGCCATTGCCGGTTCACTCTTTATTGTGGCGCTGATCAGTCTTGCCACTTTGCTGCTTAGCCCAGCCAAGCAGCAAATAAACTGGCGCGCCGCGTTGCAACTTGGCATAAGCGGGGCCCTGGGTGGGTATCTTGGTGCCCTAGCGGCCAAATTCGCCCATCCGATGCTGCAATTAATTGTCTTCGCTACGCTTATGCTCATTGCAGCCAGGGCAATGTGGCGACACAAAGATGTCACGACACCTAAGTCAAACCCTTACGTTACTCTGGTTGCCGGTACGCTTGCTGGTGCCCTAACCAGCTTTACCGGCGCTGGCGGCGGCTTTATGCTACTGCCCATTCTGATTCGCTTTGCCGGACTGGATTTTTTCCATGCCCGGGCCACCAGCTTACTGCTGATTTTCAGCAATGCAGCGCTTGCCTTAATGGCCAATCTGTCTATGCAAAACAGTTGGCAATTGGACTGGTCGCTCTTACTGGCCATCAGCGCTTTGGGAATTGTCGGTAGTTTGACTGGTCGCTACTGGTCGGCAAATTGGCCGCAACAGCGTTTGCGTCGCGGTTTTGCCCTGTTATTACTGATTATCGCTTTGTTTATCGTCGGACATAGTCTATTGGAGGTCATATGATTAAAACCGCCCCACAGTTGGTTGCAGAAGCAAAACAACGAATCAAGGAAGTGCCAATCAGCACATTGGAACAACAGTTGGCGCATCCTATCATTGTGCTGGATGTGCGAGAGCCAGATGAATACCGCCAGGGTTTTGTGCCCGGAGCCATCAATGTGCCAAGAGGGATCTTAGAAACCAGTTTAACTAACCTACCGCAGGCTAAAGGTGCGGAAGCGCCGCTGGAAGAGCTGGCCGAACAGGATATCTACTTGTATTGCCGCAGTGGCGCCCGCTCTGCATTGGCCGCCGAATCGCTGATGCGCATGGGCTTTACTAAGGTTTATTCGGTTGAAGGTGGCTTTGAAGCCTGGAAAAAAGCCGATTTGCGTATCGAACTGCCCTAGGGTGCGAATATAGCTACTCTATACATTCAGCCATTAATCTAAGCGTGTCTCTGTTCCAGGGACGCGCAACGCCCATCTCGCATCTCGCATCTCGCATCTCGCATCTCGCATCTCGCATCTCGCATCTCGCATCTCGCATCTCGCATCTCGCATCTCGCATCTCGCATCTCGCATCTCGCAAAGCTTAATTTAGCAAAAAGCGAAATAAATAATGACAGATGTTTTTTTGTTCGCTATATTTCGAGTTATTCTAAATTAGAAATTTCTGATATTTGAGGCCCAGATGGTCAACGTACTTTTGAACTTCTCCATCCATTATCGTAAATGGGTATATTGGGGCTTGCTGTTTTTGACCCTGATATTTGTCGCACAATTACCCAAAATCCAGATTGATACCGATCCGGAAAATATGCTCAATGCCAGCAATCCAGAGCGGTTGTTCCACAATCAGGCGAAAACCACTTTTGCCATGCACGACACTATCGTCGTTGGCGTGGTCAATGCGCAAAGCATCTACAACCCTCAAACATTGTCAGCCCTGGTGGCTCTGACCGAGTATGCAACAGGCATAGAGGGCGTGGTTCAGGCCGATCTGATGTCTTTGGCTAATGTGGACAATATTACCCAGGCAGAGCCAGGTACCATACGCTTTGAGTGGATGATGAAGTCCGCCCCAAGCGATATAGCAGGTGCACAGCGTATTCGCGAGCAAGCCGAGAGATTACCGCTGCTGCGTAACACCTTAGTATCTGGTGACGGTAAGGCGGCGGCGTTGTACGTGCCTATCGTGGATAAAAACCAAAGCTACGCCATAGCCCGGGATCTGAAAGCCCATATTGCTACCTTGGGCAGCCAGGATGAATGGCACATCACGGGTCTGCCTGTGGCAGAAGACAGATTTGGCTACGAAATGTTTGTTCAGATGGGCATCTCTGCGCCTTTAGCCGGGCTAACCATCTTTATTCTGCTGTGGGTATTCTTCCGCAATGTGCCCTTTATTCTGCCCGCCATGATAGTGGCTATGGCCACCGTACTGATCACCATGGGTGCCTTGATTGGCATGGGTTTCACTGTGCATATCATGTCCTCGATGATTGCCATTTTCCTGATGCCCATCGCCGTGGTGGATTCAGTGCACATCCTGTCTGAGTTCGCCGACCGGCATAAACCCGGACAAGCAGCCAGTCACACTATTCGCCAGGTGATGGGGCACTTATTTACTCCCATGCTATTTACTTCGGTAACCTCAACAGTGGGTTTCCTGTCACTGATGCTGACCCCCATTCCGCCGGTTCAGGTCTTTGGCGCCTTTGTCGGCAGCGGTATTATGCTGGCGTTCTTACTCACTGTGATCTTCGTGCCTGCGTATCTGTCAGGGCTAAGTGACAAATCTCTGGCCAAGCTGATTACTAAGTTGCCTAAAGAAGCCGATTCAAAACTGACACCCGCACTTCGTACTTTAGGCAAACTGGCGGGCAGCCATGCCAAGCTTTGGCTGCTGGGCTTTGCAGGACTGTTTGCGGTATCTGTTTACGGTATCAGTCTAATCAATATCAACGACAACCCGGTTCGCTGGTTTAAGTCCGAGCATGAGCTGCGCGTTGCCGACCGCGTGTTGAATGAACACTTTGCCGGTACCTACGATGCATTTTTGGTCTTAACTGATACCAGCAACGTCAATCATGAAGCCATTCAAGCCATTGCTGCGGCGGAAAATGACAAGCAAATGTCTGAAACGACCCGTATATGGCTGCGTCAGCAGGCCGAACTGCTGGTACAAAGCAATAGTTTGTCATCTATGCTAATGGCCATTGATGACAAATCATTCGAACTCAATGATGCCACCGAGTTGGATAACCTGCTGGCACTGCAAGCTAAGTTGGAAAGGTTATCCAGCCAGTCCAAGCGTTTCTTGTCACCCGAGGTGCTCGACTATATGAGCCAGTTACAGGTGCACCTGCAGGCCAGCGGCTTGGTGGGTAAATCCAACAGCCTGTCGGATGTAGTTAAAACGGTGAACCGCGAATTACGCTCTGGCACCGAGACAGACTTTGTTCTGCCCTCCTCTGCCAACGGCGTGGCACAAACACTCTTGCAGTACCAGTCTTCACACCGTCCACAGGATTTGTGGCACTTCGTCACCCCTGATTACCGCCAAAGCCTGATTTGGCTGCAACTGACCAGTGGCGACAATCAGGACATGACTGCGGTTGTGCAGTTGGTAAATGAGTATATACAAAGCCACCCACTACCGTCCGATATGAAACTGGACTGGGCCGGAAAGGCTTACCTTAACGTGGTATGGCAACAAGAAATGGTCGCCGGCATGCTCGACAGCCTGCTGGGTGCCTTTGTGATGGTACTGGTGATGATGGTTGTGCTATTCCGCTCTCTGGCATTTGGCATTCTGGCCATGCTGCCACTGACCTTAACTATCAGCCTGATCTACGGCTTGATCGGCTGGATTGGTAAAGACTATGACATGCCCATTGCCGTGCTATCGTCACTAACCTTGGGTTTGTCAGTGGACTTTGCCATTCACTTTATCGAACGCTTCCGTGCCACCTGGGCAGAACATAAAGATTGGCCAACCACCCTGTCACTGATGTTTGAGGAACCGGCCCGTGCCATCAGTCGCAATGCTATTGTTATTGCCATGGGCTTCACTCCGCTGCTGTTTGCACCGCTGGTACCTTACATCACAGTGGGTGTCTTTCTGGCCAGCATTATGGCCATATCGGCACTGGTCACTTTGATTATGCTGCCCTCGCTGATCAGCCTGGTACGCCCCTGGCTGTTTAAATCCTGATAAGGAGAAATGATCATGAAAAACGCAGTATTTTTACTTCTGACGGGTCTGTCACTGACCAACACCCTGTACGCCCAGGAAGCTCGCGACATTGTCAAACAAGCCGAGCTGGCTGCCTACTATGCTGGTGATGACGGCCGCAGCGCGGCGCGTATGATCATCACCGACAATCAGGGACGCAAACAGATGCGCCAGTTCACCATTTTACGCCGCGACCAGGCCGATGGCGGTGCGCAAGACATGATGGTGTTCTTTTCCCAGCCTGCGGATGTTCGCGATACAGTATTCAGAGTAGTCAAGCACACCGACAGTGACGATGACCGTTGGCTGTACCTGCCGGGTCTGGACTTAGTTAAGCGGATTTCGGCCGGTGACAAACGTACTTCGTTTGTCGGTTCACATTTCTTTTATGAAGATGTTTCAGGCCGTAACACCGAGCTGGACGACTTCACCCTGCTGGAACAAAACACTGATCACTATCTGTTGCAAGGTAAACCCAAAGATCCGGCCTCAGTGGAGTTCAGCCGCTACCAGGTAAAAATCGACAAGACCAGCATGCTGCCGGTGGAAATCCGTTTTTTTGACAACCAGGATCGTGAATACCGCAAAGTTGAAACTCTGAAAGTTGAAAACATCGATGGGCACCCTACCGTAACCCATTCCAGGGTGCAGGATTTGCTCAGCGGCGGTCAGACCGAAATGCAATTTCGCTTCATCAAGTATGATCTTGGTCTGCCAGAGGACATCTTCTCTGAGCGCAGTCTGCGCAATCCCCCCAGGGATTGGTTGAATCTGAAGGACTGATTATGACGCGTATATCGCTACTCGCCCTGATGGTTAGTCTTAGCGTGGCGGCACAAGAGCCGCCACAAGACGACTGGGATGTGGACTGGCAGGAGGAAAGCACTACCCTGCCGGTACAAGGCTTTGCCGAATTGGCGCTTGGCAGCCGGCTGACTTCCAGCCAATGGAATCCGCGGGTGAGCCTGGCCGATGCCAGGCTCAGACTGGAAAAAAGCAGCCAGTGGCAGCACGTTTCTGTAACCGCTAAGGCAGACGGCTGGTATGACGGCGTGCAACAACAATGGCGTGGTCAGTTTCGTGAGTTATCTGCAGGCTTTAGCCTAGGCCAGCACCTGGATGTCAAAGCGGGACGGCAGATTCTTACCTGGGGAACCGGTGACTATCTGTTTCTAAACGACCTATTTCCGAAAGACTGGCAGTCGTTCTTTGCCGGACGCCATGATGAATACCTCAAAGCTCCCTCTGACGCGGTAAAGGTATCGGGCTATTTTGATCTGGCTAATGTTGACTTGGTGTGGACCCCAAAGTTTGACCCGGACAACTATATCAACGGCGACTACTTTTCGTTCTTTAACCCCTGGGCAGGCGGCATCATCGCCCTTGGCTTTGATGCCCTCACACCCCGCTCTGACGAATGGGCCTTACGGCTGTTTAAAAATTTAGATGGTCGCGAGATGGCTTTCTATGCCTATGATGGCTATAGCAAAAGTCCAGAGAGCCTGAGCCCTGAAGGCATCCCCACTTTCAGTCGCCTGCGGGTCGTAGGCGCATCCATTCGCCAAACTCTGGGGGCGGGTCTATTCAACGCGGAATTGGCCTACCACGACAGCCGCCAAGACAAGGATGGCAGCAACCCCACAGTGCCAAACAGCCAGTGGCGCTTGCTACTGGGCTATGAGCAGGAGTTGATCACTCGCTTAACCGGCGGCTTTCAGTTTTATCTGGAACACACTTTGGACCATAGCGCCTTGCTCGCCCATTCACCTTTTCCACAATGGGAAAAAGAGCAGAATCGCGTGGTACTGACCAATCGGCTGACTTGGCGCAACGCTGCGGATGACCTAACCCTGTCTCTGTTCAGCTTTTATTCCCCGACGGATCAGGACGGTTACCTGCGCCCCAGCTTGAATCATAGACTGGATGACAACTGGTCCTGGGCGGCCGGGTTGAATCTGTTTTTCGCCGACAAGCAACATACCTTCTTTGGCCAGTTTAAAGACAACAATAATGCCTGGCTGCGAGTCAGGTACGGTTTCTGAGTAAAGCAGTTGCCATGTAGCAGTGCATCGGTAACTGATAGACAACCACTGCTAGCTCAATATGAGGAGACGTAATATGAGTGCTGAACGAGCCCTGACTGCCTTTGCTGGCTTTATGGTGTTATTATCCGTGGCCCTGACGGTCTGGGTACATCCCAACTTTGTCTGGTTCACCGTGTTTATCGGTGCCAACTTATTTCAGCAGTCTTTTACCGGTTTTTGTCCGGCCACCATAGTACTGCGTAAAGTATTCGGTTTTAAAACCGAAGCAGAACTGGCCAGGGCTGGTAAATAACCGTTTATGCGGCACCTGCAAGTGCCGCATTTTGTTGTAAAGGAGGTAACCATGACCAACATTGAAATGCATCAAGATGAAGCGAGTAAAGCGGCCGCTTTCCTTCGCTCGCTGGGCAATGAGCATCGGTTGCAGATCTTATGTCGGCTCGCCACCGGTGAGTTAAACGTTGGCGAATTACATAAAACTTTCAGCCTCAGTGCCTCAGCTTTTTCCCAGCACCTGGCGGTCTTGCGGGAGCAAGGTTTGGTGCAATGCCGAAAAGAAGCGCAAACCATCTTTTACAGTATTAAGGATCCCGATACCTTACGTTTTATGCAACTGCTCAAAGATAAGTTCTGCCCGGAATTACCAGCCTGATCTGCGCATTAGCGAAAGCGTAAACCGAACTTGTGCAGCTTTCGATATAGGGTCCTGTCACTGACACCCAGCGCATCAGCCAGCGCCTCAAAGCTTCCTGGGAACGTCTGGCAAAGTTGTGCCAAATAGTCACCTTCGAGCGCTTCTAAACTGCGGATCTCATGATCCGACGCCCCTTGCTCCTGGCTATGATTCTGTAGCACCTGCGGTAGGTCTTCAATTTGAATTTGACTATCATTGGCAATCAGACTGGCCTGCTCAACAATGCTTTTAAGCTCGCGTATATTACCTGGATAGCTGTAGGTACATAGCTTCTGCATAGCAGCATGAGAGAAGTGTTTACCTTCAGTTGATACCAATAAAAATTGTTCCACCAGCAAGGGGATGTCGACAGGTCGCTCGCGCAGTGCCGGAAGCTGAATAGGAAAACCGGCGATTCGGTAGTAAAGATCCTGCCGGAACTCTCCAGCCTCCACCATAGCCAGTAAATCTTTATGTGATGCGCAGACCAGGCGAAAGTCACTGCGCTTCGGGTGCAATCCACCCACCGCTCTGAAACTGCGGGTCTCAAGAAGGCGCAGCAACTTCACCTGCATATTTAAGGGTACGTCACCAATCTCGTCAAAAAATAATGTGCCGCCATTAGCTAGCTCGACTAAACCTTTTTTAGCCTGAGAGGCACCAGTAAAGGCTCCCTTCTCATGACCAAAAAGTTCGCTTTCAAACAGCGCTTCACTCAGTCCGGTGCATTCAATTATCACAAAGGGTTTGTCGTGTCGAAGACTAGCATCGTGTACCGCCCTGGCCGCCAGTTCTTTGCCGGTGCCAGTTTCCCCTTGTAACAACACACTAATATCAGCCGATGCTGCCCTGTTGAGCAGATTCAGCATTCGATTAAATGGGGCTGACACACCAACCATCTTATTCACGTCTGTCCCTGCCGCCGCGAATGTCACTTTGTTTAAAATTTCCAGATATCCAAGGGTCATGCCATCTTCATCACGAACCGGGCGCATAAGAATGTCGCAGTGCTGTAGGCCTGTTTGAGTATGGTGAACATGTACCACGCTGGTGCTGCGGCCATGCTGCTGGCAATAAAGCAGAGGACACTCTTCACCGTGACGATCGCAAGGCTCTGCGGCGTGATGAGAAATTTCATGACAACGACTATGCCCTAGCTTCACTGGTTGTTTGTAAGTGTCCAGATAGGCCCGATTTACCGCCTGGATGGAATAATCCGGGCGAATAAAAATTGCAGGCTTCTCCAGTGCATCAATCATGGATTGGATAACGGACAAGTTCATAATTGCCACTTTTGTCAGAAAGACTAAGAAAATACTGCCACATTTGACAAAAAGAGCCTAGTGAATCTTCGGCTTCCAGTGGCGGAGTGACCTGACGCCCTTATTCTTTAAGGCTGCGCAAAAAACGACCATACCTGGCAAGCCTTTTGCTAACAATTTATTAACACAAATTAATGCACTGCAAAAAAAGAGGCAGATCATGACAAAAGTAGTGGTACTAGGTGCAGGAACCGGAGGCATGCCCGCAGCCTATGAGATTAAACAGGCTCTGGGAGCCGAACATCAGGTCGTGGTAGTAAATGAGTATCCGATGTTTCGTTTTGTCCCTTCCAATCCCTGGGTGGCGGTGGGATGGCGAGAGCCCAATGCCATCACTTTCCCCATAGAAAAATATCTGAATAAAAAACACATTGATTTTGTCTGTGCCAGTATAGAGAGAATTGATCCTGAGCAGCAGCAACTGATAGGCCGCGACGGCGAACTCATCGACTATGATTATCTGGTGATTGCCACTGGCCCTAAGCTGGCATTTGAAAGCATTCCGGGGGCTGGCCCCGCACATTTTACCCAGTCAATATGCACCCTAGACCACGCTATCAACTGTCACAAGGATGTCGAGAAGTTGATCGCCACACCAGGCCCTGCAGTTGTAGGCGCATTTCAGGGAGCCAGTTGTTTTGGTCCTGCCTATGAATATGCCTTTATTCTGGACAAGGCATTGCGTGAAGCCAAAGTCAGGCACAAGGTGCCCGTAACCTATGTCACCAGTGAGCCTTACATTGGCCACCTCGGCTTAGGTGGTGTTGGCGATTCCAAGTCTTTATTGGAGTCGGAGTTACGCCAGCGAGACATAAAGTGGATCTGCAATGCCCAGGTTGATGAGGTGAGTGACGGGCAAATGCAAGTCAGTGAACTCAACCGCAAGGGCGAATTGGATATTAGCCATCAACTGCCTTTCCAGCATGCCATGCTTATCCCCCCTTTCTCCGGTGTTAAAGCTGTGGCTGACGTTGAGGGATTGTGTAATCCCAAAGGCTTTGTTATCACCGATGAGTTCCAACGCAGTCCAAAGTACCCAAATATCTTCTCAGGCGGCGTGTGCGTGGCGATTCCGCCGGTAGAATCTACACCTGTGCCCACCGGCACACCCAAAACCGGTTATATGATTGAGACCATGATGACAGCCATCGCACACAACCTAAAAGCCATAGTAGTAGACAACCATCCCCCGCACTATAAGGGCACCTGGCACGCCATCTGCCTCGCGGACATGGGGGATACTGGCGCTGCTTTTGTGGCTATGCCGCAAATACCGCCGCGTAATGTAACCTGGTTTAAAAAAGGTAAGTGGGTGCATTTAGCCAAGATTGCCTTTGAAAAATATTTTATGCGCAAGATGAAAACCGGTACCAGCGAGCCAATTTATGAAAAGTATGTGCTGAAAGCCTTGGGTATTGAGCGATTGGAACCCTGAATATACTACTTTTACACTAACTCCAACCTACACAACTGACAGATTTGTCAGTTGTGTGCTTTTCTTTCTACTCTGTAGTTATCTACCATTTCCCATATTGTCAGCGAATATAAGCCTCTTCATACCAATTTGGTACCTAGGTGGTGATATGGATCAAAACTTGCTGATACTCACAATGAGAGAGTAATTCTCAATAAAATTAATCAACACCTTCACAAGGAGTGCTGCTATGAGGGTTCGGCTATGAATGAGACACTCATCGAACTATCACGTTGGCAATTTGCCCTAACGGCCATGTTCCACTTTATCTTCGTACCACTGACACTTGGCTTAAGCTTTTTGCTGGCCATTATGGAGTCTGTCTATGTGATGACAGGCAAGGAGATCTACAAACAGATGACCAAATTCTGGGGCAAGCTGTTTGGGATTAACTTCGCCATTGGCGTGGCCACCGGTCTAACCATGGAATTCCAGTTTGGCATGAATTGGGCCTACTACTCACACTATGTAGGGGATATTTTTGGCGCGCCACTGGCTATCGAAGGGTTAATGGCTTTCTTTCTGGAATCCACCTTCGTAGGATTATTTTTCTTTGGTTGGGACAAAATGTCCAAGGTCAAGCACCTCACCACTACCTGGTTGGTTGCGCTTGGTTCAAACTTCTCGGCCTTGTGGATCCTGATCGCCAATGGCTGGATGCAATACCCGGTAGGTGCTGAATTCAACATTGAATCCATGCGAATGGAGATGACCAGCTTTGCCGAAGTGATTTTCAACCCGGTCGCTCAGGTGAAGTTTGTCCACACGGTGTCAGCCGGTTACGTCACAGGTGCTATGTTTATCCTGGCCATTTCCAGCTATTACCTGCTTAAGGGTCGCGAGATTGCCTTTGCCCGACGCTCATTCGCCATCGCTGCCAGTTTTGGCTTGGCTTCAATATTGTCAGTCATTGTACTGGGGGATGAAAGTGGCTATGAATTGGGTGATGTGCAAAAGGTCAAGCTGGCCGCTGTTGAAGCAGAGTATGAAACCCAACCCGCTCCAGCTTCATTTACCCTGTTTGGTATTCCCAATGACGAATTGGAGAAAACCGAGTACGCGGTAAAAATCCCCTGGCTGATGGGGCTAATTGCCACCCGTTCATTGGATGAGGAAGTAATGGGGCTCCGAGAGCTTAAGGAAGAGCACAGACACAAGATTGTTGCTGGCACCAAAGCTTATGGTCTGCTGGAGAAAGTCAAAGCAGGACAAGCGAGCGAGGCTGAGTTGGCCATTTTTGAACAAAACAAGGCCAATCTTGGGTATGCCATGCTGTTAGAGCCATTCACTAAAGATGTTGCCAATCCCAGCGAAGAAGCCATACAAAGGGCGGTTGATTACAGCATACCGCCAGTAGCACCACTGTTCTGGAGTTTCCGTTTGATGGTTGCGTGCGGCTTTCTAATGCTGGCACTCTTTGTCGCTGCCTTCTGGTATAGCACCAAGCACCAGATTACCAAGCCCCGTTGGTTACTTAAGGCTTCGCTTTTTAGCTTGCCTCTCCCCTGGATTGCGTGCGAAGCGGGGTGGTTTGTCGCAGAATTTGGCCGCCAGCCCTGGTCCATCGCTGAAGTGCTGCCCGTTCATGCTTCGGTGTCTAACTTGTCTGTCAGCGACGTCATTATCACCTTGGTGGCATACAGCAGTTTCTACCTGGTGATGTTTATTATTGGTTTCTACCTGATGCAAAAGTTTGCCAAGCAAGGCCCAAGCGCTCTGGCCCAGCAAGCTGAGCAGGATAAATTAAACCTCGGCATCAAAGGAGCACAAGCATGATCGATTATGAAGTACTACGTGTTATCTGGTGGGTGCTGGTCGGCGTACTACTAATTGGCTTCGCCATCACCGACGGCTTTGACTTAGGTGTTGGTGCACTCTTGACCCTGGTAGGAAAAACTGATCAGGATAGAAGGGTGATGATCAATACCATTGGCCCACACTGGGATGGTAATCAGGTATGGTTTATTACTGCCGGCGGCGCCATTTTCGCAGCCTGGCCGATGATCTATGCTGCCGCCTTTTCAGGCTTCTATTTGGCCCTTGCCTTAACGCTGATCGCCTTATGGATGCGTCCCATTGGCTTTGATTACCGCAGTAAACTGCCCAATGCAACCTGGCGAAAAGCCTGGGACTGGGCACTGTTTGCTGGCGGACTAATTCCTGCCCTTATCTTTGGTGTGGCCTTCGGCAACCTGCTGTTGGGTGTGCCTTTTGAGCTGGATAACACCCTTAGACCCACTTACACCGGCAGTTTCTTTGGTCTGCTAAGTCCCTTTGCTATCCTCTGTGGTCTGGTGTCTGTCGCCATGTTGCTCAACCATGGCGCCACCTGGTTGCAGTTAAAAACCACCGACCAGTTACTGGCACGCTCTCGAGCTGTTTCAGTAGTGCTGTCAGTTGTGTCAGTCGTGCTGTTTATTCTGGCCGGAATCTGGATTGCATATGGAGTAGACGGATTTGTGGTGACCTCAGCCATTGACCCTTATGCCACCTCTAACCCATTAACTAAAACCGTTGAACAGCAAAGTGGTGCCTGGCTAAGCAATTATGCCAGCTATCCCTGGATGCTGACGGCTCCACTGTTGGGTATTGCAGCCGGTCTGGCATGTGCCTTGTTCTCCTTGAAAAGACGCGGCGGATGGGCCTTTGTCAGCAGTGCACTCTGCATGACCGGCGTTATCCTTACCGCGGGTTTCTCCATGTTCCCGTTTTTGATGCCAAGTTCCACCATGCCTAATGCCAGTCTAACCATGTGGGACGCCACATCCAGCCTGCTGACTCTGAAGGTTATGTTTGCAGTTGCCTGCATCTTTGTTCCTATTGTTCTGGCTTATACCACTTACAGCTTTTGGGTCATGCGCGGACGCATAAAGCAGTCCGAACTGAACCAAAGCCATGCGATTTACTAGGAGGATTATTATGTGGTACTTCACTTGGATACTTGGCGTATTGTTGGCCTGTGCCTTTGGTATTATCAATGCCATGTGGCTGGAGTCCACCGAAGACATGGACAGAAATGACTGAGCATGCCGCCGGACTCAGCCTGACAAAGTGGCTTAATCAACAGGGGGCCGCCTCACGCGGCGCCCTGCATCTACTGACACTTCTGGGTTTGGCCGGTTTTACCTGCCAGCTCGGTTTATTTTGGTTTGTTAGCCTTGCGGTTGACGATCTCATCGTCAATCAACAGCCGCCAGCCTCCACTGCAATGCAGGGCGTGGGACTGACGGCCGCCTTATGGCTAGTGTTCGATTATCTGAAACAGCAATTTACCCAACGCACACACTTACAGCTATGCCAACGTTTACAAGCGAAGTTGCATACGCAACTCCTGCGAGGACAACTGGCCTTAGTGCGTCAACAGCCTAATTTTTACTGGCAGCAATTATGGTCGCTGCATATTCCTGCCACGGCAGATTTTCTCACCCATTATCAAGTGCAAAAGCAACTGGCGGTTTTAGCCCCTTTACTGGCCCTTGTGTGCCTGTGGCCTGCCAGTTGGCTGATAGCCCTGCTAATGTTCGTTACCTTACCTGTCGTTCCTTTATTTATGTATCTGGTAGGTAGTGGCGCGGCGACTCGACATCGCCGACATTTCGCTGCACTAACGCGCTTGGGCAGCTTATTTGCCGACCGTCTAAAAGCTGCCGACCTGCTCCTGGTGCATCAGGCGCATACCAGCCAACAACAACTGCTGAAAAACGCCAGCGATGATTTAAACCAGCGCACCATGAACGTGGTTAGCCTGGCGTTTTTATCTTCCAGCGTACTGGATTTTTTTGCCACCCTAGCCGTGGCTTTGGTGGCGGTGTTTGTGGGTTTCAATCTATTAGGCGAAGTGCAAATTGGTCCGGTGCTGAGCCTGCAACAAGGGCTGTTTATATTACTCGTCGCTCCCCTTTGCTTCAGTGAACTGAAAACGCTGGGCCGTCTTTATCATCAAAAGGCCGCCGCCGAAGCTGGCGCCGCCGAACTAAAACCTATTTTAGACATGCCGCTGTCCCCTTCTCCACAGGGACATTTTACGGGGCTGGACTGGCTGTCGGTGCAATCGGAGCATCCTCGGCTACATGCCAAAAGACTGGTCTTACACCGCAAAGATTGGGTGCAACTCTCAGGTCCCTCAGGTAGTGGAAAAACCCTGTTGCTGGAATGTTTACTTGGACAGCGGCCATGCAGCCACAAAATGCAGGGGCAAGCAGTATTGTTAACCCAACAGGCTATTATTACCCCGCAAAGTCTGCGCGATAATCTGTGCCTGGGGCATGCGCACAACGACCAGAAGCTTTGGGACATCCTCTCGCAAGTTGAGCTGCATGATTGGGCCAGTAATCTCCCCCAGGGTCTGGAGACACTAATGGGGGAACACCCGCCATTATCTGGGGGCCAGGCTCAGCGCGTCGCTTTAGCACGGGTTTTATTGTCTGACGCCTCACTGGTTTTATTGGATGAACCCACCGCCCACCTGACCGACGAGCAACATCAGCGGCTCTGCCTGCTGCTCAGGCAACAACTGGCCGAACGCACGCTGGTGTGGGCATCTCATAAACCCCTGCCAGAAGCATGGTTTAATCGTCATTGGCAGACGAATAACCTGGAGGTGGTCAGCCAATGAAATCTAACCTGCTGGCCACGCTGTTGGCGGCCGTCCATGTCTCTGCCGGCCTTATCTTACTGATTTTCTCCAGTTGGTTTATCGCTGCCTGTGCCATCGCGGCGCCCGGCTTTAACTACATGTTGCCTGCAGTGGTTATCCGCGCACTGGCGTTGATCCGCATTGCTTCAGGCTACGGCCAAATGTGGCTTGGCCATAAGCAACTCCTAACCCGACTGGCTGTTACACGCTTAGCTTTATTCCAACGTCTGCAGGACAGTCGTTTACCGCAACAGGATGCCAGTACCGAAGCCTTGGTTCAGCATACCGAAGCCGTGGCAGCGTTGTGGGTTGCCTGGATAGGACAACATACCGGTGTGATCGTGATGATGCTGATTAGTCAGCTCACTCTGCTGTGGCTCCTCCCCACAATGGCAGTGTATGGCTGGGCGTTACTTATCGGCGGGGCGCTGAGTTTTGGCTGGGTATGCATAAAAGCGCTGCGCGACAGTGAGGAGCTCTTAAAACAAAAGCAAGCATTCAGGCAGTACAGCAATGGCCAGCTAACGAGTTGTTCTTTATGGCATTTACAAACTAACCTGACGCTACCAGATGCATCATTAATGTGGCAGGCACAGCAAGCTGTTCAGGCCCGGGGCGATAATGCCGTAAGGCGTTTACATCTGTTAAGTTTGGTTCTACTCACCACCATACTGCTACAAGTACCCCAAGCGCTGTTTGGCCACGCCACCATTCTTATCCCTGTTATGCTGCTGTTAAGCGCACGGGACTGGTTAGCAAGCCCCTTACGCTCTCAACCCGCCCTGGCGGATTGCCTGAACGGAAAATCACAGTTAACTAACCTCGCCATCCATAAGCTGACGCGCCAAGTCCTAGATATACCGCTGACAGAACTGCATATCCGCCGGTTGAAAGTGGACAGCCGGCCACTACCACCAGTAAACCTGAGTATGAAACAAGGCCAGTTATTGCTGCTGCAAGGTAGTTCCGGCTCAGGAAAAACCAGTTTACTGCAAGCCATATATGGGTTTATTCCCTATCAGGGAGAACGTGTGGTCAATAACCAGGTACTTAGCCAGGGCTTGGTTGATAGCTGGTATTTTGCCGAGCAACAGCCTACTTGCTTGGCAGGTAGCCTCAGGGACAATCTACAGATTGCCAGACCAGACGCGACAGATACGGCATTACGTGACGCATTACAAAAAGCCAACTTAAGTCACCTGGAGCGGGCTTTGGATGAGTGGTTAGGAGACACGGGACGCAGATTAAGCGGCGGCGAGTTAAAACGTCTGAATCTGGCCAGAGCCTGGTTAAGCGATGCACCGCTTTGGTGTCTGGATGAACCTTTTGAGGGATTGGACAGCCATCAGCAGAAGCTGATGGCCGACAGTATCAACCTGGCAGCAACGGACAGAATCGTCATCCTGGCTAGCCACTTACGACCAAGCAATCTCAATATCAGCCACAAACTGGATATTGATAAGCTCGCTGAAGTTAATACCTGTGCAACGCATCAGGTGGGCTAGGCCAACATATTCAGACTTTTCAGTTCCTGATGGGTTTGCGCTTCCAGCTCTTCCATGGTTTTACCATGGGGAACCGGCAAGCGCGTATCAGGATCTACTCGCACGAAGACAATATCATCGGCAAAGCAGATGGTCTTCTTGGTGGCTTTGTTACGCACCAGGCAGGAAACCGTGATAGAGGTGCGACCCACTTTTTTGGTCGCCAGACCAAATTCCACTACGTCGCCTTGCAGCGCGGGAGATTCAAAGCTGATTTCGCCAATGTGTTTGGTCACCAGATGATTGCTTTCCAACTGACAAATGGCATAAATCGCCGCCTCTTCATCAATCCATTCCAACGCACGGCCACCAAACAGGGCATTGGCATAGTTAAGATCATTAGGCATAACCAGACGACGAGATAAAAAGCGCATTCGAATTCCTCTACAGCTATAGGATAAACTAGTGGCTAAGTATACCAGTTATCTGAGCATAAGGCCGTCGTGCAAAACGCTTTTCAATCCTGGCTACATGAGCGCCAGCAAGGACAATTCCACCGTCAGCTATTGCTGATTCAAGGGACACCGGACTGGGTTTGCCAGCAGGCACAAACACTAACCCAGGGCGGTGAGACGCTATGGATTAGCGAGGAGCAAATTCCTTGCAAAGCTTACCGACAACAGCTCGGCAGGGAGTGGGATTGTTTAGTCTATGATTTGCGCTCCGGCGTCAGTGCCAACGCATTAGTGGCCCTCTCTGGCACAGTGCGTCGCGGCGGATTGATGGTGCTTTTAGCCCCCCCCATCGAGCATTGGCAACAAGACCTGCCATCGTTACCAGGCAAACAGTCCTTCGGCACTGAAAAATGTACCGGCGTTTTCAATCAATGGCTGTTAGAGAAACTGCAAAGCGCCTCTGGTGTGGTGATATGTAACCAACAAAGCTTTCGTGGCGAGAATATGCCGGTATTAACTCGGCCTAAGGATGTTCCCACGCCTTATGCCAGTCATGAACAAGCCATGGCAGTGCAGGCCATCCATAAGGTGGCAAGCGGACACCGGCACCGGCCATTGGTGCTTACCGCAGACCGTGGCCGCGGAAAAACCTCGGCGCTTGGCATTGCCGCCGCCCAGTTGATGGCAAAAGACAAACAGATCCTAATCACTGCGCCGCATTTGGACGCCACAGAACAAGCCTTCAACCACGCCCAACAGCAATTAACCGATCTACAGCGGGAGAAAGGTTATCTCAAGGCACAACAAGGATGCCTGAAGTTTGTGCCGGTGGATGTGCTGATACGGGAGAAACCACGCGCTGATTTGCTGCTAGTCGATGAAGCCGCAGCTATCCCTGCACCGCTGTTGAAAAGCTTGCTGAACCAATACAGCCGCGTGGTGTTTTCTTCCACCGTGCATGGCTATGAAGGCAGTGGACGCGGCTTTGAAATTCGCTTTAAACCTTATTTAGAGGCGCATCGTCCACAGTGGCAAAGTCAGCATATCAGTGAACCATTGCGCTGGTATCAGGACGACCCGCTGGAACAATTCTGGTTTGATACCTTGCTTATGCAGGATGCCCCCGCAAATCAATCAACGTCAGACCAGCCTTTGTGTTTGCAACAACATAGCAAAGCGCAACTGGCGGCAAACCCAGTATTGCTGCATCAGATTTTTGAATTATTGGTGAATGCGCATTATCAAACCAGCCCGGACGATTTGCAGCGCATGCTGGATGCGCCGGATATGCACATCTATTCCCTGCAAAAGCAGGGGAAATTGCTCGGTGCCATGCTGGTCATGGTTGAGGGCGGCTCCCCACTCTCTTCTCTGGCCGATGCCATCAGCTTAGGCCAACGGCGGGTTCAGGGCCATTTGTTGGCACAAAATCTCAGTGCTTACCTGAGCGAACCGGCGCTGGCAGCACTTAGTTACTGGCGCATTGTGCGGATAGCCTTACAGGCTAATTCGCGCCGGCAAGGTTTAGGACAGTGGATGTTAAACGAGCTTGCAAAAGCGGCTAAAACCAAGGGCATTGATGCTTTGGGAACCAGCTATGGACTATCTAATGAGCTACTGAGATTCTGGCAAAAGGCCGGGTTCATGCCCGTCCGCCTTGGCCACAAGCAAGATGCCGCCAGTGGCGAACACAGTTTGCTGATGCTGCAAGCGTTAAGCGAGCCGGCCAAACAGGCCCAGCAACAATTAACCTCGTACTTCAGTCAGGAATTTCAATATCTATTGCCCAGTACCTTTGCGCAGCTGCATGCCCCCTTGCTCTTACAACTATTCGGCATACTTTGTCAGCCACAAATACTTGGCCACAATGATCGTCGCTTGTTGATAGCCTTTTCATCAGGCACACAACCACTTGAGAACCTGCACTTGGCCATGCGAAAACTGCTTAGCCAACCCAAATGCAAAGTGCATCCTGGCGCAGAGCTCGCTTGTCGCTATGTGTTGCAAGGATGGAGTATCGCATCGATTTGTGCCGAATATAATGTGGCTGGTAAACGCCAATTATCTGAGCAACTAAGAGACTGGGTTAATGTGGCACTGGACGAAGCACTTTAATATCGCCCTCGACCCTCTCCCTGGCCGCCACCATCAGTTCGCCGGTTGGATCAACATCAAAATGCCAGATAAAGTGCCCTGAGGTTATTAACGAAGGGGTGCTTTGCTCATTTAACGCTAACTGCCAGATCTGGATCCCATTGTCCCATTTTGATTGCCAGTAGAGACGACCGTTAACCAGCTTAATATTGATTAACTGATTGGTATGCTGGCCATCCAACCGCGTTATCTGTTCGCCAGCCTCATCTAAAGATTTTTTGCTTTGCAGCGCACTCGGTGTAAATACTAACCAGCGTTTTTCATGCCAGTCGTAATGTACAGCCAGTGCCTCAATCGCCCATTGTTGCAGGATAACCCCCTGCCGATTGTACAAACTCAGGTTGTTACCATCGAACGCATAAAGCCGCTCTTCATCCACCCAGCTCAGACTTAACAAGGGACCACTAAGCTTTGCGCTGAATTCAGCAATTTCACCCTGACGACCATATAAGACAATTTGCTTATCCCGGTTAGACAATAACGCACTATTATCCGGACTCCACTGCAAAAAATCAGCATAAGCATTACCGCTATATTGGGACAACCTCGTCAGCTTGCTGCCTGCCTGTAAATAAACCTCACACACACCACTGCGCCTTGACATAAAGGCCGTTTCTCCCAATGGGTTAGTGGCAGGCAGATAATCGATGGATGAAGAAGAAAACAATGGCATATTCAACTTGTTGCGAATATTTACCTGCCAGGACTCACTGGCCACAAACAACTGGCCATGCTGGTCGGCGGACACAGAGGTAAACACCCCCTGCGCGGTATTGGCCACGACAACCGGCTCATGGCCTAGGGCCTGCTCAAGCACCCCACCAATCTGGCTGGGGTGATTAATTATCAGGGTCTCGCGTTTAGGATTATAGGATAACAACCACACCGGATGATCCCATTCCATCATGGTCTTACCTGCGAGCGATACTAAGCGGCTGCCCTGACCTAATCGGTTAATCAGGTAAAAGATCTCGTCATCCCAGGCCCGAACGGCCCCCCGTATCGTTTCATCTGCCTCGAGATCCAATGGCAGCAGAATAAGCTGACCTGTACTAACCCGATACAAATAAGGTAAGTTCTGGTGGTTTCGTTTTAAGATCACCACCAGTTCGTCCTGGCTATTCCAGACCGGACGCTTTGCATAAGTACAAGGTAAGGGACGACTAACATGAATACTGTCCAATTTATCGTCTGATAAATTCAGCAAACACTGACCTTGTTGATATTGCCAGTATGCCAGTAGCGAGCGCTCTGGATGCCACTGGGGAAGACTAACCCGGGTATCCACTTGCCGGCTTTGCAGCAAATTGCCACTCTTGTCGGTTACCTGAAGTTGGTTAATATCCTTCACATAGGCAATTAAATCCTGGCTTCGATGGGCACTGACTTCAGCTTCCAATCCAAGTGCATAGCTGACATCCGTCAATTCATACTGTACAGGAGGTGGCGCGTCATACCTGCTGCCTAAACTTGCTACAGCTGCGAACCCAGCCACACTGACGGCGCCCCAGCCCAGCCATTTGGCCCAGGAGAAGGAAGAAGATCTGGGCAGCGCAGTAATAACAGGCGCAATCCTTGCATCCATCAGGGTTGCATTGGGCAAAAAACGATAACCCCGCTTGGGGATGGTTTTTATAAAGACGGGCTGACGAGGCGAGTCATTAAGCAAGCGCCGCAGCTTGGTAAGCAACTGATAAAGGCTGTTGTTGTCAACGATCGTGCTAGGCCAAAGTGACTTTTCCAGCGATTCACGGGTCAGCAAATGCCCTTGCGACTGACAGAACAACAGCAACAAACGACTGACCTGAGGCTCAAGCTTGTGTTGCTCACCGCTTTGGGTATCTACCAAGAGATCCTGACCGCAGATAAACTGAAACTGAGCAAATTGCCAGTTCTCGACGTCCAAACCGTCCATGCTGAATACTTGCCTTTCCACAGCCGAGGAACCTTTTAACACCTGTAGATGCGCAACATACTTTTCCATCAGACAAAGTCAACATGCGTAACACCCTGACCAAGATAATTCAGATAAAAGTCAGAGATGATCGCCTCATTGAGATTAGATTGAATGCCGTCATCTCAAAGTGCATGTTTTGATGATTTTATGACTCCAAAGCTCTTTTGGCTGGGCCTTCCCCGCTTTTTCTTCTATGTAGCCAAGCCGTTAAGTGCTTCTTAAGCCAAGGGGCTAATGGACGTTCCACAAAGCGGTGAATAGCATAAGCGGATACCAGCATCAATGATGCCGCTGCAAACAGCATCAGGTACTTGTTTATATGCTGACCATAGGCGTTAAACAACATATAGCCTATGTTTTGATGAATCAGATACAGGGGATAGGTTAAGGCGCCCCAGGCGACAAACCGGGCTTTTCTTAATGGATGCTGATTGGCCAGCGCGCTGAATAACATCAGACTAAGGAAGAATAGATTCAGCCCAAGGATAATAAATTCATTGAAAGCTGTGCCATACCAACCTTCCATCATGCTGGTAAATAGCCAGTTTTGACAGACTACAAAGACTAACGCCAGCACTAACATGAATGACTTCAATAGACTCAACCCATCTCTGTGAATGAGATACAGCAGGCAACCTGTCGCGAAGTATCCCCACCAATGAGGAAAAGCGTTAGTCCAGAGATCGAATTCTTGCCCCCAACTGGTGAAAAGGGAAACCGTACACGCCGCCAACGACACGCCAATCAACGGCAGAATAAAACGCAACCAGCCGAACCAAGCCAGGGCAAACATGACCAGATAGAACTGCATCTCTATCCACAATGTCCAATAGGCAGATTCTATATGTTTAATTCCTATAGCGGCCTGGAACATAGTGGCATTGGCGGCAAGTTCAGCGCCCGACGCCTGAAACTGGCTTTGATTGAAGTATAAAATACAGCTACCGGTTAGAAGCACTCCAATCCAGTACGCTGGATAGAGTCGAATAAAGCGAGAGACAAAAAACTTATCTGGTTCGCCATCTTTGGCACTCATCAGGATCACAAAACCGCTGATAATAAAGAAAAAGTTGATACCCAGGTAAAAATAGCGGCTGTACTCGCCTATGCTATCAAAGCGAATATCAGGTGCGTAGCCCAGCATATACCCCACAAAAGTATAGTGAAATACCAACACCATCACTGAGGCGACAAAACGATAGAGATCGATCTCATAGAGTCGCTTATCCATTTACTACTCTCCCATCCGGATCAACAAACCACTCATATCTGCCTGACATTACAGGATATTTCTCTGCGAACTAGCGAAAGATATCGACCTTCAGAAAAAATCAGATCTACGGGTGTTAGGTGTTAGGTGTTAGGTGTTAGGTGTTAGGTGTTAGGTGTTAGGTGTTAGGTGTTAGGTGTTAGGTGTTAGGTGTTAGGTGTTAGGTGTTAGGTGTTAGGTGTTAGGTGTTAGGTGTGACAGGGTAAGTGCTGGATTTGGTTCTTACAATAAAGTACGGGCTTTTTATTGGATAAGCTGAGGGTTACGTCCAGGGACTTTCATTAAGGTTTGCGGAGTGGGCAGTCAACGTGAGCTGCGTTGATTGGTGGTAAATCAGGAGCAATAAAAAAGGGCTATCCACCCGGATAGCCCTTCTTCGTATTGGGAGCCTGGCGGTGTGCTACTCTCACATGGGGAGACCCCACACTACCATCGCCGCAGTTACGTTTCACTTCTGAG
>NZ_JAFKCS010000179.1 GCF_017255015.1 Bowmanella yangjiangensis | reverse complement strand
ATCACGCTGATGCTGGCCGGCGCATCCTTGATGCTCTGCTCGAAGCCCGAAGCGGTCACCACCACGTCATTGAGTTTCACCTGATCGGATGCCTGCGCGGCGGCGGTCGTGCAGGCGACCGAGGTCAGTGCGACGGCCAGCAGGGTTTTCTGGAACTGTGGGTTGCAACGAGCAGTGAACGGGTGGCGCGTGCGTGACATGCGAATAGCTCCTACGGAAATCAGGATGGCCCAGGTGTCGGCGTGCTTGCAGAGCGACGGCGCGTCTCCGGCGGCGCAGGGCAGATCGTCCCGGCGGCTGTTCGGAGGCGTGACGCGATACGGGCGAGTGCTGCTAGGGCGCCCATGTCCGGGCAGGTCTTGCCGCTGGCAATCTGCCGGTAAGCTGCGGACAGGTCGCAAATGATATGAATACTCATCTGCGAGTAAATGTGATTTACAAACTATACATTTGCACTTTGTAAATTCTGCGCACCCCGGCAGCCCTGCACGGCAGAGGGCCCGTGGGCCTGGTTCCGGCGAGGTGTAAATCCGAATGCGGCTCAATATCAATTGCGAAATCGCTGCTGTACCCTCGACGGCGCCTGGGCGGGGCGCATGCAGCCGAGGCGACGCCCGCGTGCGGCGTACGCGCCCGCTACCTGTCCATTGCAACGAGGAGAGTGAGATGTCGTCGCTTCGCTCCGCCGTGACCCACCTGGTCGCCGCGTTCGCCCTGCTGGCCCTGGCGTCTGCCCATGGCGCCTATCCACTGACGGTCAATCATGCGCAGGGTGGCCTGACGCTGAACGAGGTTCCCAAACGGGTTGCCGTGTTCGACCTGGCCACCCTGGATACGCTGGATGCACTCGGCGTGTCGGCGGCCGGGGTGCCGCAGATGGCCGGCCCCGAGTACCTGAAAGACGCCTACGCGGGGCGTGAGGCGGTCAATGTCGGCACCCTGTTCGAGCCGGACTACGCCGCGCTGGAAGCCCTCCGCCCGGACCTGATCATCATTGCCGGCCGTTCCAGTGGCGCTTACGCGAAACTCGCGCAGCTGGCGCCGACCCTCGACCTGAGCATCGCGCCGGATGCCTTCGTCGCCGGGGTGCGGCAGAACCTGCGGCTGCTGGGCGACATCTTCGACCGCCAGGCGCGGGCCGCCCGGCTGGATGCCGAGCAGCAGCAGGCACTGGCGGCGACGCACGAGAAGAGTCAGGGGCTCGCTACGCTGACGCTGTTCACCGTCAACGATGCGCTGATGGTGCATGCGCCAGGCGAGCGTTTCGGCATGCTCGCCGAGGTGCTGGGCACGACGTCCGTTGCCCCGCCGGTCGACCCGGCATCCCTGCCGCAGGGCCGCCCGGCGCCCGGTTCGCCAGAGGCCATGCAGCTGCGCGAACGGCACAAGGCGCGCCTGGCTGCCGCCCTGCAGGCCGAGCCGGACTGGCTGGTGATCCTGGATCGCGGTGCCGCGACCGGTGGCGAGGGCAAGGCGGCGCAGACGCTCGCCGCGCACCCGGGTATCGCCGCCAGCACGGCCTGGACCGAGGGCCGGGTGTTCTATCTCGATCCGGCCACCTGGTACATCGCCACGGGTGGTTATCAGGGACTGATGAAAACCCTGGAGGATTTCGCGGCGGCGCAGTGAAGCCAGCG
>NZ_JAFKCS010000178.1 GCF_017255015.1 Bowmanella yangjiangensis | reverse complement strand
AGCCCCAGTCGGTGATCTGCTCGCGGCTGAAGCGCAGCTGCTGCCCCCAGGTCACGCTCTTGACCACACGGGGCTCGTTGGCCACCTCGCCGACGAAGCCCTGATCGAGCACACGAAAGTGCGTGATCCAGAACGTCTCGATGCCATGTTCGTCCTCGACCATGACCTGCACCCGGAACCCCTGGGTGCCGGCAGGGGGCGCGGCGGCCAGCTGCAGGAAGTCATCCAGGGTACGCTGCGCCTCGCGCACCGCGGCGGCAATGGCCGCGTCCTGGCGATCGGCGGTGACCACCTCGTTGGTGTCACGTGCCTGGACGCCCAGAGCGGCCAGGCTCAGCGCGCACAGCGCAGAAACCAGTTGGATACGCATGCGGATTCCCTCCCTGCCAGTTGCCTGTTCTATTCGCTGAACGCCGCCATTGCCTCGTCCGGGCAACGCGCCGTCTCATCCACCAGTTGCCATTTCACCCAGCGCTCCAGGCGGCTGTACCAGGCCATGTCGCTGGTATCCAGCCACTGACGGGCCTCCTCGCTGCCGTTGCTGGCCGCGCGCTCCAGCCACAGCCGCCGTTGCACCTGGTTGACGCGGGTGCCACGCCCGTAGCTGTAGGCATCGCTGAGGCTCATCTGCGCGTCGGCATCATCCCTCTCGGCCGCCTGGCAGGTCCAGTACAGCGCCTTGTCGTCGGCCAGACTGAAGTGCATGCCCAGCTCGTCGTCGCTGGCCATGTCCTGAACGCCCGAGGCGTCGTTCCCGTAGAGCCATCCCAGCAGGTACATGGCTTTGACGTCGCCCTGCTGCGCGGCCTGTTCCAGCCAGGACATGACCCTGACCCGCTCAGCGCTATCGCCAGGATTCTCGATGTAGTCGAACGCCAGCTCGATCTGCGCATGCACCAGCCCCTGCTCGGCTGCCATGTTCATCCAGCGCACCCGCTCAACGCCAGGATCGTCCAGCAGATGGTCGCGGTACAGCAAGGCGAGTTCGAATGCCGCACGGGTGACACCTTGCTCCGCCGCACTGGCATACCAGAGCCGACTCTGCTCGTACTCCTGCTGCGTATAGAACAGGAAGCCGACGCTGAACTGGGCACAGGCGTCGCCATCGATGGCCAGCTCCAACTGCGAGCCAAACTGTGATCGGTCGGTGTTCAGCGAGCACTCCACCACAGCCGCCTGGCAGGTGGAAGCGAACAGCGCCAGGAGGCAGGCGAACAGGCTGCGCCGGGCAATGAGCCTTGCAGGCATGAGGGTCATCCTTGATCTGAAGTCGTGTGTCGTCTGCGCACGAATGCCGGCCAGCAAAGCACCGTGCTCCGGGCATGGCAAGCCTTTGGCGGGGTTGCAGGCCCGATAGTGGCACAAACTGTGATCACCTTCATGCCCCTGCCGCCCCTCCGTCCACCGCCGCCCTTTGCGGGTGATCCCGCGTTTTTCCATCACTTAATACAACGTTAAGCCAGGCTCCACACAATCGTTCCCAGGTTCATCAGCGAGGTTCCACACATGGAACTACCTTGGGCGCATCATGATCGTCCCGTTGCCCGCATCGGTCGTGGCGACAGTTACGAACTTCACCTGGCTTCTCCCGACAGTGCCCGCCGCGCGGCGCTTGAGCAGTTCATCCGCCAGCGTTTCGAAGTGCAGTACGACGCACATAT
>NZ_JAFKCS010000177.1 GCF_017255015.1 Bowmanella yangjiangensis | reverse complement strand
CTCGGGCCCAGCACTGCATCGCCGAGCATGCACAAGCACGCAACGCCGAGCCCTCCGGCAGCCCACACACGCCACTGGCTCGCCCCGGCAAGACAGACGCCTGGGGGATGACGGCGGCCCACAGACGATTTCAACCATAGGGGAAGGCTCAATGTTCGCCTCATCCAAACGAGTCGATTCGATCGTTCAGAAGCTCCTTGAGCCCATAGAGCGCGGACAATGGGCCGTGGGCCAGATGCTGCCAGGACAACGAGAGCTGGCCGAGCAACTCCAGATCAGCCGCCCCAGCCTGCGTGAAGCCATCACCGTGCTGGAAACGCTGGGCGTCCTGCGCTCCCTGCCGGGCAAGGGCGTGCAGGTGCTGGACAGCTCGCCGCAGCAACGCGACGGCGCGGCCCGGCAAGCGATTCCGCGCTCGGCCACCCTGGAGAACGTGCTGCAGCTGCGCTATGCCCTGGAGCCATTCATCGCCGGCCTGGTGGCGCAGTCGATCGACGACAGCGCGCTGAGCCAGCTGCGCCTGCTCGTTCTGGACATGCGCGAAGCGGTGGAGGAACGCAATTCGCAGGCGTTGGGCACGGCCTACTCGGCCTTCCATCGCAAGCTGGTGGCAATCACCTCCAACCCGATCTTCCTCAGCGTGTCCCAGCAGACCGCTGGCGCGCTGGAGCAAAGCGACGGCCCGACCCTGCGCGAGCCTGAACACGCCGAGCAGGTTCTCGAAGAGCACGAAACCATCCTGCGCGCCATTCGCCGCCGTGACAGCGAGCTGGCCAGCCGCGCCATGCGCCAGCACATCCTCAACGAAGGCAGCCGTCTCGACCTGCAGCTGCAACTGCCAGAAACCTGAACACTGCTCGTGCCCTCGGAGAACCTCAGCGATGCGAGTCATCACCCCTGGCCCAGCGCCCGCGCAGCAGCAGCCTCCGCAAGGCATGAGCAGGCCGCCGGAACAGGCGCTCTACGAGGCACTGCAGGGCGCCATACTGCAACGCCGCCTGGCACCGGCGGCAGCACTGGACAAGGCGACGCTCGGCCAATTGTTCGGCCTGAGCAGCAACGCCGTGCAGCGAGCGCTGCAACGTCTGGCGCAGGATGGCGCCGTGGAACTGCCAGCCAACCAACCCGCACGGGTGACGCGCCCCTGCGCAAAACGCGCCGGCAAGTTGCTGCAGGCCCGCCTGTCGCTCGAGACGCAGATCCTCAGGTTGCTCCCTGCCCGCCTGGAACAGGCCGAACTCGAAAACCTCTGCGGGCAGGTACAACGCCAGCGCGACTGCCTGCAACGACGCGACCACGCGGGCCTGATCGAAGCCGTGAGCGGCGTGCACCTTCAGCTGGCAACGCTGGCGGACAACCCCTGGCTCCGGGATTTTCTCGCCAGGCTCCTGCGCCAGACCGCCCTGCATGTCGCGCTCAGCCGCACCCAGCCCTACGATGCAAGCGCCTGCGATGAGCAGCAGCGACTGATCGAACGGCTGGCCGAAGGTGACAAGGCCGGTGCTGAAACCCTGATGGAGCATCACCTGCGCAACCTGTTCGCCCGCCTGCGTTTCATCCCGCCGCCCACCACCGACCTGCACGCCGCCTTCGCCGGCAGGTTGGCAAGCAGGGCCACGGCACGAATCCGACGCTAGGTGCGCAGCCGAACAGAATCAAAC
>NZ_JAFKCS010000176.1 GCF_017255015.1 Bowmanella yangjiangensis | reverse complement strand
CAGGTCTGCTCCGCCACGTCACGCGTGCTGGTGGAACGCGCGCTGTACCCCGATCTGCTGCAGCGCCTGAGCGAGGAAGCGCAGAAGATCCGCATCGGCAACGGCCTGGAGGATGGCGTGCTGCTGGGCCCGCTGGTCAGCGCCGGCCAGCACGCCAAGGTCAGCGCCGCGATCGCCCAGGGCATCGCCGATGGCGCGCGCCTGGTCTGCGGTGGCAAGCCGCCGGCGGGCCTCGAGCAGGGCTGGTTCATGCAGCCGACGGTGTTCGCCGACGTACCGCTGGACTGTGCCCTGTGGCGCGAGGAAATCTTCGGCCCGGTGGTCTGCGTCAACCCCTTCGACAGCGAGGCCGACGCCCTGCGCCTGGCCAACGACAGTGAGTTCGGCCTGGCCGCCGCCGTCATGTCCGCCGACCTCGAACGCTGCGAACGGCTCGCCCGCAGGCTGCAGGCCGGTATCGTCTGGATCAACTGTTCGCAACCGACCTTCAGCGAACTGCCCTGGGGCGGCGTGAAGCGCAGCGGTATCGGCCGTGAACTGGGCGAATGGGGCCTGGACAACTACCTGGAAACCAAGCAGATCACCCGCTACGAAAGCAGTGAACCCTGGGCCTGGTACCTCACCTCTCAATGAAGGCCTGTCTCTCGATCAGCGCTGACAGTTGCCTTGCTGCCCCCCGGGAGCCACGGCAACTGCTCGACATCTGATCTACACTCGCTTAAAGCGGTGGCCGATTGAGGCAAGGGTTGCTCAACTCTCAGGCTTCCAGAGAACATCCCGCAGGACAAGTGATCGAACGCAGGATGCATTGAGGCAGACCTTGGCCCCTGCTGTCGCACGGTTCGTCTGATCGGTCTGCTCGTAGGTCTAACCCCTAACAGCAGGTGCCTTATGTCATTCCTTGCCGCTGGTTATTCCATTCGCACCCTGCTTTATGCCAGCTATGCCTGCCTCCTGGCGCTGATGCTGCTGATTGCCGGTGTTTCGCTGTATAACCTTGCCTCGGCAGAACAGGATTTCTCCACTTACGTCAACGGCGTGGAGACGCGCGCAAGACTCGCCAGCAAGGTCAGCGATTCGGTCAAGGAGAGGGCTATTGCGCTGAGAAACCTGGCCCTCAATTTCGAGCCTTCGGAGCGCGAACAACGGAGGGCCTTCATCGCCGAGCATGAAAAGGCCGTAGACGACAGTTTCGCTGCATTGCGCCAGGCAATCACCACACACGCAGACGCCTCTGCCGCCGGGCATGACCTGCTCATGCGCATCGAAGAAGTTGAAGGGCGCTACAGCAAAGTTGCCTTCACCATCGCAGAACACCTGTTCAATGGCGAAGACACCGAAGCCAAACATCTGGTCAAAGAGCAATGCACCCCGCTTCTCGAAGAGTTGACCCAAATGATCGCGGGATACCTTGAGCATACCAACGAGATGGCCAAGCAGCGTGTGGCGGCCAATGAGGCCCACTACCTGAGCCAACGCAACACGCTCATCGCCATTACCATAGCCAGCTTCCTCGTCGCGGCCATTCTCGGCCACCTGATAAGCCGCCATCTTCTGCGCTCCCTGGGTGCTGAACCAAGTGACCTCAACCGTATCGCCCAACGGGTTGCCGAAGGCGATCTGCGTGTGATGGAAGCAGCAGTCAACAGCGCCGAGAACAGCGTA
>NZ_JAFKCS010000175.1 GCF_017255015.1 Bowmanella yangjiangensis | reverse complement strand
GACAGCGGCTTCTGCTCGCGCTGGGCCTGCGCTCTGGCCGCGTCGAAGCGCTCGTCGAAGCCACGGCGGTTGAGAATGCTGGTCAGGCCGTCGATCAGGGCCATCTGACGCAGGTAGTCGCCTTGCAGTTTCAGGCGCAGGTGGTTGATCACGCGAGCGCGGACCACCAGCGCGTTGAAGGGCTTGCGGATGTAATCCACCGCGCCGAGCTCGAAGCCCGTGGCTTCATCGTCCTCATGGCTCTTGCCGGTGACGAAGATGATCGGGATCTCACTGGTTTCGGGGTTGGCCTTGAGGCGCCGACAGACTTCATAGCCGTCCATGCCGGGCATGACCACGTCGAGCAGGATCAGGTCAGGGTGCAGTTCACGGCTGATGGTCAGTGCCTGTTCGCCATGGGTGGCCATGAAGACATCGCACTCGGGACGAAACAGCTCGTGCAGAACCCGGATGTTGATTGGCTGGTCATCGACCACCAGCAGTTTTGGGCGTCCATGGAAAAACGGTTTCAGGCGCTCCAAATCAATCCCCTATGGCAGAGTGCTGTAAATCTTGAAGCAATCGCTTGGCTCGCTCGAAGTCAAGGGAGGTCACGGCCTGACGCAGCGCATCGAACAGGCTGTCGAGATGTTGCGGTGCATGGGCAGCGAGTGCCTGCACGGTCTCCAGCGCTGCAAGGTTGCCCGTATCAAGTTGTACCTTAAGCGCTTCCACCTCCTGCGTCCACAATCCAGTGGTCGTAGGCGGTGCAGGGCTGGCCGGCTCTGTGGGGATGGCGAACATCGCCTGCAGACGGGCGTGGCTCTCCTGCAGCGACTGCTTGAGCTCGCTCAGCCAGTCATCGTCGCCATAGGCGCTGTCCGGGGTCTGGGCGAAGCGCCGTTCCAGCTCGGCGAATCGGGCGGACAGCTCCATGGCGCCCATGGTGCCGGAAGTGCCCTTGAGGGTATGCAGGTCCTTGAGCATGGCCGGCAGGTCTCGTGCCTGCCGGTGCGCCTCCAGTTGCGTCAGCTGCTTGTTCAGTTCGTCCGGGAGCAGGACCAGCATCGAGCGCAGCAGGTTCAGGTTGCCGCCGAAGCGCTTGAGGATGGCTTCGGCACCTTCCACTTTGCCCGGCGGCTGCGGGTCGCTCGCTGCAGCGTCGTCGAGGCCGCACCAGGTGCGGATCACGGCGACCAGCTTTTCGATATCGATGGGCTTGCCCACATGGTCGTTCATCCCGGCCGCGAGGCAGGAGTCGCGGTCGCTGTTCGACGCGTTGGCGGTCATGGCGATGATGGGTTGCGTCGGCTGACCCGACTGCTGGCGGATGCGCCGTGTCGCTTCCAGCCCGTCGATATCGGGCATCTGGATGTCCATGAGAATGGCGTCGAATGGCGGTTCGCTGCCCAGCGCCAGTTCGACGCCCTGCAGACCACCTTCCGCCAGGCTGACCTCGGCACCTTCGCCGATCAGCAGTTCGCGCGCCACCTGACGGTTGAGGGCGTTGTCCTCGACCACCAGCAGGCGCAGGCCCTGCAGGCGCTGGCCCAGCTTGTAGCCCGGAACGGGCAGGGCGCGACTGTCGCCGTGACGTGCGCTGAGGATGCTGGCGATCAGCTGGCGTGGGGTCACCGGTTTGGTGAGGAAGCCGGCGAACGGGGCGTCGGCCTCGCTGTAGCGATCGGCCA
>NZ_JAFKCS010000174.1 GCF_017255015.1 Bowmanella yangjiangensis | reverse complement strand
ACCTGCTGGAGGCCGCTGCCGCCGGGCTCGGCGTGGCCATCGCGCCGCAACTGCTGGTAGCCGACGACCTGGCTGCCGGGCGCCTGAGCGCGCCCTGGGGTTTCATCGACACGCCGGCTCGTCTGGCGCTCTGGGCGCGGCGGGACGACCCGCGCAGCGAACGCCTGGCCGCTTGGCTGCGCCATGAACTGCAGCGCGCGGCATGATCCCGGTGACGTGCGGGCGATCGGCTTCATGCTGGTGATAACTATTCTCGATTGCGTGTATGCTGGCGGCCCCTTTCAGCGGTCCGGCATGCGCCGGGCCTTCGAGAACCTTGCGATCCTCATGCGGCGCCGCGCTCCCTCCTCCCTGCTGCACAGCTTCCAGACCCACTACGGGGATCTGCTGCGCTTCCTGTCCCGGCGCCTGGGCGACTCCCAGCGTGCGGCGGACGTCGCGCAGGACACCTGGCTGCGCCTGGCCGATCATCCGGACGAGCAGCGCGTGGAGAACCCGCGCGCTTATCTGTTCCGCGTCGCCGGCAACCTGGCCATCGACAACCTGCGCCGTGACAGCCGCCTGGCCGAGCTGCACGTGGAGGAGGACGTGCTCGATGAGCTCAGCGATCCGCTGGCGGCACCGGAAAAGCACCTGCTGGCGCGGGAAAGCCTGGTGCAGCTCGATGCGGCGCTCGCACAGTTGCCGGCCAAGGCGCGCGAGGCCTTGCTGCTCAATCGCCTCGACGGCCTGACTCACGCGCAGATCGCACGGCGCCTGGGGGTGTCCGAGAGCATGGTCGGCAAGTACCTGGCCCAGGCCATGCGTCATTGCCGCCAGTGGCGCAGCCAGCAGGGAGGTGAGCGATGAGCGAGGTCGAGCCTCTCAGCCTGGACGATCAGGCCGTCGATCATCTGCTGCGCCTGCACAGTGGCACTGCGGGGGCCAGGGAGCGTGCGGAGTTCCAGCGCTGGCGCAGGCAGAGCGCGGCGCACGAACATGCGGCCCGCGAAGCCGAGGTGCTGTGGCAGGCGCTGGGGCACACCCAGGCGGCGGCCCGCCATCGCCGGACCGCGCAGCGCAGCTGGCGCCTGCCGGCCATGGCCGCGGTGCTGTGCCTGGCACTGCTGCTCGGCCTGCTGGCGGCGCCGCGCACCCTGGTCGGGCTGTATGCCGACCACAGTACCGCCGTCGGAGAACGACGCCTGGTGCAGCTGGATGACGGCAGCCGGGTGTGGCTCAACAGCGGCAGTGCCCTGTCGGTGGATTTCAGCACCACGCGGCGCGATGTGCGCCTGTACCGCGGCGAGGCGCTGTTCGAGGTGGCCAAGGATCGCCAGCGGCCTTTCGTGGTGAGCGCCGGGGACGGTCAGGTGCAGGCGCTGGGGACACGCTTCGACGTGGACCTGCATGGCGCGCAGGCGCAGGTGACGGTCAGCGAGGGCGTGGTGCAGGTGGCCAGCGGTGGCGCCGCACCGCTGCGCCTCGGCGTGGGGCAGCGCGTGAGCTATCGACCCGGGGTGGCGCCGGGTGCGGTGCAGGCGCTGGACCCGAGCAGCGCCAGTGCCTGGCAGCGCGGCAAGCTGATCTTCAACCAGCGTCCGCTGGGCGAGGTGCTCGCGGAGCTGGAACGCTACCTGCCCGAGCGCATCCTGCTGCGCGACGAGACACTGCGCCGGCGCAAGATCAGCGGCGTCTTCG
>NZ_JAFKCS010000173.1 GCF_017255015.1 Bowmanella yangjiangensis | reverse complement strand
TGGCGAATGGGCATACCAAGTCGATTACCTTGATGCCTGTTTCCAGCAATTCTACAGAGCTGGACTGATCTTCATAGCTTGGCGCTTCACGGTGAATAGACATACGTTCTTCTTCACCAATGGGACCCGCTTCATCAATAGGGTTACCCAGCACATCCATAATCCGTCCCAGGGTAGCTTTACCTACTGGAACCATGATAGGTGCACCGGTATTTTCCACTTCAAGACCACGACGCAAACCGTCGGTGGTGCCCAAAGCGATTGTACGGACTACGCCACCACCCAGTTGCTGCTGAACTTCCAGCGTCAACCCATTCAAGTCACCAGAGGTAACTTTCAGTGCATCGTAAACCTTTGGAACCGCGGACTGTGGAAATTCAATATCCACAACGGCACCGATTATCTGGACGACCTTACCTAGACTCATAATTTGTCCTCTTAATTTTAAACCTTTGCCTACACAGCCGCGGCGCCGCTGACGATTTCGCTGATTTCCTGCGTAATCGCTGCCTGACGGGCCTTGTTGTAGATCAGTTGTAGTTCATCTATCAGGTTGCCCGCATTATCTGTAGCGGCTTTCATTGCAACCATTCTTGCCGCCTGTTCAGAGGCGGCGTTTTCAACTACACCCTGATATACCTGAGATTCCACATAACGAACCAACAGCATATCCAAAATGGGTTTTGGATCCGGCTCGTACAGGTAATCCCAACGGTGCTTGTATGCTTTGTCGTCAGACTTGGGCAAAGGTAGCAATTGACTGATCTTGGGGGTCTGAGTCATGGTATTCACAAAGTTGTTATATACCAGATACAGACGATCGATCTCGCCATTGTCAAAGGCGCTCAGCATGACTCTAACCAAGCCAATCACGTCTTTAACACTAGGCGCATCACCGATTCCCGATTCCGCTGCCAATACCTTACCGCCAAAACGGTTGAAAAAGCTGCAGGCTTTTGAACCCAGCGCAGCAAAGTGCACTTGTGCACCTTTTTGCTGCCAGGCTTTGGCATCTTTCACTACCGCCTTGAATTCGTTGGTGTTCAAACCACCACACAAACCGCGGTCGGTAGAGATAACGATGTAACCTACGGCCTTGATATCACGCTCTTCCAAATAAGGGTGACGGTACTCAAGGTTGGCGTTGGCAAGGTGACCAATCACGCTTCGCATGTTGTCAGCGTATGGACGGCTGGAAGCCATACGGTCTTGCGCCTTCTTCATCTTGGAGGCGGCAACCATTTCCATAGCGCTGGTGATCTTCTGAGTATTCTTAATACTCCCGATCTTACCTTTTATCTCTTTACCACCGGCCATGACACTCTCCCGATTACTCAACGATGGATGCGCCTAAGCGCATCCAGTTATTACCAAGTCTGCGTTTCCTTGAATTTGCCCAAGGCTTCTTTCAAGGTTGCTTCGATCTCGTCGTTGTAGTTACCCGTGCTATTGATAGTGTTCATGAGCTCGGCGTATTCGCTGTCCATGTAAGCATGCAAAGCAGATTCAAAGTCCAGGACCTTTTTCAGCTCAACATCTTTCAGGAAGCCTTTTTCAACGGCAAACAGAGATACAGCCATTCTTGCTACATTCAGCGGGCTGTATTGCTTCTGCTTCATCAGCTCGGTTACACGCTCACCGTGCTCCAACTGGGCGCGCGTAGCGTCGTCCAGGTCAGAA
>NZ_JAFKCS010000172.1 GCF_017255015.1 Bowmanella yangjiangensis | reverse complement strand
CAGGCGTTCGGTAGCGGTTTCGATCAGGGGCATGACAGTTTCTCGATTGGCGGCGAGCAGATAGCGTCGACTCGCTGGACACTCATTGTATGCCGCCTGGATCACACCCTTCGCGCCAGGCATTGTCTGCCCATGGAGAAATGCCGCCGGCACGATCGCCGGGTGGCGGCGTCGCGGACAGTCTCCAGCGCAGTCCCTCGCCCTGCGGCCGCCGCACGTGCTGCATGTCGTGGTGATGCGGTTCTGCGTGGCGTGACGACTTTCTCGCGCAGATTGAAAGAGGTTCAACGCAGCCCGTCTTTTTCGCCTTTGCCGATAAAGCCAGACTAATCCTCACTGCCTGCCGGCTTCAGGGCGAACATTCGTCGCCATCGATCAGCGGGGCAGCCGCAACGACGGATAACGCTCGTGTAGCGCATTCGCCTGTCCCAGCGCACAACAGGAAACCTGTAATGACCTCTCTTTCTCGCCCCATCCGCCGGGCCGCCAGCGCCTCCCTGCTGGCCCTTTCCATAGCCTTCGTCAACTCGGCCCTTGCCGCCCAGGTCGGCGATCTGGAAGTGGTCGCCGAACTGCCGATCCGCCCCGGCAACGTCGCCCCCAGCGCAGACGACCGGGTGTTTGCCACGGTCCATCCCCTGGGTGCGCCGGCTGCCGCTCAACTGATCGAAATCACCGGCCGCGACAGCTACAAGCCCTGGCCCAGCAGCACGCTGCAACGCGGCACCGCCGCTGCCAACGATGCGCAGATCGATACGCCGCTGGGCATCGCCATCGATGGCAAGAACCGCCTGTGGATAACGGACATGGGCCTGAACCTGGGCAAGACACGTCTGTGGGGCTTCGATGTCGCCACGGGCAGCGAGCTGTATCGCATCGAACTGCCCGCCGATGTTGCCCCCAAAGGCAGCTTCATCCAGGACCTGGCCGTCGACGACGACGCTGGCTGGATCTACCTGGCGGACATCGCCAACCCCGGCCTGATCGCCGTCGAAATCAGCAGCGGCAAGGCGCGGCGCTTCAGCGGCCATGCTGCGTTGCAGGCCGAGCCCGACGCCAGGATGGTCATCGGCGGCGTGCCGATCCAGTTCCAGGGCAAGCCCGCCAACGTGGCGGTCAACCCAATCACCCTGTCGGCCGACCACGCCACCCTGTACTTCGGCGCCATGAACGGCAAGACCTGGTACTCGCTGCCCAGCGAGCTGCTGCGTGACGGCGCCAGCGACGAGCAGATCGCGGCGGCCATCCAGCGCGTCGGAGCCAAGCCCGTTTCCGATGGCGCCGCTACCGACGCCAAGGGCCGGCACTTCTTCACCAACCTCAACGACAATGGCATCGACCGGCTCGATAGCGATGGCACACTCGAGCCACTGGTGCGCGACGCGCGACTGGACTGGCCGGACAGCGTGCATGTGGGTCACGACGGCTGGCTGTACATCTCGGTCAATCAGCTGTACAGAACCCCGGCCTTCACCGGGGGCAGCGATAGCGGTAAACCGCCGTATCGCGTGATGCGCGTGTGGCCGGGGAAATAAGCCGCCGCCGAATCATCCACGCCCTGGCAGCGGTCCTCCGCAGCCGCTGTCGAACAGGGGCATGGCGATTGCCTCGATTGGCTGCGACCATATGCCATCGATTCGATGAGCACTGAGCGTATGCCGCTGCCGCTGGTCTACCACGAG
>NZ_JAFKCS010000171.1 GCF_017255015.1 Bowmanella yangjiangensis | reverse complement strand
CTTAAGCAGCACGGCCAACGAGGACGTCCAGCTCTTCTCACATTTACGATGTCGCTGCAGTCGCGAGCAAAGCCTCAGAAGAGGGGATGGACAACAACTTGCAAACGCAAACAATTATCATTAGCATGGCGATCTATATCCAAAGAGCCTGCATCACCACTTCTGTCAGAAGCCAATCTCCTGATATCTGAAATAACGCCATGCTCAAGAAACCCCTATTGATCTTCCTGCTCGTTGGACTCACGAGCTTCATCGCCGTGTTCTCCATCCTGGCCCTCCCTACCATGCAGAAGCCGTCGCCGGTCAGAGCGCTCTGGTCTGCACAGACAGAGACCGCCGGACGGTTATCACCGCCTCCTGCCATCTCGCATCCAACCCAAGCTCAGCCCGAAAGCACACATCCCCCGCAACACCCCAGAACCGCCATAAACCAGAAGAAACTGGACTATGCCGATTGGCGATCCGAGCTGAGGTTCATACAGGGCCCAGTGAAGGAAACACTTGCCGAGCTTGATGCCAAAGCTTCGCCGGAGGGCGACTACATGGCGGCCAACCTGCTGCATATGTGTTATCTCCGGCAGCAGAATCCGCCCAGCGACGCGGCAACGGAGGGCTACCCTCCCCGAAGCGAATGCCTGGAGCTGGGTGTGCTCTCCCAAGAGAACTGGGTGGAGCGCATGAAAGCGGCGGCAGATGCCGGATTGGCAGCCGCCCAGGTAGCCATGGCCATCGCCGAGAACCCCAACCCACCGCTTTCCCCTGACGAACCAGACCCTTGGCTAGACATGCAGCGCGACTATATCGACAAAGCTGCAAGCCAATGCCACCCAGGCGCCTATGTCATCCGCGCCAACTACCGGTTCGATCCCGACAATCCACAGCTACAAAATCAAGCTGCCTACACCGACTTCTACACCGCCGAGCTGATCTACCGGCAGCGCTTCGAAGGTGCCCCGTCGCTTGAAAAACTACTGGAGCAGGAACGGCAGAAGCTGTACCAGCACCAGATCCTGGAAGCGGAAAACCAGGCCCTGATCAACTACCACAAAGCATGCACACAGTGATCACCCGAAATGGACTTCTCACCACCGTCTTCCTGGCGCTCTTCACTGTGGCAATTGCCGCATCCTATGACCGCTGGTTCTGCTCGTACTGTTCTATGGACATGACTGCTCTGGATGAACTGAGCGGGCCGATCACCTTCATACGTTCCACGGTCAACAGCGTCGTCAACCAATGGCGGCCTGGCGATACAGTCACCATCACCAACGGGTCACAGTGGACTACATTCCGTTACAGCGGCTCTCCCACCCAACTCTGGGTTCCGATTAACTTTGGCGATGGCGAAGGTCCGGGCACACTCAGAAACCCTGAAGATGCCCCGGCGCCAGGTAGTGGCAGCGGAGGAGGTGGCGGCGGAGCGAGTCGGCCTTTTTTCCCCGGCTTCGGCGGCGGTTCTCTACCCACAGGCCAGGTGGACATGGGCCCTATTCAGCTTGTGGGTGGCAGTGGTTCCTGCACTGGCTGCCACTAGCGACAACAGACCGCTGCAAAGTCAGCGCAAATCACCCTCCCCGCTATGTACTACGCCGGCACCACGCCGGCTGCACTCAGGTGATATATGCCAGGCCTATGCCTGGGCACCCGGCAACTCCAGATGTTCCGGCCGAATCTCCGCATGAC
>NZ_JAFKCS010000170.1:1200-1695 GCF_017255015.1 Bowmanella yangjiangensis | reverse complement strand
AGACGAGGATTCAGCCACGCAGTCGTGGGCTGACCAGGCGCAGGCAGCGGTGTTGCCGCATCAGAATGAGGGTATGTGCAGTGTTCATGTCGCTAACCCTACGTTCGGTAGGGAATGATGGCAATACTTACGGGAAAAACGCCTGAAAATTTCGCGCTGTCGTGTATGCGGGCGATTAATTGCGCTTCTTGGCGCAAGGCTTGCGACGGATTGCGCAGGGCTCAGGCCAGCAGTTCGAGTACCGCCTGCGGGCGCTGGTTGGCCTGGGCGAGGATGCTCTGCGCGGCTTGCTGGATGATCTGCCGCGAGGCGAGGTTGGCGGTCTCGTTGGCGAAGTCGGTGTCGAGGATGCGCGAGCGACTGGCTGCGGTGTTCTCGGCGATGTTCTGCAGGTTGCTGATCGTCGACTCCAGGCGATTCTGCACCGCGCCCATGTAGCCTCGCTGGCGGTCGATGTAGGCCAGGGCGTCGTCGATGTCCATCACCGCCAGGCCG
>NZ_JAFKCS010000170.1:0-1190 GCF_017255015.1 Bowmanella yangjiangensis | reverse complement strand
CGAGCGCCAGGGTGTCGACATTGAACGCGCCCAGGCCGATCTGAATGGTTTCGTAGGCCTCGGCGCCGACCTGGAACTGCGTCAGGGCGCTGCCGCCGACCGCCGTGTCGTTGAACAGGGTCGGTTCGACGAGGCGGAACCCCTGCGAGCCGGGGACCCCGGTACCCTGATTGAGCAGCACGTTCTCGGCCGTCAGCGTCGGCCCGCCGTCCGCGTCCAGGCCGCCGATGGCGCCGGTGTCGGCGTTGCTCAGGTCGAGGCCCGCCACGTAGGCAGCCGCGTCGCTGCTGAACTGGCTCTGGAAGTCTGCGAGTCCGGTGAACGCGCCATGGCTGGCATTGCTCAGCGCCTGGTCCAGCGTGGAACCGGGATTGCTGTTCAGGTAGCCCATGATGTCCTTGATGCCCTTGCCACCCTCGGCCTTGATGCTGGCATGCATGTAGCGCACCGCCGCATAGCCGCCGGAGTAGCCTGCGGAGCCGCTGACGTCGTCGGCATTGAAGGCGCTGACGATCGCCGTGGTATTGGTACCGCCGGCGGTGTCGGCGGCCAGGCGCTCGTCCGCACCCTGTACGGCTTCTGCGGCACCCTCGATGAACCAGGCGGGCAGGCCGGCGGCGAAGTTCATGGTGCGGCCCATCACCGCATGGGTCATCTCGTGGGCAATCACGCGGTCGGTGTACTGCGGGTAACTGCCGCCGTCGGGTAGCGAGCTGGCGTCGAAGTACGCGAGGTTGACGTTGAGCACCTGATTGAGCACGCGACCGTTGCCATCCGCGCCGCTGGAGGAGACCGACGCCAGAGCCTGGCTGCTGCTGTCGTTGCTGAAGGTGATTTTCAGCTCGGCGCCGTCGGCGCGCAGACCGAAGGCGTCGAAGACGCGCTGTTCTCCTTCGCTGATCCAGAAGCCCTTGAGCGAGTTGAGCACGGCGCGCTGGTCCAGGTCGCCGAGGGCAGAGGACTGGCCCTGGGCGAAGACCTTGCGGCCGGCGAAGGTGGTGGTCTCGTTGACCCGGTCGATCTCCTGCAGCAGTTGCTGCGCTTCCTGGTCGAGTGCCTGGCGCTCGCTGGCGCCGTTGGAACCATTCATTGCCTGCAGGCCGAGCGAACGGATGCGCTGCAGGGCGTCGGTCACGCTTTGTAGCGCGCCCTCTGCGACCTGCAGCAGCGAAATACCGTCGTTGGCGTTA
>NZ_JAFKCS010000017.1 GCF_017255015.1 Bowmanella yangjiangensis | reverse complement strand
CATCGACCGTGCCGAAGACCGTGAGCGTTTTCTGCAAATGGTGCATAAGCTGAATCTGAAACAGCCAGCCAACGCAACGGTCAGCAATGTTGAGCAAGCGTTGGAACAGGCAGAGCGTATCGGCTTCCCGCTGGTGGTTCGTCCTTCCTACGTGTTGGGCGGCCGTGCCATGGAAATCGTTTACGACATTAAAGATCTGAAGCGCTATCTGAATGAAGCGGTAAAAGTGTCTAACGACTCTCCGGTATTGTTGGACCGCTTCCTGGATGACGCCATCGAAGTGGATATTGACGCCATTTGCGACGGCGAGAATGTGGTGATTGGCGGTATCATGGAGCACATCGAACAAGCCGGTGTTCACTCAGGTGACTCAGCCTGTTCATTGCCTCCTTACAGCCTGGACAAAGCCATTCAGGATAAGATGCGCGATCAGGTAAAAGCCATGGCGCTGGAATTGGGTGTAGTGGGTCTGATGAACACCCAGTTTGCGGTTAAAGGCGGCGAAGTGTACTTGATTGAGGTTAACCCTCGTGCTGCCCGTACCGTGCCCTTCGTTTCTAAGGCGACGGGTGTGGCCCTGGCCAAGGTGGCAGCGCGGGCTATGGTGGGACAGACCCTGGTACAGCAAGGTGTTACTAAGGAAATTATTCCGCCTTACTACTCAGTAAAAGAAGTGGTGATTCCTTTTGCCAAGTTCCATGGTGTTGACCCGTTGCTAGGCCCTGAAATGCGCTCTACCGGTGAGGTAATGGGCGTGGGTGACAGCTTCGAAGAGGCCTATGCCAAGGCAAACCTGGGTGCCAGCGCACCATTGCCTAAGCGTGGTAAGGCGTTGTTGTCTGTGCGTGAAAACGACAAGCGTCGTCTGGTTGAATTGGCGAAGGCCATGCTGGCCAAAGGCTTTAAGCTGGAAGCCACCAGAGGGACTGCGCAGGTGATTACCGAGGCCGGTCTTGAGTGTGCAGTGGTCAACAAACTGTCTGAAGGGCGTCCTAATATTGTCGACGCCATCAAAAACGGTGAGTACTGCTACATCATCAATACTACCGAAGGGCGTCAGGCAATTAACGATTCCGTGTACATTCGTCGCGAAGCACTCTTGAATAAAGTGGCGTATACCACCACTATGAATGCAGCGTTTGCTACCATGCATGCCCAGGAAGCCGATGACCGGGCCCGGGTAAGCTCCGTACAGGAATTACACGAGAGAGTAAGTCGTTAATGCAACAGATACCCATGACAGCTAAGGGCGCACAAATGCTGCGCGAAGAGCTGAACCATCTGAAGTCGGTTAAGCGTCCTCAGATTATCCAGGCCATAGCCGAAGCCCGTGAACACGGCGATCTTAAAGAGAACGCCGAGTACCATGCTGCTCGAGAGCAGCAGGGCTTTTGCGAAGGACGTATTCAGGATATTGAAGCCAAACTGTCGGTGGCACAGATTATTGATGTCACCAAGATGGCTAATAACGGCAAGGTGATTTTCGGTGCAACCGTTGCTTTGCTGAATCTGGATACCGAAAGCGAAATTACCTATCGCATCGTGGGCGATGATGAAGCGGATATCAAAAACAACCTGATCTCCGTTAATTCACCTATCGCCCGTGGTTTGATTGGTAAAAGTCTGGATGACGTTGTACAGATTCAGACGCCTGCCGGTGTTGTGGAATATGAAATTATTGAGGTTGAGTACCTGTAATTCAGGGAAAAACTGAATAGAAAAAAGGGCCGTGTGGCCCTTTTTTATTGCTTGCTTGTCAGGGCCGTTTACCTACCGGGATCATGATGTGGGCATAGGGAGTTCCTTTCCACATTACGTATGGTCCTCAGTAGTAAGGAGCGGTAGGCAAAGCGTCCAGTAGCGCCTTGTCTGGTGTGATGAGCATCAGGTGCGGTCCTTCCACTATCCATTGGTTTTCCTTGCTTTCACCTTCAGCGAAAGGGTCGGTATTGTTGGCACCACCGTCTCCTGGCAACATATAGGAAATACCAATACCTTTAGCCTCAAAGTGCATCAGCAAGACGTACAGCCTCAAACTCAGTATCATGGCAGCCTGACAATCAGGGAGACAGACGGTGCAAGCAAGTTTCTGGCAGCAAAAATGGCAAAATAGCGAATTGGGCTTTCATTTACCCGAGCCTCATCCCAAGTTGGTCAGGCATATTGGTCGTTTAGGGTTAAAACCCGGTGACCGGGTTTTTCTGCCACTGTGCGGCAAAAGTCTGGATATTGCCTGGTTGCTTCAACAAGGTTTCAAGGTGGTCGGTGCTGAGTGGGTACAACAGGCGGTAGAGCAACTTTTTGCTGAGCTTGGGGTTGAACCGACCATTACCCAAATTGGCCAGCTTAGCCGATACAGCGCCCATCAACTGGATATACTGGTCGGCGATATTTTTGCTGTGGATGCTGATACATTGGGGCTGGTTGATGCTGTATACGATAGAGCCGCTTTGGTCGCGTTGCCGGCTGACAAGCGTATTCTGTATAGCCGCCATCTGGCTGCCATCAGCGGATTTTCTCCCCAGCTTTTAATTAGCTTTGAGTATGACCAGAGCTTACTCAGTGGCCCCCCATTTTCTGTGTCGCCAGAGGAAGTAAAAGCCCATTATCAGGATATGTTTACCCTTGAACTCTTGGAGTCAAAGGCCATTAAAGGTGGCCTGAAGGGCAAATGCCCGGCGGATGAGCAGGCCTGGTTGTTATCGGCCAAATCATAATGAAAGCGGGGAATATGGTGCTTGCAACCGATAGGTTGACTATCAGAGTGTTGTACCCTCATGAATGGGCGCTGCAGCACGAATACGAGGTGCAGAACAAAGAGCACCTCGCCCCTTGGGAGCCATTACGTGCGCCAGACTACTTTACTCCCGCACAATGCAAAGCGCGGATTGCGCAGCGTTTTACTGATTATCAGGCTGGCTGTCAGCTGCCGCTGGTGGCATTTGAGCATCAGAGTGGGCAATTAGTCGCGCAGGCTTGCTTTAGCCAGATTGTGCGTGGCCCTTTTCAGGCCTGCTATTTGGGCTACTCGATAGATCATCGTTTTCAAGGGCAGGGACTGATGTTTGAAATGCTCTCACCTTGTATTGAGTATATTTTCGCGCAGTTAACGTTGAATCGAATTATGGCTAACTATTTGCCCGAAAATAAACCTAGTGCGCGTTTGTTGGCGCGCTTGGGGTTTGTGCAGGAAGGCCTGGCCAAGCGCTATTTAAAGATTAATGGCCGATGGCGGGACCATGTCCTGACGGCCAAATTAAGCCCTTATCAGCAATAGAAAACGGCCCAATTGGGCCGTTTTCTATTCATGCATAGGGGTTAAAGCTTGAACTCAACCACTTTACGGCCGAGTTTTTCCAGCTCAGGTTTAAGTGTTTTGGCGTCACCTACCACCACTGTCAGCATTTCATTCAGTTTAAGATGCTTGGCTGCCAGGGCATTGATTTCCGCTTTACTGATGTTATCAACAATGGCCGAACGCTCTTTGACAAAGCTTGGCTTTAGGTCAAATTCCAGAATTTGCGCCAGGAAACCCAGTTTGGCGCGCGGCGTTTCATACTTAAGGGCATCTTTTTGGTTGATGGCCAGACGCATAAAGCTTAGTTCTTCGTCACTGATCCCCTTTTCGGCGTACTGGCTAATCTCTTTGTAGAACTCAGCCAGAGCGGCTTGTGTGGCATCAGCACGCACATCGGCAGAGGCCGAGAAAGTTCCCATGTATTGGTCTCCCCAGAAACCTGTCCAGGCCCCATAGGTATAGCCTTTGTCTTCACGCAGGTTCATATTGATGCGGCTGTTAAATGCCCCTCCCAGTGGGAAGTTCATCAGGCCAGCGCGGTAGTATTCGCCGGTAATATCTATGGGTAGCGCAGGTTTAGCGACGCGGATTGCAGATTGTGCCGCTTCGTCTTTATTTACCAGGTAAATAACACCCGGCTCAAACTGCGCCTTACCAATGCTGGGCGCGGTCTTTGGGGCTTGTCCTTGCCAGGCTCTCAGCTTAGGCATGGCCGAGAATACTTCAGCCTTGTCCAGGCTGGACACCAGGATCATCTCGCCACCCGCAGGTTTAAACCAGGTGTTGTAGAAGGCTTTCACGTCATCCAGACTGATACTGGCCAACGTTTGCTCTGTACCGCCGTCAGGCAGTCCGGCAATGCTGTTACCGTACATAAGTTGTCTGGTGGCTTTGCTGGCCAGATAACCTGCATCTTTTTGGGCATTTTTAACCCCTTCGATGCGTTGCTTCTGAATGCGAGCAAAGTCATCTTGATTGAAAGCAGGTGCAAACAGGTATTCTTCCAGTAAGGTGAGCGTCGCTGGCAGGTTCTCACTCAGGCTGTTAACAAATACGTTGAGATTTTCGTCTCCGGCCGACACCCGAATACTACTACCCAGCTTTTCCAGCTCACGGGTCATCTGCTCACTGCTGCGAGACTGAGTCGACTCGGTTAGCATGGCGGCCAGAATACTCGCTACTCCGGCTTTATCCAGGTTTTGTTGGTAGTTGCCGCCGCGAATCTTCAGCAACAGAGATGTGGTTGGCGTTTCGTCATTGTGGGTGCCAAGTACTTCAATGCCATTTTCCCAGTTTTCCTGCCAGTACTGTGGCACGGCCACTGCAGGATTTGCGCCCGGAGCAGGGCGAATGGAACGGTCAAAGTCGTCTTTGGCTACCCTGACGTGCAAGTCATCCGCGGTGGTGGTGGACGGGCCCATTTCTAGTGGTTTCGGCAGGGTGAAGTTATCTGCTGCGGCCACAAGTTGTGTCTGGCCTTTGGGTACCACACTCATCACCACAGAAGGCTTGCCTTTGATGTAGGTGTTATAGACTCGCATCACGTCTTCTTTGTTGACGCGTTTATAGCGATCCACCTGCTCGTTAATGTAATTGGGGTTGCCCAGCAAGGTCTCATAGTTGGCCAATTGTGCCACTTTGCCATGGACAGATTGCAGGCCAAATATCGCGTCAGACAGCATTTCTGCTTTGATTTTTGCCAAGTCATCGTCGGTTACGCCGCGCTGCTCAAACTCGGCCAGACTATTACGGATAATGCTCTCCATATCAGCCAGGGTTTTACCTGACGCTGGGTGAGGCAAGGCGAAAAGCGTAAATTGACAAGCTAATTCAGAACAGCCGTGGCCGGCAGAGGCCTGTACTGCCAGTTGATTCTTCACCAGGTTCTGGTAAAGCAGCGAATTGTTGCCAGAACCGATGATCTGCATCAGTACATCCAAAGGGGCTTCATCTGCGTGGAACAAATGTACTGTGGGGTAGGCAATATACACTAAGGGCAGGTGCACATTGTCTTCCATGGAAATATAACGGGTATTATCCAGACTGACTTTAGGCTTAGCCATAGGTTCTACTTCAGGGCCTGCCGGAATAGAGCCAAAGTACTTCTCAACCAGGGCCAGTACCTCTTCGGCTTTAACGTCACCACCTACGGTCAGAGTGGCATTGTTTGGCCCATACCAGCGCAGGAAGAAGGCTTTGAGGTCGTTAACATTGACCCGGTTTAAATCATCCATCCAGCCAATCACCGGCCAGGAATAGGGATGCCCTTCGGGATAAAGGGCCTGGGCAACTCGCTCTCCTAAGCGTCCATAGGGTTGATTGTCGATACGTTGACCCCGTTCGTTTTTGACGGTTTCACGCTGAACCTCAAATTTTTCCTGGGTTACCGCATCCAGCAAGAAACCCATGCGATCCGCTTCCAACCACAGCATGGTTTCCAATTGGTTAACCGGCACGGTTTCAAAGTAATTGGTACGATCTGAATTGGTGGTGCCGTTCATGGTGCCACCGGCCTCGGTAACAATCTTAAAATGCTCATCATCGGCGACGTTTTCAGAGCCTTGGAACATCATATGTTCGAAGAAATGCGCAAAGCCTGATTTACCCAACTCTTCGCGGGCGGAACCAACATGATAAGTAACATCAACATGTACCAGAGGATCGGAGTTATCCTCATGGACAATCAAGGTCAAGCCATTCGCTAATCGGTATTTTTTATAGGGAATAACCAACTCTGTTCCCTGGTTGGCAACACTTTCAACTAATGTTGTTGTGTTGGAAGGCGCCTTTTGGATGCTGCTGCAGGCGCTTAGGCCGGCGATGGCCATAGCAATGACTAGTTTATTTACTTTCACTTTTATTGTTTCCCGTTTTTTATCGTCCATGGCGCATGTTGCGCGAGTTAGGAGCTTTTAGTGCAAACCCCAAACTATGAAAATACTTGCTTCCTTTTGCAATCACAAACTTGTTAGAAAGCATTACAACTGTTTGTTAACTAATCAAAAGTTTGTAAGCTTAGGAACTGCTTAGTGTTTCAAATGGCGGCTCGCTTTGTCGCTTCTGTCTGCAGTTTCTCAAGTTGGTCATGTACCCAGTTCAGGCTGGGGCGCGGGATTTCCGTAGTTTGATTGGCAAGATCTGAGGCTTGCTGCAAGTAATGCAAGGATTGGGCGCCCAATTCGGCCTGTAAACTAATTTTGGCCAGCTCTACCAAGGGCTCATACTGCGCAGGGTGATCCTCTCGAATTGAGCGCCAGGCCAAGATAATTTTCTCTAAGTTTGATTGAGCTTGTTGTACATCGCCTTGTTGCAATTGAATTGTGGCTGCAAGCAGGGCTGTTTCCAGAGTTTTCGAGTGGGCATATCCCCACATTTCAGTCTCTTTGGCGAGAACCATATTGGCAAGCGTACTTGCTTGTTGGAGTCGGTCAGTTTGCTGGTAAAGGCTAGCCAATGAACCTTGCGCTTGATACAGCAGGCCATTTACCTCGCCCACCAGCGGCGGTAAACCGGCAATTACCTCGTCTAACAACGCTTCGGCCGCTTGGTATTCACCTTGCTTAAGCTTAACCCTGGCCAATCGATACTTAGCTTCGTAGGCGTCCTGATGGGCGTTGCCGTAAATTTTTATGCTGCTTTGCAAATATTGATTGGCATAGTCGACCGCCTTTTCATGGTTACCGAGCATTTCTTGCAAGGTTGCCAGGCGACCTAAGTTATACACAGTAAGGCTGTGCTGCTCACCCAATACTTCAGCAGAGCGGGTTAAGCCTTGCAGGAAATAGTCGGCAGCCTGAGCATAGTTCCATAATGCGAAGTGATCGGCGCCCAAACTGGTGATAGCCAATATAGTGACAATGTTATCTTCACCTAAGGCTTTTCGGGCAGCTTGAAGAACCTGCATATGTATATCAACCGCATCTTGGGAACGACCGGTATCGTTGTAAAATCCTCCCAGGTTGGTCATTTGTCCGAGTGTGAATTCGCTGTCCGGCCCGCGCACGATTTTACTCAGCTCCACTGCCTCTTCGAGCAATGGTAAGCGCTCGGTATGCCGGTCAGCACGGCTATAAGTATTGCTCAGTGACAACAGCACATTCAGCAGGCCCCTGCTGTCACTGTTATTGTTGGCGCGATGAATAGCCAGGGCCTTTTCCAAATGCGCTATAGCGGGTAGCAGTACGCCAATACGATAGTAAATGTCGCCGACTTCCCGTCTGACTGCGGCTTCTATCAAGGGCTGCTTCGCCAGGGCACTGTTTTCATCATCCAGTTTGGCGCTGGCGCTATCCAGTACTTCGCGCAAACTGATTTCCCGGCCTTGTGCCTCTGTGGGGCGAAGTTTGTTAAACATAGAGGTCAGAAAACGGCTGACCGCTTCTGACTTTCCGCGCTCAGTTTCGGCTTTATCGCGCTGCTGCTGAGCTATATCCCGTTCGGCTTTGACTTGCACTGACTGCAACCAGATTGCCGTTGATGCGGCGCTAACCATAATCAGCAAAGTCAGGCTAAGTGCGCTGGCCAGCATATTACGCCGCAAGAATTTTCCGCTTCGATACATCAGCGAGCTGGCACGGGCCTTAACAGGTTTGTGATTCAGAACATTGTCGAGATCCTTTCCCAGCTCCCAGACAGAGGCGTAGCGCATCTCCGGCTCTTTGTTTAAGGCTTTAAGCAATATGTTGTCCAAGTCGCCTGCCAACTGGCGGCTCAACAACCTGTTGGGTTCTGCTTTGTTATCGGATACCTCCAGAACCGCTTGGCTGGGTGGGCGAGGGACAGTTTCCAGGATGGACTTTTCTAAGGCAAAGGGCGTGCTTTTAGCCTCAAATAACGGCATGTCGGTAAGCAGTTCATAAAACAGGGCGCCCAGCGCATACACATCGGTTGCCACGGTAATACTATGCCCCTGAATCTGTTCTGGGCTGGCATACAAGGGGGTCATGGCGCGTTCTTGAGTGCGGGTATCCATGCCCCACTGATCATTGAGTGTGTTGTCGAGTAATTTGGCAATGCCGAAATCCAGTAACTTAGGTTCTCCATCGGCCTGAACTAAAATGTTGGATGGCTTAAAGTCGCGGTGCACAATCAATTTTTGGTGGGCGTATTGGACGGCCTGACAAACTTTAATAAACAATCTTAATTTACCAGGCAGATCCAGTCCGCGTTTCTGACAGTGCTGTTTAATGTCCAGACCATCAACATATTCCATCACTAAGTAGGGAAGCCCCTGTTCGGTGGTGCCGCCGTCCAATAGCCGGGCGATGTTTGGATGCTGTAACTGAGCCAGGATTTGCCGTTCAGTTTTGAACCGCTGCTGCATCGCCTGACTGGTTTGCTGGCTGGTGCGAATAAGTTTAATCGCCACTTGTTGCTGGTATTGATGGTCGGCTCGCTCAGCCAGATAAACCGCACCCATACCGCCTTCTGCCAAAGGTTTTAAAAGTCGGTAGGGGCCAAGCAACTGACCACTGAGATCTTGATCTGGGTTCAAAAATGCCTGAGCAGCTTGTAATACCGGTGTTATCAAAGTGTCTGCATGTCCGTCGTGAGCCAGCAGTGAGTATACTTTGTCAACCAACGCCGAATCATTGCCGCATTGTTCCTGCAAAAAAGCGAGCTGCTGTGCTTGTGGAAGTTCTTGTGCCAAATGAAATAGCGCTTCTATGCGTTGCCAATCGTTGTCCTTCATTTGCTGCCCTGATGTTGTTTGCCGATGTGTGAGTAAAAACTGTACAACAAGGCCTTAATAGTAGCCTATCTACTTGGTATTTCAGCGATTATTTGAATATGACTAAGATTCGGGGGAATCCATAGTGAGAGGATTGTGGAGACACCACAGAGCACAAAAAGAACAGGCCCCGTGGGGGCCTGCTAGCTTACATATTCGGGTAATTGGGTCCACCCGTGCCTTCCGGCACCACCCAGCGAATGTTCTGAGTTGGGTCTTTAATGTCACAGGTTTTACAGTGCACACAGTTTTGCGCATTTATCTGCAGCTTGGGCCCGTCACTTTCTTCAACTATTTCATAAACCCCGGCGGGGCAGTAGCGCTGCGCTGGCTCATCAAAACGCGCCAGATTAACGCTAATGGGGATTGTGTTATCTTTGAGCTGTAAATGGCAAGGCTGGTCTTCTTCATGATTGGTGTTAGACAAAAACACCGAGGACAGCTTATCAAAACTCAAAACACCATCCGGTTTAGGGTAGGTCAGTTTCTGACACTGACCCTTGTCTTTCAACTGTTCGTGATCCACGCTGTCGTCTCGCAGAGTAACCGGCAGCTTTCCGGCGAACCAATTTTGCTCAAGTGTGTTAAAGGCACCGCCCCAAAATGTGCCGAACTTGTGCATAGCTGGGCCGAAATTACGCGAACGGTAGAGTTCATCATATAACCAGGAGGCACTGAGTTTCTCAGCATAGGTCTGTAGATCTTGGCCTTTACTGCCAGATTTTATCGCGTCAAATAAGGTTTCGGCGGCGAGCATGCCGGACTTCATGGCCGTGTGATTGCCCTTGATCTTGGCAAAGTTCAGGGTGCCGGCTTCACAACCCACCAGCAACCCGCCAGGGAAGGTCATCTTTGGTAAGGAGTTTAAACCGCCCTTGGCAATGGCGCGTGCCCCATAGGCCACACGTTTTCCACCTTGCAGATATTGCTTATATACCGGGTGGTGCTTGAGGCGCTGGAATTCATCAAAAGGACTGAGATGAGGGTTGCTGTAATTTAAATCCACAATCAATCCCACCAGAACCTGACCGTTCTCGGCATGGTACAAATAGCCGCCACCACTGGCTTCATTTAATGGCCAGCCGCCACTGTGCACCACCAGACCTTCCTGATGTTTATCAGCAGGCACATCCCAGATTTCTTTAAAGCCAATGGCGTAATGTTGTGGGGATTTGTCTTTGTCTAATGCGAATTTGGCAATCAGTTCTTTGCCCAAATGGCCGCGGCAGCCCTCAGCAAATACAGTGTACTTAGCGCGTAATTCCATACCCGGCATAAAGCCGTCCTTCGCTTCACCTTTGGCATCCAGGCCCATATCGCCGGTTATCACCCCTTTGACTACATCGTCTTCGATAATCAAACTGGCGGCGGCAAAACCGGGGAAAATCTCTACACCCAGTTCCTCTGCTTGCTGCGCCAGCCAGCGGCAGACATTGCCCATGCTGACAATATAGTTGCCCTCATTGTGCATGGTCTTTGGGGTCATAAAGCCGGGAAGTTTGCTGCCATCTGCTTCGTTCTTGAGTAGATAGATATGATCTTCTTTAACTTGGGTAGTCAGCGGCGCACCTTTTTCCCGCCAGTCAGGGAAAAGCTCGTTGAGGGCGCGTGGTTCGAATACTGCACCGGAGAGTATATGAGCGCCTACTTCTGAGCCTTTCTCCACCACACAGATCATCAGCTCTTGATTATGTTCGCGGCTAAGCTGAGCAAGACGGCAGGCGGTGGAAAGACCCGCTGGTCCGGCCCCGACAATAACGACGTCAAATTCCATCGATTCTCTTTCCACTACAGACTCCTCAAAATGTCTTGTTACTGGTCTATTCTTGCTCTGTGCCTCTAGCTAAAGGCGTAGGCTATAGCTGTTCTAGGTTAATAAAGTATCAGCCCAGGATTAATTTGTTGTAAATTTATCTGCCCGCGGCAAAGGGTAGTGTTGGTTGACGTTTACGTCAACAGGAAGTACATTTTTGCCATAAACGGAATGCTCCCACCCCGAGGGGCAACACAGGAATTGCCCTGTATCCTCAAATGAAGGTGTCAAGATGAAGATATTAGTGCCAGTTAAACGCGCCATTGACTATAACGTCAAGGTGCGGGTGAAGTCGGATCAATCCGGTGTGGACCTTGCCAATACCAAAATGGCCATTAACCCATTCTGTGAAATTGCTGTGGAAGAGGCTGTGCGCCTGAGAGAACAGGGAATTGCCAGCGAGATTGTGGTGGTCTCAATTGGTGATAAAGCCTGCCAGGAACAAATTCGTACGGCCTTGGCGTTAGGCGCTGATCGTGGCCTGCATATTGAAACCGAACAGTCGCTGGAATCATTGCAAATCGCCAAACTGCTGCAAAAAGTAGTGGAAGCCGAGCAACCGCAATTGGTGATTCTGGGTAAACAGAGCATTGATTCAGATAATAACCAAACCGGCCAAATGCTGGCAGCCTTATGCGGTTTGCCGCAAGGTACCTTTGCTTCAAAAGTGGAAATTAGCGGTGACAAGGTCAAGGTTACCCGCGAGGTGGACGGCGGCTTACAAACCGTATCACTGACCTTGCCAGCGGTGGTAACCACTGACCTGCGTTTGAACGAGCCCCGTTATGCCTCACTGCCAAATATTATGAAAGCCAAGCGTAAACCGCTGGATGTCAAAGCTGCAGCGGATTTTGGGGTGGAACTGACATCCAAGGTTAAGCTGCTCAAAGTGGAAGCGCCTGCTCAGCGTCAAGGCGGTGTGAAGGTGGCTGATGTGGCTGAGCTGGTGGCAAAACTGAAAAATGAAGCGAAGGTGATCTAATGGCGATTCTGGTATACGTAGAACATGACAACGCGCACCTGAAGGCGGAAAACCTTAAGCTGGTGGATGCGGCTACAAAAATGGGCAGCGAGCTGCACTTATTGGTCGCCGGTTACCAGTGTCAGGACGTGGCTCAGCAAGCGGCAACACTGGCTGGCGTGAGCAAAGTGTTGGTGGCCGATGATGCGGCTTATGAGCACCAGCTCGCTGAAAATATTGGTGAACTGGTTACTGAGCTGGGGCGTGATTACAGCCATATCCTGGCCGCAGCCACCACCACGGGTAAAAACTTTATGCCCCGGGTGGCGGCGCTACTGGATGTTGCGCAAATCTCCGACATTATCAAAGTGGAGAGTGCCGATACCTTTGTGCGCCCCATTTATGCTGGTAACGCTATCGCTACTGTGCAAAGTGAAGATGCAATTAAAGTCATCACGGTACGTACCAGTGCGTTTGATGCCGTTGAACAAAGCGGCAGCGCTGTGGTAGAGGCCATTAGCCTTAGCAAGGAAAATAGCTTAAGTGCCTTTGTGGGGGCTGAACTGACCAAGTCTGAGCGTCCGGAGCTCACCGCGGCGCGCGTGGTGATTTCCGGTGGACGTGGTATGCAAAATGGCGACAACTTTAAGTTGTTGGAAGGCATTGCTGATAAGCTCGGCGCGGCCATTGGCGCGTCTCGTGCGGCGGTAGATGCAGGCTTTGTACCTAACGATATGCAGGTGGGACAAACCGGTAAGATTGTCGCCCCAGAGCTGTATATTGCGGTTGGTATCTCCGGTGCAATTCAGCATTTGGCGGGTATGAAGGACTCCAAATTCATTGTGGCTATCAACAAAGATGAAGAAGCGCCAATCTTCCAAATTGCCGACTATGGTCTGGTGGGCGATCTGTTCCAGATCCTGCCCGAACTGGAAGCCAGTTTGTAATTGCAGATAGCGTGAAAAAAAGGCCGTTCAGCTTTGCTGAGCGGCCTTTTTACTTTAGTCATCAAAGTAACCGGCAGCGACTCGAACTTGCTGCTTTATTCGTCAAGTGGTATTAGCTCAATACGGAAGGAATAAATATTTTCAATATGCTTGGTGTTGTAAATATATTATTCGAATATTTCTTGAACTCCTTTTCTGTCAACAACATAATGGCTCGGCATCTGTACTAAAAAACATAAGAAATCATCACTTAGCTACATGACTAAATGTAGGCAACGTGCAACAAAGAATAAGGAGACAGGGGCATGGGAACCGTTAAAACCTTCAGGCTGTTGAGCTTGGCAATAGGCTTGTCGGCGATGAGTTGGCAGGGCCTTGGCGCCGAGCAGCCAGTGCCAAAGCTAGAGATCATTCAGCAACAGATTGATGCCGGTGAGTTCACAGCAAGCAAAGTGCTTATTGAGCAACTTTTGGCGTCAGCGCACTCGCTTTCCCCTGAGCAGCATAACGCCTTTGCCTTTGAATTGGAGCGTATGGGTCGCATTGAGCGCGACTTCCCTTATGATTTTGCTGCATTGCTCAAAAATGTGCGTCGCTATATTCCACAAGCGACCGAGCAGGACGTGCAAGCCTGGTTAGCTCAGAATGTTATCGAGTCCATGCTGATTGATGGGGAAATGCGCTACTTCAAAAGTTCCGGTTATAACCTGATGCATTTAAGCCCGGCAGCGCTGGCCAGGCACAAAGAAGTGAATCCACAAGCCAGTTACGACAAACCTGATCCGCTGTATCAAGTGCACCCCCACCACAGTGATGTATTGAGCGGCAAGGATAAACCTGTGCGCTTTGAGATTGAATACAAGTTAACCGTCAATGCCGATGCGATACCTGCGGGGGAACTGCTTAAGGCCTGGCTTCCTTATCCTAAACCTATCGAAGGACGTCAGTATAATATTGAGTTGGTGAGCAGTGCGCCTGATGTGGTTAGCCTTGCCCCGGCTGATACGGCGCAAAGAACTGCTTATTTTGAAGCGCCTGCCAAAGCAGGCGAGAAAACCGAGTTTTCGATCCGCTACCGTTATACAGCCAAAGCCTGGCATCAGCCTATTGAATTAGAAAAAGTGGTGCCACTGGCACAACCTGAAATGTATCGGGAATATCTGGCTGAGCGCTTACCCCATATTCAGTTCAGCGATGAACTGAGACAATTATCGGCACGTATCGTCGGCGATGAAACCAACCCTTACCGTATCGCGCAAAAATTGTTTGCCTGGGTTGATACCATTCCCTGGGCCACCGCCCGCGAGTACTCCACTATTCGTAATTTGTCAGAGTATGCCGCGACTACCGGTCACGCTGATTGTGGTCAGCAAACCATGTTGCTGATGACCTTGCTACGTATGAACGGTATTCCCAGTCGCTGGGAGTCAGGATGGGAATTTTCCGACAGCGACTTTGACACTATGCATGACTGGGGGCAGTTTTATCTGGCGCCTTATGGTTGGTTGCCCATGGATGTAACGCATGGCGTGTTGAACAGCGAACAGCCTGAACTGGCCTGGTTTTATCTGGGGGGAATTGACGCCTATCGCTTGATATTCAACAGCGATTATTCGCAGCCCTTCGTACCACAAAAGCAGCACTTTAGGTCTGAAACCCTGGACTCACAGCGCGGTGAAGTAGAGTGGCGGGGCGGCAATCTGTATTTTGACCAGTGGAGGTATTCCATGAACTGGCGTGTCATTGAGTAAGAGTAGGGGCATCATGCCCCTTTTTTGTATTAAAACTAACGGGTAAGCTCGCGCCGCATTCCCTGGCTAATAGACAACAAACGGGGCGGAACGAGCTGTCATGCTAATAACGCCGATTTATTGCCCCAACTTAAAAGTATGTACCTGCTGCTCTAAGGTTTGTGAAAGCTGTTGCAGCTCGTTGCTGATGGTCTTGTTGCCCTTGGCGTCCTCAAGGGATTGCTCAGCATTGTCGAGAATTCGCAAAATACTTTGGTTAATTTCTTCCGCCGCCAGATTCTGTTCATCTGTGGCATTCGCGATTTGCGTATTCAATTCGTTAATCTGCCGCATGTTCTCCGTCATATCTGCCAGTGATTCTGCAAGTTTTTGAATTTGCTTGGCTTTGATATCTGCCTCGTTGCAGGAGGCTTCCATAGTCTGCACTGTTGCCGCGGCGTCTTTTTGCAGTACTGCGATAGTGCGGTGGATCTCATCGGTGGAGTCATGAGTGCGATTGGCTAATGTGCGCACTTCATCGGCCACCACGGCAAATCCTCGTCCCTGTTCTCCGGCCCTGGCAGCTTCGATAGCGGCATTCAAGGCCAGCAGATTGGTTTGTTCAGCAATGGCACTGATGACCTCCAGCACTTTGCCAACCTGCATCGTTTGGTTCTGTAATCGGTTTACCTGCTCCGTGGCCTGGCGGACATGACCTGCCAGTTGGTTAATGCTTTGCTCTGCCTCGGCGGCAATATCCCGACTATGAAACGCGAGTTTGGCGCATTCGTCTGTGGTTGCATGGGCTTGGTGACTGATCTGTTTGACTTGGGCGGATGAACATTCCAGTTCATTGATGGCGGCCGCTACTGAGTCTGTGCTGATTTTCTGTTCAAGGATCATGCGCTCAGAGGTGTCTGCAGAGTTGATAATGCGCAGTGCAGATTGGTTCAGTACTGCACTGGACTGAGAAACTTTAGCCAGGTTTTGCTTAAAGACGTTCATCATTTTATTAAAGTTTTTAGCTAAACGTCCTAATTCGTCATCTGTGGGGTCGTTGACCGTCAGACTGAGATCCTGATTCTCGGTGGCCAGGCGCATAGTGCGGCCTAATTGGGTAATACGATGTATGAGTTTTTTCTTAAACCAGATACCAAGCCCGGCAAAGGTAAGTATAAAAATGCCGGCCAGCAGCAAGGCACTTTGGATGGCGTTGCGATGAATATTATTGTCCAGATTGGATAGCGAATAACTGATTTTTACCGCGCCCAGCACTTCTCCTTCACTGGCCTGATGGCAGCCCAGACAGTTGGTGCCTTTATAATCGCTGCTGGCAATCATAGGCTTATAGTAGGTCATGATGCGCTCGCCCTTGTTCTCGCCTATAAACAGAGACTGCTCACCTGCCAGGGCCTGACGATCCTCGGCCGTTTTTGCAGACTGCTCAGTATAACCCTCGCCGTACAATTCCTTGATCTTCTGTCCTCTGAGTATCAAGGCCTCGCGGATGTCCTCATGGGCGCGGAATTTTTCACTCAGGGTATCGCGGGTGTGCATAGTGCCGGTCAACATCAGGGTATTGATCGAATCAAAGTAGTTATCAGCCAGGAGTTTGACATTGGATTCCACCGTTGACTCAGCCAACGAACGCTGCTGCTCGTAAAGCATAAAGGTCACAGCTGTCAGCACCAACATGCAGGTAACGAACAGCAGAAGATAGATTTTGTGGTGAATGTGAGAAAAGCGCATGACGATACTTGCCGGTTGAGTCGGGGAGGGGATTAGATTACGTCGCAGGAAGGCTTGACTTGATCCAACCCAAGTTTCGCTATGTGTTGCTCAATAATTCGGCAGTTATCGGAGGCTTTAACTTAGCAAACAGTCCTAGAAGTCGACCTTGCCACGCAGATTTTTCTTGGCGCCGGCCTTTTTCTTGCTGTCTACACGGCGCTTTTGTGACGCCTTGGTCGGCTTAGTTGCCCGCCGGGCCTTTTGGGTTTTTCCCGCTGCTCGGATGATATCCAGAAGACGGTTAAGGGCATCTTCACGGTTTTGTTCCTGGGTTCTATAGTTCTGCGCTTTTATGATCAGAATGCCGTCATTACTGATACGGCTGTCGGCCAATGCCAATAACCGCTCTTTGTAGAAATCAGGCAGAGAGGATGCGCGAATATCGAAACGCAGATGGATGGCACTGGACACTTTATTGACGTTTTGGCCACCACTGCCCTGAGCGCGAATAGCGCTAAGCTCAACCTCGGTTGGATCCAATTGTACGTTACGGCTTATTTGTAGCATCTTAGGGTATCAAGAGTCAGCAGGCAGCAAGCGGACTTTGCTGCCTGTACGCTGCGAAGTGGTTAGGGAAGCACTTTCTTGTAGGGCTTTACAATGGTGCGCTGGTATACACCGGCCGCCATATAGGGATCGGCATCGGCCCAGGCCTGGGCCTGTTCCAGGCTGTCAAACTCAGCAATCACCACTGAGCCGGTAAAACCCGCTTCGCCGGGATCTTCGCAATCAATGGCCGGGCAGGGACCCGCAACCAGTAATTTACCCTGGTCTTTCAGGGCTTGCAGGCGGGCCAAGTGGTCAGGTCGGGCGGCTTTGCGCTGTTCCATACTACCGGCTTTATCTTCGGAGAAAAATACATACCACATGGCTTTTATCCCTGTTTATTTTCGTCGATTTGTTCATCTTGCTTTTGCTCTTCCGGCATATAGCGGTAGGCATACATAATGGTCAGAATGGTAAAAATCAGGGTGGCACCTGTCATGCCAAATACTTTGAAGCTAACCCAGGTATCCTGACTGAAGCCATAAGCCACGTAGATATTGGCTAATGCACTGAGCATAAAAAAGGCAGCCCAACTCAGATTGATACGCTTCCAAATGGCTTCGGGTAATTCCATGGCACTGCCCAGCAACTCTTTGAGGGCGGGGCGTTTCATGACCTGACTACCCAGCAAGATTGCCGCGAAAATCACATACACAATGGTGGGTTTCCACATAATAAAGTGCTCGTCATGCAGAGCGATGGTCAGGCCGCCGAACACCACGATCATGGCAAAAAACACCCACTGCTTTTTCGGAATTTCTTTAGTACGTATGTAGGTAACCAGCATTTGCACGGCAGTGGCCGCCATCAATGCGCCGGTTGCCCAGAAAATATCGGCAAATTTGTAAGCCAGGAAGAACACCAGCAGGGGCAGGAATTCCATCAAAAATTGCATAGTCGCGTTTACCTCTTTATCGCAATGGGAGGATAGTACCGAGTTTTGTCATTTCAGGACAGGGCAAGATTGTGAATAGATATATCGGCAGGACAAAATACGGCAGCGCCGAGTGACGCTGCCGGGGATTTTACTTATTGGTGGCGGATTTCATGCCTGCGACAAATTCGCTTAAACGGGTCAGCATCATGGCTTTATCATCCAGATGTTGCTCAATGATCTTAACTGTTGCAGAGCCGGCAATGGCACCGGCAGCGCCAGCCTCTATAGCGGCTTTAACCTGCTCGGGCTTAGAAATACCGAAGCCCAGAATGGGTTTGGCTGCCCCCACGTCATGCAGCTTGCTGATAAGGTCAGATGCCGGCATATCGGCGGCGGTTTCTGTTCCTGTTACCCCGGCTCTGCCAAGCAGATAGGTATAGCCGCTGGACAGCTCGCCAATCTGTTGCAAGGTGGCTTGAGAGGCATTGGGCGGCGCTATCAGGATTTGCTGAATGCCATGGGTCTTGGCGGCAGCCATAAAGGGTTCAGCCTCTCGAATCGGTACATCGGCAATCAGAATTGAATCAACGCCTGCTTCGGCCGCCAGTCGGTAAAACTCATCAATACCGGGCGCCAATACTAAATTACTATACAGTAACAAACCGATGGGAATGTCTTTATGGTGTTCTCGGATGCGATGAATAATGGCCAGACAGTCACGGGGCGTGACGCCTTTCTCCAAGGCGCGAATGGCGGACTTCTGGATAGTCGGGCCATCGGCGATGGGATCGGAAAAAGGAATGCCAAGCTCAAGGGCATCGGCACCGCCAGCTACCAGGGCTTCCACTACCGCCAGGCTGGTTTCTACATCCGGGTCACCCAAGGTCACAAAAGGAACGAAAGCGCCTTGCTTTTCGCTTTCCAGGCGCTGGAACATCTGTGCATATCTATCCATTGTGGGTATCCCCTTTCAAAAACTGCTGTACGTGAGCCAGATCTTTATCGCCGCGACCTGACAGGTTAACCACAATCAGGGTTTCCTCTTCAGCGGCGTCCGCCATATTCAGGGCATGGGCCAGCGCGTGGGAAGATTCCAATGCCGGAATAATTCCCTCTTTGCGGGCCAGCAACTGGAAGGCATTCAGTGCTTCTTCGTCGGTGACCGATTCATAGGTGGCGCGGCCTATATCATGTAAATAGGCATGCTGCGGGCCAACGGCGGGGTAATCCAGACCGGCCGATACGGAGTAAGACTCTTCAATTTGGCCTTCCGGCGTTTGCATAATGTAGCTGTAGGCACCATGCAGAATGCCTTTGGTACCCTTGGCAATGGCAGCACCATGCTCATGGGTATGTAAACCTTTACCGGCGGGCTCAACACCAATAAGTTGCACTTCTGGGGTATCAATAAAGTCAGCAAAAGCACCAATGGCGTTAGAGCCACCACCCACACAAGCTACGAGCGCATCGGGCAGGCGACCTTCTTTTTCCAGGATCTGGGCGCGAATCTCTTCGCCAATCATCTTATGGAATTCCCGCACTATGGTGGGGAAGGGATGAGGGCCTGCCGCGGTGCCGAGCAAATAGTGGGCATCCTGGTAGCTGGCCGACCAGTCGCGCAGCGCTTCGTTTACCGCATCTTTGAGGGTACCAGAACCTGCGTTAACCGGAATCACTTCGGCACCCATCAAACGCATACGGAACACATTGGGAGCCTGACGCTCAACATCTTTGGCGCCCATATAAATACGGGCCTTCAGTCCCAGTAGCGCACAGGCCAGGGCGGTGGCCACACCGTGCTGGCCGGCGCCGGTTTCGGCGATGACCTGAGTTTTACCCATACGTTTGGTCAACAGGGCCTGACCTAATACCTGATTGGTTTTGTGCGCGCCGCCATGTAACAAGTCTTCGCGCTTCAGGTACAAGGTGACCTTGGGGTTACTGACCAGGTTACGTGTTTTAGTTAATGGCGTAGGACGTCCGGCATAGTCATTCAGCAGGCTTTTAAATTCCTGTTGAAAGTCCGGGTCCTGCTGCGCGTTGAGAAAGGCCTGCTCTAATTGATCCAGGGCCGGAATTAGCAGTTCGGGTACGTACATGCCGCCGTAGTCACCGAATTTGGTGGATAGCTGTTTACTCATCAGTAGTCTCTTAATTGGGTAAATAGTTGCTGTAATTTTTGCTGGTCTTTCACGCCTGGGCGGCTTTCTATGCCGGAGTTTACATCAAGTAATGCCGCTCCGGTGGCTGCTGCCTGTTTTATATTGTCGGGGCTAAGTCCGCCGGCCAGCGCCAGTTTGGTCTTATCGCTGATGCTGCCCAGTAATGCCCAGTCAAATTGCTGGCCGGTACCGCCAAAGCTGTTGCCTATCTGGCAATCCAGCAGGTAGTGGTCAACCAAGGGGTTATCCATTTCGGGCAGGCTGGTGGTCACCCCCAGCGCTTTCCATATTTGGCAATCTGCAGGCAACTGCCCACGCAGGGCGCGAATGTAGTCGTCGCTCTCCTGACCATGTAGCTGCACAGCCACCAACTTCAGTTGGGTGGCAAATTGGGTGACCTCTTCCAGCGGTGCATTGACGAATACCCCCACGTAATGAAAGGGTACTTGCTCTACTATGGCTTGCGCTTGAGTCTGGCTGATACGGCGTTTGGACTGCTCAGCAAAGATAAGCCCGCCATAACTGGCACCTGCGGCCTTTACCGCCTTAGCATCTTCTACACTGGTTAAACCGCAGACTTTTACCTGACCGAACAGCAGCTCTTGCACGGCTTGGGTTAAGTCCTGCTGGGCCATTAGCGAACTGCCGACCAGAAAACCATCGGCCAGCGGTGCTAAACGCAGGACATCCTGATGGGTATAAATACCCGACTCGGAAATCACCAAAGCGTCTTGGGGTAACAGTGGCGCGAGTTTTTCCGTGGTTGCCAGGTCAGTACTCAGGTCACGCAGATTACGGTTGTTGATGCCGATAATTTTAGCGCCAAGGCGTGCCGCGCGGTGCGCTTCCTCTTGGTTGGATACTTCGGTCAGTACATCCAACTGGTAATGTTCGGCTAGCTCGGCCAGCTCTTGATACTGTGCATCATCCAGCACCGACAACATCAGCAATATGGCGTCAGCGTTATAGTAACGAGCCAGATGCACCTGGTAGGGGTCGATAAAAAAGTCTTTGTTCAATACCGGCTGGCTGACCCGCTCGGTGACATACTGCAGATAGTCATAGCTACCTTGAAAATACTTCTCATCGGTGAGCACCGAAATCGCCGCGGCATAAGGCTTATAGGCAGCCAGGATCTCATCCAGATCAAATACAGGTCTTATCAACCCTTTGGAAGGCGACGCCTTTTTACATTCAAATATAAATCCGGCCTGAGGCTGGCTTAAGGCCTCGAACATACTCTTGTTTGAGGGTGTCAGGCCATCGATAAAACTTTCCAGCGGCAGCGCCTGTTTGCGGGCGATAAGCTCCTGGCGTTTATCTGCGACAATTTTTTCCAATACGTTGGCCACAATTTACTCCTGACTGATGGCAGCGCTTAGTTGAATTAATTCCAGAGCCTTTTGGCCTTGCATGATATCCATCGCCATTTCCGCGCCTTGGGCGAAATTGTCGGTTTTCCCCATCAGGGTTAACAGCGCGCCGGTGTTGATGGCCACCGCTTGGCAATGGGCGACTTGGCCTTTGCCGCTTAGCAGCGCTTCAATCATGCGTTTATTGTCTTGTGGCTCAGCGCCGGTAATGGCGCTAATGGGCTGCTCTGGCAGGCCGAAATCACTTGGGGTTAGGGTGAATTCGCGAATTTCGCCATCTTCCAGGCTCGCTACTTGGCTTGGGCCATGCAGGGCAAATTCGTCCAAACCGCTGCCATGTACCACCATGGCCTTTTGATAACCCAGCAGTTTTAAGGTTTCGGCAAAGGGCCTGACCAGTTCGGGTAAATAAACGCCGATCAGCATATGGCTGGGTTTGGCCGGATTAACCAAGGGGCCCAGCAGATTAAATAAGGTGCGAGTTTTTAATGCGGTTCTGACCGGCATGGCATGGCGAATCCCGGCATGGTAACTGGGGGCAAACAAAAAGCACAGACCGGATTCATCCAGACAGCGCCTGGCTGTGTCTGCGCTCATGGTCAGATTCAGGCCAAACTCGCGGAATAAATCCGCCGAGCCTGACTTACTGGACACGCTACGGTTGCCATGTTTGGCCACTTTAATGCCGCAGGCAGCGCCAACAATGGCACTGGATGAGGAGATATTCAGGGTATTAAATCCGTCCCCACCAGTACCGACAATATCGGCAAACTCGTAATCAGGGCGCGGGAAGTGGGCCGCATGGCTAACAAGTGCTGAGGCGGCACCGGCAATCTCAGCCGGGGTTTCACCACGCACTTTCAGGGCCGTCAGTACCGAGGACAACACGATGGGATCCATGTTGCCTTCAATTACCTCGCTGAACAATCTGAAGCTTTCCTCCTGAGTCAGGGGCTGCAAGGCGTAGAGTTTTTCTAACTGGTCTTGCATCTTGTTTATCCTTGTTGGTTGCACAGATAGTCAATGCTTTGGGTTAGCAACTGACTACCCTGGGAGGTTAAAATAGACTCCGGGTGGAATTGGAAGCCCAGCATATTGTCTCGTGCCTGGTAGACTGCCATAGGCACCTGCTGATAATTGGCCAGTACCTCCAGCCCTTCGGCCAGTTTGGTGGCCATCAGTGAGTGATATCGAGCCACGGGAAGCGGATGCGGCAGGGTTTTGAACATTTTGTCCTGGCAGTGGTTGATGGCGGAGGATTTACCATGCATTACTTCGCCGGCACGACCCACTTCACCACCATAGTGTTCAACAATGGCCTGGTGGCCAAGACAAATGCCCAGTACCGGGAATTTCCCTTGCACTAGCTTTAAAAGCGCCGGCATACAACCTGCTTCGCTGGGGGTGCCTGGGCCAGGGGAGAGCATTAACAAGGCATAGCCCTGGCAGGCCTGCATCTGATTGAAAATAAATTCGGCATCCAGATTGTTACGATACACGGTCAGGTCAAAGCCCAGACAGCGCATTTCGTCCACCAGGTTGTAGGTGAAAGAGTCAAAGTTATCGAGCAAAAAAACGTGGGGCTTGTTCATGCCAACTTCTCCTGATGCGCATCAACAATGGCACGCAGTACCGCCTGGGCTTTACTGCGGGTTTCATTGGCTTCGCTGACCGGATCCGAGTCATACACCACACCGGCGCCAGCCTGCACGTAGGCGGTACCTTGCTTCACAAAAGCAGAGCGAATGACGATGCAGGTGTCCATATCGCCCTGACTGTTCAGATAGCCTACAGCGCCGCCATAGCTGCCTCGGCGCTGTTTTTCTACTTCACGAATCAGTCTGGCGGCGGATACTTTGGGGGCACCGACCAGCGTGCCCATATTCATACAGGCTTGATAGGCGTGCAGTGCGTCGAGATCCGGGCGAAGCTGACCCACTACACGGGAAACCAGATGCATCACCTGTGAATAGCGGTCGACCTTGAGTAAGTCCTTCACATAACGACTGCCGGGTACGGACACTCTGGCAATATCGTTACGGGCCAAATCCACTAACATCAGGTGCTCGGCTTTTTCCTTTTCGTCTTCGCGCAGGTTCAGCTCGATGCGGCTATCCAGATCCATATTGATACTGCCATTGGGATTAAAGCCCCGTGGTCGGGTACCGGCAATGGGATAAACCTCTACCTGATTGCTCTGGCTGCAGTATTTGAGGGCCGACTCAGGTGAGGCACCGAAAATACAAAAAGCCTCATCTTGCAGGAAGAACATATAAGGGCTGGGGTTTTGTTGTTTGAGTTTAGCGTAGGCAAGGTGCGGATCGGGGCAGGGTAGGCTGAACGTTCTGGACGGCACAACCTGAAAAATATCACCGGCCAGAATATGTTCTTTCAGTGCGCGTACATCCTGTTGATAGATCTCATCGCTTTTATCCACGCTAAGCTGCTCGCGGCTGACCCGGGGCACAGCCTGCTGATGATAGCTGCCGCCTTGTATTAGTTGCTGGTTAAGCTGCTCTAAGCGCTGGCTGACAGCAAAGTAATTTTGCGCCACATTGTTGCCCGAAAATACGCTGCCGATGATATCGGTAGTCTGGGTTTGATGGTCTATCAGAATCAACGTTTCGGCCAGGTAGAACACAAAGTCCGGGCAGCTGTTAGCGCCATTGGGCACATCTGGCAGGGCTTCAAAACCTGCCAGTAAATCGTAGGCAAAGGCACCGCCGAGGAATACCGCATGGGGATGCTGACGCAGTGGCTGCACCTGATTGACCAGGGTGCGGAGGCTATCAAATACCGATTTAGCTTTAAGGCGGTTGTCTTCATCCAGTTGGCGGTCAGCCGCAGCGAAAGTCAGTGTCAGTGCGTCATCACTGGTTTGTTGAACCTGGCTGGCATGACTTTGACTGACCAACAGCGGCAACAGGGCTTTACCGTTATCGGTAAGCGCCTGCACGGTAACTGTGTGGCCGTGACAGGTGAGTTTAAGGGCTGCATCGACCAGTAGCAGGCTTTTGAGGTCGTCTTTGCTGTCGATTTCTGCCGATTCCAACAACAGGCTGTTCGCCTTGTTATGGCACAGCTGTTGATAGAGATTTAAAGGGTTCGCCTGATACTGGCTTGAGACAATCAGGGTCTCGACCTTCCCTGGTTGCTCACTTAATTGCGCTAAACTCATGTTCCCGTTCCGATAGTATAAAAACAAAAAAGGCCCGCAGATGCGGGCCTTCAGAATGCTTTTCCAAGCACAAACGCACACAGCCCGCTAGTTCGGGTTGTGCCACCACCAAATTGTGTTGATTGCGTTGATGTTCATGGATTCTTTGCCTGAATGAGGTACGCTGTTCGTACCAAATTGTTATAATCTTGATGCTTTATAGAAGAAAACAAAATAGATGTCCTGTCAATAGCCAATGTGGGAAAAGATGAAAATAGATTTGCACAGCCACACTCATCATTCTGATGGGGCCTTATCTCCCCGTGAATTGGTGGACAGAGCGCATAACATGCAGCTCGATGCGCTGGCCATAACCGACCATGATACGGTTGCCGCCATTGAAGAGGCTAAAGTTTACCAGCAAACGCAAAAAAGGCCGTTGTGGCTGATCCCTGGGGTAGAGATATCTACCCGTTGGCATGGCTTTGATATTCATGTGCTGGGACTGAATCTTAATCACCAGGATCCCAAACTGCTGGAGCGCTTAGCAGGCCAGAGCGAAGCGCGTGAAAAGCGTGCCCAGGAAATGGCGGAAAAGCTCGCTAAGGCCGGTGTTGAGGGCATCTATGCGGACGCCAAAGCCCTGGCTGGCGTAGGGCAATTAACCCGTTCCCACTTTGCCAGGGCGCTGGTTAAACGGGGCGCGGTAAAAGACCATGAGGATGCGTTTAGAAAGTATCTGGGTAAAGACAAGCGCGCCTTTGTTAAACCACAGTGGCCGGAAATTCCCGACGCTATTCAGTGGATCCAGGAGGCGGGGGGCAAAGCCGTGCTGGCCCATCCGGCCAGGTACGATTTATCTGCCAAATGGTTGCGCCGTTTGCTGGTGTTTTTTGCTCAGTCGGGTGGCCATGGGATGGAAGTCACCCACCCGCAATTAGCGCCGGATATGAAGCGCCAGCTCGCCAGCTATGCCAAGGAATATGGACTGCAAGCCTCTGTGGGTTCGGATTTCCATTTTCCCGGCCGCTGGACGGAGCTTGGTCGCAACTTGCAGATGGATCCTGAGTTAGTGCCGGTTTGGCAAAGCTGGTCGGCACCGGCAAGCGCTACAGAGTAAGCGGGTAAAGCGCAAAAAGCGCTTGCCATGCCAATCACTTATGCCACCATTAGGGTATCTGTGTTTACTGAGCCAGTGAATGAGTCAGTTTTTTTATGTCCATCCGGACAACCCTCAACAACGCTTGATGAAGCAAGCTGTGGATATGATAAAAAATGGTGCCGTGGTGGTGTATCCCACCGATTCTGGCTATGCCATAGGTTGTCATCTCGACGACAAGCAAGCTCTTGAGCGTATTATTCGTATTCGCGAGCTGGGTAAAGATCATAACTTTACGTTGATGTGTCGCGATATGTCGGAATTGTCGGTGTACGCCAGAGTAGATAATCAGGCCTTCCGGCAGATTAAAAACAACACCCCTGGGGCCTATACCTTTATTTTGAAGGCCACCAAGGATGTACCGAAACGCCTGCATCACCCTAAGCGCAAAACCATTGGTATTCGTGTGCCGGATAACCGTATTGCCTTGGCGCTGCTCGAAGAATTGGGCGAGCCGTTAATGTCTACCTCGCTGATTTTACCTGGTAACCATGTGGCCGAGTCGGACCCGGAAGTTATCCGCGATATGCTGGAAAAGCAGGTAGATCTGATCATAAATGGTGGCCATCTTGGCGAACATCCCACCACCGTACTGGATCTTTCCGAAGGTGAATGTGTGGTGATCCGTGAAGGTGAGGGAGACGTTTCCGCCTTTGTCTGAGCCCCTGGACCCACCCAATGACAATCTGACCCGAGGGCCGGTGCAGCAGCCGCTGCCACTGGCCTTTGTGCATGGCGAAGCCTTCCTGGAAAGGCCTGAAGACCTGTATATTCCCCCTGACGCCCTGGAAGTGATTCTGGAAAGCTTCGAAGGGCCTCTGGATTTATTGCTGTATCTGATTCGCAAGCAAAAATTCGATATTGCCAGCCTACCTGTCCTACAAATTACCCGTCAGTACATGGAATATGTTGAGGTCATGAAAGACCTTAAACTGGAGCTGGCCGGTGAGTATCTGCTGATGGCGGCCATTCTTGCTGAGATTAAGTCCAGGGTACTGCTGCCCAGACGAGCTGATGCGCCTGAGGACGAGGAAGACCCAAGAGCTGAGCTGATTCGTCGCTTGCGTGAATACGAAGCCATTAAACAGGCCGCTCAAGAGCTGGATACCTTGCCGCGTCAGGAGCGAGACTTTTTCCTGGCGGGCGCCCAGACCAGTGATAATTGTCAGCCCATCCGTATTCTACCTACGGTCACGTTGCAGGAATTGGTATTGAGTTTTCAGGATGTACTGACGCGTGCTGCTGCCTTTGAGCATCACCATATTAAACGCGAAGCACTCTCTACCAGGGAGCGTATGAGTGCCATCTTGGAAAGACTGGATGGCGAAGAACAGTTTGTCGCTTTTGTTGCTTTGTTTACCCTGGAAGAGGGGCGGGCTGGTGTGGTGGTGACCTTTCTGGCCGTACTGGAGTTGGTGAAAGAGTCGCTGATTGAGCTGGTACAAGCTGCTCCCTATGCCCAGATCCATGTAAAAGCCCGCCAACAACTGGAGGATGCCTATGGCGCGGATATCGAATGAGCAGCTAAAACAACTGGTGGAAGCGGCTATTTTTGTGGCCGATGCCCCCATTAGTGCCGAGAGATTGCAAGAAACCGTGCTGCTGGATTTAAACGTCGGTCAGAAACGTCTGAAAAGCATACTGGATGAGCTGCAACTGGATTATCGCCCCCGCGGCGTGCAGTTGGTAAAAGTGGCCAGTGGCTATCGTTTTCAGTCCATGGACAGTCTGGCCCCTTGGCTGTCCAAACTTTGGCAGGAGCAAGCGCCCCGTTATTCCCGTGCCTTGCTGGAAACTCTGGCATTGATTGCCTATCGCCAGCCCATCACCCGTGGCGAGATTGAAGATGTACGCGGGGTATCGGTCAGCTCACATATCATTAAGACCCTCAGCGAACGAGGCTGGATTAAGGTTGTCGGGCACAAAGAAGTGCCGGGCCGCCCCGCCTTATATGCGACAACCAAAGCTTTTCTGGATTACTTTTCCCTCGGCCATCTGGACGAATTACCCTCAGAACTGGACTTTGCTGCGCTTGCTGATCCTACTGCAGTGCATAGCGAGCAAAAACTGGATAACGAAGAGCTACACTAAGGCTGGTGCATAACCAGCTTGGCGAGTAGAATAGCGGCCTTTTTAACGCTAATGTTCATTGGGAATATGGCGAACGCGAGGCGCACGTGAGCGAAAAACTGCAGAAGGTACTGGCCAATGCCGGTGTCGGATCCCGTCGGGAGATGGAAAAGTGGATTACCGGAGGCCGGGTGTCTGTTAATGGACAACTTGCCACGCTGGGTCAACGGGTTGAAGCCGAAGACAAAATTCGGGTTGATGGCAAGCTGTTGGATATCCAAACCGAGAAGCCCATTTGCCGGGTGTTGATGTACAACAAGCCGGAAGGGGAACTCTGCAGTCGTAGCGACCCGCAAGGGCGTTCCACAGTTTTTGACCGTCTTCCTCGCATTAAACAAGGCCGCTGGATTGCCGTTGGTCGTCTGGATATCAACACCAGCGGATTGTTGCTGTTTACCAACGATGGTGAACTGGCTAACCGCCTGATGCACCCCAGTCATGAAGTGGAACGCGAGTACGCAGTGCGCGTATTTGGCGAAGTGACAGATGACATGATTCGTCGACTGAAAACCGGCGTTAAGCTGGAAGACGGGGATGCCAAATTTACCACTATTCGTCGCCATCCAGGTGATGATGAAAGCATGAACCAGTGGTTTAATGTCACCTTAAGCGAAGGTCGTAACCGCGAAGTTCGCCGTATGTGGGAATCCCAGGACGTTAAAGTTAGTCGTCTGATCCGCGTACGTTACGGTGATATGGAATTAGAAAAGCGCCTGCCACAAGGTGCCTGGGTTGAGTTACAGCTTAAGGACGTTAACGCCTTGCGTAAACTCGCTAAGCTGCCTCCGGAAAAAGAAACCTTGCTGGCCGCCGAGGATAAAAAGCGCCTGGATCACGTGCGCATATCCCGTATGCGTCGTGCCGTACGTAAGCACCAGATAAACAAAAAACAGTAAGCCATAGGCCGCTTTCGCGGCGCTTTAGTGACGGGCACCCCTGTCCGTCGCACACACCCTTGTTGGAGCGGTTATGCAAACAGTTGTCGTCAGGCATTGGTATGGGTTTGGCTTGGCACTGCTTACGGCGGTGCTGTGGGGCATGTTGCCAGTTGCGCTTAAGCTTTGTCTGGAAGTGATGGATGCCATCAGCATCACCTGGTACCGCTTCACTGCGGCGGCGCTGGTGGTGGGTTTGATGCTATACAAAGCCAAAGCTTTTCCTCCCATGCGCGCTATCAGTCGCAGCAATAACTTTTTGATCGCTGCCGCAGCCATAGGCCTGATTGCCAACTATGTACTTTACCTGCAAGGGCTGGAATACCTGAATCCTGAAACGGCTCAGGTGGTGATCCAACTGGCTCCATTTCTGTTAATGGTAGGTGGGATCATCATCTACAAAGAGCATTTTAACCGCCTGGAAACCGTGGGCGCTTTGATTCTGGTGTCCGGACTGATGCTGTTTTTTAATGACCGTTTGCCCGTATTGTTCAATTCATTGGGCGAATACACCCAGGGTGTACTGTTGATTGTGGTGGCGTCTATCACCTGGGCCTGGTACGCCTTGTCGCAAAAGGTGTTACTCAAAGCTGTCACCGCCAAACAACTGACCCTGATTCTATACTGTGCCGGTGGACTGGCGTTGTTGCCGTTTTCTGATCTGGCCTCGGTAACTCAGCTTAATACCTTGCAGGTGTTTGCGCTGTTGTTCTGCTGCGCCAATACCGTAGTGGCTTACGGTGCGTTTACCGAAGCGCTGAATGTCTGGCATGCTTCTAAGGTCAGCGCCGTGATTGCACTGGCTCCATTGTTTACCTTTGCCAGCATGGAAATGGCCGTGTGGATTTGGCCAGATCATTTTGTCGCCAGTGAACTGGATAAATGGGCCTATATTGGCGCCGGTATGGTGATGCTTGGCTCCATGTTAGCGGCTGCTGGTAAGGCCAAAGTGAAAAAAGACTGATGCTGCACATTCTGCTGCATGGCCTGATCCCGCTGTTGATTGCTCTAAGCCTTGCCGGTAAACAGTGGCGAAGCGCCTTTGTTATTATGATGCTGACTATGCTGGTGGATCTTGACCATTTACTGGCGACCCCCATTTATGACCCTGAGCGCTGCAGTATTGGCTTTCACCCTTTGCATCAATGGCCGTGGTTTATCTTGTATGGGGTGTTGGCTTTGTTACCCAAGACGCGCTGGATTGGCGTGGGACTGGTGATCCATATGTTGTTGGATTGGCAGGATTGCTATTTTTAAGGCAAGGACAGGGTAGATATGGCAGGTAGCCTATTGGGCCACCTGCCATTGATCAAATGCTTAGGGCACAACCACAATTTTGCAGCCGTTAGTCGCCCCTTCGGTTTCCATTTCATCGCCGTAGGTCATGATGAATTGATCGCCAGACTCAACCAGATTCAATTCTTGCAAACAGGCAATCACGTCATTCTTCAACTGACCAGGTACGCTACCTGTAGAGTCAAAGTACACCGGCTTGACGCCGCGATACAAGGCCATCACATTCAAAGACTGCTGATGACGGGATAACCCATAAATTGGCAGGCTGCTGGTAATACGAGACATCAAACGCGCAGTACCGCCACTTTCCGTCAGGGCGACAATGGCCTTGATGCTGGATAAGTGGTTAGCTGCATACACAGCTGATAGGGCTGTGGTTTCGCTGATTGAGCTGAAATGCTCGTCGATACGGTGCTTGGATATTTTCACGCTGGGGTGAGTTTCTGCCCCTTCACACACACGCGCCATGGCTTTTACCGTTTCCACCGGGAATTGACCGGCGGCAGTTTCGGCCGACAGCATTACCGCATCGGTACCATCTAGCACGGCGTTCGCCACGTCCATCACTTCGGCACGGGTTGGTAGCGGGCTGGAAATCATCGACTCCATCATCTGGGTGGCAGTGATCACCACTTTATTCAGTTGGCGGCTGCGAGAGATCAACTTCTTCTGTACACCGACCAATTCGGCGTCACCGATTTCCACACCCAGATCGCCACGGGCTACCATCACGGCGTCACTGGCTAAAATGATGTCATCGATAGCTTCATCGCTGGCAACAGTTTCAGCACGCTCTACCTTGGCGCAAATTTTGGCATGGCAACCTGCCGCTTCGGCCAGTTGACGGGCATAGCGCAGATCATCGCCATTTCTGGGGAAAGACACCGCCAGGTAATCCACGCCCATCAACGCCGCGGTTTTAATATCTTCTTTATCTTTGTCTGTCAGGGCTTCGGCTGACAATCCGCCACCTTGGCGGTTAATGCCTTTGTTGTTGGACAACTTGCCACCAACGGTCACTTTGGTGTGTACCTTATTACCCACCACTTCTGTCACCTGTAGTTGAATACGTCCGTCATCTAACAGCAGAATATCACCAGGGTTAACGTCTTGAGGCAGGGCTTTGTAATCGATACCCACTTGCTGCTGATCGCCTTCATCACGGCCAAGATCGGCATCCAGAATAAAATTTGCACCTACCGCGAGATCAACCGGGCCATTAGCAAATTTGGCTACACGGATTTTGGGACCTTGTAAGTCGCCTAAAATGGCAATGTACTTACCCAATCGCTTAGCAGCTGCGCGAACCCGCTTAGCGCGATTAATGTGATCTTCGGCGGTGCCATGGGAGAAGTTCATACGCACTACGTTAGTGCCGGCGGCAATAACGGCTTCAATTCTTTCATCTGTGTCGGTGGCGGGGCCCAGTGTCGCAACGATCTTGGTTCTTCTTAACATGTTTTGATTCGCTCGCTTTTTGGCAGGTCGGGCTAATGGTCCGACCCAGTTGGATCTCTGAAGGACAGTGTACAGCACTTATTGCTGTAATTTTATTACAGAATTCTAGCGAAAAACATGTTGCCTGTGAAACTTTTTAACAGAATATCTGGTAGGAACAGCTACAGGCTCGCCAGAATTGGCCTGGCGTTGGCGGTTAACCAACACCTTTACCTGTTAACCCTGTTTTTTGTCGTATCGGGACTCGCGCAGGGTGTCTTTCACTCGTTTGAGGTTCTCACGGAATTTGGTACCGCGACGCAAGGTAAAGCCAGTTGCTAGTACATCAATCAGGGTTAATTGGGCGATACGTGATGCCATTGGCATGTACATATCAGTGTCTTCTGGCACATCCAATGAAATAACCAGGCTACACTCTTTCGCCAGAGGGCTGTCTTTGGAGGTAATACCTATTACCGTGGCATCATTACCACGGGCAATCTGAGCGATTTCAACCAGGCTTTTGGTGCGGCCGGTGTGAGAAATCAGCACCACCACATCTTCTTCTGAGCTGTTCATACAGCTCATGCGCTGCATCAGAATGTCATCGAAATACACCACAGGTACATTGAAACGGAAAAACTTATTCAGGGCGTCATGGGCTACCGAGGCAGACGCACCGAGGCCGAAGAATGAAATCTTCTGCGCCTGGGTAAGCAAGTCCACCACGCGGTTGATGATATTGACGTCCAGAGATTGGCGCGCAACTTCCAGCGCAGCCATAGTAGATTCGAATATCTTCTTGGTATACTCATCCGGCCCGTCGGATTCCTCAACGTGACGGTTCACATAGGGTGTACCATTGGCCAGACTTTGCGCCAGGTGCAGTTTAAAGTCGGGGAATCCCTTGGTGTCCAGGCGGCGACAAAACCGGTTAACGGTGGGCTCGCTGACATTAGACATCTTGGCCAGCGTGGCAATGCTGGAGTGTATGGCCGTCTGCGGGTTGGCCATAATAACTTCCGCGACTTTACGTTCAGACTTGCTGAACAAGGCTTGGCTTTGGCTGATTTTTTCAAGAATGTTCATAGGCGCTGCAGAATCTACTTATAATTGTAAGAGTCTATTTTTGTAAGTTTTTGACAGATTTGCTAGCTTTTTCGCCCACTTTCGTGGGAATGCTTGGCAGGCCTGCGTAAAAACTTACAAGTCAAGTTGTAATTTTACTACATTTGATGTTTACTAACGGGAAGTTTACCAAGTCAACCGATGGTTATTTAGTAAATTTACCGCGTTTTGGTAATTTTTTTGATTTTATTTTAATCGGGTTGAAACCACATGGTGTTGGAAAATACTGTTGAACCTTGCGACTTTGTGATCTTTGGTACCAAAGGGGACCTGGCACGTCGCAAACTCTTACCATCTTTATACCAGCTTGAAAAAGCGAATCTGGTACACAGTGATACCAAGATTATCGGCGTAGCGCGTCACGAGCATAGTGACGAGGAATACGTAGCCATGGTCCGGGAAAATATTGAGAAATTCAGCGGTGAAACACTGTGTGAGAATACCTGGAACCGTTTCTCTGCCAAGCTGGACTATGTTTGTCTGGATATGCAGGATGCGAAAAGCTACGACTCGTTCAAAAGCCATGTTAATGCAGCCCGCACTATGGTCTGTTATTTGGCTACTCCGCCTTCTATTTATGGCGATATCTGTAAAGGCTTGAATGAAGCCGGCATTATTGACCCAAGTATGCGTGTGGTGCTGGAAAAGCCCATAGGTCATGACCTGGCAACGTCCAAAGTCATCAACAACCAAGTTGCTGAGTATTTTAACGAGAATCAGATTTACCGCATCGACCACTATTTGGGTAAAGAAACGGTACTGAACCTTATTGCCCTGCGTTTCGCCAACAGTATTTTTGCTACCAACTGGGACCACAACTGTATCGATCATGTACAGATCAGTGTGGCTGAGTCCGTAGGTATCGAAGGGCGCTGGGGTTACTTTGACGAAGCGGGACAAATGCGTGACATGGTGCAAAACCACCTGTTGCAGATTCTGACCCTGATTGCCATGGAGCCGCCAACGACATTGGATGCTGACAGCATTCGTGACGAAAAGCTCAAAGTACTTAAAGCGCTGCGCCCCATCAACAGCGGCAATATCAGCGAGAAGACCGTTCGTGGTCAGTACACCGGTGGTTTTGTTAAAGGTAAAGAAGTCCCGGGTTACCTGGATGAGCCGGATGCCAACCAAAAAAGTGAAACAGAGACCTTTGTTGCACTGAAAGTGGAAGTGGATAACTGGCGCTGGGCGGGTGTGCCCTTCTATTTGCGCACAGGCAAGCGTATGCCGACTAAGGTCAGCGAAATTGCTATCTACTTTAAGCCGCAGCCGCATAACTTGTTCAAAGACAGTTTTGCCAAACTGCCACCGAATAAGCTGACCATCCGTTTGCAGCCAGATGAAGGGGTGGAAATCACCGTGATGAACAAGGTGCCAGGCTTGACCGGTTCCAGTTCCATGAACCTGCAAAAATCCAAGTTGAACCTGAGTTTCTCGGAAACCTTCGGTGATGAGCGTATTGCCGATGCTTACGAAAAGCTGCTGCTTGAAGTGATGATAGGTAACCAAGCGCTGTTTGTGCGTCGTGATGAAATCGAACAAGCCTGGACCTGGGTTGACAGCATTATCGGTGCCTGGGAAAGCAGCAACGAGCCACCTGAGCCTTATCAGGCGGGTACCTGGGGACCTGTTGCGTCTATCGCTTTGATGGCTCGCGATGGTCGCGCTTGGTATGAAAGCAAGCTAGGAAGTAAGAGATGATAGAGTCTAACTTCCCGTCGGTAGACGCGTTAAATAGCGGCTTCGCTGCAAAAATTGCCGACGTGCTGCGCGAAGGTATTGCCGCGCGCGGCAATGCCAGCTTGATTGTGTCTGGTGGCCGTACCCCACAGGGGATGTTTGCCCAGCTGTCTGAACAAGACCTGGATTGGTCCAAGGTGGTGATCAGCCTCGCCGATGAGCGCTGGGTGGATGCCTCGGATGACGCCAGCAATGAGAAGATGGTGCGTGGCCATTTACTTAAAAACAAAGCCGCAGCGGCGCGCTTTGTTGGTTTGAAAAACGCTGCCGACAGTGCCGAGCAAGGTGTGGCAGGCTGCGTAAGCGAAATTAAACAGATTCCAGTGCCTTTTGATGTCGTGATCTTGGGCATGGGCGAAGACGGGCATACCGCATCCTTGTTCCCATGTTCAGCGCAAATTGCGCAGGGGCTGGATCTCAACTATCCACAGCCATATTTGGCCGTACAGCCAACCACAGCGCCTCATTGGCGTATGTCGTTGTCTCTGGCCGCGCTGCTGGATAGCCGAAAGATATTTTTACACCTGACCGGTGAAGGCAAGAAGGTCGTGCTTAATCAGGCACTGGCCGGTACAGATGAATTTGAGATGCCCATACGCGCGGTACTGAAACGTGCCGATGTGGAATTGGTGTGGGCACCCTAGGAGAGAACTATGCATCCCACCATCCAGGAAGTTACCGAGCGCATTATTGAGCGAAGCAAAGCGACGCGCGCTGAGTATCTGGCCAAAATTGAAAAAGCCCGTCGTCAGGGGCCGCATCGCGGCGTGTTGTCTTGTGGCAACCTGGCGCACGGTTTTGCCGCCTGTAACAGCGACGACAAAGCCAGCTTGCGCAGTATGACTAAAGCTAACGTGGCCATTATATCTTCTTACAATGACATGTTATCCGCGCACCAACCTTATGAAAGCTATCCGCAGTTAATTAAGGAAGCGATTCTTGAGGTGGGCAGTGTGGCGCAGTTTGCCGGTGGCGTACCTGCCATGTGCGACGGCGTGACACAAGGTAACCCTGGTATGGATCTCAGCCTGATGAGCCGTGACGTGATCGCGCAATCTACGGCTGTGGCACTTTCTCACAATATGTTTGATTCAGCACTGATGCTGGGGATCTGTGACAAGATCGTGCCTGGATTACTGATTGGCTCGCTGGCCTTTGGTCACCTGCCAACCGTGTTTGTGCCGGCCGGCCCCATGCCTTCCGGTATTCCGAATAAGGAAAAAGCCCGGGTACGTCAGGCCTATGCTGAAGGCAAGGCAACCCGTGAAGAGTTGCTGGAAGCTGAATCTAAGTCTTATCACAGTGCCGGTACTTGTACCTTCTATGGTACCGCCAACAGTAACCAGTTGGTGGTCGAAGTGATGGGCTTGCATTTGCCAGGTTCATCCTTTGTCAATCCAGGCACGCCGCTACGTGATGCCCTGACCCGTGCTGCGGCAGTACAGGCGACTCGTTTGACCGACCTGGGTGATAACTACATGCCTATTGGCCATATTGTCGATGCCAAGAGTATCGTCAATGGCCTGGTGGCACTGCTGGCAACCGGTGGTTCAACTAACCACACTATGCATTTGGTCGCAGTGGCACGTGCAGCGGGCTACCTGATTAACTGGGATGACTTCTCTGATATTTCCAATGCGGTACCTCTGCTGACCCGTATTTACCCCAACGGCTCGGCCGACATAAACCACTTTGTGGCGGCTGGCGGTATGGCACTGCTGTTCCGTGAGCTGCTGGATGCCGGCTTGTTGCATAACGATGTTAACACTATCTGCGGCAAAGGCCTGGAGCAGTACACCAAAGAGCCAGCGCTGGAAAACGGTGAACTGGTATGGAAAGACGGCCCGAAAACCTCCCTGGATACCTCGGTATTCTCATCGGTGAGTACGCCGTTTAAACCTGACGGTGGTCTGGCGGTACTGAACGGGAATCTGGGCCGCGGCGTAATTAAAACCTCGGCACTGCGCGATGGTAAAACCCATATCAAAGCCCCGGCTGTGGTGTTTGAAGACCAGTTTGACCTGGATCGCGCCTTCAAAGCCGGTGAGTTGGACAGAGACTGTATCGTGGTGGTGCGTTTCCAAGGGCCAAAAGCCATTGGTATGCCCGAATTACACCGCCTGACACCACCTCTTGGTGTGTTGCAAGACCGTGGTTATCAGGTCGCCCTGGTCACCGACGGCCGTATGTCAGGCGCGTCAGGTAAGGTCCCAGCAGCTATCCATGTAACCCCAGAAGCTTATGACGGCGGACTGCTGGCCAAGGTCCAGGACGGCGACATCATTGAGCTGAATGCCGAAAATGGTGAACTGACCCTATTGGTAGATGACGCTGAATTGGCTCGTCGCGAGACGAAGTTGGCGTCCTTGGACAACCACTTACAAGGTATGGGGCGTGAGCTGTTTGCCGGTATGCGCGCCAGCTTAACCGGTGCCGAAGAGGGCGCCTGTTCCTTGTTTGTTAAGCAGGTACAAGCGCTATGACAGCCCAATTTGTGGCAGACGTAGGCGGCACTAATATTCGCCTGGCGCAAGTGGTTGACGGTCAGATTACACAGGTTAAAAAGTATCTGTGTAATGACTATGCCACTATCGCCGATGCCATTCGTGCTTATACACAAAACTTTCCAGCGCTTAAGTTTGCCGCAGGTTGTATTGCCATTGCCTGTCCGGTAGACAAAGACCTGATCAAAATGACCAACCACAACTGGCAGTTTTCCAAGTCGGCCCTGAAAGCTGAGCTGGCCTTGGATTGTCTGGAAGTGATTAATGATTACACCGCCATTGCCATGTCGCTGCCAGTGTTGACCGACGAGCAGAAGGTACAAATCGGTGGCGGCCAGGCGCAGGCTGGACAGAATATTGCGGTGTTCGGCCCTGGTACAGGTTTAGGTGTCGGTCATCTGACTGCTATCGAAAGCGGTTGGCAGTGCCTGGATGGCGAAGGCGGTCATGTGGACTTCGCCCCCATCGACGAGCTGGACTTGGTTATCTGGCGCTTCTTGAATAAAAAACATGGCCATGCATCTGCCGAGGAGATCCTCTCTGGTCGCGGTTTGGTGCAGGTCTATCAGGCCCTGGCTGAACACGCGGGGCAGAACGCTGAGCTTAGCGAGCCTGCTGATATCACGCAAAAAGCCTTAAGTGGTGAATGTCAGTTGTGTCTGGCGACACTGCAGCAGTTTTGTCGGGTGATGGGCAGCTTCGGTGGCAATTTGGCGTTGAATCTGGCCACTTTTGGCGGTGTATATATCGCCGGGGGCATAGTGCCGCGCTTTGTTGATTTCTTACGTGACAGTGAATTCCGTCAGCGTTTTGAAGCAAAAGGGCGTTTCAAAGACTATGTGGCAGCCATTCCCACATTTGTAATTACTGAACCGGATCACGGCCTGATTGGCACGGCCGCTTACTTGACCCAGCATTTTAAAGGTTAATCTCGATGACTAAAGATTGGATGATTTCTTCCGAGCAACTGTTCGCTCAAGGACCTGTGGTACCTGTGCTGGTGATCAAAGATGTGGCGCATGCCGTGCCCTTGGCCAAAGCCTTGATTGATGGTGGCATTCGTGTGCTGGAAGTGACACTGCGTACGCCAGCCGCCATTGACGTGATCCGTGAGATTGCTGACAAAGTACCTGAAGCCTTAATTGGGGCCGGCACTGTGACTAATGCTGCGCAGCTTAAGCAAGTGGCCGAAGCCGGGGCAAAGTTTGCTATCAGCCCAGGACTGACAACTGAACTGTTGGAAGCCGGAAATGCCTCTAAAATCGCCTTGATCCCAGGAATTTCTTCAATTTCTGAGCTGATGAAAGGCCGTGATTTGGGCTATACCCATTTTAAATTCTTCCCGGCCGAAGCGTCTGGTGGCATTAAAGCATTAAAATCTATTGGTGGCCCCTTCCCGGATGTGGTGTTCTGCCCAACCGGTGGTATAGGTGCAAATAATTATTTGGATTACCTGGCGCTGCCGAATGTGCGTTGCGTAGGTGGTTCATGGTTGGCCCCTGATGATGTGGTGGCTGAGGGTAACTGGGCCAAGATCACTGAGTTGGCTAGCCAAGCGGTGAAAGGTGCCGCCGCGGTAGACAGTGCGTCAGCCTAAGCAAAAAGACAATAAAACAAAGCCGGCAACAGCCGGCTTTATTTTTTAGCGAATGATTTGTGTCAGGGTGTGGCTGTGTCCTGGGGCCAACTCTATGCCTTGTGTAATTGCTGCTTCAATACAGAGCATCTGCTGGTAACCATCTGTTGTCATATCGCCCATTTGCGCGCTTTTATCCTGCCACGGGTTCCAAACCACAATGCTGTCGTGTCCACTGAATCCAATCGCTGTTTGCTGCCCGGCCTCACGGATATGGACGTCAGACACGGCATTTAACTGAATTCGGTCGGTTTCCTGTGTAATAACATAGGGGCTGGGCGTCTCTTCCACTAAACGATTAGCGACCTTATCCATGTAAGCACCGGATAAACCATCAACCACCACCTGATCGATGTGTTTTACGCGAAAATAACTGTGCAGGGCGCCACCAAAGCGCAAAGACTTAGATTGGCGGTTGTGCGTGACAAGATTAAGGGTCAGCTGTTCACCAATCAGTAGTTCCAACATGAGTTCCAACTGCCCGCCGCCTGCCAAATGGCTAAACTCAGGCTGTAGTTGAATGCGGGTAAGATCATTGTCGTCATCTACGCGTAGGACTTGCCACATTTGGTCTCGCACAAAACCATGGGCGGGTTCTGCTGCGGCACCAAACCATGGCCAGCAGACAGGAATGCCGCCACGTATGGCCTTGCTGCCATCCATCACGGCCTTAGGACTCATCCACAATCGTTGGCGATTGTCTCTTTTGGGCATGTAACTGAGTACATGGCCACCAAACAACGACAGCTCCAGACTGGCCTGTGGATTATCCACACTGATAATGGGCATACCCTGATCGGAGATTCGTTGAAAAACATGGGTGGAAAGTTTCACTGCGGCTCCTTCTACCTGGCCAAAAACGCATAAATAAAGCTGACAACTATTCCTTTTTACTTCGATATACCGTCATTCCCTGACATGGTCGATGAAAGCTCCTTGCAACATCGACATACCATCCATCCCTGGATATAAAAAAGGCAGCCGGGTGGCTGCCTTGAGGATATCTCAGGGTTACAGGCTAAGCCAGTATTGAGCATTATCCAGCATACGGTTGCTGAAGCCCCATTCGTTGTCATACCAAGACATGACTTTCACCAGCTTACCTTGAACTTTAGTTTGGGTGGCGTCGAACACTGACGAATAAGGAATGTGGTTGAAGTCAACGGAAACCAGAGGCTGCTCGTTTACATTCAACACTTCGCTCATAGGCGCGGTTGCAGCAGCTTTGGCGATGATCTCGTTAACTTCTGCAACGCTGGTTTCACGACCGGCGATAAAATTCAGATCAACCAGAGATACGTTAATAACAGGAACGCGCACTGACATGCCATCGAACTTACCTTTCAGCTCAGGTACCACTAAACCTACGGCAGCTGCCGCACCGGTTTTTGATGGGATCATAGACATAGCCGCTGCACGGGCACGGCGCACATCGGTGTGATACACGTCACTCAAACGCTGGTCGTTGGTATAAGCGTGAATGGTGGTCATCAAACCGCTTTCGATACCCAGTGCGTCATACAAAGGCTTGGCGATGGGCGCCAGACAGTTAGTAGTGCAAGATGCGTTAGAGATAACCGTCATATCACCGGTCAACACATCATGGTTCACCCCATAGACCACTGTGGCATCGACATCGGTGCCAGGGGCTGAAATCAGGACTTTACGCGCACCAGCTTTAATATGTGCTTCGGCGTCGGCTTTCTTGGTGAACAAACCTGTACATTCGAACACCACATCAATACCCAGCTCTCCCCAAGGCAGGTCTGCCGGGTTACGCTCTGAATAGATGTTAATTTTGTCATCATTGACATAGATGGCTTCGTCGTCATGACGAACAGAAGCAGCAAAGCGACCATGTGCGGTGTCATATTTAACCAGATGCGCATTGATAGAGGCATCACCCAGGTCGTTGATGGCAACGATTTTCAGGTCGTAGTGTTTTTCTGATTCGTACAGGGCGCGCAGTACGTTGCGACCTATACGTCCGAATCCGTTAATGGCAACTTTGATGGTCATGACATTCCTCGGCTTTTTTGCACTTGTTGAAATTTAATTACAGAAATTATGGATCAAACTGAACGACAAGGCAAAGCTTCATCCTTGTATTGTTGTTAAATTACAAAAAAATATTAATGCAATCGTATTCCCATAGACTAGCCTGTAATTCTTAACTAGCTTGTAGTCTGGTATCCGTTCATGCTCTGGCTAGCGGCCAGGCATAACGTAACGGAGTTGCCTGGCAACGCCACAGCCACTTTTCGCACGAGACGGGTTTTGCATCCAAGTCAGCAGACCTTTCACTCAGCAAAACAGTCTGTTAGCGTGAACATCAACCGGATGATTGCATCCTTAGTATGGCGATTCGAAACCCATGAACCAATCTGTTATCGATAGACTGTTAGAAATCAGAGGTATTGAGTCCGATTATATCGATGCCTGGGGGAACCCGGCGCATATCGACCCTGCCAGCAAAATCAAACTGCTGGCTGCCATGGGCTACCCGGTCGAAAACGAAAATGCGCTTGTCGACAAGCTGGAGCTGGAACGTCAGCAGGTCTGGTGGCGAGCGCTGGATCCTGTGCAAGTTAACCGGGTGGACGAACCTTTGCTATTTACCTTACGTTTGCCTATAGAACTGGTTAACGACAGGTACCTGTTACGGCTAAGCTGTGAGAGTGGCGATGTTATTGACCAGCCCGTAGTTCCCAGTGACGGTGAGCTGATCAATGTCGGTGAGGTACAGGACGATGAGTTTCAGGAGTATTTACTGTGCTTTAACAGCCCATTGCCGCCGGGATACCACCAACTTTCATTATTGGCCGAGGACGAGCAAACTTTAGCCATGATGCGCTGGATTGTTGCGCCAGCGGCTTGCTATACACCACCCGCTATTGCCGATGGGGATAAAGTGTGGGGGCTAAGTGTACAGCTATATTGTCTGCGCAGTGAAAATAACTGGGGAGTCGGGGATTTTAGTGATTTATGCCAATTGCTCGAAAAAGCCGCAGGGCAGGGCGCGCATTTCATCGGACTCAATCCGATCCATGCCTTGTATCCTGCTAACCCCGACGCGTGTAGTCCGTACAGCCCTTCATCCCGCCGCTGGCTGAATATTATTTATCTGGATGTGACGGCTATTGAAGGCTTTAATGAGCCTGGCATTCAATCCATCTGTCAGCAGACGCTGTTTCAACAACAGCTATCGCAGGCGAGAGCCAGTGAATATGTCGATTATCAATTGGTTACCGAGTTAAAACTGGCCGTACTAGAACCTTTATTCGCACAGTTTCAGGCCAGTGATTTGGCTTCTAATTCAGCCCTGGCAAAGGGCTTTTATCGCTTTATCGAAGAAGGTGGCGAAAGCCTTAAGATGCTTGCCACTTACGAAGCTCTGCAAGCGCATTTTAAAGCGCAAGGGCTACCGTATTGGGGATGGCCGGTATTTCCAACTGCCTATTCGGAATTTCACAAACCCAAAGTTCAGGCATTTGCCAAGCAGCATGCTGAGCAAGTGTTGTTCTATCAGTTTTTACAATGGCAGGCTGCGCGCCAACTGGAAAAAGCCCATCAGGTGGCGGAAAAACATGCAATGTGCATCGGACTGTACCGTGATCTGGCGGTAGGTGTCAGTGAAGGCAGTGCTGAGATTTGGGGTAACCAGTCCCTGTATGCCACCAACGCCAGTATTGGTGCACCGCCGGATGTGCTTGGGCCGCTTGGGCAAAATTGGGGACTGCCACCTATGGATCCGCAGCAGCTCTACCTGCAAGGATATCAGCCCATTATCGATTTGTTTGCCGCCAATATGCGTTCCTGTGGAGCCTTACGTATCGACCATGTGATGGCGTTGCTGCGACTGTGGTGGGTAGCAAAGGGCGACAGCGCCAAACAGGGAGGTTATGTGTATTACCCGGTGGACGATCTTTTGGGCATTTTGGCGCTGGAAAGTCAGCGTAATAAGGTCATGGTGATCGGCGAGGATTTAGGCACGGTGCCCGATGCTATCCGCAGTAAATTAGCGGATAACGGTATTTATTCATATCGGGTGTTTTTCTTCGAACAAGCTCAGGATGGCGGCTTTTATTCACCAGCCCATTATCCGGTTCAATCAATGTCTACCTTGACCACCCACGATATGCCGACGCTAACTGGCTATTGGCATTGTCTTGACCTGGAACTCGGACAACAACTTGGTTTGTACCCCTCAGAAGCGCTATTACAGGGGCTATTCCACGCCAGACACGATAACAAACAACGTATTCTCGACTCTCTGCATGGTCATCGCAGTATCGCCGCTTCAATTAGTGGACAGGTCGATGAAGTGGGGATGAGTAATGCACTGAATCAGGGCATGCAGCTGCATATGGCCAAAGGCAGCAGTGCACTGCTCAGTCTGCAACTGGAAGATTGGTTGGAAATGGATGCGCCGGTGAATGTGCCAGGTACCAGTGACGAATATCCCAACTGGCGGCGTAAGCTCAGCACGACGCTGGAAGCCTTGTTTGCCGATCCTGCGCTCAAATCCCTGAGCGAAAAATTGACCGAAGCAAGGCAACAGGCCGCGCAACATTCGTCTCGTTAATAAGGAACTATGGATGCAGTCAGTGGAGTTACAACAGCGTCTTTGTGCTGAACCTTTTAGCCTGTTAGGCGTGCATAAGGCTGGGTTATTTACCCGCATAAGGGCCTGGTTACCTGGGGCGCTGGAAGTCAATGTGGTGACCCTTGATACCAATGAGATTCTGGGCAGAATGCGCCGTGAAGGCAATTCAGCCTTATTTGAACTAGAGCTTGTTGCCGACTGGCCAGCCTGTTTGTATAAGCTGGATATACTGACCAGCAATGGGCGCTATGAGCGAATTGACCCTTACCAGTTTCAGCAACAGGCCTACCATGCGGTGCATTTTGTTGATCAGGACCCGCAAAATCTTTATCAACAGTTGGGGGCACAGCTAATCAGCCTGGACGAGGGGCTGTCCACGCCGGTTAGCGGCACCCGCTTTGCCGTGTATGCGCCGAATGCCCGGGCGGTATCTGTTATCGGTGACTTTAACTGGTGGGATGAATCGGCCCACCCCATGCAAAAAACCAGCTTAGGTTATTGGGTGCTGTTTGTGCCTGGCCTTAAGGCCGGACAACGCTATAAATATGCGCTTAAAGACAGCCACGGCAATGCCTTACCGCATAAAGCCGATCCTATCGGCTTTCAGGCTGAGCAGTATCCTTCCCATGCTTCAGTTATCTATAACCATCAAGAATATCAGTGGCAGGACAGCGCCTGGCGGCAACGTGAAGGGGAGAATCCCTATCAGCGGCCGATGAGCATTTATGAAGTGCATTTAGGCTCCTGGCGACGCAAGTTCACTGAGCAGGGCAGCGAGTATTTGTCTTATCGGGAGCTGGTAAAGACGTTGTTGCCTTATGTGAAGGATATGGGATATACCCATCTGGAGATATTGCCGGTGTCGGAGTACCCCTTTGACGGCTCCTGGGGCTATCAACCCGTTGGGTTGTTCGCGCCCACCAGCCGCTTTGGCGATCCGGATGACTTTAAGTACTTTGTCGACCAATGCCATCAGTCAGGGCTCGGTGTGATCATTGACTGGGTACCGGCACATTTCCCGGAAGATGGACACGGCCTGGCACGCTTTGACGGCACCCATGTGTATGAATACGCCGACCCACGCAAAGGCTGGCACCCGGATTGGAATTCCTGCATTTATGATTTTGGTAAGGACGAAGTGCGCCAGTTCCTGGTGGCCAGTGCTTTGTACTGGCTGGATAAATTTCATATTGACGGTTTGCGGGTGGATGCGGTGGCCTCCATGCTGTACCTGGATTACTCCCGCAATGAGGGGGAATGGATCCCCAATGTGGACGGCGGTAATCACAATTACGAGGCCATCAGCCTATTGCGCTGGATGAACCAAGAGGCGTACCGGCGTTTTCCTAATATTATGACCATTGCTGAGGAGTCCACCTCTTTTGCCAAGGTATCACGTCCTGTATACGAAGATGGGCTGGGCTTTGGTTTTAAATGGAATATGGGCTGGATGCATGATTCCTTGCATTATATTGCCAAAGACCCGGCGTATCGTAGTTACCACCATAATGAACTGACCTTTTCCATGGTGTATGCCTACGATGAAAATTTTATTCTGCCCCTGTCTCACGATGAAGTGGTACATGGCAAAGGCTCACTGCTAAGAAAAATGCCGGGCGATGAATGGCAGCAGGCCGCTAATTTGCGCTGTTATGCGGCCTTTATGTTCGGTCATCCGGGTAAAAAGCTGAACTTTATGGGCAATGAATTTGGCCAGAGTGCGGAGTGGAATCATGATGCCAGCCTGCAATGGCATTTGCTTGAATACGACAAACATAAGGGTATTCAGACACTGTACCGCAGTTTGAACCATATCTATTGTCGTTACCCGGCGCTTTATGAATGTGACCATCAGAACCATGGTTTCGAGTGGATAGATCATCATAATGCTGAGCAAAGCATTCTGGCCTTTGTGCGTAAATCTGCTGATGCCAGGCAGAAAGTCTATGTGATTTGTAATTTCACTCCGGTGCCCAGAAGCGAATTTCGTATCGGGGTGTTGGATAAAGGACAATATCAGGTGCTGCTGAACACCGATGAAAGCCAGTACTGGGGCAGTGATTTTACGCAGCAAAAGCAGTATCAGGCAGAGGAGCAAGCGTGGCATGATAAACCTTATTCGCTGGCCCTTGAGTTACCACCTTTAGCGACTTTATATCTGATTTATGAGCAAGATAGCTGAGCCTGAATCACAGCTGGTTACTATTGGTTTGCCCAAACCCCTGGGCGCCACCCTGACGGCCAGCGGTTGTAATTTTGCTGTGCATGCACCCAATGCCCAGTCTGTGGTGCTTTGTTTGTTTCATGCGGATACCGAGGAGCCACTGCTGGAAATTCCGTTGCCTACCCGCAGCGGTAAAATTTGGCATGGACATGTTGAAGGGATCCAGCAAGGACAGTTGTATGGCTACCGGGCGCATGGCTCATCGCAAAGTGAAACCGGCCACTGTTTTAATCCGGATAAGCTCCTGATCGATCCTTACGCGAGGAAACTCAACCGACCTGCGGTTTGGAACAGCCGGCAGTATCAAGGCGATAGCCAGTTCATGCTGCCAAAATGTGTGGTTTGTGAGCCTTGCGGGGATTTTCCCACAGAGGAGAAGCCCAATTATTCAGCGGCAGAGACCATACTTTATGAAGCCCATGTTAAAGGGCTGACACAGTTGCACCCCGAGGTACCTAAAGCCAGACAAGGCAAGTTTCTTGGTGTCTGTGAGCCCGTGGTGTTGGAGCACCTCAAAGCGCTGGGTGTCACGGCCGTGCAACTGATGCCGGTAATGGCCTTTATGCCGGAACCTTTCATTACCAACAAAGGCCTGACTAACTATTGGGGCTACAACCCGGTTAACTACTTTTGCCCGGACCCGCGTTATGCCATTGACGATCCCATCAGTGAATTTCGCACTATGGTGCACAGCCTGCATTGCGCCGGCATTGAAGTGATTCTTGATGTGGTATTTAACCATACGGCAGAGGGAGGCGTGGATGGCCCGATATTGTCTTTTAAAGGTTTCGATAACCAAGCCTTTTACCTGTTTGAGCACAACGAATTTGGTATTCCAGACTATCAGCGCTACCTGAATAACTCTGGGTGCGGAAATTCAGTGAATACCGCCCATCCTTTTGTGATGAAGCTGGTGATGGATGCCCTTCGTTATTGGGTGCAGGTGATGGGTGTGGACGGCTTTCGCTTTGATTTGGCCGCCAGCCTGGGACGCGACCCCTATGATTTTACCGGCCAGTCGGGATTTTTCCGGGCGCTGCGACAAGATCCTGTGCTGGAAAACGTCAAACTCATCGCAGAACCCTGGGATCTGGGCATTGGCGGTTATCGCCTTGGCCAGTTTCCTTCCCATTGGCAGGAATGTAACGACAAGTATCGCGATCAGGTCAGGGCATTCTGGCGGGGAGATAAAGGCCAAACCCGGGATTTTGCCACGCGCTTGCTGGGCTCCAGGGATATTTTTCATAAAGATGTGCGAGCCATTACCAGCTCGGTGAATATGATTACCTATCACGATGGCTTTACCTTGCAGGACTTGGTCAGTTACGCCGAGCGGCATAATGAAGCGAATCTGGAACAAAATCGTGACGGCCATGGGCATAATTTGTCAGCCAATTACGGGGTGGAAGGGCTGACCCGTGATAAGCATATTTTGGCCTTGCGAGAACGACAAAAACGTAATCTGTTTGCTACCTTGCTGCTTTCTCAGGGCGTTCCGCATATATTGGGTGGTGATGAGCTCAGCCGCACACAGCAAGGCAACAACAATGCCTATTGTCAGGACAATGAAATCAGTTGGTTTGACTGGCAGCTGACTCAGAGTAAACAGGATTTTCTGGCTTTTTGTTCAGGGGTAATCAGCCTTCGAAAGCAAAGTGAGTTGCTTAGCTACCTGAATTTGCATGACGACCATTACAGCCTGCAGTTTAACGTGGCGAAAGTGGGCTGGTATCGGCCAGACGGTGAGCGTAAGGTGGAAGACGATTGGCATGATACCAACAATCAGGCTTTTGCTGTCGAACTTAAAGGGGATGGGCCGCAAGCTGAACATTGGCTTATGTTGTTTAACGCCAGTGACCATGATGTGAACTTTACCTTACCAGGTTGTGAGGCCTGTTGGCGTTTGGTATTGGATACCCGCTATGCTCATCCGGGCGAGATGCCGCCGTTTAGCATGCTGGATAGCTTTACGCTGGCGTATAAAAGTCTTTGCTTGCTGAATGCCCAGTGAAAGTTACAAGCTGGCAATGAGTGTGTATAATCGCCGCCAATTTTTCCAGGGCCGCCTGCGCCAATCATAGATAACAGGACTTGAATATGCAGCAAGACAACCAACTATGTGACATCGGTTTTATTGGCTTGGGCGTGATGGGGAAGAATTTAACCCTGAACCTGGCTGATAACGGTTATCGTATTGCCTGTTTTGATTTGGACCAAACCAAGATCGATGCCATCATCGCGCAGGATGAAAAAGAGCGCGCCGGTGATAGTGCACGTGTAGTGGGTTGCCGTTCATACACTGAACTGCTGGCCAAACTGAAAAAGCCCTGTCTGATCGTGCTGTCTGTACCTGCAGGTGAGCCGGTTGACCATGTGTGTCACCATTTAATTGATGCTGGCATCGGCGCCGATGATATCGTCGTAGATACTGGTAATAGTCTGTGGACCGACTCGGTAGAGCGTGAAAAGCAGTACAAAGGCAAGTTTATCTTTTTCTCCACCGCGGTGTCTGGTGGTGAAGTCGGTGCCAGATTCGGACCTTCCCTGATGCCTTCCGGTGATCCCTATGCCTGGACCCGCATCAAGCCAGTATGGGAAGCGGTGGCTGCCAAAGTCGATCCTGCCACAGGTAAACCCATTGAATCCAACACCCCAGGTAAGCCGGTGAAAGAAGGTGAGCCTTGTGCGGCCTATATTGGCCCGGTCGGTGCCGGTCACTACGTAAAAATGGTGCATAACGGGATTGAATATGCCGATATGCAGCTTATCTGCGAAGCCTACCAAATTATGCGCGACGGTCTGGGCATGCAAGCGGGCGAAATTGCTGCCACATTCCGTGAGTGGAATGCGGGGCTGCTAAATAGTTATCTGATTGAAATCAGTGCTGAAGTACTGGACAAAGTGGATGAAGAAACCGGCCAACCGCTGGTTGATCTTATTCTGGATAAAGCTGGCCAGAAAGGCACTGGTTTATGGACCGCGGTGAGCGCCTTGCAGGTAGGTAGTCCAGCGCAGACCATCACTCAGGCAGTATTTGCCCGCAGCATTTCCAGTCTGAAGAACGAACGTACCAAAGCGGCTGAAGTGTTGCATGGCCCAGCTAAGGTTAGCTTGACAGAAGAACAGAAACAGCGCGCAGTGCAAAACCTGCATGATGCCCTGTACTGCTCAAAAATCTGTGCTTACGCCCAGGGCTTCCAATTGATGGCCATGGCCAGTAAAGAGCAGGAATGGAAATTGGATTTTGCCCAGATTGCCAAAATTTGGCGTGCGGGTTGTATTATTCGTGCGGTATTTCTGCAATCTATCACTCAGGCATACGAGCAGAACGATAATTTGGCGAACCTGTTGTTGGATCCGTTTTTTGCCAGCCAGATCCAGAGCTTCCAGGGTAATTGGCGTCAGGCCGTGGCGGATGCCACCTTAATGGGGATCCCGTGCGCTGCCATGTCCTCTGCACTGAACTACTATGATTCATACCGTTGTGCGGTGTTACCGGCTAATTTGTTGCAAGGCCAGCGTGATTACTTTGGCGCCCATACTTTTGAGCGGGTTGATAAGCCGCAGGGCAAGAAATTTCACATTGAGTGGAGTCTGCCGGGACAGCCACAAGTGGCGATTAAACGCTAAGATTGTCGCGTAAATAAAAATAGCCAGCTTAATGCTGGCTTTTTTATAAATATTTTTCTGAAAGTGGCTTTCAGAATTCGCTGGAAATCTTCTATTACTGCGGCGCTGAGAATTGTCCCTGTTCAATCAGCTCGACATAAGATTCTGCTTGTTTTTGGATAGGCTTAAGCTGTCTGGACTGCTGAATTAACAGCGCCTCTAAGCTGGTTAAATCCAGATCGTCCACACCAAATTCGCGGCCCGCAAAACCCCATAAATACGCCCAGTCGTATTGTTCTTCTTTCATAAACAAGCTGGTCAGGCTGCGAAAAATTTCCGGGTCTACTTCATCACCTTCTTTATACAGTTCGAGCGCATGGTACAAGAGTTGAATGGTCTTGGGACGGTCGAATTTAATGTAATAAGTGGCCAGTGCCACTTGCATTTCAGGGTATTGCAGGCGGTTGGTTTTTTCATACTCCAAAAAGTGCTTAAGTGCTTCGTCATTATGGAAGCGAGACCAATGATAGTAGAGGAGGTGAGGTGACATGGAGTCACGGGTTTCGGCTGCCAAACGTTTAAGCTCGCGCTCTGCGGTAAGCAAACCTTTGACACGTTCCGTTTTCTTTTCTTTAAGCTTGATGTGCTCAATCTGAGAGGCTTTAGCGATACACTTTTTGTACTGCTCAAAGTCCAGCAACAGATCATAGTTGAGCTTGTCTGTGGGAGTGTGGCTTTGTTCAAAACGGTGCTTGATGATGTTGGCCTTCTCGGCCCGGCACCAACCATCCGGATTTAAGTCGCTGCACATTTGTGGATTCTGCTCACAAATATCTTTGACGTTAACCTGATTAAATGTGTCGCAGCCAGACAATACCAGTAGCAACAACAGGGGCGACAATCTGCCCATAATAACTCCCGGAAAATGAAAAAAGTTTACCGATAAATTCTCTATAAATCAGCAATCTTGCTTAAAGCTGAAACTTTAGCACAATTTGGCGACAGTCCCTTGTTTCATTAAAATAGCGGCCGTTTTTGACAATGCCAAGGAGCAGGCCAATTTAGAAGCCTCTTGTCAAACATAACCCTACAACATTCAATTTAGTCGTAAAGGTCGAGTGCATGAATCATCAACATGAACAAGAGTTACTCAATAGCTGGCAGGAGAGACAAGAGTTTGCAGAAAAGATGCAACCCTTGCTGGGCAAATTACATCGTGACAAAGCCATTGAGGTGACGTTATACGGCCGTCCGCTATTAGGCGCCAACAGCATCGATATCATTAAGGCCCATCGCACGGTGCGTCTGCATACGGGGGAGAAGCTGCGTCTGCGTGAAAGTTGGCCTTTACTGGAAGCCATCAGCGAAATGAAGCTGGCTCCGGCGCAAATTGACTTGGGTAAACTGGCTTACAACTATCACTACGGCGAAGGCAAGGGTAAGGAGCTGCATACTTACCTTCGTGAAGAGCTGGCTGACATTGTCGACCGTGATGATGAACATGCACCTCAGGACGTTGTGCTTTACGGATTTGGTCGTATCGGACGTTTATTGGCACGTTTACTGATTGAACGTCATGGCAAAAATAACAAACTGCGTCTGCGTGCTATTGTGGTGCGTGGTGGTAAAGACGGTGATCTGGAAAAGCGTGCCAGCCTGCTGCGTCGTGATTCTGTGCATGGTCCATTTAATGGCAGCATCACGGTGGATAAAGAGCGTAGCGCTCTTAAGGCCAACGGCGCCTATATTCAGGTGATCTATGCTAACAGCCCGGCTGAGGTGGATTACACCCAGTACGGTATCGATAATGCCATTGTGATTGATAACACGGGTATGTGGCGTGACCGCGATGGTCTGTCGCAGCACCTGCAGTCCAAAGGGGCTAAGAAAGTGTTGCTGACAGCCCCAGGTAAAGGTGACATCAAAAACATCGTATACGGTGTTAACCAGGGTGATATTGAAGCAAGTGACAATATTGTTTCTGCAGCCAGCTGTACGACTAATGCCATCACGCCGGTACTGAAAGCGCTGGATGAACACTATGGCATCAAGAATGGCCATGTGGAAACCGTGCACTCTTATACTAACGACCAGAACCTGATTGATAACTTCCATAAGGCGGAACGCCGCGGTCGTGCCGCGCCGCTGAATATGGTGATTACCGAAACTGGTGCGGCTAAGGCCGTGTCTAAAGCTTATCCTAAGCTAGCCGGTAAGCTCACGGGAAATGCTATCCGGGTACCAACTCCTAACGTGTCGCTGGCCATTCTGAATCTCAATCTGAATAAAGAAACCAATCGCGAGGACATCAACGAGTTTCTGCGTAAAACGGCGCTGTTCTCTGATCTGCAGCACCAGATTGATTACACCGCATCAACAGAACTGGTATCCAGTGACCTGGTCGGTTCACGTTTTGCCTCAGTAGTTGACTCACAAGCCACCATAGCCGAAGGCGACCGCACCACGCTGTATGTTTGGTACGACAATGAGTTTGGCTATAGCTGCCAGGTAATGCGCGTGGTGCAGGATATGGCAGGTCATCCTGTGCCAACCCTGCCAGCCAGCAAAAAAATTGGCTAATTTTTACTAAAACTCGTAGCTATCGAGAGAAAAGGGTAAGGCAGCAATGCCTTACCCTTTTTTAATGATTGCGGTTTTATCTTTGTGGCTGTTCGTTTCGAAACCCCTAAAAAGCATTCCCTTAGACCCGAATATTGCTAGTACATAAAGCTATTTTTCACGTTTACAGGTTAAATCCGTGTCGGTATGTTTGACTAATGATGTAAAAGGATTTTCGACAGTTTATGAGCACGTTTTTACGGTGGATTTTAGTCGCACCTGTCTCTCTGGTTGGGTACTTTATAGCCTTGTTTTTGGGAATGGGCGTCATAATGATTGCCGAAGCGTTGTGTCCTACTCAGTATCTGATTTCAGAAACCTGCTTTGCCCCTTATATGCAGTCTGTGGAGACTGTTTCACTGCTCTTTTTTCCTGCGCTTGCGGCAGCACTTGTTGTACTGCTCCCATATATCACAGCCCCTTCATATAAATTTCTAACCGCTTGTATTGTCTATATGACGGGTGCTGGCGTGGCTATCTATATGGGGCTGTCTACGGGGGCTTACACCAGCTTATTTGCCACGCTTATTGGCGGTGCTTTGATGCTTTATGTTGTTTATCGAACTGTCGTTTTCAGAAAAATTTAGACAACAGGGCGATTGTTCGATGCCGATGAACCTATTGTGAGCAGATTCGGATACCTATTGAACATATCTAAATAAAACTTGTGTTAGAGGGGGGGCTGGTCGGAATCATCGCTGTGCATGTCGAATTGTAGGTGGCCCATTCGTTAAAGCAGTAATGAGTTTTATATTCGTTGTCTGTAATCATAAGGAGAAACCACTATGACCGACATTGCCAAAAACACTATTTGCCTCTGGTATGAACGTGAAGCAGAGGAAGCGGCGCGATTTTATGCTGATATTTTTCCAGATTCTTTTGTTAAAGCCGTGCATCGTGCACCTGGAGACTATCCAGCAGGACAGCAAGGGGATGTACTAACGGTGGAGTTTAGTCTGATGGGTATTCCCTGCCTTGGCATGAATGGCGGGCCAGGGGTGCAACCAAACGAGTCCTTTTCGTTTCAAGTGGCCACACAAGATCAAGAAGAAACCGACCGTTATTGGCATGCCATAGTGAGTCATGGCGGCCAGGAAAGCGAGTGTGGCTGGTGCAAAGACAAATGGGGGATTTCCTGGCAAATCACCCCGGTTGCGCTGACCAACGCCTACACTAGTTCTGATCGACAGGCTGCTCAACGTGCGTTTAATGCCATGATGACTATGAAGAAAATTGATATAGCAGCCATAGAAGCGGCCTTTCGAGGATAAAAACGGGGAGCCGGTCTGATGATAGGGTAGACCATGGTGGCGGAGCTCAGCACACAGTGATTGTTGGCTTGTCACAGAACAGGGGCACGGCCATAAGCAAACAGCGGGTATTAGACCCGCTGTTTTTCAATGCGTTGGCTGATTAGCGCTGGAAGGGATACACAGAGCCCAGTTTCAGAATTTGGGTCAGTTCATCCAGGGCACTGCGTGATTCGCTCAGCAGCTGTGGGTCACGCAGGTCATCAACGCTCAGGACATCGCGGTAATGCTTGTCCACCCAAAGATTCAGGCGTTCAAACAGGCCATCATTGATTAAGGTGTTGGGGTTGACGGCATCTACTTCTTTGTCGGTCAGGGCGACACGTAAGCGCAGACAAGCCGGGCCGCCACCATTTCGCATACTTTGCTTAACATCAAAGAAGTGAACTTGCTTGATGGGTGTACCTAATGTGACCAGCTTATCCAGATAGCGAGCAACCGCTGGATTTTCCTGACATTCGGTGGGGGCAATAATGGCCATCTCACCATTGGGCAGGCTGATAATCTGGGTGTTAAACAGGTAGGTTTTTACCGCATCTTCAACGCTGACATCACTGGTATTCACCTGAATAAAGTGCAGCTTATCGTCGCCATATTTTTGCTGGATCTCGGCCAGCGCTGCCTGGGTATTGTGGAATGCCTGCTCATGGTAGAACAGCACGTTACGATTACCCACGGCTATTACATCATTATGGAATACACCCTGATCTATTACGTCGGGATTTTGCTGCACATACACCACACCTTCATCACTTAAGCCATGCAAGCGAGCGACGGCCTGACAGGCTTCCAGAGTCTGACGGGCAGGGAAGCGGGTAGGGGCGGGTTTGCTGCTGTCGAAGGCATAGCGGCCATAGACAAAAATTTCCACCCCGGCATGGCCATAATCGCTGCAAAGACGTGTATGGTTGGCCGCACCTTCATCACCAAAGTGTTCGTTGTCTGGCAAATGCGCGTGATGCTGGAAGAAACGTTCGTCGGCGAACGTTGCTTTTAAGATATTGCCCGTGACTTCAGGCTCCAGCGAGCGGTGAAATTTGTTTGTCAGATTGGCTGGAGTGAAATGCACACGTCCGTCAGCAGTATCGGCACTGGGTGACACGGTGGCAGCATTGGCAGTCCACATGCTGCTGGCTGAACAGCAAGCCAGGAAAATGGCGGGTGCTTGTTTGGCGGCCTTTTCCAGTACCTGGCCATCGGTGCCAGTAAAGCCCAGTCTGCGCAGGGTTAAGATATCTGGGCGCTCTTGCGGTGCCAGTACCCCTTGTAGCATGCCCATATCGGCCAATGCCTTCATTTTCAGCAAGCCTTGCTTGGCGGCTTGTTTAGGGCTGCTGGTTGACTTGGCATTGTTCAGTGATGCCACGTTACCGAAGGACAGGCCTGCGTAATTATGCGTTGGACCTACAAGTCCGTCGAAATTTACTTCAAACTGTTTCATTGTCTATCCGATTCCAAGCTTAGGGGTTAGCATTCCTGCGCCAGCAATAATCTCTGCTAATGGCTGCGGGCAAAAGACGGGGCCACTATAAGGTTTTCTTATGTCTCTGCCAAATGTGCACCCTGGGCTTAAGTGCCTCCCGATGCATAGTGGTTGGTTAAGGATGAATAAAGCCACTGTCTAGGCGCATAATTAACAATGCATTTCTATACTATTCAATAGCTTAGCAGTTCTGGGGCGAATAACTCTGCAGATGAAAAAAAATTAAAAAATTTCTTTCTGATGCTGGATATTTAAGCAATTTAGCGGAATTCGGATACCTTTAAGAAAATTGAATACTTGCGTTATGGGCTCGGGTTAACGAGAATCGCCCCCGAATATAGAAGAACGCAAAGATGATAATCACTGGTAAGTCAAATGTAAGCCGGTGGTATATAAAGGAAGACGAACGGAAGTAAATCTTGTTTTCCTCTCTTATTGTGGATATATCTAAAAAATACACTCAGCGCCAAGCACGAAAACGGCGTATTTAATGCTTCCTCGGATAGGGAAGCTAGCATGAAGAATTAAGAGCAAAAGGTTATATGGCAAAATCCCTGGTAATAGTCGAGTCCCCTGCAAAAGCCAAAACAATTAATAAGTACCTAGGTAGTGACTTTATCGTCAAATCCAGTGTTGGGCATATTCGGGACCTGCCAACCAAAGCCCTGGGCAATGTACCGGGCAAAAAGTCCAGCAAAGAACTCAAGGCAATGTCCGATGCAAAGCGGGAAGCCTATCTTCGCCATTACGAGTACCTGAAACTGGTCGATCGTATGGGCGTAGACCCACAAAATGACTGGGAAGCCCACTATGAAACCCTGACCGGCAAGGAAAAGGTCGTCAGTGAGCTGAAAAAGCTGGCCAAGAATGCAGACACTATCTACCTCGCAACGGACTTGGATAGAGAAGGAGAGGCTATTGCCTGGCATTTACGTGAGCTGATTGGCGAGAAGGATAAAACCTTTAAGCGTGTGGTGTTCAATGAGATCACCAAAAACGCCATTAAAGATGCCTTTGCCCAGCCGGGTGAAGTCAATATGGACAGAGTCAATGCCCAGCAGGCCAGACGTTTTCTGGATCGTGTAGTGGGCTTTATGGTTTCCCCGCTACTGTGGAAAAAAATTGCCCGTGGTTTATCCGCTGGCCGTGTGCAGTCTGTGGCCGTGCGTCTGGTGGTGGAACGCGAGCGCGAAATTAAAGCCTTTGTTCCTGAAGAATACTGGGACATACACGCTGATCTGCATAGCCAGGCTAAACACGCCTTACGCATGCAAGTGGTGAAGCAGGCGGGTGAAGCCTTTAAGCCGGTGAATAAAGCGCAAACACAAGCTGCTGTGTCACTGCTGGAAAACGCCCGCTATGAAGTGGTCAGCCGCGAATCTAAGCCTACCCAAAGTCGTCCATCCGCGCCGTTTATTACCTCAACCCTGCAACAGGCAGCCAGCACACGTCTGGGCTTTGGGGTGAAGAAAACTATGATGATGGCGCAGCGCTTATATGAAGCCGGCCACATTACCTATATGCGTACCGACTCGACCAACTTAAGCGGTGAAGCGGTGGACGCCTGTCGTGACTTTATCCAGGACAATTTTGGTAAAGCCTATCTGCCCGACTCAGCGCTGCGTTATGGCAGCAAAGAGGGGGCTCAGGAAGCTCACGAGGCCATTCGTCCGTCTAACGTACAGGTTAAATCTGATTCTTTATCGGATATGGAGCGTGATGCGCAGCGTTTATATGAACTGATCTGGCGTCAGTTTGTAGCCTGTCAGATGACCCCGGCTAAGTATGACGCCACCACCATTCGTGTGCAGGCTGGCGAGTTTGAACTAAATGCCAAAGGTCGGGTACTGAAGTTTGACGGTTGGACCCGTGTGCAGCCACAAGTGCGGGGTAAAGGCGATGATGATCTGACCCTGCCCGATGTTAAAGAAGGTGAAGTACTGGCGCTGGATAAGCTGGATCCCAAGCAGCATTTTACCAAGCCGCCTGCACGTTTCAGTGAAGCCTCACTGGTAAAAGAGCTGGAAAAACGGGGTATTGGCCGCCCGTCTACTTACGCCAGTATCATTTCGACTATTCAGGACCGCGGCTACGTGCGTCAGGAAAATAAGCGCTTTTACGCCGAGAAAATGGGTGAGATCGTCAATGACAGGTTGATGGAGAATTTCCAGGATCTGATCAGTTATGACTTTACCGCCAATATGGAACAGCATCTGGATGAAATTGCCGAAGGCAAGCTGTTTTGGAAACAGGTGCTGAATGAATTTTATGGTGACTTCTACCAGAAGTTGCTGCAAGCCGAAAAACCGTCCGACGAAGGCGGAATGCGTTCCAATGAAGCGGTGATGACTGACATTGCCTGTGCCAAGTGTGGCCGGCCAATGACCATTCGTACTGCCAGTACTGGGGTGTTCCTGGGCTGTTCGGGCTATGCCTTGCCGCCTAAAGAGCGCTGTACACATACCATGAACCTCACCTCTGGTGACGAAGTGGTTAAGGTGGAAGATGACGATGAGCTGGAAACCGAAGTGCTGCGTGCCAAGCGTCGCTGCGATTTGTGTGGTACCGCCATGGACAGTTATCTGATTGATGAAGGGCGCAAGCTGCATGTTTGTGGTAACACGCCGATTTGTAAGGGCTTTGCGGTAGAGCAGGGTACCTTCAAGATCAAAGGCTATGACGGCCCGCTGCTTGAGTGTGATCGCTGTGGCGCTGATATGGAGCTGAAAAACGGCCGCTTCGGCAAATACTTCGGCTGTACCAACGAGGCCTGTAAGAATACCCGTAAGCTACTGAGAAATGGTGAGGCGGCTCCGCCTAAGGAAGACCCGGTTGATTTGCCAGAGCTGCCTTGCAGCAAGTCTGACGCGCATTTTGTGTTGCGGGATGGGGCGTCCGGTATTTTCCTGGCGGCACATAACTTCCCTAAATCCAGGGAAACCCGCGCACCGCTGGTGGAAGAGTTGGCGCGTTTTAGAGACCGTCTGCCTGAGAAATTCTTCTATCTGGCTGATGCACCCAAGCAGGATCCAGATGGCAATAAGGCTCTGGTGCGTTTTTCACGTAAGACCAAACAGCAATACGTGATGACCGAAACCCCCGAGGGTAAAGCCACTGGCTGGAGTGCCTGGTTTAAAGATGGTAAATGGTCATCAGACGACAAACGTAAAAAGTCCTAACAGATAGACAATAAAAAAATGCCGGCGACTTGCCGGCATTTTTGTTTTTAACAGTGTGTTCGCGTTAGCGAGCAGTCCAGCCACCGTCTAATACCAGTGTTTGACCACAAATGTTTTTGGCCGCATCAGACAGCAGAAACGCGGCGCTGCCAGCCAGTTCATCAATGCCAATAAAGGCCTTCTTCGGCATAGGCTCGAGCATGATTTTGTTTACCACCTCTTCTTCACTCATGGCATTTTCCCTGGCCTGTGCAGCGATTTGCTGTTCAACCAGCGGGGTTTTTACATAAGAAGGGCACAAGGTATTAATGGTGATGTTCTGCTCACCCAGTTCCAGCGCCATGGTTTTGGCAAAGCCTAGCAAACCGTGTTTTGCGGCCACGTAAGCGGATTTGTAGGGAGATGCCACCAATGAGTGAATAGAGCCGACGTTAATAATGCGACCAAAATTACGCGCTCGCATACCGGGTAAAAACGTTTGGGTTAGCAGTGCCGGGCCAACCAGCATCACGTTGATAAGCTGTTGCCACTTGGCTGGGGGAAAGTCCTCAAGGCGTGATACATGTTGTATTCCGGCATTGTTGATTAATACATCCACTTCAAGGGGGGCAAGGCGCTCGGGTAGGCTGGCAATTTGTGCTGCATCGGCCACATCCAGCGCAATTGCCCTGGCATTGATCCCCTCTGCGCTCAGTTGCTGGCAAGCGCGCTCAGCGGCGTCTAACTGAATATCCGCGATAACTAATTGGTGCCCCAGTGTGCCGAGATGTTGAGCGATACCCAAACCTATACCACTGGCGCCGCCGGTAATGAAAATTGTACGCTGCATTAGTTTACTCCCGCCAATGCGTTAATCATGTGTTCCACGGCCTGAATCTGCGGACCTTGCTTGGTGGCATATTTGTCGTTGGTATAACCCCACCAATCCCAGCAAGCTTGTGGATTCAGAGGCATCAGGGTGGACTGCTTGGTTTGCGGATAAAGCACCACAGTATTGTGTTTGTCGGCCCATTGGTTGATACCGGTGAGACGGGCATAGTCGTTGCCTACGGCTTCAATATTCTGATTGCAGCCATGAAAGCTCACATGCACCTGACAGGACTGGCCTGCGGCACAATTAGCCGGTATGTATAAAAATGCCTGGTCGGCCATACCGGAGGCATGCTCTCCACCGAGTTTTTGTTGGTCAATACTGATGAGATCGCCGGGTTTGTCCACGCTATGTTCACTGGCATCCGGGCTGATAAAACTCAGCATGTCGCTGGCGGCATCAAAACCACAGTTGCCAATAAAAGGTGACTTAGAGGTACCGCATTCGCTGCCTTGCTCCTTGGTAGGGAACAAGTGGGCAAATGGCTTGTCGCTAAGATACCTAACCTGCGCTTCACCAACCCAGCCTTGATATTGCTCAGCCAGTGCATCGGCCACAGGCTGAATGATCTTTTCATCCAGGGTGCCGCGCAGCAGCCACACTTTGTCGCCTTTTAGTCCCTCGGCCGGGTCAACCAAGGCTTCGCTGCGCCAGCCATCCAGGGTGGCTTGAATGTCCTCAAGCGGGATTGCCCCTTCCTGTTTGTTCACGCATTGATTCAGCGCAGTCAGAATGCTGTTACGGGCGCAATAGTAAGGACCGGCAGCAATAACCCCGACACCGCTGACCCAGTTGCTGTGGGCCAGGTGAAACTGGCTGGCCATATAGCCGCCACTGGATAGACCGGACAAGGTAATCTGCTGGATGTCCAGATTAAGTTTAGGTACCTCTGCGTATGCCAAAGAGCTGGTCAGTGCAGATAAAGCCAGGGTACGAATCAGTGATGTCTTCATGATTAATCCTGCATAAGAAAACGTTGGATTTGGTCGGCCACCTGGCTGATGTTGGCTACGCCATCCAGATGGCCCATAGGGCCGACAATTGGTACAAGCGTGGAATTTTTACCTGCCGCAAGCAGCGCTTGATGGGGCTGCTCGGCTAAGTAGGGCATTAGCAGCAAGTCATGGCTGGCCGGAATAAACAGGGTTTTGGCTTTTACCTGTTGCATGGCCTCGGCCAGCGGTTTGTCCTGACCGGCCAAAAACAGCTGACTGGCACGTATCAAGTAGAGCACATGGTTGGCGTCGGTAACTTTGGCCCTGGCTGCTGCCATATTGCGTAGCCAGTTCACCACCTGATGGGATTGGTGAATATCAGCCAAAGGGGCTTCTTCCAGGCTTTGGTGCTGTGGGTTGCTGCTATTGATAAAATCCGGATACAACGCTTGCTGGGTAAGTAGCATCAGCCCCGTGGTTAAGCCTGCCAGTGGTGCCTCGCCTTGATAATAGTTACCCTGATTCCAGTTAGGATCCAACTTAATGGGTAGACCCCATTGTTCAAGCGCCGCCACTGTCCAGGCATCGGACTGCCCGGCGCCTATGACAGAAATCATACGGGGTATCCAATCCGGATAGGTGGTTGCCCACTCCAGCGCCTGCATTGAGCCCATAGAGGGGCCTGCAACGGCATACAGCTTGGTGATGCCCATGGACTCAAGCAGAGCTTTTTGCACATTGACAAAATCACGGATAGTGACCACAGGGAAGGCAAGACCCCATGGCTTACCTGTATCCGGATTGATGGTAGCAGGGCCTGTGGTGATCACATTGGGGTCATGGGCGTTGAAGTTAACTAAGGTGTCGACACTCAGCACAAAGAACTTGTTGGTATCTATGGCCTTGCCCGGGCCGATAATGGCTTCCCAGTAGCCTGGGGTTGCATCATCAGGCTGATATTTTCCGGCCGCATGGGAGCTACCGGAAAAAAAGTGAGTAATCAAAATCACATTAGATTTGTCAGCATTGAGCGAGCCATAGCTTTCATAGCCGACTTGCAACTGCTTGATGGTTTTGCCACCAAAAGTAGTAAATTCAGGGAGTTCAAAGCGCTGCTTTTGGGTTAGCAGCTCTGAAGCAAAGCACTGGGTATGAAGCAGCAGCATAAGTGCAATCCACCATTTTCCTTGGGTTAAACGCATGTTGATTTTCACTCCTAGAACCAGTTAAACAGGGCAACGGCCATGGCCAGTCCGATCAGCGGTACCACAACCGTCAATGCGCCCACTGACCAGTAAGCCCGTTGATGGGTTTCATGACAGATAGCACGAATGGTGGTGACCACATAACCGTTGTGCGGCAGGGAATCCAGCGCCCCTGATGAAATAGACACAATGCGGTGCAGTTGCTCGGGATCCACACCTTGATCCATATAGTGAGGACCGATTAAGGGCAGGGCGATGGCCTGGCCGCCTGAAGCAGAGCCGGTTAAACCTGCCACTACGCTGACCGCCACTGCGGCACCGATTAATTCATTGCCGGGCAGACTGGTCATGACTTCCACTGCCGATTGAAAAGCGGCGGTGGACTTGGCAATAGTGCCAAAGCCCACCACGGCGGCGGTATTGCCAATGGCCACTAAGGCGCCTGTGGTACCCATGCCAATGGCGGCGTTGAGGTTATGGAAGTGTTTGTAGTTAATCACCATCAGGGTCAGTACCCCGCCGCCCAGAGCTACAATCAGTGCCATCTGTTGCAGGCTTTCATGCAAGGTAAAGGACAAGATCAGCACCACCAAGAGCGGAAACAGGCCTGTCAATGGGTGCGGGTAGTCACGTTCGGCAATCACCGGGTCTTCAGGTTTGGCGTCAAAGGCCTCGCCGTTGGCAACGGCTTTGCCAATCATGCGCTTTAGCCACCAGTAGCCGAAACTTGCCATAAAGATGGCCACCACTAAGCTGACTTCCCAAGCCGCAAAAGGTGAGGTACCCAGGTACTTTATGGGGATCCAGTTTTGGATTTCGGGGGAGCCGGCCGAGGTCATGGTAAAGGTCACTGAGCCGAACGCCAGAGCCGCTGGAATAAAGCGTCGGGGCAGATTGGCGTCTTTAAACAAACTCAGCGCCATAGGGTAGACCGAAAAGGCCACCACAAACACACTGACACCGCCGTAGGTTAAGATGGCACAGGCCAAAACTACGGCGGCAACGGCGTGTTGCATACCTAGTTTATCTATAATCCAGCGGGCTACCGCATCGGCTGCACCAGTGTCTTCCATAAATTTGCCGAACAAAGAGCCGAGCAAAAACATAAAAAACCACGAGGCAATGAAACCGGAGAAACCATTCATATAAGTGACGACAAAGTTCCCGTCACCAATAAACACCGGTAAACCACTGGTCAGCGCGACTATCAGGGCGCAAAGCGGCGCGGCAATAAACAGGTTCATTCCGCGAATGGTCAGAATTATCAGCAGTACCAGACCACCGACCAGACCTATTAAACTCAACATAAGCTGTCCTTTATTCGTATACCTGTTATCTGTCAGGTTCGTTAACCTTGGAGCAGCGGGAACACAGTCCTTACTCCGGTGACCTTTGTTAACTAAATACAGGACACAAGGATTGTGAGCCAGGAGGCGGGCAGCGCCCATAGTACTATGGTACAGAATACCTTTTCGCCACTTTGTTCTAGAGTACCCATGACCTTGTTAACAAATGCAACAAAAAACCAACAACCAGATTGCAAGCATGGGAAGATAAAGCATATGAAACTCTCAAATAGAACATCCTGCGCCCTGGCCGTAGCGGCCGCATTAGCCAGTTTACCTGCTGTAGCCCAGGAGGCGGAGAAAGCTGCCAAAGGGTTGGAGCGTATCGAAGTTACCGCCCGTAAGACGGTGGAAAACATTCAGGAAGTACCGGTTGCTGTTACGTCAATTGGTGCGATGGAATTAACCGAAAAGGGTATTTCTGTGCTGACGGAGGTTCAGCAGTTTTCTCCTAACACCACATTACAGACCAGTCGGGGAACAAACTCTACACTGACGGCCTTTATTCGTGGTGTTGGGCAGCAAGACCCGCTTTGGGGTTATGAGCCTGGAGTGGGTATTTATATTGATGATGTCTATATGGCGCGCCCTCAAGGGGCGGTGCTGGACCTGCTTGATGTACAGCGTATTGAGGTATTGCGGGGTCCTCAGGGGACCTTGTACGGCAAAAATACCGTCGGTGGTGCGGTTAAATACGTTACGAAGGAGATGTCAGGCGGAACTGAGTTTAATGCCGAAGCAACGGTGGGCAGTTTTAGTCAGCGTGATATTAAGCTGACCGGGCAGATCCCGTTGATTGAGGATAAATTGTTTCTCGGTTTTGGCTATGGTGACTTAAACCGAGACGGTTTTGGTGCTTTCCTGGTTGCCCCGAATGGCGAAGATAAGGAAAACTACAATAAAGATATCAAAGCCGCCCGGGTTACCTTGGAGTTCCATCCCAGTGATGATTGGTTTATGCGCTTAAACTGGGATAAAACCACCGATGACTCCAACGCCAAAGGCGGTTATCGCTTAGTGCCCAGTTTACTCACTGACGCGCCTATTCCAGATAACAAGTATGACTCCTACACCAGCCTACCAACCTGGAATAAGGTGGAGTTGGAGGGCATTAGCCTGATGGTGAATTGGGATGTCAACGATGACTTATCTCTTAAGTACATTGGTGCCTCTAGAAAGAGCGATTCACCCACCAATATCGACTTTGATAATACAGGCATTAATCTATTTGATGTACCGGCTGTGTATGACGATGAAAACACCAGTCATGAATTACAGGCCAATTATCAGGGTGAAGGCTTCAGTTTAGTCGGCGGTTTATATGCCTATGACAGCGAGTCCTGTGGTGTATTTGATGCCATTTTAGGGGGGCTTGGTGTCACCTTGGAAACGGCGGGTTGTAACAACAGTGAGGCCTATGCCGCTTATGCGCAAAGCAGTATTGATATATCAGAAAAACTCTCGCTGACGGTCGGAGCGCGTTACACCAAAGAAGAGAAAGAGGCCAGCGTATACTACGGTTTCCTGCCGGGAGTAGCTTATCCCAATAGCGACTGGGTTGAGGGTTATACAAGAGCACCTGGAACTGGGGTGCCAATGAGTCTGGGTGTGGATAGCGATGGTGACGGCGTGCTAGATGCACCTAAAACGGCCAGTTGGAATCGCTTTACCCCCCGCATTGGTGTTGAGTATCAGATGGATCGTGACACCATGTTCTACGCCAGCTATTCGCAAGGCTTTAAATCCGGCACATTCAATCCTCGAGCAAGTACAAACGAGCGAGCGGCAGATCCGGAAGTGGCTGACTCCGTTGAGTTCGGTATGAAGAAAGATTGGAATCAACAGTGGCGTACCAATGTCACGTTGTTCTGGCTGAACCATAAAGACAGGCAATATATTGTAGTGGAAGCGGATCCTAATGATCCCACCATATTGGGTCAGAACCTGGGTAATGCCGCTAAGTCAAAAGTGAAGGGGCTCGAAGCTGAAATGACTTATGTGGCTACTGATAACCTCAGCTTTGATTTGGCGCTGGGCTATATGGATGCCGAGCTGGAGCAGGATGAAAGTATAGGCACGCCGCTAGTGGGTCTTTCAAATACGCCTGATTACACAATATCTTTGGCGGCTAAATATGCCCTGGACACCGACTTTGGCCCTGTTGTGTTTAACGGTGGTTACTATTATCGCGATGATTACATCTTGTTTGAAGATAATCCTATTCTTAAGCAGGATGGCTACGGTATGGTGAATTTGAGCGTTAGTTGGGAGAGTGTGGAAGGAAACTGGTATGCCGGACTGCATGCTAAAAACCTGACCGATGAGGAGTATATGGTAGGTGGATATTCCTTCGTGGGCGGCATTAATCCAGATGGCAGTTATCTGCCAGGATTTGGTGGCGATACCACCCTGGCTGCGTACTACGGTGACCCAAGAACTATTAGCCTGACAGTAGGTTATCGTTTCTAATCGACAGGAAATTAACAGGGGCGGATTTTCCGCCCCTTCTTGATCTGATTGCCAACCTGAAAGATAGTTAGGGTCACCGGAGCCAAGTATTACCATTATGACCAGTCAAGCCAGAGCCATTATTGCCGACGATCACCCTTTGTTTCGCAGCGCCATGAAGCAAGCCATTCAGGCCGCCCTGGGTGGTGAGATTCTGGAAGCGGCGAATCTGGACGAAACCTTATCTACCCTGGCTGCACATGCCTCAATAGAATTAGTATTTCTGGATCTGAATATGCCAGGTAATCAGGGCTTAACCGGTTTAACCAGCTTGCGCAACGCTTACCCCGGGGTACAGGTTTTAATTGTCTCAGCAGAGGAAGACCCGGATATTGTCCGTCGAGCGCTGGACTTTGGCGCCAGTGGCTATTTACCCAAATCGGCGCCGCTGGAATGCATCGCCCAGGCAGTGGCAGCGGTACTTGACGGCGAACAATGGTTGCCGGATGGCATGCAAATTGAGCAAAATAGTGGCCCGGCCACCGCTGAGCGCGACTTTGCCGATAAGCTTAACCAGTTAACCCCGCATCAGTTTAAAGTGCTGAAAATGGTGGCGGATGGGCTGTTAAACAAACAGATTGCCTGGGAATTGCAGGTCCAGGAAACCACTATTAAACAGCATGTATCGGCTATTTTGCGAAAGCTCGAAGTGATTAACCGTACGCAGGCGGGCGTATTGTTTAAGCAATTTATGCAGCCTGATGGGCGTTAAAGTATCTGCTTAATCAGACGTTTAAGCGCCCCGGCTTTAACCGGCTTATGTAAAAAGCTGAACCCCGCCTCAATGGCTTGCGAGCGAATAATTTCATCATGGTTGGCCGAGTTTAAGATAGTGGGGATTTTGCGTCGCCACTGATGATACAACTGCTGGGCCAAATCTGTTCCTATGGCACCATGATCCAAATGATAATCCATGAGTAATAAGTCTGGCGCATTCGGCATTTGCTGCAGTGCCTGGCTACCGTTAGATGCGGTGGTGACCTGTGCGCCCCACTGCTCAAATAGCTGGCTCATGGCGGTAAGAACTTGCTTTTCATTATCCACTAACAGCACCGATTTGCCGCTTAACCATTGAACGTTGTCAGTGACCTCGGCTATCGGTGTTATCTGCTTGCGATGGGCCGCGATAGCCTGCTCAATTTCCACCGCAAAACAACTCCCTTTACCCAAGACTGAGTTTAGGATCAGGTTGTGGCCAAGTAGTTTGCTAATGCGTTCCACTATGGTCAGTCCAAGGCCTAAGCCTTGTTTGTTGCTTTTCTGCAACTGGTGGAATTCGTTAAAAATTTCCTGCTGCTGGGCTTTGGCAATACCCGGCCCGGTATCCCATACCTGTAACAACAGTTTACCTTGACGTCGCCTGACACCAACCACAACCTTGCCTTGCTCTGTATAGCGGACGGCGTTGGACACCAGGTTTTGAATAATGCGGCGTAGCAGCTTTTTATCTGAGCTGACAAACAGACGGGTGGGCTGATAGTGCAGGTCGAGCTGTTTTTGCCCAGCAATCAGGCTGAATTCCGCCATTAGCGGGTCCAGGATCTCACTTAAGGCAAATGACTGGCGGTTTACTTTTAAGATACCGGAGTCCAGTCTGGTCATATCCAGTAGCATCGACAGCAGCTCTTCTGCGTTATTTAAAGATTGCTGCAGGCCACTGGCTAATTCTTCCAAGGGCGTTGCGCGGCTTTGCTGCGCAATCATACCGGCAAACAGAGTGGCGGCATTAAAAGGTTGCATCAGGTCGTGTCCGGCCGCAGCCAGAAATTTGGTTTTACTGTCATTGGCGCGGTCGGCCGCCAGCTTGGCTTGCTGTAACTGTTCGGTACGTTCGGCAACTCTCAGCTCAAGACTTTGCTTGGCGTCTTCTAATGCCCGCTGGGTTTGCACGTGCTCGGTAATATCCGCATAAGTGGTAACAAAACCACCGCCTGGCATGGGATTACCCTGTAATTCAATAACCCGGCCATCGGGCTGACTGCGCAGGTACTTATAGCTGCTACCCTGACGAATATGGTTCAGGCGCTTGACTACCTCAGTATCGATATCGGAAATATCGCCCAACATGCCGCGCCTGGCGTTAAAACGCAGCAGATCTTCCAGTGGCAGGCCCGCGCGAATGAACCCCTCTGGGTAGTTAAACATGCTGATATAGCGGCTGTTCCAGGCCAGCAGCTTGAGGTGACGGTCAACTACACTGATGCCTTGTTCAATATGCTCCACGGAGGACTGCAACAATTCATGGTTAAACTGATAGTTCTGGCTGGCTTCTTCCACCAGACCAACCAACTCTTCAAGTGGCACGCTGTGTTGCTCGGTTAAGGCCGAGAGCAAGATTCGCGCCCCGGCGTTACCCACCTGAGCGGCCAATTCACGTTCAACACGGCGAATCAACTGGCCGCTGGCATAGGCCTGCTGATCGCTGTCCATGATGCTGTTTTGCAGGCGGGTTTGTTGTTTCTCGGAGAGGATCTTCTGGCTCACCGCGAGCAAGGTACTGATTCTGATGGTCGGCACAGATTGCTGAGTGGCGCGCTCTGCACTGGGCTGCTTGAAGCGCCCGCGCAGCAGGTTCATAAGCACAAATACCACCAGATTGATGCTCAAACTGAATATCACACCCTGGCTCATGGCGTGATCGCTGGGCACGGATTCAAAATAGTAGCTGGCCTTGATACTGGGCCACAGCAGCCAAACTACCCAGCCGCTGCAGCCAGCAAGAATACCGGCGACTGCCGCCAGGCGGCTGCTGCGCTGCCAATACAGGGCAAATAACATAGCTGGTGCTAGTTGCGCTAGCAGTGCCATGGCAATGATGCCGCTGTTGACCAATGGCGCGGCCTGACTCAGATACTGAGAATACAAATATGACAGGCCAATCACCAAAATAACCGTCAGACGGCGGATGCCGAGCAGCACGGATGGGCGCAAGACTTGTTGCTGATCGGCGCGAAAATGCAGCTTCAGCCACAGCGGGGTGATTAGGTTATTCGCCATCATCACCCCCATAGCCAGGGTGGCCACAATGATCATACTGGATGCCGCGGATAAGCCGCCAATAAAGGCCACCAGGGCAGACCAACTGCTGTCGGCCAGCATGGGTAGTGCCAGCACATAAGTATCGGCGTTGGTATCGGGCAACAGCAGCTTGCCGGCCAGGGCAATAGGCAAGACAAACAAATTAATGGCGAGCAGATACAAAGGGAAAAGCCAGCGGGAGCGTTTGAGTTCCAGCTCACCGTTATTCTCGATGTAGTTAACATGAAACTGACGAGGCAGACAGAACATCGACAAAAAACCCAGCAGCATATGACAAATATAAACCAAAGGGGCACTGTCTTGTCCGGTCAGAATCTGCCGGGTTTGCGGGTTGAGCTGTACTTGTCCCAGCAAATCCAATACCCCGTCAAACATCTGGTAACAGACAAACAAACCGACCAGCACCAATGCCAGCATTTTAACTAAAGATTCAAAGGCAATGGTCAGCATCAGACCAGGGTGTTTTTCGGTCAGACTCAAACTACGGGTACCGAACAGGATGGCAAAAATCGCCATTAACAAGGCCACATAAAAGCTGATGCCGCCAGGCCACTGGGTTTGATCGGTGGCCAGCAGGCTGACACTGGTGGTAACGGCGTCAAGCTGCAGGGCAGTGTAGGGGACTACACCAATAAAGCAGATAAGGGTGACAAAAGCGGCAACAAAGTGAGAATGCTTGTACTGGCTGCCAATAAAGTCTGCCAGCGAGCTGATGTTATGCTGCTGACACCAGCGAATAATGCGCACTAATAAGGGGTAGCCCAGAGCAAAGGCCACCACGCTGCCTACATAAGTCGGCGTAAAGGCCCAGCCATACGTGGCCGATTGTGCGGTGGTGCCAAAAAAGGCCCAGGATGTGCAGTGTACGCCAAGCGCCAGACTGTAGATGAGTGGCCGCTGTTTGTGACTGGCTGCGCCATGAAAACGATCGCCCCAAAACCCTACCGCAAACAGCAAGGATAAATAAACTATCGCTAACAGGGTTAGAAGCCATATGCTGAACATAATGCAACAATATGAAAAATAAAGGCTTTGTTACTATACGACGGGCCGCTGGCGATTACTACTGGGGAATAGCACAGACTGTATTCTCACAGGAGGCATGCTGTTAGTTCTGGTTGAATTATGTTCACTTTCATGATTGGCGTAAAAATTGCGTAGTTAAGGCCAAGTTGATTCGCTTGTGAGCCAAGGGGCGATAATTAATATGGCGAAAAGATCAAATACCGCATTTGGATGTTTGCTGTTAGGCCTAAGTCTAATGGCTGGCTGCGCCAGTCAGACCACCAGTCTACCCGTTGAATCAACGCGTCAATTGGGTAATCTGCATGCTCAGGTTGAGCGTCTAGCCCGACAATTATTTGACACATCGGGTCGGATTAACCCTGATGCACCTTTGGCGGTTGGCACAATCCTGCCCTCGCATCTGCAAAACGGCAAAAGTTTGCCGGAATTCCAGGCGTTGGGAGTGCAGATCCAGGAAAGCCTGGTGACATTTGCTACCCAGGCAGGACTCAATGTCGTCGAATTTAAAGCCTTACCTGCGGTGCATATCACTGCAGGGCAGGACGTCATGTTGTCACGGGATGTCGAGGCCTTAAGTTCAGAAGTCAATTTGCAATACCTATTGACCGGTACCTACTCAGAGCAGGAGCAAAGTTTGCTGGTAAACCTGCGATTGATTGAGTTGCCATCAAAACGCCTGCTCGCCGCTGCTACTGATTACCTGCCTAAAGATGTTGCCTGGGCGCAAGGTAAGGTAACCAGTCGTAATCAAATGCTTTACCGGGGTGAGTACTAGTGGGGAATAGCATGAAGAATATTTGTTTAGCTGCGGCATGTATTGCTGTAATGGCAGGCTGCTCTGCAAGCCCTGACCAGACTCAAGCGGATGCACAAATCTCAGCCGCTCACCAGGCCAGTTTGGGGTTCGGAGAGCAGTATAAGCACCAGTTTTTAACGCAACAGGTGGGCAACAAAGCAGAACGCGTATCACCGCAATTGCATAATATCAACCACTATGTCCGCGGTATCATGCAGGAACTGGTGAATAACCTTCAGTACGTTACCTCCAGCACACCCATGGCGGTGAGTAGTTTCGTATTTGTTGATGGGGCATTTGATCAAGCGAGTTTGTTAGGCAATCAAATTGCTGAGAGTTTTATTCACGAGATACACCAGTTCGGCATTCCTGTGATCGATATCAAGACAAGCGACTTTATTCGCATCACGGAACAAGGTGACTTTGTACTCACCCGGGACTATCTGGAAGTCTCAGCGACCCAGCCCATTGAGTATGTGGTCACTGGAACACTGGCCAAACATCAAGGTGGCTACTTGGTAAATGCTCGGGTTGTGGGAATGAAGTCCAAAGCGGTGGTTGGTTCTGCGCAGGGTTTCCTGCCCGCAGAGATTGCCAACGCACTGCTTAATAGTGGCAAGCCAGCCGAAGGCGTGAAGTTGATTAAAGGCTAGCCTCAAAGAGAATTGAGTTTATTTGACCAGGAGTGTCAGTATGCAGATCCAGTCTGGGTTAAGTCTGATGGACTACCTCAATGATCCTGCCAAGTCTCAACAGGCGTTGGACAGGGCGGTGCAATACCAACAACAGAATGTAGCGGGTGAGCTCACCGAGTTGGATGCCGGTATTGGGCAAATGAGCGATAGCCAGATAGATGAAACACTGAAGAAAATCGAAGAGGGTCAGTCATCCGTCAGCCTGAAAAGCCTGGATAACATGATCGCCTTTTATATGAAGCCGGTGGCTGGGCAACTGCAAGATTTGGCTGAGCGCTTTGGCATAAAAGAACAGACTCAGATTAAACATATCGATGGACGTTGGCAGGTTGAAGGGGCGGATGCAGACGATGCTGCTCCTGAGCTCCAACGTTTGCAGCAATACCTCGATGCCGACCAAGGGTTACAAAAGCGCATGGATCAACTGAACCGGCTATCGGAGTTTTATGAGTGGGGTCTCACTCGCGACAACGCGGCGCAGTTGAAAGAGGCGAAAGTGGCAGATGATGATGTTGTCGCTTACTTAAAGCAAGGCCGTTCCCACTTGATGGGAATGGATAGTTTTACCCTGTCAACATCTGAGCTTCAGTTAAACAGCCGGGGCGAAGCGCAGCATCTCTACGACGCCGCCAAGAAATTATTTGGCATAGCTGAACCCAAGTCATAAGCCTTGCCTAGGCAAGGCTTCACTTATCAGAGCAATTCTTCTCCGGAAAACTCACCAACCTCACAAACATATTGGCGAGGCTTAAGCTTTTCGCACAAATGCTCAGCATCCGGTACATTGCTGAAAGGTCCAACATTGAGGTTGTAAAGCGTCTGGCGAGGATGCTCCGCTTTTAGTAACTTGGCTGACAAACCCGTCAATATTTTGCCGTCTCGTTGCTGGATGAGATACCAACCAAACTTTGCACTTTGTGGTTTTAAAAAAGCGGCAATGCGAAGTCCATATACAGTGCCTGCTGTTGTTGATTGATTGGTTTCGTTGGTGGAGGAAAAGTCACTTATTGACGCGTTGGACAACTTTATAGGTTCATTTTTTACTTGGCTCTCCTGCATCGGCGCAGGTGCCATCAGCACTTCCTCCTGCTGGTCACCGCGATAAATTGGGGGAGACTCTTGTAGATCTGATGCGCGGTTAACTTCGGCAATCAATACCGCCAGGTCTGCCTCTAAGTCGTTTAAACGCTGAATGCCCGCTTTCGCTTCGCGCCATTCCTGCACATATTGGCGTACTTCATCGCTGCTGATGGCTTCATCGGGCAGGCTTAGTGACTCAGTGCTGTATGTGATGCCATTGTCTAGGGTGCTACATGCAGACACGGTCAGAATCAGTAAAGGCAGCATGGATAAACTCAGTGCACTTATGCTTGAGTTGGAAGGTGTTCTGGCGCGCATTGACATTTTAATGTTCTCGAAACCTATTTGTAGAAAAAGTTTGCATGTTCTGTGCCATATGATAATGCCTTACCTTAGTAGCTGAAAGGCTGGCGCGTAAATTGCATTTTAAAGTCTACAAAGGTTGTTTTTCTGACTTATGAAGATTGCTTCCCCCAACTCGTTGGTGTTGAAGGGATTCAATTGAGGATAGGTGGCATTTTTTTGCCGCAGTCGAAGAACAATAGGCAATAACATGACAAGTCAATTTTTATCCTAGGTGGAAAGGGGGCAAAGGTGAGAGCTTATCTGTTTAGTGGTGCTGTATTGTTGGCAGGGTGTCAGTTGACCGATGTACAGCAATCCAGCATAGAGGCAGAGTCGGCCTTTCAACCAGGGGTGTTTACCCCGGTCAGTCAGAATACGCATCCTGCCACTATTCAGGATCATATTCGTATGTTGATGAACCAAATGGCGCTAACCATGCAGGAAGTGCATGACAATACGGCGGTAGTGGTGGCAGATTTTGTCTATGTTGATGGTGCCTACGACAAATCGGGTTTGCTTGGACAACAAGTTGCGCAGAGTTTTATGAATGAACTGCATCAATTTGGTATCAAGGTGTTGGATCATAAGACCATGGATTATATCAGGGTGACAGAAAGCGGTGATCTGGTGTTGAGTCGTGACTATACCGAGCTGCGCCCTGACATCCAAGCCAGCTTGGTTCTAACTGGTACACTGACCAAACATCGGCTCGGTGTGATGGTGCAGGCCCGATTGGTTGACCTCAAATCAAAAGAACTCAAAGGCTCAGCACAGACTTTGCTTCCTTCAGAACAGGTCAATGCATTGATTGCCTCTCATTCACGTCAGGATATGCCTGCATCTGGCAGGTAAAGGGGGGGATATGAAAGTTATCGGTTTGATTTGTGCCTTATTATTATCTGCATCACCGGCATTCAGCGATGCACCCACCTCAACGTCTCACGGGAATTGGGCAACAGACGGACAGCGTTTTGTTCCATTGCATCATCACAAACGCTTGGCTAGCTATGTTGAACAAATGGTAATGCGCCTGAATATTGATGAGCAGGGTCTCAGCAAAAAGAACATCGCCGTAGCCTCTTTTGTGGATTTTGATTCAACCCTGACTAAAACCAGTATGCTTGGTAATCAACTGGCTGAAAATTTTATGCAAGAGTTGCGAAAGCAAGGTTTCACTGTCTCAGAAAGTAAAAGCACGGGCAGTATCAAAGTAACTGTTAGTGGGGATATTGCCTATTCACGTCAAGCCCAGGAAGTGCAAAAAGTACAATCATGTTGTGTACTAACCGGTACTATCATTTATAGTCCTGCGGGCATTGAGGTGAATGCCCGCTTGTTTGATCTTCGCAATAACGAGGTTCTGGCCAGTGCTGACGGCTTGATTCCATATTTTGTCGTCAGCCACCTGGGACAGATGAATTAATCTAGTTGCTTAAATCTGTTAGCGGCGCGTTATTGTAATCACTGACCATGCAACCGATACCCACAGCTTTAAGCGAATTACAGTGTTCCGTTGCATGCTGTTCTGTGACAAATGCACCGGCTTTCAGTCGAAAGTAATCCGTACTTTTTACCTTAATCTTTTGATAATTAGCCGGAAGATCTGCCAACAACTGCGGATACTTGGTAGTCAGCTCCCGCCAAAGACTATTTAAACGGGCAGGAGATGTGACTGCTGTCAATTGTAAAGCAAATCTCGGCTGCATCTCATTTTCATTTTGAAACTTACTTTGTGTCGAGGTAGCCGTTGTTTCAGCAAGATTTTGATTACTTGCAATTGGTGCTACTGTTGCAACTTGCTCTGTTTGTGGCTCTTGATGTGGGGTAGATGACTGGCTTGACATCTGATCCAATTGACCAATCAATAGTCCAAGTTCCTCTTCCACCACCACTAGGCGTTGTAGCCCTTCACGCATGGATTGCCATTCTTCCACCACAGCATCATATTTTTTCTGTTTCTCTTTTAGTATGGCGAGTTCTGCGGCCATATTAGCTTGTTCATTCCCCTGGCTGTTGGGGGGAGTGGCTGACTGGCAGGCACATAAACCTAAGGTGCCAATCAAAATGCTTAATGCTGTAACGCGTTGCCGGCTTTTCATCTTCCTGCTCCGGTATTTAGTAGGCAAAGTTATGATATTCCACTTTGCAGGGAATATTTTGTTGCGCTAGTTGCTGACAATATTGTGCGGTCTCATTGGCCGCGTCACGGTCGCCTTCAAAATAGGCCAGACCCAAAACGTACTGTTTGCTGTCTTTGGATTTGATATAAAATGGCTGCGTTGAAGTAACCGCTGGAACACGCTTTTTTAATAGCTGGTAATACAGTTTGAGTAGTGCAGGTGAATGGAACTGTCCGGCTGTTGCAACATAACCGCTGGCTGACTCGAGAGGTGCCAGCACAAAATCAGCACCTGTGATAAGGTCACCCCGGTTGGACAGATTCACCCGCTTGCCTTTGCCGACCCGGAGCTGTTGACGATTCGCCATGTCCGGATCAATTTCCAGACGATACTTGCCGGGCAGCAGATTGGTAAATAAATAATAACCGTCGTATTCGCTACGTGTACTGGCAACGATATTGTCGTTTAAGTCCCGAAGATTCAGTTTTACTCTGGGGGCAGACTCCTGAGAGCCATCGGCATTGGCAAAGTAAACCGAGCCATCTAATTCGCCAGACTTTGCTACCGGAATATCTACTTGCTGAATAAAACCGGGGCGAGCAGGTACGGAGACCCCCTCTGTGGTAGTGATATAGAATTCCTTGAAGCTGTTTTCATCTACCACAATATCTGTTTGACGATTATTCGGCAGGGCGGTCAACATGGCCACGCCCTGCTCGTTCGTTCTTGCTGAACGAAAGGACTGGGTAGCCTTCACTTTTACTCCTTCGATAAGGGGTTCTGACTCATCATATTGGTTGTCCATATCCAGATCTTCAAATACCCGCACTGACACGCCTGCCGCTCCACCTAGGGTGCGGTTGCTTGCGAAAAGGTTACCTGAACTTGGGTCATAGCCGACGCTGAACCTGGCTGTCATACCCAAGGTCCAATTGTCATTACTGTTGTAACTGGCATTGGCGCTGAGTGTAAACTCTTCATGTCGCCAGTTTAGCCGAGCGTAGAGCTGGTCTAGATCGTTTTCGATATCACGTGAATATTGTAGTTCTGCATTTAAGTCATAGGCCCATCTATAGAGTAAATTGGCGCCGTATGAAGCTAATGCCGTATCCGGTTGAACATTGTAGTCGGCGTAAAAACGAGTGTAGAAACGTCCAAAATTGTTCCGATAAAACAGTGAGCCGCCAGCAGTTTTATTCGACTGGCCATTGTTTATTAAACTTTCAGCATCCGTGTGTTGCCAATAAAAACTATGTGAAACTGACCCATAGGCACTGTTCAGCCCAATGGCATTTTGCCACAGCCGGGTTTGCTGACCTTGTGCATCCTCTTGCAGTGACAAGTTATTCTGGTAGCTAATGGGTAACGAGGTTCTGCTGAACAACGTACCTGAATGCGTAAGGTTGTATCTGTAGTCGACATCTGTGCTTTGATGGCCGGTGACGGCATCTGTGACTAAGTTTTCGTTTCTAATGTAGCTAAGATCCAGGTTGCTGTTTAGCCAACCCGTTCTGAAAAAAGCAGAAAGACGCTTTGAGCCATCATCATTTCGATGGACGAGGGTATTAAGTAAGCCCAAATCCCAAAGCTGAACGTTTGTTCTGAGGGTTAAATCTGTTTGATTTTCACCTGCTTTGGGAACGAAGTGGCTGGTACCTAGGCCAACGGAGAGCCAATCAGTCAAACCATAGTCAAAAACGGCGCTGGTGAGTAAGCCCAGTTGATCGTCTGCCAATTCCGGATCATTAACACCAAATACCGTGCGGTTCGCATCTACCATTGACAATTGATAACGTCCCTGGCCTGCTGCAACGCTGTTTGAATCAACGACAATGGACTCGGTTTTACGCTCAATCTGGCCTTGCGGGCCATAGAATACCAATTCAAAGTTGTTGCTACCAAAACTTAGTTCGACATCATTGAATTCATATCGGCCATTTTCAATGTTTAGTTGAGAATCTAGTAATACGCCGTTTCTATAAAGTTCAACATCCCAGCCGGCTTGCACATCGCCAGTTAAATTGACTTGTTGGTTGTCTCCCAACTGGCCTTCATTCAGGTTGTTTACGGAAAATCCGCGGCTTTGAGCCTGGGTTACTTGTCCACCTGGATTAACCGGCGTTACATCACCAAGCGCGAAGTATGAGGCACTTAGAGCACCGAGCAGATCTTGTTCAGCAGAAGATTTAGAAAGCGTTAATCTGGCCTGCTGTAATAGATCGCCTTTCAATCCAGACAGATAGAACTGGCTGTTGAGATAAGCAAAATCCTGGCTTGAGAGAACGGAATAGCTCCCAGAGCGATGTTGGTCATTGGCCGTCGCTGATATTTGCGCATCCAACAGTGGCGTAGAAAAAAGTTGGTATCCTGAATCGTTTAAAGGAAGTACGGACTTGGCTTCGGTTCCTGGTTCGACACTGCCTCGTGATAATCTGGCAAGTCGTTGTTCAACGGGGAATGGGGTATTGGAATGAATCACCAGCTTCAACTGGCTTTCAAACATCTCATAGTTAAAGTTAAGAATTTGAGCCAAACTGGCAAGTTCCACATAAACATCATCGGGTTCAACGGAAAATGACTGGCTATCGAGAACAAAGGCCTGTTGCCCTAGGGTTATCTGTAAATACTCAAGGGCAGGTTGCTGCATGGAGAAAGGAATATCTTGCCGATATACCCATCCACTGGCTTGCATAGTAGTAAGATCGAAATCAACGGCAAAGTCAGCGAGTCTGAAAAAGTCGGCCAGACCAACTTTTACACCCTGTTCTGAGGCAATGGAAATCACCTCTGTGACGGGCTTGTCTTTAAGCCACAAGGATAAGATTAGTTCTTCACCTGGTTGAAAACGTCGAACCACCTGTGTGGCAGATTCGCTAGTGGCGGGGCGCTTCATGTGGCCAGAGGGGGTGCGATACTTCTTGGCGATCCGTTGAAGTAGTTCTTGAACAGAAGTGTTGGCCCCCGCAGCTGCAAATGCTGGCTCAGAGCATATCGGCAGACAAAGCAGCAGGGTAGCGGAGCACAAGACGCCCGACAGCTTGTTATTTTTATCGAACCACACGATTCGCTTTTACCCTGATGTTGTTATTGGTTAGTGGGTAAGGGCTTAATAGCTGCCTTATTAATTCTTATACTTTGATCTATAAAGACTTTACCGTCAAACTCTCTGACACCTTTGTATTCGACTCGAAGCTGGCCATTAGCCGAAACAAAACGCTCAGCCATCCATGTCGGCTGGACAATAAACTTGTCATTGTCGGGCCAGGCATTGGCTTCATTGGATTTCGCGACAGGGACTTCGGTGCCGCCATCAGGCTTCCAATAAACCGTCCAGTTTCCTAATACTGAGTTACGTCCACTCCGTGCTATCTGCAAAACTACAGCCCCGACTTGTGAGGCGGAGTCATAATAGAGTTCGGCTTGGTCAATGTTCAATTGGTATTCTAGTTGCCCTTGCCTGACGGTAACTGGAATTGCAAAACTTACTAACATGTTTATTTGCATGCTGGTGGCGTTATCTTTACTTTCATCCTTTGGTGGGGGAAGCGCCTTAAAATTCAGATGCGAGCGATATTCGCCTTCTGCTAGCTGGGCAGGTCTTCTTAACATGAGTTTGATCATTTGCCGTTCACCCGGCTTCAAGGTCACCTGACGTGGAGAAAATCTGACCATACTGCTCGCAATAGACAGGCCCGATTGCTCAGCGTCTGCTACATCAATATAGCCGCCTGCTGGATTAGCGACTTTTTCTAGCCACTCAAGTCTATAGGTGTTTACTGTCTTGCTTGTGTTGGTCAGGCTGATTTGTGCGGCCCTGGTTGATTCGTCAAAGCTCACTCGTGTCGGATAGATTAGCAGGTTGGCAAACACCAAAGATGACCAGAAAGAGGTCAGTATCAGCAAACACAGTTTAAGGCCTTTAGAATTCGTCATTAGTGTCCTCAAAAGCATTGTTAGTAAGATATCTCTATATCCAACATTATTTGATAATCCGCGGGGCCAAGATAAGGCTGGCCATTTCCCGACGTTGTTAGTGTTCCGCCTATAGTAAACTGCGCATCGCCGTTTATATCAGCTTTAACTGTAGGTGGTATATCCAACGCCGTAATTACAAACTGTGCTGAGCCAGGTATTGTCACCGAAGAATAAGCAGGTAATGAAGGGGTCAGTGAAAACGAAGTAAAAGGGGGCAGTTCGGTTAGCGTGTAGGTACCTGGCGTGCCTTTCTCTATCACTAACAAACGACCGGTATAAGACTGGTTGCCGTTTCTTGCCAACGTTGTACTGCTGACCTGACTGTTATCTGAAATTGCAAGCCGACCAAAAGTGAATGGTGTATCAATTAACAGATCAGCATTTGCTAAAGCGCATATCAGGCAACTTGCCAATCCTACCCATTTGAACATAAAAAACCGGCCTGAAACCCTAGCAGATAATTGCATATGGTAATCAGACCGGTCTGATGGATCAATAAGTTACTGAAACATCAAAGCTACCGTTATAAGCAGCATTTTCATAAGTGGCCGTAGTCAAAGCGTATGCGGTAGGATCGGTAATCAGCGTTGCACCAACAGTGAAGGTGGCAGCTCCTGTACCGTCAACTGAAATGGTACCTGCACCGGCAGTCAGGGAGATGGCGCCTGGAGTACCGGAAGACTTATAAGCAGTGAAGTCGATCAATTGGAAACCTGGTGAGCCAGCTGGCGCTGTAGTGGTCAGGTTAACCGCTGTACTGGGTACATTTACATTCAGCGTTGCAAAAGCGGCAACACCAGTGATGTCAAACTGCGGGCGAGTGGGGGTACCGCCAACAGATTGAACTTCTGAATCACCAGCGCCTGTCACACAAGGTGCACCAACGCCAGGGGCATAGGCAGAGATTGCAGAAGCTGGGTTTGCCGGCATAACAATACCGGAACACTCATCTACCGTTGAATCTGGTGTGGCGCGAACTGTGCCGAAGTCAAGTGTGCCGGTCAAAGCGAAACCAATGGTGTTGTCGACAGATACAGTGGCTGGAACTGATACAGTTTCAGCTTGCACTGCACCAACAGCAGACAACAGCATTGCTGCGCTAAGGCCTTTTGCAATTTTAGAAAGTTTACTCATTTTCGTGATTCCTAAAGGTTATCTGATAATTATCACACCCATAGAATGATTTGGATTCCGGGATGCAGGATATCTATCGGCCTGTTTTAAAAAACGTTTAACTTTTTATTCATAAAAACAATCTGTTGGGGATAAAAAGTGTTTATCACCTAATCTATCCCTGAAATTGCAGTCACTACGGCAAATTAACATACTTCCTTACCCAGAAAATATACAGGTTTGTTACTTATATCAACATTTTTTGTTACGTCTTAAATCGGCATTTTCAACTACATTTTTTTGGTTATTTGTATTGTAAACAAAGAGATAGCTATTGACCTTGGCACTTGGTAGTGTGTGGTTCAAGAGGCGCGTTAGTTATATCATTATTGGTGTATTTCTTGGGGTGCTCGTAAAGTGAACAATTGGTAATAGGAGATAATCTGTTTAAAAATAAGAGACTCGAATATATTTACATGGCGGATTTATACTTTTAAAAGTATGTGATTTAATAAGTTTCCAATCTGCACATTGAGCCCTTATCTGACGTGACTTACAAGAGATGTTGTCACATAAAAATAGCTCAAAAATGAATAATGTTCTGCAGTATTCTCGTGCATTAGTTCGGAAAGTTTAAAAAAATCATGTAAGGAAAGACAATGCTTAGTACCCGAGTCGGAATTATTTTTGTTTGCCTGGCGTTGAGCGCTTGTGGTCTTAGTGTGCAGCAGTCGGTAGATGGCGCACCGCAAAAAAATCATTTAGCTGGCCAATGGCAGCTAACTGAATTAGCTGGGCAGCCCGTTCAAACTGAAAAAGCCCCATACTTGGACTTTAGCGAAGAAGGTAAAGTGAGTGGTTTCGCTGGTTGTAACCGTTTCTTTGGACAGGTTGAAGTGGAAGGGTTATCTATTCATTTTGGTAAACTAGGGGCAACCATGATGGCCTGTCCAAACATGCAGCTTGAAAGCCAGTTTATGCAAATGCTGGAAAGGGCTGACAATTACACTATGGGTAGCAATGACAGCCTGAGTCTGAATAAGGCCAGAATGGCACCTCTGGCCCGTTTTGAGCGGGTAAAAGCGGATTAAGCGCGTTTTGCCAGAATCGCTTTGGCTACTTTGGACTGATTTTCCCGCCCCAATGCCTGCATAATGGCATGGCCGGCATCAACCAGCGCATCGAGGTTGATGCCGGTATCTATGCCCATACCATGCAGCATATACACCACATCTTCACTGGCTACATTGCCTGATGCGCCTTTGGCATAAGGGCAACCGCCTAATCCTGCTACCGAGCTATCTATCACAGCGATCCCCTGTTGCAGGGCCATCAGAATATTGGCTAGCGCCTGACCATAGGTGTCGTGAAAGTGTACCGCCAATTTTTCAGCGGGCAGATGATTTAGTAATAGCTTGAGCAGGGCAGCGGTTTTAGCCGGCGTACCTACACCAATAGTGTCGCCTAAAGACACTTCATAGCAGCCCATGTCCAGCAATTTCTGTGACACTGCCAGTACACTTTGTGGGGAGATATCACCTTCATAAGGGCAGCCAAGCACGCAGGATACATAGCCGCGTACTCGGATCCCCTTTAGTTTCGCCGCCGCCATAATAGGCGCAAAGCGGGCCAGGCTTTCTTCTATACTGCAGTTGATATTCTTCTGGCTAAAGCTTTCTGAGGCAGCAGCAAATATCGCCACTTCGTCGGCACCCGCTGCGAGCGCTGCTTCAAAGCCTTGCATATTGGGGGTTAGCGCCGAATAAACCACACCGGGTTTACGCGAAATGCTGCTGAAGACCGCGCCGCTGTCTGCCATTTGCGGTACCCACTTAGGCGACACAAAACTGCCGGTTTCAATCATGCCGAGGCCCGCACTGGCCAGGTTTTGTACTAAGGCTATTTTATCTTCAAGGGCAATGCTGGCAGATTCGTTTTGCAAGCCGTCTCTTGGCCCCACATCGACAATTCTGACTTTGCTTGGATACTGGATGTTGTTCACTTGGTTTCTCTTTTAGGGCGCCAGCTTCTAAGAGAAATACTGGCGCCTTCTATCCTTAACGTTCGGCCGCTTCAAAACTCAATAGCTCTGCGCCGCCGTCGACCAGTTCGCCACTTTGATAGAAAAACTCTATCACTTTCCCTGCTGATGGAGCTTTGAGGCTGTGTTCCATTTTCATGGCTTCCATAATCACCAGCACCTGGCCTTTTTCTACCTGGTCTCCGGGACTTACCATCAGATTAACTATGGTGCCGTTCATCGGGGCCGTTAGGCCTCCACCGTGGGCGTCAGCATCCAATAGGCCCAAATCCGGTAGCTGTTGTTTAAAGTGCAGGGCGCTATGTTGGGTATATAGCGAGCAACCCTGCTCAGCTTCAGCGGCATGACTGATAGTGATCTTCTGGCGGTGTCCGTCAATCACGGCAGTAAGCACATCGTCGTTAATGTGGCCCTGGCACTGCACATTAAAACCCTGGCCGGTGATTTGGTAACTGGCTTGTGCACCGCTATTTAAGCGTGACACCTGAACCGTATGCACCTGGTCGTGTATTTGAATGTCCAGCCCTTGCACATAGTTGGCATTAGCCCTCCATGCAGTCAGATTTTGCCAGGGGCTGAAAGGGTCCTGACTGTTCTGACTTAATGACTGCCGGCCTTGCTCCTGATTGAGCACAATATAGAGCGCGGCCAAGGGCAGCAAACTGGCAAGATCGCTTTCATTTTGCAAAAAGATCTCGCTTTGATGCTTGTCGATAAAGGCCGTGTCCAGTTGTGCTTGCTTAAATGCCTTGGTATTGGCCAGGTTGTATAGAAAATCAATATTGGTGGTAACACCCTTGACCCGGTACTCGGATAACGCTTTTACCAAACGGCGCAATGCTTTTGGTCTGTCTTCATCCCACACAATAAGCTTGGCAATCATAGGGTCGTAGTACACAGAGACTTTGTCGCCCTGGCGCACGCCGGTGTCTACCCGCACGTAGTCCGACTCTTCCGGCGGCTGCAGAAAATTCAGCGTCCCCGTAGCAGGTAGGAATTCATTGTCGGGATCTTCTGCATAGATGCGCGCTTCAAAGGCGTGGCCATTGATTTGCAGTTTGTCCTGGCTCAATGGCAGTTCTTCGCCGCTGGCAACTCTTAACTGCCATTCCACCAAATCCTGACCGCTGATCATCTCGGTAACCGGATGCTCAACTTGTAGCCGGGTATTCATCTCCATAAAGTAGAAGCGGCCGTCGGTATCCAATAAAAACTCTACCGTGCCCGCACCCACATAACCGATAGCGGCGGCAGCTTTCAGGGCGGCTTCGCCCATCTGGCTACGTAGCGTGTCGCTTATGCCAGGAGCAGGGGCCTCTTCAATGACTTTTTGGTGACGGCGCTGCACCGAGCAGTCGCGCTCGAATAAGTACACGCCGTTGCCATGCATATCGCAGAAAACCTGAATCTCCACATGGCGCGGTTGGGTCAGGTACTTTTCCACCAGCATAACTTCATCATTAAAGCTGGCCATGGCTTCGCGCTTGGCGGCTGCCAATGCTTGTTCAAACTCAGCGCTGCTGTGCACCTGGCGCATACCTTTGCCACCACCGCCAGCGGCGGCTTTTAGCAATACCGGGTAGCCCATGTCATCGGCATGCTGTTTAAGCAGGGCGGGCGACTGGTCTTCACCATGATAGCCAGGAACCAGCGGCACACCGGCAGCTTCCATAATCTTTTTCGCCGCCGATTTGGAGCCCATGGCGTCAATAGCCGCTACCGGCGGGCCAACAAACACAATTTGGTTGTCTTCACACAGACGGGCAAAGTTGGCATTTTCGGACAAAAAACCATAGCCGGGGTGAATCATATCGGCCCCAACCTTACGCGCTACCTCAATAATACGTTCGGCTTGAAGATAGCTGTCTTTTGATGGGGCCGGGCCGATATGCACGGCTTCATCGGCCATTTGCACATGCAGGGCGTCTGCATCCGCATCCGAATAAAGCGCCACCGTATGGATCCCCATGCGTTTGGCGGTTTTAATAATGCGGCAGCTGATTTCACCCCGGTTGGCAATGAGCAGTTTGATTAGCATAAATTACTCCTGATACCAGTTGGGGCGGCGTTTTTGTAAAAAGGCTTGCAAGCCTTCCTGACCATGTTCAGAAACCCGCACTGTGGCAATGCGAAGACTGGTCTTTTCCATTAACTCTTCATCGTCACCAGCTTCGGTCACATCGAAAATCAGCTGTTTAGCCGCGGCTACCGCATCCGGACTATTGTGTAGAATGTGGCTGATAAGGTCTTCCACCGTTTGATCTAACTCTTCTTCGGTAACTGTTTCGCTCAAAAGCCCCAGACGTCTGGCCCGGTGGGCCGAGAAAACCTCGGCGGTGGTAAAATAACGCCGGGCAACCCGTTTACCCATGGCTTCAATTACATAGGGGCTGATGGTGGCGGGGATCAGTCCCAGCTTAACTTCACTTAGGCAAAACTTGCTCAGGCGACTGCCAATGGCCATATCACAACAGGCAATCAAGCCCACTGCGCCACCAAATGCAGCACCTTGCACCTTGGCGATAGTGGGTTTTGGCATAAAGTTTAAGGTATGTAGCATCATGGCCAGCGCCTTGGCATCTGCCACGTTTTCTTCAAAACTGTAAGAGGCCATGCGCTGCATCCAGTTAGCGTCGGCCCCGGCACAAAAGCTCTTGCCATTGGCGGCCAGCACCACAACGCGCACACTGGGATCTTCACCGGCCTGTTTGAACAGGTCTGTTAACTGGCGAATTAACTGGTCGTCAAAGGCATTATGTATTTGTGGACGATTCAGGGTGATGGTCGCCACACCTCTTGCATCCAAATTGTAGAGTACATCAGACATACCAAGCCTCCTTACATACGGAACACCCCAAAACGGGTGTCCTCCAGTGGTTTATTAAGCGCCGCTGATAAACTCAGCCCCAACACCTGACGCGTATCGGCAGGGTCTATTACGCCATCGTCCCATAGTCTGGCTGAGGCGTAGTAGGGGTGGCCCTGATGTTCGTAGTCATCAATGATGGGCTGCTTAAAGGCTTGTTCTTGTTCCTGACTCCAGGTCTCACCTTCGCGGGCTTTTTGATCGCGTTTTACCTGGGCTAATACCCCGGCGGCTTGCTCGCCGCCCATCACGGAAATACGCGCGTTAGGCCACATAAACAAAAAGCGCGGGTCGTAAGCACGACCACACATGCCGTAGTTTCCGGCACCAAAACTGCCACCAATAAGCACGGTAAATTTAGGTACTTTGGCGCAGGCCACGGCTGTCACCATCTTGGCACCATGTTTGGCAATACCACCGGCTTCATACTGCTTACCCACCATAAAACCCGTGATGTTTTGTAAAAATACCAGGGGGATCTTGCGCTGTGCACAGAGTTCAATAAAGTGCGCACCTTTTTGTGCAGACTCACTAAAAAGAATCCCGTTATTCGCCACAATGCCTACCGGATAGCCGAAGATACGTGCAAATCCACAAACCAGCGTACTGCCGTATAGCGCCTTAAACTCATCAAACTCGGAGCCGTCTACAATTCGGGCGATAATTTCCCGTACGTCGTATTGCTGGCGACTGTCTTTAGGAATGATGCCGTATATGTCACTGGCATCGTAAAGCGGGTCTTGCGGCTGCGCGAGGTTCAAACTCACCGGCTTAGTGCGATTTAATCTGGCTACCGCATCACGAGCCAGTTTCAGAGCATGATGGTCATTGTTAGCCAGATAATCCGCTACCCCTGAGGTGCGGCAATGCACATCACCGCCACCCAATTCCTCGGCCGTTACTACTTCACCCGTGGCAGCGCGCACTAGTGGTGGGCCGCCAAGGAAGATGGTGCCTTGCTCTTTTACGATAATAGATTCATCCGCCATGGCTGGCACATAGGCACCACCGGCCGTACAAGAGCCCATCACCACCGCGATTTGCGGGATATTAGCGGCAGACATATTGGCCTGGTTATAGAAAATCCGGCCGAAGTGTTCACGGTCGGGGAACACATCATCCTGGCGGGGCAGGTTAGCGCCACCGCTGTCTACCAGATAAATACAGGGCAGATTATTCTGCTCGGCAATGGTTTGAGCGCGCAGGTGCTTTTTAACTGTCAATGGATAGTAGGTACCGCCTTTGACCGTGGCATCGTTGGCTACCACCATGCATTCCACGCCGCTGACCCGGCCAATACCGGCAATCAACCCGGCTGCCGGGACATAGTCCTCGTAAACCTGCCAGGCGGCTAACTGGGAGAGTTCTAAAAAAGGCGCGCCTGGGTCAAGCAAGGCGTTGATACGCTCTCTGGGCAGTAATTTTCCGCGATCTGTATGGCGTTTATTGGCTTGCTCACCTCCTCCCTGGCGGATCTGGGCGACTTTCTCGCGCAGATCATTAACCTGAGCCAACATATGCTCGACGTTAGCGGCAAATTCCTGGCTCTTTGTGTTTATCTTTGATTCAATCCGGGGCATCTAGCCTCTCCTGCTAAATAGTTGGCAGATAATCAGTAAGTGCCTGGCAGATGGTTTTCCGCCAGGCAATTCGAACAGACTGATGACTGCTTAAGCGGATTCCTTAAAAAGTTCGCGGCCAATCAGCATACGGCGAATTTCCGATGTGCCGGCACCAATTTCATACAGCTTGGCGTCGCGTAATAAACGGCCCGCTGGGAACTCGTTGATATAGCCGTTACCGCCTAAAAGCTGAATGGCATCCAGCGCCATTTTGGTGGCTAATTCTGCTGCATAGAGAATAGCACCGGCGGCATCCTTACGCGTGGTTTCGCCTCTGTCACAGGCCTTGGCGACGGTATACACGTAGGCGCGCGCGGCGTTCATCTGGGTATACATATCCGCCACTTTGCCTTGCACCAATTGGAATTCACCAATACTTTGGCCAAACTGTTTGCGGTCGTGAATGTAAGGCACCACCAGATCCATACAGGCTTGCATAATGCCAAGGGGGCCGCCGGACAGCACCAAACGTTCGTAATCCAGACCGCTCATCAGCACTTTGACGCCGCCGCCTTCCACACCCAGAATGTTTTGCTCTGGTACTTCGCAATCTTCAAACACCAGCTCGCAGGTATTGGATGAGCGCATGCCCAATTTATCGAGCTTTTGCGCCTGGCTGAAACCGGGTGTGCCACGTTCCACAATAAAGGCCGTAATGCCCTTGGGACCTGCACTGACATCGGTTTTAGCGTAAATCACATAGGTATTGGCATCCGGACCATTAGTGATCCACATTTTGTTGCCGTTTAAGATATAGCGGTCGCCTTTTTTCTCGGCGCGCAGCTTCATGCTAACCACATCAGAGCCAGCATTAGGTTCGCTCATCGCAAGGGCGCCAATATGCTCACCGCTAACCAGTTTGGGCAGATATTGTTCGCGCTGTGCATCATTGCCGTTTTTATAGATCTGATTTACGCAAAGATTAGAATGAGCACCGTAGCTCAGGGCAATACCGGCACTGGCCCGGCTGATCTCTTCCATGGCCACCACATGGGCCAGATAGCCCATATCCGCACCGCCATATTGCTCGGAAACGGTAACACCCAGTAAGCCCATATCACCGAACTTGGGCCACAGTTCATTGGGAAACGCGTTATCTTCGTCGGCCTTGGTGGCCAGCGGGGCAATTTCACCTTGGGCAAAGGCATATACATGCTCTCTGAGCATGTCGATTTCTTCACCGAGATCGAAGTTCAATGTAGGGTAGGGGGCATTCATGTGAGTTTTCCTCTTAATTGTTGTTCCAGCTCGGCGCGGCAACGCTCTTCTAGATCATCCAGTTCAGTCATCAGCATGCGGATATCTTCTAATTGTTGGTTTAGCACCGCACGCTTGTCGGTAATCATTTCCAGTACTAGCTGGTTCTGAGATTTTGAATTCTGATCGCTGTCGTAAAGGTTAAACAGAGTTTTGGTTTCTGCCAGGGAAAAGCCCAGTCGCTTACCGCGCAGAATTAACTTCAGGCGCACCCGGTCCTTATTGTGGTAGATACGTACTTGGCCATTACGCTCAGGCTCCAGCAGGCCTTGCTCTTCATAAAAACGGATAGAGCGAGGGGTAATGTCAAATTCTTTTGCCAGTTCGCCAATACTGTATGTGGTCGTCGTGGTCATGCTACTTTACGTTTACGTAAGCTGTAAGTTAACCTAAAGGTAAAGTAACACTAACAAGGCGTCAACAACCCCGTGTCGAAGATGCCGATTTGCTAAGGCCGCATCTGAGGTGAACTGTTCAATATGCTGTACGTTAGGTCTATGGTCGCCATGCCATTGTCTACAGTAAACTGAACCGCAGATGGTCAGCGCTGACCTTGTACCCAATATAAGAGGAACCGATATGAGTCAGGATTCAATCGTAATAGTCGCGGCCCAGCGCACGCCAATGGGCGGCTTTGTGGGCAGCTTGTCGTCACTGACTGCCACTGAACTGGGCGCAAAGGCTATCGCCGCAGCGGTGGGCGAAGTGAACGGTGTGCAGGTAGACGAAGTGATTATGGGCTGCGTACTGCCTGCAGGCCTTGGCCAGTCGCCAGCCCGTCAGGCGGCGATAAAAGCGGGATTGCCTCTGTCAGCCGGCGTAACTACCATCAATAAGGTTTGTGGCTCGGGAATGAAAGCAGTGATGCTGGCGCATGACCTGATCAAAGCCGGTTCCATCAACACCGCTGTTGCTGGTGGTATGGAAAGCATGAGCAACGCACCTTACCTGTTGCCTAAAGCGCGCAGTGGTTACCGCATGGGGCATGGTCAGGTACTGGATCATATGATGCTGGACGGTCTGGAAAATGCCTATGACGGTAAGGCGATGGGGTGCTTTGCCCAGGACACGGCAGATAAAGAAGATCTGACCCGTGAAAAAATGGACGCCTTCGCGTTATCTTCGCTTTCAAAAGCCAAACTGGCTATTGAGTCGGGTGCCTTTGCCAATGAAATCTGTGCCGTAACTGTCAGCACCCGTAAGGGGGATGTTGAAGTTAGTCAGGATGAAGGGCCGGGTAATGCCATGCCGGAAAAAATCCCCAATTTGAAGCCTGCCTTCAAAAAGGACGGCACTATCACTGCGGCCAATTCCAGCTCTATTTCTGATGGTGCGGCGGCTCTGGTGGTCATGCGTGAATCTGACGCACTAGCTCAGGGTTATAAGCCTTTGGCGCGTATTTTAGGTCACAGCACCCATTCCATTGAGCCGGAGAATTTTACTGTTGCCCCGGTTGGCGCAATGCAAAAACTGCTGGATAGGCTTGGCTGGCAGGCTGGTGATGTGGACCTGTTCGAAATCAATGAAGCCTTTGCCATGGTCACCATGCTGGCTATCCGTCAATTGGATCTGGATGAAGCCAAGGTTAACGTGAATGGTGGTGCTTGCGCCCTGGGCCATCCCATAGGTGCTTCTGGTGCCCGTATTCTGGTTACCTTGATCCATGCTCTGAAAAACCGCGGCCTGAAACGTGGTATGGCCTCTTTGTGTATTGGCGGCGGAGAAGCCACGGCCATGGCTGTGGAGCTTTGCTAAGCAAGCGTGCTGCATTCGCGAAGGCTAGAGAATAAGAGGGGACCATATGGTCCCCTGTTATTTGGTTCATTCTAGCTTTTTCGTCTCAATCTCTGTATCGACGCGATACCTGCTAAAAACACCAGCCAGGTGGCAGGCTCAGGTATACCCGCTGCTGCCCGGGCATTTGCCACAATATAACCGTCATCGCCAGATACATAGTTTGCCAGGGTGTCACCAAACACCCAATTCACACCATAAGCCATGTTGGTTAACAGTTCGCGCGGTGCACCAGAGCCCAAGCCGGCCCAACCTGCCAAAAGCTCAGAGACGGTTGGCGCTTGTATGGTAAAACTGGCTAGATCGGCAAAGGTCAAGCCGATACCGTTGTTGGGGAGCCACGACATATCTGCATTTTCATACAGCTTAGCGGCTTTATCACTCAAATCGGCGAAGTTCAGTGAGTAACCATCGTTGTAAAGCGCCTGAAATGCCGGATTGGAAGGTTCATTGGCCACCACCGCAAAGTTTCCCAACCCGTCGGTGATCCAGAAGTTAAGGTATGGGCCGGTTGCCGGGCCACTCCCTGGCGTAAAGCGTGCTACATCGTCCAACCTGTCTATGCTGAGGTGGGTAATCTGACCCAGTGTGGCACCATTTATATCATTCGAGCCCAGTGCAGCCTTGTCACCTGGGTTATCAATGATGAATTCAACCTGCGTGCCGCTGTCATTGATGATAGGGGTACCTCTTATCTCAAAAGGAATGAAGTCGGCCATGGCCAGCGATGAGTGAAGAATCAGATAAGCGACAAGTCCGATACCCAGTTTGCTTGGATGTTTAATTGGAATCATTAATTTCTCCTTGAAGGGTTATGACCAACCTTATTTTTCACTGCTAGTTGGTACGCTCGTTCAAGCAAATCTTGAGCCATGAATAATTGTCTTTTAAATCAAATGGATATATTTTCTTCTTTGGGGTGGGTTATTTTTGTGTATAAAAAACAGACAGTTGCGTCGTGGAGTTTTAGCTTGTCTCGAAGAAGGTGTTGAGATGCCAAATGCGTTGGGTGTAGCGGTTCTTCCAGGCTTTTTAGTTGTCTGCTCGTCGTGTTTTTATGCAAATTTATTAAATACTTATCCGCAAGCTATCTGTAAAAGCCGCAGACAAGGCTATACTGGGCAGCATCATTTATTGTCCTTGGATCTTCGATGAAGTTTCGTTTTCCTATTGTCATCATTGATGAAGATTTTCGTTCTGAAAATATTTCCGGCTCTGCTATCCGCGATCTGGCTACCGCCATAGATAAAGAAGGTATGGAAGTGGTGGGCTTTACCAGCTACGGAGATTTAACCTCCTTTGCCCAGCAATCCAGCCGGGCGTCCTGCTTTATTGTGTCTATTGATGATGAAGAATTCGAAGACGGTACGGATGAAACTGTGGCTAAGGCCTTGATGGCGATAAAACGCTTTATCCGCGAAGTTCGCCGCCATAATGCGCACATTCCCATCTTTTTGTATGGTGAAACCAAAACCGCACGACATTTTTCCAATGATATTCTGCGCGAGTTACACGGTTTTATTCATATGTTCGAAGATACGCCGGAGTTTGTGGCCAGACATATCATTCGAGAGGCGAAAAAATACCTGAACGCCCTGGCGCCGCCTTTCTTTAATGCTCTGATGGAGTACGCCAGCGACAGCTCCTATTCCTGGCACTGCCCCGGGCATTCAGGAGGGGTGGCGTTTTTGAAAAGCCCGGTTGGGCAGATGTTCCATCAGTTTTTTGGTGAGAATATGCTGCGCGCCGATGTTTGTAACTCGGTAGACGAACTGGGCCAACTGCTTGATCACACTGGCCCGGTAGCGGACAGTGAGCAGAACGCTGCCAGAATCTTTGGCTGCGACCATTTGTTCTTTGTGACTAACGGTACCTCAACCTCCAACAAGATTGTCTGGCACAGTACCGTCGCGCCCGGGGATATTGTGGTGGTGGACAGAAACTGCCATAAGTCGATTCTGCATTCGATCATCATGACGGGCGCCATTCCGGTGTTTTTAATGCCCACCCGCAACCATTACGGCATTATCGGGCCTATTCCTAAGTCAGAATTTTTGCCCGAAACTATCGCCAAGAAGATTGCCGCTAATCCATTTGCCCGCAATGCGGCAAACAAGAAGCCCAGAATTCTGACTATCACCCAAAGCACCTACGACGGCATTGTTTACAATGTGGAAGAGATTAAAGGCGTGCTGGGAGACAGCATTGATACGTTGCATTTTGATGAGGCCTGGTTACCGCATGCGGCCTTTCATGAGCTTTATCATAATATGCATGCGATCGCTCAGGATCGCCCTCGTTCCAGTGATCCACTGGTTTTTGCCACGCAGTCCACCCATAAGTTGCTGGCTGGCCTTTCTCAGGCCTCACAAATTCTGGTGCAGGACAGCGATACCCGTAAGCTGGATAAACACCGCTTTAATGAATCCTATCTGATGCATTCTTCCACCAGTCCGCAATATGCCATTATTGCCTCTTGCGATGTGGCAGCCGCGATGATGGAGCCGCCGGGCGGCCGTACTCTGGTGCAGGAGTCACTCACCGAAGCCATAGATTTTCGCCATGCTATGCGTCAGGTGGATGAGGAGTTTGGTGAAGACTGGTGGTTTAAGGTGTGGGGGCCGGATGAGCTGCCTGGCGACGGTGAACCTAAGCAGGAAGATTGGGTGATTAAAGAGTCAGACGAATGGCACGGCTTTGGCAATATTGCCACCGGCTTTAATATGCTTGACCCCATCAAGGCGACTATCATCACTCCCGGACTGGATATGGACGGGCGCTTTGATGAATTTGGTATTCCGGCAGCCATCGTTACCCGCTACCTGGCCGAACATAACATCATCATAGAAAAAACCGGCCTGTATTCCTTCTTTATTATGTTTACCATCGGCATTACCAAAGGTCGTTGGAACTCTATGGTCACTGAATTACAGCAGTTTAAAGATGATCATGACCAAAACCTGCCACTTTGGCGCGTAATGCCGGAGTTTGCTGCTAAGCATCCTCGCTACGAGCGGGTGGGTCTGAAGGATCTTTGCCAGCAAATTCATCAGGTTTACAAAGAGTTTGATGTGGCCCGAATTACCAAAGATATGTATTTATCAGACTTTATTCCGGCCATGACACCGGCCGATGCCTGGTCACATATGGCCCATCGTAATGTGGAGCGGGTGTCTATTGACGAACTGGAAGGGCGGATTACCGCTATGCTGGTCACCCCTTATCCACCGGGGATCCCATTGCTTATACCTGGCGAGCGGTACAACAAAACCATAGTGAACTATTTGAAATTTGTGCGTGAATTTAATCGCCGCTTCCCCGGCTTTGAAACCGACGTGCATGGTTTAGTGCGCGAACAGGTCAACGGGGTGGAAGAGTACTTTGTGGATGTGGTGAAAAACAGCTAGCTGTCCTACACCAGGGATACGTTTCAGGATGCAGTTAAATAGCCAAGTGAATGTGCAAGCTGCCCAGTCTGAGATACGCCAGCAAGGACGCACCAGACTGGCCAATTTTTTAAACAGCGACGATTTGTCTGCCCTGTGCAGGGAGGTCGACGCTATAAACCAGTGGAATCTGGTCAGCAGGTTACAAGGCCGACATCTGGACCTGGATGCTCAGGCCATGCAAGGGATTTCCTCAGCGCAGCGGCAAGAATTTTATCGGCGGCTGGCTGAGGAGCCAGGTTTTACCTACCTGTTTGAGAATTACCCGATTTACGATAAATGGCACTCAGGGGCTCTCAAAGCTACTACGCCGCAGCTGGCCAAGGTGTTTACTTTGCTAAACAGTGCGCCGGTGCTGCAATTAATGCGCGAGCTGTTAGATGCACCAGATATCGGCTTTGCTGATGCACAGCTTACTCGCTACCGTGCAGGGCATTTTCTGGATAAACACGATGATGCGGTGGAAGGGAAATCACGAGTGGCGGCGTATGTGTTAAGCCTGAGTCATGGCTGGCAGCCGCAGTGGGGCGGTGCACTGGAGTTTTATCATCCGGACGGTAGTGTATCTGAGCGCTTTTTACCCCAATTAAACACCCTGTCGTTGTTTGCTGTGCCGGTGCCGCATGCGGTTACAAGGGTGAAAGCCGATATCCAGGCACATCGGCTGTCAATTACCGGCTGGTTTCGCTGCGGCGAGGACCCCGGTCCCTAATCAAAGGTGATGGACGGTAAGCCGGCCCCAATCACTATATTCCAGGGCCGCACTTGCCAGGACGTTACCAGTCCAGACCGGACGTACGGGTCCTGACGGGCAAAGTCCTCAACGGTCTCGGCCGATTCAGCCTTGAATAACAGTACAGCTTGGTCGGTGGGCGCGCTTAGTGCGCCGCCAGCCAGCAATTCACCTCGTGCACTAGCTGCCTTAGCCAACTGAATATGGGCGTCACGATACATAGGTCGACGGGCTAAATAGTCCTCGGCAACGGTATAGATCAGCAGATAGTGCATGTTGCGCTCCTTTCGTGGATCAAACTAACCAGAGGTGCCTTTACACCGCAAGCTGTTGTTTCTGCGCCCGCTGAATATAAGCAAGACGCCAGCCCAGTAAGATGGCGGCTGATGTCAGGCCGACGATAAAGCCAATCCAGAACCCAGTCGCGGCCATCGCCGGTACTATCCAGTCGGTTAGCCCGAGAATACAGCCGGTGCTTAGACCAATCACCCAATAAGATACAAAGCTGATATAGAACATAGCCTTAGCATCTTTATAGCCTCTTAACGCGCAGCCTGAAATGACCTGGATCGCGTCAGAAAATTGGAACAGGGCGGCCAAAAACATCAAATCTGCTGCCATTTTTACCACCTGCTGGTCGGCGGTATAAAGGCCGGAGATTTGGTAACGCAGCATGAAAGACACAGAAGCGGTAAAGGTAGCAGAACATATGCCTACCAGCCACGCACCTTGCACCGCGCGTTTGGCGTTATCCGGTTGGTCTTCACCGAGCAAATGGCCGACCCGGATGGCCAGCGCCAGGCCAATGCTTAATGGCGCCATAAACATTAGTGAGGAGAAATTGAGTGCAACCTGGTGTGCGGCGACGATGGTCGCACCATATGGTGCCAGCAGTAGTGCTACCACAGCAAACAAGGACACCTCAAAGAGAATGGTCATGGCAATAGGCACGCCCAGCTTTAAGATCTCGGCAATTTCATTAAAGCGCGGTGCATACCATTGCTGGAACATATGAAAACGGCGCATAGACGGCGCAAAGTGATGGTACAGCCAGGTGCTTAACATCATGGCGGCAAACACCAGCGAGGTAGCAATGCCACAGCCCGCGCCACCAAAGGCTGGCACGCCAAACTCGCCATAGATAAAAATGTAGTTAGCCGGGATATTCACCAACAGGCCGATACCCATAATCACCATACTGGGACGGGTAACAGACAGCCCTTCGCAATATTGGCGAAACACCTGATATACAGCAAAGCAGGGGGCACCAAACAGCAGGTATTGAATGTATTCCAGGGTAATGCGCTGAAGCTCTGGCTCCATGCCCAATTTGCCATGCAGACTGGGCACAAAAAATGCGGCCAGCGCCAGGGGCGCGGAGAGCATTAACGCCAGCCACAAGGTTTGCTGACCTTTCTCCGGGATCTCGTCAAACTTCTTCGCCCCGTTCAGGCGCGATACAATAGGTGGCAGCGCCAAGATAATTCCCTGCAGGAAAAACAGCAGCGGCATAACCACGCTGGCGGCAATAGCCACAGCCGCCATATCGGTGGCAGACACACGGCCAGCCATAATGGTATCGGAAACGCCCATTAAGGTTTGGGTAACCTGGGCAATCAATAATGGCCAAGCAAGTTTGGTAAGTTGGCGGATCTCGTGACTAAGGTTCATCGTCTGCGACTGCATATCATCGGGGCGTTGTTATACCACAGCCAGAAAGGCCTGAGGATGAATTTTCGTTTAAGCGACAAAACAACACCTTAGATAGCGGTAGCACTGTAAATCCGGGGTCTGTTCCGCATTTCTTTCACCCGCAAGTTTGCCTGCACAAACCTGGGGCAAATCTGCACCTTAATGAACAGCATGTTTGGCATGCGTCCCCTTTTAAATTAGTTAACCAATTGAATTTAAATAAAAATAAATATTGGCACTAAGTCTGCTTACTCTAAAGCGCAACAGGTGGAACGGTACAACTCTATCGCTGGATGCGAAGAGCGGACTTGCCAGGAGGGTATGTGGCCTATGTCCACACAAAACAATAATAACAAAAACGGCTAAGCCGAAGTTAAAATAAGATACCGCCACCCTTCCTAAGGCATTTGCCTACGGGGAACAATAAGCAGGCAGTGTGCCTGATGCTCTTGCAATAAGGCCCGGGTTTGTGTGAGGACCCGGGCCTTCTTTTCTGGTCCTAATGCTATTTACCGCAGATCTTCCACCATGGCCCGCGCGGCGTTATTCACTTTATGGCTAATGTAAAAATCTTTGCGCTATGCTGAGTGAAAGAAGACCTCTAGAATGCAGGTCTAGGATAATACCGAGCCTCTGAGTCTACACCTTTTGGCATGATTCTTTGGCCGCAGGTCATGTGCCTGCCAGGGTTGTGCGAGAAATCAAGCAGCCTCCCATGTTTGGAAAGGTAATATGCAGGACGACAATAAGCTTATTGACAGATACGGGCGCAGGTTTCTTTACTTGCGGCTGTCTATTACTGATGTCTGCAACTTCAGGTGCAACTATTGCCTGCCTGATGGCTATCAGTGTGACAGCGATCGTGATTTCCTGGCTACAAATGAAATACACACCTTAGTACAGGCGTTTGCGGGCCTGGGCACGCGTAAGATTCGCGTTACTGGCGGCGAGCCCTCGCTGCGTAAAGATCTCGCCGACATCATCGCTTTGTGTGCCAATACAGCCGGTATTGATGAAGTGGCACTGACCACCAACGGTTTTCAACTGCAATCTAAAGTGCAAAGCTGGCAGCAAGCCGGGTTAACGTCACTGAATGTTAGTATTGACAGCCTGGACCCTCGACAATTCGCCGCCATTACCGGACACGATAAACTGCGCGAAATTTTAGCCGGGCTGGAACAGGCTGCGGCCTTAGGTTTGAAGGTCAAAGTGAACGCGGTTTTACTTAAACCTTATAGCGAAGGTCAGTTGCACGGTTTTTTACACTGGCTGAAAACAACACCGCTCACTCTGCGATTTATCGAACTGATGCAAACCGGCGACAATCAACGCTTTTTTAATGACAACCATGTGTCTGGTCAGCCGATTAAACAGCAACTGCTTGAGCAAGGCTGGCAACCTGTGGTCAGGGCCAGTACAGCTGGGCCGGCTGAAGAATTTTGGCACCCTGACTATGCCGGGCGAATTGGTCTGATTATGCCTTACAGTAAAGATTTTTGCGCCAGTTGTAACCGTTTACGGGTATCAGCGTTAGGTAAGTTGCATTTATGCCTATTTGCCGAGCAAGGATTGGATATACGGCCCTTGATGCAAGCCGCAGATGTGGCCGCTCTTCAGCAGCGTTTACGCGACTTACTGGGGCAAAAAGATGCCAGCCACTGGTTGGATAAAGGCTATACCGGGGCAACTCGCCATCTGGCCATGTTAGGCGGCTGAAAACATCGCTTCAAGCCCTGTGTATTCTGCATTTAGGCTATGCGCCGAATCAATTTCAAAAAGGAGTGGTGAATGAGCCAGCTTAGTCATATTAACAGTCGTGGTGAAGCCAGCATGGTGGATGTTACCGACAAAGCGGTTAGTCAACGCACCGCCTGGGCCGAAGGCTATATTCGCATGTCAGCGCATACCTTGCAGATGATAAGTAGCGGTGAACATGCCAAAGGCGATGTGTTTGCCGTGGCGCGTATCGCCGGTATTCAGGCCGCCAAGCAAACCGCCAGTTTAATCCCCTTATGCCATCCCTTGATGCTTTCCAAAGTGCAAGTGGATTTTGAAGCAGAGCCCCAGCAAAACCGGGTCAGAGTCATTGCCATGTGTAAGCTTGCCGGCCAAACCGGGGTGGAAATGGAAGCCCTGACGGCGGTGAGTGTGGCGGCATTGACCTTGTTTGATATGTGTAAAGCGGTGGATCCGGCCATGGTGATTGAAGGGATACGGGTTTTAGAAAAGCAAGGCGGTAAGACCGGCCATTGGCAAGCTGGGGAGCTGGCATGATTAAGGTATTGTTTTTCGCTCAACTTCGTGAAGTGCTGAACTGCGCCAGTCTGGAGTTGGAAGCCAATGTCAGCAATATTGCTGAACTTAGAGCGCAACTGGCGAAAAAAGGCCAGCGCTGGCAAGAATTTTTAGCCTCGGATAAAGCCCTGGTGGCGGTTAATCAAACCTTAGTAAATGAGGATTGCACCCTTAACAGCGGCGATGAAGTGGCCTTTTTCCCGCCCGTTACTGGTGGCTGAGCGTGGGTTAATCAGTAAGTTGAAATGAGCAAAAGACAAATGACTAAAGCGCCAGAGCAAGAGCATATTTCGGTGCAACAGCAGGACTTCGATCTGGCTGCTGAATATCAGGCACTCACCGCGAATAACCAAAGTGATGGGGCCGTGGTGCATTTTGTCGGCTTAGTGCGGGATAACAATCTGGGCCGACAGGTGCAAGCCCTGGAACTTGAGCATTATCCGGCTATGACCAGCAAAGCCCTTAGTAAACTGGTGGATGAGGCGCGACAGCGCTGGGACTTAGGCCGAATCCGGCTGATTCACCGGGTGGGCAAGCTAAGCTTAGGTGAGCAAATTGTGTTTGTGGGTGTGACCAGTAAACATCGCGGTAGCGCCTTTGCCGCCTGCGAATTCTTAATGGATCAGTTGAAAACCCGCGCCCCGTTTTGGAAAAAGGAACATACCAGCGAGGGGGCGCATTGGGTGGCTGCTCGGGCGTCTGATCAGGTTAAGGCAGGGGATTGGTAAACCCTGTTTTTCCGGCAGTTAGACTGAAAGCTTATTTACCACGAAGATGTATGGACTCCCTCCCCCAAGAGGGATACACGTAATAAGCACACACGCTTTTACCCTAACAGGAGTCCATACATGAGACAGCTTAACGTTCTGGCCATTGATTTGGCAAAGACTAAGTTCCAGGTTTGCAAACGTACCCCTGGTGGTCAGATTGTTTACAACAAGATGGTCAGCCGGGCCAAGCTTACCGAGCTGCTGGCGACCGAGAAGCCTTCATTAGTGGCGATGGAATCTTGCGGTGGCACCCATCACTGGGCGCGTTATGCCAAGGCGCAAGGGCATCAGGTCAAAGCCATGTCAGCCAGAAAGGTAAAGGCGTTTTTGCAGGGGCATAAAACCGATGCCAATGATGCTGAAGCCATTGCGATTGCGGCAACTCAGCCCCAGGTCAAAGCCTGCCGGCTACTGAGTAAAGACGAACAATGTCAGCAGAGCATCCTGCGTATCCGGGAGTTATTGGTTCATCAGAAAGTGGCCAGTACCAAGCAACTGCGCGACCTGCTGTTAGAGTTAAATTACCCCATCCCTGTCGGGGATAGTGCCCTGAACCAGGCCGTTCCCGAGATTCTGGAAGAGGCGGAAAATGGTCTGAGCAGCGACTTTAGGGCGGTGCTGAGCGAACAATGGCAACATATCAAAGTCCTCTGGCGGCGGCTTGAGGAGGTTGAGCGGCGTTTAACCCACCAGGCCAGTACCGATGTAATCTGTCAGCGGCTGCAACAATTGGAAGGCGTGGGGCCGGTCAATGCCATGAGCCTGAAAACCGTATTAAACGCTTCAGAACACTTTAAAAATAGCCGTCAGGCTGCAGCTTGTATTGGGGTTACCCCAGTCCAGCACAGTAGTGGCGGTAAAGAGAGAATGGGCGCTATCAGTCGGCTACCCGGGCACAAAAAGCTACGTAGTACCCTGTACGAAGGAGCGATGGCGGTTATCCGGCAACTCGCTAAACGTGAAGCCCGCACCGTCAAAGAACAATGGTTACAACAACTGATTGCCCGGCGCGGTAAGAAAGTGGCCGCCATTGCCCTGGCCAATAAGACGGTGCGAACCGCCTACGCCATGCTGAAGAACAATACCGACTATCAGCCGGTCATGCTGGCTGCATAGTTTATTACCGAGTTTGTCATCAAGCGCGTCAGTTAAACCGGTCAGACCAACCTTCAAGAGACTGTTTCTGTTCCAGGTACTCAAATACCGTCACGAAGAAAAGTCATGAAGGGGCGAATGCATCTAAGGGCCTGAGTTAGCGACTCATTGAGAGCCCGCATATAAGCAAGCATCTCACCTTGTTTAACCCGGCACTTGTTGACGACATTGAGGGAGTCCATATAAGGGCGCGAAGAACACGAAGGGAGATAAGGAAACCTTCTTTGTGTTCTTCGTGAGCCTCGTGGTGGAACATAACCTCTCTTTTTTAATACGCATTTTCTACTCATTTTGCTTCCAGCAAATTGCCCACCTTTTAGCAGCGCCCTGAACTGACCGGGAATTTTTTAGCGGGGGGCAAAGCGGCTCGGGCCGCTTAAGGGCATCATCGATCTATTACAGAAACTGTATATCAATACAGTTTCAGATGTTGAGCCATATAACAGCAATGGTACGGAACAAGTCCGCTTTTCCCCGGCACCGATTTGGTGCAACCTCCAAACTCATGCTAGGCAAGGACTACAGAGCATGCTAAAAAATGACTATGCAAAAGTACGGAACTTATCCGTGTTTAAATACGGAACAGTTCCGTCTATTAAACTGTTAGCTTTATCAATACACTGAGTATTATGAATCCCTTTTAGAAGTAGATTATGGAATTAAAATTAGACGGAAAAGGATTGGGAATAACGATCCCTATTTTATTAACAATTATTGGTGGGGCGTTCTATCTCGGTTTATCTATAAATTCCGCACGTGTTGACCACCTAAAAGATATAGTAAAAGAATACGAGCGTTCTACTCAACTAGATGCTCCAAACTTAGTGTCATCGATTAATCAATCAGCTAAAGCTTTGAAGTTGTCATCATCCGAAAGAAAAGCTTTTGATGTAGCTAGAGAACGGGTAGATGAATACGCATCAAGAGTTGGAACATGTGAAGCAAAACTAGAAAATTCAAATAGCAAAGTAATAGAGCTCACTGAGGGTTTGGCTAATAGTAAATCTATATGTGAAAGCAATATTCAAATCTTAAAGAATGAATTAAATTCATTTCTTGCAGAATCTTCTATTTTAACAGCAAAAGGCGCTACAGCTGTAGAGTTGATACCCAACCAAGTCATGCTAGGTGTTCAATCGTTATATGACGGCAGAGCTGTCGTAAGTATAAATGGTGAAACTGTATTTATAGATTTAGGTGGGAAATATAGGATTAGTTCTAGTAATAACAACTGTAATATGTGGCTTACAAGAATTGATAGAGTGGAAAAAGAAGCCGACTTTAAACTAGCCTGCATAAGATAAAGCTAACAAATCAATTCAGCAGGACAAAAAACAGTTGGTTTTGCTCCTGCGTCGCTAATTTTAACCAACTGTTTTTTGCCTCTGATTGAGGCGTTATAAGTCAATCGAAACAATGTGGGAAATCACAAGATGGCAGAAGAAAAGAAAAAGGGATATCCAAAAATTGCACAAGCTAACTGGTTTGGACTAAGAGACAAATTGAAGCAAAGAGTCCCAGGAGAAATTAGTGCATCTTATGTCGCTAGTGCAATGGGAATGGCAGAGGGATCAGCCAGAGCTAATGTGGTTTCCCCGCTGAAGGCACTTGGAATAGTTAGTGAGGATTCTAAGCCAACCGAACTCGCTTACGATTGGCGTGATGATTCCAAATATCCTGAAGTATGTGAAAAGATAATTGAATCAATTTACCCGCAAGAATTGCAGGATCTTTTTCACACTCCAGATGCCCAGATGCCCAGCTGCCAGATGTGACTTCTTGGTTTATGAGAGATGCAAAAGTTGGGGAGCCGGCAGCAAAAATGTTAGCGGCCACCTACATTATGCTTCTTCAGAAAACGCCTCAAGATGCTAAAGATTTAACTAAGAACAAGGCAGCTAATCCAAAGGCCGCCAGTCCCAAAAAGGCAGCGAAAACAAAGAAAAAAGAGCCAGAGAGCAAATCTAAACCTTCTGATACGCCAAATACGAATCCAGCAGATGGTGGAAAAACACATGGCTTTTCACCTCGTTTGCATATCGACGTTCAAGTTCATATCTCCCCAGAAAGTTCGCCTGAGCAAATTGATAAGATATTTGAATCTATGGCTAAGCACCTCAAGGACTTCAAGAGCTAATGGTGGAAGAGAATATCTCGAATGTACTAGCTAAGGTAAAAGTGCTTAACGATGAATTAAGAGCCAATAATCCACCTCCTGAAGATACCGGGCATAGTACTGAGCAGCCGATAATTTATATGTCCCTAGTCCAAGGTACACGTGGATATATAGAAAAGTTGTCGCATCAGATAAATGGCACCTATGAAAACGGTTGGTATGATGGCTGCGCGGTAATGATTCGGAGATTAATAGAAACTCTTATCATTGAATGTTTTGAATCGAAAGGTATCGCGCATAAGATACAAAATACAACCGGAGATTTTGTTTATTTAAGTGACCTAATTTCAGCTACTTTGTCTGAGAGCTCATGGAATATTGGGCGGAATGCAAAAAAATCGCTCAAAACACTTAAAGATATTGGCGATAAATCAGCCCACAGTAGAAGGTTTATCGCTCAGCGAAGGGATATAGACAAAGTCATGGCAGATATAAGAAATGTAGTTCAAGAACTCATATATTTGGCATCGCTAAAGTGACTTATGACAAACGCATGTTGTCGGACTGGTTTTCCGCTGCGCTCCAAACCAGCCGCAAATGCGGGCGTTATATGTAGGACTTACCCAAAAGAAGTGGACATCTCTTATAGTTAGATAAGAGGCGATGTATGACACGCAAAAAACGACAAGCCTATTCAGAAGCGTTTCGGCGTGAAGCAGTTCACAGAGCGGAGCAGCCAGGTAACTCCAATACCAGTATGGCGACCGAACTGGGCGGATATCCATTTTGCTACCTAGTTAGATTGCTTCGTTATAATGCTTACCAACTTCAATTTATGCCCGTTTTTTGAGCAAAAATGAAATTATTGTGCAGCGCATTGTTCATTTTAAGCCTTATTCACTCAGTGCACGCCACCGAAGACGAAACGCTTTCCCGTGCAGACCTACGTCAGATTCGCACTGGTTCTTCTCCTCTTCAACTTAATGCCGTTGGGCGTATTATTGCTACCTTTAAAAACGGCAAAAGTCGCGGATGTACTGCGAGCTTATCCGATACAGTACCCGGGCGTGCATCAAGGTTATTAACTACTAATCGACATTGTGTTTTTAACGAAACATCTGGTGAACAGGCAGTAAAGCTGGTGTGGAAAAATCTCCTTGTGGATGGCACAAGGTTGGAATATCCCGCCTCGTTAGTGCATGAAAACAGTGACTACGATACAGCCTTGCTGTCTATTCCCCAAAAGATTCCCTTTAGTAGGATCAAGCCACTATTACTTGAAACCGAACTAATAGCCCACCCAAATGAGATGATTCTGTTTTCGCAAAAAATCTACGCCGCTGGCTACTCTTCTGATGCGGAGTTAGGCTACAACGGAAAGACCTTAACCTATTCAGATATTTCAACCCGCCAAAGGTTTAAAGAAGGTGCCCTTAACAGTTTTCTCGTTGAAACCTTTACCTTTGAGGGAGCCAGTGGCGGGCCATTATTCTCTATTAGCGATCTCTCTGAAGAAGACATCGAGAATCCCTTCGGGCAAGCGTATTTATTAGGCACCTTGCTCGGAGCTGCTAAAGGTGCCACCGATAAATTTGTCAGTAAAAATGGTGCCACAGGCAGTAACTATTCGCTATATAGCAACTATTCAAACTTTTTCATAAACAACGGCTTCACTTTGTTCGAAAGATTTAACGCTCCTTAGATTATTTAAGCCTCACCTACCCAAGCTAGCCTGGAAAGGTCAAAGAGAAGAAGCTGTATTAGGCCATTTCAGGAATATCTCGAAGAATCCTAACGGATCAAGGGGTCATAGTTGTTGAAACAGTCTTAGAGAATTGGGCGGTGACAAGACCGTTATTCCAGTCAATCACCGCGATTGGAACAAAGCAGACATTAACCGATAAAAACATCAATCAGGTGCCACCCCCTAAGCGGCCCAAGCCGCTTTAATCCCGCTTAAAATTTCCGGTCGGTTCAGGGCGCTGCTAAAAGGTGGGCAATTTGCTGGGAGCAAATTGAGTGGAAGACGCGTCTGGAACGTCGTTTTCACGACCGCCTTTTAGTAGTGGCCTGGACTGACGTAGTTGGGAATCCAGCGGCGTGTTTCTTTTGGTTACTTTGATTTGCACGAGCAAAGAAAAGTGACTGGCGCGCAAGGGATAATGGTATGGACCCACTCCACCTCCTAATCGGCTTCATAGTGAGCCAAAATGGAGATTCGACAAACCATTTAACGGAAGTGGAGTGGATCAACATGAAGACTACAACCATTGGCCTAGATATA
>NZ_JAFKCS010000169.1 GCF_017255015.1 Bowmanella yangjiangensis | reverse complement strand
CGATGACCCAGCTCAGCGACATCACCCAGCAGAACGCCGCCGCCTCGGAAGAGCTGGCCGCCACGGCGGAGGAGATGAACGGCCAGTCCGTCCAGCTGCAGCAACTGATGCAGTTCTTCCACCTGGCCAGCCGCGCCAGCGCCGGGGTGACTACACTCGGTCGCCCGCTGAGTGCCGCGCCGGCGCGCGCAGCGGTGGTGGCGGACGACGAAGAGAGCGGCTTCGTCCGCTACGGGAGCTGAGCCATGGGTGCCCTCGTCGATCTGCCTCTGGACACGCCTGACGGCTGCGCACAACAGCAGCGCCAGTACCTGACCTTCCGCGTACAGCAGGACATGTACGCGGTGGCCAGCCGCTACGTGCGCGAGATTCTCGAGTACGACCAGGTCACCCAGGTGCCGATGATGCCCAGCCTGGTGCGCGGCGTGATCAACCTGCGCGGCGCCATCGTGCCGATCATCGACCTCGCCGATCGCTTCGGCCATGGCCTGAGCCCGCTCGGCGCACGCACCTGCATCGTCATCGTGGAGATCCTCGACGAGGACGAGACCCACCTGATGGGCGCGCTGGTCGATGCCGTCAGCGCCGTGGTCGAGATCGAGGCCGACGCCCTGCGTCAGGCCCCGGCCTTCGGCAGCCGCGTGCGCAGCGAGTTCATCGAGGACATGGCGCGCCTGGACGAACGTTTCATCACCCTGCTGCGCATGGAGCAGGTGCTCTCGGTCGAGCAGATCGCAGCCATGGCCGGCCTGCGCAACGAATCCCTTTCCCCCTCTGCAGACGTGCGCTGACGCGCAGGAGCCCTGCCATGACCATCAGCAAGAAAATGACCCTCCTGGTTCTCTCGGCCCTGCTCGGCATCCTGCTGCTGTCGGGTGTGTCCTACCAGCAGATGAACCAGGTGTTCAACGCCGCCAACTTCGGCAACGTCAACTCGGTGCCCGCCATTACCGCCCTGGCCAAGCTCGGCACGGCGGTGAACATGCAGGTGCAACTGGTCTACGAACATGTACTGAGCGCCGACGACCAGGCCATGGATGCCGTGGACAAGCGCATCGCCGGCAACCGTGGCGACATCCAGGCCGCCCTCGACGACTACGCCGCGACCATCAGCGACGAGCAGGACCAGCAGCTCTTCGACACCGAGCATCAGGGCATCGACAACCTCCTCCAGGGCATCGACAAGGCGCTGGCTCTGTCGCGCCAGCACAAGGACGAGGCCGCGCGCGAATCCATGCTCGAATTGCAGCACGCGGTCATCGACCCGCTGCGCAGCGCCATCGACAAGCACCGCGACTACAACATCGCCATGGCCAACGACGGCAGCCAACAGGCCCAGGCCAGCCTGCAGCACGCCACCTGGATCGCCATCGTCGTCTCGCTGGCCACCCTGCTGGTCATCGGTCTGTTCGGCGGTTTCATCACCCGCAACCTGCTGCGTCAGCTCGGCGGTGAACCGGCCTACGCGGTGGAAGTGGTCAGCCGCATCGCCGCCGGCGACCTCAACACCGAGGTCAGCACCCGGGACGGCGACACCAGCAGCATGCTGGCCGCGATCAAGGGCATGAGCGAGAAACTGGCGCAGATCATCGGCGAAGTGCGCAGCAATGCCGATGCCCTCACCAGTGCCTCCGAACAGATCTCCGCCACGGCCCAGAGCATGAGCCAGGGCGCTTCCGAACAGGCCGCATCGGTGGAG
>NZ_JAFKCS010000168.1 GCF_017255015.1 Bowmanella yangjiangensis | reverse complement strand
AGCGCATAACAATTCCTCCCTGATGACAATTGAATCGTACCCCTCGTGGACGAGCGGAGTGAGTCCATTTCTAAGCGACCACGCCTGGCCGATCTCTGCCGATTTTCCAGCAGCAGAAGTGGAGAAGGCAAAAACTTTCCTCAGCCCGGTAGGAGCCACGCCGTGCATGTCCATTGTTTGGGATTGGTTTGCGCCTCGTCGCCAAGCCTCACGCATCTTCCGGCGCCACGCCCTGTGGTCGCTTGTAGGCCATACCGACAGAGCGCGGGGCGGTATGGACGAAGCCGAACTGCGCGTACAGGTCTTGCGCCTGGCCATCGGCGATCAGGCTGACATAACCGCTTTCGGGTACCTCGGCTTCGATGTATTGCAGTATCTCCCCCATGATGCGTTTACCCAGGCCCTTGCCCTGGTGTTCCTTGAGGACGGCGATGTCCACCACCTGAAAGAAGCAGCCACCGTCGCCGATGATGCGGCCCATGCCCACCGGCTGCGCGTCATGCAGGATCTGTACGGCGAAGAGTGTATTGGGCAGTCCCTTCAGCGCGGCCTCGATGGTTTTCGGGCTGAGCCCCGAGGCAAGGCGCAGCGCCCGGTAGGTCTCGACGGAGGGCGTTTCCAGCACGCAGGAGTAGGTCGTCATATGCTTCGCTCGATAGGTGCAAACGGACGGCCAGGCGCTATGCCTGGAGGCGGACATCGGCTGCTGGGATAACGGTGGCGCGCTTGCCGAAGCTGGTCATGTTGGCCAGCGTGACGTTGTGGTGGGCGGTGATCTGCGCAGCCGTCAGGACGCCGTTGTCCACCGTCGAGTGGGCGTCCTCGACCAGGGTCACCTCGTAGCCCAGCGCCAGGGCGCGGCGGGTCGTGGTATCGACGCAGAAGTCGCTCTGCAGACCACAGATTACCAGGTGGGAGATATCCCGTGCCTGCAGCAGCTGGGTGAGGTCGGTGCGATGGAAGGCGTCCGGCGTGGTCTTGCGAACCCGCAGATCGCTCGGTGAGGTCGTCAGTCCGTCGGCGAGCTGCCAGGGGGCGGTGTCGAAACGCAGGGGGCCGTCATTTTCTTCGTGCTGGATCAGCACAACCGGTGCGTGAGCGGCCCGTGCCTGCGCCGAGAGTGTGTTGATTCTTTCGATCACCCGGTCGCTGTCGAACGCAGCGTATTCTCCGGTACACAGTGCATGTTGAACATCGATGATCAGCAGTGCAGTCGACATGGCTTCCCTCCACGAAGTTGATGCATGGAACAGGGCAAGCCCGGCAAGGGGGCAGGGGCCTGGTTCGATGCATGGAGGGCAGATGGTAGCGCCTGCTCGGCCACTCGACCATCGCTTTGCAACTCAGGGCAGGGTGGCCGTGCAGTGCGCAATCCGATCAGGCGGAGCTCGGTTCGTTCGTGGCACTTTGCCTGGTTGGGCAGCTTCAAATGTTAGTCGTTATCATTTATATTCGCGCACTTTCCAACATCCAGCGCGCACGAACCCTTGCCTCACGCTCCGGCCAAACCGTCCCTGATTTCGACCCTAGCCCGGCATTATGACGAGCTGGTCGACTCTGTCCGCCGCCGTTTCGGCGACCGTCAGGCCGCGCATGAGGTGGTGCACGATGTCTGCGTGCAACTGCTGGAGTCGCCCGAGAAAGAGGCGGTACGCGTACCCTTGGCGCTGCTGCGCAAGATCACCCATGATCGCGCCATCAGCC
>NZ_JAFKCS010000167.1:337-1707 GCF_017255015.1 Bowmanella yangjiangensis | reverse complement strand
GCTGGTACCTGAGCCACGCCTGACTCTGCGTCATGTAGCCCGGATGAAATCCGGGGACGCTGCCAAACCGCCCCCGGATTGCATCCGGGCTACGTCCCGCTCACAGCGGCAGGCAGCGCGCGCCGTCTCGCACCGGCAAAGGTCCGGCAAAGCACAGCCGGTCACGCTCATCGAGCAGCGCCGGCTGGCCCGGATAGTAGGGGTTGTCGAAGGCATGCAACTGCTCGGCACTTGGCACACCTTGAGGCAGTTGAGACATCCCTTGCAGGAGACGGCGCTGGACCTCAAGGTCCTGCACACGCACGGCATAGTCACGAAAGTCCGGTATGGCCATACCCAGCAGCACGTTACCCACGGGATTGCGCCGGCTCTTCTGCCACTGAGGTTCAGGCAATTGCTGGACCTTAGGGGCAAACTTCGCAGGCGGAAGCTGCGACAGCTCAGCCAGTGGCTGATAGAAACTCAGGCTGGCGTTGATGCTCATCTGCGGACGCAGCCCCCACCACATGAGCAGGCGCTCCTTCCAGTCCAGGTTGCTGCTGGGCTGGCTCTTGAACATCAGGGCCACACTCCGAAACTCATACTGCAGCGGCCTCAGCAAGCTGCGCTCGGCTTGATCGAATGCCAGCACGCTGCTCGGCGCGGGCATCAGCCCCTGGCGATAGAGCACGGCCTGCCAGCGCATGTTGCGCTCGACCATACGCACCATGATCATCTTCGCGATCAGCGTATCGGCGCGGCGCATCTGTCCTCGCAGCAGCTGCAGCTCCTCGTCGAGACGCACCCGAACCTGCTCACCTTCCCCCGCCTGAGCCGCCTTGAGCAGCTGCAGAGCCAGCAGCTGCTGGCCATTCATCAGGTAATGGTAGGGTGGCAACGGGGCCATGATGCTGTCCTCCAGCAGATTGCGGTAGTCATCGAGCTGGAGGAACTGCCAGTAGCGCTCGCGCAGAAGACGCTGCTCATCCGTCTCCACCCAGCCAGACACCCCGCTCAGCAGTGTGCTCAGACAGCCATCTTTCTCTATCGCACAGAACAATGGTCCATTCGCTAAAGCCAACGTCGGGACCAGCGGCTCCGCAAAACCCTCATCCAGCGGGCCGTGGCTGCTGCGCCAGGTGCGATAGGCCTGCAGCCGCTCGGCACCCAGTGCCTCTGGCGACTGCCCAGGATCGGCATCCAGACCATTGAGAAACACATAGGCCCGACTCGGCCCCGCATCGACCTGGGCCTGTTCGAGCCAGGTTTGGGCGTCGACACTCAGCGGCTCATCCCGCATCCAGGCATAGCCACTCACGACCAGCAGCACCGGCAGGCTCGCGAGCAGTGCAACGATCCCTCTGCGCATCACCGGCTCACCTTGATGTACC
>NZ_JAFKCS010000167.1:0-327 GCF_017255015.1 Bowmanella yangjiangensis | reverse complement strand
GATGCCCATGCCGCCGTAGTCCTGACAGCCCTCGGCGAACACCTCCAGCACGCGCAGGGCGATGCCTTCGCGCAGCAGCTGCACGGCGCAACCGGCGCCCAGCTGGGCGTCCTGCAGTGTCATCGCGGCGCCATCGCCGTGCAGGCGACCGTCCAGCTTGCCGATGGCTGCCGGGCCGTATTCCTCCACCCGCGCCCCAGCGCGCAGCGGCGAGAAGCGGGCGCGATAGCCACCCTGCGGGTCGGCGCTGATCTGCAGCTCGCTCCACACCGCCTGCCCGCCGTAGCGCAGGTAGCGACCCTGGGGACTGGCGGCCAGCGCCTGGTA
>NZ_JAFKCS010000166.1 GCF_017255015.1 Bowmanella yangjiangensis | reverse complement strand
AAGAAAACCTGTAATCGTAGAGAATGAGATTCTTGGAAAAGAACGGACTGGCAGCGCCAACAAAACAGACCCGACACATAGCTTCAACGATCTGATCGACAACTACGCAGGCGATGCTCAAAAATTCGAGATACCGACCAAAGGCCCTGGTGGCGTAACGGTAAGAACGTCAGAGCTCTATCAGATAGAAGGCAGCCTAAATGGCAAAGACGGTGTTTTCGAGTGGATTGTCGACCAGGACCGGGTCACTCATAGACGCTTCATTCCCGGTGGAAAAATAACCGGCTTTCCCAACCAGGTCCCCAGATAGCAAGGGATGATCATGAACAAATATCTCGCCGAACTCGCCAAGCTCAACCTGATTGACTGGCCAACTCTTGCGCTCGGAATAGACAACGGCTGGATCGATAAAGACGCGATATCGAGTTACGCCTTCGAACGCCTCCATCACGGTGAAACCGACGGAGACATAGCGCTGTTGGCCGGAAGCGACGCGCTTAGCGAAGACGAAGTGTCCGAGCTACTGGCAACACTGTGCAAAAAAAACAGCATCAGCACTCAGGAAGCCAATCCACTTGCCCTCGAAAAATGGCGACTGGCAATACTTTCAGAACTCCAGAACTCCTCGCTTCCCCCTGAAGAAAAACTCGAACGGTTACAGGAGCTCTACGCTGACTTCGGTTACCCAGAGGACATGGCCTCTTGCAGCATCTACGCCCAAGACGGAGCAGACCCCCTGGACGCACTACAAAAGACCATCAACACTCTTGAACAGCGCCTCACCTCCAGCAACGGATGAATTCATTCGTTACGCTCTGGACAATGTCCTTGGCGCCACAACGGCCATCGAACCTCCGATGGTGAATACGGACACAGCAAGAAACCTGACACATTCATCATGACGGGATGCGATGGATGGCAGAAGGCGCAACGACGAGTACGCAAGACGATTGACGAAAAGTGAATGTGAAACACCAGGCAGAAATCATCATCGTCGCCCCGAAGAACCTGATCGTGATTCAGGATCAGTTCATCTCCCTGCCATTCACAGGCCAATAACATGTCGATCGACTACCCGTCCTATCCAGCCGCCCTGCCGTATACGTCCGTCATGGCATCGATTGATTTCAGGACGCTGGCAGACAGGAAACATGTCGTTCAGGGCGAGACAGACAGCAGCAGCCTGCTAGCTGTGTAAACCCAGGACGACCACACTGCGCAATGAGCCGTTCGATCGATCTTTTCCTCAAACGAACAGTCCCCGAGCGCGAGATCGTCATACGGCTCAACCGAGAGATCCCCGATGGGGTCGAGTCGCTCGACTATCCCAGGGAGCATGCGGCCATCTTTCTTCAATACGCTGACCACGAGGCCGAGTTCCAGCAGAGTCTGGGGCTCTCCTGGGCCTCGGATGAGCTGAGCCTTGACGACGTGCAACTGGCCATCCAGCTGGCCAATGCCCTGTCCACAGAAGTCCTGCTGGAACCTCAACACCTGGCTCTGCCTGATGGCTACACCTGGTGTCTGGCGACGATGGACAAGCAACTGTATGCAGTCGACACCATCGACGTCGAAGATGGGATCGCTGTGAAACCGTATGCCCGGAATATTCTGCTCACTGTCTGAAAGACGCCATCGACTGGTTCCAGGAAACCTACCCCGATAGCTGATCAGCGCAAGCGCTTCTCTGGCGCTGCGCTGCTGGCTACTCCCACG
>NZ_JAFKCS010000165.1 GCF_017255015.1 Bowmanella yangjiangensis | reverse complement strand
CCCTACAAATTACGCGAGCAGGTATTCCTGCATCGGGTGGATATAGTTCTTTGCATCCGCCGTTAGGAATTGTCCGGCTACTCGCTGATATCCTATTCGAGTCCATCATTAGTTATATAGACGGTGGCTGTCGTGTCTAAATGTCTTTGGCTGGTTGTTGCGCTGCTCTTTCTAGGGTGTGCAAGACATTACGATTCACCTGCAGCGGAGCTTGGTTATTTAAAGGGCAGTCGTGAGGGGAATACATCATTGTATGAAGTGAGCTTTTCATCGGCTGTCGATTTTTTGAATATCTTTGAACGAAACAAACGCCCTATAAGCAGCATGCTTCGCTGTTCGCTCGAGGGCGGTGAAGTTTCCATGGACCATGAAGCCGATCAATATTCAGCCAGCGGTTTGGTTCCGGTCACTCAAGCGGTGCGGCATGGCGATGCCTGGGTATACAGGTCGGCATTAAGTTTCTATGAAAGCCTCAATGGCGGGCGAAGTATGCGTCCGCTGAAGGGTGATGAGTTGCGGCGTGTTCTACAGGGCAAGCAGTTCGTTCCCTGCGTGTATACAGCTACGGCTTATGGCTTCAAATCGTATCGTTCAGGCGTCCTGCAGATTCCCACTGCAGACATTCTGTATGGGCTGAATGAGTAGCTTGAGCAGGGCGTGTTTCAGCGGTCTTTCGTACCTGAGGCATGACCCCTTTCAATCATCGGTTTGATCTGCCACCTGTTGTGCACTGCATGCCTTTTGATACTCGTCATATCGAAATATCGTTGATTGGCTGGATCGTGAAATAGAAAAGCCCCGCACCAGGCGGGGCTTTCATTTTCTCTCGCTAGGCTGAACATCCATATCCAGGCAAAGCGCTTTTGAGTGTTCCTAACGGTCCAGACCCACGCTCACCTTCACTAAGGTGTGAACTGTTCGATCAAGAAAAACAAAGGGTTGGATTTGACCTTTTCGCTTCCGCGAAACGCATTTTTCGTTAAAACGCGAAATTCGCCCCTTTTTTCTCATTCAAATATGAAATTCTGTAGATGAGTGCGGGGCGGAGCCGCCCCGCATCATCGTTTACGTTAGCGCTTGCTATCAGGAGTGCGTTCTATCTGCACCCAGGTGTGCCCTGGTTGGCTGGTAGGCGGCAGGGAGGTGCGATCTGGGACAGTTGCATAATTGTCCTTGCGACCACCACGCGGGCCTTGTTCCTGATAGATACCGCCATTTTTTCCGGTGTTTTCACCGGGCTTGCTGCCATTTGCCATGAGATTTCTCCTAATAGGCAAAGTAAGCCCGACTCGCACGAGGATGGGGCGGGACCATTTCTTGTCTTGCGCTTTAGGCATTTCGTCCTAAAAATTTGAAGACAGTAGATCCGGTCTGTAGAATCCGCGCCCAGCTTCAATCCTAATCGGGTTGAGGTGCTTTCCTTGGGGTAGGCCTCAGAAACTTTCCCCCTTGGATCGCCGTTAAAGCCCAGACCGCTTGCGGTCTGGGTTTCTTATTTGCGTAAGACTCTACGCAAACTCGATTTTATCGAGCCCTCACGGCTCGCGTCAAACTTTTGCCACTCTTTTTGCTTGTGTCGATCTGTGCCAATATTTTGGCTTTTTAAGATCGAGTTACTTCTTACATCCAGTAACCGCCCAACGAATCCGTTTCATCATTTAGTGAAACGGATTCGCGGATAAGTGATTTTGAGCGACCCAGGAATCAATCCCAGCTC
>NZ_JAFKCS010000164.1 GCF_017255015.1 Bowmanella yangjiangensis | reverse complement strand
CAGCATGTCGGCGGCATGACGCGGCGGACGGCTGTCGATCTGCTGCCGGTCGATCACCGCGACCGAGCGTGGCTGCAGGTAGGTTTCCTGGCGCTGACTGAGCTGGCGCCCCTGCACCGTGGTCGACTGCAGCTGCAGCGTCTGTTCATCGCGCAGCGCGCGGCGGGTCAGGGTGACCTGACGCAGGCCGTCGAAGCGATAATCCACCGGCGCGCTGCCGAGCAGGCGACGCAGCGCCTCGTCGAGCGGGTAGCGCCCGCTCAGCGCGGTACTGGCGAAGCCCTGCAGGCGTGCGCTGTCGAAGAACACCTGCACCCCCGTCTGCTCGGCGAAGGCCAGGGCAGCGCGGTCCAGCGGTTGCGCGGGGATGTCGAATGCCATCACCTGATGCTGGGTCGAGCGCGCCTCGGCCACGGCTTCGGCCGCCAGCGCGGCGCCGTTCAAGGCCAGGGCCACGCCCAGCGCGACACCACTGAGCAACACGGATGAAGGATGACGGAGAGCAGGTGATGCTGCAGAACGACGACGACTCACGACTAACCCCAGGGCTTTCTTTATTGATAATGAAAATCACTACCAACAAAGACGCGCAACCCGGAGAAACTCAGTAAGGAAATCGTGAAATTTTTTCTGCCGGCCCTGTCGGAGCGCCTCGATGCGCCTCAGTAGATCAGGCTGATGCCCAGCATTTCTGCCCGCTGCAGGTGCATTTCCCGCGCCAGGGTGGCCAGGGCATCGTCGAGTGCGTCCAGGCGGAAAACCCCGCTCACCTCGCGCTGTGCCAGCGCCTCGCTGCCGAGGAGAATGTGTCCGCTGCGATAGCGGTTGAGCTGTTCGACCACTTGCGCCAGCGGCACGCGGTCGAACACCAGCAAGCCACGCTGCCAGCTGGTGACACGCTGCAGGTCGAGCGCCACGTCGCTGATGCCCGAGGCGTCGTAATGCACGCTGTCCCCCTCTTCCAGGCGCTGCTGCTGGCCGCCGGCACTGACCTGCACGGCGTGCTCCAGCACACCGACCAGAGCGCCTTCGTCAGCCTCGCGCCGCACCAGGAAGCGCGTGCCCAGGGCGCGTGCCGTCCCGCCGGACGCCTCGACGACGAACGGCCGATCCGCCTGCGGCGCCACCTGGAAAATGGCGGCACCGGCCAGCAGCTCCACCCGCCGCCGGGTCGCGGAGTAGTCCAGGCGGATGGCACTGGCACTGTCGAGGATCACCTCGCTGCCATCGGCCAATGTCAGGCTGCGCACCTCGCCGCTGGCGGTGCGATGGTCGGCCATGAACGGCAGCAACAGGCGGTCGTGCTGGCTCAACCCCAGGCCACCGAGCAGCAGCGCCAGGCAGGCCGCCGCGCCCCAACGCCGCAGGCGCGCCTTGCGCACGGGATGCTGGGGCCTGGCAGAGGCCACTGGCGGCGCCCGATGCTGCCGGGGCCTGTCGCCCGGCAGACCCGCCAGGGCCGCCCAGGTACGCTGGGCGAACGCCAGTGCCTCGGCATGCCGGACATCGGCCTGCAACCAATGCTGCAGCGACTCGGCCCGGGCGTCGTCGAGTGCATCGTCAGCGAGCAGCACCGCCCATTCGGCGGCGGCCTCACGGATGCTCCGCTGCTGCGGATCTTGGCTAATCACGCTCACTCTGGATTCTCGTTATAGGTCGCTGCGGAGCGGGCGGCTGATACCCGTTTCAAGTAATGACGTGCGACGCAGGGTTTTACCGTAAACCATCGTCATGCCT
>NZ_JAFKCS010000163.1 GCF_017255015.1 Bowmanella yangjiangensis | reverse complement strand
ACCCAAGCCAACCGATGCGGTCGTATCGCTTCCTACGCAGTCCCTGGCTCAGCGAGTGGGGCGCCAGGCCGTACCGCTCCATGGGCAGCGGTGCGTGCGGATTGTCGGCATCGAGCATCGGTGGAGGACGATGGGGGTGGTGTCACCACGTTGAGCCCGGTATAGGCGTGGCGCTACGCTGATTTCATTGCGTCCTTTCCCGCATCGAGTCGTTGCTGTTGACCCCGTTGCTGACCGGCAGACCGAGCACATGCTGCATTGCACCTGTTTCCGTGATGTCCGTTCTCTGTGGGCGACTCGCGCATGGCGATGCCTGGGTAGGCGTTTGTCGATCATCCAGCTGGCGAAGGCGACCGAGGTCTCGTCGAAGGGCCGCTACAGCGCTCTGTTCCACCCTGTGATCGGCTGCATGTGCCCCACGACCTTGAGTGGCGATGCTGGTCGCTGCGGAATACCACCAGGTCAGGGAGATGTGTATGGGCAGGGCATCGACGATGGCTGAGCGAAACCATCCAGGGGAGATGGCAAGGCCTTACCGAGCGATTGAAGGGGCGCCCGAGTGGTACGAGCCGTTCTGACGAGCAAGGCCCGGACGCACTGCGGCCAGGCCTTTGAAGGACAAACCATGCCCTGTCAGCACGGTTTGAGGAGGTGTCTCAGCGGGTACCCAGCTTGCGCAGGTAGGAGGGGGTAAATTCTTCTGCGGGGAACTGGCTAACGTTGAGCAAGGCTGGCTTCTGCTCATCGAGCAGGCGATCAACCAGGTAAGAGCCCGCAATCAGATCATGATAGATACCCAGACGTGCATGAAGCCGCTGGATATCGTAGGCGTAGATTGTGGCCTGCATGTTGGTGCGCCAGAGCAGGCCGCGGCCATCGTAGTTGTCGGCCATGATGGCGGCCCAGCTATCCTCGTCGAGGTACATCACGCGCTTGGCATAGATATGCCGTGCCCCGGCCTTGAGGGTACCCTCCAGCACCCAGACGCGATGCTTCTCGTAGCGCATGAGTTTGGGATCGACATGACCGTTGACGGAGAGAATCTGATCGATGGTCACCTCGGGTGCATCGATGCGGTAGTTATGGTAGGGGATGAACAGCTCTCGCTTGCCGACTATCTTCCATTCGTAGCGATCCGGCGAGCCGTTGAACAGACGATCCTCGTCGAAAGTGCGAAAACCGCCAGCCCCGTTCGGAGTGTCGTAGCCGACCGTAGGTGCCCGACGTACGCGGCGCTGGCCGGGCGTGTATTGCCAGGCCTGACGCTGTTGACTGTAGCTGTCGATGAACTCGTGGCCGACGATGATCTCACCTTTCTTGCGCACCGGAGCCAGGCTTTCCGTAAAGAAATTGACGAATGCGCCATTGGCATTTTCCAGCGAGTAGTTGGGGTCTGACCATATTGACTGGATCTTGTAGGTGAGCTTGTCCGTGACGCGGTTACCGTCGGAATAACGCACTACCTGAAGGTAGTTGGCTTCCTCGGTGGAGGCGCCACCGCGCATGGTGTGGTTGAACAGCAATTCGACGCCGCTCTGAGGGATGGGAAACGGTGAAGCTCCCCAGGCATTGACGGTTTCGTTGCCGTTGTTTGCCACTTCGGCGTTCAACGCATTTGTCTTGATGAGCTTCTCTAGGAGGGAGTCAGTGCGAAAGTCGCGGTGGCTAGGGTAAATCGGCATGCGGAAGCTTTGCGGATAACGCTGGAACAGGGCCTTCTGGCCGTCACTGAGGTGCTCG
>NZ_JAFKCS010000162.1 GCF_017255015.1 Bowmanella yangjiangensis | reverse complement strand
AGGCCGAACAGCTGGTCACTGGCAACCGCCGTGGCCATCAGCCACACCGTGACGATCGCCAGCACCAGGCACAGGGCCGAGAACAGCGCCAGCCCGGGCGACTGCAACAGCCGCCGCGCCAGCACGATCCACAGGGCGCAGGCCAGCGTCAGCGAGACAAACATCAGCAGCCCAGCCAGGTTGTGCAACTGCTGCGACAGCGACGGTTGCGCTGGCGCACAGCCCTGGTCGCAGGCGAAATAGCCGGCGCCCAGGCTGCCCAGGCCATGCAGGCCGATCAGCAGCGCACTGAGCAATGCCAGCTTCGAACCAGGAAAGCGGCGCGCCATGCCCAGGCCGAAGAGAATGAACAGCAGCCCCAGTGGCAGGTTGTTGACCCAGGCGGAAAAACCATGGGTCGGAGCCCCCTGCGCGCCCAGCTCGCTCATGGCCTGCTGCAGGTGGCTGTAGCCGGGGTAGGCCAGCGCCGTCAGCGCCACGCCGAGCAACAGCCAGCAAGGAATCAGCACACCACTGCCCAGCAACACCCGATCACTCGTCTTCAGCACGACACGCTCCTTCACTCCGTCGATGACAGCGCCACCGGCAACGGTGGCAACCCGGCGACATGCTAGGCAGGCCAGGGCGCGGGCGTTACCGATTTTTTTGCAAGGCAGCTTGCACATGCGTCATCCTGTCGCGCCTCGCACACGGACGGCCAGAATGAGCAGACGCCTACCCAGCACCGCCGCACTACTGGCCCTGGAAGCCGCCGCTCGCCACCAGAGCTTCGCCCGCGCCGCCCAGGAGCTGTCGCTGAGCGAAGGCGCGATCAGCCGGCAGATCGCCAAGCTGGAAGACTTCCTCGGCGTGCGCCTGTTCCACCGCGTCGGCAACCGCGTCGAGCTGTCCACTGCCGGTGCCGGCTACGCCACGCAGATGCGCACGCTGCTGGCCGACATCGAGCGCCACACCCGGCAACTGACCCAGCGCGCCAGCGCCGACAGCGCCCTGGAGATCGGTGTCCTGCCGACGCTGGCCAGCCGCTGGCTGATCCCGCGCCTGGTGCATTTTCGCCAGTTGCACCCGGATATCCAGATCAACCTGCGCGAGCGCACGCAGCCGTTTTCCCTGGCGGACAGCGAGCTGCACGCGGCGATCCATCATGCCCACCTCGACTGGCCGGGGATGCAGGTCCAGGCCCTGTTCGAGGAACCGCTGATCGCCGTCTGCCACCCGCAGCTGGCGGCCCGGCCGGCCGGGCAGATGCCGCTGCTGCACAAGCACGAGAGCCCCTTCGGCTGGGCACGCTATGCCGAGCTGAGCGCCTTGGCGCTGGCCCACACGGACCAGGGGCCGGTGTACGACCGCTATGCCCTGCTCATCGAGGCCGCCAAGGCGGGCATCGGCATGGCCCTGGTGCCGCGCCGCTATGTCGAGCAGGAGCTGGCCGATGGGCGCCTCAGCGCGCCCTGGCCGGTGCTGGCGGAACTGGCCAAGCGCTACGTGCTGGTCACCCGCCCCAACGCCGAGTCACCGCCTGCGCTGGCGCTGTTCCAGGCCTGGCTGCTGGAGCAGAGCGCCACACGCTAGTCGGCACGCCGCGAAGTGACCCAGGCGCCCCAGAACAGGCTGGAGAAGAACCGCTGCGCCGGGCCGAAGCCGCTGTCGTCGAGCAATAATAAAAATTCATATTTATCATCCAGTGCATTTCCATGAGGAATTCACCTCTTACCCCCTGTGCCACGAGCAGCGCCACGCTGATATAGTCCCCCGATCAATCCCG
>NZ_JAFKCS010000161.1 GCF_017255015.1 Bowmanella yangjiangensis | reverse complement strand
CGCCTACCGCGACGGCTGGGAGATCTATGGCCGGGCGGCATCGCAAGCCAAGCAGATCTTCGTCGCGGTAGGCTGGTCGCACTATGACCTCTACGACCAGCCAGAGCCGGTCGCCCTGGCCATGGCGCAGATCGTGCCGTTCTTCAAACTGCACCTGTAGGACGGCAGATCGGTCATGAAAAGGGTACTCATCCTCGGCGCCACCGGGCAGATCGCCCAATGGGTGGCCCGAGGTCTGGGGCAACACGAAGGTGTTCAGCAGACCTTGCTGCTGCGCAACCCCAGGAAGCTCAGCGGAGAGGAGCCGAACAACGCACAGGTGGTGATCGGCGATGCCCTCGACAAGAAGCTCCTGCGCAAAGTCGTGACCGGGCAGGACATCGTCTACGCCAATCTCGCCGGCGAAGACCTGGACAAACAGGCCCTGGCCATCATCGCCGCCATGCAGAGCGCCGGGGTGAGGCGCCTGATCTTCGTCCTGTCGCTGGGCATCCATGACGAGGTTCCAGGCCGCTTCGGCGAGTGGAACCGCGCCACTATCGGCGAGGACCTCAAGCCCTACCGCCGGGCTGCGGATGCCATCGCGGCCTCGGGCCTGGACTTCACCATCCTGCGCCCGGCCTGGCTGACCGACGAGCACGAGGTGGACTACGAGCTCACCGGCAAAGGCGAGCCCTTCAGCGGCACCGTGGTTTCACGCAAGAGCGTGGCCGACCTGATCGTGCAGATCATCAAGCAGCCCACATTGCACATTGGCGCCGACCTCGGGGTGAACAAGCCCGGCAGCGACGGCGACAAACCATACTTCATGTAAAGCGAGGCCGACGATGTTCAAGTGGATCGCCCTGTTGCTGGGAGTGCCTATCGCCGTGGTGATACTGGAGCTGCTGGCGGTCACCTGGATAGAAAGCCTGCAGGCGCGCCAGCTGGCAAGTCGACAGCCCGAAGTCAATCCGCGGGACGAGGCCCGTACGGCCGTGGTGTATTTCTCCCGCTCGGGCAATACCGCACTGGCCGCACGGCAGATCGCCAGGCACCTTGAAGCCCGACTGTTTGCGCTCGAGGCGCCAGCCTATTCGCTTGGCCTGAGCGGTCTGCTGCATGCACTCAAGGACGCCTACAGGCTCAAGGAAAGAGCCGGGGCACTCCCGCAGATCAACCCGAGCAACATCGATCTGGCGTCATTCGATACCGTCTGGCTCGGCTCACCGGTGTGGCTCTACAGCCCCGCGCCACCGCTCTGGAGCTTCGTCGAGCACAACCGCTTCGATGACCAGCACATCGTGCTGTTCAACACGTACAACAGCAACTTTGGCGACGAGCACATTGAGAGGCTCAAGGCCAAGCTGATGGCACGAGGGGCGCGCTCATTCGAGCACCGCCACATCCAGCGTGGGCGCATGAGCCGGCAGACGCCCCCCGAGCAGATGCTTCAGGCTATCGATGAGCAATGGTTCAACGGGCAAACCAGCCCCTGAGGTTCGTTACTGGCCCAGCGCTGCTGCGACCGATACCAGGCTCGGCTACCCGCCCTTCTCCCGCCTGCGTTGTGGAACGCTCTGCCAGGCATCCGCCTGCATCGACTCGGAACAGCTGCATGACAAGGTGGACATCTTGACGCTCAAATCAATTGCCTAAGCAATGATTTGAATTTAAATTACCACGATCCATGTACTGACGAGTCACCCCCATGCCCTCCAAGACCGCCGCCCTCCACGACCTCACCAATGCCCTGCAACCGGTGCGCAGAGCCTGGAAAAAAGCGGTCTCT
>NZ_JAFKCS010000160.1 GCF_017255015.1 Bowmanella yangjiangensis | reverse complement strand
GCCGATGCCGAGGTGGAAATCCGCGTGCTGACCCAGGAATCCGGTCACCTGTATTCCAAGCCGGCGCTGTCCATCGGTCTGGCGCAAGGCAAGAGCGCCGACGCGTTGGCTGGCGAGTCTGCGCTGGCCATCGAGAAGCGCCTGAAAATTCGCGTCTACCCGCATTGCACGGTGGAGCGCATCGACACCTCGGCGCGACGTCTGCACACCAATATCGGTGAGATGGAATACGGGCAACTGGTGCTGGCCAGCGGTGCCGCGCCGATTCGTCTGCCCATCGACGGGGTCAGCGACGCGCTGATCAGTGTCAACAACCTGCATGACTACCGCAGCTTCCGCGAGCGCCTGGTCGGTGTCCGGCGCGTGGTGATTCTCGGCGACGGGCTGATCGGCTGCGAGTTCGCCAACGCCCTGGCAGCCAGCGGTTTTCAGGTCAGCGTCATCGGCCTCGGTAAATGGCCGATGGAACGTCTGCTGCCGGCCGAAGCCGGGCAACATCTGCAACGTGAGCTGGCAGCGTTGGGTGTGAGCTGGCACCTGCAGAACACCGTGCGCCGCGTCGATACGCTGGAGCAGGGCTACCGCCTGATCCTGGCCAATGGCGAAAGCCTGGAGGCCGATCTGGTGCTCTCGGCCGTCGGTCTGCAGCCCAACCTGAGCCTGGCCAAGTGTGCCGGGCTGGCCGTGGGCCGTGGGATTCAGGTCGATTCCCAGCTGCAGAGCTCGCAGCCGGGCATCTACGCCCTGGGTGACTGCATCGAGGTCGATGGGCAACTGCTGCCCTACCTGGCGCCGATCAATCAGGGCATCGCCGCACTGAGCAAAACCTTGCTCGGTCAGCCGACGGCCGTGAGCTATCCGCTGATGCCGGTGACGGTGAAAACCCCGGCTGCGCCGCTGTGCCTGTTGGCACCGGCGCCCGGCACCGCCGGAGAGTGGCGCTGCACAGCGAACGCCGATGGGCTGAGCGCCGGCTTCTACGATGCCGATGGTGTGGTGTGCGGCTTCGTCCTGCTCGGGCGACAGGCGCAGACCCAACGCAACAGCTGGCTGCAGAGCTGCCAGAACGCACAACGATCAGTGGCCTGAGGGCGCACGCATGAGCAAGCAAATCAATCTGCCCCATGACGACAGCAGTTGTGGTTGGTACGCGGCACTGTCACAGCAACCCGCGTGCAAGCGCCTGCATGGTGAGCAACGCGCCGATTACGTGGTGATCGGCGCCGGTTTCGCCGGCCTGGCTGCTGCGCGCCGCCTTGGCGAGCTGATGCCGGACAAACGCATCATCCTGGTCGACGCCCAGCGTGTCGCCCAGGGCGCTTCCGGACGCAACTCCGGTTTCGTCATCGACCTGCCGCACAAATTCGCTCTGGAGCATCCCGATCCGGCCCACAAACAGCGCTTGCTGTCACTCAATCGCGCCGCCATCGCCCAGCTACAGGGGCTGATCGAGCGTCACGGCATCGACTGCCAATGGTCGCATGCCGGCAAGTATCAGGGCGCTGTGGGCCAGCGTGGTCTGGCGTATCTGGCGCATTTCGAGCAGTTGCTGAAGAATCTGGGCGAAACCTTCCGCCTGGTCGAGCGCGACGAGCTGGCGCAGGTGCTCGGCAATACATACTACAGCCGCGCAATCTTCACCCCGGGTTGCTACCTAATGCAGCCGGCGGCGCTGGTTACCGGGCTGGCGCACTCGCTGCCGGAGAATGTCGAGCTGCTGGAAGAGTCGCCCATCACGCGTCTGCAACGTAAAGGGCAGGGCGGCTGGCTGCTGCAGGGCAGTCAGGGCACGATTCGCACTGCGCAGTTG
>NZ_JAFKCS010000016.1:20091-103871 GCF_017255015.1 Bowmanella yangjiangensis | reverse complement strand
GCTATTGTTGGAATGAAGATCTATTGCGCTATAGTAGTTCATGTCAGCCTCCGATCAGCTTGTTGGATCTCACTTACAGCGTAATAGCTGTAGCTGATCCGCGAGGCTGATTAGAGGATTATTCAGAACACTTGAAACCCTGCCCCATCACTCACTTCAAGCACAAAAGATAAACCACGCTGCAAGTCAGCTTCATCTTTTTTGCCAACAACTTATCCCCTACCAGCAAACACCCCAGCCAATCTGGCCAGGGCCTGGTGCCTTGGGCCTGTAGCCGGGTGAGCGAAGCTTAGGCGCAGGTAGTTGTTAAAATGCCCTTGGGTGGAGAATAGTGCACCGGGGGTAATCACAATGTTTTCCTTTAGCAGCGGCTGGTAATAGCGGCTGGTGTCCTGCTGTTTTTGCAGTTCCAGCCATAGCGCAATGCCGCCTTCTGGCACAGTGTAACGGAAAGGAAATTGCCACAGCTCGTTTAAGGCCTTGAGTAAGTCGTCGCGCTGGCGCTTAAGTTGCTGGCGATATTGCAGCAGATGGCGTTTGTAATGTCCTTCGGCCATAAAGCTCGCCAGCCCTTCCTGTATGGCCTGACCGCTGGCCAGTTGGTTAATCAGCTTTAAGTGCACAATTTTGTCATGGTGGCGGCCACCAGCTATCCAGCCTAAACGCAAATCCCGCGACAGCGATTTGGAAATAGAACTACATAAGATCACATTGCCCTGTTTATCGAAGGCTTTAAGCGGTTCGGGACGAAAGTGAAAACCCAGGTCGCCGTAGATATCATCTTCAATCAGGGTCAGTGAATATTGCTCTGCCAGTGCCACCAACTGACGTTTTTCCTCGCCGGGAATCGACGCCCCCGTGGGGGTGGCAAAACTGGCGGTGATAACGCAGGCCTTCACCGGCCATTTGCGCACCACAGCTTCCAGATCCGCGGCTTTCAAGCCCAAGGTGGGCGACACCGGGATCTCCACCACTTTCAGCCGTAACTGTTGCAGTAACTGCAGCACCCCATAAAAAGCCGGGCTTTCCACTGCCACCGTATCACCGGGTTCGCAACAGCTCATCAAGGCCAGAAACAGGCTGTTCTGACAACCCGCGGTAATACACAGTGCCTCCGCATCGAGCGGGCAGCCACGCCCCTGATAAAGCAGTGCGATTTGCTCTCTTAAGGCAGAGCTGCCCTGGGGGCCGGTGTAGTACATCGCTTTATGTAGCGGTTGTTGGCGCATCGCCCTGCCGATATGGCGATTAAGCTGCAACAAGTGGCTGGTCGGTTCGCTAAAGGGCGCGCCAGGGCACAGATCAAAAGCCGCACTTCTGGCCATAATGTCCTGAAAAATCAGCGGCATATTCACCAGGCTCGGCTCAGTACTCAGCAAGCGTTTAGACGATGGCGCAGCCGGGATGGGACGCTGGCAAACAAAATAGCCGGAGCGTGGCCGGGCTTCCACCAACCCGCTGGCTTCGAGTTTATGCAGAGCATGCTGGACGGTGATCTTGGCCACCCCAAACTGCTCACTCAACTGGCGGATAGACGGCAGACGCTGCTGCGGGCGCCAAAGTCCGGTGTGAATCTGTTCGCTAAAACGCCGGGCCAATTGCTCGTATATAAAACTCGTCATGCGCGTGGGTCATCTATCCAATCTGTACCTATTGTAATTTACTTTATTGTATCTATTACAGACAGAATTAATCCTTACACTTTCGCGGGTCTTTCACCAGATCCTGTGGGGGTAACATGGATAATTCATCCATCGCTGAGCAGCACATTATTCTTAAGGTGCCTGCCTCGCCAGCCAAGATTTACATCCGAGAGCAAAGCGGCCGATTCCAGCGCATCCGCCGCTATTTGAACTTCCTGCTAGTCGGGATGTTTGTGCTGCTGCCGCTGCTGCAATTCAACGGCCGACAGGCCATACAGTTCGATATCGCGCAGCAGACCCTGACGGTATTTTCCGTCACCTTGTACCCGCACGACCTGGCGATATTCGCGCTGCTGTTTATCCTCGGTGCCTTTATGTTGTTTTATATCACCCAGCTGTACGGCCGGGTTTGGTGTGGGTACGCCTGCCCGCAAACGGTGTGGACACTAATGTTCAACTGGGTTGAACGCCGGGTGGAAGGTAGTCACAGCCACAGCCGCACCTTGGATAGCCAGCCCTGGAGCACCCAGAAACTCGCCAAGAAGAGCCTCAAGCATAGCTTGTGGATTGCCCTATCTATGGGTACGGCGCTGGTGTTTATTTCCTACTTTGTACCGGCCAGGCAACTGTACTCCGAATTTTTTACCTTAGAGGCCAGCCTGCTTATCCAGGGCTGGGTATGGTTCTTTGCGGTCTGTACTTATATCAACGGCGGTTGGCTGCGCGAGAAAATGTGCCAGCATATCTGCCCCTACTCGCGCTTTCAGTCTGCCATGTTCCACAAGTCCACCAAACTGGTGGCCTATGATGCAGCCCGCGGTGAGTCGCGCGGGCCAAGAAAGCGTGGGGTGGCAAAACCCAAAGGTGCCGGTGATTGCATCGACTGCAACCTGTGCGTCCAGGTGTGCCCGGTGGGTATCGACATTCGCGACGGCCTGCAATACGCCTGCATCAACTGTGGACTGTGCGTGGATGCCTGTGACGCCACCATGGATAAATTCAACTACCCCAGAGGGCTGATCCGCTATGCGGTTGAAGCAGGCAGTAAAAGTAACTGGCCCGCCCATCTTGGCTATGGTGCCGCAGTGCTGCTGACGTTAACCATGATGTTTGTCTGGGCCACGCACCGTTATGACTTTGAAGTTAGCGTAAGCCGCGATCGCCAGTCGTTGTACCGCATCAACAACCTGGGCGATATAGAGAACACGTTCGTGCTGAAAACCCTGAATAAATCCCAGCACCCCAAGCACTACAGTATTCGTGTGGATGGCCTCAAAGATCTGCAGATTAAAGGCCCAACTCAGATTGAAGTGGGCGCCGGAGAACACGCTACCACTGTACTGGCGGTGTCGGTACCGGATGCGCCAGAGCAGGAGAAAAACGACATTCACTTTTATATAGAAGAACTTACCAGCGGCGAATCTCAGGCCCGGGACACTGTCTTCTACGCTGGCAGCGGTGCCTGGTAGCCACTGCTTTAACTGGGTAAAGGGGCAGAACACCTGCCCCAAAGCCCTGAATATAAAAGATATAAAATCCCCTCAGCATTCCCGCAAATACCTAAACAGTCAGGCTCAACTCGGATGCGTTGTTGGCATAGAGGCGGGGTTAAACATCCTATTTTATCTGGCTCAGCAGGCCAGCCGTTTGGCTCCATGTTAATAAACTGGCTTCCCCCGCTTAGTCAGAGACTTGCCACTTGCGCAGTGAAACCTATATAGCCCGTTACACTTTACGGTTGCCCTGCCCGCTCCAGAATATATAGTTGTCGGCGAAAACCACCGCTTCAGCCATAAGAATAATTTGAACACACTGATGACAGGACAACTGCTTTTCTTTTTTAGCGCCCTGGGGGTATTTAACGCCTTATTGCTGGTAGGTTACCTGCTAAGCAAAGCTCACCGCAGCCAAAGTGACGTGCTACTTGGTGGTCTGCTGCTGATGCTTAGCATTCGTGTGGGTAAGTCGGTGTTTTTCTATTTCTCGCCGGATCTTGCCAAAGTCTTCCTGCAAATTGGGCTGTCTGCCTGTTTGCTGATTGGGCCCTTTTTATATCTGTATTGCCAGTCGATAAGCCATCAGGCCCCCCTTCCCAAGTCTCGCTGGCTCCATGTATTGGTGCCACTGTCGGCCATCCTCATTATCGGCGTGCTTTATCCATATCACACCCACGCCCCACTCTGGGGTGATGTGCTGTATAAAGTGGTGAATTATGTGTGGCTGTTTTACCTGCTACTCAGCCTGCTGCACGTTAGCCCCTTACTGCAGCAAGTCAGGCAAAAGCCGCTGGATTTATCCAACCCACAGACACTTTGTTTAAGTGTATGGCTGGGCACGGCGGTGATCTGGCTTGCCTACTTCACGGGTGCCTATACCTCTTATATCAGTGGTGCACTGAGCTTTTCGCTGATCTTGTATCTGAGCATAATGATGGCGGTTCTTGCCCGCCGGGAACAGCAACAACACCGCTATCAGGATAAAAAAATTCCGCATGATGATGCCACCGCAATGCTGGTCAGGCTTAACCAATTGATGCACGACGAGCAGCTATATCTAAATCCCAACCTGACCCTGGCGCAACTGGCCAAGCGCCTGGGCACTAACACCTCCAGATTATCGCAGTTTGTTAACGACAATCTGGCTATGTCCTTCCCCCATTACCTGAATGAAAAACGTATTGAGCATGCTAAGTCTTTGCTGCTGTCAGATGCCTCGTTAAGTGCAGAAGATATCGCCGATGCCTCGGGTTACAACTCCCTTTCCACCTTTTACTCGGCCTTTAAGAAATTTACCGGCACCACTCCGGCCAAATTCCGCCAGCTCACACCAGCTAAGGCTTCGAAAGCATAATTCGACACTACGGAATTATCATTTCGTAGTGTTTTTCAAGGCCTTTTCGTTAACGTGGCCAGCCACTTTAACGGAGGGTACTATTTTGAAACATCGATTATTCGCACTTATCACCTGGCTGATTTTGCTCACCTATACACAGGTGGCAGCAGCCAGGTCAGACGCAGAATTAACCGCAGCAACAGAACATGCAGCCATAGAAACCGCCATCCAACATTATTTCCACGGCAGTGCTTACAGCGATAAAGCCAGACTAAAACAAGCCTTTCATAGCCAGGCCCGCTTGTATCTGGAAAAGCCGGACACGCCCTTTTGGGAAGTATCGGCCATTGACTATATCAATTGGTACAAGGAGGCTAATCAGGGCAAGTTCAACGGGCGTCTTGGCCGTGTTCTGCATATAGACAGGGAAGGCAACCTGGCCACAGTAAAAGCCGAAATCCTGATGCCAGCCAGGCAGCAGCGCTATATCGATATGTTTTTACTGAAAAAGCTCGATGGGGTGTGGCAGATCTTAAGCAAAAGCGCGGTGGGCGAAGCCAGCCCGCATAATGGCAAACGCATCCTGTTTATTCTATCCAGCGCACACTTTCATGGCGATTCCAACCTGCCTACCGGCGTTAGCTTCTCGGAAATCGTCAATGCTTACGACGAATTTGCCAAAGCAGGCTTCAGCGTAGACTTTGTCAGTCCAGAAGGTGGCGCGTTGCCACTGGCGTACATCAATACCTCGGAACCCATGCACAAAAAGTATCTGTACAACAGCGACTTTATGTATGCCATTGGCCATACCCTGAAACCTGAGCAAGTGGTGGCACAAGACTACCGGGCCGTCCATTACGTGGGCGGCACCAACGCCATGTATGGGGTAGCTGACCATCCACAACTGCAAAAAATCAGCATGGCCATCTATGAACAACATGGCGGCATTATCTCTGCGGTTTGCCACGGCACCGCCGGTATTGCCCACCTTAGATTGAAAAACGGTGAATACCTGGTCAAGGGACGACGTATCAGCGGTTATCCTGACGAGTATGAGCATCAGGACAGGCCTTACTTCCAAGAATTCCCGTTTCTTATTACTAAAACCATTGAAGAGCGCGGTGGCACCTTCCTGTACAGCCCGCGCAATACCGCACATATTGAAATCGATGGACGGATCATCACCGGGCAAAACTACCTGTCATCGGCCGGGGTAGCCAAAGCCATGATCGATATCCTGACAAAGGAGACAGCCAACTAAGGCGATTGTGACTTAACTCATGGGGGAACAGACTGGCGATATGAAAACGCCGTCGCCAGCCTGTTCAGCCCTTTTGAATTACAAGCTGGCGGGCCCTTGCACCTTGGGAATATCGGTAAAGGGTTTAATACCAAAGCTCGGATACACCTCGCTGGGGTAATAGAATACGCCACCGCGAGACACCAGGCTGATGGTCTTAATGGCATTGATATTTTCAGTCGGATTACTTGGCACTAAAAAGAAGTCCGCTAGTTTACCCGGCTCAATACTGCCGCGGTCACTATGGCCCAGGTAATTAGCCATATCATAACTGCCAAGCTTTAGCAGTTCGGCCGGGCTAAAGCCCAGTTGCTCATAAAGCTCCAGCTCCCGATGCAGGTTAAATGCACCGCCCAGGTCGGTACCAGGCAACAGTTTGATGCCCCGCTCCTTCATCATTTTTAGCACCGTCAGGATTTGCTCGTAGGCACCGCGGTACGCTTGGTCCTGCTCCGGGCTGGCAATTTTTGCCAGTGACACCTTGGCGCTGCGCTGCACGCCTGGCGGCATATGCTCGATATAGTCTCTCACTCCGGCACGGGTCTCGCCATTACGCGACAACAAAAGATATTCGTGAATAGCCAGGGTGGGGTCGATGGTAACATTATGCTCCACCATCAAATCCAGGGTTTCCTGTACCGCCGGGCTGGTCAAATCCAATGCTGGCAAGCGGTCCAGCGCAGTCAGCCGCAATAAGGTACGAGTGTCTTCATCGGGCTTTAACACCCAACCCAGCATCACCTGATTGATGTGGGTCATTTCATCAAAACCAGCGCGGATCATGGCATTGGCGTTAGAAAACGCTGGCACATGACCTGTTACCCGCATATTCAGGCGTTTGGCTTCCTCGGCAATAGCCGGAGCCCACTCCCCTTTCATGCTGTTGTAGAGTTTTATCCCTTCAAAACCGTGCTTGGCATATGTATGTACCGCTTCAATGGCCTGTTCCTGACTCGCAACCAAAATACCGTTGTTGTTATTGGATGGGCTTTTGCCTTCAATCATGCCGTAGCGGGTAATACGCGGGCCCGCCAGTACACCACTGTCGATTTTACCTTTAAGTTCATCCAGTACTTCCAGGGCATTGCCCATATCTCGCACTGTGGTAACACCGGCCAGCACATTCATCAGCGCATCGTCGTCACCGGTATGGCTGTGCATCTCATACAGTCCTGCCACTAAGGTGCCACCTGCACCATCAATTTCGGTTTCACCGGCCTGGGTGGCCATCTCCAATGGCTCAATGGCAGCAATTTTTTCGCCCTCAACCAGCACAGAGACTGGCGCACTCAGGCTTAAGGTTTGAGGTTCAAAAACCCGCACATTGCGGATCCGCACCGCCCCTTGGTATTGATGAGCAAATTCAGATTGAATAGCCTCAAAACGTTCGGTGGAATACTTGGCCGATAATTGGCGCAGCTTGGCTTCATCGGCTTCATAGCCTTCGCGGATCACAATCAGGCGTGGTGTAATATAGGCAAAAAACTGCTTCTTATCGTCCAGGATCAAATAGTCGGGATCCAACTGCGCACCGCTTAGTGCAAAGGTATTGAGTGTCACCGGCCCCTTGTCGTTATCCAAGGTTAAGGTTTCCAGTGCAGTCAGGCGCATGGTACCAGCCGGCAGCGCTGCCATGCGTTTGCCTTCGGTATTCATCAAGGCCCTTGTCATTATGTAGGCTTGATAAGGGCTGCTGTTTTGCGGCACGTAGAGAGCACTGCTCTCTACTCTGGCTTCTCCCGGACCTGTAGCGTCACGCCAGGTGGCTTGCCCGGCATGGATCTGCATTTGCTCTTCTACCGGATTACCGAAGGTGGTGTTGCCGCTTATTTGCCAGCTCTGAGGAATGCCCTGGTCATTCAGGCTTATCTGCTCTTTGTAGGCAGGCCCCCGACCATTGCTTTTGAAGTCGAAGTCGATGCTGATGTCATTGCCCTGCTGCGTGGCGTACAAGTGTCCCACCACATTACCGTTTAATAGCACATTAAAACGTTGTTCCTGCTGAACCTTTGCGGTGTCCGGCTGGCTTTTGGCCACATCCGTCACTGGCGGTTTGGAACACCCGGCCAGCAAGCTCAGTAAGATCCCCAGAGTCACAATACGCATGGCACACTCCCGACTTAATCAGTTTCAGTAAGTCCTCAGTGTATAAGCATATTTTGTTTAGGTACAAGGCTTTGCAAGGCTGGCAAGCTAAGGGGGCTCCGATACTTGTACTAGCTTCGCTTGGGTTTGTTCACCACCATAACCCCGATAATCACCAGGGCAGTACCCACCAATTGCAGTAAAGTCAGGGGTTCGGTCAGGATCAGCCAACTGAAAAACAAGGTGAGAACCGGTCCCAGAGTGCCAATCAACACGGTTCGCGGAGCACCGATACGTCGCACGGCGGCAGACTGAAAGAACACCGGCAGCACAGTGGAGAATACAGCCATCGCAGCACAATACAGGTAGACGGGCATGGGCTGAATTAAGTTTTCCAGCGGATTTACCAGCAGAAAGTGGGTTTGTACGGCCAAAATAGAGACCAACATGGCCAGTACTGAAAAGCGCATTGAGCCAAGGCGTTTTATTGAGACTTCAGAAAATGCACTGTAGAAGGCATAGGCCAAAGCCGAGCCAAAAATCAGTAAAACGCCGGTAAGCACGGCTGAATCATCGTCTGACGAACCAAAATCCGTGGCACATGCCAGGCTAATGCCCATAGAACAAAGCAGCAGTGCCAATACCAATCGCCGGTCAAAGCGCTTACCCAAGAACAGCACGCCGAGCAAAATCGTCAGGGTGGGATAGGTAAAGAGGATTAAACGTTCCAGCCCTGCGGTGATATAAGCCAGCCCCATAAAGTCCAAAATGGATGCGCCGTAGTAGCCAGCCAACCCAAGCAATACCAGCAACAGCCAGTCTTTTCTGGTTAACGCCGGGCCACCGCGCAGCGCCGAAAAGCCGACAATAAAGAAAATCGGAAAGGCAAATAGCATTCGCAGGGTAAGCAAGGTCACCGCATCGACCTCGGCACTGGCGTACGCCAGCTTGACGAATATGGCTTTGAAGGAAAAGCCAAAGGCGGCCAGAATGGCCAGGCTCACACCAAAACGTTCAGGTACATCGGCCTGCTGCAATCACCACCATCCATAAATCGCTTCTTGTCGGACAGGCATAATGGCGCAGGGCCAGAGTCAGCGCAATCAAAGGCTTAGCACAGAATGTCTGGGTGGCTTGACCTAAATGAATAACCGCCAGGGCAATTAGGTCTGGTGAGTTGCCAGTTAAAGGCGACAGTAGCAGCCCTGGGCATCATCCAGAATGCCCGTCGCAAGTCCGGCACGCTGATAGTTATTTACCGCTGCCACCACAAAACTGTTATTCGCACTGCAATATAATCCAGCACTATAAGGGCCCAAATACACAATCTGCTTGTTTTCCCCAACAACCAGAACCGCCGGGGCAGAAGGCAGCCAGGCACGCTCCTCGTCTCCTGGCGTTACCACCCGCAAGGTTTTTCCCTGCTTGGCAAAGTCGTGCCGCAGTTCCTCACGATGCTCGCTGGAAAAGGGGTTGCAGTAGCATCCAGGCTCAACAAACTCGATAACTGTATTGTCGGGTAAATCGGCAATATAAGCTTGCAGGGCACTTTGCTGTGCGGTCAGTTTCTGCTCTGGGTCAAACCAGCGCAAATGCCTGTCGCCCATCAGAAAAAACGCCCCTAGCATATAGAGCAGCCAGATACCGATAGTCACTGGCCATAACCATGCACGCTTCACTGGCTATCAAAGGCCTTAACCTGATTGAACAATACATCGGCAGACTGCGCCACCTGCCCGGCAATGACAGTGGCCTCCTCAATGGCTTGTAGTTCGGCACTGATGGCTTCTTGCTGGCGCACCGACATATCGGAGACATCGGCGGCAAATTTGGCGCCGTGCTCTGCGCTATATTCCACTTTGGATGTCACCCCTTGCACATCCCCCATTGCTTGGTCTACTTCCTCAATCAGCTTGGTACTCTTACTGATATCATCGCTCATCTGCGACACTTGCTGTTCAGACTGCGCGAAAGCATCCACAGTGGATCCCACAACCTGGCGTAGCTCAGTGGTCTGCTGCGCGATCACTAAGGTGGCGTCTTTGGTTTTGCCCGCCAACGCCCTGACTTCGTCTGCCACCACCGCAAAGCCCCGTCCCTGCTCGCCAGCCCTAGCGGCTTCAATCGCTGCATTCAAGGCCAGTAGGTTGGTTTGATCAGCAATGCCCTGAATGGAATTGAGCACATCAACAATACGATCTCCCACCTGCTGCAACTGCGCGATCTGACCGCGACTTTGCTGGAACTGGGAGACCAGATTGTTTGCACTGGCCGATGAGGTTTTCAGGGCCAGATTAACATCGGCGTTTTTTTCCACCACGGAATCAATCAACTTGCTAAGGCTTTGCACGCTGTCACTTAAATTAGCCATATCATCAGCCAAGGCTTCGGCCGTTTGTGACGCCTCCATGGCTGTAGATTTCTGGGTATTGGCAGAGGCATGCAGCTCCTGGGTCAGATTAGCTAGCGTGTCAGACTGTGCTTCCAGATGCCGGGTTTCGTGCGTAACCTTCTCTATTTGCTCATTCAGGGTCTGCAAAAAACCACCAAAGGCTGCCAGATTATGTGTCTGACAGTAGGCAAGCGCCTGTTTCAGGCGAATCTGCTCTGGCTCTGCCAGCATTTGCTCAATACTGGCACGCAGGTGCATGCCCGCCATGCCTTCCTTACGGCTTTGCTCTGCCACCAAGCCAAGAATAATGGCCTCGGTCACGGCGAAAACCGCATGTAAAATCAAAAGCCCCCAGGTTGCATGGCTTTCCTCCAGTACCATCAGTGGCAACCCATTGGTTTGCATGGCAAAAAAGCCGATGTGATGGACAGCCACCACCAGAACCGCGGTAACCAGAACTTTCCAATCACGGTAAACCAACAGGAAAGCCATAAAAGCAAAGACTTCAAAATGGAATTCCAGTAAGCCATTACTTTGATGAATATGCAGAGCGGTAAACAACATCAACGCAATAGCCACCACATGAGGGGTACTGGCAGAATCACCATTCCACTTCATTGCAGCCATAGGCATGGCAGCCAGTGGTAAGCCGATAAGCAGTGCCACACCCCAGGTGTCATACCAGAACGCCAACAGCAATGTCTCCATTACCAACAGACTGAAGATGATGAAGAACAAAGGATGCGACGTTTTATTCCAATACATGGCAAAACCTCAAAACATGTGAATGGCGGCTACTGATGCTATTCCTTAATCGGCTTATACGCCAATTGCTGTAGTTCAGATCCTTCAGCTCAGAATATAAGCGAATTTAATTTTAGAACATTTGAGGAAAATCAAAGCTCTTAGACGCCTCAAATTAAATTATTGATAATCATTCTTATTTACACAAAAGAGGTAATTGAATATGATCCCGCTCATCTTAAATTAGATGACCACAAACACAGCTATGCAGAAAAAACCGACACTCAGTACCACAGCGCAAGCGGTAAAACTTGCCTTAATCGCCTCTTGTGCAATGAGCACCACCACCTTTGCCGACACCATAGCGGAACAGGCAAACAAGGTAGAAATTATTCAAGTTTACGGTAATCAGGGAGCCAGCCGCTCGGCAACCAAGCTCGACTTGACTGTTTATGAAACCCCGCAAACCGTTACCGTGGTATCTCGACCACAGATGGACGATTTTGCCCTGCGTTCGGTCAACGACTTGCTGGCATACACCCCTGGGGTCACAGTGGAAAAGGTGGAAACCGATAGGATCTACTACACCGCCCGCGGTTTCGACGTGGTGAATTTTCAGTACGACGGTATCGGCGTACCCTTTTCTGCCGGTTTATCTCATGGCAACCCAGATACGGCGGTGTTTGAACGGGTGGAAGTGCTCAAAGGAGCGGCAGGCTTGGTTACAGGGTTGGCCAATCCTTCAGCCACTGTTAACTACCTACGCAAACGCCCAAACGAGCAGCTAAGCAGTTATGCCAGCCTGTCAGCAGGCTCAGATAGTCGTTTACGCTTTGAAGGAGATGTATCAGGCAGCCTTAGCGATAACCTAAACGGCCGCGCTGTGGTGGTAAAAGAGCAAGCCGATTCCTATTTGGATCGCAAACAAGACGATAACAGCCTGATCTATGTAGTGGGCGAATACCTGTTTAACGCCAATACTGCCGTTACCCTTGGCCATAGTTACAATCTGAATAAAGTAGACGGCAGTTTATCTGGTGCCCTGCCGCTTTTTTACAGTGATGGAAGCCCGACCGATTTTGATGTGTCTACCAGTACCGCCCCCGAATGGGCCTACCGAGATGTAAAAAACAGCCAGACTTTTGCTGAACTGCGCCATCAGCTTAGCGATAATTGGAGTCTGAATGTGCTGCTTAGCCACAACAAAGTAGTGCAGGATTCGGCTGTGATGTACGTATATGGTGCGCCAGATAAGCAAACAGGCCTTGGCATGATAGGCCTGCCGAATCAGTATGACCTGGATGAAACGCAGCGTATCGCCGATGTGTATTTAAGCGGTACTTACAACCTGTTCGGTCGCCAACACGAACTGATGGCCGGGATAAACTACGCTCACATTGAGCTCTTTGGTCAGTCGTTTTACGACAATGAATTCAGCGGTGCCATGCTGGGCGCTGACTGGGCAGAGGGAAAAACCCAAATTGGCGAATTTGATCCCTCAGATCCATACAGCAGTGGGCATCAGGATAAGCAAATCCACCGTTCGGTTTACCTGGCAACCCGCCTGCATTTAAGCGACGCATTCTCTTTGTTACTAGGTGCCCGCACTATGTCGGTAGCTCAGCATGGCTATAGCTATGGTACAGACTCAAGTTCTGATGCCACCGAGACAGTCCCTTATGTTGGCGGCTTGTATGAACTGAATGACAGCATGGCGTTGTATGCCAGCTACAGTGAAGTATTTACCCCCCAATCTTTTGTTGACCCCGACTTTAAAGCACTGGGCGTAGCCAAAGGCAACAATGCCGAGATAGGTGCCAAGTTCAATCTGAATAACAATGCCACCGCCACCCTGGCGCTGTTTCGCGCCGATTTGAAAAATGTTGGCGAATTTGCCGCCGTCAATAATGGTGTAAACACTTACCATGGCCTGGATTATCAATCTGATGGTGCTGAACTTGAATTGGTTGGTTCCATCGCAGACGTGTTTAATGTCAGCTTTGGTTACACCTGGTTAAACAGCGTAGAAGGTCATGAAGGCCAGCAGGTTCGCACTTATGTGCCACGTAACATGGCTAAGCTGTCTGGTGTTTACTACCCCAAAGCCTTGCCAGAACTATCGGTGGGGGCGAGTGTAAAATGGCAGGATGATATCTATACTGCGGCGCAGCCAACTCAAAGCCGGGAGCAGCCAGGCTATGCGTTAGTGGATGTATTTGTTCGCTACGATGTAAGTGAGAATCTGAATCTGGCGCTCAATGTTACCAACCTGACGGATAAAAAACACCTGGCCAGCCTGTACTGGGATCAGGCATTTTATGGTGCCCCAAGACAGGTTCAGGCTTCGCTAACCTGGCGTTACTAAACAGGCCGCACGTGCTGGGTGTATGCTATGCCCGGCACCTGTCCTTTAAAGTTTATCCTTCGCCAACCTAAAGGCTGGTCGCATAGGCTTCAGCATCGTAGCGCTTATCAATCACATGCTGGTCTTCTGGTTTACCACGTCGCCAATAGCTGCTGATATAGATGTCCTGATGGGGCACACTGCGTTGATTGCGAAAGTACTGGCGCAATAAACGCATATCATCGAATTCACAGGCCACCCATACCGCAACCCGGCCTGGTAGCCAGTCAATGCGCAATGTTTCTGTCAGTAATTCGTTCCCTTCCTGCGCATAACACCACTGGACTTGCATACCCTTGGGTGCCTTTAAAGATTGCGCATCGGCACGGCTTTTAACCAATATTAGCGCATGGCCTTCTGCCTTATTTGGTAAAGCTTCAAGGTAAGTGGAAATGGCAGGCAATGCCGTGGCGTCGCCTACCAGGAAGTACCAATCAGCGCCCTCTTCGATGGCCGCATTTTTGGCCAGATGCCCAGGGCCAACCATATCAATCTGCTCTCCGACTTGTGCATTGACTGCCCAGTTTGACCCGGGGCCGGTTTCTTCTCCTTGACCATGCATCACAATGTCCAACGTCAGAGTTTGCCGTTGTCTGTCTAACGCGCGGATACTGTAGGTGCGCATAGCGGGACGTTGCGACTCTGCTAGTTGAGTCAGATCTGTACCACCATAACTATTGAATAGCAGCTTAATGTAGCTGCCGGCCGACACCTGTTCAAAGTCTGCCACACAGGGAGCTTTGAGGGTCAACCGTCGCATATGCGGGGTCAACTCTTGATTTCTTAGTAGGGTCAGGGAAATGGGGGATAACTTACTCACACCTCTCTCCAATATTCGCCGAGAAGCAGTGCGTCGAACACAACGCTTTGTCGGCTTAACGAATGGTCGTCTAGTTTACACTGTGACCTTTGAGAATAATTCTCAATTAAGTCAAGATGGCAATTTGCCGCTGTGAAATGCATCTTAACGACAATAAAAAAGCCACCTCAAGGTGGCCTTTTTTATTGTCGTGTTAGATTAAAACTTCATCTGCACACCGGCGAATAAACGACGGCCGTAATGATTGATAAAGTAAGGGCGATTGCCATCTCCCACATCTGCTTCCTGCTTGGAGTCACTCAGATTAACCCCTTGAAGCAACAAGGTAATGTTGTCATTGAGGTTATAGCTTAGGTTGGCATCCAACTGGCCGTAGCCTTTCTGATACCAGCGCATATCCCCTACCACCCCGGCGTAGTAACTGCCGCGATAGTTGTATGACAGACGTACTGAGATATCCCCTTTCTCGTAGTAAGCCGTGGCATTGTAGGTATTCTCTGAGTTATTGGGTAACTCTTTACCTTCCTCATCCATATCCGCATCGGCGTAGGTATAGTTGGCCAGTACCCCAAAGCCGTTATCAAAGTCATGCTGAATGTTGACTTCAATCCCTTGGTTTACCCCACCGTTACTGTTTACCGGTGTTTTCAGGTTGTACTCGTCCACATTACCTTCATCATCGGGCAACATAACAGGGAAGTACTGTTCATCGATATAAGTGCTGATGTCCTTGTAGAAGAAGGCCAGTGACAAAATCGACGATTTAGTAAAATAGTACTCGGCCGAGATGTCATACTGAGTGGCACGGTACGGATCCAGATAAGGATTGCCCTGGAAACCCGGGTTTTTCGGGTTGGACCAGGCACTCTTACGATAACCCCGACGGCTAGTCAGCAGATCGTAGTCAGGTCTGGACATCACCTTGGCCGCGGCGAAACGGATGATCACATCATCATCAAGCTGATAGTTCAGGTTTAAGCTGGGCAATACATCTGAGTAATCACGCTCAACAATCACAGGTACCCACACCCAGGACGCCGGATCCCAGGTATATTTCATCCAGAAATCCACCCCTTCGCTGCGCTGATCGGTACGTGCATAACGTACACCCAGGTTACCGCTTAGCTTATCGAAGGCAAAGTTACCCTGCACATAGGCACTGGTGGTCTTTTCGGTCAAATCAAAACCATACTGCATATGATCATATTCGCGCAGTGGTGCCGTAGTGGCGGTCCACTGATCCCAACTGGCATAGCGGAACTGGTACAGGTCAGCCTGCTCGCGGCCTTCGCCCATAAAATCGTCCACCAGCGAACCGTCGGTGAAGTCAGCCAGGGTCATGGCCCCTACATCATTGGGGTGCCATACCACTTTATACAAGCCGGAGGTTTTGTTGTGGTCGCGGTATTTCACCCCAACGTCCACAGAGCGCAGCCATTCAGAGTCCAGCAACCAGTTGAAGTCGGTCTGAATATAGCTTTCTTTTTGCGCATTACTGATCAGGTTTCTGTGGGTATACAGACCGCCGTAACCGGCAGGTGTCAGGTCATTGGGCAGGTCGTAATGAACCTGACCGCCGCTAAGATCAAAACCTACCAGTGCAGAAGACTGAAACTCTACCTGATCATCCTGAATATCCCCTTCCGCTCGGGTGTGGCCCAACTGCGTGGTCCAGGTAAAATTGTCACCACGGTATTCCAGATGCAGATCATGCACTTTGGTTTCATAGCTACCATCGTGGCTACCAGCGCTATACAGCACTTCCTTGGCCCAGTTTACGTCGGCGTCATTGGCCTGCACCTGACCAGATACAATAGTGTCACCCACCACCTGGGCGTTAGTGATGTCATTGACACTACCAACCACATAGGCACCGTTGGCCACTTGTTTATTGCTGACATCGACCTTGGATAACATGTTGTTGAAGGTCAGTTTCAGGTTATCCGTCGCGGCATATTCAAAAGTGGCGGTAAACGTGTTCAGATCTTTATCTGATTCATAGCGGGAAGCTCTGACCTCAGAGGGGGCATACAAGGTTTTTCCGTCAAGTTGCGCTTCAACAAAACCGGCGGTATTTAAGCGGTCACGACGGATACTGTTGTCTTTGTAAACCGCACCGACGTTCAAACCAAAGTTGCTGTCTTCATTCTTCCAGGAATAGAAACCCGACAGCAATGGGCTGTGCTCACCGCTACTTTCCTGATAAGCATCACGGGCCGACAGCACCAGATAGTTTTTGTCGGTTGATAATGGCTTACGGGTTTTCACAATGACGGTTCCGCCGATAGAGCCTTCGTCTACCTTGGCCTGCGCGGATTTATGCACTTCCAAGGTTTCCACCACTTCGGCGGGCAACAATGAATAGTTAAAGCCACGAGACGGCGTCAAAATGGAGGTGGATGCGGTGGCAGACGCCACATTCTGACCATTCAAGAGAGTCAGATTCAAGTGGGGAGCAGTACCACGAATGCTCACCTTGTCACTCTCACCGTCGGTTTTTTCCACCTGCACCCCGGTAATACGCGACATGGCATCGGCAACGGTTTGATCGGGGAACTTACCAATATCCTCGGCTGAAATAGCATCCACTATGGTGCTGGATAAGCGCTTAATATTTAGGCTTTTCTGCACCGAGCCGCGGAAGCCTTTGACCTCCACTACTTCGACTTCGGCTTCAGCTTGCTTTTGTTCTTGCGCCAGGGCAGGCAGGGCACCGGCAATCAGAGCCGCTTGTACGGCTAACAGAATCTTATTGTGCTTACGCATTGTCATGATGTTCTTTTCCTGTAATGCAGCGTGTTCTCATTAACAAAGCTACAACAAAGAATTATTTATTACAACATTTCGATCGCAATGAGAATAAACTATCTTTTCATAGTGAAACAGTGATGCCAGACAAACTTCAGGAAAATAGAGACTAATAGCCGATGCAGTCCTTCAACGAACCAAAATGGCTTTGCTCGCTGTGGCTAATTCTGCTGGGAGAAAACGCCTCGCAGCACATGCTGCGAGGCTGATAATCAGATACCGTAGGGTTTGGTATCCAGGGCTTGACGTGCATCACGCTCGCGGGTGCGGCGCTCTTTTTCAGTTTCCAGTTGCTGACGCTCTTGCTTGAGCTTGGAAGGGGCTGCCGGAATAGGCTTACGCGGCATACGCTCATCGGCCATCGCGGCTTCATAGAGGAAACCAGCCATAATCACCGAGGCCTGCTTAAGGTCGTCTTCAATGACGTGATCAATAGAGTCGATATGGGTGTGGTGCAACCTGGTGCTGTAATCCAATGGATCCTGAATGAACTGGAAACCAGGCAAACCAACATCGTCAAAAGACTCATGATCCGTGCCGCCGGTGGACAGATTCGAAATTGCACCGGTGCTCAGGTCGGTGTAAGGGCCGAACCAATCATTGAACATGGGTTTGACCGCCACATTACCCTCGGTATAAATACCGCGGAATCGTCCACTGCCATTGTCCATATTGAAGTAGACAGACAGTTTGTCGTAGGCAGGCTTGGTTTCAATTGGCCAACCAGGACTTTTCCACAAATAGCGGGGTAACGCACGCTCTGCTTTGTCAGTTGGCTCTGGACGGGTGGCAAATTGCTCTTCCACATAGGCACGTGAGCCGTGTAAACCTTGCTCTTCACCCGACCACAACGCAATGCGTATAGTGCGTTTGGGCTGAACATCCAATGCTTTTAAGATACGCACCGCTTCCATCGCCACAGCAACACCCACGCCATTGTCTACTGCGCCGTCACTGGCATGCCAGGAGTCCAGATGCCCACCTACCATAACAATTTCAGGATCACTGTCTGAGCCAGGAATCTCAGCAATGGTGTTATATGCATCGGTATGCTCGTCATGGAACCTGGCTTTGATATCCAGAGCAAGCTTAGGGGTTTCCTTGCGATCCAACATACGCTGTAGCAGGCTGTAATCTTCCTGCTCAATGATAATTGCCGGTACCGGGAAGGTTTCACCAACCCTGTGGCTCTTACCAAATACCCTGACCAAACCACCCTGGCGGCTGGAACGATAGATCACCCCAGCCACTTTTTCTTTAGCCAAAAAGGCTTCCAACGCCTTGTTGAAGTTGTAGCTTTGCAGGCGGCTGTCTTTACGCGCTGGTGTCATCCAGCCTTCGTGGCTGGCGGGACGGCTTGGGTCAAACTCTTTCAGGTCGCTGAGCTTTTTGCTGTCGTGACGCTCGAAAATAATGGTTTTCGGTTTGCCGATAGGTGGTGGATCGCCCATTAACAGGATTTTACCTTTCAGCTTACCTTTATACTGCTGTAACTCCGCTTCAGTCACCGCATCCAACATGACCACTTCACCCTCAATGCGGCCTTGCGTGCCCGGCGTCCAGGCCACAGGAATACCGTGCAAAGACTCGTCACGAGGCGCAATCAGATTGATGCTGGCTGAATCATGAGACCAGCCTCGGCCAAAATCGAAGGGGTCCAGATGTGCGTTCTTCAATCCCCAGCTCTTTAATTGCTCCATGGTCCAGCGGTTGGCTTCATCCATCTGCGGAGAATTGGTAATTCTGGAGCCGATTTTATCGGTCAGGTGCTCTAAGGTATGCATCACATGAGAATTATAAAAACCCTCATTGCGGATCTTATTCGCCATATCCAAATCAGCGGCATGTACTGCACCGACAGATAAACAGGCTAAAGGAAGAAAGTATCGTTTCATTTGCGGGTAGTCCTTTAATTGTTATTTTGACCTCACAAGAAGACTACCCAGAATATCAAGTAGATACTATGCAACTTGCGACCAAATCCCGGATCATACGTTTAACGCCATCCTTAACTTCGCCGTTATCTTTGCTTGTCCACATCAGCATCCAGTAATTCTTCCAACTCCAGCTCAAAAGGATTCATCAAACCCTCCACGCCCCACTTCATCAGTTGTGCTCGCCACATTGCATCTTGCCTGGATACCGCAATAAACTCGTTTATCAAGCGCAGTAATTCCGCATATTCAGCACTTGCCAGCACGTGGCGGGAATAGCCGTCGTGAGGCTCACTGGCCACATACAACAAAGTTTCATCCAAGCCGTTACTTCGCCAGTAGTACCAAGCTGAGCGCTGCATAATAAACAAATCAACCTCTTGCCGGAGCAGCCGCTCGTAGTTCTGATTATCGTTGTCAGCATCAATACGCGTTAACTTGCCCTCATCACTCAGTTCATTCAGCCCTTTATAGTAAAAGCCTCGCCGCCCACCTAAACGATAACCAATCAGGTCGGGCGGCCTGTGATAGTCAATTGGCTGCTGCTTACGGCTAACCAGAATATCTGCATCCCAAAAAATCGTATCAGACGAGAGAAGCATGGGGTCCCGGCTGATAAAGAACAGCGGATTGGCCCATAAAATAAGGTAGGGGTTACCTTCTTCAATCCGTTGATTCAAGACACCTCTTTCTATGTGCTCAACTCGCAGTTGAATTTTAGACTGCCACTGATTGAAGCGGTCAACCCAAGCTCGACTGAGATCGGTTGGCTGATCCGGCAGGAAAAATGGGGGATCGGAGTGGTAAGTATAAATAACCACCTGTGGCGAAACCGTTTGGGAAACCTGACAACCGCAGAGTAAAAACACAAAAAACACTAGATATCGCGTCACGCACACCTCAGTTATCGAAACGACCCGCCGCGTTATAAACAGCATAGAAGCTGGTATAGGATACAATCCAATCTTATCCAGCTTTTTTGCACAGGCCAGCAATTTTTCTTGAGCAGCCGGAAGCAGTCTCCTACGCTGTAGGCCATACAATCCTAAATCAATCTGCCCCATGACCACCCTGGATACCCCAAACACTTTGCATATTCGCTGCGGCAGCGATATTCAACGAAGCCTTCAGGCAGCCGGCTTTATCGGCGATTTTCTGGAATTTTCTGATCCTTTTTGCCAGGGACCGGTTGGCGGTGACGGTGACTGGACAGCCAGACGCAATGCATTCTTGTCAACCCACTATGAAATACCCCTGGCTGACCTGCAACAGCGACAAGCGCTAGCGTACAAGCGCCTTTGCTCGGTTTCTCAGTATGCCCATATCGTCTTGTGGTTTGAGCATGACAACTATGACCAGCTTATCCTTGCCTATTTGTTAACCCGACTGGCGGATGCCAATCTGGGGACTCGTCTGGAGCTTATTTGTATTTCTGCCTTTGCAGGCATCGAACCATTTATCGGCCTGGGTCAGCTTTCCCCGGATCAGCTAGAACAGCTATACACTGAACAGCGTCAGGTGGTATCTGCCGCTCAGTACCAGGAGGCAAGTAAGCTGTGGTATGCCTTTGAGCAGGGCAATCTGAGCGAGCTAAACCGCATTATTCGTCAGGGCACACAAGCACTGCCGTTTTTGGCTGCTGCGCTGAAACGGCAAATGCAAGAACTGCCCTGGACAGACTGCGGCATTGGCCTGACCTTACAGTTAACCTTGCAGATGCTTCGGGACAAAGGCCCTTGCACTTGTGGGCAGCTATTTCGCGAATTGACACTAAAGCTTGAACCTTTGCCTCACCTTGGCGATTTGATGTTTTGGGCCCTGCTCAAACAAGCAGCTGTGCAAGGTCTGATTGAGATAGCGCCATCACGCACAGACTGGCCAATGCGTATGGTCAGTATCGCCACGCCCACCAGTGAAACCAATATAGGCAGTTGGTGGGTCGGTCCCTTTGATATCAACAGAACAGGTTGCCCACGCTGGGATCCCGTCACTGGGCAAATTGTTGTAACAGAGTAGTAGGCTGATTAAGGTATGCATGCCTGGCATTTTGTTACATTTATCCCACGCCCTGGTGGGAATTTTTGTCAAAAGCAGCACTCATAGCCTCTTAGTAACAAGGACTGAATTCACTATGAAACTAAAATTAAAAACCTTGCTAAAAGAAAACAAAGGCCTGCTGATTTTTATTGCGCTGATGCTGGTGTTTCGCAGCGCAGTAGCGGATTGGAATGACGTTCCTACCGGCTCCATGAAGCCAACTATCCTCGAAGGTGACCGTATTTTGGTTAATAAAATGGCCTACGATATTCGTCTTCCTTTTAGCCAGATATCCCTGAAGAAACTCGCCGACCCGGCCCGTGGCGACATTATTGTGTTTGAGTCACAAAAAGCCGGCAACCAGTTAGTTAAACGGGTTGTGGGAGTACCCGGAGATGTGGTGGAAATGCGAGATAATCGACTGTTTATCAACGGTGAAGCGCTCACTTATGTCACCCAGCGTGCAGACACAAACGGGCAGGATCTGGTTGAAAACTTAGTTGGCATAGAGCATAGCGTACGCATTAAACCCGGCCACCAGCCCCTGGCGAATTTCCCGCCGGTTCAAGTACCAGAAAATGCATATCTGGCACTGGGAGACAATAGAGATAACAGCGCCGACTCGAGAGTTATCGGCTTTGTACCCCGACATGAGATTCGTGGCCGTGCCCATCATGTGCTGTTCAGCCTCAACTACGACAACTTTTATTTGCCACGTGGCGACCGTTTCTACCATCCCATTTAATCCATCTAATCGCGGTACCGATGCAAAGTGCCGCGATTCCTCCATTCGCTTTCATTCTCAGACAAGACGACAAATTCACCTTGACGGCATGCCTGATACTCCGGCCAACAAACTCTGTTTTTCGTTGACAAAAATATACAGATCTGTCTACCATAAAAATATACAGAATTGTCTACCTGAGGTAACCTTTGAAATCTGCTCGCTTAGTCTTAACTCACCCGGCCCTGATTGCAGGAATTGGTGCCACCCTTTGCACCTTGGTGCTAACCCATCTGGATGAATGGCAGCATGAGTTGTGGTTGATGGCCCCCTTTGGTGCAACCATGGTCATTCTGTTTGGTTTACCCGCCAGCCCGCTCGCGCAGCCTAAAAACATTATCCTTGGCCATCTGCTGACAACTTTAGTTGGCCTGGTAGTACTGCATACCTGGGGCATGACGCCGCTCAGCCTGAGTATTGCTGTTGGCATGGCAATCAGCTTGATGCTGCTAACCAAAACCACGCATCCTCCGGCCGGAGCCAATCCTTTAGTGGTTATGCTAACGGCCCAGGATTGGCCTTTCCTGATTGCACCTGTACTAACTGGCGCTTTGCTTATTACCTTAAGTGGCTGGCTGTATCACAAGTGGGCCAGCGGTCAGCCTTATCCGGTCAGGCAAAACTAGAATTCCCCCTTGGCGTTATCCGATAAAGCCGGTATAACCCTCAGCAACAAGTGGATGGAGCGGTTTATGAGTAAAATCAGTCTGGAACAATGGAAAATGTTTGTCGCCGTAGTTGAAGGCGGAGGCTTTGCCCAGGCCGGAGAATTGCTGTTTAAGACGCAACCGGCCATCAGCCATGGAGTGCGCAAGATTGAACAGTTGCTGGGTAAATCACTATTTGATATTCAGGGCAGAAAAGCCGTACTAACCCCTTTTGGTGCTACCTTGTTACCCCAGGCCAAACATCTGGTCAGTCAGGCTAATGATCTGGAAAACCAGGCTATGAGTTTTACTCAACCAGCCAGACACATCAGCCTTGCTGTAGATGTGTTGCTTCCCAGTGATAAATGGTTAGGAGCGTTAAACAGGGCACTTGAAAGGTTTCCTCGCACACAGGTTAAAGTTCAACACAGCAGTTTATCCAGGGCGGCTGAACTTCTGGAAGACGGACAGGTTGAATTAGCCATTGCCAGTCGCCTGCCCGGTCACACCCTCAGTCATCCCTTAACAGATATTAAACTGGTCGCCGTCGCCGCCTCGTCGCACCCCCTGGCAAAAGAAGCCAGCCTGAATATTGAAGCGCTAACCCCATACCGACAAATTGTTATTTCCGATATGGGCCTGCGCAGCAATACCAACTCTGGGTGGCTGGGCAGCGATCTTCGCCTGTCGGTTCAGGATATCCCATCCGCGTCGGCGGCAGTAAAGTCCGGGTTGGGCTTTGCCTGGCTGCCAGAGTGGGCCATAACGGCTCCCTTGGCGCAAGGCGTAATGCAGAAACTGGCATTAACCGACGGTGCAAGTAGGCATGTTTCCCTGCAGTTAGGCTACTATCCCAATGTGAAGAATGATGAATTACTTATGGCCTTACGGGATGCCCTGCTCAGTACATAAGTTATTTGCATCAATAACCCAAAAAAGCCTCATTATTCATTCAGACTGACATTATTTACTCTGCCTGCACTTGAACCAGAAGAGTAAAACACAATGCAAGTAGAGTTTTTCCACGACGCCGTATGCGGCTGGTGTTATCTGCAGTCACCGCGACTGCGCAAGGTAGCCCAGAATCTGAATATCAAAATTGTACATAGAGCCTTTGTCCTGCAGCGCAATGAACAGGAAATGATTGCCCGTTTTGGCTCCATGCAAAGCGCCAAGGATGAAATCCTACGGCACTGGCAGGCCTGTCAGCAACATGCCGAGCAACCGGAGCGGTTCAATATTGAAGGTATGCGAGCCAAACCTTTCAATTACCCCAGCGGCTATCAGGCAGCATTAGCAGCCAAGAGTGCGGAAATTCTGGCTGGTCAGGCCGGTCACTGGCAGTTATTCGATGCCATTCAAACTGCCCATCTTAAGGAAAATCGCAATATAGCAGACACAGACACTCTGCTGGATATCGCCACGGAACAAGGATTCGAGCGCTCGGAAATAGCCAGGTTGATGAGTAGTGAACCTATCATCCATGCCGTTGAGTCAGACAACCTAAGGGCCAGACAAATTGGTGTGCGCTCTATTCCCAGCCTGTATATCAACAATCAGCGGTTGATTTCACAAACCCTGACACAGGGCGAGATGTATACCCTTTTTCACAACCTGAACAAGCTTGAAGGTGCTCTGGTATGAACAAATATTTATTGATAAATCTGCCAATTTTAGTCGCGCTGCAATTACTAACGGCGCAAAGTTTGGCTCATCAAAACGCTGACACCTGGGTTTCTGCAGATGCGCAGGTTGGTAAAAGTCCTTGGGGCGAGGAGGATCAATTAGGTCGCCTCAACCTAATTGAACAAGTTGACCGAACTAAACTACTGGCCAAGGCTGATTGGTCTGAGGTGCATGACCTGTCGGTAGACTATTTTGTCGGCATGCCGAGCTGGCAGGCTGCAGGTGATCCAAGCTACCAGATATGGATGACCCACACTCCCCGAGGCGCCGTAGTTGATAACGTGCTCGGGCAGGGTGAAGCCATCAACAAACATGTGAGCTATTCTGGCAGTGCGATATCTATGTATACCCACACGGGCACACATATCGATGCCCTCAGCCATTTTGGTCTGAACGGACAGATCTACAACGGCTTTAGCGCAGATCAACACTTAGGGGACAAAGGCTGGCGTCGCAGTGGCGCAGAGACGCTTCCGCCTATCATTGCCCGCGGCGTGATGATAGATATTGCGGCTAGTTTAGGCGTTGATCAATTAGCTGATAATTACAGGATCAGCGCTGAAGATATAAAGCTGGCCTTGCAAAAACAGCAGGTATCTTTGCATAAAGGCGATGTGGTACTGATTCGAACAGGTCGTATGCAAAACTACGCGCAGGCCCAACAGTTCATGCACAATGCCCCGGGACTTGGCATGCAGGCAGCCCGCTACCTGGCAGAAGAAGGGAACGCCATGCTGGTAGGTGCTGACAACCTAAGCTTTGAAGCCTTTCCTTCTGAGGTGAGCGGTAACTATGTACCAGTCCACACTTATTTATTAGCACAGCAAGGGATCCCAATCATGGAATTGGTTAATTTGGAGTCCTTGGCCAAACAACGAATCTATGAGTTCGTATTTATAGGGGCCTCACTCAAACTAAAGGGTGCAGATGCAGCACCAATGCGCCCTCTGGCGATTCCGGTACGTCGTTAATTAATTGGGCAGGGAGCATGGAAGTAGCCACCTGTCCAGTTAAGCTTATAGATCCAGATCAAAAAACAGGCAGAAAGCTGATATTACTATGGTAGCCACACAATTAGTGTGGTTAGAAAGCCTGAGATAACAGATGCTCGACCCGTCCCTGCCACTAAGTACACTACTAGATGCTATGCCCGATGCGACACTGGTAGTCAATAATCAGGGGCAAATATTGATGTGTAACCGCCAACTGGAGCAGATGTTTGGCTATCCCAACCAGTCTTTAGTCGGCGAACCTGTGCATACTTTGATTCCAAGCGAATACCATACTAAGCATGCCAAACATGTACATGAATACATGCAGTGCCCAAGACGCAGAATGATGGGCTCGGTAATGACCTTGTACGGGCAGCACCTAAATGGCCAGACATTCCCTGTAGATATAATGCTCAGTCCACTGGAATTGGATCACGAAAGATTTGTGATATGTACCATCCGCGAGATGCGCGAGGTAAAACAAATGCAGGATGCACTGACCGAAGCGCTGCGCCGCGAGCGGCAATTGGCCCGCAGGGATCCACTAACCCAATGTGCCAATCGCCGTGCATTTACCGAGATGGTGGAATACGAGATTGAGCGTTGCAGTCGTTATCATCGGCCTTTCAGTATCGCCTTTGTGGCATTAGGTAATTTTAAGCGGGTCAATGAACATGAAGGACATTTGGTTGGCGATCAATTGCTCCAATCAATTGCCAGACAATTGGAAGGTGCCCTGCGAAGCAGCGACACAGTGGCAAGAATTGACGGCGACGAATTTGCCCTGCTACTGCCCGAGGCCCCGCAGGATCTTGCTAAAGGCATACTGGATCGCTTACATAGACAATTATTGGATAGCCTAGCCAGTCGTTACAGCCCTGTTTCTGTGAGTATCGCCGTTTTGGTCTGCGAGCAGGCGCCGGACCATTTAGATACTTTACTGAAATCTTTGTACAACCTTATGAGTGAGGTAACGCAGGAGAGCAAGGGGTCTATCCGTTACTGCCAGTATCCTCAGCGCTAAACCATTCCCGGAAGAATACCTTGGCAGGTGCCGTTTCAAACTGCTTATGTAAAGGGACGAACAGCGGTTTCTGCAAAAGACCATCCCAGGAATCCAGCAGTTGCTCGATATTCTGGTCTGTCATCCGGCAACATTCCTGATAACGACTTAGCAACTGGGTTAACGACCTACCATAGTTTTGCTGTAATTGGCCATCTGCCACAACAAAAAACCAGGCACCTCCCCAATATGCCGGCGGATACTGACGATTTTGCATTAACCTGCGCGCCACCGTCGCGGCACTGTACTGGCTATTGTACCAGCGTACCTGTGGAGCAATTTTGGCTCGATAAGCGGCTTCCAGACTCGTATCCAACACACCAGCTTCTGCCATTATCTGATATTGCATAAAACTGGCAAAACCTTCGGCAAACCAGCTGTTCCAACTGCCAAGATAGGGAATAGCAAGGTGGCTAATCTCATGATAGGCAGTCCAATCATCGATAAACTTCTGCTCAGGAAAACGCGGATCAACATAAAAATGCACCGTTTGACGCCCTTCACGCCAGGTATTTGCCCAAGGCACCGGCTGATTGGCTTTGCGAGGATGCAATATCAGTTGCATCTCGAAGGGATAGGGTCCAAGTGTCTTTCGAGTGGCACTAACGGCATGTTCAAGCCATTGACTCAACTTGGCTTGCTGTATTTCATCAAATGCCTGCCGCCCTTGGATCTGATAGCCACCGCCCTGCCCGGCCCAGGCAAACCAGTTGAACATCAACAATAACCACAAAAAAATGGAACGCATAGGCCTGAATAAATTGAGAAACATCGCCTAATAGTGGCAGGCGTTGCTCAGACAACAAGCCCTGTCATCGCCTGCCCCCTGTCGTTGGTCTTGTTATCTCGTGGCTTATTCCATCTCAGCAGTGAGAACATCGGCAATTTTACTTTTGTCACAGGTCGCGAGCATTTTAGCCATGGCATCCGGGCAGTAGCCTTTACGGCAGCAACGTGACAGGTCAGCAAAATGCTGATTAGCGCGCTTGCGCAAAAGGTCGCCAATCACCCCACGAAGCCACATCAGACCTTGATCGCCATCCTGACGTTTATGCCAGAGCATACCTAATTGGGTGGGCGGTAACTCAATAGGAGTTTCATATACCGCCAATTCCCCATTGAAGATTTCCTTTTCCACGGCCATGGACGGCACCACACAGATAAGATTGCTATCTCTTAACAAGGGAGCTACCGCAGAGAAATGGTTGACTGACATGGCAACCCGTCTGGTCATACCCAATTGCAGCAGCGCGACATCGGTGATGCCAGTGGTATCGCCGGACATGGATACCAACAGATGTTCGGCACGGATAAAATCTTCCAAACTCAGTTCTTCACCAGCAAGGGGATGACCAGGGCGCATGGCGCACACATAACGCGGGGTGAACAGGTATTCGCTGCGGATCACGCTGGACACCATAGTTTGCCCTGCCGCAATCATATCCACTTCGGCATCGTTCAGGGCTTTTTCGTTATTTACTATGGTATTGGGAATAGCGTGGATATTAATGTTAGGTGCGTGCTGTTCAATGTAACGTCGCAGCGGCGACCACACCATACTGACGGTAATATCAGAAATCACCAAGCGAAAGGTACGTGTTGCCGTAGCCGGATCAAAAGATGTCGGGTCGACGGCATCCTCCAACTGACGCAAAGGATCACGGATCTGGCTCCACAGGTTTTGTGCGAATACGGTAGGCTGGATGCCCCTGCCGTCTTTCACAAACAGCTCATCTTTCCAGGCGCTGCGCATTCTGGATAGCGCATTTGACACAGCAGGCTGGGTCATGGCTAAACGGTCGGCTGCCCGGGTAATAGCGCCTTCCGTCATGATGGCGTCAAAAATCATCAGTAGATTCAGGTCTTGATGTCGCATCACATACTCCTATCCCATGTTGCTCCGCATAATACATCAAATATCATGATATGTATCATGCAAAATTATAATTTTTTTTATAACAACTAAACTCCCATACTTGCCGGCGTCGCAAATGGCTTATGGAGAGACACATGCCCACTAAACACATACTCGCAGTTACCCTTTTGGCGGGAACTGTCAGCTTACTCAGCGCCTGTGGAACGGAACCATCCGGCGCACCACAAATGCACGCCCCGCAAGTTTCCGTTGCGCCTGTTATCAGTCAACGTATTACCGAATGGGACGAGTTTACCGGCCGACTGGAAGCACCACAAACCGTGGAACTGCGCCCCAGAGTGTCCGGCTATATTGATATGGTCGCCTTTGAAGAAGGCGCCTTGGTAAAAGCCGGCGATCCCTTGTTCTTTATAGATAACCAACCTTTCAAAGCCGAAGTCCGACGCTTGGAAGGGGAATTGGAACAGGCACAAAGCCAAGTAGAACTGGCAAAAAGTGAGTACGCTCGCGCGCAGAAATTGGCGGCACAATCGGCAATATCAGAGGAGATACTGGATAATCGCCGCGCTCAGCTTCAACAGGCCACCGCCCGCATTCACTCGGTTAGTGCCGCACTCGACGTAGCTCGCTTGAACCGTGGCTATACCCGTGTGGAAGCACCGATTTCAGGCCGTGTATCGCGCGCCATGATTACTAAAGGCAACTACGTGACCGCCGGGCAAAGCCTGCTCACCACAATCGTTTCCACCGACAAGGTGTATGCCTACTTTGATGCGGACGAGCAAACCTATTTGCAGTACCTGAAACTGGCTAAAGAAGGCAGCCGCGCCAGTGCCCGTGATGGTGAACACCCGGTATTTATGGGATTGGCCAATGACAAGGGGCATCCGCATCAGGGGGTGGTGGATTTTATGGATAACCAGGTGAACCCCACCACAGGCACCATCCGCGCACGAGCGGTTTTTAACAACAGTGAAGGGCAATTCCTGCCCGGCCTGTTTGCCCGCATTAAACTGACCGGCAGTGCCAGCTATAACGGTATTTTGATTGAAGACAGAGCCATTGGCACTGACCTTAGCAACAAGTTTGTACTTGTATTGGACGAGGCCAATCAAGTGCAATACCGCGCGGTAGAGCTGGGTGAGAAGCTACAAGGCCTGCGCATCATCAAGTCCGGCTTAACCGCTGCTGACAAGATTGTTGTAAATGGTTTGCAACGGGTGCGTCCTGGCAGTGAAGTGAATCCCCAACTGGTGAATATGACCAGCCCACAAAAACTGGAGCAACTACAAGCCATGCAAGACCGCCTGGATACCCTCCTTCCCGGTACTCAACTGGCCAGACAGTCGGGTCTGACCGGCGAGTTCGGAGGCTAAGATGAACTTTTCCCAGTTCTTTATTCAGCGTCCCATTTTTGCCGGTGTATTATCGCTGATGATATTTATCGCCGGCGCCTTGGCGGTCTGGAAACTCCCCATCACTGAATACCCGGAAGTGGTGCCGCCCACGGTAGTGGTTACGGCTAACTATCCCGGTGCCAATCCCAAAGTGATTGCTGAAACAGTGGCATCCCCGTTGGAGCAAGAAATCAACGGCGTGGAAAATATGCTGTATATGTCTTCCTCTGCCACCTCTGATGGGCGTATGACACTCACCATTACCTTTGCCATCGGCACAGATCCGGACGATGCCACGACCTTAGTACAAAACCGTGTTAACCGTGCCATCCCGCGCCTACCGCAGGAAGTACAGCGTTTAGGTGTGGTGACCGAGAAATCCTCACCGGACCTGACCATGGTAGTGCACCTGATTTCCCCGGATGAGAGATACGATATGTTGTATCTGTCCAACTATGCCCACCAGAACGTAAAAGACGAGCTGGCGCGCATCGAAGGCGTGGGTAGCACTCAACAGTGGGGCGCTGGTGAATTCAGCATGCGTGTCTGGCTGGATCCTGAGAAAGTGGCGGCCCTAAACCTAAACCCGGGTGATGTGGTTGCTGCAATACGCGCGCAAAACCAGCAGGCCGCGGCCGGCAGTCTCGGCGCACAGCCAGCCGGGGACAGCGATTTTCAATTGCTGATCAACGTAAAAGGGCGTCTGGCAGATGAAGAAGAGTTCGCCAATATCATCATCAAAGTCGGTGACGATGGGCAGATCTCCCGTATTCGTGATGTGGGCCGGGTTGAACTGGGCTCCAGCTTCTATGCCTTGCGTTCTTTACTGAATAACCAACCAGCGGTAGCCATTGGTGTATTTCAGGCACCGGGCTCTAACGCCATCCAGATCTCAGATGATGTACGGGCCAGTATGGCCGAACTGAAGAAAACCTTCCCACAAGGGGTGGACTACCAGATTGTTTATGACCCAACAGTGTTTGTGCGCGGTTCCATTAAAGCCGTGATCAATACCCTGCTGGAAGCCATATTACTGGTGGTGTTGGTGGTTGTGCTGTTTCTGCAAACCTGGCGCGCCTCAATTATCCCTTTAGTGGCAGTACCTATCTCACTGGTTGGTACCTTTGCCATTATGCATCTGATGGGCTTTTCCCTGAATGCGCTCTCGCTGTTTGGTCTGGTTCTGGCCATAGGTATCGTGGTGGACGACGCCATAGTGGTAGTCGAAAACGTTGAGCGTAACATCCATGACGGTTTAAGCCCGATAGAAGCGACCAAACAGGCTATGCGCGAAGTAACCGGGCCTATTGTGGCCACCACCTTGGTGCTGGCCGCGGTGTTTATTCCTACCGCATTTATGTCTGGGCTGACAGGTCAGTTCTACAAGCAATTTGCGTTAACCATCACTATCTCAACAGTCATCTCAGCCTTTAACTCCCTAACCCTCAGCCCTGCCCTGTCGGCTTTGTTACTGAAAAGCAAAGACGCCCCCAAGGACTGGCTAACCCGAGGTATGGACAAGGTCTTCGGCGGCTGGCTGTTTGGTCCATTCAACCGTTTGTTTGACCGTGGTGCTAAAGGTTACACACAAGGTGTAGGCAAGCTGGTGCGTATGAGCGGTATTATTCTGGTGCTGTATGCTGGCCTGATGGCGCTGACCTATCAGCAGTTCTCAAGTACTCCAACCGGTTATGTACCGGGTCAGGACAAAATGTATCTGGTGTCTTTTGCCCAGCTACCGGATGCCGCCTCATTGGACAGAACCGAAGCGGTGATCCGCGAGATGTCTGACATCATGCTCAAACACCCAGGTGTTGCTAATGCCGTGGCCTTCCCAGGCTTGAACATCAACGGTTTTACCAACAGCCCCAGCAGCGGCATTGTATTTGCTGCACTAAAACCTTTTGAGGAACGCAACAGTCCTGAGCTTTCTGCCGGTGCCATTGCAGCCCAATTAAATCAGCAGTTTGGCGCTATTCAGGGAGCCTTTATTGCCATTTTCCCACCGCCACCAGTACAAGGGCTAGGCACAATTGGCGGCTTCAGGTTGCAAATTCAGGACAGGGCCGGTCTTGGTTATGAAGAACTGTATCGCGTCACCCAGGAAGTCATAGGTAAAGCCTGGGCAGCCCCAGAGCTCACGGGTAATTTCACCAGCTTCCAGGTCAATGTGCCGCAACTTGATGTGGAACTTGACCGCACCAAAGCCATGAGCCAGGGCGTGGATATGAATACCCTGTTCCAGACGATGCAGGCTTATCTTGGCTCTGTGTATGTGAATGACTTCAACCAATTTGGTCGTACCTATCAGGTCAACGTGCAGGCAGACGAACGTTTCCGTCAGGAGCCGGAGCAGATTGCCCAGCTAAAAGTGCGCAATCAGGACGGCCATATGATCCCACTAGGCTCTTTCTTAAGTGCGAATCACAGTGCCGGACCGGATCGGGTGATGCACTACAACGCTTATCCAACGGCCGAGGTTAACGGTGCACCGGCAACCGGCTACAGCTCTGGTCAGGCTAAGGCGGCGATTGAGCAAATCCTGAACGAGACTCTGCCGCTTGGCATGACCTATGAGTGGACAGAACTGACCTATCAGCAAATTCTGGCCGGTAATACCGCGATGCTGGTGTTCCCGCTAGTGGTACTGCTGGTGTTCATGGTACTGGCTGCTCAGTACGAGAGCCTGACACTGCCGCTGGCGATCATTCTGATTGTGCCTATGACGCTGCTGTCGGCCATGACCGGGGTGATTATTTATGGAGGGGATAATAATATCTTCACCCAGATTGGCTTTATCGTACTGGTCGGGCTCGCCACCAAGAACGCCATATTGATTGTCGAATTTGCCAAAGAGCTTGAGGACAAAGGCCTGAGCACCATGGATGCTATCAAGGAAGCCAGTCGTCTGCGTCTGCGTCCAATTCTGATGACCTCCATCGCCTTTATTATGGGTGTGGTGCCTATGGTGTTGTCCTCCGGTGCCGGTGCAGAAATGCGCCAGGCCATGGGTGTGGCAGTATTCTCCGGCATGATTGGGGTAACCATATTCGGTTTGATTCTGACCCCGGTGTTTTACCACTTGCTGAGAAATCGCAAAGCGAAAAAGCAAGCCGAACAAGTTGCTATGCAAGGAGCTCTGGCCCATGACTAACAGTATGCTCAGAATGCCACTGGCCGCCTTGGCCACTGCGATCCTCAGTGCTTGTGCGGTAGGACCGGATTACCAGGCACCGGAACTGAAGGCCAGTGAACTGACTAACCTGACTGCCGCTGCGCAGTCAGGGGTCAGCCAGGACCCACTCTGGTGGCGTCAGTTTGATGACCCACAACTTAATCAGCTGATTGAAGCGACTCTTAAGAACAACCCGTCCCTGGCCGCCGCCAAGGCCAATGTGGATGCCGCTTATGCCCAGTTTATGGACATCAGCAACGATATTCTGCCAAGCGGGGATATCGAAGCCAGCCATCAGGCGCAAAGCCAGCTCACTCCGGGTATGGGCGATGCGCGAATTCACAGCCGATCTGCCCACTTAGGGGCAAACCTGAACTGGACATTGGATCTGTTTGGCAAGCTGCGCCGGGCCACAGAGGCAGCGCAGGCCGACGCCCAGGCGAGCGAGCAAGCCTGGCAGGAAGTGCGCATTAGTTTACTGGCCGAAGTGGCCAACCAATACGCCACCAGCCAGGCCTTAAACAGTCGCATTGAGGTGGCCAGGCAAAACCTGCAAAGCCTGACCCAAACCCGCGCCATTATTCAGGCCAGACTCGATTCAGGCTATGCCTCACAATTGGACTTACTGCGTATGGATGCCCAGCTAAAAGGTGTAGAAGCCAGTATTCCGCAGCTTGAAGCACAGCGGCTGCGTAGCCGTAATACCTTACTGGCCCTGGCAGGCGGCAGTCAGCAACTGCCCGATTGGCAATGGCAAGACCGGGCGCTGCCCAAGCTGTCTCAACCGGTGGCCATTAGCCAGCCTGAACGCTTGCTGCAAGCACGCCCCAATGTGCAGCAGGCAGAGCGTCAGCTGGCCGCCGCTACGGCACGCATAGGTGTCGCCAAAGCCGCCAGCTACCCAGAGCTGTCAGTAAATGGTTTTCTGGGCTTTTTATCTTTGGGTAGTACCGAGTTTGACAGCCAAACCCGGGCCTGGAGTCTGGCCCCAAGCTTGCGCTTACCTGCCTTTGATATGTCTTCTGTAAAAGCACAAATCGATGTGGCCAATGCCAGACAAAGAGCGGCCCTGGCCAATCTTCAGCAGCAGTGGCTAAACGCCGTGGCGGACGCGCAATCTGCGTTAACCGATTACAGCTTCAGCCAACAACAAAGCCATTTATTGCAAGCCCAGGTTGATGCCAGCCAGCAGGCCTTGCAACTGGCACAGTTGCAGTATGACGCTGGAGCCATTGAATTGCTGGATCTGCTCGACAGTCAGCGCACCTTGCTGGCCGCCCACGACAATCTGGTGCAGGCCCAGCATAGAACCTTCTCTGCACTGACCAATGTGTATACCGCCTTTGGTGGTAGCTTAACGGTGCCCGAATCGGACCTATTGGCCAGTCATTAACCCCTTGCCCTCTTTGAGGCACCCGGCGGCGACCGTCCCTCCGAACCAAGCCAATCGCCGGGTTGCCTCACTTTTTCAACCAGCCAGTTCAAACATGGTTCAGTTAAGGTTAAGCGCCTCGCGCCTATAACCCTAAAACAGGTTGAACGTCGCCGTTTATTTGTTCAACGCCCGCAAGCTTTATCAAAGGAGGCACAAGATGCTTAACCTAGCTTACTGGAAAGCGCATTTGCGACTGCTGGCGGTGCTACTGCTGGGATTTACCTTAGTACCCCTTAGCAGTGCATGGGCACAAGAGATCAGGGTAGTTGAGGAAGAAGAAGCCCTGGATGTGGAAGAACTGGATGCTCTGCTGGCACCGGTTGCATTATATCCGGACACCCTGCTGTCACATATTCTGATTGCTGCCAGTTATCCCTTGGAAGTTGTAGAAGCCGCACGTTGGCGCGAGAAAAACGCGGATTTGGACGCCGAGGATGTACTGCAGGCCAGTGAAAACAAAGACTGGGATCCCAGCGTGAAGGCGTTGCTACCATTTCGCGATCTGTTAACACGCATGAGTGAGGATTTAGACTGGACGCGTGATCTTGGTGAAGCCAATCTGGCTGATGAAGGGCTGGTGCTTGCACGTATTCAGCATCTGCGTCGCCAGGCTTACAGTCAGGGCAATCTGTCCAGCAATGATCATGTGGTGGTGGAAGAAGAACCGGAAGTGATCCGCATCGAAACGGTAAAACGTGAAGTGGTATATGTGCCCTATTACGACAGCCGTGTGGTATATGGTGATTGGTGGTGGCACCGCCCTCCGGTTTATTGGCCATCCAGTGGTTGGTCGGTGGACATTCACTGGGGTCATAGTGTTTGGGTACGCCCCGCGTTCTACTTCAGTGCCTTTCATTGGCACAACCGTCATATTGTGGTGAATTATGATTATTACCGCACGCCTCGTCACTACTACCCCAGCCAGTACTGGTATCGAAATGATGCCAGACGCTGGCACCATGATGTGCACCACAGACGCGGCGTTCGCTACCACCAGCCCCGCGCTTACCGTCAGGTTACCTATAACAGGGAAAGCGGCCAGCCTGGTGGCACGGTACATGTGAACCGGGTAAAGCAAAACCCCAGGTTTAAATCGGTTGAGCATCATAGCCGCACGATGGAAAGCAATAGCAGGCACCTTGTAAAGCCAGTTAAAAGCCGGGACATTGTGCGTCATGCAGACAAACCGGCAGTAAGCCGCACATTGCAAGGACAAGTTCCAAACCGCGACATAGACAAAGCAAGATATCCGAAGGATAAAGCCCATCCACGGGAAGAGAAAACCATCCGCCGCCTTGAGGAAAAATCGCCGCGTAGCGAACCCAATAGGCGTCATCAGGAAAAGCCGCAACAACGCCAGCAGGTGCCAGAACGGCTGAAAGACAAGCCAAGCTCTCGGGCTGAAAGCCGAGCCGTATCCGGTTTCAGTGCCTCAACCGAAACGCGCAGGCAAAGTTACTCACAGCCAAACAAACCCACTCGCGAAATTAACCAGCAGCAAAACAGCCGAAAAGCAGACCGTAGCCAGCACAGCAATCGCCAGCAGGTCAAACACAATAGCCATGAACGACAGAACAAAAAGGAAATGCAGCACAGATAAAGCACGCAGCCTGGCGATGGGGGTTTCGCCAGGTTTTCACTTGCTGGAATAGTGTGGCCTTTTATTGCAACTCAACCGCTTTTATCTTTATCCAGGCCTGGCCCCCTTCTGCATCGGTAAGATCTGGAACAAAGGAGATAGCCACTTCATCTTGTTTTACTAGAGGGTGGCTATAAGTGGCAGTACTACCATGAGGATCGGTGGCATAGCGCCAATCGGCTGGGTTTAGCTCGGCATGCGCGTTGCCAGCAAAAACGGCGACTAACATTGCAGTGATTAATGCCTTTAGCTTCATCGTTCATTTCCTTATGCTCAGCAATTCAAGTCGTTTCTGTATTATTCACAGTAATTCTAATCAGGTAAGAAAATATAATAACACTTTGTTTTAATTAAAAAACGCAACTAAATAGAGGAATCTCCATCTAATCCACAAGCTGCACTTACTGCAAACTGTCTTAGAAGCGTCCTACAGACTATTTAGCTTGATACAGGCTGTTACAACGATTCTGAGTATTAGCGCCCAGCAAAAGACAACAGCAATATACGCCAGCAGACGCAGTATCGATAACAACTTAATCCCTTAGGTACGCTCTGTGCATGCGTTGAGTCACACGGGTCAGCAGTTCATAGCCGATGGTATTAGCATGGGCGGCAACCTCATTAACCGGAATATTGCCACCCCAAAGTTCGACCTCGTCACCGACCTTAGCTTCAGGGATATGGCTGATATCAATGGTCAACATATCCATAGAGACAGTGCCCACCACCCTGGCCCGCTGGCCATGTAAAAAGACTTCGCTGGCACTGTTAGTTAAGCGCGGGTAGCCATCTGCATAACCTATCGCCAGCGTCGCAATTCGGCTCTTCTGCTCAGCCTGCCAGCGGCAGTTGTAGCCCACAGCCTCACCCGGCATAACCTCGCGAATGGCAATAATCTGACTGGTAACCGTCATCGCCACCTGTAAGTTCAGCTCAGCAACAGTCTTATCGGCAATGGGCGGACAGCCATACAGCATGATACCTGGTCGATTCCAGCCAACAGCGGACTGGGGCAACCTGATAAGGGCTGCACTATTCGCCAGACTCACTTCACATTCCATATGTGCTGCCAGTGCAAATAACTGCTGCATCTGGTGTTTACTAATGGGGGAATCCAGCACCTCGGCGCAAGAAAAGTGACTTGCCAGCACGGGTCTTTGTTTCATTTCCCTGCAGAGTTTGTCGGCCCAACTCTGCGCATCTACCGGTGTTAACCCAAGCCTGTGCATACCGGTGTCCACTTTTAACCAACACTGCAGCTCAGGAGTTGGCGTTAAAGACATTAAGGCTAACAATTGCTCGTTGCTATGCAGCATGGGCCAAAAATTGAATTGCTCCGCTAAACGCAGCTCTTCTTCGCCAGTCAGCCCTTCGAGGATCAGTATAGGTTTTCCAATACCTGCCGCCCGCAACGCCAGCGCCTCATCAAGAAAAGCCACAGCAAATGCTGGCACATGAGGTTCAAGATACGTGGCCACTTCGATGGCGCCATGGCCATAGGCATCGGCTTTGATCACCGCAACTTGTCTGGCTTTGGGCGCAAGCTTACAAGCTTGCTGATAATTGCTCAGTATTGCTGACAAGTTAATTTTGGCCAGAGTGGGTCGGTGATGCATTGTTATCCAAATCAGAAAAAGCAAACGAGAATATTAATTTACCAAAAATGAATACAAATTAAATATTTTATTCACAGAGGTACTTGTTCTATTATCGGACCATTCCCTCCATACCAATGGGCAGAGTAACATGAAACATTACAAGAAACTTATCCCCCTGGCGGCGTTACTGGCATGTAATGTCGCCCTGGCAAACTGGCAAGTTCCGAGCGATGTAGAACAGTTGGTGGTCGTCACCACCAAGGACTGGCAAGCCATTCAGGGACAAATGCAGGTCTATGAGCGTCAAGACGGCCAGTGGCAAGCCGCAGACATAAAGACCCCTGTGACTATTGGTCGTACCGGCATGGCGTGGGGAATTGGCCTGCATCCCCAACAACCTGGGCAGCAAAAACAGGAGGGTGACGGCAAAGCACCAGCCGGAGTATTTCGCCTGACAACAGCTTTTGGTTATCAAGCGCTGAACAATTTGCATCTGCCCTATGAGCAAATGCAATCCAGTCACTACTGTATGGACGTGAACGGCTCACCTTATTACAACCAGATAGTAGACAGCCAGAAAGTGGGTGAAAAGGCCGTTGAGGGTTCAACAGAAGGGATGCGCCGCGACCTGCATAATGGTGACGATTTATATAAAAAGGGCATAGTGGTGGAGCATAATGGCGGTAATATTTCCGGCGCGGGAAGTTGTATATTCATGCACCTGTGGCGTGCAAAAGACAAGCCTACCGCAGGATGCACTGCGATGCCGGAAGGCGCTATGGATAAATTATTAGGTTGGCTGGAAGCAGAAAAACACCCGGCACTACTGCTGTTACCCGAGGACGAATATCAGAAGTTACGCAGTGAGTGGGCGCTGCCATAATGGCTTGTGCTTTAAACAATTTGCTTTTACGCGCAATCCACAGCTTCTGAATGTGCGGGAGCACTAAAAAGACAAAAGGGCAGTATCACTGCCCCTTTTTGCTTTTCACACCCGCTTTTGAAAATAAATACGGGTAATGCCGTCTAGTCATTAGCCCACATTGGCCACATACCAAGGCATGGTCAGGCTGATGCCTTCAAAAATGCGGTACTGAGGAGCATAGCCAAGCAGATTTTCAGCTTTACTGATATCCGCTTGAGAATGGCGCACATCACCAGGTCGGAAATCACGATAAACGGGCTGCTTGGGGTACGTCACACCTTGTTCATCCAGTGCATCCTTAATGGCCTGGAATAGCTGATTCAAGGTGGTTCTGTCACCTACTGCCACATTAAACACTTCACTGTTGTCCAACTCTGTCATAGCCGCCAGCAAATTAGCCTGGATCACGTTCTCGATATAACAGAAATCGCGACTAGTTTCGCCGTCACCGTTCACAATCACTTCGTCACCACGCTTCATAGCCGCGGTCCATTTAGGTATCACCGCTGCATAAGCGCCATCTGGATCCTGGCGACGTCCGAACACGTTAAAGTAACGCAGTCCTACTGATTTAAAACCATAAGCCCTTGCAAATACATCGGCATACAGTTCGTTTACGTACTTAGTCACGGCATAAGGCGACAAAGGCTTGCCAATATTCTCTTCAACTTTGGGTAAAGCCGGATGGTCGCCATAAGTTGAACTGGACGCCGCATAAACAAAGGCCTTCACCCCTTGCTCTTTGGCCGCTACCAGCATATTCAGAAAACCGCTGATATTCACTTCGTTGCTGGTAATAGGATCGTTTAACGAACGAGGTACCGAACCCAGCGCCGCTTGATGCAGCACTCTGTCAACCCCGTTTACCGCCTCAAAACAGGTGGCCTTATCGCGAATATCGCCCTCAATAAAACGAAACTGTTGCCAGCGCTCTTCGCCCACCAACTGCTGCACTTCGTCCAGATTACGTTGATGACCTGTGGCAAAATTATCCAGCCCTACCACTTTCTGGTTGGCCATAAGCAAGGCCTCCAGTAAGTTCGAACCAATAAACCCGGCAACCCCGGTTACCAACCAGGTTTGCGGGTTAAGTTTAAGTTCGCTCAGTAAGCGGGAGAATCTATCCATTCTTTACAGCCTCATATCCGTCAGCGATTTATCCAGTGCATACTTAAGGTCGTATACTACGCGCTTGTCCTTACACAAAGAGGCGAGTTTCTCACTGCCCCAGTCTTTGAATTCTTTATGCGCCACAGCCAATATTACTGAATCATAAGCACCACTGGTGGGCTGTGCGGTTAGCTCCAAACCATACTCATGCATGGCCTCTTCCGGAGAAGCCCAGGGATCATGGATATCCACCGCCACACCGTATTCTTTAAGCTCATCAACTATGTCTACCACACGGGTATTTCGCAGGTCGGGGCAGTTTTCTTTAAAGGTTAATCCCAGCAACAGTACCTTAGCACCTTGCACCTGAATACCCTTTTGAATCATGGCTTTGACCAGTTCAGATACCACATACTGCCCCATACCGTCGTTTAAGCGGCGGCCAGCCAGGATCATCTCCGGATGGTAGCCAATGGCCTGCGCTTTATGCGTCAGATAATAGGGATCGACACCAATACAGTGACCGCCAACCAAACCGGGTCTGAATGGCAGGAAGTTCCATTTGGTACCTGCCGCTTCCAGTACTTCCAGTGTATCTATACCCAGGCGGTTAAAGATGATGGCCAGTTCATTAATCAGGGCAATATTTACGTCACGCTGGGTGTTCTCTATTACTTTGGCGGCTTCCGCCACTTTAATAGAACTAGCCAGATGCGTTCCGGCGGTGATGATTTCGCGATAGATACCATCCACAAGCACGCCAACCTCGGGAGTGGAACCAGAGGTCACCTTTTTGATGGTGGACACCCGGTGTTCTTTATCACCCGGGTTAATTCGCTCTGGGCTGTAGCCGGCATAAAAGTCCTGGTTGAACTTCAGCCCGGACACTCGCTCCAGCACAGGCACACAGTCTTCTTCCGTTGCACCCGGATAAACCGTGGATTCATAAATTACGATATCCCCTTGCTTAAGCACCTTGCCAATGGTTTCACTGGCGCGGATTAAGGGGGTTAAATCTGGACGCTTAAAATTATCAATGGGAGTCGGTACAGTAACAATAAATACGTTGGCACGGCGCAAGTCTTCCAAATCGCAACTGAAGCTAAGCTGAGAAGCCTCAGCCAATTCTTCCTTGCTGACTTCCAGGGTAAAATCCACCCCTTCCTGCAACTCTTTAATACGTTTGGCATTAATATCAAAACCAATAACCGGTCGTTTCTTGCCAAACTCAGCCGCCAGCGGCAATCCCACATAACCTAAACCGATAACAGCCAGGCTCACTTCCTGACCATTGAGCAACTGCTTTTCCATTGACTTGTCCCTCAAAATTCCATCAATTTTTTGATTTTTGCTATGGTGATGGATCTGGATAGTAAGTCAACGGCAATAGCCAATTTTTTGTCACTTAGTGACAAAATCTGGCAAATGAAAAGACCGGATCCAGGAAAGGTAGAAAAAGTGCTATTGATTTACTGTCACTGGATAAACAGGGGCGGTAAAGAATCCGCCCCAGGATATTTAAAGCGTCAGAACTCAGAGTTGGTCTAAATAGGCATCAATATCATCGTCGAGCTGTTTGTCTTCTTTGCTCTGTTCGACCTTACCGTCTTTCACCTTAAACTCTGTATTCTGGAAATAGATATCTTTAACCAGCGCGTAGGGATCTACTGCACCATCCAGTAATTGCTCCTGATCCATCAGCTTAATACGGGTTTCAACCGCATCAATCCCCCAGCGAAACAAACTTAAGGGGAGACTCAGGGTATCCATTGGCCAGTAAGCAGAATCAACTAAATCCCCGACACCGCCACGCACATCGTTGGCACCGTACACTGGTAGCATAACATAAGGCCCATTACCTAAGCCCCAGACCCCTAGCACCTCTCCGAACTCTTCACCCTTGCGGTCCATACCAATCTCACCAGCAACATCAATGGTGCCGAGCAGACCTACGGTAGAGTTAAGCAGGAAACGTCCCAGGCTGACCATGGAGTCACCCACCTTGCCTTGCAACAAGTTGTTAACCGTGTTGGCTGGCTCTTCCAGGTTGGAGGCGGCGTTATGTAAGCCGGTACGGGCAAACCCTGGCATATAATCGCGGTAAACCACAGCGACCGGGCGGGCAACATAAGTATCCAGGTAATCCCAGTTGAAGGTCCACATGGCGCGGTTAAAAGATTCTAGTGGATCTCTTGGATCGCCCTTCACGTCATTATTCTGTTCCACTGCATTGGTTTGTGCAGCGGCAGCTTGTTCAGCAGCGCCCTGATTGGCACAGCCGCCCAAAAGCAAAGCGGGTAACAATAAGCACAAGCCCAATTGGCACTTGTTCAATCTCATTAATTCAATTCCTTATCGATCAGTATCTCGGCACGCATGGTGGTACCTTTCGCCACCTCAAGCTGAATTTCGCCCTGCAATTCACCGGGTGCGATTTCGACATTCTCGTCCCGGGAAACCCGCGCGATCACCTGAGCATGCGCAAGACTGGATAGATTGTAGTTGGGCAACATTGCATTGCTATCAGACAACTCAATTTCAATAGGTAATACTGACAGCGGTTGTTTAATCACGGCTGCCGGCATTTTCATGGCGCCATCACTGCTGCGGGCAAACACAATCAGATAACCCTGCTCTGGTAGTTGCGCTTTCACCTCTTCACTCAGCGCGACTTGCACCAGCAGACGGGTGCTGGACATGCCGCTTAGTTCACTAATACGCTGCTGTATGGAAGCCTGCATAGGATCGTCGGCGGGCAACATGGCGCCTAGGGCAGTCCAACTTTTGATTGCCAGAGGGGTATCACCTAACTGAGACGCCGCAATAGCAAGCAGCCCAAGACTGCTCTGATTTTCCGGCTCCTGCAACTGAAGTTTTGTCAAAAGTTGTTTCGCTCTGATCAAGCTTTCTTCATTGCCTACCATCACCAATGCCTGACTCAGACTTAGCAAGGTGCCCCCCCGCTCAGGGTCAAGGCTTAAAGATTTTTCGTAGGCTTCAATTGCACTGTCTAAGCGACTCAAACTGGCATATAAGCGCCCCAGCAATAACCAGCCTTCTGGCGCCGCGGGTTCAGCATTCAACTTAGTGCGCAAAGCAAGTGCGAAGCGTTGTAATTCATCCACCGTTACGGTCGGATCGGCTTCCACTACCACTCGGCGCCCCAGCTCTGCCAACTGCGAATTAGCCTGTTGCCAATCCTGCAGCGCATCAATCTCATTAGCCTTCCAATAACTCAATGCACTCACCATCACAGCTATCAGTAAACCAGCAATAAATACGGCTTTGCTGCCTGTCGCACGTTGTTGTTCAGCCTCACCTTGCTCAACCGCCAGGGCCAGCTTTAGCTCCTGCTCGGCAGTTTCCAGATCCTTACTTTCAATTAACCCTTCAGCCACCTCTCGACGCAATTCTTGCAGGCGCTGGCGCGTTAACGCCACATTTAACCTTTGGCCATCCACTGTCTTATTAAAGGTTTTACCCAGCCAAGGCCAGGCGACCAGGAACGCGGCCAGTAAAGCCATAACCGCGACGGCAATCCAAAACATGGTCAAGGTTTGTTCTCCTGCGTTTGATCTTTGTCCAGCAGTTGTTCAGCCTGGGCTAAAAGTGCCGCATCCAACTCGGACACTGTGCTACGACGCCTTCTGACGACCATCAAGGCTGCCCCACCGATAAAGGCGATGGGCCCAAGCCACAGCAGTATGGTGGCTGGATTTAGCGGTGGCTGGTAATAAACAAAATCACCGTATCTGTCTTTCATGTAATCAATGATTTCGCCTTTGCTTTTACCTTGTTGCATCAACTGATAAACCTTGCGTTTCAGATCCTGGGCAACCAGCGCGTCAGAATCAGCGATATTCTGATTCTGACATTTCGGGCAACGCAACTCTTCGGTCAGTTCTTTGAACTCCTGACGCTGTTTATCACTGGCGAAGCTATAGACTTCTTCAACAGCAAAGACCGACAGGGGTAACATCATGGCCAATGCACATAGCAGTTTTTTCATTGGCTTAGCTCCTGATACAAAGGCAGGAATTTGGTCTGCCATACCCGCTCATTCAAGTCACCCACATGGTGCAGCCGCACCTTGCCTTGGCGATCAATCAGAAAAGTTTCAGGCGCCCCAGTGACACCGAAGTCCATAGAGGTATCCCGCTGCTCATCAAAGATATTAAACACATAGGGGTTACCTAATTGAGATAGGGTTTTGTCGATATCCAATCGAATCTCAGGCAGGGTCTTACCACCAAAGTCGGGATCCATGTTCTGCTCGTAATAAAGACCGACAATGCGCACGCCCTGTTGACGCAGTTCGGTTAAAAACGGCAGTTCAATAGCGCAAGTGACGCACCAGGTACCCCACACATTCAATAGTGTTACCTCACCGTCAAACACCTCAGGGCCATATTCGATGGAGGCATCCATCACATCTGGCAAGCGAAACGTTGGCACTGGTTGATTTAGCAGGCTGGACTCAATATCCCTGGGGTTTGAGAAAAGCCCCTGTAGCAAAAACACCGTGATTAGCAGAAACAATCCCAGCGGCAACAAAAATAAGCCTATGCGCTTCATGCTGCCTCTCCTGCCATGGCTTCGGACTTAACACGAACCTTAGCCAGTTTGCTCATCCGATAGCGCTTGTCACTCATGGAGAGTAAGCCACCAATGGCCATCAGCGCTGCCCCGCCCCAAATCCAGCGGATATAGGGTTTGACATAAACACGTAAGGCCCAGTCGCCGTTGTTAAGTTGTTCACCCAGGGCGACGTATAGATCACGGGTAAAACCAGGATCTACTGCCGCTTCGGTCATCATATTGCGCTGCACCGTATAGAAGCGTTTTTGCGCTTCCAAATGGCTGATCTTACGGCCATTTTCATATACATCAAGCTTGGCTACATGGCCTGAATAGTTCGGCCCCTTAAGAATCTCAACCCCCAGAAAACGGAACTCATAACCTTGCAGCTCAATGCTGTCTCCGGGAGTCATACGCACATCCCGCTCAACGCTATAGCTGGTTACCATTGCTATGCCCATAATCATGGCGGCGAATCCCAGGTGCCCCATTACCATCCCCCAATGACTGGGTGTCAGAGAAGTCAGACCGGCCAGCCCTTGTTTACTTGCGGATAAACGCTGGCGAATCTCCTGCACTGTTGCAATCGCGATCCACACCGACAGTGCCATACCCAACGTGGCCATGTAAGACAATCCATCACGACCAAAGCTCAGCAATGCCACGGCCACGACACTCAGCCCAACACCAGCCAGCATTTGATTACGTAGTGCCGGCAATGTCTGGTGCTTCCAACGGCTCAGCGGCCCCATCACCATCAGCAGCACAAAAGGTACGATTAGATAAACAAACATCTGGTCAAAAAAGGGTGCTCCAATACTGATAGAACCCAGTCCTAACTCTTTATGTACCAAAGGTAACAAGGTCCCCATCAACACCACTAACGTGGCACTGCAAAGCAGAATGTTGTTGCCTATCAGCATGGTCTCCCGGGACAACAACTCATAGCGTCCAACACTACGCAGTTGCGGTGCGCGAAGCGCATACAGCAGCAGTGACGCACCGATAACCAGCACAAGCAGGCCCAGAATAAACAGACCACGGGTAGGGTCAGAGGCAAAGGAGTGTACCGATACCAACACGCCGGAGCGCACCAGGAAGGTACCCAACAGGCTCAATGAGAAAGCCGCAATGGCCAGCAAAACCGTCCAGGACTTAAAGGCTTTACGTTTTTCGGTAACCGCCAATGAGTGCAAAAGCGCAGTACCGACCAACCAGGGCATAAAAGAGGCGTTTTCAACCGGATCCCAGAACCACCAACCGCCCCAGCCAAGCTCTTTGTATGCCCACCAACTGCCCAGTGCAATGCCTAGGGTTAGAAATACCCAGGCGGCCAGTGTCCAGGGTCTTGACCAGCGAGCCCAGGTGGAATCCAAACGGCCAGCCACCAAGGCGGCAATGGCAAAGGCAAACACCACGGAGAATCCCACATAGCCCATATACAACAAAGGTGGATGAATGATCATACCAAAGTCTTGTAACAGGGGATTCAAGTCGCGTCCATCAACCGGAAAGAAGGGCAATAAACGTTCAAATGGGTTAGATGCCAGCAGGATGTACAGATAAAATCCTATTCCGACCATGCCCATAATGGCCAATACCCGTGCCAGGATATCCTGCGGAATGCCACCACTGAACATGGCAACGGCCACGGCCCAGGCAGCAAAGATCAATACCCACAGCAGAAACGACCCTTCATGTCCCCCCCACACCGCGGTGATTTGATAATACCAAGGCAGTAAGCTGTTGGAGTTATGCGCGACATAGGCGATAGAGAAGTCGTTATTCAGAAAGCTCTGGGTTAAACACAGATAGGCAAACAGGGTAAAAAGAAACAGCCCGACGGTTAGCGGCTTGGCTGTTTGCATCAGCAATACCTGACCACGCTGGGCACCCCACATGGGATAAATAGCCAGCAAGATGGCCATCAGCAGCGCCAGAACCAGCGAAAAGTGACCTAATTCTGCCAGCATCACCTACCCCTTATCGCCGTAGACGGCCTCGGATGGTTTAACGTGTTTAATCCCTTTCATGGCTTCGGCCAACTCTGGAGGCATATATTCCTCATCGTGCTTGGCCAGGACTTCTTCTGCTTCGATATGGTTCGCAGCAGTTAATACGCCGGTGGCGACAATACCCTGCCCCTCGCGGAACAGATCAGGCAGAATGCCCTGATAACTGACAGTAACAACAGGCCCGGTATCGACCAGGTCGAAGCTCACCGCCAGGCTGTCGTCAACGCGTTTCACCGACCCGGGTACCACCATACCACCAATTCGCAGGCGCTGACCGACCTGGGGTTTCACGCCCTTTTTGCCTTCTACCAACTCGGTTGGGGTGTAGAACAAATCAATGTTCTGCCCCAAGGCATAGAGCATCAGACCAATAGCACCACCGACCACCAGGATCACTGCGCTAAAGGCCACCAGCCGTTGTTTACGTCTTGGATTCATCAATCCACCTCTTCAGCAAGTTTAGAATTCTGTTGCTGGCGGGCACGGCTGGCAGCAATACGTTGCTGCCTGGCCTGTTCGGCCTGCCAGGTTGTCTGCAGACTACGGCGCGCTTTGACGCTCTGTACAATCAACAGCAGCAAGGCCAAACCGCTGACGCCGAACGCCAGCCAGACATAAAATGCATATCCACCCATGGCCCAGAAGGCTGACCAACTCTCAAAATGCATGGTTACTGGCCCTCTTGTTGACGGTACATGGCTTGCACCCAGGGGCGGTGCATTTCACGGCGGATCATTTCACTTTGTAATCGATACAGACTCAGCGCTGCAACCAGCAGCCCTAAGCCGACAATACTGATAAGAAGCGGCCAGAGCATTTCCGGCGCAATAGAGGGTTTGCCAAATTTGGTTATAGTCGCCCCTTGGTGCAGGGTATTCCACCATTCCACGGAGTAATGAATGATAGGCAAATTCACCACCCCAACCAGGGCCAAAATACCAGCCGCTTTGGCGCCTTGTTGCTTGTCTTCAAAAGATTGATAGAGCGCCATCACACCCAGGTAAAGAAACAGCAGAATCAGCTCTGAGGTCAGTCTGGCATCCCACACCCACCAAGTGCCCCACATGGGCTTGCCCCAGGCAGCACCGGTAAAGAGTGCAACAAAAGTGACCACCGCCCCTACCGGCGCGATAGCGGCAACCGCCATGTCGGCACTACGGATTTGCCAAACCAGCCCAATAAAGGCAGCAATAGCCATACCGCTGTATGCCCCCATTGACAGAATTGCGCTGGGTACATGCAAGTATATGATTCTAAATGAATCGCCTTGCTGGTAATCGGCCGGGGCAAAAGCCAGCCCCCAGACCAGGCCGATAGCCAAGCCCAATGCGGCACCACCCCAGCACCATGGCAGCAGTTTGCTACAAAGGGCAAAGGCCCGTTCGGTTTTAGCGTATGGATGTAACCATTTCCACATAGTCAGTTGCACCTGATAGTTTTTTAATTCTGACTGATTTTCAAAGCATGTGCGGTGGCCACAGGCGTCAACGCCAGTGCCAGCAACAACAGCGCCCCTATAATGGCTAGTTGGCCATTATAGGGAAGTTGCATTGAGGCCGCATCCACCGCCGAGGTGGCAAAAATCAATAATGGGATGAACAGCGGCAACAGTAACAGCGACAGTAATACGCCGCCACGTTGTAACCCCAGAGTCAGCGCAACACCCGTAGCACCCACAAGGCTCAGTAGGGGGGTACCGACCAGCAAACTGCACAGCAGCGCGACATACATCTCTGGGGTGAGGTTCAAAAACAGGGCCAGCAGTGGCGAAATCAACAGCAATGGTAATACGCAGGTCAACCAGTGAGCAGTCACTTTCACCAGCACCACCGCATACAGTGGCAAACCGCTTAGCATCATCTGTTCCAACCAGCCATCGCTGAAATCGTCACGGAACAGCCGCTCCATACCCAACAGCGAAGACAGTAACACCGCCACCCAAATTACACCGGGGGCAATTTTTTGCAGCATCTGCGGGCCGGGTCCTACACCAAGAGGAAATAAACTAATCACCAATACAAAGAATATCAGTGGCTGGATCAATTCGGATTTCTGTCGATAGGCCAGCGCCATCTCACGCCCTAATAAGCCGGTTAGTCTGGCTATCATAAGCGGTACTCCAGATGCAGCTCGCGCACCGGCAAGGGAAAGTCCAGGCTTTGATGAGAGGTCATAATGATAAGGCCCTGACTCTGCAAATGTTCAGCTAGACGCGATTTAAGTAGCGCGACCGCCTGTTTGTCCAAGGCGGTAAAAGGCTCGTCCAGTACCCATAAAGGGCAGGATTTCAACCAGAAACGAGCCAGGGCAATACGACGCTGCTGACCTGCAGACAATTGCCCGGCGGGAAGCTCTTCTAATCCCACCAAACCCATGGTTTCAAGCAGTGGATAAAGATCCTGATTGGTAGGTAACCCTTGCATACGACACCAAAAACGCAGGTTATCTATGGCGTTTAACGCCAGATTCACACCCAGTTTATGGCCGAAATAACAGAGTTCACTCTGATACTGGCCAGGAGTTCGGCGGATATCCTCTCCACGCCACTGGATGCTGCCACTATCCGGTAGCGACAACCCTACCAGCAACCGTAATAAACTGGTTTTGCCTGCGCCATTGGGACCTTGAACATGCAGCAGTTCACCCGCTTGCATACTAAAGCCCAATTCCTCAAACAAAATGCGATCACGCTTTACGCAAGATAATTTGTTAACCGATAGTAAGGACAAACTTAGCCTTTTAGGTGGTTGGCATTCTTAATGCGATGCACTACACAAAAACCGGCGGATAATAGCATAGACGGTCGCCGTTGGGGATGTTTTCACGGCCCTTGATATACTGATCGAGATCATCAAAAATTCTATTAAATAACCCACCTGACATTCAGCTAAGCGCGATGTCTGTCGATAAGAGCCTATGTCAGAACTGCAATTATCTCCTCAGTCAGCCCTGCTCAATGCCATGCGACAAATGCAGCAGGCCGGTTTAACCCTGCCCGATAACGTCGCCGCACAGCTTAGTCAGGTAGAAGTCAAACTGTTACCCGGCAACCAACTGCTGTTGAGCCTGGCTAACCGCCAGGTTGTTATCAATGCCAAGGACCTGCAGGGTAAGCTACAAAACGGCCAACTCTATCAGTTGCTCACCGACAATAAGGACGGCGGGCGTTTACTTTTCTATACGCAGACTACTGCCACCCCGGCCCCAACAAGCCAACAGTCCATACCGCTGGGGGGCGCTGTGTTCAATAGTTTGCTCACCGCTATCGTCAATAATCAGCAAGGATTGCCCGACACGCTGAGCTTTCCCGCCAGAGTGCTGAATCAGCAGGCTGCCGCGCTGATACTTGATGTTCAAGGTCAGACGCTCAGGCTGTCATTGTCTGCTCCGCTGCCAGAACTGCGTCCGGGCCAGCCGGTGGAAGTCAACTATCAACGCCAGCAAGGCCAATGGACAATAAAAATTGATGCACAAAATGTGAAACTGAGTGAATCAGGTTCAGCAGAACCTAAGCTCTCCTCGTCCGGCCCCTCAAGTCATACACCTAGCGCCAAGGCGGCGACTGCCGAATGGCCAATACCCAAACAAAGCACTGAGTTGTTTCGTTTTGTACAAGCACTGAGTAAACCTCAAAATCTGGACCTTGCTCAGCTTAAACAATGGGTTGGTCAGTTGCCCATCGTCCAGCAGAAGTCTCTGATGCCCTTACTGCTTGGCCCGGAGGGACAAGTGCAGTCAGTCAAATTGCAATGGCCGACCGGCAGTCAGCCCGAACTATTGTTAAACAGGGCACAACCCGTCGCGACGCTGGTAGTTGGAAAACCGGTACTGCAGCAGATGATTTCCAGCCTGCAGCCCACAGTGGGCTCAGCGCCCCCCGTGTCAGCTCCCACTTCCTCTGCTGCACCGCCTACAACCCTGGACACCAGCAAATTGCTTCAAGGGATGCAGGCACCCGCTACGCCACTTAATCAGGTTCAAAACCCAATTAAAGTGGAAGGTCAGGTTATCACCGGGCAACCCTCACCAACACAGTTACAAAATGGGCCTGTCACATCGGGAACAGTACAGGAACAACAGCCAAGCCTTAGCAAAACCCAACAAGCAGCCCAAAGGGTTGATCTGCAAGACCCCTTGCTGCAAAAATTCCAGGACCTGGGGCGCCGTTTGATGAGCCAGCAGGACTCTCCTGCCCGGCTTTTCAACCAGATTGATACGGCATTAGCGGATAACCGGACCGTTGCCACGGATACTGGTAAGCTTTTGCAGCAACTTAGCCAACACCTGAAGCAGAGCTTGCCGCAGGGCAATGAACAGGATGCTGCAGCACTGCGCAGCCTGCTGACTACACCGGCATTGAATCTAACACCGCTGCAATTGGTCACAACGAACAGCAGCCAAGGCTTGGTGGGCGCATTAGTGACCTTGTTGCAGGTTGCGCTGACATCCAGACTGGCCAATCAGAGTGGTAAGTTGCAAGCCGGTCAGGGGCAGAAACTACTGGACGGATTAAATGCCTTGTTGGAAACCGTGCGCCCAAGCACCAGTTCAACGCCAGTTAACCAGCGAAATCTGTCGGATATGGCTCAGCTTGAGCAACGACACCAATTACTCAACACTTTGGGGCGGCTGCTTGGCGGGCACAGTCACGCTAAATTACGTGGCGTTGAAACTCAGCTTCAGGGTCAGGATAGCTTTTACTACAACTTACCCATAGCTCAGGGAGAAGTCCGTCGTGATATTGAGTTGCTGATACGCCGCGAACCACCACCTGACAAAAAGAGTAAGAGCAAACACTCGGCTGACAGGCAATGGAACCTAACCATGAAACTGGAAATTGGTGAGCTAGGTGGTTTACTGGCCAAAGCGCGGCTCTACCAGACCGAAGTGGAACTGGACTTTTATGCCGCCAATGCCGCCCTTCGGGATCAGGTGATCCAATTCATTCCACATTTGAAAAAACGCCTGACGGCACTGGGTATTCAGGTTAATCACAGCCAATGCCAATTGGGTAAAATCCCTGAACATCTGCAACAGAGACCCTACCAGGTCTTTGAGACACAGGCTTAGTGATATGACAGACAAACCTAAAAGCGCCGTCGGTATCCAATATCAGGCAGATAACCCTAAACAAGCACCGCAGATTATTGCCAAAGGCTTTGGCGAGTTAGCCGAAGAAATTATTGCCCTGGCGAAAGAACATGGTGTTTTGGTCCACGAGGATGAGCAACTGGCAGGCTTTCTGAATAGTCTCGATCTGGGTCAGGAAATACCGCGGGAGCTGTATATTGTCATCGCTGAACTGATTGCTTTTTCTTATGTGCTACAGGGAAAATTCCCCAACAGCTGGAACAATATGCATGGCAAGATGGATGACAAGGCGTGAGGCGTGAGGCGTGAGGCGTGAGGCGTGAGGCAGATAAGTATTGACTGAGCACTCGGATATAACAAATATTTTCCTAACTCCTAACTCCTAACTCCTAACTCCTAACTCCTAACTCCTAACTCCTAACTCCTAACTCCTAACTCTGCTTGCCGTGAATGCTAAACAATAGTTCGGCCTCAGCACGTGGCAGTTCACATTCATGCATCAGTTCATCTACCGATGCCCCTTGCTGCAGTAGTTTCACCGCCCTGTTGTAGAGCTTAGTGTCGGGATCCATTTCAGCTAATTCCTGCTGTTGTTCACGGGTCTCCCGCAAACTGTTGTCAAAGGCCCTTTGTCTGCTTTCCAGTTGTTTGATCCTCTGCCCCATACCAATACTACCGGCACGCAATTCATGCAACTCCGCGGCCAAGGCCTGGCACTCCTTTCGCAGGGCTTCAACTTCTGAGCTTTGCTGCCCGACCTGAGTCTGGCTAACGCTTAACGCGGCCTGCTGGCGTAAAAGAACCACCACCAGCATAACGCCGACCAGTAGTGCCAATCCTATTCCAATCCCCATCCAAGCCATATGGTTCCTTAGTCAGATACAAAAACACCCGGCTAAGCGGGTGTTTATTTACCGAATCAGCCGTTACATACTGCTGATTTCATCCCATTCTTCGTCCGTCAGCAACTTATTCAAATCAACCAGGATCAGTAGCTCGCCATCGCGGTTGCTAACGCCCTGAATAAATTTGGCGCTTTCTTCAGTACCCACATTCGGAGCACTGTCGATTTCGGAGGATTTCAGGTACACCACTTCAGCGACACTATCCACCAAAATACCCACTACCTGCTGTTCTGACTCAATAATCACAATACGGGTGTTGTCAGAGACATCATTGGCGTCCAAACCGAATCTGGCACGGGTATCAATGACCGTAACTACGTTACCGCGCAGGTTAATAATACCTAACACGTAATCCGGCGCTCCCGGTACCGGAGCAATCTCGGTATAACGCAGCACTTCCTGCACTTGCATCACGTTGATGCCGTAGGTTTCTTCTCCTAATCTGAAGGTCACCCACTGCAGGACTTCGTCGTTATCTATGGCTGCATTACTGTTTCTGTCATCACTCATATGCTTCGCTCCCGACTAGCGGATTAATCTGCATCTTTACTGCCCAACCCCTGTTCAAACAGTGCGACCAATGCGCCAACATCGATCAGGGCACACATTTTCTCCTTGACCAGCCCAGCTAACCAGGGACGCTTGCCCTGATTCTCGCGCCATTTCACATCATCCTGATGCAAGCTGACCGTATCTACCAATGATTCGCAGCAAAGCCCCCAACCACTGGTTCCTAACATAATAAGATATTGATAATTTAAGGCTTCTGCCAGTGTTTCTGAGTATTTTTCTGGCATCACCCAACGTGCGGTATCCACAACCTTGAGCTTTTCATCACGGTGCAGCATAACACCTTTAAACCAATCCGGCTTACCGATTAAGGGTGAGGCCTTTTCAAACTGGTGGATCCCACCCAGCTCAGTCAAAGGAACTGCCAGGGTTAAACCCGCCACATCAAATAACAGCGCCTGAAACTGGCCCTGGCGATATTCAGGTGTCTCTTGCTCCTGTGGCCTGGCTTCAAAAGGCTCAGCAAGCTGCGGGGCTTGCACCTCTGTTACTATCTCGGGTTCTTGAACAAAGGGCTGAGCCTCTTCAAGCAACTTAGCCACAGTTTGGCGCTGCGCTTGTTCAATCACTACCTCTTCGGTAAGCAGAGCTGACAGGTAATCCTCCATCACCTTTTCATTGGCGAACTGGCCCTTGCTCATTAATTCGGCTCCTGACTCAAAAGGAAATTCAGTAAGCTGTTATAAGCATAGACCCCCCGGCTACGAGGGTGAAAAACAGGTAGCGGGCTTTGTGCCTGACTGGCATCCCGAAAACGCGTGTCTACAGGTACCACACCATTCCAAACCAAATCCCCGTAGGTCGCACGCAATTTCTTATAGGCTTCTAGTGCCGCGTTAGTGCGTTTGTCGTACATGGTGGGAACAATAGTGTAAGTGTAATCACGCGGCTGGGACTTTTTCATAATCTCCAGGGTATGCATCATGCGCTCTAGGCCCTTGAGGGCCAAAAACTCGGTCTGCACCGGAATCAAAATTCGCTCACAGGCCGCCAGTGCATTGACCATCAATACACCCAGTACCGGGGGGCAATCCATAATTGCAAAGTCAAACTCGTCCTCTACCAGTTCCAAGGCCTTTTTAATTATCAGCCCCATTCCGCCCTGATGGCCCATACTGCGATCCAGCGTTGCCAGAGCCATAGTGGCGGGCAGAATAAACAAGGAGTCAAACTTGGTTGGGCACAAACTGTCCAACACTCTGTCGGCAGTCAGGCTCTTATGCGCCAAAAACACGTCATACAAACTCGAGGAGAGTTCTTCGGAATCCACACCGAAGTAATAGCTAAGCGAAGCATGGGGATCGGTATCGACCAGCAATACCTTTTTGCCCTTTAGGGCCAATAAGGAACCTAATGTCACTGTCGTCGTGGTTTTACCTACCCCACCTTTTTGGTTCGCCACTGTCCAGACAATCACAACTCAGCCCTTACAGGAATAGAAGCCAGCCTGCCTCAGGCAGGCATCTCGGCCAAAATATGCGAAGCAACATCACCTAAAGCCAGACTGGCCGAAGACAGTCCAGCAGCCGTCACGGCCTGAGGCATTCCGTAAACCACACAAGACTTTTCGTCTTGCGCCCAGATAGTCGCGCCACGTTGCTTAAGAGACCGACAGCCTTCACGACCGTCTGCACCCATACCAGTCAAAACAACAGCTAATAGATCGCCGCCATAAACCCGACCCAGTGAGGCAAAGCTTAAATCGACACTGGGCTTATAGGTAATGTTGTCCAGACCCGGGTCATCCACAATACGAATTCGACATGAGCGGCTGGTGCCGTCGACCAACATCTGCTTCCCCCCGGGGGCCAGATAAGCACAGCCGGGTTCAATCAGATCGCCGTTTTCAGCTTCCTTAACCTTAATCTGACAAAGATTATTCATCCGCCCGGCAAAGGCCGTGGTAAAGGTGCCCGGCATATGCTGCACCAGGAAAATAGGATAAGGAAAGTTCGCTGGCAACTTGGTTAGAATAGTTTGCAGTGCCACAGGGCCGCCGGTGGACGCGCCAATAGCCAAGGCGGAATAGCGTTTGCCGCTGGCTTTTGGTGGACGGACAGATTCAACGCTAACCGTTGGCTTTGTCTCTGCAGCCCTACTGTCTCGCAAGCTGGCAACCGGGCTGGGTGTTGTCCTAAGCAAACTGGGTCGGGAAAATGCCCGGCGTCTGGCTAAGGCTTTAACCCGCTGCTGAAGCAAACTAATGGCTTCTTGCCGTTCCTTAGCAATATCCTCGAACTTCTTCGGCAGAAAATCTAATGCACCGGCATCCAATGCATCTAATGTCGCTTGAGCACCATCTTTGGTTAGAGAGGAAAACATCAGAATCGGCGTCGGATTACTGGCCATAATGCGCTTCACCGCACTAATACCGTCCATGATCGGCATCTCGACATCCATGGTGATTACATCAGGCCGCAATTTAGCGGCCATATCGATGGCTTCCTGGCCGTTCTTGGCCTCTCCCACTACCGTCAGGCCCGGATCCTGGTTGAGGAAATCAGAAACCCGTCTACGAAAGAATGTCGAATCGTCGACAACCAGAACCTTATATTGCATCAGTTAATTGCTTTTTTTGTCTTTAAGGCCTTTTTCGCATAACGCTTTAGTAGGCTTGGAATGTCCAGAATCAATGCGATACCGCCGTCACTGGTAATAGTCGCCCCTGCCATACCGGGCGTACCTTGCAATAAGGCATCCAAGGGTTTAATTACCACTTCTTCCTGACCAATCAGGGCATCTACGACAAAACCTACTTGTTGGGTGCCAATCTGCACCACCACAACATGACCTTTGCTGCGTTCAATCTGTACTTTTCCTTTACTACGATGCAACCATTCCTTCAGATAGAACAGCGGTATCGCTTTTGAACGAACAATCATGGTGAGCTGACCGTCTACTGTGTTGGTCTTGCTCATATCAACATTAATAATTTCGCTCACTGCCGCCAACGGCAACGCAAAGGTTTGCTCACCGACAATAACCATCAGAGTTGGCAATATCGCCAAGGTCAGCGGTACCTTAATCTCCAGTCGTGTTCCCACACCTTTTTCGGAATGGATATGCACAGTACCGTTTAGCTGGTTGATCTTGGTTTTCACCACATCCATACCCACGCCACGGCCGGAAATATCCGAAATTTCTGTTTTTGTAGAGAAACCGGGGGCAAAAATCAGATTGAAGGCTTCTACATCCGACATACGGGCGGCCGCATCCACATCCAACACGCCACGTTTAATCGCGATATCTTTAAGTTTTTCGGGATCCATGCCCTTACCGTCATCTTCAATGGTAAGCAGAATATGATCGCCTTCCTGAGAAGCAGACAAGGTCACTGTACCTGTGCGTTTTTTGCCGGATGCTTCCCGTTCATCGGGCATCTCAATACCGTGATCAACAGAGTTTCTAACCAAGTGCACCAACGGGTCAGCCAAAGCCTCGACCAGGTTTTTATCCAGGTCTGTCTCTTCCCCAACCAGATTAAGATTAATTTCCTTTTTCAGACTGCGAGCTAAATCTCTAACCACCCGTGGGAATCGACCAAAGACTTTCTTGATGGGCTGCATGCGGGTTTTCATCACCGCACCTTGCAAATCCCCCGTTACCACATCCAGGTTGGCAATAGCCTTGGACATGTCTTCATTATTCAGGTTAACCCCAAGGCTTAACAAACGGTTACGTACTAATACCAATTCACCGACCATATTCATTATCTGGTCCAGACGTTTGGTATCCACCCGAACTGTGGTTTCCGCAGGCGGTGGCGCGGCAGCAGCTTTCTTATCTGCGCCTCGTAAAGCAGTACTAGCAGCCTTATCCTCATCTTCGTCTTCAGCGGGTTTGGCAACCGGCTTGCTCACAGGTTTAGCTGGCTCGGCTTTAGCCACCGGCGCACTGACACCTTTGGCATCGCTTTTAGGCTTAGCAGTTTCAACTTTAGCGGCAGGTTTGGCACCGGCCTTTTCTGCCCCAGGCCCTTTGCCGGAACCATGCAACTGATCCAACAAAGCTTCAAATTCATCATCAGTAATATCGTCGCCGTCTACTGGGCCCGAAACAGGTGTGGCAGGAGCAGATGAAGCAGCCTGTTTTTGTGCGTTAAACTTGCCTTCACCATGCAACTGGTCCAGAAGGGCTTCAAATTCGTCGTCGGTGATATCTTCATCACCCATATTCAAGTCTATTGCAGGTGCCGTTGTATTAGCCGCTGAAGGACCACCGGGGCCATGAAGTTCATCAAGCAAGGCTTCAAATTCATCTTCGGTGATATCGTCAATGCTGCCACCAGTTGACGCTTCACTACTCATTTCGGGTTCAGGAATAGGTTCTGGTTCGGGCTCGACAGGAGTACTGGCCACCTCATCTTCCGATTCAGGCTTACTTAAACGATGCAGGGCTTCAAGTACCTCGGGGGCCGCCGGTTCCAGCGGCTCACGGGCTTTGACGTTAGCGAACATTTCATTGATGCTGTCTAACGCTTGCAGGATGACATCCATCAATTCTGCAGTTACCTGACGCTTGCCGGTGCGCAGCACATCGAACACGTTCTCGGCACCATGGCAGGCGTCAACCAGTTCTGTCAGTGACAGAAACCCGGCACCACCTTTGACGGTATGGAAACCACGAAAAATAGCATTGAGCAAGTCAGCATCTTCAGGATTATTTTCCAAATCAACCAGTTGCTCTTGCAGCAGTTCGAGAATTTCTCCCGCTTCAACCAGGAAGTCCTGCAGGATATCCTCATCAACGTCAAAGGCCATGCATCAATTCCCCTTAAAACCCTAAGCTTGAAAGTAGATCATCAACGTCATCCTGACCAGTTACCACATCATCCCGGCTAGCCGCATCAATGATTGGCCCTTCAGCCATTTCCTTGCTGGCCTCTTTTTTAGCTTGCTTGGCATCTTCGTCGATCTCAGGCTCGCCAAACACCGTTAGCATATGCACTAAGCTGTCTTCTACTTCTTTAACTAGATCAATAACTTTGCGAATAACTTGGCCGGTGAGGTCTTGATACCCTTGTGCCATCAGCACTTCGGTCAGTAGCTCATTGAGTTTGGCAGAATCGCCGCTGGCCTGATCAAGGAACTTGTCCATATTATGGCAGAGAGCTTTAAACTCGCCCAACTGTAGCTGCCGGGTCATGAGTTTCTTCCATTCGGGCAAGATACCGTTTATTTGGGCATTCAAGCGTTCTGCAATTGGCATACTGGTCTCAACCGCATCCATAGTGCGGTTGGCAGCATCTTCGGTGGTTTCAATGACGTAATTGAGGCGACTCTGTGCGTCAGGAATATCTTCCTGCGCCAAATCCGCGATACGCGCATCTAATTGAAAGTTATTCAGGGAATCGTGCAGTTGGCGGGTCAGCTTACCCACCTCCGCAAACAGCTCCATGGAATCCGCCATAGTGATGGACTCCAATAACTGTGCCGCTCCCTGATTATCTCCCTGCTCAAGCAATGCCACCAACTGGCGGGCATCCTCAAGCGAAACAGGAGCTTGCTCGGTAATCGTCATTAAGGCGTTCCTTATGCGTTAGGATCCGCCAGGGACTACCCAAGGCGCTCAAATATCTTTTCGAGTTTCTCTTTTAGCGTGGCTGCGGTGAAGGGCTTCACAACATAGCCATTAACACCGGCTTGGGCCGCCGCTACGATCTGCTCTTTCTTCGCTTCCGCCGTGACCATCAGCACGGGAGTATGTTTGAGGTTGTCATCGGCACGGATAGCGCGAAGCAGGTCGATACCCTGCATTCCCGGCATGTTCCAGTCCGTAATGACAAAATCAAAATCCCCCTGTTGCAGCATGGGCAAAGCGGTACTGCCGTCATCAGCTTCCTGAACATTGGTAAAGCCCAGGTCTTTCAGTAAGTTCTTGATGATACGTCTCATCGTCGAGAAATCGTCGACAACAAGAATTTTCATGTTTTTATCCAAAACTGCCTCCAGTGAGGATTCAACCAACTGTTATTCTTATTAAATTTTATTCCATTTGCCAGCTTTGCATGCGAGTTCTGAGTCTCAACATGGCTTGGCTATGGATTTGACTGACCCGAGACTCACTGACTTCAAGGACTTCGCCGATCTCTCTGAGGTTCAGTTCTTCGTCATAATAGAGTGAGAGCACAATGGCTTCCCGTTCAGGCAAGGTAGTAATAGCATGGGCCAACGCTTTTTGAAACGATCCTTGTAACAAATCATCAAAGGGTGCATCCGTCCCTCGTGTTTGCTCAGTACTGATTACATCCTCAGTCACCCCAAGGTCTTCTATACCTACCAAACGACCTGCATTCACTTCATTGAGCATCTGGTGATATTCATCCAGGCTAACCTGAAGCTTAGCGGCCACATCGGCATCACGGGCATCTCCGCCAGTTTCACGCTCTACAGATTGGATAGCCTCAGCGATAGCGCGACTATTTTTATGCACAGAGCGGGGTGTCCAATCACCTTTTCTAATTTCATCCAGCATGGCACCCCGTATGCGAATGCCTGCAAAGGTTTCAAAACTGGCACCTTTAGAACCATCAAAGTTTTTGGCCGCTTCCAACAAACCAATCATGCCAGCCTGAATCAAATCGTCAACCAATACACTGGCAGGCAAGCGAGCCATCAGATGATGCGCGATACGTTTAACCAGCGAGGCGTGTTGCTCAACCAGCTTGGTTTTACTATCGAATTGCTGATAGGCGGCTGCTTTATTATTCACTCTTTATCTCTGTGTACCGCGGAATTCTGATTAACCAACTGTTCCAGAAAAAATTCTAAGTGTCCCCCCGGCTGGGTAGGGATTGGCCACCGTAGCGCCTGCTTGGCCAGATTAGAAATAGCCACAGCGGCCGGAGAGCTTGGGTAAGCCTCCACTATCGACTTCTGACGACGCACCGCTTTACGAATATTTTCATCAAACGGAATGGTGGCCACTAATTCCAGAGCAACGTCCAGGAAACGGTTAGTTACTTTGGACAGTTTAGCAAAGAGTTCCTGACCTTCACGGACGTTACGCACCATGTTGGCAACAATTTTAAAACGAAACACACCATGGTCACGGTTCAGTATCTTAATTAGCGCGTAAGCATCGGTGAGCGAGGTGGGCTCATCACATACCACCACCATGATGTCCTGGGCTGCCCGTGAAAAGCTCAGCACCATATCCGAGATACCGGCAGCGGTATCTACAATCAGCACATCAATTTTGCTGCGCAGTTCGCTAAAAGCGCGGATTAGACCGGCATGCTCCGTGGGCGTTAATTCCGTCATGGACTGCGAGCCCGATGTCGCTGGCGCGATTTTCACGCCATATGGGCCTTCAACCAAGACTTCTTCGAGCAGGCATTCACCTGACAACACATGGGAAAGATTCTTTTCGACCCGCAGGCCCAACATAACATCGACGTTGGCCAACCCCAAGTCGGCATCCAAAACCAGAACCCGTTTTCCTTGCTTAGCCATCGAAATAGCAGTGTTCAGCGTGATGTTGGTTTTTCCCACCCCGCCTTTGCCACCGGTGACGGCGATAACTTTAATGAGATTGGGCTGGTTCATTCGTCTTAAGCTACTCGCTTGATCCTCAATCATAATGATACTGCTGAGTTTACAACCTGCTGAGTTCTTGTGGGAGTTAAAGCATACTGCTTAAACAGCCTTGCTGCACAAGAAATTATGTACTTGGCATCAGCCACTTTAATGTCCTCGGGTACTTTCTGTCCATCCGTCAAATAACCGACGGGTAAACGATGCTCCAAGGCCAGGCTGATGGCTTCGCCGAGACTGTAACACTCATCCAGTTTAGTGAAAATACAACCTTGCAAAGAAATCTGCTGATAAGTTGCCAACTGGTGCTCCATTACTCGATGTTGAGCATTGGCAGCCAGCACCAGATAATGTTTGATATTAGCATAGGATGATTGAGTCAAAGTATCTAACTGTTTGATTAGTCTGGTGTCTCTTTGACTAAATCCGGCGGTATCAATCAAAACCAGGCCCTTGTTACGGAACTGGTGAAGTAAATCGGATAATTCCTCCCCACTGGCGGCTTTCTTGACAGTGCAGCCGATAATCTTGCCGTAAGTAGACAATTGCTCATAGGCCGCAATGCGATAGCTGTCGATGGTAATCAGGGCAACCTGATTAGCACCGTGACGTTGTGCATATTGGGCGGCTAGTTTGGCAATAGTGGTGGTTTTACCTGTACCTGTTGGCCCCATCAAAGCCACTACGCCGCCTTTGCCCAGAATATCATTCTGCGTGGTATGCAAACGGTTGGCTAACAGTTTGAGTAAGAATACCCAAGCATCTCGCTCTTCGCACTGGGCGGGCGCATATGAAACTACCTGCTCGGCCAGGGACGGGGTGATGCCCATGCGAACCAGCTTGTCGATAAGATAACCATGCAAAGGCCTGGCCTGTTGTCTTTCCTGCTTTATCAGTCCCGCCACCTGGAATTCCAACACATTACGCAGAGATTTCAGCTCCTGACGGATATCATTCAGTTCTGCATCATCATGCCGAGCAACCGGCGCACTTTTGGGACTGGCAGAAACGCTCTGTTCAACCACAGGTTGGGCCGCTGGAGTCTGCTGACTTTGTTTTTCTAGCAGTGCTTTGAGGCTGTCTGGTCCTGAGTCACCGATGATCTCGCTAAGGCTGGGAGTTTTAGACAGACTGCTGGCAGCAACTTTAGGTTTAGCGATGACATCCGCGCCGGATTTAGGAGCTGGTGTTTTTCTTACCGGTTCACGATCATAGGCCGCCACTATTTCGATACCATCTGCCACTTTCTTGTTGGACATAATGACTGCATCGCCCCCCAGTTCATCTTTGACCTGAGCTAAAGCGTCGCGCATATCTTTGCCATAGAAACGTCTGATCTTCACATTTACCCCCTACGTCAGCTTACTGGCCTACGGCACTGACAATCTTAATCTGTTTGTCGTCAGGAATTTCCTGATAGGACAATACGTGCAATCCTGCGATGGCGTGTTTTAGGAACCTGGACAGTACCGGTCTCAACATACCTGAGGTCAGAAGTACTGCGGGCTCTCCCGCCAGTTCTTGCTGCTGCGCGGCATCCGCTAGCGATTGCTGCAGTCGCTCAGCCAGACCAGGTTCGATACCGGCTCCATCGCCACCACCTGCCTGTAACGACTGATGCAACATCTGTTCCAATTCGGGCGCCAAAGTAATAACAGGTATTTCTTTGCTGCTGCCGTTGATTTCCTGGGTGATCAGACGCTTAAGAGCGATACGCACGGCGGACACCAGCACGTCGGGATCTTGACTCTTAGGCCCGTATTCGCACAGCGTTTGTACAATGCTGCGCAAGTCACGGATGGGGATACCTTCATACAACAAAGTTTGCAGCACTTTGACCACTGTGCTCATCGGCAGAATATCCGGTACCAGACCTTCTACCAACTTAGGATTTTGTTTGGCCAGCATGTCCAAAAGCTGCTGTACTTCTTCATAACCCAGTAATTGATAGGCATTATTGGTCAATAACTGGCTTAAGTGGGTAGCCACTACGGTTGCGGCATCCACCACTGTGTAACCTAAGGTCTGAGCATGTTCACGCTGGGAAGGTTTAATCCATACCGCATCCAAACCAAAAGCTGGATCCTTAGTGGGCTTGCCCTCTAACTTGCCGAATACCTGGCCGGGATTGATAGCCAGTTCCTGATCATGGCTGATATCCGCTTCACCAATAGTCACACCCAACATAGCGATAGTGTAGGTGTTGGGATTCAGATCCAGATTGTCACGGATATGCACAGGAGGGATAAGAAACCCCAGCTCTTGGGATAGCTTCTTACGCACCCCTTTGATACGTGCCAACAACTCGCCACCCTGGGTTTTATCCACTAATGGAATCAGACGATAGCCAACTTCCAGGCCGATAGTGTCAACGTGCTGAACGTCATCCCAACCCAGTTCTTTGGCTTCGGCAGGGGCGCGCGTTTGTTCGGGTACCAGTTCACCGGCAGCCGGTTGTTCCAGCTCTTTTTGCGCACGCCACCAATCGTAATAAGCGTAACCACCAATTAAGGCGGCAAAGCCTAAGAAAGCCAAATGCGGCATGCCAGGTACAATGCCCATAACAAACAGAATGCCGGTCGTAATGTACAATGCGCGTCTATTACCCAATTGTTTCTTTACTTCGCCGCCCATGTCTTGGGAGTCATTTTCCCGAGTCACAATAATGGCGGTAGCAACAGACAAGAGCAGTGACGGAATTTGAGCAACCAGGCCGTCACCAATAGTCAGAATAGTGTAGATCTCAATAGCGTTACCGAAGGTCAGGTCATGCTGAATCATGCCGATGAATAGCCCACCGACAATATTGATCAACATAATAAACAAGCCGGCAATGGCATCCCCTTTAACGAATTTGGAGGCACCATCCATAGAGCCGTAAAAGTCAGCTTCTGTGGTAATTTCCTGGCGACGACGACGTGCTTCATCTGAGTCGATATAGCCTGCATTCAAATCCGCATCAATGGCCATTTGCTTACCCGGCATAGCATCCAAGGTAAAACGGGCGCTTACTTCGGAAATACGCCCGGCACCGGCGGTCACCACTTTAAAGTTGATGATCAACAGGATGGCGAACACTACGATACCGACAGCAAAGTTACCGCCGATAACCACTTCACCGAAGGCCTGAATTACTTTACCAGCGGCATCCCCCCCTTCATGTCCTTCCAGCAGTACCACCCGGGTAGATGCAACGTTCAGCGCCAGCCTGAGTACCGTAGCAATCAGCAGAACCAGCGGAAATGCACCAAAATCAATCGGGCGCTTGGTAAATACCGCGACCAGGATGACCACCAATGACAGGGCAATATTGAAACTAAACAGAATATCCAGCAAAAACGCTGGCATCGGCAGTATCACCATACCCATGATAGCCAACAGGATTATCGGTGCGCCCAGGCCCGAGGTGAATTGCTTGACGCTGTTCTTATCGAATCGATTTAGGTATGTGCTCAGTTCCATACACTTACAACAGAATTTTGACGGCTGAACAGGTTTAGCAATAAGCGCGCCAGACTTTAGTTAGGTGTTGGCAAGTTTGATATTTGCCAAAGCAAGACTGGGCGACCAGAAAATCAGGGGGAATTAGGACATTTATTTCAATCACACCGCTTTGATGCCATCAAGCATATGCTTATGCCAAATAAACCCGTTCAATTTCGAATTAATTTACCTCTTGCGGTTGACGCGCAGGCCTTAAAACGATACTAATATGCCTGTTTGAAACACAGGCCAGAACAAATGCAAAAGTTCCTCTCTCTACTCCTCCTTATGGCAGCAAGATTGCACGGGTAGGTTGTAGCCGAGAGACAGGCAAAATTTTAGAAAAACCCGTGCACTGCACGGGTTTTTCACTTTTCGAACCAAGTAAAAAAACCAGTGTCAGTGTGGCGGGTCAACCAACAAGAGGAAAGACCATGACAGATAGAGTCAAGATATTCGATACCACGTTAAGAGATGGCGAGCAGGCCCTTCCGGCTAGTCTGAGCGTAAAAGAAAAGCTGCAGATTGCCCTGGCCCTCGAACGTCTGGGCGTGGATATTATCGAAGCTGGCTTCCCGGTCTCTTCCCCTGGTGATTTCAAATCGGTGCAAACCATCGCCCGTGAAATCAAGAATGCCACCGTCTGTGGTCTGTCCCGGGCGGTGATGAAAGACATTGATGCCTGTGGCGAAGCCCTAAAGGTAGCAGAGCAGTTTCGTATCCATACTTTTATCGCCACCTCAGATATCCACGTAGGCTCCAAGCTACGTAAGTCTCAGGATGAAGTGTTAGACATGGCCGTTGCTGCCATCAAACACGCCAGGCGCTACACGGATGACGTAGAGTTCTCCTGTGAAGACGCTGGCCGTACTAATATCGATTACTTGTGCCGCATGGTGGAAAACGCCATCAACGCCGGTGCCACTACGGTCAATATTCCAGATACTGTCGGCTACACTATTCCCAGTGAGTTTGGCGCCATTATCCAAACCCTGTTTAACCGCGTCCCCAACATCGACAAAGCCACTATCTCCGTGCATTGTCACAACGATTTAGGTCTGGCTGTGGCGAACTCCATTGCCGCCGTGCAGTTTGGGGCACGCCAGATTGAATGTACCATCAACGGTATAGGTGAACGGGCTGGTAACTGCTCGCTGGAAGAAGTCGCTATGATCCTGAAAACCCGCGAAGCTATGCTGGGTTTGCAAACCGGTATTAACAGCCAGGAGATCTTCCGTACCTCCAAGCTGGTCAGCCAAATGTGTAATATGCCGGTGCAGAGCAACAAGGCCATAGTTGGCGCTAACGCCTTCAGCCACTCTTCCGGTATTCACCAGGACGGCATCCTGAAAGCCCAGAACACTTATGAAATCATGACACCGGAAAGTGTCGGCATTAATAAGAACCACCTGAACCTGACCAGCCGCTCCGGCCGTCATGTGATCAAGCACCGTATGCATGAACTGGGTTACAAAGACGAAGATTACGATTTGGATACTTTGTACCAGGCGTTCTTGAAACTGGCTGATAAAAAGGGCCAGGTCTTCGACTACGATTTGGAAGCGCTGGTATTCTTCGACCAGCAAAAGCAGCAGGAAGCCAACTATGAGTTGCTGTACCTGCATGCCAATGCCGGAAAAGGCATGATCCCAAGTGCAACAGTCAAAATGCGCATGGGCGATCAGGAAGGTACCGCATCAGCCACCGGCAATGGTCCGGTAGATGCCGCGTTTAACGCCATTATTCAGGTCACCGGCAACAACGACATCGAGATTGTTGACTTTAAGCTGGACTCCAAAGGTGAAGGGGCCGATGCCCTGGCACAAGTGAGCGTGGTAGCCGAATACCGCGGCCGCCGTTTTAACGGTATTGGCCTGGCCACCGACATTGTCGAAGCCGGCGTAAAGGCGTTGATTTACGTACTGAATAACACCTGTCTGGCTGACCAGATAGATGAAAAGAAACAACAGAAAATAGCAGGGGTGTAGATGAAATCGTATTCCATAGCTTTACTGCCCGGTGACGGTATCGGTCCGGAAGTCATGCGTGAGGCAGAGAAAGTGCTGGCCGTCATTCAGCGCAAGTTTGGTCTGAATCTGGTTTTGAACCAGTTTGATGTGGGTGGCGCTGCCATAGACAAACACGGTCACGCCCTGCCTGAAGACACCCTGAAAGGTTGTGAACAAGCTGACGCTATCTTATTCGGCTCTATCGGTGGCCCCAAGTGGGACAGCTTACCACTGGATCAGCGCCCCGAGCGCGCCGCGCTGTTAAAACTGCGCAGCCACTTTGACCTATTCAGTAACTTACGTCCGGCCAAAATCTACCCCGGCCTGGAAGCCCTATCCCCGCTGCGCGCGGATATCGCGGCCAGCGGGTTCGATGTAATGGTGGTACGTGAACTAACCAGTGGTATCTACTTCGGTCAGCCCAAGGGCATGGCCGGCGAAGGTGAAGAAGAGTACGCTTTTGACACCATGCGCTATTCACGCCGTGAAATCCGCCGCATTGCTAAAATCGCCTTTGAAGCAGCACGCCTGCGTGGCAAAAAAGTCACCTCGGTAGATAAAGCCAACGTATTGGTATGCAGCCGGTTGTGGCGCGAAATTACCGAGGAAGTCGCCAAAGATTATCCAGATGTAGCGCTGGAGCACATCTACATTGACAACGCCACCATGCAACTGCTGCGTTACCCCAATCAGTTTGATGTCATGCTGTGTTCTAACCTGTTCGGCGATATCATCAGCGATGAGTGCGCCATGATCACCGGCTCCATGGGCCTGTTGCCGTCCGCTAGCATCAACGCTGACGGTTTCGGTATGTACGAACCAGCGGGTGGCAGTGCCCCGGATATCGCAGGTAAAGGCATTGCCAACCCTATTGCGCAAATTCTGTCTGCTGCCATGTTGCTGCGTTACAGCTTGGGTGAAAATAGCGCAGCAGAAGCCATTGAGAATGCCGTGCAGCAAGCGCTGAACGACGGTTATGTAACCGCCGAACTGTTAAGTGCAGAGCGCAGAAATGAAGCCAAAACCACGGCACAGGTGGGCGATTACGTTGCCGCCAAATTGGAGGAGTTGGTCTGATGGGTAAGACCTTATACGACAAAATCTGGGACATGCATTTAGTGGCCCAAACGGGTACCGACAACCTGATTTATATCGACCGTCACCTGATCCACGAAGTCACCTCTCCGCAGGCCTTTGCCGGCCTTGAGGAAAAAGGCCGTAAGCTGCGTCGTCCAGATCGCACTTTTGCCACTATGGATCACAGTATCTCTACCCGCTCATTGGCCTTGGATGCCTGTGGTCCGGCCAATCAGTTGCAACTTCGCACTCTGATGGATAACTGCGAAAAATTTGGCGTGGAACTCTTCCCGGTCGGCCACCAAAAACAAGGCATCATCCATGTTATCGGCCCCGAACTGGGCTTGATTTTACCTGGTATGACTGTGGTCTGTGGTGACTCGCACACCGCTACTCACGGTGCATTTGGCGCCCTGGCCTTTGGTATCGGCACCTCAGAGGTGGAACACGTATTTGCCACCCAGACTCTGAAACAGGGCAAAGCCAAGGCCATGAAGGTGGAAGTTAACGGCACCCTGCCTATTGGTGTCACCGCCAAGGATATTATCCTGGCTATCATAGGTAAAATTGGTCATGCCGGTGCCACGGGTTATGTACTGGAATACGCCGGCAGCGCCATTGAAGCGCTGTCCATGGAAGAGCGTATGACCATCTGTAATATGAGTATTGAAGCGGGCGCTAAAGCCGGACTGATTGCCCCGGACCGAATCACCTTTGATTACCTCAAAGATAAAGAGCGTGCGCCCAAGGGAGCAGACTGGGACGAGGCCCTGGCCTGCTGGCAGAGCCTGAAATCCGATGCCGATGCCGTCTTTGATACTGTTGTCACCCTGAGTGCCGAAGAGATCAAACCACAGGTTACCTGGGGCACCAACCCAGGCCAGGTGGTGGCCGTTGACGAACCCATTCCGGCCCCGGCAAGTTTCACCGATGCAGTAGAACGCACCTCAGCAGAAAAAGCCTTGAAATACATGGGCCTGGAAGCCGGGCAAAAACTGTCAGATGTGGCGATCAGCCATGTGTTTATCGGCTCTTGTACTAACAGCCGCATTGAGGATTTACGTGCCGCCGCCAAGATTGCCAGCACCGGCAAAGTCGCTCAGGGCGTGAACGCTATTGTGGTACCCGGCTCCTACGCGGTAAAACAGCAGGCGGAAGCCGAGCAACTGGATAAGGTGTTTCTGGACGCCGGCTTTGAATGGCGTTTGCCTGGCTGCTCTATGTGTCTGGGCATGAACGATGACCTTCTGCAGGCAGGTGATCGCTGCGCATCCACCAGTAACCGTAATTTTGAAGGCCGTCAGGGTCGCGGCGCCCGCACCCATTTGGTCAGCCCGGCTATGGCCGCCGCTGCTGCGCTGGCAGGCCGTTTTGTTGATGTAAGGGAGTTGGATAAATGACAGGTATCACACAACTTCGCGCCAAAGCGGCGCCACTGAATCGTGCCAATGTGGATACCGATCAGATTATCCCCAAGCAATTTTTGACTGCGGTGACCCGCGCCGGCTACGGCAAACATTTATTCCATGACTGGCGCTATCTTGATCTGGAAGAGAAAGTGCCCAATCCCGAGTTTGAGCTGAATAAGCCTGAGCATCAGGGCAGTGAAATTCTGCTGGCCAGAGAGAACTTTGGTTGTGGCTCCAGCCGTGAACATGCACCTTGGTCGTTGACCGATTTTGGCTTCAAAGTCGTGATTGCTACCAGCTTTGCCGATATTTTTTACGGCAACTGCATGAACAATCAACTTTTGCCTATTGCTCTGAACAACGAGCAGATGGATGCTCTGTTTGCCGCCGTAGAGGCCGATCCACAAGTGCAAATTGAGGTTGATTTACCTGCACAGCAAGTTCGAGTAGCCGACCAAAGTTTTGACTTTGACATCAAGGAACACCATAAGTACAAGCTGATTAAAGGCTTGGATGCTATCGGCGAGACCCTTGAACTGGTAAGCAGTATTGATAGCTACGAGCAGGCAATGCCTGCCTGGCGTTAATCCCGAACAGACGGTTGCCGGTATTACCGACAACCGTCTTTTTATGCCGGACAAGGTAAAGTTTCATCCCACCCTTCTCTGCGTATTTCCGTCTGCCGGGTGGTATTTAGTGACCGCCTAGTTGATTAAGCTCAACTTCTGAGCAATTCCTCTGATTCTGTCTTGTTTTTCCTTGATACTTAGTGGGTTCTGGTCAATATTCTTGGCTGTTCCTTGCTGTTAAAAAAATCATCCAACATGCTAAAACTGTTCTCCATCGATGAAGTCAGACCCGGAATGTTCGTCAATCGGGTTACCCGTCAAACCGCACAACTGAAAATCAAAACCCAAGGATTGGTGAAGGAGCAAGGACTGATCCAAAAACTTAAGGCACGTGGCATTCTTGAAGTAGAAATTGATCTTTCCCGCAGTATTTTGCATGAAGAACTGACCATGGAAAGTCCGATGGAAGACGAGAGCCAGGTAACCGCAGCAAAGCCGCAGCAAACCGAAGGAGAAGCGCTCAATGAGTCGCATAAACTCTATGAGCAGGCCAAATCGGTTCAATCCAAATTTTTCAAGAAAGTACGAAAAGGCGGCAAAGTCTCCATTTCAGAATTGATGGGAACCAGCGCCGATATTATTGATTCGGTGTTCGATAACCCCGACGCTTTGTGCTGTTTGACTCTGATAAAAGAACGCGAGCAATATCTGTTAGAGCATTCACTGAACTGCTCCATTTTGATGGCGGTATTTGCCCGCCATTTGGGCTTTGATAAAGAACTTATCGACGAACTGGGTTTGGCTGGCTTATTGATGGATGTGGGTATGGCCACTATCCCCGATGATATTCTGAGTAAGTCCGGCCGTTTGGATCAGGCCGAAATTCAGATTGTTGAAGGCCATGTGGACTTCGGCCTTGAATTGCTGGAACAGTCAGAGATGGATTTGGATGTGGTTCGGGACGTAATCGCCAATCACCACGAACGTATGGACGGCTCCGGCTACCCTCGCGGTAAAGGCGGCGACTACTTATCGGTTTATGCGCGCATGGCCGCTATTGTAGACAGCTATGACGCCATGACCTCTGACCGCCCATGGCGCAAAGGGTTACCCCCAACGCAGGCGCTTAAACGTCTGCTGTCGTCCAGCCAGGGCTTACTTGATCAGTCATTGGTGCAGCAATTTATCCGCTGTGTCGGCGTGCATCCGGTCGGCTCGCTGGTCAAATTGAAAAGCGGCAAATTGGCCATCGTGGTCAGAGCCAATAAGCAAGACCCCTTATGCCCGGTGGTGATGAGCTTCTACTCCGTGCGCACCAACATGTACAACGAGATTAAACGACTGGATCTGAGCAAGGTCGGCGATGAAATAGAAACCAGCGTCAGGCCGGAAGAATTTAAAATAAACCTGACCAAGTTCTTTAAAGACGTTTTGCTACAGCAGGTCTGACTGCTGCTGTAGCACCGACTCACTGCCCAGGCAAGGTATCCAGTTTGTGCACCTTTTCCAGTTCGTTATCCCAATCGGCCCGGCTTGCCATAAACAAGTGGGCATTGGGTTTCATCTGCACTTTGTCGTCCAGACTACCCGCAGGTACCACTAACATGGAAAACTCGCTGAGCAGATAAGGCATTGCAGAGCCACACTGCGAACAAAACGCGCGCTGATGATGGGTGCCCGGCAGCCGAAAAGTTTTAACCAAGCCCTGCCCTTTATGCCACTTAAGGGTGGCGGTATGGGAGAACAGATTAGCGGCATGGGCCGAACCGGTATCTTTCTGACAATGCTGACAATGACATAGAAAGAACTGTTCAAAGTCGCCATCAATCTCAAAACTCACTGCCGCACATAAACACGAACCTTGTCTTTTCATCCATTCTTCCTTTTGCAGTTATCCCATCAGCGCAAGCAACTTAGCGAGTCAGACAGCCGCAGGTATTTACCATTCCCCCAACGCAGGCAAGCTGAATTCCTGGCCCTTGTAAGTCAGTATCACCTTCTGTGGTTCAATTCTGACTATACGCAAATTGTCACTAATCCAATCACCTTCACCAAGCTCTACACCGTTAACCCGCACCCGACGTTCAGTCGGTACTGAGGCGTATAAGTGGGTGGAAAAACTCATGGACGGCAGCTCAGCTAACACCCAGGCTGGCAATTGATCTACCCGCAATGTTTGAGACGTTTTAGCCGCGCTGGGAGTTTGGTGTTCTTCCGTACTTTGCTCAGTTTCAGATACAGCCTGTCGGAATCGCCTTAATAATTCGGGGGAAACACTGTCCAGCGGCACCTCTGCTTCGGTATTCACCACATCGACCGGCACGGCCCCGGCTTCTTCGAGCTGTTCAGCCTGTGTTAGCGTATTTTCTGGGGTTAACGCTGTTTGTGGGACTTCTTCAGCTACCGGGGTTGGCTCAGGTTCTAAGGCTGGGCTTGGCACCGCATTTTGAGGCTGTTCGGCCACCATCACTACAGTCGGCGCTTCCCTGGGGGCAAGTAGTTGTTGCCATGGCGTTACCGCCGCGGTATAGCCTAGTCCCATACCACCAAATAACACCAAGGCAGCCACCAAGGTTTTTCGTCCGTAATAATGCCAGCGCCCCGGCAGTGACTGCACCGAAGGTAGAAACAAACTACGGTTAAAATGCTCTGACAGTTTATGGTCAACATTGGCTTGATGCGCGCCTTGCATCAGCAGGGTTTTAGTTGGCGAGCTGGCCGTTGGCACCGAATAAGTCGACTCCAATTCGACCGTTTGCGCCATATCGATTTCCAGCTCCTGCACACCCATTTCTTTTAAGCCCTGCACCATTTCCTGGCTGCTGACCAAACCTGACTTACGGATACGTACCGGGCCATTTTGTGCAGTAATTTGCACAATCACCATGCCAGGCTGTAAATCGTCTACCCTGATATGCTTAAGCATGAAGGCTCCCTATCCAATAGCCCAGCGCCAGCCCCGTAGCCAGCAGTCCGGCCAGGATCAATGTCCATTGCTTCCCCTGGCGCTGACGCACAACATCGTCCCCCAGGATCTGAGAGGCTGCAGCAAGAAAAATATAGCGTCGTACCACCGGATGCTGCTTGGTAAACGACAAGGTCAATGCCCGGTCACACAACAAATTAATCACCCGCGGTATACCGCCACTAATCTGATACACCGCCTGCAAGGCAGTAGCCGCAAAAATACTCACATCGCCACCGGCCACTTGCAGACGATGAGCGATATAAGCTTTAACCTCGTTGCCGCTCAGTGGCAGTAAGTGATAACGCGCGGTAATGCGCTGGGCTAACTGGCGCAATTCATTGCGTTTAAGTAATTGCTGCAACTCGGGCTGACCAATCAGCACCACTTTAAGCAGCTTTTCTCGATTGGTTTCCAAATTGGTTAGCAGGCGCAGTTGCTCCAGCACTTCGGGTAATAAATGCTGGGCCTCGTCAATAATCAGAACGGTATTGATACCTTTTTGATGATTAGCGGCAAGATGCGCCAGAATTTTATCTGTAAAACTTTTCAAACTGGCCTGATTGTCCTCATAGGCAATGCCCAGTTCATCACAAATGGTCGCCAGCAATTCCAGTGCAGACAAGGTGGGATTTAAAATCATCGCCACTTGGGTATTTTCAGGCAACTGCTGCATCAGCTTTCGGGACACTGTAGTTTTGCCGGTTCCCACCTCGCCGGTCAACATCACAAAACCGCCACTTTCACGCAAACCAAAGGTCAGGTGAGCAAGTGCTTCTTTATGGCGGGGGCTCATATACAAATAGTCAGGATTGGGCGCGATGGAAAAAGGATTGTCCGCTAATCCAAAATAGTTCAGATACATGCAAAACCGTCTGCTATGCAGGCTGTGATAAGGGCGGCAACTAAGGTAACGATTCGACGAAGGCAAGTCAAAGGCGGGCTGGGAAAAGCAGTGAAATTGCCTTGCGACGGCGTAAAACTAACATGAGAGCGGAAACTTAGGATGTGCCTTCCTATCAAAGTATAGCCGCCAATTTACTCCCTGTGCTGCCGGCCATCCTGGTTCTGATACTCCTGCAGCGCGGCCTGCATCCTTTTTTTATGCCAATCCAACATCGAATCAGCTAACGCTACGGCCTGATGTTGATACTGCAATGCCAGAGCATGTTGCCCGCGCTTCGCATAAGCCGCCGCAAGATAGTGATAGCTGTATGCGTCCTCTGGATATAGTGCCAACTGTTGCTTTAGTATTTCCACCGCTTTGCCTGGATCTTTGTCAAGTTGATAATCAGCCAAGCGCTGAATAGAGGCTTTTGGAGACACATCAAAGCCGTATTTCTGAGCGGAGAGTAATTTATAGTGTTCCACAATGGCCTCAACCCCCTGGTTGGCAATCTCAGAATCCGGCGCTAAGCCTTGATGAATATCATCAAACAGCAGCTCAATCCCTTCTATAGTGGAAAGCACCGGTAGCGACATAAAATAGCGATGCGCATATTGACGGTAGTGCCAGGTTAATTGTGATGGAGCAGAGGCTCGCAGCAGACGCTGCAATTTGACGTAATCCGGCAACTGGTGATCTTCCTTCACACCGTCACCATGGCTGAAGAATAAAAAGGGTCTGCGGTTTTGGGGAAGCGCTGCTAGCTTCTTTGCTGCGCTGGATAAAATACCCGCATAATCATCCTTCAGCTCAGGACTCACAGCAATATAGGCATTAGCCATAGTGGGCTTATTCAGCAGCGCAGACAATACCAGCGTACCATTGACTCTAAAGCCACTGAAAATACGAAAACCATTGGTTCTGTAGGTGCGTTCCAGTTCCGGAAACAGAGCTGACTCAAAAAAATCTAACAAGGGGGTAGTGTTACCGCTCGGGTCGAACAGTCTTCCCACTGGATTACCCGCGACAGGAGTAACAATAATAGTTTCAAGCCAAGGCCACTCACCGTTATGGCTAAGCCAATCATGCACGCCACCTAAATAACTGTCAGCCCGAGGATGGAAATCCAACATCAACAGGTAGGTTTTTTCCGGTTTAGTTTGATAGCTTGCGGGTAACTGAACATTAAACAACAAGGGCTCAGAAAATTGAGGATGACTTAAACTAAGCTGCTCAGCACCGACCCTGGCGCTTAACAACAGCAACCATCCAATGCTCCACAGCGTTACCCATTGTGCTTTTTTCATATATTCTCCTTTTCTGTACAGCATCCCATACTATTTGCCACCTGCCAAACCAGATACACCTGTCTGGCTGCCCTTGGCTTGCTTTGGCATAATGGCGACATAGAAGGCATGATGGCATATTGATGTGCCCAGCCAATGTTGTGTTCTGGAATCCTTTAGCCCATGAAAATTTACCTGGTAGGCGGCGCTGTCCGCGACACATTGCTTGGTCGCCCCATCACTGAACGCGATTATGTGGTGGTGGGGGCAACACCTGAGCAGATGCTGGCGCTCGGCTATAAGCAGGTGGGCAACGATTTCCCAGTGTTTTTACACCCCGATACCAGTGAAGAATATGCACTCGCGCGCACCGAGCGTAAAACCGGAGTGGGTTATACCGGTTTTGACTGCATTGCCGATCCCAGTGTGACCTTAGAAGAAGATTTACTGCGTCGCGATCTGACGGTGAATGCCATGGCCATGGACGAGCAAGGTCAGATTATCGACCCCTATGGCGGCCAGCAAGACTTGCACAATAAAGTCCTGCGTCACGTATCGGCGGCGTTTGAAGAAGACCCTCTGCGGGTTTTGCGTGTCGCGCGCTTCGCGGCCCGTTATCACCATCTAGGTTTTGCCATTGCTGCCGAAACCCAGGCACTGATGAGCACTATTGCCGCCTCGGGTGAACTGACTGCCTTAACCACAGAACGGGTATGGAAAGAAACCAGTCGCGCTTTGCTCGAAGCCAGCCCGGAAGTTTACTTTGAAAGCCTGCGCAGCTGCGGCGCTCTTAAACATTGGTTTGCCGAGCTGGATGCCCTTTGGGGCGTGCCCGCACCGGAAAAGTGGCACCCGGAAATCGATACCGGCGTGCATTGCATGATGGTGTTACGCATGGCCGCCACCCTCAGCCAGGATTTAGCCGTGCGCTACGCAGCACTGGTACACGACTTGGGTAAGGCCCTGACCCCGCCCGAGCAATGGCCAGCTCATCACGGCCATGAAAAATCAGGCCTGGCCGCGATTACCCGCTTAAGCGAGCGGCTTAAAGTGCCTAACGATTGTCGTGAACTGGCGCTGTTGGTGGGCGAATTTCATACTCATATACACAAAGCCTTAGAGCTGAAACCCACCACAGTTCTCAGAGTATTAAATCATTGTGATGCCTGGCGAAAACCAGCCCGGTTTGAGCAATTGTTGCTGGCCTGCGAAGCTGACGCCAGAGGCCGGTTGCATTTTGAGCAGCGGCCTTACCCCCAGGCCGACTACTTTCGCGCCGCCTATCAAGCCGCCGCCGCGGTGGATGTTCAACTGATTATCGCCAAGGGTATTCAGGGCAAAGCCATAAAAGAGGCGCTGGACCGAGAACGCACCACCGCCATTGCGACGATAAAAGCGCAGTGGCAAGCACCTCAGCCCTGAGCGAAAAGCGTCTGACCAGGAAGGACAGACAGAATACCCAGAAACGCTTCAGGACAATGTCGTCTTCCTGTGCTCAGGCTTTTTATGGTTAATTTAGCTTTCTAAATATTGGCTGACCGCGAAGGCCTCAAAGAACACCAAGACACAGCGATTTTATTGGCTGTCAGTTTGTATAACAGGCAAGTAAATATCGGTTCTAAGTTGCTCCTCATCGACCATCTCCGGGTCATCCAGATAGTGATAGATACAAGGCGTATCCGCCGGCCAGAGCGCATCCATCCCCAACAGGGTCAGATACAAGTTATCCACCGCCGCTTCCAGTCCCTCGAAGCTGCCGTTATGGCGGGTTCGCAGATACAGGCCCGCTGCGCTGTCCTGCCAGAAAAAATCATCCGGTACCCCCGCCACCGCTTCACTTAACAACAGGGCACTGTCGAACACCCCAGCTTGCTGCGCTGAATCATCCCGCGGCATACCAACAATGGCCTCCAGATGCTGTGGACCACCCACAGCCTCGAACAAGCGGGTATAAGTATCGAACAGGTCCGGATACAAATGCTCGGTGCGCACCGTTATTAAATGCATCGGAGCCAGGGAAACCAGCTCTACCGCCAACCAACCCTGTGGATTCGCCTGGTTACCGCTGGCTGGCTGCGACAAGCGATTGATGATGTTATCCAATAACTCTGGATCATCACGAAGCTGAGAAGGACTGAGCGCAACCTGGCGTTTCATCGCTTTGGCAAACGCCTGGCTGGATGAAAAGCCGGATTGCAATGCGGCCTCCGTCACGCTGGCGGCTGCCGATAAATGCTTGGCGCCCGCCGCTAAGCGAAGACGACTTTGGGTTTGGCCACAGGTCTCTCCAGTAACCAGACGATACAGCCGGTGAAAATGAAAAGGTGAAAGCGCTGCCGCCTCAGCCAGTTTTGCCAGTTCTATCGGAGGCTCATCAAACAAATGGGCTTGCAGCAGGGCAACCGCCCGTTCAATCCGCGCTAATACCAGGGCTTCACGATCTATCATTGAGAGTTCCTCTTGGTAGGGTGTTTGCCAACTCTAGCCAGCATTGTGCTTATTCGCGTGTCCCAGCTTGCGGTTTTATTTGCCATGTGTTGGACAACAAGCCATCGCCCTGCTTGACTGAATAATCGCCAGTGCAGTTCATTCAAGTCAAGCTTGGGAGGCCACTTCATGGCACCGCTTACACTTAATCACTCTGTAGGTATGGGGGGCACTAACCATACCGAAGACATCCGCGCCGTGCAGATTGCGCTTAATCAATTGCTCAGCCCCGCGCATATCGCCCCGCTCAGCGTCGATGGCAGTCTGGGTAGTGATCCCGACAAAGCCAAAACCGTTGCCGCTATCAGGTATTTTCAGGCTCAGGTAGTCAAGATGCAGACGCCGGACGGACGGGTTGACGTCAATGGTAAGACACATAGAACAATTAACCGCGAGCTGGCCGCATTAACCAGGAACGAGCCTGCGCAGTCAGTTCGGTCTGATGTGCCCTGGATGACTATCGCCATGGCTGAAATGGGTCAAACAGAAGTGCCGGGCCCCGAGGCCAATGCGCGTATCCTGGCGTATTTCAAAGCCGCAGGTTTTTGGGGAACAGACGACTCTGGCGGAGAAAATGCCTGGTGCGGCTCATTTGTTGCCTGGGTAATGCGGCAAAGTGGCTTCACACCAGTAGCTCAAGCTTACCGGGCCAAAGAGTGGCGGCACTTTGGCCGGCAGATTGCCCAGCCGGTATATGGAGCCATTGGCATTAAAAGCCGTCAAGGCGGTGGGCACGTGGCCTTTGTGGCAGGCACAAGCGCGGATAGAAAATCACTTTATATGCTGGGTGGTAATCAGCGCGACAGCGTCAACATCGCCCGCTATAGTCGTGACGTATGGGACAGCTTTGTGGTACCGGAAGGCTTTGATGAAACCAGGGTGGACTTACCCCTTTATTCGCAGCACGCCACAGCCGCAGGCAGCGAAGCATAATGCACGGCGAGGATGGCTGATTTTGACCGCGCTGACAGCTGGCCTGTGTGCATGTAGTCAGAGAAACCAGCTTGAACATGTTGCTCTGGACGAGGCCCAGCAACAGGCTCTTTACATTGCCGTGCGGCAAACGCCCTTTAGCGCTGTGGTAAAGATCACGCAGGTGCAAACTCAGCATGATCATCACGAGCCAGAGATGCAGTGGCATATTTATACAGCCGAAGTGCAACAGATGATCCGTGGAACCCCCACCCGCTCGCTGCGCTTTGCCATGGCCGTTGAGCAAGGCGAAGATGCACTTATCCCTGACTATCCCGTGCTGCTTACCCTATGCCAAGGCCCAAATCCGCAGTTAGGCACCCATTACTATTGGCCTGGCACCGGCGCGCAGTTTGACGCCAGTGCCCAGCTCAAGCAGGTTGCCATATCGGCAGCCAGCGAGGCTGACCAGGCACAAGTGCATTTCGCTCAGTGTGATTAGCGCCTGCTAGCGTCTTAGTCCAAATCAGCCGCACTATGACGTTCGGCTAATTGCTCATGCTCTTCACCCCAGGTACGGTTGACCCGCCTACCTCGTTGTACAGCCGGGCGCTGGGCAATCTGTTTCGCCCATCTCTGCACATGGGCATATTCCTGAACCTGCAAAAACTCGGCGGCGTCATAAATATTGCCTAGTACCAGATCGCCATACCAGGGCCAGATCGCAATATCAGCAATGGAATATTCATCACCTGCCATATATTGATGCTCCGCCAGATGGCGGTCGAGCACATCCAATTGGCGCTTCACTTCCATAGTGAAACGATTGATGGGGTACTCCATCTTAAACGGCGCATAAGCGTAGAAATGCCCGAAGCCGCCACCTAAGTACGGCGCAGCCCCCATCTGCCAGAACAACCAGTTGCGGCATTCGGCTTTGCCTTTCGCATCGCTTGGCACCAACACACCGAACTTGTCAGCCAGGTACTGCAAAATCGCCCCTGACTCAAACACCCGGATAGGCGGCAGTGAACTGGTATCCAGTAAGGCGGGGATCTTGGAGTTGGGGTTTACCTCTACAAAGCCAGAGGAAAACTGCGTACCCTCACCTATATCAATCAGCCAGGCATCATACTCAGCCTCTTTGATACCCAGCGCCAGCAGCTCTTCGAGCATAATGGCCGCCTTCTGGCCATTGGGGGTAGCCAGCGAATAAAGCTGCATCGGATGCTTGCCCACCGGCAGGCTTTTATCATGGGTTGCCCCGGCAATAGGACGGTTAATACTGGCCCACTTACCGCCACTTTCGGCGTCCCAGGTCCAGATTTTTGGTGGGGTATAGTCATTGTTGTCGGTCATCACGAGTCCTTGATTGGAAAATGCGTCAGGCAATTAATGCGCACGAAAGGAACCAGATTCAAGTCATTGCATTGCCTGTTTTGCGACCAATGACTTTGTAAAGTACGATAAGTTGCTTGAGGCTATACAACCTGTTGATCAGGTTTCAGCGTACAACTGACATTTTAGGGAATAAACATGAGCAAACCACGCCACCCCGCCCTGACCGATGAAATGTTCCATCTTTACGACCGGTATGCCCACGGTCAGATGGACAGGCGTGCATTCTTGCAAGGCTTGAGCCGCCTGGCGGTTGGCGGCATTACCGCGTTAACTCTGTATCAGTATCTCAGCCCGGATTATGCGGCTGCCGAACAGGTATCCTTTAATGATCCTGGCCTAAAAGCCACTTATGTCACCTACCCCTCCCCTGACGGCCATGGCGAAGGCAAGGGCTACCTGGTGCTGCCCCAGCCATTGGAAACACCGCGCCCTGTGGTTTTGGTTATCCACGAGAACCGCGGGCTCAATCCTTATATTAAGGATGTGGCCAGGCGCTTTGCCAAGGCCGGTTTTATCGCCCTGGCACCAGACGGTTTAGCGCCGCTTGGCGGTTATCCTGGCAATGACGACGACGGTCGCGCCATGCAACGCAGCCTGGATGCTAACAAGTTACGAGAAGATTTGTTCGCCGCTGCCCGCTATGCCAAAGCACTAACCCAAGGCAATGGCAAACTGGGGGTGGTAGGTTTTTGTTTTGGCGGTGCCATGACCAACCGCATGGCCGCAGAGCTGCCGGAACTGGTTAACGCCGCAGTGCCCTTTTACGGCTCAGCCGCACCGCTGGAGCTGGTTGAACAAATTCAGGCACCACTACTGATCCAATATGCAGAAAATGACGAACGGGTAAACAGCCAGTGGCCAGCCTACCAGCAAACCCTGAATCAACACAACAAAGCCCATCAAGTGCACTTTTACCCCGGCACGCAGCATGGTTTTCATAATGATTCCACGCCGCGCTATGCCAAGGATGCCGCCGAACTGGCCTGGCAGCGCACCCTAGCCTTTTTCAATCAGCACCTGGCGAGTGCTGGGTAAATTTAACAATGGCAGATGCAGGCCTGCTTTACAGGCCCTGCTCCACCATCTGCTTAATGGTTTTAGCCTTAACGAAGTGATCCAGTTGATGGGTTTGTATCCACCAGGTAGCGGCTTCCATCAGCAGTGCCGGGTTGTCATTCTTATTGGCAAAAAACGCATAAAATGACAGCCCAACGTTCTCGCCCTTACTGGCCATCTTTTTATCGCATACTTGAATAATTTTCGCTCTTAGCTCGGCTCTCACTGCCAATCCTTTTGTTTAACTAAATCGTTCCTAAACAGCCAAATAGGCTTAATCGGGGCTGCGGGTGAGTCGCACGCCATCCACCACCATTTGCCAGTGCCCGTCCACCAAATGCGGCGGCTCTGATACTTCAAAAGTGGAGCTTAGCGGGCCAAACCCCACCACAAAATTATCGCCGTTGAATTCTTTTAGTGGCCCGTTTATCGAGGTGGTGCCGCCATTTTTAAGCCGCTCATAAGCCACAGTACCATCAGGCAAAATCAGCAGATACATTTCCTTGCTTTGCCACTCACCGGCATACATCAGCTTGTCGTCGGGCAGCGGTTTACTGCAACCACTTAATAGCATCAATAACAATAAAAACGGGGCCATCCTTAAAAACATCAACTTCTCCTGATAAATGGGCAAGGGAGAGCGGCGTAACCTTTAGCCGTCCGTTTAAACACAGCGCCGTTTCACAAAAAAGCAAACCGGCTTAGGGCTTGAGATAAGCGAGCTTGGCACCAAAACCAATAAACACCACCCCAGTGACCGACTTAAGCCAGCGGCTGAAGGTTGGACTACCGGCCAGCCCTTTAAGCCGGGACAACAGCATCACCATACAAGAGAACCAAATGAGGTTAATAAGCGCATGTGCTGATACCAGCAAGTAGGCCTGGCTGGCGGATGCGTCCATAGATAGGAACTGAGGAAAAGCAGCCAGATAGAACATCGACACTTTGGGATTGAGCACGTTGGTAAAAAAGCCCTCAGCAAAGGCTCCCTTAAAGTTGACCGCCTTAGCCTTTTTTACATCGGCCGACACAACCACAGTTTGTGCTTTCCAGGCCGCCAGCAGAGACTTCACGCCAATCCAACATAAATACATGGCGCCGAGGATTTTAAAGATAAAAAATGCCTGAGCGGACTGCACCAATAACACCGAGATACCAAATACCGATAAGGTACCGTGCACATAGAAAGCCGCCACAAATCCCCAAATATTGGCAAAGCCAGCCGCCCGACCGGAGGCAGGCACAGTCTTGGCAATCAACAGCCCGTTGGGACCAGGCGAGATAACCAGTAACGCCACAACAACGACAAAGGCCAGTAAATTAATCAGATCCATCCCCATCTCCTTTTTTCGGCAGGCAACGGATTGTACTTGCGATCTTGGCAGGGTAATAGGTTCCTTGCACTAGTAGTGCCATTTTGAGGTCGCGGAGTTTGGCGCAACGCCCCAATCTCCTCTGGCTTACACGGTCATAGTGGTGTTTTGGTTATTACTTGCGGCATGGATTGCCTGGCTTAGCGTTAGAAAGTACAAAAGGTGACAATCTAAACTTCATCGGCATCCATGCCTGATATGACACTCCATCCTTGGAGCGCCAGTCCCATTTCTTTGCTGCGCGGCAAAGAAACGAGACGCAAAGAAAACGCGCCCCTGACGCCACACAACACCCAAACTGGATTGGGAAAACGCCTGTCGCCTCCACTCACTCCCTGTTCGTATCGGCTCGATTCTCATCCTTGATAATCGTCAGGCGTTTACCTGGCATCCAGCTCGGGCGTGGCGTTAAAGGGGAATTAAGGCGGCTCGGGCCGCTTAGGGGTTACAACTTATGATGTTTTGTCGGTTAATGTTTGCTTTGCACCAATTACGGACTGTTACGGTTTAACAGCGGAAAACGCGAGCACAGTGGTTGGTTTCCATATGCTTTAACTTGTTACACGCGTTTTTTATTTGGCTTAAAAGCTGTCGCACAAATTAGCAAACCAGCACCATGAAACATACCGATTATGTTACTTAGGGTAATTATTGAAATAGATGAACCTGCAAAATATTCAGCCGCTGGAATTGCCAGCAAACCACTTAGACAGACAACGGATAAACCCAAAGCAAAACGAAGCTTTCCCGCGTGTTGGAATCGCCAGACAACAATTACAGCAATGCAGGAAAATATGATTGTAGAAAGGTTAACTTGAATCGCAGTGCTCAAAATATCCATATTAGTCTCAACTTTCTCCAATTCAACGACTCAAACACCGGCGGAGCGTAGCGACGTCCGCGTGCTTTGACTTGTTATACCTTTTTTCTCAACGGTCTCTAATAGCATTGCTGAGTACTCAGACTTCTTATCAATCATTTCTTCAATCTGACGCCATAGCAGCATTTTCAGCGCACCACTATTGGAAAGAAATCGCTCAATTAGATTATTGAACTCCTCAATTTTATTGATTTTCCTTTCAATAAGTTGTTGCCTGCTATACCCATTAAGCTCTAGTGTGCGAATTGTAGTTTCCGCCCGTACATTGGCACTCTTCCAGTAAACCAACGGACCATGATGTTCCAGCATTCCTTCAACGTCATCAGAATAAGGATCTAGGAATTCGTTGCCTACAACGTAGTAATCATTCTTTCGTCGATTACACTCAGTACACGCAATTGTGAGATTAAACCAAACGAAATGTTGGTTTTCGTCTTTCGACGAAGGAATTTTATGCTCGATGTCACCAGGTGTGTTATGACCTATTTTACTTTCGCAATATACGCATTTATGCCCAGTTTCATCTTTTAGTTGCTGCTTTATTTCCTTATGTCGATAACGATTTTTTTTGGTGCTATTTGTTTTGTCTGCTCTGTATTGCTCAAGCCAAACTACGTGATTAGTCGCTAATATATCTGGCTCGGCCAGTTTTTGTAGATTCCTCAAGAGTTCACCCCTCTCTCTTAAAATCATACATTGATAATGAGTCATTCAAGCCTGATTCTTTAAGCTCATTAAACATCTTCGATATTTTTTCTTCGGTATCTGGTTGCCCTTCATATTTCTTTAATATCTCGCTTATTTTTTCCTCGACCCATATTGGTAGGGTGGTAGGAACATCTAATATTTCGCGAAGTATCTTGTCGGGTGATCCGGACAAATCTGCCTTACCTAGATGCTCTGAAATAATTTTTCTTTCACCACTGTAAAGCAGGCCATAAACATTCGCATTGGGATTTGATGTAACAATAAAGGGGCTGTGTGTCGCAATAATAAATTTATAATTAGGGAATGCTTTCTCAAGATTGGGTAGCAGGCTTCTCTGCATGCTTGGATGGAGATGATTTTCAGGTTCGTCGAGTATAACAGTGCATCCATTTTTGTCAGCACCATACATGTGTATTTGCCACGCAATACCAAACAAAGAGTTTACACCTCCTGACATTGAAGAAAGAGGAAAATCGCCGGTTTTTGTAATCACAACCACATCGGGCATTCGTATTTCCAATTTTTCGAAGCCGAGAGATTTAGGTAAAACTATCCGCAATATTTCCTGAAACCTCAAAAATAGCCTTTTATATTCCTCGTTTTCTTCAACGGCTTCGTTCCCATAACCAAACAATGCTAGTGATATCAATGATTGTTTTAAAACAACTCCAGGATTCCTTACATTTGCCGATCCATATGTTTGTAACAGTAGCTGTTGAAATTCTTGATATTGCTGCTGATTTGACTTGGGGTTTACTGGGAGATTGTCTATATTTTGGAATGAGATTGCTGGTCGATGAGACGGAATATGTAGACCAATAACTGGCTGTTGATTGGCATATTGCAGCTGGTATTGTGGATTTGTCGCACTATTGGCTGGAACATGTAGCTGGCACACTCCTCCATTCGAGTACCTAATATTTCCCACAATTTCGGCTTGATGGTTCGATTCCTCCCGATCTCGAATCCTTCTCAAATCACTAAATATTTTTTTCTTCTTCTTTTTGCCGATGAATGGAGTAGCACTGAAGTTAATATTCCATCCAAAGTGGCGGCTCAAAACATTCAATATTGTAGTTTTCCCGCATCCATTCGCCCCGGTCAATACAGTCGTTTGACTGTTGAAGTCAATATCTATGTGTTCGAATTGTCGCCAGTCATTTAACGTGACTTTGCTAAAATTAATCATCTTTCATTGCCTATTTGGAAAGATATTAGTATGAGGTATAACGCCCGCCACAAACGCGAGCAACGTGTTG
>NZ_JAFKCS010000016.1:0-20081 GCF_017255015.1 Bowmanella yangjiangensis | reverse complement strand
GAGCCGCGAAGCGGCGTTTTGATGGCGATTGTTAGGCTAAAAACCATCCACACTTCTCACAAACCAAGATTTTTCGACAACCCAATTTCCGAACAGCAATTGATCGCACTTTCCGGTAGGTATCGATGTAATTAGTTCATCACTACATTCCTGAAATATTAACCCGCCCCCAAATCGATAAAAGTAATCAAGTGAACGAACCTGAACTGCATTGTTTATTTCTTTTTCATCAACTATTTCAGCTTCCGAAAATCCCGGGAAAGCCCAGAACCCGTCCTGCTTCACCAGCATGAAATAGTTCGTATTGAATTGCTCAAAAGCAGCTACAAGCTCCTTACTAAATGTTGGCCCTTCTTGCCAATCAAAACCGGTATCAGTCCTAATGCCAGCACTATGACCTCGATCTGGTAACCATCTGATAATGTCGTAAGACGTTTTATCAGCGGTAGTTATTAGTTTTTGCAACTTTTTATCATTCAAGTAAAGCCACACGTAGTCTTGAAATGCACTCCGAGGCCAATACGGCAAACTGAGCCAAGCTAAAGCAATAACAAGCAAAACGCTAAAAGTAATTGTGAGTGCTTTCATAGGCCTAACAGTGTATTACTGTGAATTCGCGTTATACCGCACAGTGAAAAACGCCTAGAAGTCACAGCCTCCTTTAATTTTCTCCATACTAACAACACCTTAGCAAAGTCTGCCAGCGCTTTTAGCACCAACCCACATTGGTGAAAGCGAGAATTGGGATTTATATAGGTCTCTGTATGTCCAAACCTTTGGATGTAAATATCATTAAATTCAATAGTCTGTCGTCAGTCAAATTGGGCAAAGCGAGACACTGGCCGCGTGAAACCGAGAATTAGACGCGAAAATCGAGTCAATTCAACTTATACCTGTACGAATCTGCAGTCATTCCTAGTGGAGAGTTGCTAGGTACTTTCCGCTAATTGATTAAGTCAAAAGTTGGCAGGTCGTCGATGGACTAGTTACTTGTTAAATAGACCTATGCTCCCCCTAAGCGGCCCGAGCCGCTTTGATACCCGCTTAAAAATTCCCGGTCGGTTCAGGGCGCTGCTAAAAGGTGGGCAATTTGCTGGGAGCAAATTGAGTGAAAGACGCGTCTGGAACGTCGTTTTCACGACCGCCTTTTTGTAGTGGCCTGGACTGACGTTGTTGGGAATCCTGCGGGCGTGTTTCTTTTGGTTACTTTGATTTGCACGAGCAAAGAAAAGTGACTGGCGCATCAGGGATGATGTGTCATATAAGACAAGGAAGTCGAACAGTTGCTTGGACTTTTAGGCTCATTCACCAAGTTGTCGGGAGCAAATTGGAACAGCTTTAGCTGGCCCGGAGGGCAAAGTTCAGGAAGAACTTTGTAAAGGTGGCTGGCTCGCAGGGAAGCGAGTCATACACAGCAAGGATGCCAAGAAAACCTAACGCTTATTCACCACCCGCAACACTCCCCGCCTATTTGCCGCCAAGACCTTATAGCCCTTGCAGCCATTAAATGCGGCGTAGCTTTGTAATGCTTCGCGTAGGGCCTGGATAAATTCATCATCCAGCACAAAATCGGGCTCCAGGCTGAGCTGTACAACCTGTAGCACTGCGCTTTTACGCTCAGCTTTGACATCCATACGCCCAACAAACTGCTGTTTCCACAGCATCGGCAGGCAGAAGTAGCCGTATTGGCGTTTTTCTTTGGGTACATAGCATTCAATCTGGTAATCAAAAGCAAACAGGGCTTTTAGGCGCTCGCGCTGAATTACCAGGTTATCAAAAGGGGATAGCAGCAAAAGTCGCGCCTGGGGTTCGGGCCTTTCAGGCAGGTCGGCCAGGTCTTGTGGGTCGGCGAAATAGCGCTGCCCAGCCAGGTTAAAGGCGATAAGGCGGCCCTCTTCCTGCATGCTGGTTAACCGCTGTTGCAGCAGTTTTTGGATGGGGCCTTTACGCAAATAGCCCATTTGCTTGGCGCTGCCAAAGCCATGGGCATGCAGGTAGCGGGAAATCAGGTAGTCGGCAAACTCCTCATCGCTGGGCGGGCGGGTGTCGGTATCCGCAGGCAAAACCCGCTCAGCCAGATCGTAGACCTTCTGGAAGTTACGCCGCTCGGTGACCATCAGTTCACCTTCCATATACAGCTGCTCCAGTGCACGCTTGGCCGGTTTCCAGTTCCACCAGCCATTGGCGCTGCCGCTGTGCTCAAACTCAGCCGCACTTAGCGGCCCGTCGATACGAATACGCGCCAGTACTTCCTGAATAATCTTATCGTCCCGCTCAAACCAATGCTTTTCCCCTTGGGCAATACGGCGCATCCGCCACAGACCAAAACGATAATCCTGCATGGGTAAAAATGCCGCCGCATGTGACCAGTACTCAAAGATCTGCCGGTCTTTTAAGAGCTTATCCAGGTGCGTTGGCTGATAGTCTGCCACCCTGGTCCATAAGCTATGGTGATGAGCGCGCTCCACCACATTAATGGAATCGATTTGCACATAACCGAGCTGGCAAATGGCGTCCAGGGTACCCTGCTCGCTTTGCCAGCCGTTGGTGTGGGTGAGGCCTTGGCGATGCAAGGCCAGTTGCTTAAGGTGATTGGGATGAATATCCACCAGATTGCCTAAAAGTGATAACAGACAACCTTTTTTAAGCCATGGGCGTCTGCGGGGCAAGTGCCGTTTTTATCTGAGCAGGCTGGTTTTTCAGCCCGCAAAGCCAGCGCAGCAAAGGCACACGGCGGATAATCTCATAGCCCAGATAGCAGCCAGCAAGTGTCAGCAGCAAAATAACCAGGGCTTCAAACCCAGGGGATAACTGCAAGGCCTTAAGGTTGGCGGCCGCCACAATAATCAGGGTTTGATGCAGCATATACCAGGGCAAGATGGCTTTATCGGTGTAGCTCAGCAGTTTACTGGGGCGGTTCAGATAATGACCAGCCAGCCCGACACAGGCCAGGATCCAGGCCCAGTAGCCTGTGGCACCAATCACGCCATAAAACAGCTTAACCGCGATATTGGTATCAAACTGGGCGGCCAGAGAGGCAAAGGCGCCGTGTTTGTCCAGAAGCAAAAACACATAGCCAAGCACCGCCACAGCTAAAAACATATTTCGCCAGGCGATAACCTGCTGCCACCACTTGCCTTGACGGGCAAGCAGATAACCGCCGATAAACACCGGCAGATACTTGGCATGGTTGTACCAATCCTGCACCAGGTCATGGGTGCTGGGGAAAGCCTTCTTGAGGAAATACCAGGCGATGATCTGTACGCTTATCACCGTCAATAACACCCAGCGGCCTTTTACATTACTCAGCCAGTTACTGGCCCCTAGCTTGTTTAGCAAAGGCATAAACCCAATCACCAAAAGGCTGTAAAGCCACAAGTAGGGCAAAAACCACAGATGATTCCAGGTTAGCAGGCCAATAATACTGTGATGCTCCACCAGCAGTGAGGTCCAGGGGTTAATGTAATCCAGCCAGAAGGCCCTATAGCCGGGTTGGATCAGCTCTTGATCCAACGCCTCAAAATAGGTTTGCGGGGCAACGATTACGAACATGCCGAATAGCAGCGGAATAAACAGCCTGACACTGCGCAGCCTGACCAGACTGCCCTGACTGTATTTGTCGGCTACCAGCGCCAGGGCAATACCGCTGATAAAAAACAGTAGCGACATACGCCAGGGGCCGGTCAGGATCATCAGGTCCTGCAACCAGACAAATTGCCCTTGATACTCACTTTTAATATGCCAGCCCCAGTCATACACGTAGTACATGCCCAGGTGATATAAAATCAAAATGCCGAATGCCAGGGTTCGCAGCCAGTCGACATCATAGCGACGCGAATTTGTTATTTGAGTCATAGTGAGCCCTTAAGGTAAAGTCAGGCCCCTATAATGGCGATGGCATCACTTGCTCAATACAAGCAAAGGCTGAATTGACGCAGCCTGGGGACAAGCGGTGGAATGCTGGGATGAAATTTGGAGTTATTTTCAGTGAGCTGGTTTGAACGTTTTGACCGCCATCCACGTTTATATGTGGCGTTACTGCTGGGCGCTTACCTGTTTATCAATAACAGCATTAATGCCACCTCAGTATGGATGGAACACAGCCGCGACGGTACACCGCAAATTGCCCTGTGGGAGCCATTTGCCTGGGAATACACCAGTGCCCTGGCCTTCTTTTTGATTGCGCCATTACTTTTTGCCTGGTTTGCCCGCGTTCCTCCACGTTTATCTACCCCTGGCCGGCAGTTGCTGCTGCACTTTTTCGCTACCCTGGTGTTTGCGCTTTTGCATGTGGGGTTGATGGTCAGCTTTCGCGAGCTTGTTTATGCCATAGATGGTAGTGACTACAACTTTGGCCCCTGGCTAAGAGAGTTTTTCTACGAATACCGTAAAGATGCCTGGGGCTATCTGTTCTGGTTTTTGATGTACCAACTTTATCACTTTGTTTATAGCCGCCTGAAGGGCGAAGCCCGCCCGGTGGATGAACAGGAAGACAGCCATAGCCAGGCACCGGAGCATTTTCTGGTGCGCAAACTGGACCGGGAGTTTCTGGTTAAGGTGGCCGATATCGACTATCTGGAATCCTCAGGCAACTACGTAAATTTGCACAGCCAGGGGCGCATTTATCCCCTGCGCGCTACCTTAGGTGAGCTTAGCGAACGCCTGCAGCAAAAGGGCTTCAGCCGTATTCATCGCAGCTATGCGGTAAATCATAATGCGGTAGAAAGTATCAGCTATCAAAACAGTGGCGACGGCGAAATCCAGCTGAAATCCGGCCATAAACTCAATTTGTCACGCCGCTATAAAGACGGCTTTAAGGCCGCCTTATCATGAGCATTGATTACCTATGGCTGGGCCTGGCCATTTGGCTGGGCTTTACCGTGCAGGCCATGATTGGCTTTGGCAGTATGGTGATTGCGGTATCTATTGGCAGCCTGATGTTTGCCATACCTGAGCTACTGCCGGTTTTGGTGCCGCTGAATATCTTTGCTACCGGCGCTATGGCCTGGAAGCTTCGCCGTGAACTGGACGCAAAATTACTGCTACAAGGTATTTTGCCAATCATGATCCTCGGTCTTGGTCTGGGAATTTTATTGTTGGAACAATTGCCGGGGGTTTGGCTGAAGCGTGGTTTTGCCATTCTGGTGCTGTGGTTCTCGGCTAGGGAATGGTACAAGCTCTATCATCAGTTGCCGGTAAAACCCCGCCTCACCTGGTGGCAACAAAGCTGGACCTTTCTGGCAGGTATCTGTCAGGGCCTGTATGGTTCTGGTGGGCCGCTGCTGGTGTATGCCATCAGCAGCCGCGAGCTTAACAAAAGCCAGTTTCGCACTCTGCTGCTGTATGTGTGGTTCTGTCTGAACAGCCTGTACAGTGTGGTGATGCTCATGCAGGGCAAAATACAGCCGGTGGCCTTAACCATTCTGGCCTATGTCCCGGTGCTTTACCTGGCCATCTATATAGGGAACAAGTTGCATCACAAAGTGGACGAGCGACAGTTTAAGCAAGGCGTGTGTCTGATGCTGATCCTCTGCGCCCTGGCTATGTTGTGGTAACGAAAAGATAGGGATTGGCGCTGGCATACCTTATAATCGCCGGCTGATTGATGAAGGCCATTAGGGGGCGGGTGATGTTTGACGAGTTGGATTTAGATGATGCGCTGGTAAGTGCTTGTAAAGAAATGGGTTTTAAAAAGCCCACTGGGATCCAGCAACAAGTCATTCCGGCCGCCATGGAAATGCGCGATATCCTCGCCTCGGCACCAACCGGCACAGGTAAAACCGCGGCATTCTTGCTGCCAGCCCTGCAATTTTTACTGGATAATCCACGCCGCGATCCCGGTGCTTGCCGTGTTTTGATCCTCACCCCTACCCGCGAGTTGGCCCTACAGGTATTTGAGCAAGCCAAGGCGCTCAGCCAGTTCACCCGCTTTAACTGCGGCGTGATCACCGGCGGTATCAACTATGGTACCGACAAGGATCTGCTTGAGCAGAATCTGGATATTCTGGTTGCCACCCCAGGCCGTCTGTTCGAACACATTGAGAAAGAAAGCTTTGACTGTCGTGAGATCGAGATTTTTATTCTTGATGAAGCCGACCGCATGCTGGACATGGGCTTTGGCGGCATAGTTAACCAGATTGCCGCCGAGGCACGCTGGCGCAAGCAAACCTATCTGTTCTCCGCCACCTTAGAAGGCGGTGGTGTGGCCCGCTTTGCCCGCGACATTCTCAAGGATCCCATTGAAGTACAGGCCAGCGCTACCCGCAGTGAACAAGGTAAGATCCTGCAGTGGATCCACTTGTGTGACGACGCCGCGCATAAATTTGCCCTGCTTCGCCATATTCTGCAAAACCAGGTGCAAACCGCCATTGTGTTTGTAAAAACCCGTGACCGCTTAATGGAACTGCGCGGCAAGCTCGACTCAGAAGGCATTGCCAACTGTTACCTGCAAGGTGAAATGCCACAGGACAAGCGTAATCTGGCCATTGCCAGGTTTAAAGCCGGGGAAGTGAAGCTGCTGATCGCTACCGACGTGGCCGCCCGCGGTATCGACGTACCGGATGTCAGCCATGTTATTAACTACGATATGCCGCGTACCGCAGATATCTACCTGCACCGCATTGGCCGTACCGGCCGGGCCGGTAAAAAAGGCACCGCCATTTCTTTAGTGGAAGCCCATGATATTGCCATGGTGCCTAAGGTTGAACGCTACACAGGCGAGGCATTAAAACGCCGCGTAATTGAAGAGTTAAAGCCTAAGCACAAGGCGCCCAAATTGCCGGTGAAAAAGAAAAAAGCACCAGGCAAGAAGAGCGCGGCCAAGAAAAAAAACGCAAAGAAAAAGTAATCTGACGACCCCGTCAAACTACCCCAGCGGCCCGAAACAACTGTAAATGCACTTGTGTCAGGGCCGCCATATCCCGCTGATAGCCGCCGCCAATCACCGCAGCTACCGGCAAGCCCAATTGCTGGCAGGTGTTAAATACCAGACTGTCGCGCCGAAACACCCCGTCAGTACTGATATGCAGATGGCCCAAGTCATCATTAATATGCACATCCACCCCGGCATCGTATATCACCGCGTCGGGCCGGTGGATATTCAGCGCCAGCATCAAGGCGCTGTCCAGCACCTCCAGATAAGCCTCATCTTCTGTGCCTTTTGGCAAAGGGAAGTCCATATCGGAAACTTGCTTGCGATGGGGAAAGTTTTTCTCACCGTGCAACGACAGGGTAATAATCCGCTCATCCTGCTCTGCCAGCTTGGCGGTGCCGTCGCCCTGATGTACATCACAGTCCACAATCAGCACTTTATCTATGCCAGGTGCACAGAGCATTTCCAGCGCTGCCAGATATAAATCGTTGATCATGCAAAAGCCCGAGCCAAAATCGGCAAAGGCATGATGGTAGCCACCGGTCAGGTTGATGGCCTTGCCATGCTCAAGGGCAAGTCTGGCGGTCAGCACAGTACCACCGCTGGCGGTAAGTGTGCGGCGCACCAGTTGTTCCGACCAGGGAAAACCAATGCGCCGCATAGCCTGCGGCGCTAACGTGCCGGATTGCAACTGCTGTAAGTACTGGGCACAGAACACCGACTCCAGGGCTTTTATATCCAGCGGCTCTGGGGTAAAAAACCAGTTATCCGGCACGCCCATTACCTGCAGTGCATCACGGATAGACTGGTACTTTTCGATAGGAAAACGATGGCGAACCGGCAGGTTCAGTTGGCTATAGATGGGATGAAAAACCAGGGGGATCATAAATATCCCCCTGCCAGGCTGTTAGTCGGCAGGTACGTCAACGTCCCAGTCCGAGGGGAGTTCTTCAGGTAACTCAAGCAAGGTAAAAGACGCGTCGGCTTCACCATACACATACACATGGCATTGACCCCATTTGGCAGGCACCTGCCACACTGTGTCTGGCTCGATGCTAAAGGTAATGCGGCGCAGCTTACAACGAACATCCAGTTTGTCCAATTGGCCATTGACTTGCGTAACGGAAAACGCTGGTCGGGAAAGTTTATGGCGCCAGGGTTTGTCATCCCGGATATGGCCTTTCAAACCAAAAATCTCAGACCCGGTAATACGCGCTTCAATCTTTTCCATGTAGGGAGTGAATAACGCCACCACCTCGCCGTCTTTATCCAACGCCTGCAAACGTTCATAGCTGCTTTTGGCATCAGCATAGCGGTTTAGCTGTATTTCCATCTGCAACTTTTTCTGTAAAAATCCCAGTTGCACCTTTTTTGGCAAGGTACTCTCAGGTGCCGACAAAGCCCGATGCAAAGCTTGGTGCTGCATTAAAGGCTCATTATTTTTTTCATGATAGGACGCCTTCAACAAGTTATACCAGGCATCTTCCAGCAGATTCCATTGCTCGCGACTTTCCATATCGACAAGAATCGCATTTACCTCATCTAGCTTGCCCTCTTCCAGCAAATTCAGGCCTTGCTTGATCTGACTTCTGAATTTACGGGTCACTCCATCAGACCCTTTATCCACTCGAAATGAAAAACGTACGCGGGATTCGCACTGCTGTACCGGCTGGCCATTTTCCGTGGCAGGGCGGTAAGTCCACTGTTCTATTGCCTTGATAGCACTGCGCTCCAGCCCTTTGTTGCCAGAGGAGTCTTCAACAATAGCATTACTGACAGTTCCATCGGCTTCAATCACATAACTCATCTCCACCCAGCCTTCACGACCACTACGGGCTTGTTCTGGGGGATATTTGGGATGAACCCGCTCCAGTGGCATGGCTTCCACTACCTCACGAAGCTGCTGGGCAACATCCTGAGTCTGGGCTTGGGTGTTCAGTTGGAGTAAGAGCGGCAAGATCAAAAGACAAACGGCAAAACGCATATTTAAATCCTTTTAAATTCTCAATCTATTCCTGAACCGGCATTGTAGTCTGATAAACTTAGGGCTTTCCAGCAAATCGATGTGAATCTATGCAGCAAACATGGGTAATGGCCACCGGCAATCCAGGTAAGGTAAAAGAACTGGCGAACATGCTTTCGCCCCTGAATGTGGATATTCGCGTACAAAGTGAATTTGGTGTGCCAGATGCCGATGAAACCGGCTTGAGCTTTGTGGAAAACGCCATTCTCAAAGCCCGTCATGCCGCACGTATTACCGGCTTACCGGCGATTGCCGATGACTCAGGTTTGGCCGTGGACGCCTTAGGCGGCGCGCCGGGTATTTATTCTGCCCGCTATGCAGGCCAAGGTGCTGGCAATACTGCCAACCTGCAAAAGCTGCTGCACGCCATGCAGGATGTCAGCGATGACAAGCGCAGTGCACGTTTTATCTGTGTGCTCGTTTGGCTGCGCCATGCCGATGACCCAACCCCTATTATTTGTCAGGGACAATGGCAAGGCAGCATTACCCGCACGCCCGCCGGTTCCGGTGGTTTTGGTTACGACCCGGTATTCTGGGTGCCAGAACAAGGCTGTACCAGTGCAGAACTGTCTAGCGAAGTTAAAAACCAGTTAAGTCATCGTGCTCAGGCGCTTAAGCAGTTATTACCGCAACTGGAAGCCGCCCTTGTCTAAGCCAAGCTTGCAAGCACCGCCCCTGTCACTGTACATCCATATTCCCTGGTGTGTGCAGAAATGCCCCTATTGTGACTTCAACAGCCATGGGCAAAAACACAGCCTGCCTGAGGCGGAATATATCAGTCATCTGCTTGATGATTTGGCCGAGGATGCAAAACGGGTTGGCGACAGGCCGGTTACCAGTATTTTTTTTGGCGGCGGCACCCCCAGCCTGTTCAGCGCCGAGGGGATAGGGCGGATATTAAGCGGTGTAAAAGACAGAGTTAATCTGCAAAACGACGCAGAAATCACGTTGGAAGCCAATCCAGGCACAGTGGAAAGCGAAAAATTTATTGGCTTTCGCCAGGCTGGTGTTAACCGTATCTCCATCGGCGTGCAAAGTTTTCAGGCCGGCAAGCTTCAGGCCCTGGGGCGTATTCATGACAGCCGCCAAGCGCAAAATGCCGCGGGTTATGCCCACCAGGCGGGACTACGCAGCTTTAACCTGGATTTAATGCACGGTTTACCGGAGCAGAGTCTGGAGGATGCCCTGGCAGATCTCAGGTTAGCTATCGCCCAGCAGCCCCCGCATTTGTCCTGGTATCAACTGACCATAGAGCCCAATACCCAGTTTGCTTCCAAGCCACCAGTATTACCGGATGACGATATTTTGTGGGACATTCAGCAACAAGGGCATGCCTTGCTGCAGGCTGCCGGATACGCGCAGTATGAAATCTCCGGCTACAGCCAGCCGGGCCACCAGTGCCAGCATAACCTTAACTATTGGCGTTTTGGTGATTATCTGGGGATCGGCTGCGGCGCGCACGGCAAGATCACCGACATTCAGGCAGGTACTATCACCCGCACAGTGAAAGTCAAACACCCCAAAGGCTATATGGATCTGTCAAAGGCCTATCTGGATCAGCAACATCAGGTTGAAGATGAAGACCGTCCATTTGAATTTCTGATGAACCGCCTGCGTCTGGTGGAACCTTGCCCCATAGAGGATTACAGCCGTTTCACCGGGCTGGCCCTGCATGAATACGGTATTGCTGACAAACTGGCACGTGCCACCGACATGGGACTGTTGGCCCAAACACAACAGAGCTGGCAAGTCACAGAACAAGGCCGCCGCTATCTGAACAGCCTGCTGGAAATGCTGGTTTAATTCAGAACGAAAAGCCCGCGCTCGGTCAGGCGGGCTAATCAAGTTTGATAGGTCACACAACCCAGCCGAGCTGCTGGGCACGGTCATAGGCCAGTTGACTGATATCCTGCTGAATAAAATGATGGTGTAGCAGCATCACCCCCAGCACATGATTTAGCACCGCATCAATTTGCACTTTGTCGGCGGCATCGGTGGCTGGACTCTCCTGTCGGGACATCAACTCCTGGACAAAAGCGGCATCAATTAGTCCGGCTTCTTGCAACTGGGCAGGCGAGGCGTAGCGGGCAAACAAGCCTTTGAGCTTTTGCCATTTTTTGTCATCGGTATGGGCCGGCGGCGCCATAAAGGCAAATTTCTGACGTTCATATAATACGCTCGGCAACAGGCCCTTCATGGCCTCGCGCAACACATACTTTTCCTTGCTGCCGCGGATCCTCAGTTCAGGCGGAATAGTGGCGGCATACTCAGCCAGATGATGATCTAAAAAGGCCGGGCGGGCTTCCATGGAATTAGCCATATCCACCCTGTCGCCGCCCCAGGTCAGGATCTGACCTTCCAGCATGGTTTTAATCCATACATATTGGGCTTTATCCAGCGGATGTCGACCTTGCAAATAGGCGTCATCCAGGCGCTCGGCGATAGCTGCACCGGGCTCATAGCCACTTAATTCATCACGGATGGCCGGATGCAGCAGTTGTCTGGCCAAATCCGAACACCCCAACCAAGGTTGCAGGCAACTTGGGGTAAAACCCACCTTGGCATTAATGCTGTCTGACACATACTCATCTTTGGGCAGCATAGCCCCCTGAAACAGTTTGTTGGACTCCATCAGCGTGCGCTGCCATTCTTCGGCCTGCTCCTTATCCAGCCCTTCCATACCATGCAGGAACATGTCCTTGCGAAAGGCCGGATAGCCCGCAAACAATTCATCCGAACCTTCACCGGTCAGCACCACTTTGTAGTCCACATGCCGCACATGCTGGCTCATCATCAGCTTGGCGACCGCCAGGGTGTTGTAAATTGTGCGCTCGGTATGCCAGATGGTGCGGGCAAAGTTGTCATACAGCAGATCGGCATTGAGTTTAAGAATATCCTGCTCAGCCTCGGTAGCCCGCGCCATTTCAGTGGCAATGGCGGCCTCATCGTACTCGTCGTTGTCAAAGCTGATAGTAAAGGCGCGGATGGGATTCTGACTCACCGCCGAGGCCAGCCCCAGGATAGAACAAGAGTCAATGCCACCGGATAAATAACAGCCCACCGGCACATCGGCATTTAAGCGCAGTTGCACCGCTTCCAGTAAGTGACGGCGCACTCCCTGAATATAGCTTTCATCGTCCAGGCGCGGACGGTTTTCCGGTGTGGGAAAATCCATATCCCAGTATTTGCAGGTTTCAATTTCAAACTGGCCGTCACGACGCTGAATTTTTAGCATATGTCCAGGTTCAACCTGATGAATCCCTTTGAAGGCCGTAGTGCCTGGCACCATGACCTGAATAAGTTGGTGAAACAACCCCTGGCTATCAATCTCAGGCTTGACCTCGGGATGTGCCAACACGGTTTTCACTTCCGAGCCAAATACAATCTGGCCCTTCACTTCGGTCCAGTACAGAGGCTTGATGCCAAAGCGATCCCGCACCAGATAAAGACATCCCTGCCTTTCATCAAAAAGTGCAAAGGCGAATTCGCCGCGCAAATGCTTGAGGGTTTCTGCCATGCCCAAACGCAGATAGAGATGGGGCACTATTTCCGAATCACTTTTAGTCTCAAAGTGTTGGCCTTCGGCAGTCAGCTCTGCACGCAATCTTTGATAATCGTAAAACTCACCGTTGTGAGCAAAAATCATCTGACCGCCATGTAAAAAGAAGGGTTGGCGGCCGCGGTTTTCATTCAAATCTATAATGGACAGCCTGGCATGGCTCATTCCCATGCCGACACCGGCCGGGTTACAGTAACCATAATTGTCCGGCCCGCGGTGATGCATAATGGCGGCCATATTGACCAACACTTGCGAGTCCACCTCCTGTTCGGGCCGGGCGGCGAAAATGCCTGCTATTCCACACATATATTCTCCTGTTTTTCTGCATTAACGAGGCTTCAACGTAGACGCGATACAGGATGTATCGCCATTTTCAGTACCCTGAAAATGCGAGCGAAGCAAAACCACGCTTTTGCGCAGCGACTCAGGACCGCAGGCAGGAAGCCGCAGGTCCAGATCAACTAGATCACATCCAACACCCGCTCAGCCCGCTTCACCAGGCAGGTTAACAGCGCCATACGCAAAAACACCGCGCCCCTGGCCTGTGAGAAGTACCAGTTGTGATGTGTGCTATCCAAATCCGTACTGAGCTCTTCACCCCGAGCCAATGGGTGCAGAATGATGGCGTCTTGTTTAAGCGGAGACGACGCATCCAGATGGTACTTTTTGCCATACTGCTTAAAGGAATCCCCTTCCCAGGAAATGGCATTGATATACACCACATCGGCTTTTGGCAGCACCTGTTCGAGATCATCCGAGGTATTAACTGTTAAGCCAAACTGCTCTAGCTGCTCAAGCTGACCGGGGGCGAACATGGCATTACAGCCTTTGTCATTCACCACGGTGACACTGCTAAATACCTCAGGGAAATAGCACAGTAACTTAAGCAGGCTGCGCACCGTGCGCATCTTGGCCGGGAAGCCAACCAGACAAAGGTTTAACGGCTTTCCCGGTGTGTCGGTCAGCAAATCTGGGCGCCATTTAAAGATGGTGTATAAATCGGCCAGTGCCTGGGTCGGATGCTCATCGGTACCATTACCCGCATTGATAATGGGAATACGCAGAGACGCCATCATCTCCCGCACAGACGACTCCTGAGAGTCACGCAATACCACACAGTCGCCGTAGTTATTGAACATCTCGGCCACATCCATTAACGACTCGCCCTTGGCAATGCCAGTGGTGGAGCGATCGGTAATAGACATAATGTCACCGCCCAGACGATGCCAGGCGCTTTCAAATGACAAGCGGGTACGGGTACTGGGCTCATAGAAGGCCGAAATCAGGATCTGGCCGTTCAACGAACTGCTGAATCTGTCTGGATTAGCTTCATATTTGGCGGCCAGACGAAATAGCTGCAACAAGGTCGGTCGATCAAATTGATCCGATGAATAGATATGCTGATTAGCCAGCTTGGCCAAATGGTCACCATCTTCGATGATGGCCCGCAGCAGCTTTTTCGGATGCGCATCGCCCTGAACATCGGGACGGCGGCGCTCAAACTGAACAACCTGTTCCAGGTTAGGATCTACCATAGATTCTTATCCTTGAGATCGCGCTGATAAAGCAGAAGTAAAATCACCGGTGCCAGAGCACTGCCGACTAAGGCAACCCAGACCAGCACAGCTAAAAGGGTTTCACTCAGGTACATGCTCAGCCTCTTTGAAGACACGCCAATCAAATTGGCCAGGTGCCAAATACAGACCAGCCAGGCAAATCAGCAACGACACCAGCGCCGCGCTGATGGCTGCCACATAAAAGCCGATCACAAAATACAAAACCAAACCACAGACAATCCCCAGGCTCATCGCGGCCGTTGCAAATCGCCCGGTGAGGCCAGGGTGATACAAGCCAAACAAAATCGGCCAGATGGCAGAGGCCACAAAAGCGCCGGTGAAATTTAACAGCGCGCCCAGGGTGGCCACCTTGGGCAGACATAACAGCCAAGTCAGCGCCCCCAGACCTATCACAATGCGCTTGTTTATCTTCAACAAAAGGTCGCTGTTGGCTTTGGGGTTTAGCAGGCGTTTGTAGCCATCCTGGGTGATCAAATCTGACGTAGCGGCCAGCAGACTATCCATACTGGATGCCAGGGCCGAGAACACCACCACAAACACAAACACCGCACCAATGCCTCCCAGCAGTTTGGCCGCCACTAACGGCCCCACCATATCCGCGCTGGGCGGCAGGATATTTAATGACAAGGCCGCCAAGGCAACGAAGCCCGTGACAATAGGAATGGGTAGCCACAGCAAACCGCCGGTCAGAAAAGCTTTCTTGCCTATCCCCCCCTTAAAGGCGAAGGCTCTGGACCACCAGACGTTGGAATGGAAAATCTCACCAATGCCGAAAAAGATGTTGTTAAACAAAAACATAATTGCAGCGGGAAAGGCCAGATTAAGGAGCTCTGGCTGCATCCTGGAGACATTCTGATGAATTTGGCTGATACCGACCTTGTCGATGCAAAACCAGGCGATGACCACCACGCCAACCAGGATCAGAATAGATTGCACAAAGTCGGTCGCAATCACCGCCTTTAATCCGCCCAGTAAGGTATATACCACGCAGATAAGCAAGATGGCCGTCATGCCGGTGTGATAATCCAGGTCGCTGAGCGAGGACAGCAGGATCCCCCCTGCCATGCCCAGGCTAACCAGCCAGCCCATGGCATAAAATAGCGAGATCAGCATAAACACGGCCCAGGCTTTGGGGCCAAAACGGGTACGAATAAAGTCCCCGCTGGTAAAGCCATGCGGCATTAAGGATTTGATCCGCGCCGCCATAGGCGCAAACAAGATAAGACCAAGGGCGGCCATGCTGTAGCCAATCATGCCCCAGACGCCAAACTGATAAGCCAGTTGTGGAGCCACCAGCGTGGTATTACTGGTGATCCAGGTTGCCATGGCCGTTGCGGTGGCAAAGGCAAAGCCCACATTGCGCCCCGCCAGTGCATAGTCATCAATACTTTGGTTGTTGCGTCCCAGATACCAACCAAAAGCAATCCACAACAGGCCGAAGCCTACCAGGATAGCCAGCGCCAAACCTGAATCTAGCTGGGCATCAAGCATAGTGGCCGTCTCGCTCCTTGCGCACAAACCCGAGTAAAATCCCAACCAGCATAGAAAATGCCGCCAACCCAAGTACAAACAAGGCCAGCGCCTGATACAAAGAACGGTGCTGCACCCATACCTTGGCTAACTTGATCGGCGGTTCGCTGCCGCTGCTGTCCAGCAGCCGCACCAGGTAGTGGCCATTGGCAAACCCCGACATAGTCGCCTGGCGTTGACCACTCACATTAAATTGCTGAAGACTCTGGGTATCCGGTGTGCCATCAACCAGACGCACCACCTCCAGACTGTCATAACTGGCATTGTAATCACTAAATTCCAGTACAAAGTAACCTTCCCTGGATTCCAGAGACTGCACGGCAAACGCCGGAATGCTGGCCAGCATCAACAATCCCAGGAACAGCGTATGGATCGCCCTCATGACGTCTCCTCTGCTTATTCATTAACGGTCATGCTAACATTTATTAGTATACGAAACAAAATTCACCCTACTGATTAAATACACACCGCCATAAGGACAGTCCATGATTCACGAATTGCAGACCAACCTGAGCAGACTCCAAAACGATTTACTTGAGTTATCTCATATTGGGTATGACTTAGAATCAAAAGGCATATTCAGACTCGGCTTTACACCGGCTGACATGCAGGCCAGGCAATGGTTAATCAAAAAGTTTGAGGACGAAGGATTTTCCGCAAAAATGGACAGTGCCGGCAACGTAATAGGCAGTATGCAACAAGATACTGACAGGCCAGTGATCGCCATGGGCTCACATATCGATTCGGTACCCGCAGGCGGTATGTTCGACGGTACCTTAGGCGTGTTAGCAGGATTGGAATGTATGCGTGTGCTGCGAGATAGCGGTCTGGATGTCACCTACCCACTAGAGGTGTATGCCTTTGCCGAGGAAGAAGGACGTTTTGGCGGCATGATGGGGGTGCAGGCCATCACCGGGGAGCTGACTCCCGATTGGCTAGAAACCGCCCATGATGCCAGCCATATTTATCTTAAAGATGAGATGGCAAGCTGTGGTCTAAATGCCATAGAAGCCCTCAATGCCCGGGTTGACCCCAAGCATTTTCGGGCCTTTCTGGAGCTGCATATAGAGCAAGGGCCGGTGCTGGAGCGAATCGGCAAACCTATAGGTGTGGTGGAGGCCATCTCCGGGGTTTATAAGTGGCTGGTCAGACTGATCGGCAAAGCCAACCATGCCGGTACCGCACCTATGGACATGCGTAGCGATGCCTTTATGGGACTGGCCGACTTTGCCCATGAGATCCCCCGTATTATCAATGAGGAAGGCTCGGACAAAAGCCGCCTGACCGTCGGCCGGGTCGAGCTCAAACCCGGCTATGCGCACACCGTCCCCGGGGAAGCTGAATTCACGCTGGTCGGTCGGGATACAGATCCACAAACTATGCGCAATCTGGCAGATGCTTGTCGACGGGTGCTGTCCAGCATCGCCCGTAAACACAATCTGATGTTTGAATTTGAACAGATGAGTTGGCTTGAGCCACAGGCTATGTCCAGTGAAGTCATACAGGGCTTTTGCCAGCAGGCAGAAAAGATGGGACTTGATTATCAGGTTATGCCAAGCGGCGCTGGCCATGACGCTCAGTATATGGCCAAGGTTACCCCGACCGGTATGATCTTTGTACCCAGTGTCGGCGGCATCAGTCACGCACCAGACGAATGGACGCACTGGCAGGACGTGCACACCGGGGCCAACCTGCTTTTACAGACAGCGTTAGCCTATGCCTGTGGCCACCAAGATAAATAAATACTCAACTTAGGTATTTTTCAATCTCTTTGAGTTTTTATACGCATAAATATATTACTGGCCATAAAGCCTTTAATTATGCCGCTTACAAAAAGGAGCTAAAACACTTAAAAAACAAACCAGACCGATCTGGTTTATTTTTTAATACCCAATAAATAAACGTGGAATTTTTTAGAGCAAAAAATCGTCATTAAAAAATAATTAATTAACATTGATCCGATTATAGGCCGTCGGCTAGGATGCATTCCGCACCCTGCCATCTCTAGTGATGACAAGACAGTGCACTCAATAAAAAATAACTATAAAAAATGCCGACAAGCCAATAAAAACAATGCCTATAGGCATAGCAAAAATAAAAACAGGCTTGATAACGGTGAACCACCAGGGAATAGTTTTCTACGGACAGGCCGCTGTGTTGAAAGATTTGTTTATTAAATATAACACCAAGTATCAGTACTGGGATTTTGATGAAATCAGGCAATGGCAGGATATCCAGGAAAAAGGCTTGCTGCGCTTTATCCTGTTGGAAGGTTTGATTAAATGGGGCCTGCTGTCGTTCGCCATTTTCATGACTATTTTAATCACCACCCAGGACATTTCCCCAGCCGATATTCCGCTTATCGCACTGATATGGGCAATAGTCGCTTGCCTCTACGGTTACAGTATCTGGCTGGGAACCCAGCTTTCCTACAATAGGCATCGCAATAGCAACAAGTAAGGTTGCTATTTGGCCGTCTGCAATCAACAATAATTCCGCAACAACTTGACCAAACCAGGTTGTTGCCCAAATGGCCGACAGCTTTTCCCCTTACAAGGACATAACCATGCGCAAACTTGCTCTGCTCGCGATAACGTTACCACTGACCATGCCCTTAGCCGCACTGGAAATCAGTAGCCCGGATATTCAGGAAGGCCAGAGAATGGCCAAAACCTTCGAATATTCAGGCTTTGGCTGCGACGGAGAGAATCAATCACCGGCCCTGGCCTGGAAAGATGCGCCGGCTGGGACCAAAAGTTTTGCCATTACCGTCTACGATCCCGACGCGCCAACCGGCAGTGGTTGGTGGCATTGGCTGGCATTGAATATTCCTGCCGATACAAAGAGTCTGCCACGGGGTGCATCCGGCAAACTGGATAAAGTGCTGGAAACCCGCACCGATTACGGTCAGCCCGGTTTTGGTGGTGCCTGCCCGCCTGTTGGACATGGTATGCACAGATACCAGTTCACTATTTGGGCCTTGCCGGATGAAAAACTCGATTTTCCAGTGGATATTTCCCCAGCCATCGTCGGCTATACCCTGAATAGTAAAGCTCTGGCGAAGGCAACCTTAACTGCCACTTACGTGCGCTGATCCACGCTGAACGCAGAAAAAAGTAATTACAACACAACCACTAAGAACACGAGATACACGAAGGACTAAAGCAAGCCATCCTATTCTGGACCTGCGGTTTACTTAGTGTTCTTAGTGCCATTGGTGGTAAAAGGTGCAACTAGAACCAGTTTGCCAACCCACTGCTGTCCATATAAAGCGGTTATATCTGGACACCGCAACCTGATAACCACCAGCGTATCCCCCTGTTGCAATTAAGGATTTTCTGCCCTTATACTGAATACAGTTTATATCTTGTCGGAGTGCTCAGTCCGGTTTACCGGGCGAGCTGAGACCGCAAATGCGGGATCCGTTGAACCTGATCAGGCTAATACCTGCGAAGGGAACAAGAGCGTAACGCCCAGGCTTCAGGCTGCCGCCTCCCCAATCAGGGGCAAAGATCCAACCGGCGTTATTCTTTGCAACACTCCTGACAAGCATTTCAGCCATCTGAATAAGCGAGAATGCTATGTCAACCAGACGCGAATTACGTAACCAGGCCCAGGAATTTTTAGACCAGTTGCAGGGCCAGCACTACCCCAACTCCAAGCGCATTTACCTGCAAGGCAGCCGCGCCGACCTGCGTGTCGCCATGCGAGAGATTCAGCTAGCCGATACTTTAGTGGGCGGTAGCAAAGAGCAGCCAGTGTATGAGCCCAACGAAGCCGTCCCCGTATACGATGCCTCCGGCCCTTACGGCGATGTGGATACCCGCATTGATGTGCGCCAAGGCCTTAAGTATGTGAGACAAAACTGGATCCTGGAGCGTGACGACACCGAAACGTTACAGGAGAGCTCATCAAGCTATGCCAAGGCCCGCGCCGCAGATATCAGCCTGGATGACCTGCGCTTTGAGCTCAAACATCAGTCGCGTCGCGCCAAACCCGGCAAATGTGTTACCCAATTGCATTACGCCCGGGCCGGTGTGATCACCCCCGAAATGGAATACATCGCCATACGTGAAAACATGGGCCGCGAGCGGGTCAAAAGTGAACTGCTGAACCGCCAGCATAAAGGCGAGCATTTTGGTGCCAACCTGCCTGACAATATCACCCCGGAATTTGTTCGTCGTGAAGTGGCTGAGGGCCGTGCCATTATTCCGGCCAATATCAATCACCCGGAATCTGAACCGATGATTATCGGCCGTAACTTTCTGGTTAAGGTAAACGCCAATATCGGTAACTCGGCGGTGACTTCTTCCATTGAAGAAGAAGTGGAAAAGCTGGTGTGGTCAACCCGTTGGGGCGCTGATACTGTGATGGACTTGTCCACCGGACGCAATATTCACGAAACCCGCGAATGGATTTTACGTAACAGTCCGGTGCCTATCGGCACTGTGCCGATTTATCAGGCGCTCGAAAAGGTTAACGGCATTGCCGAAAACCTGACCTGGGAAGTATTCCGCGACA
>NZ_JAFKCS010000159.1 GCF_017255015.1 Bowmanella yangjiangensis | reverse complement strand
GTAACGGCTCTCGCCGGGCCGGCAGCTCATGCCTGCTGGCCCAGTTCCTCCAGCAGAAAGTCGATGAACACGCGGACCTTGGCCTGCAACTGACGGCGTGATGGGTAGATGGCGTAGAGCTGCGTCTGCATCATCTGCCAGTCTTCGAGCAGCGGCTGCAGCCTGCCCTGGGCCAGGTCGTCGCGTACGTAGATCTCCGGGACCAGGCTGATACCGTGGCCGGCGCGCAGGGCGGCGCACAGCGCCAGGCTGGAGTTGACGCTGTAGCGTCCGCACACCTCCAGGCGGCGCACCTGCTCACCGCGCTGGAACACCCATTCACGGGCATGCCCGGACAGCGAGAACTGCACGCACTCCAGCGCCTGCAGGTCCTCCGGCACCTGCGGCGTGCCGTGCCGGCGCAGGTATTGCGGGGCGGCGCAGAGCACGTGGCGCAGTGTCAGCAGCGGGCGGGCGACCAGGCTCGAGTCCTCCAGCCGATCACTGCCGCGCACCGCCAGATCGAAACCCTCGGCGATCATGTCCACACGACGGTCATCGAGCTGCAGGTCGAGCGTCAGCTCGGGGTAGCGGGCGAGAAAACGCGGGATGGCATCGGCCAGGCAGACCAGGCTGAACGACATCGGCGCGCTGACGCGCAGGGTGCCGCTGGGGGTCGCCTGCAGCTCGCCCAGGGAGCTGTCGGCCTGCTGCAGGTCGTCGAGAATTCGCGACACCTGCTCGTAGTAGCGCTGGCCAGCCTCGGTGAGGCTCATGGAGCGTGTCGTGCGGTTGAGCAGGCGGACTGCCAGGTGGGCTTCCAGTTCGCCGATGTTCTTGCTCACGGCGGCCGCTGAAAGCTTCAGGTGGCGGGCGGCGGCGGCGAAGCTGCCACGCTCGACGACCTGGCGGAACACGGCAAGGGCGGTCAGGCGATCCATCGATTATCAACTTTCAGTGAATGGTCATCACACGATAAACGAGATTATCAACCAGGGTCCATGTAACTAACCTGTCGAACATTCACTCACGACAGGACATCGCCATGACCCACCCTCTGCTTGCCGCCATCGAACAACGCAACTCGGTCAACCACTTCGACGCGCAGCATCAGCTCGACGACGCCAGCATCGAAGCCCTGATCGGTTGGGCCGGGCGCGCACCCAGTGCGTTCAACCTGCAGAACTGGCGCTTCGTCGCGGTGCGCAGCGCCGCGGGCAAACAGCGTCTGCGCGAGCTGGCCTGGAACCAGCCCAAGGTCAGCGAAGCGGCTGTGACCTTCATTGTCTGCGGCGTGCTGCCGTGCGCCGAGTCGCTTGGCGAGCGCCTGTCGCCTGCGGTGGCGTCGGGGCTGATGCCGAGCGAGATGGCGCTCAGCTGGCAGTCCAGCGCTGCGCGAATGTATGCCGAGGTGCCGCACAGCCGGCGTGACGAGGCCGTGCGCAGCGCCACCTTCGCCGCGTCGAACCTGATGCTGGCCGGCCAGGCACTAGGGCTGGCCGCCAGCCCCATGAGTGGTTTCGACATCGCCGGTGTCAGCCGTGCCTTCGCCCTGGGCGACGAGGAAATCCCTGTGATGCTGGTGACCCTGGGCAGGGCGCAGGCCAACAACTGGCCGCAGAAACCGCGCCGCCCGGTGGAGGAGATTCTCGAGCTGGCGTGAGAGCGGCGCCCGGCTCAGGCGCCCAGGCGCTGCTCGTCCGGGCGCAGGGTCAGCACACGGACGCCATCACGGGTGACCGCCACCGTGTGCTCGAACTGCGCCGAGAGGCTGCGATCGCAGGTGACCACCGTCCAGCCATCGGCCAGCGTGCGTACATCCGCCTTGCCCTGGTT
>NZ_JAFKCS010000158.1 GCF_017255015.1 Bowmanella yangjiangensis | reverse complement strand
AGGCTATCCAGGCGGGCCTTGACCTCCTCCTTGGCGGCCAGCCAGTTGTGCAGTTCTTCGCTTTCGACTGCCAGGTTTTCCGTCATGCCCTCGAAGGGTTCGTATTCGACTCGCAGCAAACGCCCGGCGGCGTCACGCTGTACATAGACCATGCCTGCTCTCTCCTGGCCAAAAAAAACCCGCTACCTGAAAAGGTAGCGGGTCGATCATATAAGTGAAGGTCAGACCGTATCTACATTTAAAGTACCGTCATTGAGCATGGCCAGGATCACGCTACCGGTATCCCCCCCGGCACCGTATCCACCCACGCTGCTGTCACCCAGCAGGTTGACGTCCTGCAACACGATGGTCTGATCCGGGCTGCTGAAGTCGCCCGTGCCCATGGCACTGATCTTGATCGTCGTATCCCAGGCCGAAGTCCCCTGGCCGGGCAGCTCACTGGAGGTGATCTGCAGGTAGTCGAGCAGGTTGCCGATATCGCCGGAGGAGCCACTCTCGCCGACCAGCAGGTCGGAGAGATCCAGGCGATCACCGTCGCCCCCCGCGTTGAAGTTGCGCACGAAGTTGAGCACCGTATCGATACCCGTGTCGCCGTTGAGCCAGACGAAGGAGTCCTGGCCACTGCTGTTGCCCAACGACCCACCGCTCATGGTGTCGTTGCCGCGACCGCCGATCAGCACATCGTTACCGCCGCCACCGTACAGCGTGTCGTTGCCCAACAGGCCGCCGAGCACGTTGTCCTGGTTGCCGCCAACGAGAGTGTCGTTGAAGTTCGATCCGATCAGGTTCTCGATACTGCTCAACTGATCACCCGAGGCCCAGCCACTCACGCTACCGCCACTGGCGTTACCGGAGTTGTTCAGCGTGATGTTCACCCCACTGGTGGCATCGATGTAGCTGGCCGTGTCATTGCCATCGCCACCGTTGAGCGTGTCGCTGCCCGTACCGCCCACCAGGATGTCGTTACCGTCACCGCCATTGAGCGTGTCATTGCCGCCATTGCCGATCAGGATGTCGTCACCGCTGTAGCCGTTGAGGGTCCTGCCGCTGTTGTTATCGATGAGTATTTCGTCAAGGAAGCTGCCGTCCACCGAACCGCTGTTATCGATCTCGACGATCGTCACCTTGGCCTGTGCAGTCTGGCCTCCGGCCTGGCTCTGGTAGACGAAGGACTCACCATCGCTGGCCGAAGACACCGCGACCGAGGAACTGCCGTGGACTGCCGTCAGGCCTGCAGTCGAGACGATGCTGGTGATCGCCTGGATCGAGCTGTTGGGCCCACCGTCATTGGCCAGCAGGGCCCAGTCCGGGATGTCGAAGCTGCTGCTGCGTGAGATCACATAGTCATCGCGCGCCACCATCGGGCCGTCCGCCGGATCGACCGTGATGGTCAGGTTCGCCAGGCCGCTCTGGTCGCCATCGTTGTCGATCAGGATGAAGCCGACCTGCTGGGTCGTGCCGCTACCCACGTTGGCGGCAGACACATAGCTGTACTCGCCCGTCGCCATGTTCACCGAGAGCATCGCCCCGGCGGCCAGGACCAGATTCAGGGTCATGCCATTGACCACGCTGCCGTCCGAACCGGTGATGGTCGGGTTGACACCGACATTGAAGGTGTAGGTCACGCCATTGACCACCACCGACTTGACCCGCCCGCCATCGGCACCGAAGCCATTGACGCCGTCGGTCAGATTGCCGCTGATCGGTGTCGCCTGCGCGGTCTGGACCAGAACATCTTCCAGATCGGCGAAGTCGTTCACCGCGATGGCATTGGTGTTGCTCCCTGAAGTGCCATCGTAGGCGATCGGATCGAGCTGATCGTTGTTGCTGTAG
>NZ_JAFKCS010000157.1 GCF_017255015.1 Bowmanella yangjiangensis | reverse complement strand
GACACGTCATCGCGCATGCCGCCGGCCAGCAGCGCCGACAGCGCCGGATCGAGCCGCGCCTGCCCACTGGCACAGGCCCGCACCGCATCCAGCAGTTCCTCCGGCTCGCGGTCCTTGAGCAGATAGCCATCGGCACCTGCCCGCAACGCGGCCAGCAGATCGTCGCGGGCGGCCGAGGCGGTCAGCACCATGACCCGGCTGGCCGGCAGGTCGAGCTTGAGCATGTGCAGGGTGTCCAGGCCATCCAGACCGGGCATGTGCAGGTCGAGCAGGATCATCTGCGGCTCCACGCGCCGCGCCAGCTCGATGCCTGCGGCGCCGCCGGAGACGCTGCCGACCACGCGGAATTCCCCGGACGACTCGAACAGTTCGGCCAGCCCGCGACGCAGCAGCGGATGATCGTCGATCAACAGCAGGCTGAAGGGCGCGCTCATGTCCGCCCCCAGTGCAGGCGCACGCAGGTGCCGCGCCCCGGCGCCGACTCGATCGACAGCTGCGCGCCGATGGCCGCCGCCCGCTCACGCATGATCGTCACGCCGAAATGCCCGCCCTCGGGCGGCTGCGCCGGTAAGCCGACACCGTCGTCATGCACCTCGACCACCGCGCCGCTGCCCTGTGGCCACAGGCGAATCCACACCTGCCGCGCATGCGAATGGCGCACGACGTTGGCCAGCGCCTCGCGCACGATCTGCAGCACCTGCAATTGCGCCTCGCTTGGCAGCGCATGGCCCGGCAGGCGGTTGTCCAGGCTGAAGACGCAGCCGCTGCTGCGCGAGAACTCCTCCACCGAACTTTCCAGCGCCTGGCGCAGCGAGCGGCCATCCATGGTCAGCCGCGCGCTGCTGATCAGTTCACGCACCTGCCGGTGCATGACCCGCAGGCCGTCGCGCAAGTCATCGAGCATGACCTGCGCGGTATCGTACTGGCGCTCGTCCAGCACCGTCTGCAGGCGGCTGGCGCGGATCTGCAGGTAACTGAGCTGCTGCGCCACCGAATCGTGCAGCTCCCGCGCCAGCACGCTGCGCTCGGCGCTCAACTCGCGTCGGCGCAGACGCCGCTCCTCGGCGAAAGCCTGCAACGCCTCGCCCAGGGGGCGGCTCATCTCACGCAGGCGCTCGCGCTGCCATAGCTGTGGGCGCTGCGGGAAATCCACCCGCAACAGCGCCCCCTGCCGGTCCTCCTGGTAAAGGCCGGCCAGGGCACGGTAGCGACCCTGGGCCAGACAGCCCGGGCAGAGGCGCACCCGGCCCGGCAAGGGCGGCTCGAGGCAGTGCGCGGGACAGTCGCCCGCCACCCAGTCTTCCGCTGCCCCCAGGTGACGCCAGCCGGGTGCGCCGAGCTGCGGCAACGACAGCTGCACGGCCGCCGCCTGCAATGCTCGCTGCAGATGCGGCAGCAGCTCCAGCAACGGCGCATCGGCACCGGCCTGCTGCAACAGACGCAGGGGCAATGCGGCGAGTGCCTGGCGATAGGCCGGCGGTTCCGGCACGTCTCGCGGTCGACGCTCGACCAGGAAGGTACGCAGTAGCAACTGGAGCATGCGCTCTCCGCCATGGCCCGTGATGGTGGATGGGACCAGCAAATTCCATGCCCCAACGCCGCTTCGCAAAGCACTGACAAGAAAGATTATTTCCTTGAGAGAAATCACCGACGCCGCCGCACCGCACCAGCACGACGCCTGTACGCCCCGCTGCGGGGCAGCGACGAACGTTCGCCTACCCCCAAGGAGGTATTCCTTCCGAGCGAATTGCAGGCCGGCGTCAGGGTCGTATCGTATTTCCCGCAAGGAACTTTTATTTCCTGCAAATCATTAAAACCCTCGACACGGGAGACCC
>NZ_JAFKCS010000156.1 GCF_017255015.1 Bowmanella yangjiangensis | reverse complement strand
GCGTACCTGCGCAGCCATCTCTCGGGCAAATCGGAGCGGCACCCTACCCGAGCGCCCCGGCGAGAAAAAGCGAATACCGCACAGGCGCGGGATATTCGCCGGCACGGCGACGGCGTGCTACCAGCCGCCGCCTCCACCGCCACCGCCGCCGCCACCGGAGGAGCCGCCACCGGACGAACCACCCGAGGAGCCGCCAGACGAACTGCTCGACGGTGGCGTCGAGGCCAGGGCGGCCACACTGCTCAGGCCCGTGGCCAGGGCGCTGCTCATGACCTGCGCCGAGCTGAAACGGCGACGGCTTTCATACCAGTCCGGCTGGTAATCACGCAGCTGCGGATCGATCAGGCCACTGGCCAGCGCCTCGCTGAAACGCGCGCTCCATTTGTCCTCCACGCCCAGGGCCATGGCGTAAGGCAGATGGCGCTCGTACAGCGCGATGCTCATCACCGGGGCCTGGCCCGCCTTGTCCAGCACGTCCCTCTCGGCCAGGCTCAGGTAGTTGCGGTAGCCCTCCAGCTCATCGAGCAGGCGCCGTCCGGCGATGGTGGGCGAGCGCATGAGCTTGCGTGCCACGGCGACGATGGCGAACAGTGCCAGACACTGCAGCACGGCATCGCCGCCCACCAGGCCTGCGGCCAGGCCCAGGCACGCCAGGGCGAACAGCAGCAGCGGAAGTCCGGCCCCGATCATCCCGTGGGTCAGGCAGTAGAGCGTCCCGGCCCCCAGCAGCATTCCCAGCAGCATCAGCCAGACGGCGTTGTTCGCAGCCTCCGCGTCGCCCGTGGACGTCACCAGCAGCGCGATCCCCGTCACCAGGGCGAAGAAGGCACCGAACAGCCAGTGCCCGGTAGCATTGCTGAAGTTGTTCCGCTCGATCCCTTTGACGCTCTTCAGCAGCACCTCCAGGGCGTTCGCCAGACGCGGTTCGTAGCGCCCGCCCAGGGTCAGCGAGCCGCCCTCCCGCGTGATCAGGGCATTGAGCACGCGCCGCTCCTCCTCGCGTATGGCATCCCCGTCCACCTCGCCCCGCGTCAGCACCAGGCCGCTGGTGTCGCGTTGCAGGCTGAGCCAGCCGCGAATGGCCAGGTCGGTGAACATGATGCTCAGCGCCCGCACGCCCTTGCGGTCATGCTTCAGGCCACGGCGCCACACGTACCCGGCCATCAGCGGACTGACGCCCCGTGGCGGCTCGAACAGCGGGATCACCAGGCCCTTGGCCGGCCCGCGCCCTTTCGCCCACCAGATCAGTGCGTAGAACAGCAGCAACCCGCTGAAAGCGGCCACCAGCAGAATGCGCCGCAGGTTGTCGGCAAGCAGCACCAGCAGCTCGTCCCACCAGCCGGGGCGAGTGACCAGCCCCGCCTGCCAGGCCAGGGCGACGGTAAAACCTTCACGCGCATCCAGCTCGCGCGTGGTCGCCAGGCGCAGGCGGTTGCCCTGCTGCTCGAGCACCTCGTAGGCCCCTTCACGCGAACCCCGGTAGCCGGTGTAGCCGTGTGCCGCCTGGATCTGCGCGCCCTCCGGCAGCAGTACCTCGACGCTGACCTGGCGGATCGGCAGCGACCAGTCATTGCCGGTCACGTTCCAGTAGAGTTCATCGACGCTGGCGTGATGCAGCAGCTGCGCATTCATGCGGTAGGTCAGTTCGTAGACATGAGGCCCAGACTCGAGCCGCACATCGGCGCTGCCCAGACGCAGACGCAGGGCATGCTCGAGGCGCTGCTCGGTGACGCTTTCCGGACGCCCGTCACGCGTGGCCGATATCAGCGTCAGCGGCGTGCTGCGCAACAGGCCGTTGCCCAGGCGATAGCGGACGGGAATGTCACGGTAGATACC
>NZ_JAFKCS010000155.1 GCF_017255015.1 Bowmanella yangjiangensis | reverse complement strand
AACTGATCAGTAGCACATTAGCGAGCATGTCCGAACCAAATACGTCCTGCCCAGCACTGTTCTGAAGAATCCGCAAGCGAATTCGTTGTGCCAACACCATGACTACACCGCCGACAAGCGAACAACCTATGGCAAACCAGAACAGGTTGCCTTTACCAGTCCAATCCAGTGCAGTCGGGAATACGAGCACAACACCTGATAACGCAATTCCTCCGAACAACGACAGTGCACAGGCAATCGTCAACACTGTCGGCAACAGAGGAGCGCCGCCAGCATCCCGCTCGGCTTTGACCAGGGTAGGCCCGAGGACCTGCGAAAAGACCGCCCCGAGAATGCCGCCTATGGCAAACGCAGCAAACAAATCCCCGGCGACCGACTTACCAGTCAGGTGCAGAATGAATAGCCGAAATACATAGACGCAGACACCGATAACTGCGGTGGAGCCCAGGTGCGGCAACATGCTACGCACAATGAGCATATTGCTGTGACTATTCCACGCCGAATGAAGCAAGCTCCCACGCACACTCCAGAACAGAGGAGAGAATGCCCAGACCGCCAAAACGGCCAGCGAGAATGGCGCATCAAATCCCAAAACCAGAAGCAGACCCAGGCTTAATGCCCCCTGGGTAAGGAAGAACCACAGCACCAGGTTGCCGGACCTGTTGACCTCATGCTCACTGAGAAACACCTCAGCGAGCCACTCACAAGCGCGCCGGCTCACGAGTAGCAAGGCAATCGGCCATTGCACGTCCACGACACCCACACTGAGCGCGAATGCCAGAACAAAGAGCGGGGCCACCATCAGGCTGCGAAGACGCAGAATATCAACAGTACCAATCTGGCTACCGCCGATAATCAAGCTACGAGCATTACCGGAGAACGCATAAAACAAGGCGACAGTAGCACCATGAACGATCCCGAAATCAGCTGCCAGCTCGGATCGCCCCAAAAGACTCAAGCCGATCATCACCAACATCATGGCAAACGTGTTGGCCATGAATGCTGCAGGAAACAGGTACAAGGTCATTTATTTACACGCCTGCTCTAGCAACTCCGTGAGGCGGCGGGTTTGCATTTGCATTTCAAAATGCTCAGTAAAATATGCCTGCCCGGAGCCTCCCATTGCGGCGCGTGCTTCAGCACTCAAAGCAAACATGCTGCGAATGTTCGCGACCAGCGGCAGCACCTGCCCGGCCGGAGATGCCAACCCTGCTTTCGCCTCATGCACAACACGCGCTCCTTCGCCATCAAGGGCTGCAACTATAGGCCTACCAGCAGCAAGATAAGCCTGAATCTTGCTGGGTATGGTCTGAGCAAATATGGGTTCTGCATTAAGGGAAACCAGCAGCGCGGATGAGCGTTCGAAGATCGACGGCATAGCCTCCATGGGGAAGCGCCCAGGAAGGATCAGATTATCCAGCCCGTGGGCCTGCTTTTGTGCCTGGAGCCAGGGCAAGCGACTACCGCTGCCCACCAACACCAGGCGAATATCTGGGTCATCACGCAGATGAACAGCGGCTTGAACCAGAGTTTCCAGGGCCTGAGCCGTCCCGAGATTGCCGGCAAAGGTCACGCAAAAGTGATTATCCAGGGTCTCGATCAAATCCTCCGGGATGCCTACTACGCGAGAGTATTGGACATCAATGGAATTGGGGTAATAAATAATCTTCTGACGTTCCGCGTAGCGGGCAACCGGCTCGACAAAAGCCTGGGACTGCACCAACAGAAGATCGCAGCAGCGATAGATGGCCTTGACCATCCACCCCACTGCCTTGAGCACACGCGGATTACGGATGAACCCGGTGGCGGCAAGACTTTCTGGCCAAAGGTCCTGCACCCA
>NZ_JAFKCS010000154.1 GCF_017255015.1 Bowmanella yangjiangensis | reverse complement strand
ACTCTGGTTATCGATGCACCTTCTCGCACTGTGGACGTGCTGGAAGCATCGCTCGGATACCTACTTCACCATCGCCGGGGCGCTGGTCGTTTATGGAATTGGCGCGGGACTCGCAGAGGGTGGCGGCATCCTTGCCAGGCCCAAAGAGCACTGGTTTCTGACCTGGATACCGCTTGCCCTGGTCACCGCACTCAATATCGGTAGAAAACTCAGGGAAAAGGCCTGATGCAACGCGTATCTGCTGCCGATCTTAGCCGTCTGACGGCCGATGCGACGGTTCTGGAGCAAGACGGCCTGGGCCCCAAAGTCCTGCGACTGCAAGACGGCAGCTTCCTGAAGCTGTTCCGCAAGCGCCGCTACTTCTCCAGTGAAACGCTGAAGCCGTACGCAAAGCGCTTTGCCGACAATGCGACGACCCTGCAGCGACTGGGCTTCACCTGCCCGCAGATCATCGGCGTGTACCGCGTCGAAGATCCGGTCAATGGCACGGCGGTTCATTACCTACCGCTACCGGGCGATACCCTGCGCAGCCGGCTGGAGCAGGCTGCACCGGCACGGGCCGCACAGCTGATCGGCAAGTTCGGCCACTTGCTGGCCAGGCTGCACCGCAAGGGCGTGTACTTTCGCTCTATCCATCTGGGCAACGTACTGGTCTTGCCGAGCGACGAGCTGGCACTGATCGACATTGCCGACATGCATATCGGTCGTTTCCCGTTGTCGCTGCACAAGCGCCTGCGCAACCTGAAGCATATGCGCCGCTATCCGCAGGACAGCAACTGGCTATTCGAGCGATACCAGGAGGACCTACTGAAGGCCTACCGGGCAGAAGAACCTCGCCATGCCGAAGCACTGCTCGCAAGGACGCAGCGGCCCTAGCAGCCAAGGCTGGACGTGACCATATCCACCTAGCCCGCCCCCCGGTCGCGGGCATATGCCAGGAATGCTTCGAGCCGCTCGCTACACAGCAGGCAACTGACCTGACGCACCTCGTCTTCCGGCCACTCCCACCAACGAGCCGCCAACAATGCCTGTCGCTCGTCTTCGGAGAAGCGCCAGCGGACATGACGGGCGGGATTCCCCGCGACGATGGAATAAGGCTCCACATCGCGACTGACCACGGCCCCGGCAGCGACCACTGCGCCGTCTCCAATCGATACACCAGACAGAATCATTGCGCCGGTGCACAGCCATACATCGCTGCCAATCACGACATCACCCCGACTGAAGGCGTAACCGGAAACATCCGCCGCCTCATCAATCATTGCCGGAAACGGGTAGGTCGTGACCCAGTCGCTGCGGTGGTGCCCGCCGAGAAAGATCTCCACCTGTTCGGCAATGGAGGTATAGGCGCCGATCCGCAGCGTCGCTCCCTCCTGCCAGTCATGAACGATCGGCAGGCCATAGCTGCCGACACCAATGGAGTAATCGGGATAGCGATGCAGAAAGCGAGCTTGCCCCCTGTAGAGCTTCGGTAGCTTGCGAATCGCTCGCTTGACCCTGCGCTCGCGGAATCTCTCCCAGATGCCCATGGTTCTCAGCGCTTCTCCAGCGGCGAAAAGAACAACCTTCCCAAGCCACGCCAGGTTTTCTTGTTCCAGCGTCGGAATGGAATCTGCTTCAACAACTGCCGGGCATATGCCCGATCACGGTTGGAGCACTTGAGAAACATCGAACTCAGAAAGCGTGTCCTGACATATTCATACTGCGGATGATCGGCAAACAGCGCATAGGTGCGAAGAATACTGTCGATCATGAACGGCGTGTTCTTCGACGAGTTGCTGGCATGCTTGCGGTACTGCGCGAGTACTTCACCCAGGCAGTCGATGTAATAGCCTGCATGGGTAATCTTCAGCTCGATC
>NZ_JAFKCS010000153.1 GCF_017255015.1 Bowmanella yangjiangensis | reverse complement strand
CTGCTGGCTGCGGTCGCAGGCCATGATCAGCAGGGGCAGGTGCTCCGGCGCATGGTAGGCGCTCCACGCCAGCAGCCAGGCGGCCGCTTCGGGCATCTCGCGTTCCAGCCACAGGCGCGTCCACAGGTCGAGGGCATCCTGGTCATGGTGCTGCTTCTGTAGCGCCAGCAGGTAGAGAATGTCGAGATCGTCCGGCTGCTCGGCGTGACGCGCCTGGTAGTGCTCCAGGGCACCGCTGAGGGCCACGCCGGCCAGGGTGCACTGACGGTACAGGTGCGGGTAGTAGGCCGGATCGGCGGGCATCGGCAGGCACAGGTGCAGGGAGCTCCAGCCGCGGAACTCCTGCAGCGGCCGGTTCTGGAACAGGTGCTCGAGGGTGCGCACGTACCAGAGGTTCTCCACCTGCGCCACGCTCGGCCAGTCGCTGAGGGTGGCGAGGTCGAACGGGTCGGGTTCGGCGATGCGCTGCAGCAACTGGTCGAGCGGCTCGGCTTCTTCGAAGGGCAGCTGCATCAGGCGGTTGGCCCAGGCCATGCGCTCGGTCAGCAGCTGCGCGCAGCGGTGCGACAACGGCCCGTTGCTGAGCAGCAGGTGGCGCAGCGAGCCGTCGATGCTCTCCAGCACGTCCAGCGGCAGCTGGTCCAGCGCCCGGCAGTAGTCCTGCCAGGCCTCGGGGCGAAAGCGCCGGCCGGCATCCTGCATCAGCTCGACGAACTGCTGCACGGCCTGTTCGCTGGCGCTGGGCAGTGCGGCCGCCTCGCTGGCCTCGCTCGCTTCGCCGCGCGCGTGGCGCAGGGCATCCTCGTAGGCACCGCGCAGCGCCTGGAAACCCTCGGGGTCGCGCTCCGGATGGACCTCGGGCAGGCGTGTGCGGTAGGCCGTGCGAATGGCGTTCTGATCGTCTGTCGGCTCGATGCCGAGGTGTTCCCAGCAACTCATGACCAGTCGAATGCCTCCAGCGATTCAGGTTTTTCCGGCAGATCCAGCTCCAGGTCCCAGTGCAGATCATCCAGTCCTGCCGCCGGGTTCATCGCCAGCTCGCGTGCCAGCGCGACGTGCGTCGGGTTGCTGCCCTGGCGGCTGATGCACAGCGCCAGCTCGTCCGCCTGCTCGTGGCCGAGGCAACTCCAGTAGCTGCGGCCGATGAGAAAGCCGGCCAGGTAGCTCTGCCAGTTCTGGTAGTAGTAGCGCGCTCGCAGGCTCAGGCGGCTGTGCAGCCAGAGGTTTTCCTCGAGGCTGAGCCAGCCGTTGAGCTGACCGATGCGGGCGAGGAAACTCATGCGCCCCAGGTCCCAGGCGCGAATACCGCCGGAGCCGCACACCAGGATGGTATCGGCGACGTAGCGGTAGGCGACCTGCTGGCTGGCATCCAGGCTGTCGACCAGCTTCTGCCATTCGCTTGGCAGCAGGCGCGCGTTGTCCCAGTAGGCGCCGCTCAGATCGCTGGCATGGCCGTTGTCGGTCATGCGCTGGATCATCGCCAGCAGGGCCGGGCGATCAGCGATGTCCCAGGACTCGGTCAGGTCGACGAACTCGTTGTCCGGGTAGAAGTTCGGCAGGTCGTAGCGGGCGTCGTAGCGGGCATTGATCGCCACCATCGGTGCGGACAGCGCGAAGAGCCAGCGTCGTTGCAGTTCATCCATGGGCTGAGGGCCATTCTTCCTTGAGCGGGAGGGCGCCATCCTAGGAGCTGTTGGCAGGGGGCTGCAAGTGCCTCGCGGCGGCCCGGGCGAAAGCGCTCAACCGATGACTGGCAGGTCAGCCGGCCGGTGTCCGCGCGCGTTGCGCCCATGGCGCGGGACGCCCGCCGAAAGTTGGACGCCAGGTTGTGAAATTGCCCACATCTCTGTTGGGCACAG
>NZ_JAFKCS010000152.1 GCF_017255015.1 Bowmanella yangjiangensis | reverse complement strand
CAGACCGTGAACTGGCGACCCTCAACCTGCAGCGAGCCGATCTCTACGCGCCGGTGGACGGGGTGGTCACCAATTTCTCGCTACGTCCGGGCGCCTACGCCAGCGCCGGACAGCCGGTCATGACCCTGGTCGACAGCAGCAGCTTCTATGTCGCCGGCTATTTCGAAGAAACCAAGCTGGCGCAGATCAGCGAGCAAGCCAAGGCCATCATCTGGGTCATGGGCGAGCCGCAGCCACTGCGCGGTCATGTGGAAGGCTTGTCAGCCGGGATCAACGACAGCGAGCGCAGCACGGCGTCTGGCACGCTGCTGGCGAACGTGAATCCGACCTTCAGCTGGATTCGCCTGGCGCAACGCATCCCCGTACGCATCGCTATCGACGAGATACCGGAAGGCATGAAGCTGGTAGCTGGACGAACCGTTTCGGTCAGTCTGGAGCCAAGTCCGCTCCCCTGAGTCTGAGGCGGACAACTGACTCGACGCCGAATGAAGCACGGCGTCACTCAACCCTGCCGGGTCAGTTGACCTATCAGGTCCTGCTCCAGCATCCAGATACGATCCTGCCCCCACAGGGCCGGCAAGTCGTCGATGCGAAACGAGGGTACGCCCCAGAGTCCTTCACCCAGCATCTCGCTCCGGTTGGCCTCGGCGACTGCCCGCCAGCTCGGGTCGGCCAGGGCAACGGCGAGCTCATCCGGGTCCAGCCCTGCACGCTGGGCGATCCGGGCCAGGCCGCGGTCCGAGCCGGCGTCGATCCCTTCGGCGAATACGCCCCTCAGGAACGACTCCAGGAACTCGGGCCCTTTGCCCTGGCCGATGGCATGCTGGAGCAGTGCCAGGCCGCGCTCCGTTGGCGCCCCGAGCGGGTCGGCAATCGTCCCGAACGGCAGCCCCAGGCGTTCCGCCTCGCGCTTGGTGTCGCGAAGGATGTAGAGCCGCTTCTCGAGGGGGACGGGCAAACCGCGCATGACCATCGGCAGCACGAATCTCAGCCTGAGCTCAGCGCCATAGTGCTCGGCCAGTTGCCTTATGCGGGGCGTCGCAATCCAGGTGTAAGGGCTGCGCAGCGAGCAGAAGAAATGCAGCACCGGCGCTTGCGTGCTGCTCACACCCTCCTCCAGCAGCAGATCCGGCGGTGCAACGAGGGGCTGAAGGCCGGCCTCGGCCAGGCCTGCGTCTGCCAGCCTGCGCTCCAGATGATGCAGGCGATCGATCCCCCAGTACCACTCGCCCTCGAAGTAGAAGGTCGCGCCCAGGTAGTGCCCCAGTCGTTGGCGCAGCTCGCCGCCATCGGGCGCGGAAAATTCGCGGACGGGCGCCAGTTTGAAGTGGCCTGCCAGCCGCCGCGCATCACGCGCCGACCATTCGCCAAGCCTCGCGAGGTCGGGGGCATTCTCCATCGAGGGCGGTGGCACGAGGTGACTGGCGATCCGCACCCGGTAACGCTGCTGAAGCTGCGGCAGCAACGAGGCGGTCAGGTGGCTGTACGGGTCATCCGCCTGATGGAAGTAATGCACCACCGGCTCCTGCCCCTGCAATCGCCTTGGCACGGCGGCCAGGCGCCATCGCCAGTCACGCAGGGTCGGGCTGGTGAGCGTTCGCGTCAGGGTGCGAGAGATGGCTGCTTTCAACTGCGACTCCTGCCGACACCCGTCATCCGCGCCGCGGGCGTCGTGATTATTGTTCTGCCGAGTGCCGCTGTCCTGGTGGCCAGGCGTCAGGTTCAGCGTGCGGAATGGGTATAGACGTTATGAGCTTCGGCAGTCGATCTCAATGACCTGGCAAGCCATGTGTGTATCCAGACCCGAGTACCCAGGATTGCCGGCAGGTTCGAGGGCCCGAATGGCATGGCCGCTGCTCTTCCAGCGCCGCAGCACCGTAT
>NZ_JAFKCS010000151.1 GCF_017255015.1 Bowmanella yangjiangensis | reverse complement strand
AGTAGCAACGTGATCCAGCATGGCGAACTTTCAGTCAATCCGTCCACCCGCGAGTTTCTCGTGAGTGGCGATCCCGTCGACCTGTCGAAGAAAGAGCAGGCGGTGCTTTGTGCGCTTCTGAATACCAAAGGGATCGTCAGCGTCGACGCACTCAAGGATGCGGTGTATGGCTTTTCCGTTGACGTGGAGAGCAATGCACTCAATGTCCATATTCACAACCTGCGCAAGAAACTGGGCGCGAGCATTGTTCAGACGGTACGGGGCATCGGCTACCGACTCGGCCATCTCGGGGAGCGCGAGTCGTGAGTATTCGGCGTGGCTTGATGTACCGCCTCGGGGGCAGTTTTCTCGTTCTCTGGCTGGTGTCAGCGGCGTGGATGTTCAGCGACTTGCAGAAGAACATCGACAGAACGCTGGATGAACGACTGGCCGCCTCTGCAAAGCTAGTCGTGAGCATGCTTGGCGCGTCATCACTGTCAGCTGTGGACGATGGAATGAGGTCGTCGGGCCTTTTGCCTGACGAGGATGTCAACCTGACGGCAGGTATGGCCTGCCAGGTGTCGTCCCTGAAAGGCGAGATTCTCGTGAGGAGTCACAACTCGCCAAGCGAGCGAATAGGGCGCATGGGCGAGGGATATCACACCCAGGTTGCAGATGGCGTCGAGTGGCGAACCTTCACGCTGGAGGCCGATGGCGTGAGAATCAGCACGGCAGATCGAATCGAACAACGCGCACGTCTGAAGTACGCCATTCTGGAGGCTGCAGCAGTGCCTGTTCTCGTTGCGCTGATTGGCGGCCTTGTCGTTCTCTGGATCTGCGTGGGTAAGGGGCTGGGACCTCTCGCAAGGATGTCCAGAGCGCTCCTTTCAAGGAATGCAGAACACCTGGATCCACTCAACGTCGACGAGCTTCCCGTGGAGCTGCGTCCGCTTGCTGCATCGCAGAATGAATTGCTGCTTCGACTCTCACGCGCGATAGAGAGAGAGCGCCGATTCACCGGAGATGCCGCGCATGAGCTGCGTAGCCCGCTCACGGCCATAAAGACCCATATCCAGGTCGCACGGTTAACGGATGGGGACGTCTCCCGAGTCGCGCTCGGCAAGGCGGAAAAAGGCGCCGACCGCTTGCACTGCATTCTGGAACAGCTTCTCCTGCTTGCCAGAGTGGAGGGGCGCTTGTCGTTCGACGATGGCGTTCAGGCGTTCCCGTCCGAAATCATCATGCAGGCGCTGGAGGACTCCGAACGGAGCAATATCGTGAAGATCAAGCTCCACCAGGATGCAGACCGCTATCCACTGGCGGTGCCGTCAGCGCTTGCAACGGCTGCGCTGCGCAATCTCATCGACAATGCGCTCCGGCATACCGCACCCGGCACCGAGGTCGGGCTTTCAGTCTCTGTCGAAGGTTCGATGGTTCTTTTCTGCGTGCAGGACAAAGGCGGGGGAATTCCTGAGCTGCAACTGAATGATGTGACACGGCGCTTCTGGCATCAGGGTCGTGCAGGTGGAACGGGGCTTGGCCTGGCGATTGTCGAGGCGATCGTTGCCAGGTTCAACGGTGAGTTGAAGTTGCGCAATTCCGCTGAAGGGCTCGAGGCCGTGATGAGCCTTCCGCTCGTGCCATGAAGTGTCGCTCGCCGAAAGCACCACTCAACGACTTTCTACTAAGCTTCCCTTCCATCAGGGAGCGGCTTGGAGAAGGTGATGGGTTGTCCGCAGGTATGCAGTGGTGCGACGTTGCAATGCAGTTTTGGCGCCGCGCCGAGCGCATTGAACGTATTGCCGACGAACCGCACGCTGACAGGGGGCATGCCGGCGGCGAATATCATGGATTACATCCCGCTGGTGAATATCATGCCCTTCGGCATGTGCATGAGCATGGCC
>NZ_JAFKCS010000150.1 GCF_017255015.1 Bowmanella yangjiangensis | reverse complement strand
CGAAACAGCCGTCGAGTTTACTCGTTGAGCGGACTTTGCGCGCGCATCAGCTCCAGCAACAGGGACAACGGCGGGTGCTCGCCGGCATCGCGGCGCCGCGCCAGCAGCGTGGTGGTCGCCCCCAGCTGCGGGGCGATGGCCTGATACTGCACCAGGTGCACACGTGGATGGCGCTCGAGCAGACTGCGCGGCAGCAGGCCGATGCCCATGCCCGCCGCGATACCGGCGAAGATCGCATCGATCGAACCATAGCTCTGCCGCGCCGCCACCTGCAGGTCGCTGGCGAGCACCCAGCGCTCCAGGCGCTCGCGGTAGTGACAGCCTTCGGGAAAGCCGAGCAGCGTTTGCGGGCGCGCGCCCAGGCTGGCGGCGTCCTGGGCGGGTGGCAGGACCAGCATCAGCTCCTCCTGCCAGATCGGCAGGCAGTCGAGCTGCGGATGCTCGAACGGCCCACCGATCAGGCCGGCATCCAGCTCCCCGGCCAGCACCTCCTCGACCAGGCGCCGGCTCGGCCCGGTGCTCAGTTGCAGGTTGACCCGTGGCGCACGCTGATGGAACGCCGCCAGCAGCTCGGGCAGACGCACGGCAGCGGTGGTCTCCATGGAGCCCAGGCGCAAGTCACCACTCCACACATCCTCCTGCACGCTGCGCCAGGCCAGCTGGCAGAGCTGCTCGAGGTGCTCCGCATGCGGTCGCAGGCGCTCGCCCGCCTGGCTCAGGCGCAGCCGCTGGCCCTGACGGCGGAACAGGCGCGTGTCGAGCTGCTGCTCCAGCTGGCGCAGGCGCGCCGAGACGTTCGACGGCACGCAATTGAGCCGCACACCGGCGGCACTGAGGGAGCCCTCACGCGCGACGGCGAGGAAATAGCGCAGCAGTTGTGGGTTGAGACGTTGCCAGGCATCCATGATCTTTCACCAAAAGTGAAAACTGATCGCAGTATTTTTCACTAACAGTCCATAGAGAACAACGACTATGGTGCGCAGCACGACCGGAGGCCCGATGCTCAAACTCGACCGCGACTGCTTCAAGGCCATCCTCGCCGCCGCCCTGGCACTGGTGGCGGTGCATGCCCTGGGCCGTTTCGCCTACACCCCGCTGCTACCGCTGCTGCTCGACGACGGCCTGTTCAGTCTGGCCCAGGGCGCCCAGCTGGCCACCTGGAACTACCTGGGCTACCTGCTCGGTGCCTTGCTCGCCCTGCCCATGGCCAGCCCCCGGGGGCTGCGCCTGGGCCTGCCGGTCGCGCTGCTGCTCAACGCCGGGCTGACCCTGGCCCAGGGATTCACCCGCGACATCGACATGCTGGCCGTCCTGCGCCTGAGCAACGGCATCAGCAACGGTGTGGTCTTCGTCCTCGCCCCGGCACTGGTGCTGGAATGGCTCGCCGTGCGTCAGGCCACGGCACTGAGTGGCCTGGTCTACCTGGGCCTGGGAGGCGGCATGCTGCTGTGCGGCGCGCTGGTCGTGCTCACGCCCTGGCAGGGGCCGCTGCGCTGGCTGCCCATCGCGCTGGTCGCCCTGCCCCTTGCCCTGATCAGCGCCGGAATGTTGCGACGCCTGGCCCAGCAGCTGCCCGCCAGCGCCCAGGCCAGTGCGCCGGGCCGACTGATCGACCGTCGCAGCCTGCCGCTGCTGCTCGCCTACCTGGGCGCCGGCCTGGGCTACATCCTGCCGCTGACCTTCCTCCCCGCGCTGGCCCGCGAACAGCTTCCGCCCGGCCATCCCCTGCTGATCGGCAACTGGTGGTGGACCGCCCTGGCCTGCCTGATCTCTGCGACCCTGTGGAATCGTGTCGGTGCCTGGCTCGGCGACCGCCGTGCCCTGCAGGTCAACTACGTGCTGCAACTGCTGGGAACCGCCCTGCCGGTCCTGCTGCCCGGCCCTGTCGGTGTACT
>NZ_JAFKCS010000015.1 GCF_017255015.1 Bowmanella yangjiangensis | reverse complement strand
TGATGTGCAGCAGACCGTCAACACCGCCCAGATCTACGAATGCACCGTAGTCGGTCAGGTTCTTAACGATACCTTTAACTTCCAAACCTTCTTCCAGGTTGGCAAGCAGGCTTTCACGCTCAGCACTGTTCTCAGCTTCAATAACCGCGCGGCGAGATACCACTACGTTGTTACGCTTGGCGTCCAACTTGATAACTTTGAATTCCAGCTCTTTGCCTTCCAGGTGAATAGTGTCACGCACTGGACGTACATCAACCAAAGAACCAGGTAAGAAAGCGCGTACAGAGTTAACTTCAACAGTAAAACCACCTTTGACTTTGCCATTGATGATACCCTTGATGGTCGCTTTCTCTTCGTATGCTTTTTCCAACTCAACCCAGGCTTCGTGACGCTTGGCTTTCTCACGAGAAAGGATCGTTTCACCGAATCCATCTTCCACAGCGTCCAGTGCTACATCCACAGTGTCGCCTACTGCGATTTCCAGAACGCCTTCAGCATTTTTGAACTGTTCGGCAGGGATGGCACTTTCAGACTTGAGACCCGCATCTACTAAAACGATGTCTTTGTCGATAGCAACTACAGTACCTTTAACAATGGCACCAGGGCGAGTTTCAAGCTGTTTTAAACTTTCTTCGAAAAGTTGAGCAAAATTTTCAGTCATAGTGTGATTATTCAAGTATTGACATCCACTCAGCAGTCCCGCTAATGTGGGGTTGTTCCAATTGGCTCGACGCATCCTTACATTCGAGCTGTTTCATCATTTATTATGCAACTGTTCCTGAACATATTGCATAACAGCTTCAAGCACTTGGCTAATACTCATATGAGTAGAATCCAGCACTAATGCATCTTCAGCCGGCATCAAAGGCGCCACCGAACGATTAGTATCACGTTCGTCACGAGCCTGAATGTCGGTTAAAAGGCGCTCAATGCTAACATCGAGCCCCTTATCTTTCAACTGGTTAAAGCGACGCATTGCTCGTTCTTCGGCGCTGGCGGTCAGGAATATTTTAGCCTGCGCGCCGGGAAATACGACGGTTCCCATGTCCCGGCCATCGGCAACGAGTCCGGGCTCATCGCGAAATGCCCGCTGACGCCTCAGTAAAGCTTCACGCACACGGGGCAAAGAAGCGACTTGCGACGCCACTGCACCAACTTCTTCGGTGCGTATACTGTCAGTTACATCTTCGCCTTCCAAAATGATTCGGGTAACCCCATCACTCTGGGTTTCGAAGCTGACGTCCAGACTGGACGCGAGAGGTATCAGGCCCATTTCATCCGTTGCATCGATTTGATGATGCAAAGAGGCAACGGCTAAAACACGGTAGATCGCTCCGCTGTCTAAGAAGTGCCATCCCAACTTTTCAGCCAACATGGCGCTAATGGTGCCTTTTCCTGCTCCACTCGGTCCGTCGATGGTAATGACAGGCGCTGCTTGCATCGAATCTCCAAAACTGTCTTCGTTGTAAAAAACGCGCGCAATTATACGCGTAAAGGAGGGATAAGCAACGAAACTACCCAATCAGCATAAAGGCGTTAACTCTAAGGCCAGCGCCTCTATGCCATTGGGAAAGGACTTTAGCTATGCATGACTTATCTGCGCTAAGCGCTCAAAATAGTCTGGGAAAGTCTTCGCAGTGCAGCCTGGGTCGTTGATCACCACCGCAGTATCGCTCAATGCGACCAGCGAGAAACACATCGCCACACGGTGGTCATTGTAGGTATCGATTTCTGCAAGTTTAAGCGTCGCAGGCGGCGTTACTTCGATAAAATCGTGACCTTCCACCACATGAGCACCGACCTTACGCAGTTCGGTGGCCATAGCATGCAAACGATCGGTTTCCTTTACTCGCCAGTTGTAGATATTGCGAATTGCCGTAGTACCCGTGGCAAACAGCGCGGTGGTGGCAATGGTCATGGCAGCGTCAGGAATATGGTTCATATCCATATCAACGGCCTTCAACGGTGCGCCTTGCACTTCGACAAAGTCTGGCCCCCAATGAACCTTGGCACCCATAGCTTCAAGTACTAACGCGAAGTCCTTATCACCCTGGATACTATCACGCCCTATACCTGTTACTTTGACTTTGCCGCCTTTAATTGCGGCCGCCGCCAGAAAGTAAGAAGCAGAAGAGGCATCGCCTTCCACCAGGAAAGTGCCAGGCGCGCGATAACGCTGGCCGGCGGTAACCACAAACTTCTGATATTGGTGATTTTCCACCTGGACACCAAACTTAGCCATGGTGTCCAGGGTTATGTCGATATAAGGTTTTGACACCAGCTCACCGACTATCTCAATCTGCGTCTCGCCTTCGAACAAGGGGGCCGCCATCAAAACCGCCGTCAGAAACTGACTGGAGACACTGCCATCCACCTGAATGGTTCCGCCAGACAGGGCCTTGCCTTTTATCAGCAGTGGTGGAAAGCCTTGGTTTTTCAAGTACTGAATATCCGCACCGGCTTGTCTGAGCGCATCGACAAGCGCACCAATAGGACGCTCTTCCATACGTGGCTCACCCGTCAGTTCAAACTCACCATCGGATAACGCCAATGCGGCGCACAAAGGACGCATGGCGGTACCGGCATTGCCCAAAAACAGGCTTTGCTTGGCGGCAACTTTGAATGCATGTCCTAATCCCTGCACAGTGCAACGCGTCTTATCAGCACTTAGCTGATAACTCACACCGAGCTTAGTCAGGGCGTTAAGCATATGATGGATATCTTCGCTATCCAGCAAATTGGTCAGCTCAGTCTGACCTTCTGCCATGGCAGCCAGTAACAAGGCACGGTTCGACAAACTTTTGGAGCCGGGTAAGTTCACTTCACCATCAATACGAGCGATGGGGTTTAATACCAATTGCTCCATTAACCGTTCCTCCGGGCAAAGTCAGCCATAAAATCAACCAGCGCTTGTACACCTTCAATGGGCATCGCGTTATAAATACTGGCTCTCATTCCACCGACACTCCGATGCCCAGCCAGCGCTTTCAAACCAGCCTGCTCAGACTGCTGTAAGAAAGCTTTATCCAACTCAGGATTAGCCAACTGGAAAGGTACATTCATACGTGAACGATAGGCAGTATGAATTCGGTTCTGATAGAAATCGCTGCCGTCGATATAGCCATACAGCAATGCCGCTTTTTCGGCATTGCGTTTTTCCATCGCCTCAACACCACCTTGGGCTTTTAACCACTTAAAGACCAGGCCAGCCAAATACCAAGCATAGGTTGGCGGCGTGTTAAACATGGAGCCCTGCTCGGCCAAAATCTTATAGTTCAGAATAGAGGGCGTATGCGCCATGGACTGATCCAGCAAGTCGTCTCTGACAATCACCACAGACAGACCAGAGGGCCCGATGTTTTTCTGCGCGCCAGCATAAATCACACCGAAGCGAGAGACATCCACAGGTTTAGACAGAATATTGGATGACATATCCGCCACGAGCGGCACAGTGCCGATATCCGGGATCTCTGACATCTCGACCCCATCTACCGTCTCATTCGGACAATAGTGCAAATAAGCTGCATGGGGGTTGAGTTGCCATTCATTCTGCTCGGGAACTATCAGGCGTTCGTCCTGCCAGCGACTACTGGCAACCACATTGGGTATCAGATAACGTTTAGCTTCATCTACCGCCGCCGATGACCAGGAGCCACTGACCAAATAATCGGCCTGCGCCTGCTTACCGCCCAGGTTAAGTGGAACGGCAGAAAACTGACCGCGGCCGCCACCATGGGTAAATAACACTTTATAGTTACTGGGTATCGCCAGTAACTCGCGTAAATCGGCTTCTGCCTGCTCGGCTACCTGAATAAAATCTTTGCTGCGATGGCTTAATTCCATCACCGAGCAACCCTGTCCCTGCCAATCGACAAATTCAGCCTGTGCCTGCTGCATGACCTCTACAGGTAACATGGCAGGGCCTGCACAAAAGTTATACACCTTGTTCATTATTACACTCTTAAAAAGCAAACGAGCGGCGCAAGGATTATCTCAGGCCGCTCGTCGCTATACAGACTTCGTCGGTGAATGTTCCAGACAACACCGACATACCGTACATCCTATACATAAAGGGACATTGCTGTCCCTCGACTGGATTTCTGTCGTCTATTCGTCGTCGCCCGGCACTTGGCCTTCGTCCGAACTTGCCTGTAATGCGGGTTCTTGCCCGTCTTCTTCCATGTAGTCTTCTTCGCCCTCGACTTCGTCGATACGCTGCAAGCCAACTACATGCTCATTTTCGCCGGTGCGGATCAATCTCACCCCTTGGGTATTTCGACCAATCACAGACACTTCACTGACCCGGGTACGCACCAGCGTGCCCTGATCACTGATCAGCATAATTTCATCATTTTCGTCGACCTGAACGGCACCTACCACGGCACCATTACGCTCAGACACTTTGATGGAAACCACGCCCTGAGTAGCACGGCTCTTCGCCGGGTAATCATCCAATGGCGTTCGTTTACCATAGCCGTTTTCGGTCACAGTAAGGATGGCCCCCTCACCTTGCGGCACAATCAGAGATACCACTTTCTGACCGTCCTGTAGGCGAATACCACGAACCCCTGTTGCGGTACGTCCCATGGGACGCAGCGACAACATTTCTTCGCCGGTCTCCGGATCAAGCTTCACTTCACCGGTTTCTGCGTCGCGCTGTTTCTCATTAAAGCGCACCACTTTTCCGGCATCAGAGAACAGCATGATATCGCTCTGACCGTCGGTCAGTGCCACACCAATCAGCTCATCACCATCGTTCAGATTCACAGCAATAATACCGTTGGAACGCGGACGTGAGTATTGGGTCAAGTCGGTCTTCTTCACCGTACCGAAGGCGGTAGCCATCAGCACATATTTATCTTCCACAAACTCAGCAATTGGCAGCATCGCGGTAATACGCTCGCCTTCTTCCAATGGCAGGATGTTGACGATAGGACGTCCTCTGGCGTTACGGCTCGCCAGTGGCAACTGATAGGTCTTAATCCAATACAGTCGACCACGGGTAGAGAAGCACAGAATATAGTCATGGGTATTAGCAACCAGCAGCTTCTCAATGAAGTCTTCGTCCTTCATCTTGGTTGCAGACTTGCCTTTACCACCACGACGCTGCGCTTCGTATTCCTTAAGCTTCTGATACTTAACGTAGCCTTCATGTGACAAGGTCACGACTACGTCTTCCTGTTCAATCAGATCTTCAATATCAATGTCATGGCTGGCAGCGGTAATCTCGGTGCGGCGTTCGTCACCGTACTCGGCCTGAATTTTCTCCAACTCTTCGCGGATCACTTCCATCAAACGCTCTGGGCTGGCCAGGATATGCATCAACTCAGCAATCAGCTCCAGAAGCTCTTTGTATTCAGCCAGAATCTTGTCATGCTCAAGACCAGTCAGTTTGTGCAGGCGCAGGTCCAAAATGGCCTGGGCCTGGGCCTCGGTAAGGTAATATTTACCGTCACGAATGCCAAACTGTGGTTCCAGCCAGTCAGGACGTGCCGCATCCACACCCGCTCTTTCCAGCATGTCAGATACATCACCCAGTAACCAACCCTGCGCAACCAAGCCAGCCTTAGCTTCCGCCGGGCTGGGAGAGGCTTTAATCAGTTCAATGATGGGATCGATATTGGCCAGTGCAACTGCCAAACCTTCCAGGATGTGCGCTCGGTCGCGGGCTTTTTTAAGTTCAAATACGGTTCTGCGTGTCACCACTTCACGGCGGTGCAACACAAAGGCCTCAAGCATTTCCTTGAGGTTGAAGACCTTGGGCTGATTATTATCTAAGGCCACCATATTGATACCAAACACGGTTTGTAACTGGGTTTGGGCATACAAATGGTTTAACAGAACTTCGGCAGACTCGTTACGTTTTACTTCAATAACGATACGCATGCCGTCCTTGTCGGACTCGTCACGCAGGGCCGAAATACCTTCAATTTTCTTCTCTTTAACCAGCTCGGCAATCTTTTCTATCAGTCGGGCTTTGTTTACCTGATAAGGGATTTCATTAACGATAATGGTTTCTTTGCCGTTATCTTCAGTTTCAATTTCCGCACGGGCGCGCAGATAAATCTTGCCGCGCCCGGTACGGTAGGCTTCTTCAATGCCCTTACGGCCACTGATCATGGCGGCAGTGGGGAAATCCGGCCCCGGAATAAATTCAATCAGCTCTTCAATGCTGATTTCAGGATTATTGATAAGTGCTATGCAGCCTGTAATGACTTCGGTCAGGTTATGTGGCGGAATATTGGTCGCCATACCTACCGCAATACCGGAAGAACCGTTCACCAACAGGTTGGGTACTTTAGTCGGTAATACTTCGGGGATTTGCTCCGTACCGTCATAGTTAGGTACGAAGTTAACGGTTTCTTTTTCCAAATCAGCCAATAGCTCATGAGCAATCTTGGCCATTCTGACTTCGGTGTATCGCATCGCTGCGGCGGAGTCACCGTCCACCGAACCGAAGTTACCTTGTCCGTCAACCAGCATATAACGCAGTGAAAACGGCTGCGCCATACGTACTATAGTGTCGTATAACGCTGAATCGCCGTGAGGGTGATATTTACCGATAACGTCACCGACCACACGGGCCGATTTTTTATAAGGCTTGTTGAAGTCATTCTTCAACTCGTTCATGGCGAACAGAACACGCCTGTGTACTGGCTTGAGGCCATCGCGCACATCTGGCAGGGCCCGGCCCACAATGACGCTCATGGCATAATCAAGATAAGAATTCTTAAGTTCTTCCTCAATATTTATGGGGAGAATTTCTTTGGCGCGGTCGGTCATATACAGCCCTGTTCCCTTCTTTAATCTACGTCTTCCCAAGCGGATCTCAGTTTGTCACAAGCGACAGACAAAAACCCAGGAATTCAAGCTTTATTCGAGGTTTGTTAACCGCCCAATCCTACCACTTAAAATAAAAAATAAATAGCCGCTGCTTGTTCAGATAACAGGCATTCGAGCAAACCGCTGTGACATCTTCACAACCGAATGTTGCATCTCACCGATGTAAAAGAGGATTGGTATCCCGGGGGTGGCTGATTATACTAGGCACCAAATTCTTCCAGTGAGTTAGTCTATGTCTCAGCAGTCCGCGTCTATGACCACACCCCATCAAAATGTCGACGAACAAGAAATCGCCAAATTTTCGGCCCTGGCAAGTCGTTGGTGGGATCTGGACGGTGAGTTCAAACCCTTACATCAGATAAACCCGTTAAGGCTAGACTTTATTGCCCAGCATAGTCACGGACTGTTCGGTAAAAAGGCTCTGGATGTAGGATGCGGGGGCGGGATCCTGGCGGAAAGCATGGCTAAGATGGGCGCACAGGTTACCGGTATCGATATGGCCAAAGACTCATTGGAAGTGGCTAAGCTGCACGGCCTGGAGTCAGGTGTATCGGTCGCTTATGAACTGATTACGGTGGAAGATTTCGCCGAGACTCACGCCGGTGAGTTTGATGTGGTGACCTGCATGGAAATGCTCGAGCATGTGCCGGATCCCGATTCCATCGTGCGCGCTTGTGCCAAACTGGTTAAACCCGGTGGCCAGGTGTTTTTCTCGACCTTAAACCGCAATATCAAGTCTTATCTGATGGCAATTGTCGGGGCTGAATATGTATTGGGACTAGTGCCAAAAGGCACGCACCAGCACAGCAAATTTATCCGACCTTCAGAACTGATGAACTGGATAGATAAAACACCACTGCTATGCCGTCATATTGAAGGCCTGCACCTAAATCCACTCAGCGGTCAGTATTACCTGTCCAATAGCAATGTGGACGTTAATTATCTCCTGCATTGTCATAACCCAGATGCAGCATGAACTAGTTGCCCCAAATGGGCTGCTATTTGATTTGGATGGCACCTTGCTGGATACCGCAGACGATTTAGCTTGTGCGCTTAATCGTTTGCTTGACGAACATGGCCGCTCGACTAAAAGCCGTGAACAGTACCGCCCGATCGCCTCTCATGGCGCCATGGGTATGCTCAAACTGGGGTTCCCTGATATCACATTTGGCTCAGCGGCCTTTGAGGAGCTGAGAAAGCGCTTCTTGTTGTATTACGCCGAGCAGCTTTTCGAACATACCCGCCTGTTTGACGGTATCGGCGAACTTATCGAAACCCTGGATAGCCAGAATATTCCTTGGGGAATCGTTACCAATAAACCCACTCATCTGACCCTGCCGCTGCTAAAACAATTCAGTGAGTTTAATACGGCAGGCACGCTGATCTGCGGCGATACCCTGACCGTCAGAAAGCCGCACCCTGAACCCTTATTAGTGGCGGCATCTGAATTGAATATTCCAGTGTCACAACTCTGGTATGTGGGTGATGCCGAGCGCGATATGCAAGCGGCCAGAGCAGCCGGTATAACAGCGGTATTAGCCGAGTACGGTTATATCTGCCAGAGTGAACAACCTGAGCATTGGGTGACCGATCTGCGCATCTCGCATCCAAACACCCTAACAAAAACCGTTCAACACAAGATCTAGTGCCAACATAAACTGATAAGCACTATATATCGACAGATAATAAAGCCAGCGAGTTTAAGAAATAAAAAATTTAGCCGCGCAAAATTCTCTGATTTTTTGCTTGCATTCCTATCATCAAAGTCTTTATAGCGACTCTTCGGTGAGTCGCTACTAACCTCATAGCAACTATTGATTTGTTCGGCCATTAAACCACCAGATATTGGGTTGCATAAAGATAAAAACCTCACTATCTTGTGTCAGTGCGAATCACATGGCAAACCACAGGATTCGCTGTTTTCTTCTGCAAACAAGGGGTTGTTTGCAGGCATTTTGCGCTAACTGATAACAATAAGACGGCTACCGGCATGAATAATACGCTTCTCGTTACCAAACGCTCTGGCGAACAAGAGCCAATTGATCTCGACAAAATTCATAAAGTCATCACCTGGGCTGCAAAGGGATTACACAATGTGTCGGTCTCTCAGGTAGAAATTAAGGCTCATATTCAATTCTACGATGGCATCAGAACCTCTGATATTCACGAGACACTGATCAAGTCAGCGGCAGATCTTATCTGTAAAGACAGTCCAGATTATCAGTACCTGGCTGCCCGCTTGGCCATTTTCCATTTGCGCAAGAAGGCCTACGGTCAATTTGAACCGCCAGCGCTTTACCAGCATGTGGTACGTATGGTCGACATGGGTAAGTACGACAAGCATCTGCTTGAGGACTACACCCAAAGCGAATTTGAACAGATGGATGCTTATCTGGATCACTGGCGTGATATGAACTTCAGCTATGCCGCCGTTAAGCAGTTGGAAGGTAAATATCTGGTTCAAAACCGGGTTACCGGCGAGATCTATGAAAGCGCTCAGTTTCTGTACATGTTGGTCGCGGCCTGTTTGTTTGCCAATTACCCCAAAGAAACACGTTTGGATTACATCAAGCGTTTTTACGATGCGGCGTCCAAGTTCAAGATTTCTCTGCCGACCCCGATTATGGCCGGTGTGCGCACCCCTACCCGTCAGTTCAGCTCTTGTGTGTTGATCGAGTGCGGTGACAGCCTGGATTCCATTAATGCCACTGCCAGTGCCATTGTTAAATACGTCAGTCAGCGTGCGGGTATTGGTATAAATGCCGGCCGTATCCGTGCTTTAGGTAGCCCTATTCGCGGGGGCGAAGCTTTCCACACCGGTTGTTTGCCGTTTTATAAATATTTCCAAACCGCAGTAAAAAGCTGCTCTCAGGGCGGTGTTCGCGGCGGCGCAGCGACTCTTTTCTATCCGCTGTGGCATTTGGAAGTTGAATCCCTGCTGGTGCTGAAGAACAACCGCGGCGTAGAAGAAAACCGTGTTCGTCACCTGGACTACGGTGTCCAGTTCAATAAGCTGATGTACCAGCGTCTGATCAAAGACGAACACATTACTCTGTTCAGCCCGTCCGATGTGCCAGGACTTTATGATGCGTTCTTCGCTGATCAGGAAGAATTTGAAAAGCTGTACGTGAAGTACGAGCAAGACGCGTCTATTCGTAAGAAGCAAATTAAGGCCATCGAGCTATTTAGTTTGTTTATGCAGGAACGTGCCAGCACTGGTCGTATTTATCTGCAAAACGTTGATCACTGTAACACGCATAGCCCATTTGACCCGGCCGTTGCCCCGGTACGTCAGAGCAACCTGTGTCTGGAAATTGCCCTACCAACCAAGCCGTTGGCGCATGTTAACGACGAAAACGGTGAAATTGCACTCTGTACGCTGTCTGCATTCAACCTTGGTGCTATCGACAGCCTGGATGAACTGGAAGAGTTAGCCGACCTTGCCGTACGTGCACTGGACAGCTTGCTGGACTATCAGGACTATCCTGTACCTGCGGCTTACAATGCCACTATGGGCCGTCGTACTTTGGGTGTGGGCGTTATCAACTTTGCTTACTACCTGGCCAAGCATGGTGTGCGTTATTCAGACGGCAGTGCCAACGGTTTGGTACACAGAGCCTTTGAAGCCATTCAATATTATCTGTTGCGTGCGTCAGTGGGTCTGGCCAAAGAAAAAGGCGCCTGTCCTAAGTTTAATGAAACCACCTACGCCAAAGGTATTCTGCCCATCGATTCTTATAAAAAGGATCTGGATGCGGTCTGTAATGAACCTTTGCAATACGATTGGGAAGCACTGCGCGCGGATATCCAGAACTATGGTCTGCGTAACAGTACCCTGTCGGCCCTGATGCCGTCCGAAACCTCATCGCAGATCTCAAATGCCACCAACGGCATTGAACCACCTCGCGGCCATATCAGCGTGAAGTCCAGTAAAGACGGTGTACTTAAACAAGTGGTGCCTGAGTACGAACGTCTTAAAAACCAGTACGAGCTGTTGTGGGATATTCCATCCAACGACGGCTATCTGCAACTGGTTGCCATTATGCAGAAGTTCGTGGATCAGACCATCTCTGCCAACACCAGCTATGATCCAGGTAAATACGAAGGCGGCAAAGTACCGATGAAGTTGTTGCTCAAGGACCTGCTGACCGCTTACAAACTGGGCGTCAAGACCCTGTATTACCATAACACCCGTGATGGTGCGGCTGATACTCAGGAAGACCTGACAGCCGGTAAATCAGATGCCGTGGTAGAAACTGTTGTCGAAGAAGACGATGGTTGTGCCGGTGGCGCCTGTAAAATCTAACCCTCATGGAAAGGCCGGTCATTGACCGGCCTCTGTGCTAAATAACCTGTTGATATTGAGCCGATGAAATACACCACCTTTAACCAACAAAGCACTAACCCACTCGCTGAGCCCATGTTCTTCGGCAATCCTGTGAACGTGGCCCGTTATGATCAGCAAAAACATCAGATTTTTGAAAAGCTGATCGAAAAACAAATCAGTTTTTTCTGGCGCCCGGAAGAAGTAGACGTCAGTAAGGATCGCGTTGATTTCCAAAAGCTCAGTGAGCCTGAAAAACACATTTTCATCTCTAATCTGAAATACCAGACGCTTCTGGATTCTGTGCAGGGACGTAGCCCCAACATTGCGTTTTTGCCGATAGTTTCACTGCCTGAGTTAGAAACCTGGATTGAGACCTGGTCCTTCTTTGAGACCATTCACTCTCGTTCTTATACCCACATACTGCGCAATTTATTCGCCGATCCCAGTGAAGTATTTGAAGATATCGTGCTCAACGAAGAGATAAAGCGCCGGGCCACCGATATTTCCCGCTACTATGATGATCTGATCTTTGCCACCCAGTTATGGCAAACCCAGGGTGAAGGCGTGCATCAGGTTGACGGCCAAAGCTATACAGTTAATCTGCGTGAACTGAAGAAGAAGATGTTCCTGTGCATGAATTCAGTTAACGCTTTAGAAGCCGTGCGTTTCTATGTTTCTTTTGCCTGTACTTTTGCCTTTGCAGAACGCGAGCTGATGGAAGGTAATTCCAAGATCATCAGGTTAATTGCCCGCGACGAAAACCTGCACTTAAGCTCCACTCAGCATATTCTGAATCTGTGGGCTAAAGGCAAGGACGATCCTGAAATGGCGGAAATTGCCGAAGAGTGCAGAGAAGAAGCCAGAGATATCTTCCTTAATGCCGTTGAGCAGGAAAAGCAATGGGCTGCCTACCTGTTCCAGCACGGCTCTATGATTGGGCTGAACAAGGACATTCTGTGCCAGTATGTGGAATACATTGCCAATCACCGAATGGCTGCCATTGGTATGGATACCCCCTTTGAGGTGAAGTCCAACCCGCTGCCATGGATGAACAATTACCTCAATTCAGATAACGTGCAGGTCGCTCCACAAGAGTCAGAAATCAGCTCCTATCTGGTGGGGCAAATCGACAGTGAAGTAAGCGTGGATGATTTCGGAGACTTCGATCTCTGATGGCCAATCAATGAAAATGGACAAGCTGTACATTATCCATTTGGATGAACAGACCCAGTTAGCCTGCCACAAGGACCAGACGCTGCTGGAGAATCTTGAAGCGCACAAGGTTGAAGTCCATTTTCATTGTCGCGAAGGGTTTTGCGGAGCCTGTCGTACTAAATTAATTGAAGGCCAGGTGGAATACATTACCGATCCCCTGGCCTATATTGACGATGACGAAATACTGCCCTGTTGCTGCAAAGCCAAGTCAGATCTAAAAATTAAACTCAGCTAGCCCCCATTCCTGAATACAGGTCGCGCCAATCCGCAGGCTTTCCCCTCGATTACTCGTAGTGTCGTTCCCGCTTTAACTCAATAGTGTCGATATAGCCATGCCAGGTGGCATAACCGATAAGCGGCATCAGAATAATAAAGGCGGCAAAGCCGGTCACAAAGCCGATTCCCACTGCAGTAGCAATAATCAGGGCCCAAATCATCATGGGGACTTTATTCACCCATACCGCATTCATACTGGTTAGCACAGCTGTGGCCAAATTGACCCGTCTTTCCATTAATATGGGTTGAGTAAAGGCACTGATAAAAAACACCAACATAGTAAAACCGGCCCCCACCACAGTACCCAATGCCAGGAAAGGCAGCAGATTTTCTAAGTTTTCCTCTAAATACGGGGGATACAAGGCATGAATGAGTGATGCCACCCTTAACCAGAAAATCATCAGTACCAACAGCAGAATGCCCAGTCCCCATTCATTCACCGCATTGCGCTTAATGGCCTTAATACTGTGCCATAGTGACGGGCTATGACCTTTTTCAAGCTCCCAGCTGACGTCGTATAAGCCGGCCGCTAGAAAAGGCCCAATCAACATAAAACAGACAATCGAAGGCAATATGATTAAGTGCCAGCCGGTTAACGCCACCATATAGGTAATAAACCAGGGAATCGCGGTAAATATGATGCCATAAAAAGCAGTTAATAGCGGCGCCCGCATTATGTCACGCCATCCCAGCGCCAACCATTTCAACGGGTCGCCTAAATCCAGTTCTTTGCAAGGAATAACCCGCGCAATACCGCTATCGGTAATCGCATTGTGGGGCGTTTCTTTAAAAGAGTGGGACATAAAACCTCCGGCAATGATTTGTCTTAACAAGGCCAAGCCATTACTGATTAGCTAACAGCAAGGTGCCTTAAAAGCATAAGCAGAGATCGGTAACTTTGCCTGATTTATGCCACTAACTGCCTAAAATTCACACTGTTAGCTTGTTTTACTTGTTTACACCCCGAAGGCCGGACGCCAGCTTAGAGACTGACCAAAGTGACGGGAAACGCTGATATTTAGTTCATTGAACAAGGTGACATGTCCGACACCTGGGGTCAGGCAAGAAAGCACAAACTGATGACAGTTATTTCGCATCAAATCGTAAGCCGAATACTCAAACACTCTAGCGACAGCACGCTCTCCTGCTTGCAGATCGGCGAGGACATTACCATCGGCATCACATGCCACAAAAATCTTATCGCCACTGCGGTTAGCTAAGAATCGTTGGGGAGACACAGCCCGGATCAAGCCGTTACCGTTTAGCTCTATAATACTGCCGTCCATCCAAATGCCACTATGATCAAACACGCCAAATACCCCACAGCACACTACTGCACCATTAAGTATGGCTGCAGACTGTTGCGACTCGCCAGGATGGTGCAGCACAATGTCCCTCGAGCGTTCTCTGGCTAGGTGTTTTCCCGCAGCCAATGCCCCAAGTCCCACCCCCAACCACAAAAACGGTATCGGCATAGCATCTACTCCAACAAAATCTTCTAGTTTGTATGTATCAGTAGTGGGCTCCTTTGCCAAATCAGTGAATGTAAGCCAATGTGTCGGATAAGACGCAATATTCGTGTTAAAAAGCCCTATCAGACTTATTCAACAGGATATAAGATCGATAAAAATTTTCTTTACCGCATTGCAGACAAAGCCTGCAAGTCTGTATTACTCTGTAAGCCCGTTTTCCAACCCCTGCAGTTCATGAAACAGATTGTAAAATCCAGCAAACTCAATGACGTATGTTATGACATCCGCGGCCCCGTGTTGGCCGAAGCGAAAAGGCTGGAGGATGAAGGGCACAGAGTACTTAAACTGAATATCGGCAACCCTGCCCCCTTTGGTTTTGAAGCACCAGACGACATTCTTAAAGACGTCATCCACAATCTTCCTACCGCACAAGGCTACGCAGATGCCAAAGGCCTCTACTCTGCCCGTGTAGCCGTAATGCAGTATTACCAGCAGCAGAATGTCAAAAACATTGATATTGAAGATGTGTTTATTGGTAATGGGGTGAGTGAGCTGATTGTGATGGCCATGCAGGCCCTGTTGAATATGGGCGATGAGGTATTACTGCCAGCGCCAGATTACCCATTGTGGACAGCCGCAGTCACATTATCTTCCGGCACACCAGTACATTATCGCTGTGACGAACAGGCTGGCTGGTTTCCAGACATAGAAGATATCAAGGCCAAAATTACCCCTAACACTCGCGCTATTGTGTTGATTAACCCAAACAACCCGACCGGCGCGGTGTACAGCAAAGAGCTGTTGTTGGAAATAATTGAGGTAGCGCGTACCCACGGCCTGGTGATTTTCAGCGATGAGATCTATGACAAGATCCTCTACGACGAAGCCAAACACACCTGTATTGCCTCATTGGCTGATGACCTGTTGTTTGTCACTTTTAGTGGCTTGTCTAAAAACTATCGGGTAGCGGGCTTCCGTTCTGGCTGGATGGTACTGAGCGGTAATAAAAAGTTGGGGCGAAGTTATATGGAGGGGCTCAATCTGCTGGCCTCCATGCGCATGTGCGCCAATGTGCCCTGCCAACATGCGGTACAAACCGCATTGGGCGGCTATCAAAGTATTAACGATCTGGTCAAAGCCGACGGCCGTCTTCGTCTGCAGCGAGACACGGCATGGCGCTTATTGGAAAAGATTCCCGGTATTTCTTGCGTAAAGCCCAAAGGCGCCATGTACTGTTTTGCTAAAGTAGATGTGGCCAGATTCAACATTCGTAATGATGAGCAAATGATCCTCGATTTATTACGTCAGGAAAAAGTACTGTTGGTCCATGGCAGCGCCTTTAACTTAAGGGACGGCTGCTATTTCCGCCTGGTATTTTTGCCCCATGCCGATGTTCTCCAGTCTGCGCTGGGTAAAGTTGAGCGTTTCTTTGCCGGTTATCGTCAGGACAATGGCCAGTGAGTAGTTCTCAAAGCCACTTTTTTGCCCACTTGGCCAGGATGAAACTGATCAATCGCTGGCCTTTGATGCGTAACGTAAGCACCGAAAACGTGCAGGAACACAGTTTGCAGGTGGCCATGGTGGCTCATGCATTGGCGATGATCCGCAACCGTTTTTATGGCGGCACACTGGATCCGTTTCGCATCGCCACGCTTGCCATGTTCCATGACGTATCCGAAGTACTGACCGGAGATCTGCCAACCCCGGTCAAGTATTACAATCCGGCTATTCAGCAGGAATATAAGAAGATTGAGCAAATTGCCGAACAGAAACTCATTGAGATGGCACCTGATGCCTTTCGCCAGGATTATGCCGAACTTATCGACGGGCAATACCAATCAAGTGATGAGAAGTTCATTATCAAAGCTGCGGATATTATCTGCGCCTATCTAAAAACCCTGGAAGAGCTGTCTGCGGGTAATCATGAATTTGAACTGGCTAAGCGTCGCCTGGATAACATACTCAAAGATTATCAGTCCGATGAGGTCAATTATTTCCTTGAAGCCTATGTACCAAGCTTCTCTTTAAGTCTGGACGAAATAACACAGGAGTAGTGAATGTCCCTCTGGCTTGCACGACAACAAACGCAACCTGAAAGACAGGGGGATCACCGCTCACCCTTCCAGCGTGACAAAGCCAGAGTGTTACATTCTGCCGCCTTTCGCCGTTTGCAGGCAAAAACCCAGGTATTGGGTGTGGGTATGAACGATTTTCACCGCACCCGCCTTACCCATTCACTAGAAGCTTCGCAGATTGGTCAGGGCATAGCCGCACAACTACGTCAGAAGTATCCCCAGCAAAGTGAACAGTTGGCGTTAAACGATAATTTGATCGAAGCCTTGTGTCTTGCCCACGATATTGGTCACCCTCCTTTTGGTCACGGCGGTGAATCAGCGCTTAACTATATGATGCGTGAGCACGGCGGTTTTGAGGGCAACGGCCAGACGTTTCGTATTGTGACTAAACTCGAGCCCTATAGCCCGGATGCAGGCATGAATCTTTGCCGTCGTACGCTGCTAGGTCTGGTGAAATACCCAAACCTACAAAGTAGATTACGGCTCAGCCAACCTGCATCCGAGAAACTGACAGACTGGCAGCCGGCCAAAGGGCTGTTCGACGATGACCAGGACACCTTCGACTGGCTACTGGCGCCGCTTGAACAGCAAGATAGAGACAGGTTCTGTGAATTTTTTTCTTTTAATCAGTATCTTGCCAAAACACGTTTTAAATCGTTCGATTGTTCAATTATGGAACTGGCTGACGATATTGCCTACAGCATCCACGACCTGGAAGATGCCATAGTGACCGGCATAGTCAATCAAACAAGTTTTATCAGTGAAGTTGCTGAACCTATCAAGGCCCAGGGAATTGCGTGGCTAAGCCAGAGCATACTGGGTTTAGCAGACAAACTTTTCAGTGGTGAACATTGGGAGCGCAAAGACGCTATTGGCGCACTGGTTAATGGTTTTATCACCGCCGTTGAAATTCGTACCACCCACCCTGAGTTTATCCATCCCCTGCTGGCAAACAACGCAGCCCTTCCTCAGGACTATCACCAGGCACTGGAGGAGTTTAAAGGTTACGTCTATCGCAGAGTTATCCAACAAAGTGAAGTACAGCGTATGGAATACAAAGGCCAGCAATTGGTGATGGCGTTGTTTGACGCTTTCTGTTCTGATCCTCTGCGTCTGTTACCAGAAAATACCCGCCAACGTTGGCTAAAAGGACAATCACAAGGTCAGGCACATCGCGTTATTGCAGATTATATCTCGGGCATGACAGATGAATTCGCCTCAAGGCTTTATGGGCAGTTATTCTTACCACGAAGCAACTAAGTGACGCAGTACTCATACTGCCAAGGCATGATAATTTAAACACACGAACAGGACGGTTATATGTATCAACCAGGGATTGGCATTGTCAGCACAGACGCGCAAGTAATAAGCGCTATCGTCGGTGGCCTTCGCCCATTGTTCAATCAGCCTGATATAAGAGAATTGCATATTTATGGCGATGATCCTGGCAACAGGTTAACTATCGAGCCATTGCCTCTCTACTCTGCACTGAGGGACAAAGCCCAGTCACAGCTGACCAGCCTGGATAAGCCCTTGGCGCTAACCCTCTATATTGCAGAAAGTCTGGAAGACTTGACCAGCCTGCTACAAAATCAGCAGGCTTACTCATTAGATATGCTGCTTTTCGATAATCAGGCGGGCCTATCTCAGGTAACCCTGGTTGAAAAAACCGAGTCCTTTTATCAACACCTAAATGCACTGACAATTCAGGCGATACGCACGCCTCAATCAACCTGGTACTTAAATCCTCCGCCTGCCGACAACAGCCTGCTTTACGCCATTACCGATACCATCGAACATTATCTGGATAAGCGCCAGCCAAAATGGCAGGCTGTGTTGGCCAGTCAGGCTCTGGTGGATGTGATGGAATATTTGGTGCGATTTCATTGCAACCCGCTGTTAGCCAGAAAAGTCCGCGGGCTGCCAGCCAGGCAGGTGCATAGCTCCGCCGACTATGGCAAGCGTCCTATCAGTCTAGCCAGCTTCATGCTTGAATTTTTCTCTAACCAGGTGGATGACAACTGGCTATTTGCCTACTTTACCGGCTCTATTATCGCGCCATTTATTGATGCCATGGAGTCTGCTCTGGCGAATCGACAGGTCACTATTATCAATGGTTGCAATGAACATAGTCTGGCATGCAGCGCACTGGCTAACTGGCAGCTTTACCAGTCGCCCTATCTGATTACGGTCACCTGCGGAATGATGCTGGAGTTCAAAGGCAGCCTGCTGAATTTGAAACGCAGCCGGGCACGGGGGTTTATAGTTTGTGGTGAGGGGGAAACCACGGGCTGGTTTGCCGCACAAGGCATGATCAATGCCGAGGAAGATGTACGAAAAATCCTCGATGCGATGGACATTCCCTGGGTATACATGCAGGAACCCACCCAACTTGATGAAGACCTCAGGCAGGCTCAATATTTGTATTACAACAAACCAGGCCCTGTGGTGCTCTTGCCCACTCCCAGAGTATTGGACACTTGCCGTAGCTTACCGGCCGATCTGCTTAACGGCCCATCCGAACCTGCGGTATCAACTACAACTAACCAAGTCCCCGAAGAGATTATGCAAATCCTCAACCAGGATATGCGAAAAGTCTTATGGGTGATTGATAGCCCGCTTAGCGAGCAGGAACAGCAGGATCTGCAGGTAATCGCCGAACAGGCGGGTATCGCTTTGGCTGACTCTGTGCAGCGCCCTGGCACTGTCAGTGCATATCGACATGGCCACAAAAACCCCCAGTATTTGGGCACCTTAGGGGTCTATGGTACCAGTCGTCCAACCCTGCAATACCTTTATACCGACGGGGAACTTAACAGCAAAGACGAGCAAATTCTGTTCTTCCTTAAAAGCCGCCTGGGCCAGCCATCCAGCCCCTTCCCTTTTGGTAATTTTAAAACCCGATTAGACACAGTGCAGGTGACCAATGTTCCTGAACATATGGCACCTTACGTTAGTCGGGGTCTATGTATGGATGTTGCTGACTTCTTACATCAAGTTCGCAACTGCCTAAAGGTTGCCCCGCTCGTACTGGCGTTTCGGCAAAAGGCCTTACATGCCGCACAATCAGCACCGCCAAGTTTACTCAATCAACTGCCCAGCAGTCCTATGGCACCAGATTATTTCTACGCGCAGCTAAACCAGCTACTGACAGAGTTAATCACGCAGCAGGATTACCGCTACACAGGTTTGTTTGATGCAGGGCGATGTGGCTTTGGTGCGCTGTGCAGTGTTATTCGCACCGATGTAGGTTTCTCCAGTATTTATGGGCGCGGCTGCATGGGCGATGCACTGATGGCTTTCCCTCTCACAGCCCTGACCAGCACGGCCAATACCATCGCCTTTATCGGCGACGGGGCAAGGAGTCTGGTGCCAGATATACTGCCGTTTGTGCTGAAGAACCTCAGGGGAAGACAGACTATTACAGGCAGCGCCACCTTGTTTGTGTTCGTCAATAACAGCTTGTCCATGGTCCGTACCTATCAGGAACGGGCCATTCTCGGACATGCCGGTGCTCAGATGAACAGTGTCAACCTGAAACAACCCGATGCAACATGGCAACATCAAGGCGTGAATATTAATCTGGCCACTGTTCACCATTTCGATCCGGTACAAATGCGGCAATGGCTAACCGCAAAAAAACAGGTAAATATTATTCAGGTAATGACCGCCCATAACAATCAGGGCGAGATGTACCGTCATTTTGCCGCCGACTGGTATATCTGATATGTCAAAAAGTGCCATTTTAAAAGATGTTGTGGTACTGGAACTGGCTTTTATGGCCTCCGGCCCCATGTGTGCCACTTTGCTGGCAGACCTCGGTGCCCAGGTAATCAAGATTGAACCTCCCAAGGGCGGCGATATGTTTCGCTTTATGCCGCCTTTTGGCCAGACCGAGCATGCAGGAGAAAACGTCAACGGCGCCTTTCTCAGCATTAATCGCAATAAACGTTCGCTGGCCCTGAATTATCGCAAAGGAATAGGCAAAGACACTCTACTAAGCCTAATTCAACAAGCCGATGTGCTGATTGAAGGCTTCAAACCCGGCAGCATGGAAAAATGGGGACTGAACTATGACAGTTTGCGACAGCTTAACCCTCGCCTGATTTATTGCCATATCTCGGGTTACGGATTAACTGGCCCGGATGCAACCAGAATGCAACATGAGGGCAATCTCGCTGCCCTTAGTGGATTGATAGACAGTTTTGCCCCCGCGCCTGCCATTCCGCATCTTGCACCGGGATTGTCTATGGTAGGCGCCTATACTGCGCTTAGTGGCATTCTTGCAGCCCTATTGCACCGCACGCAAACCGGTGAAGGGCAACTGGTGGATATTGCCGTATTGGACGCGCTAATGGGGCTTCAGGCTCCGGCTGCCGGAGAACTTCACAACTGCGACCACCCCAGGCAAGGCCAGGCCTTTATGCAAGGAGAATGGCCCCGTAACGCGCTTTACCAATGCGCCTGTGGCCACTATCTGTATTTTGGTGCCGGTGAGCACAGATATTATCAGGGCTTTTTGCATCAGGTTGAGCGAGAAGATATTCTCGATATTGACGATCCCCATCAACAAACCCAGGCCCTTCGCGCCCTTTTCCTTAGCCGTTCACGCGCCGACTGGTTGGCAGACTTTGGTGACACCGACTATTGCATCAGCCCGGTCAACCGACTGGATCAAGCGCTACAGGAACCACAGGTCAAATCGCGGCAACCCTTGCAATATGTGAAAAGTGCCAAAGGTGAACATATTAGCCTTGGCACTATTATTAAACTTTCCGCCCATCAGCCCCCCATAGCCCAACCCGCACCAAAACTGGGACAACACAGCAAAATGGTGTTGCAGGAGTTTGGCATCGACGACGAGCAAATTCAGGCCCTGGAAACAACAAGGCAACTTTTACAGAAAGATTGATTAAAAAAAACACTTGCATGTTTATTTATACAGTACTACTGTTTACACAACCACTGTATAAATAAACAAGGTTTTGTTATGGCCGTTAATGCACTGCTTACTTCCCGTCACCAACCCGGCGTTTTGGAATTATCTATGTATCAAGGTGCCCAGCTACGCAGTTTGATGCAGCACTTTGAACAGCAAGGAAAATGGGTTTACCTGTTATCCAACAGTTTGAAGTTCAAACGCACTGAACATAACAGTCAGCATCTGGCCAAGCCTGATGCTGACAAAACCCTCGACTGGCTGGAAAAGCTCATTACTGCGGGTAAAACCTGCGCCTTGTTTGTAGAAGAACTATTCATTGACGAATTGAGTCGCAAGCGCTTAGAACAGTTATGCCGCCAGTTCAGTGTCACCGTAGTAAACATCAGTAAAGAAAAAAACCTGGACAGCAATCTTATTTTTGGGCCATGGTAATGGGCTTGATACTCCCTATTGCTACCTTTCCCATGACCCGACTTTGCTATTGCCACAGCCAGCAACCTTTTGCTCAATGCTGTGAACCGCTACTCAGTGGTAACTCCACAGCACCCAGTGCTGAAGCACTGATGCGTTCACGCTACAGCGCCTACGCCACGGCAAATTTTGACTATGTGCTGAATACCTACAGCCGGGAAAAGCGCGAGCATCTAACACTGGCAGACTTACAAGAGAATGCCGAGGCCACGCAATGGTTGGCGTTACAAGTAGAGTCACACAGCGCTGATGGTGAGACTGCCGAAGTGCAGTTTTGTGCTTATTTCAAAGAACAGGGCAAGCTGTATAAGTTACATGAGCTTTCCAGGTTTGTACGTGAAGAACAGCAGTGGAAGTATCATGATGGTGACATACTACCCGACACCGGCACAGTGAAAATGGGCCGCAATGATCTCTGCTTTTGTGGCAGTGAGCGTAAGTTTAAACAGTGTTGCGGCAAAGGCTGAGCTTAGTTCCAGCCTTGGTGTCATCGCTGCTCGAGCAAGATTGCAACTGATAATTCTTTTCCCCGCCTTTAAACCTTTGCCGCTCTAGCCTCAACATATACTTGCTTACAAATTCATCCTGCTCAGGGGGATTGCCCGGGTCTACACTGCCTTATGCGTCGCAGAACATTTTTTACATTTGACACAATTAACCAACATTTAGTCAAAAGTGCTAAGTGATGTGTATTTTGTTAAGCGACAGAACAATAAAAATATCTATCCAGTTGTTTTATATGAAGTATTTTTGCTGGCACGTTCAGTGCTTTACTGAATTCAGCAAACACAACGTAAAATGCAACAGTTTCGGGGACCACCATGCAATCCAGATTCGTCAAGACACTTATCGCCAGTTCCATCTTAATCAGCGCCGGACTGATGACCGGCTGCGGGGGCGCAGAGGCCACAGTTGATACCGCGCAGAAGAAGGTGGAAGTTATCGCCATTCCCGTTGAAGTCGCGCCGCTCAGCCAAGGTGATATTTCGTCCAACTACGCCACCACCGCCATTCTTGAAGCAAAAGAAGAGGCCTTTGTTGTGGCACGGGCATCAGGCATCATCCATGAGATCCTGGTTGAAGAAGGTGACTACGTTGAAAAAGGGCAAGTGCTGGCCAAACTGGAAACCGAACGCTATATCCTCAACCTCAAGCGGGCCGAAGCGAATCTGACCGGAATTGAGAAAGAACTGAACAAAGTTCGTGATATGTATGCGAAGAAACTGGTCAGCGATGATGCCTATGACAAGCTCAGTGCATCTTATGACGCGGCTAATGCAGAACTGGAGCTGGCTCGACTGGATTTGGCCGAAACCACTATTCGCGCCCCCATCGCGGGTTTTATCGCAGAACGCAATGCCAAAGTAGGTAATCTCACAGAATCATTCCAGCGTGAGCGCATGTTCCATATTGTGCAGCAAAAGCAGCTATATGGCATGGTTCACCTTCCCGAGAAAGAGCTGTCCCGCGTGCACCTGCAGCAAGCTGCCCAATTGGACATTGCCGCTGCCAATGACAACAGGGTCAAGGCCTACGTGGAACGTATCAGCCCTGTAATTGACGCCAAAACCGGCACATTCAAAGTAACCTTACGTGTTCCCAATGACGACAATTATCTTAAGGCGGGTATGTTTGCTCAGGTCAAACTGAATTATGACACCCACGCCAACGCCACCTTGTTGCCCCGCCAGGCGATTATCAATATTGACGATAAAAGCAGTGTGTTTGTCGTGCGAGACGGTATCGCTGAGAAAGTACAAGTCCAAACCGGCTACGCAGAGGGTGATGTAGTGGAAGTGGTGAATGGTCTTGATGGTTCCGAGCAGGTGGTGGTAACAGGTCACCATAATCTTAAAGACAAAGCCCCGGTTGAAGTAGTCAACGACGTACAACTGGCCAAGAGCTAAGCACAGGAGCCATTGCCATGAGTATTGTTGATGTCGCTGTTAAACGGCCGGTTACCGTGTGGATGTTCACTTTTGCCATATTGTTGTTTGGCATGGTGTCACTGTCCCGTTTAGCGCTAAACCTGTTACCCGAATTATCCTACCCTACCCTGACCATTCGCACTGACTACCCCGGCGCGGCGCCGGGTGAAGTAGAACAACTGGTCAGCAAGCCTATTGAAGAAGCCGTTGGCGTAGTCAAAGGTGTACGTACTGTCACCTCAACCTCTAAAGCGGGTCAGTCAGACGTAGTGCTGGAGTTTGAATGGGGGAGCAAAATGGATCTCGCCAGCCTGGACGTGCGCGAGAAGCTGGATATTATTCAGTTGCCCCTGGATGTGAAGAAACCGCTACTACTGCGTTTTAACCCCAATATGGATCCTATTCTGCGCATGGGTTTGGGCGCCAGCCAGGGCAATCTTGACAGCGAAGCCACCAAACGGCTTCGTACTTATGCCGAAGAAGAGTTTAAACGCAAACTAGAGTCCGTAAACGGCGTTGCCTCAGTAAAGGTAGGCGGAGGTCTGGAGAACGAGATCCAGGTTCTGATCAATCAGGACAAAGCCAGTCAGTTAAACATCAAACTGGAAGATGTCATTGCCCGTCTTAAAGCCGAGAACGTCAACACCTCAGGTGGTCGGGTGGAAGACGGTAGTCGGGAATATCTGGTACGTACCTTGAATCAATTTCAGAATCTCGACCAGATGCGGGATTTATTTATTGCGTCCCGTGAAGGCCGTAATATCCGCCTGGCCGATATTGCCGAGATTGTAGACAGCCATAAAGAGCGCGATTCGGTTACCCGCTTTGCCGGACTTGAAGGGGTAGAAGTTGCCATCTACAAAGAAGGTGATGCCAACACCGTGCAGGTTGCCGACAATGTTAAACGCCGCCTGGAACAAATCCGCAAAGACATTCCATCGCAATACCAATTGCAAGTAGTGTACGACCAGTCTTTGTTTATCGCCAATGCCATTGATGAGGTGAAATCTGCTGCCATTATCGGCGGGATCCTGGCGATGTTGGTCCTCTATCTGTTCCTAAAGAATATCTGGCCAACCCTGATTATCTCTATCAGCATTCCGGTTTCGATTATCGCGACTTTTAATCTGATGTACGGCAACGACATCAGCCTCAATATCATGAGCTTGGGTGGTATTGCCCTGGCCATCGGCTTATTAGTCGATAACAGCATAGTCGTGTTGGAAAATATCGATCGTCACAAAAAGCTGGGTACCCACGCCCATACCGCCGCGGCACAGGGCACAAAAGAAGTGTCTAATGCCATAATCGCCTCAACCCTGACCACCATGGCGGTGTTCTTCCCGCTGGTATTTGTCGAAGGGGTCGCTGGCCAATTATTCAGTGATCAGGCCTTGACGGTCACCTTTGCGCTGGCTGCATCCTTGGTCGTGGCACTGACATTAATTCCCATGCTAGCCGCCCGAGAAAAAAGGGCCGGAAGCAGTGAATCAAGTGCCCCACTGGATCTTGGCCCGAGTCATACCGTACAAGTTCCTGCCAGCAAAGCCGGTAAAGTACTTTACTACCTGGTTTGGCCATTTCGCATGCTGTTAAAAGGCCTAGGTAAACTGATTTACCTGCTGTCCCTAACTATCAGCAGCGTCATTCTGGCAGTCACTCGTCTGCTAAGAAAAGTGCTGAGCGTTGTTTTTAAACCTTTGTTGTGGATCTTTGACCTGGTTTTTAATGCCTTAGAGCATGGCTATCAAAGCCTGTTACGCCAGGCCATGCAACACCGGGCAATCACCCTGTCGGCAGTATTGGGCAGTGCCCTGCTGTCCCTGACACTGCTCCCCCGTCTGGGCGTAGAACTTATCCCGCCCATGTCTCAGGGAGAGTTTTATGTCGAGGTCAATTTGTCCACCGGCGCTCGTCTTGAAGACACCGACCATGTGCTGGAAAAACTGGCTTTGTTTACTCAGGATCTGGACGGCGTGGAGCGCACATACTCGCTAGCCGGTACGGGTAGCCTGATGAATGCATCCCCAAGCCAAGGCGGCGATTATTGGGGTAAGTTGAATGTAGTGATGCAAAACGGCACCCACGCAACCGAGGAAAATAAGGTCATGGACGCCATGCGCGAATATCTGCGCGCCCAGGCAGGCGTCACAGCAAAATTCGGCAAGCCGGAAATGTTCAGCTTTGCCACACCACTTGAGATCCAGCTAACAGGTTATGACCTGACGCTACTGGCGCGCCACGCAGACAAGTTAGTCACCCTGCTTGAAGCCGATGACCGTTTCGCTGATGTTAAATCTACCCTGCGGGACGGACACCCTGAGCTGAAAATCTATTTTGACCACGCTAAGCTGGCACAACTTGGCTTAAGCGCCGCCGATGTGTCTAAACTGATCGCGGCCAAGATTGGCGGTGAAGTTGCCAGTCGCTACGCCATCGATGATCGCAAAGTGGATATCCTGGTCAGAACCCAGACTCAGCAGCGTGATTCCATTGAAGATATTGCTCGCATGACAGTCAATCCAGGCGGCAACCCCTCGGTCCCCCTGGATGCAGTGGCAGATATTCAGATGTCGGTTGGCCCAAGCGAGATAACCCGTGTTGGTCAGGAACGTGTGGCATTAGTCACTGCCAACCTGGCGCATGGCGATTTGGGGGAAGCCGTGGCCCAAGCCAAATCAATCCTATCTGATCTAAAGCTACCTATGAGCATGCAGGCCCGCATTGCTGGTCAGAATGAAGAGATGCAAGTGTCTTTCGATTCGTTGAAATTCGCCCTGCTGCTGGCGGTGTTTATGGTTTATCTGGTGATGGCCTCGCAGTTTGAATCCCTGCTGCATCCCTTCCTTATCCTCTTTACCGTACCGCTGGCCTGTGCAGGCTCAATTTATGGGCTATTCCTGACCGGCACTAACATCAGTGTGGTGGTGTTTATCGGCCTGATCATGCTGGCTGGTATTGTGGTCAACAATGCTATCGTGCTGGTCGACAGAATTAATCAATTGCGCGAAGCCGGCAGCGACAAGCAAGCTGCAATCTTTGAAGCTGCCAGCAGCCGTCTGCGCCCTATTCTGATGACAACCCTGACCACCACCTTGGGCCTGCTGCCCATGGCCATTGGCTTGGGTGAAGGGGCGGAAATCCGCACGCCCATGGCCATCACGGTGATTTTCGGTTTGCTTTTTGCCACGGTACTGACGCTGCTGTTAATCCCGGTACTGTACAGTTTGTTTGACCGCAAGCGCTTTACCTCGCCCGCTCAGGACAGCCTGGAGGTAAGCCATGAACAAGCTTGAAAACCTCGGCGTTTACCTCACCGACTTTGCTATTCGTAAACCGGTTACCATATGCATGTTGTTCTTCTCTATGCTGCTGTTGGGGTTGTTGGCCAGCCGTATGCTGCCGCTGGAAAAATTCCCCGGTATCGACATTCCGCAAATTATGGTGGTGGTACCCTATCAGGATGCCACCCCGGCGGAAGTCGAAAAGATGATTACCAAGCCGGTAGAAGAAGCTCTGGCCACTATGGCAGACGTAAAACGCCTGTCATCCACATCCAACGAAAACAACGCTGAAATTAGCCTGGAATTCAGTTGGGGCGAAAACTTGAGTGCCAAGGGTATTGAAGCCAGGGAAAAAATTGACGCCATTCGCCATCTGCTGCCCTCAGATGTCGAGCGTATCATGGTGTATCAATTCAATACGGCCGATTTGCCTATCTTTCAGCTGCGGGTCTCCAGCGAGCGAGATCTCTCCAATGCTTACGATCTGTTGGACCGCAACCTCAAAATGCCTATCGAACGGGTACCTGGGGTATCCAAAGTTGAACTCTACGGGGTGATGAAAAAGCAAATTGCTATCCGCCTGGACGCCGAACGTATAGCCGCCCTGCATATCGACCTGAATAAGCTGGGGAAAGCGTTACGAGACGCCAATTTCTCCATGACCGCCGGGCACTTCTTTGAGTTAGACCAGAAAATCAGCGTGAATCCACAGGGTGAATTTCGCAGCAAGGAAGAGATTGAAGATCTGATCATCCAATCCGGCATCCGCCTCAAAGACATCGCCGACATCAGCTATGAAACCCCAAAACGCACCGAAGGAAGACATTTGGACCGCACCTACGCAGTGGGCCTGAATATCTATCGTGAGTCTGGCAGCAACCTGATGGAAGTCTCCCAAGCCGTATTAAAGGTAATAGACGAGGCAAACGGTAACCCTGCGTTTCAAGGTATCAACCTGTTTATCATGCAAGACGAGGCGCAAAGCGTTACCAAGTCTCTGAGTGATTTGCTGGATGCCGGCATGCTCGGGGCTTTATTGTCGGTGGTGGTGTTGTATGCGTTCCTGCGCCAATGGGCCCCCACCCTGATTGTGGTGCTGTCTGTGCCCTTTGCCATCTGTATTACCCTGGGCTTTATGTTGTTTATGGGGTACAGCCTGAATATTCTGTCCATGATGGGGCTGATGCTGGCGATCGGTATGCTGGTTGACAATGCCGTGGTGGTCACCGAAAGCATCAGCCATGAGCGGGAAACCGAAGCCGATCCTATCAAAGCCACCAAAGCCGGGGTCAGTAAAGTCAGTCTGGCCGTCATTGCCGGTACTGCCACCACCGCCATTGTGTTTTTGCCCAATATTGTCGGTGAAAAACAGGAAGTCACAGTGTTTCTCGAACATGTGGCCATTGCGATTTGTATATCACTGTTCGCGTCACTGCTGATTGCCCAAACCCTGATCCCGTTGCTGGCCAGTCGCCTTAAACAGCAAAAAGTCACAACAAAGTCAGGCCCGGGTAAATTCGCTGCTTGGTATCAGCGCATCCTGACCTGGACGCTCAACCATCAGGGCAAAACCACCCTGATTGCCATCGCCATCCTGCTTTCCACCGCCATTCCCATGGGCGTGGTCACTAACGACGGGGATAATGACAACCCCAACAACCGACTGTGGCTGAACTACAACATTGAGGGTAACTTCAACCTGGAAGAGGTGGAAAAAGAAGTAGAACGCATGGAGGCTTACCTCTATGCCAACCAGGAACGTTTCCACATCAAGCAGGTATACAGCTATTACAATCCGGGTCACGCCGTATCGGGTTTAACCCTGGAAGATGAGCTGCCCATGTCCCAGGCTGAACTGAAAGCCTTGATCAAGAAAGACATGCCCAGCTTTGTACGCAGTAAACCCAGCTTCCGCTGGAATGAGAGCAAAGGTGGGGTGCGTCTGACCCTGTTAGGCCAGTCCTCTGAAACCCTGATGGATATCGCCGACCAGATAGTTCCGGTGCTGGCCAGAGTGGATGGACTTACCGACGTGCGCACCGATATCAATGGTGAAAAAGAAGAATTGCAGATCCGTGTTGATCGGCAAAAGGCTTTCCGTTTTGGACTGTCAGCAGAAACCGTGGCAAATACCGTAGCCATGGCCCTGCGGGGAAGCAACCTCAGAACATTTCGACATGCTCAAACCGGCGAAATGGATATTCGCCTGTTGTTCGACGAATCCCTGCAACAGTCTCTGGATGAGCTAAAAAGCCTGACCATTAAACGAGATGGTCAGCAGAACATCACACTGGATATGTTGGCAGATATCGAGATCCTGCCCAGAATGTCGCAAATTCGTCGCTACTATCGGCAGACCGCCCTGGGTATTGGCGCTAACCTTGAAGAAGGAACCAGCCTGGAGCAAGCCCGCCAAGGTATTGAAAAAGTGATGGAACATATCAGTCTGCCAAGTGGTTATAGCTGGACGCTGGATGGCAGCTTCCGTAACCAGGATGAGTCGGAGGCAGTGATGCAAATTAATATGCTGCTGGCTGTCTGCATGATTTATCTGGTGATGGCCGCCTTGTTTGAATCACTGCTTTTGCCTACCGCAGTTATCACCTCACTGCTGTTCTCTTTTACCGGCGTGTTCTGGGCCTTCTTACTGACCGGCACCAATATGTCGGTGATAGGCATGATAGGTATGCTGATACTGATGGGCATAGTGGTTAATAACGGTATCGTACTGGTTGATCGTATCAATCAACTTGTCGCAGAAGGATACAGCGTGATCAACGCCATCATTGAAGGCTGCCTGAGTCGTGTCCGTCCTATTCTGATGACGGTCTCCACTACGGTACTTGGCCTGGTACCGCTGGCCTTAGGTGGCACCCAAATAGGAGGTGACGGCCCGCCCTATGCGCCCATGGCCATTGCCATTATTGGTGGGCTGCTGTTCTCTACCCTGACCAGCTTGTTCCTGCTACCCCTGACCTATCTGGGCCTGTTAAAACTGCGACGCGCCACCAGCAATATGCTGGCCGACAGTAAACGCCTGGTCAGTCGCGTCATTCCCGGCTAAAACCACCGCCTCTGTATGGGGCGGTATCTTATTTACTTGCTAAGTCTTGTTACACAAAGCCATTAGACAGACACATTTATTCGCCTTTCAATACATGCCTAATCCCCCACCATGTCGATTAAGGAAAACAAATGCGTTGTTATCTAGCCTGTGTGTTCTTGTTGTTTACCGCCACCTCCGTCAGTGCGGTAGAAAGGTTGCATGATCTGACCGTGGCAGATTACCCGCTCGGCGAACATCGATATTTGGTTTACATTGAAGACAAAGCCAGTGGCAACCTGAAAAGCGCAGCTATCTGGCAACGCAATGTCAGTGAAGCCGAATATCAGGGTCAGGCGGTGATCAAAACGGAACAACACTGGCGTAGTCCTGACGGCAAGTCCGACCGAGACATCCTTTCCTATAACCGTATTGATAACTTCCAACCTTTGTATCATCGCAGCCATTCAGCGAAAGGCGATGAAGCCTTTGTGTTCAGTGAGCAACTGATTGCAGGCGATGCCGACCTCGCCAATAATCTCAAAGCCGACTTTTCCCTCCGTCATCAACCTGGTTTACTCAACTGGGAGTTGGACATGGAGACATTTGCCTTACTTAAACTTAACCAACAACAAAGCATTACTTTGCCTTTTTATCACCCTGGCTCGAAAACCGAACCGGCGCTTTACACCTACCAGGTCAGCAGTAAAGACTATCAACCACCATATGGCGCGGCGCGACCTTGCTGGGTATTAAGTTACAGTGACGGTGAAAAGTACCAGGTGGACTTCTGGCTGGATAAGTCCAGCGGTCAGGTTATTTATATGCAGGAGCAATGGGGTAACACCCTGCGCTACAAGATCAAGATATCCTGAGTCTGTTCCGCTGTTGATGGGCACAAGTTTGTCTATGGCACAGTTATCTGGTCTACACCAGATAACTGTGAACATTGATGAACAATATCCTTTACTTACCCTAGGCCCGCTTTCTACCACCCACGAGGGCGTGAAGCCATATTAAGAGACTGGTACAGCTGGGATGAGGAATATAGCCTCAGCATTGTCCAGCACATCCGCCGCCGTGTAGCCAAAATGGCAGATAGATTATCTGATCAGCTCGGCCAATAAATATATCCAGGGTATGCAGGGCTTTGGCTTTGTGATTGCCCGCCAATCCCTTTTGCAAAAAAATGTGCAGGCCAAGCACTGACAAAATTAGACCAGGAAGATGGCATTGCAGCGCGCCAGGTATCAGCAAAATCAATGGTTGCTTTGCCAGGGCATACAAGAGTTAGGGTTTCGCTCGCTACTGCCCTTTGCACTTCATTCCTCCACCATCACTTCATTTTACCCGCCAGAGCAGGCCGGCTATAACTTCAAGACCTTTTATCTGTGTCTGCTCAGTGCTATCGCCTCTTCCCGCTATTGGCTGGATTAACCCGGCAAGGGGCTCCGGTCCCTTTTTTAATGCGTATTTGCACTGAGCCATTCCTGTTAATTACAAGACCTTTGCACCTTTGCCGCGTACAATGCCCGACACCTTTGAAAATCCAGGCTTTTTCATGCGTCATCAAATTTGGCAACAACTGCGGCTGGAAGCGGAAGATCTGATCCGTACCGAACCATTGCTGGCCAGTCACGTTTATTCGTGCATTCTCAATCACACCTGCCTGGGTAGCGCATTGAGTTTTATCGTCGCCAACAAACTCACCGATGGCGTGGTATCGGCCTTTACGTTCAGAGAGCTGTTCGACCAGGCTTTTGTGAATTGCGATAACATGCTGACCCACGTCAGTTGCGATATTAAAGCGGTTATTGATCGCGACCCGGCAGTGGATAAGTATTTAACCGTGTTGCTTAATCTAAAAGGCTTTCAAGCCATACAAGTCCATCGCTTGGCTCACTGCCTTTGGCAGCAGAACCGTCGGGATCTGGCGCGTTTTATTCAAAGCCGTAACTCCGAAGTCTTTGGCGTGGATATTCATCCGGCTTGCAAAATCGGCAAAGGCGTCATGTTCGACCACGCCACAGGCATTGTTATCGGTGAAACGGCCGTCATTGAAGACAATGTATCCATCCTGCAGGGCGTAACCCTGGGCGGTACAGGCAATGAGTGCGGTGATCGCCACCCTAAAATCCGTGAAGGTGTGATGATAGGTGCGGGAGCCAAAGTGCTGGGGAATATTGATATAGGTAAAGGTGCGAAAGTTGGCGCGGGCTCTGTGGTATTACAAGCCGTTCCGGCTCATACCACAGTGGTTGGCGTGCCCGCTAAGGTAGTTGGTCGCACCAACTGCGCCTGCCCTGCCGAAAGCATGGACCAAAGCTTTGCCGAAGCGCAAAGCGAGGCCTGATATTTCGCCACTGATTTTCGCCGGTGTTGTTCTCGTGCCTCAGTCTGGGCGCAACGGCACCGGTACATTCTGAATGTAACACCTAAAGCTTGTCTCATCTGCTGTTGGCAAGCCTATTTGAAGCCAGTTTATCCGCACATGCGGAAACTCAGATCACCTTGAAGAACGCCCGTTGCTAATTGTGTTGAAACTTGCCTACTAGTTTGGGGTCACAGAAGGTGGCACTTTGCGAATTGCAACTTAGCGAACTTGTTCGTTTGCCATTTCAGAGGAATACCCTCATAGCTTTACACATATTTCCAGGAGGAATTTATGGCCAAGATACTGATGATCACCGGTGACTTTGTTGAAGATTATGAAAATATGGTGCCCTTTCAGGCGTTGTTAGCCATGGGCCATCAGGTCGATGCCGTGTGCCCGGGCAAGAAAAAGAATGACAGCATTGCCACTTGTATTCACGACTTTGAAGGACACCAGACCTACACCGAAAAACGCGGTCACAATTTCACCTTGAATGCCGACTTTGAACAGGTCGCCGCGTCGGACTACGATGCCCTCTATCTGCCGGGCGGTCGTGCTCCGGAGTACCTGCGTTTAGATGCTAAGGTACTGGCGATTATCAAAGCCTTCGTTGCCAGCAACAAACCAGTGGCCGCCATTTGCCATGGTGCACAACTATTGACTGCCGCCAATGTAATTGAAGGTAAGAAGGTATCAGCCTACCCGGCTTGTGCTCCTGAAGTGCGCTTGGCGGGCGCAGAGTATGTCGACCTACAAATGGATGAAGCAATTACCGATGGCAAACTGGTCACTGCACCAGCCTGGCCTGCCCACCCGGCGTTGTTAAAGCAGTTAGTTGCTTTGCTATAAGCCAATAGAAAATAAAACAAGGGCGGCTCATGCCGCCCTTGTTACACCTGCATATGTTTGCTAATAGGCAAATCCCGGATCCGCTTGCCACTGGCGCGGAATATCGCATTGCATAAGCTGGCAGCAACCGGTGGTACTCCCGGCTCGCCTACGCCGCCCGGTGGCTGACTGGACTCAACAATATAACTGTGAATTTGCGGCGATTGATTGATACGCAGCAGAGGGTAATCGTGGAAGTTAGATTGCTCCACTGCCCCGGCCTTCACACTAATGTCACCCATCATCGCCAGGGACAACCCGAATATCATCGCCCCTTCCATTTGCGATTTGACCCGATCCGGGTTCACCACAGTACCGGCATCAATGGCACTGTGCATTTCCAGCACCTGTACTTTGTCTCCCTCAACCCTGACTTTGGTGGCAACCGCTACATAACTGACAAAACTACGATGCACACTAATGCCCCAGGCTTCGTTTTTAGCCGTGGGTTTTTCCACACCGGCTTTATCGGCCACCAGGTTTAGCACCCCTTTCAAACGCGCCGTATCTATGGGGAAGACCGTTTTGGATTCACCGTAATTGCCGTATTTAAAGCCTTCCGGCTCAGGATCCACCAATCGATCATCGCCCAGCAATTCCAGCCACATATCCCGTGGGCGCCTTTCCAGCTTATCGGCCAACTCGTCGACAAAGGAGCCTATAGCAAAGCCATGCTGAATATTACTTACCGAGCGAACCCAGCCAATACGCAGATGCGCCTCGGCCTTCTGGCTCTCACAAGACAAGTTATCCAGCGCAAAAGGCAGATCGCCAAAGCCTAAGTCCAGCTCAGAGCTGGACGGTTCATCCGAGGTGCCGGTAAAGGTCCAGCTGATACTGGGAAATGCCGTGCGTTGCACCCAGCTGACCACCCGGCCGGTTTCGTCCATACCCGCCTGAAAATACATGGCGGCCATAGCATGGTAATAGCCGTGCTGAATTTCATCTTCGCGGCTCCAGCTCACTTTCACCGGCTTGCCGGTATGCTTGGCCAATATCGCCGCCTCCACGGAGAAATCCGGCTTGGATTTACGGCCAAAGCCACCGCCCAGCAAGGTCACATTCACCTTAACCTTGCCAGGCTCAATACCCAGCGCATTGGCCACATTTTGTTGTGTACTTTGCGGGGTTTGTGTACAGGCCCAGATTTCGCAACTGCCGTCGTTAAACACCGCGGTCGCCGCTGGTGGCTCCATGGGCGCGTGAATCAGATAAGGCACGCTGTAGCCAGCCTCAAAGGTGTCCACTGCATTCATCATGCCAACATAGGCATCACCGACACTGCGTACCACCTTACCTTGCTGCTTGACCCGGCCTTTCAGCACTTCCAGGTAAGCTTGTGAGTCGTGCGCAGCGTGAGGGCTGTCGGTCCATTCAATAGCCAGCGCTTTACGGCCCTGCATCGCCGCCCAGCTATTAGTGGCCAGCACTGCCACACCCGGTAAAGGTTTAAACAATACCGGCTCGCTTTGCGCCGGCATGACAAAGGTATCCACTACGCCGCTAACCTTGAGCGCCGCGCTATTATCCACGGCCTTAACATTGGCCCCTACCACCGGAGTCCGCTCAATGCTGGCGTATAACATGCCAGGCAGTTGTACATCCTGACCATAGACGCTGCTGCCGGTCAAAATGGCCTGCATGTCCACAATCGGCAGGTCTTTACCTATGTAGTTAAATTCACTGGCAGATTTAAGCTTAAGCTGCTCTTTTGCAGGTGGCGTGAGCTTGGATGCCGCTTCAGCCAGTTCACCAAAACGCAGGCTGCGACCGGTTTTACCATGTAGAACCTGATGATCTTTAGCCTGCACCTCTTCTACTGACACCTGCCAGTGGTTGGCGGCCGCTTGCTCCAGCATGGTCCTGGCTGAAGCTCCCATTTCCCGCATGGTCTGATAAAAACGCCTAACCGAGCGCGACCCATCGGTATTCTGACTGCCGTACTCGGCATTGGCCAGGCCTTGCACCACTCGCACTTTTTGCCAGTCTGCCATCAACTCGTCGGCCACTACTTGCGGCAAGCCGGTGCGGATCCCCTGACCCATTTCACTGCGATGACAAATGATCTGTACCAGATCGTCGCTGCCGATACTGACAAACAAATTCAGTTCACTCAGGGCATCACCACTTTGTGCCCAGACGGGCCGAAAACCAGGCAAAAAACCACCTAAGACCAGTCCTGTAGCGCCGATGCCGGTTAGTTTAAGAAACTGCCGACGGCTGACATTGGAGATTTCGCTCATGATTTAGCCCCCAGCTTAGCCGCTGTCTTAATCGCCGCTTTAATACGCGGGTACGTGCCACAGCGACAGATATTGCCCTGCATTTGTTCATCAATGGTTTTATCATCCGGATTAGGATATTTCGCCAATAGCGCTGCCGCACTCATCATCTGCCCGGATTGGCAGTAACCGCACTGCGGCACATTATGGCTCTGCCAGGCTTGCTGCACCGGGTGCGATGCATCACTGGCTAACCCTTCGATAGTAGTTATCTGTTTGCCTTCTACCATAGACATGGGCAAGGTACAGGCACGCACAGCCTGACCATCCAAATGCACGGTACAAGCACCGCACAGGGCCATGCCGCAACCATATTTGGTGCCGGTCATACCGAGCATATCGCGCAGTGCCCACAGCAGAGGCATATCCGCCTCTGCTTCCACCGACACCGGCTTACCATTTAAGGTGAATTTCATCATGGTCTTATTCCCCTGGCTTGCTGCCATTGTTGTAATTCGTGTTGGGTATCTATATCAAGACTTGCTTCCTGCATAGGTACAGTAACAAGCTGTGAGGGCTGAGCAACCAGCAATGGCTTAGCCCCCTTGTCGCCGCGAAGTGCTGCCAGCGCACTAAAATCCTGCCTGGGAAAGATAGCCGGCACACCGGGTCCCTTGGCATAACCTGCTGCAATCCGCTGTCCAGGATATTGCTTAACCTGCGCAATGAGTTGCTGTAATTGCGCAGATTGAATATCAGGCTGATCGCCCAAACCTATCAATACATGACTAATATCCGAATGCAGCCAGCGCATTGCGCAGCCGATACTGCTTGCCATGCCCTGTTGCCAGTTGGGATTCACCACCACTTCCGTCCAATCAGGCAACACGCGCTCAATCTTGTCGGCATGGGCGCCGAGCACCACCACAGTTTGCATTTGCCCCAAATGGGCATATGCCCGCAGGCAATGCACCAGCATAGGTCGCCCATCCAGCGACGCCAGCTGTTTAATCCCCTCAAAGCGACTGGAATTACCCGCCGCCAAGATCACAACGGCCAGCGTCATGACATCAGTTCACCACTGATAGACTGGCCATCTTTGCCTTCCAGTACGGCATGAATTTCAGACAGTACCGCCAACGCGATGGACTCGGGTAATTCGCCGCCAAGACGCAAACCGATTGGGCCAAAAAAGGGTGCCTGAATATCAGCCATGACCAGCCCCGCCACAATAAAGACCCGCTCGGTGCGGTGCAAAGGACCAAGCACGCCCAGATAGCGCAGTGGTAAATTCTGGCAAAGCTTTAACGCTTGGGCATCCAGCTCAACGTTATGCGCCATCAGCACGGCAGCATCGATTTGTGTGAGCCAATCTTGTCCCGCCAAGTTATGAATGGCCCCCCAATGACAGGCAGCCTGGCCGAACCATTCGCTGCGCGCATTCGCTGGACGTGGGTCAATCACACTCACCCGCCAGCCCAGTTCATTGGCCATGGCCACCAAAGGCTTGGCATCAAGGCCCGCGCCAAACACTGCCAGATGCGGTGCCGGGCGCACCAACTGTGCAAATACCTGTCCTTCCGGACGATTAAAAATGCCCCTGGTTGCATCCAGCCAGTCAGGTTTAACCTCACACACCTGGTTAAGAGGGCGGCTCTCATTCACCGACTGCAGGTAATACACACTTTGCTGGCTGTTGAGGGCGTGATACAGGCTTTCCAATTGCAGATAGTCGTTTTGCCTATCTATTGGCTGGAGCAGAATTCTGACCATACCGCCGCAGCCAATCCCTAATTGCCAGGCCCAGTCGTCTTCATCCCGCTGATCGTATTGAATAATTCTCGCATAACCGTTATCCCAGCAGCGTCTGGCCTGGCGCATAATATCCGCCTCCAAACAACCACCACTGAGCAGGCCACGATACTGCCCCAGACTATTGATCAGCATCATGGCCCCAGCCTTACGGTAACTGGAGCCTGCCGTTTCAATAATAGTGGCCAGTATCCATTGCAACTGGTCTTTTTGTTCGTGCCAGGTGCCAAGCATCCTGGTTAATTGATTCGACATTGCGGTTAGCTCGTTCCTTTATTTCAGTGCAGCAGTCAGGCAATACACAAGCAAGGCCCATCAGACCAATGGCTAGCGACTGTTCTCCACCAACGTCTTGAGATTTGCCAGGCCCATCTCAAAATCCGGCCCCACCATGGAGTCCATCATCACGGCAAAATAGTGGTTGATAGGGTTTGCCCCCACATCACCATAATCAACCCACTGCACCCGGGTTTTGCCGTCTTCGTCGGTAAAAATAAATTCGCCGGTACTGCCCATGTCAAACTCCGGGAAATATAAGCTGTAAACTAAACGGCGGTGTGGCTCAGCGGCGATCACTTCCATCACCCCGCTGCCTTCTTGCTGACTGATCCACTCGGAGCGCATACCAACCTCAGCACGCGGACCATCGTAGTGTACCTGCATGGCAGGGTCGCGTTTAAACCACACTCCCCAATCTTTCCATCTTTCAAGATCGGCAACCTGAGCGTAAATTTTGTCGGCAGGCGCATCAATAGTGATGGACCGCTCTACCCTGAATTCAGACGGTAAGATGTAACCCACGGCGAAAAACAACGCCACCAGGGCACCTAAGGTCAGCACAATTTTTTTGATCATCCCCATTTTTATTCTCCCCACCCTACTCGGTATTTTTTATAACATATGTTTAACTTTTGACAGGGCTTTTAAATGTTTCAGCTTATGTTGTACTAATACCATCACCCTAAGCTGCCCACTCCCTGAGTAAGTAAAGGAAAAATAATGAAAAATCGCCAATTCTGCGGCTTGCTTATCGGCTTGTTGCTTGCTGTATCGGTCAGCGCCAAACCCGGTGCCAGTGCGCCAGACCGGCCAACGGGTGAGGGACAAGGCCCATACTCTCGTCTTATTTTGCGTGGTGTCACGCTAATTAACGGCGAAGGTGCACCGGCACGTGGGCCGGTGGACATTGTTATTGAGAATAATCGTATTGCCGCTATCCATAATGTTGGCAATCCCGGCGTGCCAATATTGGACAGCGCCCGACCTAAGGCTGGAGCCGGTGATAAAGAGCTTCAACTTGAAGGCCATTATGTACTGCCAGGTTTTATCGATATGCACGGGCATATCGGTGGATCTGCCGATGATATTCCCGCTGAATATGTATTTAAGCTGTGGCTGGCCCATGGCATTACCACAGTGCGAGAACCTGGCAGTTTTAATGGCGCAGAGTGGGTGCTGGACCATGTAAAACGCAGCGAAAAAAACCGGATAACTGCCCCCCGTATCATTCCCTATTTTGGTTTTGGCCTGGGTGGCGAAGGCCCTATTTACACTCCTAAGCAAGCGCGGGACTGGGTTAAGTGGTCAGCTAAGCAAGGCGCGAAAGGCATTAAGTTTTTTGGTGCGCCGCCAAAGATAATGCAAGCCGCCCTGGACGAAGCCAAACAGCAACGCCTTGGCAGCGCTATGCACCACGCTCAGTTAAATGTCATGAGTATGAACGTGCTGGACTCGGCACGCTTGGGGCTGACCACCATGGAACATTGGTACGGTTTACCCGAAGCCCTGTTTGAAAACCAGCGCATTCAGAATTATCCACCAACCTACAATTACAATAACGAGCAACATCGCTTTGCCGAAGCAGGACGGCTATGGCAACAAGCGGCCAAACCCGGCAGTGACAAATGGAACCATGTGCGGGATGAACTGTTAGGTTTGGATTTCACCTTAAACCCCACTTTGACCATTTACGAAGCCAGCCGCGATCTAATGCGCGAGCAACAAGCCATCTGGCATCAGGACTACACTCTGCCGACCTTATGGGATTTCTTTCAGCCCAATCGCTATGCTCATGGCAGTTATTGGTTTGACTGGACAACCGACGATGAAATTGCCTGGAAGGAAAACTACCGCTTATGGATGGCCTTCTTAAACGATTACAAAAACCATGGCGGGCGCGTCACCACCGGCTCAGATTCCGGCTATATCTATAAAATTTATGGTTTTGGCTATATTCGTGAACTTGAGCTTTTGCGCGAAGCTGGCTTTAACGCGCTTGAAGTGGTGCAGGCCGCCACCTTAAACGGTGCACAGGCTTTGGGGCTGGAGGACCACTTAGGCTCGGTCAGCGTCGGCAAGCTGGCCGATATGGTGATCCTGGCGGAAAATCCGCTGGCAAACTTTAAAGTACTATATGGCACCGGCCATTTTAAACTGGATGACAACAACCGCCCTACTCGCGTCGGCGGCGTAAAATACACCATTAAAGACGGCATTGTATTTGATGCCAATGCCTTGCTTGCCGATGTGCGGGAGATAGTCAAGGCCGCTAAAGCAGCGCGACAGTAGTCTAAGCAGGCTGGCGATGTAAGCACATCTTCGGTTTTGGTGAGTTGACCTATACTGGATGAGATATTTCAGCAGGAGCCCACCATGGAGCGACGTGCATTTCTTACCGGCAGCGGTTTAACCCTTGCTGCCAGCAGCCTGAATAGCTTTGCCCTGGCAGATGGCAAACAATCTGAACTCAATAGCAACACAATAGCCCCGGCGGACTGGTCGGGGCTCAGAAAGCTGTTTCCACTGACTTACGATTACATCCATTTAGCCACCTTTCTACTCGCCTCTCATCCCAAGCCGGTTGCCGATGCGATCGCCATGCACAGGCAAGCCTTTGACAGCAACCCGGCAGACTACTGGCATGAACACTTTATGACCATTGACGGGAAAATAGCCCAGGCCGCCGCGCAGTATATGGGCGGCCAGGGTCATCAGATTGCCCTGACGGATAGCACAACCATGGGTCTGGCCATGGTCTACAGTGGTTTAAAATTGAATCCCGATGACGAGATAGTGCAAACGGTTCATGACCATTACTCCACCGACTTGTCATTGCAATTACGCGCTGGTCGTACCGGCGCTAAGGTTAAACGCATCAGCTTGTACCAGGATCCCGCACAGGTTGAGGTGGAACAGATACTCAGCAACCTAAAAGCCGGTATCAGTGAAAAAACCCGCGTGGTGGCAGTCACCTGGGTACATTCCTCAACAGGGGTAAAGCTCCCAATCCGAGCCATGGCAGATCTGATTCAAGGCATTAACGCGAATCGAACAGACGCCGATCAGATCTTGTTTTGTGTAGACGGTGTACATGGTTTCGGCATTGAAAATGAAGACATCAGCCAGCTAGGTTGTGACTTCTTTATCGCCGGCACCCATAAATGGATTTTTGGCCCCCGTGGCACCGGGCTGATCTGGGCAAAGGATAGCGCCTGGCAACGGACCAACGCGGTGATCCCCAGTTTTAGCCAGTCCTATGACGTATGGATGGGCTACAGCAGCCAGGATCAGGTACCTATAGGGGAGCATATGTCACCCGGCGGCTTTCACTCGTTCGAGCACCGATGGGCCTTGCCCGAAGCATTTAAGCTACACCTGCAACTGGGAAAAGCCAATGTGCAGAGTCGCATCCATCAGTTGAATAGCCAAACCAAAGAAGGCCTGGCCCAAATGCCCCATGTCAGGCTCTATACGCCGAAAACACCTGTCTTATCCAGTGGTTTAGTCTGTTTTGATGTGAATGGCATGCATCCTGACGAGGTAGTCAAAAAGCTGCATGATCAAGGCGTTATTATGAGCTCAACCCCTTACCGCCAGTCCTATGCCCGTTTTGCACCGAGCCTGATAAATAATGAGCAGGAGATAGATATTGCCCTGGGTGCTATTGCGGCATTGGCGAAAGGCTGAACAACCAGCACTTTCTGATGCGCCTCCCAGACCTAGTTGGCGCATCAGACCCCATTATTACCCAAACGGAAATGCGCTTATCTGCAACTTAATGCATCCTATCAACACTAAGCGAATAAAAGCGAATCCCCACCAGGCAAGACGATTTTCCGAACCTCAGGTTGCCTTGCAATGCATAACGACTAACGGGCGTGAATAAGTATTAATATTAGGTATTGACCCGTCTATTAGTAACGGGTTGAGGATACTGACTCGGTCAACTTGTGGAACTGCCATGCTTACTGTTACTCAACTCGCAAAACATACTGGAATGTCTCGTACAACGATTCTGTATTACGAGCAACAACAACTGTTACTACCGGCGTACCGCTCTGAAAACGGCTATCGCTGGTATGGCGATAAAGAAATTGAACGCTTAAAGGCTATCGCCTCTTATCGTTCTTACGGTTTGTCGGTGGCCAGTATCCATGGGCTGTTAAACCGAACGGGAGAATCTCAAGCGGCACTTTTAAAAGAGCACTTTTACAAGTTGGAGCAAGAGATTCAAACCCTACGAGCACAACAAAAAGCGGTAGTTGTGCTTCTCAACGATCCGAGTCTAATGGAGGAAAATATGGTCAATAAAGCACGCTGGGTTGAAATCATGGTAGCCGCCGGTTTTAGCGAAAACGATATGGTGAAATGGCATCAAAAATTCGAGGAACTAGAACCACAGGAACATCAAAAGTTCCTTGAGTCCTTGGGTATTGCCGACGACGAAATCGCTGAGATCCGCGCTTTCTAACCCGACACAGCCTCAGGGAAGAGGCTGAGTTTTAATATCGTATTTCAAGGACGTGTAACTGCACACCACCAGGAGAAATGATTGAACATTCCCTGTCTAGCTAGTTAATTACAAACAGACTGTCTGCAGCCCTATTTCACGGGCAAAGCCGCCAACGCAGACTTTCACTATACCTTGCTCGTTTGACTCAACCGAGACAGTAATGCGCGAAACACAGCCCATGGCCCGGCCCTGCTCAAAGCTAAAGGGGCTGGCAAGCTTATCTGCCAAATGCTTGGTCAAATAACAGGCCAAAGCACCATTGGCGCTGCCGGTAGCCGACTCTTCGGGAATACCAAATAACGGTGCAAAATTCCGGCAACTGGCGGTAGGCCCGCTGTCCTTATCGCAAAGCTCAAAAGCATGAATACCAACAAGGTTATGCTGCTTACAATAGTCACTGAGTAGCGCGTTGTTTACCTGGATCTTATCCAAATACCCAAAAGGCACAGGCACAATAATATCCGGTAAGCCGGTTGAAATTATCTCAACTGGGAGCCGGGTTGAAGCCAGTAATTCGGCATCCAGACCTATCATCTCGGCGATGGTCTGGTAATCAATAACGCCAAGGTAGTCAGGTAGGGCTTGTTCCATCACTATCTGGCCATCAAATGCCACAGTTACGCCCAATAAACCGGCTTTGGTTCGCTGTATATAGCGCCCTTCACTAATCAGGCCTTGTTGATAGAGCGTTGAAAAGGTTGCTACAGTGGCATGGCCACAAAAATCCACTTCATCGGTGACGGTAAAAAAGGACAGGGCAAAATCCACTTCCTCATCCTGAGAGACAAAGGCGGTTTCCGAAAACCCCACAGTCCGGGCGATTTTCAGCTTGTCCTGGTCAGATAAATTATCGGCGTTTAATACCACCCCGGCCGGGTTACCGCCGCTGCCACTGGCGGTAAAGGCATTAACTAAAAATGCGTTAACTTCCATTAAAATCTCTTACTTCGTACAACATAAGTAGAACCGCCGGACAGCGGTTCAAGCTAAACCGAATTATTGAGCATCCACCAAGGATTGTGCTGCACCATTACTGGCGCCGACTTCAAAAGATGCCAGATCTATCCCTTCAATACAGGCCAGGTTATAGCCATATTCAGTGGGCACGCTACGGCGCTGATGATGGGTATAGATGCCGCACAGACTGCAAAAATAGTGTTTGGCAATCTTGGTATTCCATTGATACAGGCTTAACTTATCCTCACCGCGGGTAACACGCAGACGATCCAAGGTCACCCCTGCCATAATCGCGCCTTTTTTACTGCAAATAGAGCAGTTACAACGACGGATATTCTGATGCCCGTCAATCAAATCCACCTCAAACTCTACGGCCTGGCAGTGGCAGGTACCTTTTACTGTTTGCATATACTTCTTTTTGTCCTTTATTACAGCTACGGATTTAGTGCTGAGTCACGGCTTAGGCTAAGCCGTTAGTCTTTGGGCCTAAGCGTTTCAATAATTTTTGCATCCACCCAATAGGGGCTGCCCACCACATAGCGGCTGCCATCGTCGCGGGTCTTCACATCGCCCTTCCAGAAAAACAGATATTTGCCATCAGGCGTGACTTTGGGGCGCTGTTCATACAAGGGGGTGTTGATGATATCCCCCATATTGATGGCCTCGCCCCAAGAGCCATCTTGCTGGCGAAAACTGATATAAATATCCGGGGTGCTTTCGCCCTCCATCTCGGCATCCCACATTAAATAGGATTCATCCGGGGCAACAAAGGGATGGGCAATATATTTTCCCTGGTTCACTGCCGCGCTCATTTTAACCGGCGTTTCATACTTACCATCAATCAGCCTCGAATAGCTTAAATGTCCACTGCCATCCTTAAAGTCCAACACATAAAAATACTGGGTTGCGTTAGCCGCGGTGGTGTAGCCAATAACCGGAATATCCTGAAAAGGTTCAAGGCTTTTAAGCACTGATACACTGGGGCTAAAGCGCTGCTTATATTGTCGAACATCTTCAGGGGCAATGGTCTTCTCGCGCCATTGATTATCCTGATATTGCATCACAATCCATTTGGACTCTTTATAATCCCCACCGGAGCGGGTGAAAGAAAGCTCGCTCATATCAGGTAAAAACAGCACCTCAGTTTCCAGATAGTCTTCGGTGGCGACCATACCAGGGGCAAATAATTCCGGGGTTAAGCCAGGAGGATTTTGGCCTAAGTAGAGCGGTTCAGAGACTGGATTTATATCCTTTGCGTTACTAATCGCGGATATAAGAACAGTGGATAGGAGTAAGCTTGTTGGGATTCCTTTACGTTTCATAAATATCCTTTTAATCATATAGTTGAAACTATGGATGCTTTACTGCCACTAATATAGACCCCTCAAACTCAGGTGCAAGGGAGGAACTTTATCCTTTACTTCTGGCTGAGTTTTCGATTCATGTCTGTCAATGCGGAAGAAGTCTACTGCCCGGGCAGACTTGGTTTGTTAGGTGTCATCTCTACCATAATAAAAGTAGCAGCCTACTCCTATAAAAATCAGTCAGCACATTATGAACAAGATAGGATCGTCGCTGTAGGAAATCACACCATTTCGTGATGGGAGCTTACCGTAATAAATAGAAAAAATAACAGTAGCAGGCCAAATAGCTAGCACTATTCCTCTGGCGGACTTATTACCTTTTTTAGCTTTAAAAAACGATGGGGGAACTTCAACCTTTTTGGAGCCCGGTTCTGGAAGTACCCCAGCCTTTCTTCGTTCAATTTCTGTTTGAATTCTTGTGACTCTGGTTGGAAAAGTAGCTTTATCAACATGTTGCAAAGCATCCTCCAGCTCTTCTAGTGAGTACGACGAATACTCAATTTCATCCATATCTTAAGACCCTTACTAACGCACACATTTGGGGCTGGTTTGGATCAAAGCGGAAAACCAGTCCGACAACATGAGCTTGCTAGAACAATACATCACTAAATTAAGTAGCCACCAACTCAGCGATTTTTTCAGCAATCTCAGACATTGAGTCTTCCGAGGTGTCTAAACCAGATCTAGATGCCAGCAAAGGACTAACATTACGAAGAGCTTCATATGTCGTATTGTGCACGATAGGAACGAGTCGGTTTCCTGCTAATAAAGCAGATAGCTCTTTATCAGCAACACTTTCTTTTGGAAGACGCTCTATCATTGCGGGAGTTACCAAAACAAGCCCAACTTTTGAATTTGCTAAGCCCTTGTCGATAGCTCGCATCATAGGTACACCCAACCCAAGATCTTTTTCACTGAACCAAACTTTTACTCCGGCAGCTTCAAGTAAATCATGTAGCTCCTTAGCTGACTCTTTACGATCAGCCCATGCATGGCATAAAAAAGCATCACGAATATCAGGTTGGACAACAACTCTAACTTCAACAGCCTCTCTAATGGGTGTTAATGATTGAATTTGAGACGAAGTATACGAAACAGAAGAACTCGACTTAGACCAGCGGGGTTTGGAGCTTCTGGAGCTTCTGGAGCTTCCACCACTACTAGGATAGCTCGAGCCAGAGTACGATGAATATGATGGACTGTAACCGCTATAGCCACTGTACCCGCGACTTTTATAACGACATGCTGGACAATTTGCTGCAGCAGCAGCCGAACTATGTCCTCTAACTGGTGCAGTACATCTTGCCATTATGTTTTCTCCTTACTTTTATATAGTTCTAAGAGCATTAATTGACGGAACACTTCTATGTTTAAACAAGAGAAGCTATCCGTACTTCTGCATAACCATTTTGTAACACGCTTCTAACCCCTTGCCTAGCAAGAGTTTTCTTGGCTGCACCAAATCGATATCAGGGAGGGACGATAATGTTCTGCACTATGGGGTTTATATGGCTGCGGGTATGTTTAGGAAGGGAGAAACACAGCCATTATCGCTGGCAGATAACTGTGTAATCATCTCACGCCACAGCGGATGCATGGGCAGCAATAACCTGAAATTCATCGCCCTGTTTGGCCCAGATACGGGTAAACCTCAGCACTATATTGGCGGGTCGCCCAGCATAGGTGCCTTGAATATCGGCTTGTACTGTAACTATGGCCGTATCGCCAAGAGGCTCAATCTTAAGATTATCTAACTCCAGAGCGCTGATCGTTAACAGTCCTGAGCGGTGCGCTTGGATATCGTACTGTTTGGATTGAAGCTGGCCCAGATGATTGGTAAACAGCAAGTCGTCGGCCAGCAGCGTATCAAGTTCGCTGGTATCGGCGTTTAGCATGGCGTTACGCGGGCGCGCTTCTAGCGCCACAATCTTATCTTTAAGTTCCATTTGCATCCCCCTAAGTATTACGCAGCCAGGCTAGCGAAAAAACACTGCTGGTAGCAATGACAAGGCTACCTACTTAACTGACTATCTCTTCTCGTCTACCCGGCTCCACTTGATGCAAATAACGGGTAAAGGTATCGCTGGGGCGATCCAGGCCGTTACTGGCTAGCACCCTGGATGCCATACCGCGATGATTGCTGCCGTGAGTTAATAAGTGCAGCAGTATTTCCTCCACCGATAAGCGGCCGTGGCTGCCGTCAACAAACTGAAAAGCAATCTCGCGCTGTAGTTCCTGCGGCGTAGCCGATTCGGTATAGGCCACCAGCCAGCTGTCGTGCTTATCCATACGCTCGCGCAATTCAGCCAAAGTGGGAGTTTCCGCCGTGTTATCGGCCTGATATTGCTCAGGCTCACCTAAGATACGGCTGATAAACAGGCTGTCCACTACTGTGGTGTGATTAAGGATGCGAATAAAGAATGTGGCATCGGCCTCGGGTAGCTGGCTTAGCTGGCGCTCGCCAAATATCAGCAACTCAGAGTTGGCCCATTTTTTATAGCTAAAGGCACTGGCGAACAACATAATAAATCTCCGTTTATGACTATTAAATCCGCTCTGGCCACTGCCGAGTGCAAGCGATTAAGGCCTACGTATTGGGCACAAATTTTTTAGTCATGCCCTGACTGGTGGGAGCCACCAGCTGGTAGCCTAGCTTTTGATAAAAATCGGGTTTATCGGCAATCATGGAAACATAAGACCCAGGCAATACGGCACCAGCCAGGTACTGGTCAATATAGGCCATCACCTGCTTACCCAGTCCCTGCCCTTGATAATGTGGATCGACAGCAATATCCACCACTTCAAAATTACAGGCACCATCCCCCACCACCCGGCCCATGGCAATCAGCTTTTGGCCGTCACGCATACAAACGGCATATAACGAATTGGGCAAACCAATTTGGGCGGCTTGCAGGGATTTGGCTGACAGACCGGCGGCAACGCGCAGGTCACAATATTCCTGAGGGCTTGGCATGCATTCTTCGACAGTAAAAGCCATGCTCTGTAACTCCTTGAAGGCTAAACAGAACATACACAAGAAAACTGTGTAAACAAACAGTTATGGACCGCTATTGCTGATTTTGCTGATAGATAACCAGTGTACCGGCCAGCTTGTCGTGCCAGCCTTGTTTTCTGGCATCAATGCCTACCCAAAAAAGGCCCAGGCCCAGTGGAATGGTGGACACGTAATAACCCAGGTAGCGAATAATACATTGACGGGTGGATGGCGCTTGCAGGGTTTGGGCATCGACAATTTTGGCCCCCAGGGCAATTTTGCCCGGCGTGGCCTGGCGGTATAGCCAGAACAAGATCACGGCCAGAATGGGAAATACCCAGGACAGCAGAATATGCACCACTTGCGCTGCCCCGCCCTGTACGCCTTGCAGCAGTACTTCCCAACCAAATAACCAGACCATTAAAGGCCAGATAATCGCCACAATAATCAGGCTGTCCACCAACATAGCCAGCACCCTGGCCCAAAACCCTACGTAGCGCAGTTCTGTCATGCTTTACTCGCCCTTTTGCTCTGGCAGGCTATGAAATCGGCGCAAACGGGTAATTTGCCCGGCTTGGTTAAATTCCATGGATAGCAATACATCGGTTGAATACTCAACGGGCTCGGGCATATGGCTGGGATGCACTTTGGCATGCTCGCGATATTTAACAAAGGCCACATTACGCCCCAGCATCAGGTCTGTCATTTCCACAGTACAGAACGACACCTTATCCTGCATTTTATGCAGCAGGCCTTTTCTCAGTTCTGCTTTGTCTGACATCACAACATTGAACTTTACGTGTTCATCAGTGAATTCGTCAGCAAACAGGCTGATAAAATGCTCAATATCGGCAAGCTGCGTATTGGGTTGCTGCTTGGCTTGTTTGGCCTGCAAAAATCCTCGGGCCAATTGCTCAAGCTGCCCGGCGGCCAAATCGGCTTTTGCCGGCAGGCTGACCACCAAGAGTAGTGATATGATCAGGGCGCATCTCATTTTGGCTGTCCTTATTGTGGTTATCCTTACCTACTTTAACAGGCCAGCGGTTAGCGACAAGCGGGTTTTTTACTGCCGCTAATGAGTCTGCCCGAGCCCCGCAGCACGGCGGTAAAAATACCGTTCGCCACATCATTATCGTTCATTCTGTCGGGTGAATCGTTAGCCCGGTCCCTGGCACTTTCCACCGTGCCCTCGGCCATATCACAGGCAAAATGCTTAAGCATTATTGGTAGTGCAACCGCTTAACAGCACAAGCAATATAAGCGTAGCCAGGGTGCGGTACGTATTATTATTTTTCACATCAATTCCTTTGATTGGTTCACGACCATTAGTTGTGTTTAAGCAGTTTTTGCATAGAAAAATTCACCAGTATCTGGCCGCCCCGCTCTACCTGATTCTCTCTTACCAGGCTAAAGCCCTGCTTAGCAAAAAACGGCCGGGCCAGATAAGAGGCTTCCACGTATAACATAGGTAAGTGTAACGTTAGGGCCTGTGCTTGCAGATAATGATATAGCGCCGTTGCTATGCCCTGTCGTTGATGCGCCGGGTGGGAATACGCCACATCAATATGACCATCAGGCTCTAAGGTCATAAACCCCACGGGTATTCCATCCAGCACCGCCACAAAAGGCGGATGGGCAGTAAAGCGAGCCTGCCAGGCCGCATAGTTTGGCGGCAGCGGTGCCCAGGCGTTCACCTGCGCCTGACTGTAATATTGCAGGGCCGGACCATGTACCGCGGCATAAAAAATATCGGTCAGCGCCGCGGCATCTTCTGCCTGGTAAGGTCTGATTTCAATTGATAACGCTACATCAGACATGACCAATGCCTTTGGTTTGCAATTGGCGGTCATGCCAACGGCATAAACTTAGCAGTGCCACTATGGCGCCTATCAGGGCGAAGGCCATATCGGACTGGGTATCCCAAACGTAGCCCTGAGTACCCAAAAACGCCTCGGCATCTTCACCGGTAAGGGCCGCTACCCACCATTCGATCAATTCATAAAAAGCGCTGAAGGCCAGGCAAAAACACACAATCAGAAAGTTTCGCCAGGCCGCACCGTTCACCACTTGTTTGCGGATCAACAGTTCCCGGGCAATCATGGCTGGCACAAAACCCTGGGCAAAATGACCGAGTTTGTCATAGTGATTGCGCTCGAAGCCAAACCATTCTTTGAAATAATCAAACAACGGCACTTCAGCATAGGTGTAATGGCCGCCAATCATCAAAATCACGCAGTGCAACAAAATCAGAAGGTATAATAGCGGCGTCAGGCGAAAGCGTTGCCAGGTAGCCGCCAAGATCACAAAGCCGATCAATGCCGGCAATACCTCTAGAAACCAGGTAAAGCTGTCTTTTGGCTGAATACCCGACCAAACCATCACTGCCCAGAAGATAACAATCCATAAGGCTTTCATATACTTTCCTTAGTTAAAGTACTGCCACCCAACCACCAGCAAGGCCAGGGCTAACAGCGATGCTCCCAGTTTGCCGGCGTGGTTTTGCCATACCGCGGTGGCCCTTTCACCAACCAACAGCACCAGTACAGCCAAACCATAGTAGCGAAGCCCGCGCGACAAAAACGACGCTGAAGTAAACATCAGTAGCGAGTAGCCGGTTACCCCAGCCGCCAACATAGCCACCTGGAAGGGTACCGGGGTGACGCCCACCATAAACACGGCCCAGAAACCATCATCCTGTAAGGTTTGTTTAAAGGCCTCAAACTCGTCTGCGGCGCCAAGCTGAGCAATAAACCAATGACCTACCGAATCAAACAATAGCTGCCCTACCCCATAACCTAGAAGCGCGCCGGCCATACATCCGGCCAGGGCAACGCTTGCCAGCAGCCAGATGCGCTCGCGCTCTATTAGCATGTAGGGAATGAGGATCAGCTCCAGTGGAATGGGAATAATAGTGGCCTCCAGCATGGAGAGAAAAAACAGCAGCACCAACGCGTGATTGGACTGGCGCAGCTTATCCAGCCACTTTTCGGCTTTGGAAGACATCCCGGCGGGTTGCGACGACATAACACCTTCAATTCCATATGCAATGCAGACATTCTACCCTGCCTAAGCCACCGCGCAAACGCACAGAAAGGTCCAGCCATTGATATTTAACGACCCCAAACTAATCCCAACTGGGCGTAAGCCTTAACGTTTTTATCCTGACTAAACAAAACAGGGATGGAAATGCACCGCGCATCCAGCTATTTTTTGCACAAAAGCCATCTAACCACAGAGCCAGCATGACTCAAACCGTATCCACCGAGCTGCAATCAGCCGTGACCGATCTATACACCGAATTACAAACCTATCTGGTTGGCTATCTACCCCAATTATTGGGCGCTTTGCTGCTGATCCTGGCCGGTTGGATTGTGGCCTGGCTGTTATCACGCCTGACCCTATCCTTTATCCGCTTGCTCAATAGATTGCTGACGGTGTTAACCCCAGCTTCATTGCGCGACAAGGGTCTGGAGATCAAGCATCAGCATTCCCAGTTGGCCGGTAAGATCATCTTCTGGCTGGTGATGCTGTTCTTTATTGCCGCCTCCACTTCAATACTCGGCCTGGATCTATTTGCCACCTGGTTAGGTGGCCTATTGGCCTACCTGCCCAAGCTGCTAGCTGGCATTTTGATTATGCTGGGTGGCTATTTGCTGGGTAATCTGCTCAGTACTATGGCTCGCGCTACTGCTGAATCAGCAGGGCTGGCGCAGGCTGGCTGGATTGGCGCCTTTACCAAGTTTGCCGTGATCTTCACCGCCCTGGTGATTGGTATTGAACAGCTTGGTATCAATATTCACTTTATTACCACCTTAGTGATTGTGCTAACCGGCGTGTTGAGTTTTGGTCTGGCCCTGGCATTTGGGCTGGGCAGCCGTGAGCTGATTGCCAATGTGGTCGGTGCGCGCCAGGCGAGAAAACACTGCCAGATAGATGACCACCTGAAAGTAGGCGAGATTGACGGCATCTTGGTGGAAATTACCGATACCATGCTGGTGCTGGAAACCACTCAGGGCCGCGCCCTGCTGCCCGCCAAATACTGGCTTGAACAATCCAGCTGTGTGCTGAAAACCAGCCATGAACCGGAGCGTAGCGCATGAGTAGCGCCAAGCTTTCTCTGGCCCTGCACTTTTTGGAAGAAGAGCCGCTGGCAGCCGCCAGACGCCTTGAGCTGCAAGAAGCGGAGCACAGTGCAGCCATGTTAAACAAGGCGCCTGCCCCTATTGCCGCTAAAGTACTGGCCGCCATGTTGCCAGCCTTTGCCGCGCCTATACTGGCGCTGTTGGATAACGAAGATGCTGCACGACTATTAAAAGCCCTGACCAACGCCGATATCGCGGCACTGCTGCGCCAATTGCCAGACGCCGCCCGCCAGCGTTTGCTTGGTGTATTGCCACTTAAAAAGCAAACCGCCTGTCAGCTACTGCTCAGCTACCCCAACTACACTGTCGGGGCCTGGACCGAAACGGATCTTTTGGTTCTGGACAATCAAATGGATGCCGGTGACGCCCTGCTACGCCTGAAAAAACGCGCCTATTCCGAAACTCGTGATATTTACCTGGTTAATGACAAGCGCCAGATCAGCGGCAAACTGTCGGTCTATGCCATCTTACGTGCAGCCAGTAACACCCCGCTTACCCGCCTGATGCAGCCGGTAAATGAAAGTATTAGCGGTTTTACCGAGCTTAATGCGGCACTGGAACTACCGGTATGGCGCCAGCAGGATACCCTGGCGGTGGTAAACCAGCAGCAGGCGCTACTGGGTATTATTCATCACCATCAGCTTCGCCACGCCATCAGCCGCGCCGAACCAGAGGACACAGCCGAGCCGCTGCCGGGGGATATTCTGGGCGCTTATGGCGCCTCCATCAATGCGCTGCTTGAACTGCTGGCACCCAGCGCCACTAAGCCAACAGGACGCCGCTAATGAACGCAATTGAACAACGCCTGGACAGCGCCGCCGAGCAGCTTAGCCAGGCCTATATGGCCAATTATCCACAAAAAAGCGCCCGCCATCTGGAAAGTATGCCAGCCGGTGAAGCGGCCGAGCTTCTGCAAAGCCAGCCCCTGCATGTTATCGCCGCGCTATGGAAATATCTGCCGGTTGGCAGCTCCGATGCCATATTCAGTGCATTACCCGAGGATCTGGCCAGCCGACTGATAAGCTATCTGGACAGTCATCTGGCGATTGGACTATTAAGCAGACAACCCCAGGAATCTCGCGATGCGCTGCTCAATGCGCTGAACAGAGGCCATAGCACGCTGGCCAGTGAATATCGAAACCTGCTGGAGTATCCCCCCGATACGGCCGCACGCATGATGACCACCAAAGTGCAGGCCTTTTCCGCCGATATCACCGCTGCTGAAGCGCTGGCCATACTCAGGCGCAATCAAGTGCTGGCGCAGGATACGTTGTATGTACTGGATGCCAATCAACAACCCGGCGGCGAATTGTCTTTACATGAGCTGGTATTAGCCCAGCCCGGCAGTTTATTGGAGGATCTCGCCAAGCCGCTACGCACCAGCTTAAATGCCCTGGATGATAAAGACACGGTAATCGAGCGGTTCGAAGGATTTCGCTGTCGCAATATAGCCGTACTGGATCCACAAGGTCAGCTAATTGGCAGCATCGGCTACTTTGATGTTTACCAGTCCACCAAGGAAGACTTAGCCGCCGATCTGCAAACCATGGTGGGTGTGAGTAAGGAAGAAAAGGCCCTGTCCAGTAGTTGGTTTGCCTTTAGCAAACGCCAGCCCTGGTTGCAGATCAACCTGCTAACCGCGTTTGCTGCCGCCGCTGTGGTAGGTGCCTTTGAAGGTCTGATTGCCCAGGTAACAGCCCTGGCCATTTTGCTGCCGGTGGCCGCCGGACAGTCAGGCAATGCCGGAGCTCAAGCCCTGGCGGTTACCATGCGCGGGCTAACCTTACGGGAGATCACCACCAAGCACTGGCGACACGTGCTGTTTAAGGAAATGGCGGCCGGTGCCATGAACGGCATCGTCATCGCCCTGACCTGTGCTATCGGCGTCTATGTGTGGAGTCAGTCTATTGGCCTGGCACTGGTAATTGCCCTGGCTATGGTCAGTTCGCTGGTGATTGCCTGTAGCGCCGGGGCATTGGTGCCCATTGTGCTGAAAAAAGCTGGGCTGGATCCCGCCCAGTCATCCTCGATCGTACTGACGACTATTACCGATATTGCCGGTTTTATGTCGTTTTTGGGCATTGCCCTGCTGCTGTCGGATATGCTGCCTAAGGGCTAAGTGTCAGGGCCATACGAACGTAGGGGATTTCGCCTTTGTAAAACGGCTCGCCGCTTTGGCATAAACCAAAGCGGCGGTACAAACCAGAGGCACTTTGGCGCGCATCACACCAAAAACTGGCCAGGCCTAAATTACGAGCACGTAAAATGGCTTCGCTCAATACCGCCGAGCCAATCCCCTGCCCCTGATATTCAGGCAAAGTCGCAAACTTTCTAAGCCGCATGGCGTTGTCCTGCACAAATAACGACGCCACGCATACCAGTTTGTCATCTGCAAACGCCCCTAAATGACAACCACCTTCATCTTCAGCCACCCGGCAAAAGGCCAGGGGTTTATCCGGCCAAAGCACCTGATGGCGAAGGGCCATGGTCTGCTGCCAGCTAATCTCTGCAATATCTACTTTCATACTTAACGGCTGGGGCGGCCAAGCCAAACCCAAACAACACAAACAGGCTACCGCTAACGCGATTAATATTCTCTGCCGAGGCTGGGCTGGAGAGTTTTTCCCGCGCCCGACTGGCCAGCACTTGGTTTTACCACATCAGATCGTCAGGGATCTCATACTCAGCGTACCAATCATCTTCTTCGCTCTTGTCGGCCTGTTCAGGCTCTGCCTGCTTATCGGCGCGGTGCAACACCAGTTCGGCATTACGCTGAGCAATTTTATCCGCTACCGGCGTAGGAACGATTTCATAGCTCTCACCCAGCTTTACAATAGCCAGTTTGCCTTGCGTAATACGTTTATGGGTAAGTTTGTCTACATATAAGGTTTTGATCTTGCTGCCGTCGGTGAAATTACAGGCCACATCACCGTTGTTTTTGGGCTGGCAATTGACTTCAATCAGCTGCTTAATCTGCGCAGCAATGGCCTTTTTATCCGCTTCCAGCTTCAGTTGTTCGTTGAGCTCTTTGTCTTTGGCTATTTTAGCCTGACGAGCCTGCTCTGCGGCCACTTTGTTTTCGTTAACCACATCCACTTTGTGTTTTTTCTGAGCCTTGCTCTGTTTGCGTTTTTCCGCATTTACTTTTTGGGCCTTTTGTTTATCTGCCAGACCCGCTTTAAGCAGTTGTTCCTGAAGAGAGAGCGCCATGGTAGTAATTCCCGACTGCGATGAAAAATTCAGGGCGACAGTTTACATGGCAATCCGGCTGCTGTCCTCTGTGCAACTGCGACCTATTGCTTCTGCAAGAAACTGCGGTAGGCTAATCACCCGGCTGTTACTTAATAATCAAGGAAGTCCATGCAAACGCAATCCACTCAACAGGCCTTATGGCTGGTTTTGCATCAACAAGTAGAAAGTTATGAAGGCTGGGCATTGATGATTAAGTTAGCAGCATTTGCTCTGTGTACGCTGGCTATGCTGTACCATCAAACCTGGGTGGCGATGGCAATCTTACCGCTGCTGTGGTTATTGGATGCCATTTACAAAACCTTTCAGGGCAGACTGGAAAAAGAGCTGTTGAAAATCGAACAAGCTGATGCCAATGCGACGCCTCAGCTTTATTCCGACTGGCAGCAAAACCGCCCCTCTGCGCTTGGTTTAATTAGCGAGTATCTGCACGCTGCGCTCAGGCCCACGGTTGCTTTTCCTTATCCGCTATTGATCGCTGCTGTACTTATCCAGTACTTCCACTAGACACTGGCGGCCGGATAACCGGCCACCTGAATCATTGGCCGGCTGGCAGGCCCCGATAGCGAAGCACATCATCAACCTGATCGCTGATGATCCCCTGCACTTTTACCTTATCCATTAATAACGCATAGAGCGCATCGGCGCTTATTATGCCTTTCGGCAGTTTATCCAGCCGCACAGTGTAAGCATTCAGCGTTAAGCCTGCGTCACGGATGTCCTTGGCCAACTTAGTGGCACCATTGTCGTCCAACAGCATACCTATCTGTACCCCCACACCAGTGGCAAAACCGGCGATAGTTTTAAGTCCGGCCGGTGTCGTCCAAAGGTTGTCAAAATCACTACCGTTGGGATCCCACTTATTGCGCCCCAATAGCACGTTCAGCGGCAAGCGGGTTTGCCCGTGCAACTGTTGCATAAACTCAACATCAAAAGACTGCAACACCATAGGCGCTGCGCTTTGCTGATAGGGTCTGAGCGCATCCAGTAGCGCTTTTCCCATATCCAGCCCCTGACTTTGATACCAACCTGGTTTTTTCAGCTCAATTAACCAGCCCGTACGACGTTTTTGTAGCCGATTCAATTCAGCCAGCATCGCCAGTGCCTCGTCCAGAGTGACCAGCTCAAAGGCTAACTTGGCGTTAAAACGCGAAGGGTAAACCAGCGCCCCGTCAGTGGGTTTTCTACGCTCATGAAATCGCAAACTACGCAGCTCTGCCAGGGTAAAATCCTTAACCCAGAATTTCCCTTCAGCACCGCGTTTATGGGCAAATCGCACTGCCACATCAGACACCTCATCCAGAATAAGGTCGTGTAAGACCACTGGCACCCCATCGGCCGACATATTCACATCAAACTCAATCATGTCGGCACCCAGCGCATGGGCATAAGCCAGTGACGCTTTACTGTGCTCGGGCAGATAGCCAGGTACGCCGCGATGGGCAATAGCCAGAGGCACTGCCGCCTGTACCGCAGTGCAAAATAAAAAACATAGCGTAATGAAATAACGCATTTGTCTGTTCCTTTAAGAAGACGAATTGGGCGGCCAAGGCCGCCACTTTGGTTAGAAACTATGGCTGTATTGCAGGTAGTAGTAACGACCAATGGGACTATGTACGGCCCCAAAGTGACCATAGGCCTCGTCCGCCAACGGCGCTTCACGATCAAACAGGTTTTTCACCCCAACAGATAAGCTACTGTCATCCAAACCAAACTCGCGCAGTTGCACGCTGGAAAACAGGTTGACGCGATACCAGTCTTCGATTCGCCAATAGCGGATCTCATCGTCCACCGTGATAGACGCGCTGGTTTCATCAAAGGCTGAGACATACTCCAGAGTCGCCCCCGCTCGCCAGTTGCCCTGCTTCCATTTCAAGGTGGAGTTAACCTTCCATTGCGGTTTGCCATCGATACCTGCTAGCTCACCCAGATTGTCCACCGGCAGTCCCATGGTAAAGAGTTGCTGGGCTTCGCTGCCCGGTAGTTGCTCAAAACTGATCAGACGGGCGGCATTCAAGCTGTAGCCAAAAGAACCCAGGGAAGTCTGCCAATCGTAGTTCAGGGCAAAGTCCATACCGCTGATAGTGCGGGTATCCAAATTCTGATAAGGATCATAAACGCGAATAATCGTCCCAGCCGGGGTAATAGAAGTGCCAGCATACAGCTCCAACAATTCTTCGCTGGGTGCTTCACGCTCCACATTGGGATTGCTGCTACCTTGCTGGCGATAGAACAAATCCAGTGCCACCTGGTTACTGCCACTTAGCACTCCTACCACGCCTTCCTGCTTGATTTTCCAGTAGTCTGCCGTGATAACCAGCCCATCCAATGGGGTGAGTACCAGACCATAGCTGACACTGGTGGAGTCCTCAGGTTTAAGATCTGACGCGGTACGGACGTTCTCAACGTTACTGCCACCGCAGTTGGAAAAATCGCCTTGAATAATGTCTTTTTCCAGCTCAGCGGCACATTTTACGTAGTCAACGGTGCTGTTGATGCGTGCCACCCCGGAGTCGTTCACCTGTACCAGGTTAGGTGCGCGAAAGCCTTCAGACCAGGCACCTCTCAACATCAGGCTGTCATTTAGCGCCCAGGATGCCGCGACCCTGGGTGTCAGGGCACTGCCCACATCAGACAGGTTCTCGTAGCGGGCAGCTAATTGCAGTTGAATGTCCTGCATCAGCGGGATCTGCATATTGGGCGAAACCAGCGGTAAATGCATTTCAACAAACGCCGACCACACATCGCGATCACCCGAAGTATCATTGGTGGGGCTGTTACCTAGTGAATCACTTTGGGAGTACTCACCTGTAATGGCATCAATAAAAGGTGATGTGCCATCCAAACTGTCATCACGGTCATCTTTAAAGGCCTCGCGGCGCCATTCAACGCCGGTGGCAAACCCCAGCGGTCCGGCCGGTAACGAATACAGCTGGTTGTTGGATAAACGAAAGTCAGCAAGGGCCAGGCTGGTGGTGCCTTTTTTACGCACGTCGGCCTGAATACTTCTGATCACATGCTCAGGGTTAGGGGTCAAATCGCTTACTGATACACCTTCCCCATTACCTGCACCGTTAAAAGGGTTGTAGGCATCTTCGGTATCCAGTGATAAAGCTTGCTGGAACTTGGTGCTGGACACGCCGTTTTTAGTCAAATCGTCGCTAACCGCGCGTGAATATAGAATCGCCGAGTTGTAATCCCAGTTATCCCAGTTACCCCGGGTGCCAAGTAAGGCTCTATATGTGAGGTTCTTCACTATGCCACGACGCTGACCGGCATCCAGAATGCGATAATCACGCAGGATAAGATCCAAGCCCTCATCAGGTAGCTGTACTCCCTCAACCCGATTCGGATTTAATCTGCCATCGGCGAAGTACTTGGGACCAAAGGGGTTCCAGTAGTTGTGTGCCGGGATCACCATACGGGCCGTACTGAGTACCCGCGACGATTCACTGAGGCGGTCAGTTTTACCGTAATACACCCCAAGCTCGCCAAAAAGCTCCTGTTTATCGCTTAGGTCATAGCTGAATACAGAAAACAGATTAGCCCGCTCACGATCCGAGTAAAGCTGGCGGTTGGCGTCGATATCGTAGTAAAGGTTGCGATCGTCGGTGGAAGACAGAAAACCATCGTCTACACACAGACCGTCCCCCAGCGCCAGTAAACAGCCCTTGTTGCCAACAGGTTGCACATGAAAACGTCCTGACGAGTTGGTGATAGCCGTGCCATCATCAAGCAGGATCTTACCCGGCTTCAGCATGTCAAAGTAAGCAAAGCCACCAATAGAAGAGCGGTTATCGAAGGACGTGTTGCCTTCAAAGTCGGTTCCCGCTAACAGCGGCTCACGGTTAGAAGAGGCGCCTTGTGGCAGGTTGGTCGCAGGCACGGCATTGCGATGGTCATAGTCGGCAAACACAGAAAAATGCCCGCGCCCTTGGCTAAAATCGCTACCAGCATTGATGCGAAACGTACTGTCACGACGTTCCAAATCCGGCGCTTCACCGTAGCGGGCGGTCACTTTTAACCCATCAAAATCATCCACCATCAGGGTATTAACCACCCCGGCTACCGCATCAGCGCCGTATAACGCCGACGCGCCGTCACGCATTACTTCCACGGCTCGCACACCGGCAGTGGGTATGGCGTTCATATTCGGTGTGACGGCGGGCACCAGGTTCTCAGTCTGAAAGCCCGGATGCATCACCATACGACGGCCATTGATCAGCATCAGGGTGTTGCCAGTACCCACCGAGCGCAGGTTCAGCGAAGCAACATCGCCCCTGGCGGTATTGACACCACCAGCAGTGGCAGATTCATTAAAATTGACATCGCCGTTTTGCGGCAGCATGCGAAGTAAATCCATGCCATCCTGTACCCCTGCAATGTCCAATTCGTCACGACCGAGTAGCGTCATAGGCAAAGTGTCTGCCATCCGCGCGCCTTTAATATGCGAGCCCAGGGCAACAACTTCTTCCAGGCTGTCATCTTGTACTGGCTTATTTGTTGATTTACGGCTGGTTTTCTGGGGCTTTTGGATAATGACGATGGCGCCGTTGTTATCTTCCACGGCCTGCAAAGAAGTGTGCGCTAAGGCCTTTTCCAGCGCGGCCAGTACAGAAGTCTGTTCACGCACAGCTTGCACCTGAATCTGTTTGGTCTGCTCTGCCGGGGCGATAATCACCAGATCAAACTGTCTGGACAAGGTGGCAATAACCGACTCCAGGCTCTGAGCTTCAAAACTGATAGCCGTAGTCGCATGTTGAGCCTGTGTGGACGTACTCAGGGCCAGACTGACGGCCAACAAAGCAGGTTTAATACGAAAGCGCATGGATTCCCCTTTAAGTTAGTTTTTCGCCGAGCTTTTTGCGGCGTTCATGGGGATGACGAATAACCCGCGGCGGTTTTCCAGCAGCAGCTTAAGTTTCACAAAAGTTTCATATACTCAGCCAAATCACACCCTGGGCATCTTTGTGCCAGTGAATGTTATGACTTAGTTGCAGGGCATCGAGCATTTGCTCTAGTTGATCAAGGCGAAAAGCTGCCGTCAGGCGCTGTGACGCCAAGGTGGGATGACTGAGTTTCAAGGTCACATTGCTATAACGGTTTAGTACACTGATTACATCCTCCAGCGTACTATCTTGGAAATTGAATCTTTGTTGACGCCAATTGGCAAACTGGCTGTCATGCAGAAACTGCACGGCTGACATTCCCTGCTTATCCAACATCACTGCCTGGTTATTGGTAAGTAACTGAACCTGATGATTCTGGCTAACTTCCACTCGCCCATGGGCAACACCTACTGTGATTTGCTCAGCCCTTTGCTGCACATCAAACAAGGTTCCAAGTACGCGAATATGGCTATTTTTTACTGTCACTATAAAAGGTCTTGTCTCATCAGGACTGACATCAAATACCGCATCCCCTTTTTGCAGCCAGACCTGGCGGTCGGTATCGGACAGATTCACCTGAGCCAGGCTGTCGCCGCCTAAGGTCAGCGAAGATCCGTCATCCAGCCTGAATGTCTGGATTTGACCTTTTTCTGTGTGTAGTTGAAGGATGTCTGACTCAACCTGCCAAACCGGGACCAGCAAAACTGCCAATAAGGCCATGCAGGCCGCCAGCCATGCATACCTTGCATACCTGGGTTTACGAGCCTGAAGTCTGACACTAAGTGCATCGGCAACGGTTTCCGTGTACGTAGTTTGGCGCCACAGCAATTCAGCTTCCCGGTAGTGCTGCTGATGGCGGCTATCCTGCTGCAGCCAGGCTCTAAATTCCTGCCACTGGTGCTCGCTGGCCTGACCCGAATGCAGCAATACCAACCAGTGCCGCGCTTGTTGCTTTATAGGATGCTGGGTTTTCACAAATACTCTCTTTGCTGCAGTTCATATTGCTGACGACCGTCTTCCCAGGCCTGCAGTATGGTCTGTATTGTGCTGTGCGCGCGTTCGATATTGCGGCTGATATCCGCCATGGAATAGCCCGTACGAGCGGCAATCTGCTGATAGGTTTCACCGCGCAAACGGCTTGCCACAATCAGGTCCCGCTGCTTAGCGGGTAAACTGGCAACGGCCCGTTCAATCACCAGCATCTTCTCGCCCTGTAAATAACTGGATTCAACACAACTTTCATTCAGCGGTGCCAAGCCTGTTTCGACAAAAATATCGTCAATTAGCTGCTCCTGACGGGTTTGCAGACGGTGTGCATCAATAATCAGGTTACGGGCGATAGTGTAAACAAAGGCTTTGGGGTTATCCGGCGGTTGAGTAAGCTGCGTTTCGGCATATCGCATAAAGGCTTGTTGGGCGATATCTTCAGGATCCGGCGGGCCATTACCGAATTTAGCTCGAAGCAAACCACACAGCTCCTGCCAATAACTTCGATAAAATTTAGTTAAAAATGCCTGTTTCATCCCGACTGATCGCAACATCCCGACCTGGGGTTGGCATCATAGGGGCTGGCAATGACAGTTTTGTTACAGTTAGCTCAACAACAGGATTTTAGCGCCGAGTTAGTCTTGAATAGCCGCAAGCCATTGTTTTAGCGATCCTGCCAGTCGCTCTCTACTGGCATCGTCCAGATTGCCAAGCAGTTTGCGTAAGGTTTGCATATGCAGCGGGAAGACCGCTTCGATGACGTTTTTACCCTTTTCGGTTAACTGTACTTTGACACTGCGCCGGTCTTCCTGACTATGGGCCCTGGCAATAAGGCCTTTTTGTTCGAGTTTGTCCAAGCGGTTAGTCATAGCGCCTGAGCTAAGCAGCATCGACTGATGTAACTGCGAAGGCGTGAGGCAATGGGGGGCCCCCGTTCGCCTGAGGGTAGCCAGCACATCAAATTCGCCGTATTTCAGATCAAATGCCTCATGACATCGCCCTACTTCAGCTTCAATGGTTTTCATCAGACGAAACATACGACCAATCACCTTCATCGGCAGCAGATCACCTTCAATCCCTTCGGTTCGCCACTGGTGGGCAAATACATCAAGGTCGTCGTCATTCGGTTGAGTCTGAATAGTTGGCATTAGGGCGATACATTATTAATTATCTTCATATAAAGATACTTTACCCAGACCGACTAACTCAGTAAACTTCTTTTATCTTCACATAAAGATACTTTAGTTAGAGATATATTTCCCATGCATACCAACCATGCAACAGCGTCACCTCCTGCACCACCGACCTTGCTGTTTATCACCATCCTGTTGATCGCGCTGAATCTGCGCCCGATGCTGGCCTCTATCGGCCCTTTGCTGGATGCCATGAAGCAAGACCTGAGCATCAGTTATGCCACAGCCTCGATGCTGACCACCTTGCCTGTGGCAGCGATGGGTGCTGCTTGCTTTTTTGGGTTTGCCATTGCTGCACGCTTTGGTATGCGTCGTACCATCAGCTTTTCCTTACTGGTGCTGGCACTGGCCACTGGCTTGCGCTTTTTCGTAGACTCCTCTGCCAGCCTCATCCTGTCAGCCCTCGCGGCAGGGTTAGGCATTGCGTTAATACAATGTCTGGTACCGGCCATTATTAAAGGCAACTACCCCACCCGCATCGCGGCCATGATGGGGTTTTATATTACTGCGATTATGGCAGGTGCCAGTCTGGGTTCTGCGGTCTCCCCCTGGTTTGCCAGTTTCAGTGCCTGGCGGGGTGGACTGGGTAACTGGGTATGGTTGGCTATCGCGGCACTGATACTTTGGGCTGTATTTAGCCGCCGCTGGTATTTACCGGCACAATCAGTGTCCAAACACGAAAGTACAGGTTTTTGGCAATACAGCCGTGCCTGGCAATTGGCCATGATGTTTGGTCTTGGCACGGCGGCTTTTGTCTGCGTGCTGGCCTGGCTCGCCCCCTATGCCATGGAAAATGGTATGAACGCCCAGCAAGGTGGCTTGCTCATGGGTTATATGACCCTGATGGAAGTCGTGGCCGGTTTATTGTTTCCAGCCTTGGCAGGACGCAGCAATGATCGTCGCCTGGTATTGATAAGCCTGTGTTTACTGCAAGCAATAGGCTTCTTCGGCTTGATGCTGGCCCCCCATATCAGTTTGTGGTTCTGGGCCACGCTTTTAGGTCTGGGGGTGGGCGGTATGTTTCCTATGGTGATGATTGTCACCATGGATCATCAGGAAGATCCGATCATGGCTGGCAAGCTGGCAGCCTTTGTACAAGGTATTGGCTATCTGGTGGCCAGTATCGCGCCCTGGGTAGCCGGTATTATTCGTGACCAGTTAGCCAGTTTTGATATGGCCTGGCTAATGCTGGCGGTGGGTGCGTTAGTTTTATTGCTGCTCTCTTTGAGCCTGACACCAAGCAGCTACGCAAAAGCCTTTTCTCCAGCGCTGCGCCCCTGCACGCAAGCCTGAGAACCTTTCAATAAATCAGCGTTGAAACTTGCCCCCTCTGTATTTTTTGAGGGGGATAAGTAAATAACCAGTCCAGCGCGCTGATCGCCACAGTAGGAAAGGCCATCTCATGAGTGGCATCAGGGACTATCATCAATTTCACATCGAGTTGGCTAAACCGCCAGGGTGCCAACTGGCTTTTCAGACTGATAGCGTCACCGACCAAATCATGGGCGATATTGCTGCCTAAGGGCGTTTCCTTCTCGCCCACCCCGATAAACACTTTTGCTTTGGGATTTTGCTGGCGGTCAGCCCATGCAGAAACCTGATTGAGCAAGGCCTTATCGTCATACCACAGCGATGGGCTGCCAAGCACATAATGTTCAAATAATGTCGGCCGATTCAATAAAACATACAGGCCAAACAAGCCGCCGAGGGAATTCCCCATAAAGGTACGTTGTTGTGCGGTGGTTCTGAACCTGGACTCAACGAAAGGGATCACCCTTTCAGCCAGAAAGTTAAGATGACGCTCTGCGCCGCCGGTTTCCAGCTTCCAATCCGCGGCTTGGGTTGGGGTAAAATCCCGCACCCGGCTGGCGTTGCCACTGATCCCTTGCTGCCAGCTTATAGCCACCAATACCGCCTGCTCCATTTTGTTGCTGTTCATCGGGAAATGCGTTGCGCCCACCACTAAGGGGAAGCTATAAGGTGCATCGAGCATATAAATCACTGGGTAACGACGGCTGAATTGCTCAGGCTTATAGTAGCTGGCGGGCAGCTTAATGGAGATATCGTACAGTCGCCCACCATCGTCCAGCGTGAGTACCTCGGTATTTGCAATGCGATACTCGCCAGCCTGCACGGATGAAAGCATCAGTAACGCCGTTAAGGTCAACAAGCCCAGTGTGTGTCTGACGGTTATCTTCACAGCAGAGTTCCTTACAATTGCCATCGCCCAAATGCGCTCAACTCACCCTCGCCATCATATAGGCATCCACATATTGCCCCTGGCGAAACGCGTAGTTCTTCATGGTTCCCTCAACCTCAAAATCAAAGGATCTATATAAACCAGTTGCTGCATCATTGTCGGTGTAGACTTCCAGTTCCACCCGGGTGATTGCCAGCCAGTCATTTGCCAATTCAAGGGCAGCCCGGATTAATTGCTTACCAATTCCCTGCCCCTGACTGGACTCACAGACCGCCATACCCAGTCTGGCCACGTGGCGTCGTCTGGGATGATCACACTGGCTGAGGAACAATTGCCCAACCACCTTCTGCTCTTTTTCCGCCACCAAGCTATAGCTGTTTTCAGGTAACTGGGTTAATCGCGCCTGCCAATAATCCGCACTACGAAACGGCAACTGCAAGGTACCGCTATAACAGCCCGGTTGCTGATATATGGCCTGAATGGCAGCGAAGTCATCCTTTACACTATGTCTAATCCTGATCATCTGGTTACCTTATCCTTACATCCTATCCCTTGGATAATAACCAAGAAGTCAGGCTTGAAAAACTATTAACCTGTTGAATATCTTGTTTATTCCCAGCATCGTCCAAGTTCAGCCAGCAGGCGTCCAGGCCCGCTTCCAACGCCCCAATGATATCCTTTTGCAGATTGTCTCCGACCATCAGAATCTGTTCTGGTGAACAGTTAAGCTTTTTAACTATCTGCTGAAAATAGGCGCTGGCGGGCTTTTCTACCTGCAACTGTTTAAAACAAAATATCTCGCTTAGATGCGTATCCAGTCCTACACGCGCCAGCGCGCGGCGAATTTCCGCTGCATCTGAATCTTTGGCATTGGTGGCCAGATGACAAACATAGTGCGTCGACAGCACTTGCAGTGCCTGCACGGCTCCCGGCATCGCCTCAACCTTTGGCCAATTGGCCATAGGACCTATCTGACCAGGAAGGTCGCGCATCAGGGTATCGCCCCAGTCAAATAAAATATGCCGATAGTGAATAGGCGTGGTTGTCATGGTTTGACTACTTTAGGTGCAATCACTGGCTTACCATCAGGGTCAAACAACGGATTGGGCTGACCTTTGCCGGTTAATTTGGCGGTAAGCAACCGGCGGAAAATTCTCATCAACAAACGCCACTGTGTTCCTCGGCCTTCTTTGCCCGTTGGCGGCGTAGAGATGGCAAAGCGCCCGTGCACATAGCCACGCACCGATCCTTGCACTTTGTTCAAATCCTGGTCTGAGCGGACAAAACTATGTATTAGTCCAATAAAAGGCAATGAGCCGGATACGGTATTGCCGATGGGGGTATTGCAGCAATTGCAATACCAGCGAATCAGTCCTTTATCACTAAGTTTGAGGCAGCGAAGCTGATCCTGCCCCTGAGATATGGTTAACTGACAGGGTGCCAACTGATAAATATCTGTGCCGCCCCACTCATCCAACACGTCATCTCTACCCAGTTGCCTGGCAAATGCCTGGCAATCGTCACAATAGCAGACCAAGCGGGTGCCACCATCCGGGCCGGTATTTGCAGCCTGGCCCTGCACCTTCCCACACCGACAGCTTAATTCCATATTTTGCATAACGATCCCCCTTTTACTGGCCTGTAAACATTGTTGTGGTACAAATACTCAGCGGTGCTTTTTGAGCATATCGCATTAAAACAAATGCAAAGGTATATTAACCATCCTTTTACCTCTGTCAGGGAATGAAAATGAAAAAAAAATTACCCTTTTGTTTTTCACTATTAACTGCCGCCTTACTGGTTGCTTGTAATCCAGCGACACCGCCAGCACAAACCCAAGTTACCGAGCAGGCCAGCCCCAGTGTGCAGGCACCGGTAGCTGAAAAAATTGCCCATGAAATGACCATTCACGGTGACACCCGCATTGATAACTACTACTGGATGCGAGACGACAAACGTGAAGATCCTAAGGTGCTAGCTCACCTGGAAGCCGAAAACCAATACGCAGACGCGCTTTTGGCAGACACTAAGCCTCTTCAGACGCAGTTGTTTGAAGAAATGAAAAGCCGGATAAAGAAAGACGACGATTCGGTTCCCACCCGCTCAGGTCAGTATTATTACTCCTCAGAAATGCGCGGTGACAATGAATATCCGGTGTATGTACGCAGTAGCGATTTTGCGGGTACCAACAAGCAAGAGCTGCTGGATGCCAACAAACTGGCTGAGGGGCATGAGTATTACAATCTGGGCGGTTTAAGCGCCAGCCCGAACGACAAGCTGCTGGCCTATGCCGAAGATACCCTGAGCCGGAGAATTTACACTATTAAGTTCAAAGACTTAGAAACCGGTGAACTGTTGAGTGACGAATTGCAAGGTACATCCGGAACCACCTTGTGGGCCAATGACAATAAAACCGTCTACTACATCAAAAAAGATCCACAGACCCTGCTAGGCTACCAGGTATTCCGCCATACGCTTGGCACCCCCCAGGCGCAAGATGAATTGGTTTATGAAGAAACCGACAACACCTTTTACACCGGCATCAGCAAAAGCAAAGACCACAGCCTGATTTATATCCACCACTCGGCCACAGAAACCTCAGGGGTATCACTGATTGATGCCAACCAGGCAGATGCCAAGCCGATTGCCTTTGTACCCCGCGAAGCTGGCCTGGAATATGAGATTGCCAAACTGGGTGACACCTTCTATGTGTTGACCAACCTGGATGCCATCAACTTCCGTTTAATGAAAGTGGCGGCCGACCAATTAGGCGATAAGCGTAAATGGCAAGACGTTATTGCCCATCGTCCGGACGTCCAATTACAGGGCTTTGAGCTGTTTAATGACCACCTGGTATATCAGCAGCGCCAAAATGGCTTGTCAGAAATTTTTGTAAAAAAGCTGTCTGGCGGCCCGGCACATAAGCTGAATTTTAATGACAACGCCTATATGGCTCGCATGTACGGCAATAACGAGCTGGATAACCCGTCACTGCGGGTGTATTACACCAGCATGACCACACCAGGTACGCATTATGATGTGGATCTGAACAGCTTTGCCTTAACCCAGTTAAAGCAACAACCTGTGCTGGGCGACTTTGACGCGGCCAACTATGCGTCAGAACGCTTATTCGTTGAAGCCCGCGATGGTGCCAAGGTACCTGTGACCCTGGTTTATCGCAAAGACAAGTTCAAAAAGGACGGCACCAATCCGCTCTATCAGTATGGCTACGGTTCCTATGGTGCAACCATGGACCCAGGCTTTTCCAGCAATCGTCTGAGTCTGCTGGATCGCGGTGTGGTGTACGCCATTGCCCACATCCGTGGCTCACAGATGCTGGGGCGCCCCTGGTATGAAGACGGCAAAAAGCTTACCAAGAAAAACACCTTTAATGACTTTATTGATGTGACCAAAGCGCTGGTCGCCCAAGGCTATGGCCATAAAGATAAAGTCGTGGCTGCAGGTGGCAGTGCCGGTGGTTTGTTAATGGGCGCGGTAATAAACCAGGCGCCAGAGCTTTACTTAGGGGTTGCGGCTCACGTGCCATTCGTGGATGTAATCACCACCATGCTGGATGAAAGCATTCCGCTGACGACCAATGAATATGATGAGTGGGGTAACCCCAACGACAAGACGTACTACGACTATATGCTGTCTTACTCACCCTATGATCAGGTAAAAGCCCAGGCCTATCCTAACCTGCTGGTGACCACCGGCTTGCACGACTCCCAGGTTCAATATTTTGAGCCAGCTAAATGGGTGGCCAAGCTGCGTGAGATGAAAACCGACAGCAATATGCTGGTGTTCAAAACGGATATGGAAGCCGGCCACGGCGGTGCCTCTGGACGCTTTAAGCGCCTGCACGATACCGCTCTGGAATACGCCTTCTTCCTGAATTTGCTGGATAAGTAACGATCAGCGCTTTTGCCGCTCAGCTAATTTTTAGTTGAGCGGCAATCAGCTGCAAATCTAAATCCCCTGATAGCGCATCGCTACATCACAACGTTCATAGGCTGCGCCGAAACGTTGCATAATCTCTTCACTATGCGCAAAACCGTTTTTTTCATACAAGTGAATAGCGGCCTGACACTTTTTATTGGTCAGCAGAAACAAACAGGACATCTTCATTTGCTTGGCCTGGGCGATAACATATTGCAGTAATGGCTCCCCTACCTTCAACCCTCGGGCATTGGCTGTGACGCCCATCTTGGTCAGCTCATACACGCCCTCCTCCTTTTTAAGTAAGGCGCAGGTACCAGCCACCCCTAACTGAGGATGGCGAGCGAACCAAATTTTGCCGCCTGGCTTAATGACATAGTGATAAGGGTCGGTGAGCATAGCGGTATCGGCTGCTTCCATACTGAACATATCCTCAATCCATTGCTGGTTAATACTCAGAAAATACTTAGCCAATTCATCGCTATAAGGCAGAAATTCGATTTCAGTTGGCATCTTTTCGCTCCATTACCCGTTGATACAAGGATTGTTTCTGCATGGCCTGTTCCAGAGTTTGCAGCGCCTGATAGAAGTTATTCTCAAAATCGGTACAAAGAGATTTCGCCGCGGCGTCCACATCTCGCCACATGGGCTGCATATACTCAACCTGCGCCAGTCCCTCCTCGGTGAGGCCGATGACCTTACGTCTGGAATCCTGCTCACAACTAGTCAGTGCAATATAACCTTGTGCGGTAAGCTGTCGGCAAAACTGGCTGATCGCCGGTTGGCTTAGTCCCAACGCATTGGCAGCATCCACCACACTGGTCGGCCCCTGGCGGTAAATCAGCGCCAGCAAGGTAAACCAGCGGGGCTGGGCTTCTACTCCATAGGCTTTATACACAGCCGCCGCATCGGCCAGCATGCGTTCACTTAAACGCTTTAGCCGGCTACCCAGGGCAAGCTCGGCCAGATCATCTAAAAAATCCTGTTGCATTGACTTCCTCCCAAACAATATAAATATTTATATAATCACTTATGTTTATTAACAAGAAAAAGTCGCAACAAAAATAGGATTAACCAGCCAGTGCTATGGTTTGGGGAACTTTTGTATAAATAATGCGCGCAATTGCTGAGCGACTGTATCCAGCGGGGCCAGGCTTTTCTCCGCCCGACACAAAATAATGCTGCCTTCCAAAGCCGATATACTCAGAATCGCCAGACTTCTGGCCTCCTGCTCTGCCAAGCCATGTCTGGCTAACATAGCTGCCAAGGTGGCCTGCCAGTGTTTAAATGCTTCACCTGCGGCCTGTATACCGGCTTTGGCGTCATCATTGGCCGGTTCTTCCATAACCACCGCCAGTAGCGGACAGCCAGCATTAAATTCATCCTGCAGCAAACGAACACGCCACCTGGCCAGAAAGTCATCCAGCCCTTGTACGGGATCTTCAGCAAAGACTTTTTGCAAAAAACCACTAATGGACTGCTGCGTCCATTCAATCGCCTCCTGCACCATTTGGGTTTTGCCGCCTGGAAAGTAATGATAAGTAGAGCCTAATGGGGTATTGGCAAACTTGGCCAGCTCCCGCACGCTAGTGGCGTTTAAGCCTCGACGACGAATCATATCGGCAGTCGCCGCGACTAAACGTTGGCGCGTATCGTTGGCCGTTTTAACCATAAACAAACCTCTTTCTATTACAGTTGTTATAGACTATCTTTAAGACATTATAACAGTCGATATAATATCGACCAGGGGCATTATACGGAGCCTAACATGCACCCCAAACCAGAATCACGTCAGATCAGTGCCTTAGATGGATTTTCCCTTTCTAGCACCCACTATAGTGCCGAGGGTGAAGCCGAAGGGAATCTGCTTATCGCCGGTGCCACCGGTGTACCGCAACGTTTTTATCAGCGAATTGCTTTGTATGCCGCCAGTCAGGGATTAAATGTGATGACGCTGGACTACCGCGGCATAGGGCTTTCCCGCCCTGCCAGGCTAAAAGGCTTTAAGATGCATTATCTTGATTGGGCCAGGCTGGATTTGGCTGCCGCGGTTGCGTTGTTAGCCAAACAAAACTTGCCTCTGTATGTGTTGGGACACTCATTTGGCGGGCACGCCTTTGGCTTACTACCCAATCATCATAATGTCAGCCGATTTGCCGTATGTGGCACGGGCGCCGGATGGCACGGCTGGATGCCATGGCGGGAAAGCTTGAAAGTGCGAATGATGTGGCACCTGGTTCTGCCTGTGCTAACCCGAATAAAAGGCTACTCGCCCTGGTCCAAACTTGGTATCGGCGAAGACTTACCCCAGGACGTATTTTATCAGTGGCGGGCATGGTGCCAGTATCCCCATTACTTCTTCGACAACCCGGATACTCAGGACTTGCTGGACTGCTACCATAAGGTGCGCACCCCCAGCTTATTTATTAATGCTACCGATGATCTCTGGGCTATGCCTGCATCAAGGGATGCCTTTATCCGCGCCTATGCCAACGCACCTATCCATACTCTGGATATAGAATCGCAAGGCACCCCCATAGGTCATATGGGCTATTTTCGCGCCCAGCATCAAGATTTATGGCAACCCATAGTGCAGTGGCTTAAACAAGGCAGCCCGGCGTCCATTGCTGCATCACACTTACAGCAATATGCACCTGGAGAATTCAAAAAAGCGCAGTTATTGCTGCCCAATCTGGCTTTGTAGGCTCAGATCAGCCTGCTTTGCTGGCAAACAATGCGCGCTTATCTTCGGCAGATAAAAACGCCGCTTGTACGCCATTACGTTGCACTTGCTCTAACTGTTCGCGGTTAAGGCCGATAATTTCACTGGCTACCCGGTATTCATTTTCCAGGTTGATGTTCGACACAGCCGGGTCGTCAGTGTTGAGGGTGACGCAAATGCCTTTATCTAAAAACACCGGAATGGGCGAGTCTTTAATCGCCTTGATAGTAGCGGTTTGATAGTTGGAGGTCGGACAAGACTCAACGGCAATATTATTGCGGGCCATATAGTCCATCAAAGGTTCATCCTGAGTTGCCGCCACACCATGACCAATACGGGTTGCGCCTAACTGCTCAATGGCATTCCAGATACTTTGCGGACCATCGGCTTCACCGGCGTGCACAGTGATCTGCCAGCCAGCATCGCGGCCCAGATGAAAGTGCTCCAGGAACAAGGCCGCGGGAAAGCCCAGTTCATCACCGGCCAAATCCAGTGCACATATTTTATCTTTATGGGCCAGTAACGCCTTTAACTCGGCCATACAAGTTTTTGCGCCGAAGGTGCGGCTTAAAATGCCAATCAGGTTGGCTTTGATACCAAATTTCTCGCTCCCGGCACGCACGCCGTCAATCACCGCTTCCACTACATCAGCCATAGGCAGATTGTGGTTCATAGCCATGTAATACGGTGAGAAACGTAGCTCTACGTAATCCAGCCCGGACTCGTGGGCATCTTCCATATTTTCCATAGCCACCCGGTAGCAGGCATCCAGGTCAGCCAATACCGATACCCCGTAATCGAGCTTTTCCAAAAAGGCCAACAGATTGCTGGTTTGATCCTGAATTTGCGTAAGTGGCAGTAAGGCTTCAAAACTGTTTACCGGTAGCTTTATCTGATGCTGCTGCGCTAGTTCCCAAATGGTACGGGGACGGATATTGCCGTCCAAGTGACGATGTAAATCGACCAAGGGCAGATGGGGGTTTATTATCATTAGCAGTTCCCGAGAGCTGAAGGGTTGTCAGTAGTATAAACGCCATTGGACAGGATAACCCCATACTGGGGATCTGTTTGCTTAAATCCTAAGCGGCAGTAACCACATGTGCGAAAGATAATCAGCCCCTTGGTTAATAAATTCGTATAATGCCGCCTTTGACAATCAGCGGGTTTACCCATGAATACACTGCTTCCCCAGGCCTTTATTGACAAGATGGCTGCCTTGTTACCTTCCCGGCAGGAGCTGGATGCCTTTGTCAGCATTTGCCATCAAGGCCTGCGCAAAAGCATCCGGGTTAATCAGCTGAAAATTTCTGTCAGTGAGTTTAAGCAAAGAATGCAGGTGCAAGGCTGGCAACTCACTCCCATTCCCTGGTGTGAGGCTGGCTTTTGGCTGACTCGGCCTGAAGAGCAGGAAAGCACGCCACTGGGTAATACCGCCGAGCATTTGGCTGGGCTTTTCTATATTCAGGAAGCCAGCTCTATGCTTCCCCCTGTGGCGCTGTTTGCTAAGCTAAATACACCAGAGCGGGTGCTGGATATAGCCGCAGCGCCTGGTTCAAAAACCACCCAAATCAGCGCATTAATGAATAATCAGGGCTTACTGGTAGCCAACGAGCTGTCATCCAGCCGCTTGAAAGTGCTGTCAGCCACCATACAACGGCTGGGAGCAGCTAATGTAGCCATGAGTCATTTTGATGGTGAGGTTTTTGGCCAGTGGTTGCCAGAAACCTTTGATGCCATTTTGCTGGACGCCCCCTGCGGCGGTGAAGGTACAGTACGAAAAGATCCCCAGGCCATGCAGAATTGGTCTGAACAAGCGCTGCAGGATATCTCCGCAGTGCAAAAACGTTTAATTGACAGTGCCTTTTTGGCACTTAAACCCGGCGGTACCTTAGTGTACTCCACCTGCACCCTAAGCCCGGAAGAAAATCAGCAGGTAGTGCAGTGGCTGCTCGAGCAATATGATGAGGCGGTCAGTGTGGAATCCCTGGCGGATTTATTCGCTGGCGCCGAACAGGTGGTTACCCCGGAAGGTTATCTACATGTGTGGCCGCAGCGCTTTGACAGCGAAGGGTTCTTTGTTGCCAGGCTAACCAAGCATCACTCAGTCGGCGCCCCAAAGAGTAATAAGAAAGCCGGAAACTTCCCTTATCAGCCGGCATCTCGTAAGGAACAGGCAACACTTGGTGACTATCTGGCCAAGCAGTTTGCCCTGCCCTTTCCCGCAGGCTTTAGCCTGTATGTACGGGATAAGGACTATTGGCTCTTCCCTGACGCCTTTGTGGAGCTTATCGGGCGTTTTCGCTTTGACCGCATTGGGCTAAAACTGGCCACCGCGCATAAACAGGGTTTTCGATTAACCCATGAGGCGGCACTGGCTCTGACACCGTCAGCTAACAGTCCGATAGTGAATCTGAGCCTTTCGCAATTAGCTGAGTTCTATCAAGGCAAAGATCTGTTCTGCGACACCTTGCCGCAAGGGGAACTGCTGGTTTGTCTGGATGGTCATCCGGTCGGCCTTGGCAAAGGCATAGGTCAGAAACTGAAAAACTCCCTGCCCCGCGAACTGGTCAGAGACGGGCTGAGCTTATAAACACAGCCCCAAAGACTATGCAATCAAACTAAGAAAGGTTACGGAACCCGACCTGAAAAGCCTGTGGATAAACCCTGCACAAGCTGTGACCAAGCTGATGACAACGTTGCCATAAATTTTCTCTAAAATTTTGATTTAAATAGACAAAATAAATGATGAAAAAATTTGTTTATAAATTCAGCAGCGGTGTTCTACAATTATCGTCCGGCTTGAAAATTTTGTATGACACTTCTCCATTTTCCAAGCCTTGAGTTAGCGCACGGCTCTTGAAAGAGCCATTCCCCTAAGCCCAGAGCCCTCCCCGGGTCTCTGGGTCTTTTTTTATCTGAAACTCAATCTTCCAGTGCTGCCAGTTCCATCAAGTAACGTTTACCGTTTTGCACATAATGGGCAGCAGAGGCTTCCAGATTGGCACATTGTTCATCGGTTAAAGTTCGCACTATCTTAGCGGGGCTGCCCAATACCAAGCTGCGATCCGGGATCTGCATATTCTCAGTCACCAAGGCATTGGCGCCAATCAGGCAATAACGACCGATAGTGGCACCATTTAGCACCACGGCATTAATCCCAATCAGGCTGTAATCTCCCACAGTGCAGCCATGCAGCATAACCTTATGGCCGACGGTAACACCTTTGCCGAGTGTCAGTGGGTAGCCCATATCGGTGTGCAATACACTGCCATCCTGCACATTGGTATCCGGGCCAATAGTGATCAGTTCGTTATCGCCGCGCATGACCACGTTAAACCACACCGATGCCTGCTCTTCGATGGCGATATCGCCGATAATCTGCGCATCGGGCGCAATAAACACATCGCGCGCCACCCTGGGAGCCTTACCGCCAACTCTATATCTCATATCAATCCCCGATTTTTCGCATCAGGCCTTCCTGCATGGTGGATGCCACCAACTGACCGTCACGGTTAAATATCTGCCCACGCACCAGGCCACGAGCATTACCTGAGAAAGGGCTCTCCATACAATAAAGCAGCCAATCGTCAAAACGAAATGGCCGGTGGAACCACATGGCGTGATCAATGGTCGCCATCCGCACACCACGATTCATAATCGACATACCGTGGGGCTGCAATGCTGTGACTAGAAAATAATAGTCAGAAGCATAGGCCAGCGTAGTTTGGTGCTCATTTAAGTCATCGCTCAAAGGGCTGCTGGTTTTCATCCATACATAACGCATAGGCTCCATGACTTCGGGTGCCATGGGGTTAATAGCTTGCACCGTACGCATATCAATGGGTCTGTGATAAGCCAGTTTTTCCACCATGCTGGCAGGTAACTTATCCAACACATTTTCATAATAACGGATATCTGGCTGCAAACTGTCAGGCTCAGGTACCTTAGGCATCTCACCGTGCTGGTGACTTAAGCCTTCTTCAGGGGACTGGAAAGACACCGTCATAAAAAAGATGATCTTGCCACCTTGGATAGCTTTAACCCTGCGAGTGCAAAAACTGCGCCCATCACGCATGTTTTCCACATCATAGACCACAGGGTTGTGGGCATCACCGGGCAACAGGAAATAGCAATGATATGAATGTGCCACCCTGCCCGCTTCCACCGTTTGCTGCGCCGCTGCCAGCGCTTGACCCATTACCTGCCCGCCAAACAGGGCACGAAAGCCCAGATCCCAGCTTAGGCCGCGATACAAACCTTCTTCCAGTTTTTCCAGGGTCAGCAGTTCGGTGAGTTTAATATCATTCATGCTCTTTACATCAACTCTTCAGCAAGGGGTTACGAGGGTAAAACTTATCGGCCGCCGCGACAATATGATCAAAAAAGCGCGTATCTTTATAAGGTAATTTCATAAAGCCGGAAATACCCAATCCTTCAATGAGTGGGATCTGCTCAATTAACCTGGCCAGTAACTGTTTAAATTCATCTTCGCGGGCGTGATCAAGCAAAGTGTAGTAGCTGTGCACTTTTAAGTGGGTCGGCAAAGCTTCAAAAATAATACAGCCGGTGTGGTGAATATCGTTAAGCTGTTCAATGATGGCACGGATACTGGCAGGCAGTTTCAGCAGTTCATCCGGGTCTTCACCGTCTTCAAAGTATGAGTGCATGCGGCTTTGCGCTTCGGTGACCGAGATCTTACTGATCTCATAGGGAATACGCATATCAGGGGTGGGAACAAACGCTTGCTGCTCATCGCTGCGCTCCAGATGCAAGGTATCTCGAGCATTGAACATACAACTTTTAAACACCCCGACCCGATGGATAGCACGAGCCAAAGTCACCACGTTATTCACGGAGATTTCAAAGGAGCGTTTCATAGAAGGGTCATACAAATTCAGGCTTGAATCTATATAGATACCCTCGGGGTGCCAGCGCACCGCCAAGCCGCCCACCACTGGATAGCGGCCCAGCCGGCTTACCGCAGCAATAAAAGCCTTTTCGGTTTCCCCCATGCCTTGCATGTAGTTTTTATAATAACGCTCAAACTGCTCATCATTCAGATAACGCAGTTCATCTTCCACCGATTCGGCGCGCAAAAACGACTTACGTGAGCTGTACACCACAGTATCGATAGGCTTACTGGCTTTGTGAGTCCAGCACGGGATAACCGGCTGGTATTCCACCTCTTCCGGGCCACTGAAGACCAGATTGCGCATAAAACGCATATTACGCAGAAAGTAATCGCCGCCCCTTCTGCGCTCACTCGGGTCGTCACTCATCATAGCAGTTAAGGTATGCGCCAGCTCGCGGGGCAAGCCTAAGGAGTTTGGCGTAATCACATGTCTGCCAAAACGACTGGACTGTCCGGACGCCAGAGCATACAAGGTGCTGGCGACCCCCTGCTCGTCAAACCTGGGGCTGGATAACGCGCCGTCAAGCTGTTCTTCACCAATAAAATACACATCCCCCAACCTGGCATTAGTTTGCTGCAGGTCGCTGGACATCAAATCCATCACATTGTTGCCCACATGCTGCCCAGCACCATCCAATTGGGCGAACACCGACGAGCCCCAGTCAATTAGCGCGACCCTTTCGGTTTGCGGATCAAACACCAGATTAGACGGCTTGATATCCCCATGCACTATGGGCTTTATTTGATGTGGTTGGCCGTGTTCACGCAAGGCCTTAAGAATATCCGCCAATTGCACCGCAATGCGCACAATTAGACGCGCAGACAAGGGTCCCACCCGCAGCGATACTTGCTCTAAATCCTGCCCTTGCGCCCTTTCCATGACCAAAATGGCCTGCTTTTTAATACGCTGGAACTCTTCCAATTGCGGTACGCTGGGATGCTCAACTTGGCTGAGCATAAAAGCTTCTTCTTCCAGACGATCCTGGACATGCTGGGGTAGATTGATACGGGAAAACTTAAACACCAACTGGCGTTGACGCTCGTCTACGCCGGCAAAGGCAAAACCGAACGCGCCTTTACCTATAAGTTCAATATCCCGGTAGCCAAGCAGTTCAAGCTGCTCTGTACACAGGGCTATCCAGTCTTTGAGCTTTTGCGCATCCTGATGAGACAGCAGATAAATGGACTGCTCATCAGGAATGTAAAAGTGCTTAAGCTTGGAGTCTGGCAATGACACCGCTTATTCGCTCCTGGTCAACCAATTCAGTTGATAGGATGCGCCGGGCCAGTCTTTAAGTGCGTTAAGCAGTTCCGGCATTAACGCCTCTAACTGCGTATCGAATTGCCAGGGCGGATTTATCACCAACATACCCGAGCCATACATCCCCACATCCTGCTCCTGAGGGTGCAGTTTTAACTGGATATCCAGCACATCGGCACCTTGAATAGCCGCCAGAGCCTTGGTCATTTTTTCACTACGATCGCGACTTTTTGCCAGCAGCGGATACCAAATGGCAAAGATGCCGGTTTTCCATCGTTTGTACGATTCTTTAACGGCACTGACCAGCTCCTGATAGTCTGCTTCCAGCTCGTAGGAAGGATCAATCAGCACCAGTCCCCGGGCCGGTTTGGGTGGACTCATGGCCACCAGCCCCTCAAAACCGTTACGGTGGTGAGTATGCGCATTGCGCACACCTTTAAAGTTAGCTCGCAGGTTTTGCACTTCATTATTGTGCCATTCCATTAACTGCAGGCTGTCCTGGCTGCGGCACAAGCGACGAGCCAGCTCAGGGGAGCCAGGATAGCGGTTATCGCGACGATATTCGTCAACCAACTTGATGTAGCTGCGCAGATTGCTGTCCTGGCAGTTGGCGTCCAACAAGCGGTCAATACCGTCTTTATACTCACCGGTTTTCTGCGCCTGGGCACTGGTCAGATCGTAAAGACCCGCGCCACTGTGGGTATCAATATAAACAAAGGCTTTATCTTTCTCGGCCAGCTTATTAAGTAGCAGCATCTGACAAAGGTGTTTAAGCACATCGGCGTGATTACCGGCATGATAGCCGTGGCGGTAACTGAACAACGGGATATTCCTGAAAAGACAAACTGGCGTAAGTGTAAGGGATTTAAGGCAGATGCAGCAAAGCAATCTGCCCGGTAGAGGTGAAAAACTCTTTAACTACCAGGCAAAGCGGGCTCTGGTTCCTGTGCTGTTCCGGCCAATGCATTGAAATGCTCGGCCAGGGTAAAACACAGCTCTATGTACAAAATCGCCTGGGCAGAACCAACTTCAAAATCCACCGCATGCGCCACCTTATTACGTAGCCGGCGCAATTCATCAAAGAGCTTGCCTTTTTTGGTATCAATCAACTTGCCGCTGATCAACAAGTCCTGAAGTAACTTGTATCTGGTGCTGATATTCAGGTCAACCTGTGGTTGATGGACTCTGACCAAACGTTCAGCCGCATCATCTACCACGGCCCAGGATTCCAGAATCGCGGCATTTGGCAGGTTATCCGCCGATGCAATAAGCAGGGTTTTCTGATCCTGCTTCAGTTCAGGAAAAGCACCTACCGCCTGCTCTGACACGGCTTTAAGTTCGCGCCCAAACTCCAACTCCAGTTCCTTGTATTTGAGCTTTTTCATCAAAGGAACAAGTTGCGTTAAGGGCTTTCGTAGCAGACTTACCACAAACAGCACCACCAGAGGCCATACCAACTTGTCCAACAAGTCGACAATAAACTGCATCCAATCCATAGGTTTCTCTTTCCTGGCAGGTTTGCCCCTGCGCATTGATGAACACCAAGAGTACCGAATCCAGCAACCCGAATGCAATCCACTCTTAAAACCAGCCCAATGCCTGTTCAGCAAGCTGGCAAGCCACTTGCTTTGTTACAGCGATATACAAAGCGTTATCAATGATAAGGAGATCAGCATGCAAGTCAGTCAAATAAGACAGCCCTCGCCTATTTTTGCAGCCCAGCAATCTGGCAGTACAGCACATTCAGGACAGACAACCAGCTCTGCTAGCGCTGACCAGGTCAGTATCAGTGCCGCGGGCAAAGAGTTGCAGCAAAGCTGGCAATCTCTGGCCGACGGCTATGATGTCCGCAATATCTCGCAAAACGAACTGCATGCACTGTCGGATGCCTTGTATCAGGGTGGTTTTATCGGTCGTGGCGAACATCTGGTATTAGGTGCTCCCCGCTCCATGCATGCGGCACCGGATACTAAGTACGATTTGCTGGGCGAAATGCAACAGAGTTTTGGTCGCTTTGCTCAGGGAATGACTGCAGAGGAAAAACACAACTACCAGGGTGCGATAGATATTCTGCGCGATCTGGCCAGCAGCCGGCGTAGTTAGCCAGAATTAGACGGGCGCCATTAACTGATGACGCCCTCAAAGCGGGATCAGAATTGATACCGCAGGCTCACTTCGATATTACGCGGCGTGCCGAAAAAGCCCTGATTGTAGAAATCAATACTGGAATAGTACTTTTTATCAAACAGGTTACTGATATTCAGTTGGGCATTTAACTGCGCGCTGAGAGCATAGCTGGCCATCAGATTCACCAGCCAATAACTGGCTTGCTCTGACTTGTACGCATTGCCAGGACCAACCTGGTCCTTGAACATATCACTTTGCCAGTTAATATTGGCCGCAAAATGCAGCGCCTCACTGGCTTCATAGCGCCCATTCATTCTGACTAACCGCTTAGGTACATGAGTGGCAAAGGCTTCACCCTTTGCCTTTTCGGATTTAGTCTGGGTGTAACTCAGGTTGGCGGTCAGCACGTCATTGATCTCCCCTGACAGCTCCACCTCAAAACCTGTATGCTCGGTGCCTTTCACACCCACATAAGCAAAGCTGCCATCTGGTAAGGGCTCAGTCACCGTACTATCAAGTTCCGCCACATTGTCCTTTTCACCTTTAAAGACCGCGGCATTCACTAACAGCCTGTCATCCAGCCAGGTACTCTTAATACCAAGCTCCATACTGTTACCTTCAATAGGCTCCAGCTTGCGGTTATCTTTATCTGAATAATTTTGTGGGGTGAAGATTTCGGTATAGCTGGCATACAGGGATACAGCGTCGGTTGGCGCATAAATCAATCCGGCATAAGGCGTGTTGATACCACTCTGTTTGTAGTCCTTGCTAACATCCACTTCATTTTCAAATTCGTAGCGGCTAAAACGATTGCCAAGTACGGCAGTAAACTCGTCACTCAAGCTTAACTGGGTGGCAATATAGGCGCCAAGCTGGCGCTCATTGTTCTCACCTACAATAGCGGTATCACTGAAGTTTGGCTTTGCAACACTGCCGTCCCAGGTTAGAAAATTACCTATCTCCAAGCTGTCTGCCGCATAGAAGGAATCGGATTTTACTTCCTGGTCGGTTAGATTTGTGCCAATAATCAGGCGGTGCTCGCGAGCAAACAGATTAAACGGGCCACTGGCATACAGTCTGGCACTATCCAGCACCCTATCACTTTGGTAAATCATGGTGGACGCTTGCATGCCCAAGCCGGTTTGCTTGTCCGGATAGCCTGATGCATAAAGTAAATGGCCATCCATGCTGTCATCCCGGCGTTCATACTCACCTTTTACCAGCCAGCCATTATTAAAATGATGAGTCAGATTCACAAAGCCACTTTTATTATCCCTGTCCCATTTACTCCAGTTGGCTGCGGTGGTGCTGGACACATCCAGATCTGCTGCGCTTGAGCCGTCTGCATAAAACAGCGGTAAGGCTCCCCAGGTTGAGCCTTTGGGGCGACGCTTGGCATGCTCAAGCCCAACTTCCACTGTGGTACTGTCTCCCACGTCTGCCGCCAGAGTGAAATACAATTGCTGATTGTCTTCCTCGGCAAGGTTCACATAGCTGTCACTTTTTTCTTTACTGGCTGCCACTCTGGCGCGCAATTTACCGTCTTGGGTGAGCGGCGTATTGAAGTCACCTTCTATTCTAAGACTGTTCCATCGGCCAGCCTGTAAGCTTAGATAACCACTTTGCTCATATTGTGCCTTTTTTCGAATTAGGTTAATGGCCGCCGAAGGCTCGCCCGCACCCGACAGTAAACCGGTCGCGCCACGCACCACTTCGACCCGCTCAAAAAGCACGGAATCAGACACGGCTTCGGAAAAGAAACTACTATAGAAAACCGGTACACCATCATACTGAAAGTTGGTTACCGCATTCCCTCGGGCGGTAAAGAAAAAACGGCTGGTTTCCGCCGCCTGCACGGTAATCCCTGGAACCAGACCGACAATGTCCGCCACATTTTGCAGGGCAAAATCTCGCATTAAGTCGGCATCGATAATCGAGATAGACTGCGGGGTATCTTTCACTGACAACATCAGGCCGGTCGCGCTGGTGTTATATTCAAGACGCTGTCCTAATACCGAGACTTTCTCCACCTCTTGATCAGAGCTGGCACTTTCACTGGCATAAGCCTGAAGCGATAAGGCCAGCGCAACGGTCAGGGAAACAAGTGAAGGTACAGGACGATTCATAACAACTCCATGAATACTAAATGATAACAATTTGCATTTATAGTAAATTTATTCGACTGACTAAACAACAAAAATCTGCTTTACTATCCTCACTCCTTAGACAGGTTAATTTTTCACTTTAGTCAGAATGTTGCACTGCATTCTGTTTTGAAAAAAATCCCCCTCACTGTGGGGTAAAACGATATTCATACTCCAGTCCCAGGGATAACTCAGTCTCCCCACCACTATTCAGCGCACCGATAAAAACCCCCGGATAATGCTTAGCTTCTGAGGCTGAAAGCTGTGCACTAAACAAGCTAACAACACTTAATGAAGACGCCAGCAACATAGCTTTCTGAGACCCGATTCGCTTTATCATAAAACCTCCTAACAATTTGATTTAAAATATAAAATTCAACGATAAGGGTTGCAAAAAAGCGCTCTTCACAGCAAAACGACCTAGATTAAAAAACCCGCCAGTTGGCGGGTTCTCGGTTATTTCATCTCAGTTAACATGCTGAGTGGATTTTCTAAGTAGGACTTCCATAGGTTGGAGAAGCGCACCATAGTCGCACCATCAATGATCCTATGATCTCCAGACCAACTGATATGCATGATATTCACGGCTTTAACATTGTCCTGCTCGTCAAAACGCGGTAAACGCTGGATCTTGCCTAGCGCCACAATGGCAGACTCAGGTTTATTGATGACCGGCGTTGCGGTGGTACCACCTATGACGCCAACATTAGAAATACTGATGGTGCCACCTTTTAGGTCGCTGCTGCCGAGCTTGCCTTCACGGGCGAGATCAATCAGGCGACTGGCCTCTTTTGCCACCTCAAACAGTGACAGATTCTGTACCCCTTTGATATTCGGCACCAGCAAACCAATTTTCGAGTCTACCGCCATGCCAATATTGTGATCATCAAAGTAAGTAAGCTCTGTACAATCCTCATTAACCTGGCTGTTAACGATAGGGAACTGCTTGAGCGCCAGCGACATGGCCTTGATGATAAAAGGCATGAAACTGAGTTTTACGCCCTGCTTTTCAAACTCAGGCTTTAGTGCCGCTCTGGCCGCCATCAGGGCGTCCATTTCAATTTCATCGCTGACGGAGAAATGCGGAATACTAAATACCGACGCACTCATCTGTTTGGCCATGGCCGCCTTAATACCGCGGATAGCTTCGGTACGGGTACCACCGCTGATGGTCTGAACTGTCTGAGCCTTTGCCTCTTGATTGGCCACAGGTTCAGCGGCTTGTCCCTGCGAGAGCAGATCCTGCTTCATCACCCTGCCCTTTTTGCCGCTACCCTGAACCTGACTAAGATTAATCTCAAGTTCGCGAGCCAGACGTCTTACCGCCGGACTGGCCAGCGGTTTATCAGGATTAACCAGCTTAGGCTCATGTTCACCGCCGGTGAATTTATCGGTGGTGGTCGGTATGTTTTTAGCCATGCAACTTTTCACCGGCGCAGCTATTGCACTGACTGGCGTTTTGGCCGTTTGCGGAGCATGTGAGACGGCACTGTCACCAGCTTGGCCATCCGTTTTTACCTCAATAGCAAACAATGGTGTATGTACCTTAGCAATCTCGCCTTTTTGGTAATACAGCTTCACAACCTGGCCAGAAAACTTCGATGGGATCTGTACTAGGGCTTTGTCGGTCATTACATCGGCAACAGGCTGATCTTCTTCGATAACTTCACCTTCGCTGACCAACCATTCCACCAATTCACACTCGACAATACCTTCACCAATATCAGGTAAGACAAAATCTTCCACATGCGATGCGCCGGTGGCGGCTGTTGCTGTCTTAGCAACCTGTACCGGTTCTTCAGCATCTTGCGCTGGCATAGCAGGCGCTTCACCGTCAATATCCATTGCAAACAAGGGCGCATGAACTTTGGCAATATCACCTTTTTGATAATAAAGCTTGCGCACCACACCACTATGCATAGCCGGAATTTGCACTAGGGCTTTGTCCGTCATCACATCTGCGACTGGTTGATCTTCCTCAATACGCTCTCCCTCGGCGACCAACCACTCAACAAGTTCACACTCAACAATACCTTCGCCGATATCAGGCAGAATAAAATCTTTCATACACTGCCCCTTAGTAGTTCACGGTACGCTTGATGGCCTCAAAAACTTTGAGGTGATCCGGCATATATTCTTTTTCGTGGGCGAGCGGATACGGGGTATCCAAACCACAAACCCGTGCGATGGGTGATTCCAGATTCAAAAAGCAGCGTTCTTGCACCGTCGCGGCGATTTCACTGGCAAAGCCACCGGTTTGCGGCGCTTCATGGGAAATAAGCAAGCGGCCGGTTTTCACTACCGACTGACAAACGGTTTCCACATCCCAAGGTAGAATGCTGCGAAGGTCGATAATTTCACAGGAAATTCCGGCTTTATCCGCCAGCTCTGCGGCTTTTTCCATAATTTCCATCTGAGCGCCCCAGGCCAGTAAGCTGATATCCGTGCCTTCCCGCACGATGTCAGCCTTACCCAAGGGCAGCTCATAGTCTTCTTCCGGCACCTCGCCTACCGACGCGCGATACAATCGCTTGGGCTCCATAAACAACACAGGGTTGTCATCACGAATAGACGCCAGCAACAATCCTTTGGCCTGATAAGGGTTACGCGGTACGACTATTTTCAGGCCCGGGGTATGGGCAAAATAGGCTTCCGGTGATTGGGAATGATACAAGCCACCGGCAATCCCCCCTCCGTACGGCGTACGTATGGTCAGAGTACCGACACTGAACTGCCCACCGGAGCGATAACGCCATTTAGCCGTTTCGTTAACGATTTGATCAAAGGCCGGGAAGATATAATCGCCGAATTGAATTTCGGCCACCGGCACTGAGCCCTGAGATGCCAGACCATTGGCAAATCCCATGATGCCTTGCTCGGTCAGGGGTGTATTGAAACAGCGGGCCTTACCAAATTTTTCCTGCAGGTTACTGGTCGCACGGAACACGCCGCCGAAATGGCCTACGTCTTCACCAAACACCATGACTTTTTCATTTTCTGTCATGGCCAGAATCAGGGCATTATTGATGGCTTGTAGTAGATTCATTTTCGCCATGCTTATAGCCTCCCTGAGGTCTTCGGATAAGCATCCGGATATTGACTGATATGTTGCTTGAGTTCATCTAGCTGTTCTTTTAAATGCCAGGGCGGCGTGTCATAAACATCTTCAATAATGTCGTCGATAGCACAGACCGGCACTTTCTCTACACGTTTAAGCTCATTCAGCACATCCTGACGCATTTGCTCAACGTCTTTACCGTCCTGCTCTTCGTCGAGCCAGCCTTTGCTCAATAGCCAGTTGCCCAAACGCTGTATGGGATCTTTGGCCTGCCAGCGGGCTTCTTCATCTTTAGAGCGATAGCCGGTCGGATCATCAGAGGTGGAATGGGCAGCCAAACGGTACGACATAGCCTCAATCAGGACCGGGCAATTTTCTGCCAGGGCGATTTCACGCGCCTGTTTGGTGGCGGCATACACGGCAAAAGCGTCGTTACCGTCAACCCGGATAGTCTTAATCCCGTATCCTAGCCCACGGGAGGCAATACCGTCACCGGCGAACTGTTCTTCGGCAGGGGTTGAAATGGCATAGCCGTTATTGCGACAGAAGAAAATCACCGGGCAGTGCAGCACGGCTGCCATATTCAAACCGGCATGGAAATCCCCTTCTGATGCAGCTCCTTCACCAAAGTAGCAAATAGTCACGGCTGGCTGCCCAGCCATTTTCTGGCCATAGGCGTAACCGGAGGCCTGCGGAATTTGGGTACCTAGGGGCGAGGAGATAGTCATAAAGTTCAGCGCTTTGTCACCATAGTGAATCGGCATCTGACGGCCTTTATTGGGATCCTTCTCATTGCTAAACATCTGGTTCATAAAGGCTTCAGTGCTGTAGCCACGATATGCCAGGGCACCCTGCTCACGATACTGGGACATGATCATGTCCTGAGGCTCAAGCGCCGCCGCACTGGCAACGCTGGCAGCCTCTTCGCCAGTACTGGCCAGATAAAAACTAATCCGTCCCTGACGCTGGGCGGCCACCATACGTTCATCCAAAACCCGGATAAAACGCATAGTGCGGTAAATTTTCAATACGGCGTCCTGATCCAACTCCGGCAACTGTGCATCTGCATGAGGTGTACCGTCGGGCTGCAGGATCTGCAACATGGGGATGTCAACCAGGCCTTTGTCGATAACACTGACCTTGTGGGTAAGACTGACATCAGAAAGATGATTTCTGTCCTTCATACTTTGCCTTAGGGTTCTGTCGTTAGCCGGGTACCAGCCCCGGTTTTTATTATTAAGTTGGCAATATACTAGTAGAGGTTTGCTAGCAAGGCGTTGCTTTTTAAGGGAACTGCGAGAGAAAGGCAGATATGAATATCCCAAAGTCCCCTACTCAGAAAGGATAAATCAACTAATTTTTACAAAGTATCTACAGGTGATGAACATGCCTAATACAAAAAGCGGTCAAATCTACTTCTCGATGTAAAGTTTATACTGCTGACTATTTCGACAAATAAACCGACCTGAACGATGCTATGGGAAAATGCAGTTGCATTCTTTTAGGTTACACCGATAGTCTGCAAATAAATGATAAAACCCTATTCTCAGGAAGAGCCTTGGAGACTTTTATGCGCTTTGCCCTATCAAAGCTATCAATACTAACCTTGCTGGCATTCTCCGGCACTTCAATCCCCTCCCTGACTGCGGCCAAAGGTAGTGAAGATACCCCGTCCGTTTCAGGGAAATTTGTTAAGGAACCAACGCTTGCCGCCGGCAGTTACCGTTATATCGTGCAGCTGCAGGACGCCCCTATCGCCCTTTATCAGGGTGAAATTGCTGGTTACGCCGCGACCCATAAAGGCAGTATTGCGCTGCAGGGAATAAACCGTCAGCGTGGTTCAGATAACAATGCAGTGAAAAGGTATCGCGGCTATTTGCAACAGCAGCAAAAGCAGTTGCAACAGCAAGCCAAGCAGCTTGGCGTGACTGATGTATCACAGCAATTTCAACATGCCATCAATGCCATGGTGATGACCATGAGCCAGCAGCAAGCGGCCAAATTAGCCAAATCAACCAGTGTAAAAAGCATTGAAAGAGTCAAAATCGAACCTTTACACACAGATTCGGGACCGAGATGGATAGGTGCCGACCAGGTATGGCAGGGACAACCTGGGGTATTAGCCGCGCAAGGTGAAGGTATAGTGATGGGTATTATTGATACCGGTATCAACACAGATCATCCGTCTTTTGCCGATATAGGCGGCGATGGTTATAACCATGTTAACCCCTATGGCAGCGGCGTATATAAAGGTGATTGTCGTACAAGGCCACAGCTTTGTAATGACAAACTGGTTGGCGTATACAGCTATACCGAAATTACCGGTCAATACGACGACTATGCGCCAGGTACCCCAAAAACCGGCGAGGATCACAATGGTCACGGTTCACATGTTGCCTCAACAGCCGCCGGCAATGTGCTAAAAAATGTGCCGTTGCTTGATGTAGATGGTGACCCAACGCCCGACTTTGTGTTTCCCCAGATGTCCGGTGTCGCCCCCCACGCCAACATTATCAGTTATCAGGTTTGTTACCCCGGAGAAGACGACGCGGTCAACTTCTTCGGCTGTCCGACTGACTTGGTCCTGCGAGCAGTGGACCAAGCTATTATCGATGGTGTTGACGTACTGAATCACTCCATTGGAGCCGGTGCCAGTTCTCCATGGCAAGGCGCCAAGGGCACGGCATTTTTAAGTGCACGTGAAGCTGGTATTGTGGTGGTTAACTCGGCCGGTAACGACGGACCGAATAACGAAACCGCCTCTTCTAATGCTGCGGCCCCATGGGTTATTACCGTGGGCGCTTATACCCATGACAGAAGTTACAGCAATAAATCACTAACCAACTTCAGCGGCGGCAACACTTCTCTCTCCTCCATGAGCGGAGAGTCCAAAACCGGCAGCATCTCGGCGCCTATTGTGTATGCCGGAGATTTTACCAATCCAAACGATACTAGCGGTGACAGCGGACAGTGTCTTGCACCCTTCCCGGCAGGAACCTTCAGTGGCCAGATTGTGGTTTGTGACCGGGGCGATATTGCCAGGGTAGATAAAGGACGACATGTTAAGGCCGGCGGTGCTGGTGGCTTTGTGCTGGCGAATATTCCGGGTGGCGACAGCAATCTGGTGGCCGATAATCACGTGCTTCCTGCCATACAAATAGTTGCCCAGGATGCCACTCAACTGAAAACCTGGCTGGCCAGCGGGTCAAACCACAGGGCGACTATTACCGCCAGTCAGGTAACCTCAGATCCCGAGCTGGCGAATATCGCTGCTGATTTCACTTCACGCGGTCCAAACAATCAACTGCTGGATGTGATCACACCAAGCGTAGCGGCCCCAGGCGTCGAAATTTGGGCTGCCTACGCCGACGACCAACCTAGTGGTTTTAAAGAAACACCGGATCCCGCTGATTATGCCTTTCTGGACGGCACTTCAATGGCCTCTCCTCATGTGGCGGGCGCAGCAGCCTTGCTCAAGCAAGCCAATCCAAGTTGGAGTGCGGCCCAAATCCAGTCGGCACTGATGCTGACAGCGAATCAGCGAACCTTTAAGGAAAATGGCACCACCCCATCCAGTTACTTTGACATGGGTTCCGGCATGATAGATGTGGCCAAAGCCGTGCAGAGCGAACTGATTATGGATATCAGTATGGCGCAATATAGAGCCGCAAATCCAGCTTCTGGGGGTACGCCATCTAGTTTAAACCTGCCATCATTAGCGAATCAGAACTGCTTCGGTAGCTGCCAGTGGACACGCACTTTTACCGCGACCCGCTCTGGTAGCTGGCAATTAGATTTTGCTGATACCAGTGGTTCCTTGACCGCACAATTTACTCCTGAGCAGTTCAGTTTAAATGCCGGACAATCACAAACCGTTACTATCAGGGTAAATGCATCTAATGCGCTATCAAGACAATGGCAATTTGCCAACGTAGTGATCAGCGGACCAGAACAAACTCTGAACATGCCAGTAGCGGTGCGCCCGGCTTCCGGGCAACTGCCCAGCCATATTTATATTGACGCCAAGCGTGATGCTGACAGTTTACTGGTGAAAGACTTGCAAACCCTCGGCACTAACAGTTTGTCTGCACAAGCCTTTGGCTTTAGTCCTTCCCAAACCCTGGCCGGTACGGTTAAGCAGGACAGTGACAACGACGACCTATTTGACGACCTGTCCGACGGAGTTGTGCAGCATAACTTTTCAGTAGCACCAGGCAGCAAACGATTGCGACTGGAAGTCACACAAACCACAGCTACAGATCTGGACTTGTGGATAGGCATTGACAGCAACGGTGATGGCATTGCACAGGAGTCAGAATTGCTGACCAGTGCCAGTACCGAATCTGCTTACGAGCTTATCGACCTAGTGGAGCCGGAAGCCGGGACATACTGGCTGTTAGTGCACAATTGGCAAGGCTCGTCAGCTGATAGCGATACCTATCAGATAGATAGCAACATAGTGAGCAATCAAGCTATCAGCCAATTCGGCGCGCAGGTACCAGATAGCGTACAAACCCGTGAAGCATTTAATGCTTTGCTTAATTGGAATCTGGATATACCACAGGGCGACACCCGCTATGGCGTGATTGAACTTAGCAGTGGTGGCCCCTTGGCTGGCGATTTAGGCCAGATACGGGTGGATTTTGCACGTGTCGCAGATGATGTACGTTTAACTAGCGAACGTCAGGGCCGTCTGGCAGATGGGGAAACCTCACGTTTCTATATCGACATTGACGCTAATCAGAGTCACGAGGATCGCTTGTATCAGTTAACGGTCAATTTGCCTGTTGGCCTTGCTCTGGTAGATGGCTCAGCCAGCTCAGGCGCACAGATAGACGGGCAAACAATACGATGGCAGCGCAACCAACAAAGCGCAACCAGTAACAATGTACGTCTGCAGTTTAGTGCCACGGCCAATGAGAATTTAGCGGCTGGACCGGTTCAGGTCACGGTTGATTCAAGTATTGTTGGTAATAGTTATACCAAACAAGAGCGTGCACCCCTGACAACAGATCTGCAAGTGGAAGGCGCGCCCAGCGTACTGATTAACAACAACAAGCAAGCTGTTTTGTCAGCCAATGAAGGCACGACATTTGTGATAACCGCGCAAATCAGTGATCCCAATAATGATGAATTGAACATTGTATGGACACAATCCGCTGGTCCAACCGTCACACTCAATACCAGTAATCCACTGCAGCCTAGCCTGACCTTACCCACGGTCAACGCCGACACGGATCTGGTATTTAGCGTCACGGCAACAGATCCCGCCGGACTGACCGACAGCGCCACCCTGACACTTAAGGTTATCAACCAAACTACCCCACCAACATCAGGAAACACAGGTGGCGGCGGTGGCGGCAGCCTGGCTTGGTGGTGGCTGGCACTTGGCGGCCTGGGCCTGGGCCGACGTGCAAAACGCTAAAAGCGTCTGCTGAGACATAAAAAAACCTGCCGTTGGCAGGTTTTTTCTATCGACCTAAGCAGATTAGAGTGCAACACCCAAACGCTGAGCCACTTCTTCATAGGCTTCAACAACGCCGCCCAATCCCTGACGGAATCTGTCTTTGTCCAGTTTCTTGCGAGTTTCTTTATCCCACAAACGGCAACCGTCAGGTGTAATCTCATCACCCAACACCACTTCACCGTTGAACAAACCAAACTCCAGTTTGTAATCCACCAGCAACATGCCCGCTTCATCAAACAAGGCCTTAAGTACGTCGTTCACCTTGAAGGTCAGTTCTTTCATACGGGCCACGGTGGCATCATCGGCCCAACCAAAAGTACGAATGTGTGACTCGTTGACCATAGGATCGTGCAAAGCATCGTTTTTCAGGAAAAACTCAAAGGTAGGCGGATTCAGCTCTTTACCTTCTTCAATACCCAAACGACGGCACAACGAACCAGCAGCGAGGTTACGCACCACACACTCTACCGGTACCATATCCAGTTTTTTAACCAGAGATTCCGTATCAGACAGCAGTGCTTCAACTTGTGTAGGGACGCCTGCGGCTTCCAACTTAGACATGATGAAATGATTGAACTTATTGTTGATCATGCCTTTGCGATCAAGTTGTTCAATTTTCTCACCATCAAATGCCGAGGTATCATTGCGAAAATGCAGTACCAGGCGATCGGCATCGTCAGTAGCATAAACAGTCTTGGCTTTACCGCGGTATAGTTCGGCGCGCTTTTCCATCGTTTAAATCTCTTAAGTTAAATATCCAGATTACTGGCAGACATAGTTTGTGAGAATGAGGCATAGATGTTGGTGAGCAAATCTGCACTCAGAGGATTACTTTCATCATCCATCAGGGTAATGGAGGTCTTGCCACCCATTTTTGCCACCTTCAGACGATAGTCTTCCCTGTCCATGGGCAGACCTTCATTACTGCTCCACAGTCTGTCCCACCAGCTGTCTTCAGGTCCCTCATAGGACACGAACAGCAGGCCATTGGACTTGTCCAGATCTTTGACATTGAAACCCAACTTACGCAGCACTAACTGCAGACGAGTCCAGGTCAGTTCATAGTCTCCCTCAACCACAAAAGCCGGGTCGCCATCAGCGTTAAAACCTAGCTCCATGCCCATCCCCTGACGGATCTGACGGATTCGCTTGGCATCAGCAATTTTCAGTTGGGTTTCATAGTGATTGATAACCTTGTTGAGCACATCAACTTCGTTACGACGACGAGATTCTGCATCCAAATCAGCCGCTGACCGGACCTGCTCACCAATAGTTTCCATATAGTCTTTAAGCTCGACATTCAGGATGGCGGTGCGTCCATGAGGTTTGACATCTAAAATGAATTCGAAGCGACGACCCACGCTGCGCTCGGTACTGGTCCAATCGAACCAACCTGAGTCCAGTTCTTCGGTCATCAACATCCAGTCCGTTACCAACCGACCTTCTTCTTTATTGAAATCCTCAACACCGATGCCCTGCTCTTCCAGGTAGCTGATTAAACTGTTCCACACCGAGGTATCCAGCGCGACTGAATCGTCAACCTGATCAAAATAAATACTGGCGTTACGCTGCCCTTCTTCCACATGGGAACCGGTAACGAGCGGCAGTACCAAGGCCGGCGATAAGACTTCCAGACGCTCACCAACCAGCTCCCTTGGGGCATTCTCGCCTAACTTAGGAATCTCATAGTCTTTACCCCGATTAGGAGTAGCCAAACCTTCGGGAATCTGCAGACTTCCCCTCTGCTGCTCCTGAACATAATCGAAGTTACCATTGGCAACACGTCTTTCCTGAGAGGTAGAACAGCCCCCCAGACTCGCTGCAAGTACAATCGTCAGCAGAGAAATTCGAAACATCGGCACTCCTTAGGGTAACAAGCCAACTTCACGCATGACTTGTTCGATAGCATTTTGGTGGATGAGTTCCGCTTCCACCATAGGCAGACGCAATGTTGAACTGGGAATCAGCCCCATTTTGTACAACACCCACTTAGGCATAACCGGGTTTGGCTCGATGAATAATGCATCATGCAACTTGGCAATACCTGCATCTATCTCTCTGGCCAGTTCGGCCTGACCACTGGTCGCTGCTGCACATAGCTTAGCCATGCGATCCGGCACAACGTTGGCGGTTACGGAAATAACGCCATGTCCACCCGCCAGCATAAATTCGCACCCCGTGGCATCGTCACCGCTGAGCAGCACAAAATCATCAGGTAAGATGGCCTGCATCTGACGTAAACGGTTGAGGTCACCGGTAGCATCTTTAAGCCCAACAATGCGCGGATGTGCAGACAAGGCTGCTACCGTTTCAGGCAACATATCGGTAACAGTGCGGCTGGGCACATTATACAGAAGAAGGGGTAATTCACAGGCGTCAGCAACTTTCTCAAAGTGGGCAATTAAACCGCGCTGCTGAGGCTTATTGTAATAAGGTACAACACTTAACAGACCATCAGCGCCCACCTTAGCAGAGGCTTGGCTCAGTTCAATGGCTTCGTCGGTAGAGTTAGCACCACTGCCGGAAATAACCGGTATGCGGCCAGCAGCATATTCCACCACTTTTTTAACCACGTGGATATGCTCTTCAATGGGCAGTGTTGCGGACTCACCTGTTGTTCCAACCGCAACCAATCCAGCTGTGCCGGCTTTAACATGGAACTCGACAAGCTGCTGCAGGGATGGATAGTGAATTTCGCCCGTTTCGGTCATCGGTGTGACCAGCGCTACAATACTGCCTCTGAACATTCTTGCTCCCCGGAAAATTAAGCGCCTAATGGTAATGAGGTAACCCGCCAAACACAAGCGCCAATTAGGCGAGTAAGCGGCAAATTTACACCCCTTGATACAACCAACTACGACCATAATGGATATTTAAACCTGGTGTGATTGTGGTAGACTTCCGGGCCTTTAAATACCGTAACAACTCATATGAAACATCAACTTATCGTGACCATTCTGGGAACGGACAAGATCGGCATACTGAGTACCCTGGCTGCCACCGTGGGCGCCTGTAATTGCAATATACTGGACAGCCGTCAGGCTGTGTACGGGCAGGACTTTTCGCTAACTATGATATTGGAAGGCACGCAAAGCGCCATTATCAAAGCCGAGCTGCAGATCCCTCAGGTATGTCAACAGCACGAGTTGCTGTCAATGATGAAGCGAACAAAGCAACACCTGCGCCAGGACATCGCCTATCTGGCCGACGTTGAGGTGTCGGGTGTCGATTTTCTTGGTGTAATTAAGGAAATCACTGCATTTTTCGACAGCCTGGACATTACCGTTACTGCATTTCGCCAACAAACCTATACCGATCCACAAAGTGGACTGGAAATGGTGCAATGTAAAATGGTGGTGAGCATGTCCAATGAAACAGATTTAGGTAAGCTGGAAGCTGAGTTTGCTCACAAGCTGAATGAATTAAATCTGCAAGGAACCATCAAAAAACACTGAGGTGCATATGAACAGAGTTGAGGCCGGCCAGGCCGCTCCCACATTCACACTCCCGGACCAAGACGGAAACCCGGTATCGTTGTCAGAACTGCGTGGTAAAAAAGTGTTGGTTTATTTTTATCCCAAAGCCATGACACCAGGCTGTACTGTACAGGCACAATGTTTGCGCGACAGCAAAAATGCGCTGGATAAACACAATGTCGTAGTTTTAGGTATCAGCCCTGATCCGGTTAAACGCCTGCCCAAATTCATTGAGAAAGAAGGTTTAAACTTCACCCTATTATCAGATGAGGATCACGCTGTTGCCGACGCCTTCGGCGTATGGGGACCAAAGAAGTTTATGGGCCGGGAGTTTGACGGCATCCACCGCATCAGTTTTCTGATTGATGAGCAAGGTCAGGTAGAAAAGGTTTTTGATAAATTCAAAACCAAGGATCATCACGAGGTCGTGCTGGATTATCTGGCAAGCTAAGTGAGTATCCAGAATAACAAAAAAGGGCCAATGGCCCTTTTTTGTTTTGCGCCAGATTAAACCTGATCTGGCAGGGAGCGAGGCAAACTGTTTTCCGTCCAGGCTTTAAATACCGCCTTCACCAGCGTTGCCAGAGGAATGGCAAAGAACACACCCCAAAATCCCCACAAACCGCCAAAGAACAATACAGCAATAATGATATAAACCGGATGCAGACTAACGGCCTCAGAGAAGAGTAATGGCACCAACAGATTACCGTCCAATGCCTGAATAATCCCGTAGGCTATCATCAGGTACCAGAAATCCGGTGTCAGTCCCCATTGGAACAAGGCTACAGCCGCTACGGGAAATGTCACTACCGCGGCACCGATATAGGGAATCAGCACAGAGAAACCAACTAAGACGCCTAACAATAACGAATAACGCAGATCCATAAAGGCAAAGGTAATAGTGGAAACGGTACCGACAATCAGTATTTCCATTACTTTGCCGCGAATATAGTTAACGATCTGTACGTTCATTTCCCGTCCAACCTGTTTCAGCAGGCGCCTGTCTTTGGGCATAATGCCAGCAATATTGGTCAGCAGCTCTCTTCTGTCTTTGAGGATAAAAAACACCATGAGTGGCACCAGAATAAAGTAGATCATCAAGGCTACCAGGCTCACGATGGAACTTAAGGAGGCTGAAAGAATATCTTTACCCAGCCCCACTACTCTGTCATTTACGCCCGCAAGCGCATTGTCTATGTCTTGTTTGGCCAGTAAACCTGGGTAGGCATCAGGCAGCGTCAGTAACCAGGATTGTGCTTTTGACCAAATCAGCGGCATTTCGGTCAACAGATTAACCCCTTGCTGCCAAACCACCGGCACCAATGCCACTAAACAAAGAATGGTCAGACTGATAAATAGCATCAAGACCAGGCTCACCGCCCAGGTTCGTCCCATTCCATATTTATCTAACTTACTTACCGGCCACTCCAGGACATAAGCGATAACAATGGCTACCAGTACTGGCGCCAACATAGCGCCCCAGAAAATCAGTACTGTAAAGGCCACGATCACCATCACCAACAGTGTTGCACTGGCGGGATCTGAGAACTTACGCTTATACCAAAGGTTGAACTGCTCTAACATTCAGGATCCTTGACGAACGAGTCGGGGTTGGCTGGCTGATTCAACATGGTGAACACCATATTACCAAGAAGCTGATTATCCTCCGCTTAGCAGGATAGGATCAATCATAGACACAGATATTTATCCTCTCCTGTGGATAATTCACCCTAAATAGCACAAACGCGAAATCAGCCCCATACAACAATACGCACTCTCGCTAACTTGCATATAAGACAAAAGGCTAATTCATCACCAAGCAACAGAAGTAAACAAGACATCAAGGCACTTTTCGACTGTTCATCGGCATAAAGTCACCTGATAACGTTGCCGCCATGGTCATAAAGGCACGAAAACAGTTATAGTTAGGTCATGGGCAATGAGTGCCTACAAGGGAACTAATAGTCGAGTTCACCTATCCAATCCATCCCGGTTGTTGTGAGTAATGGAAACTATGCGAAGAAGTATCGTTCTGTGTCTATGTCTTTTGCCTGCCTTGGTGTTTGCGCAGGCACGATTGAACAATGACAAGAATGAACTACCTGAAATTGGTGTGGTTGCATCAAATGCCATCAGTATTGATAAGGAATTGTTAGTTGGCGAAGCCCTGATGCGCCAATTGCGTGGACGAGCACCAATCATCAACGACCCTCTGTTGGAAGAGTATATCCAAGACTTAGGTAACCGCCTGGTCGCACAGTCTGATAACGCTAAGTTTCCGTTTAAATTTTTCCCCATCGGCAACAACGATATCAATGCCTTTGCGTTTTATGGCGGCCACATTGGTATCCACACCGGTCTGATTGTTGAAGCAGACAATGAAAGTGAACTTGCTTCGGTAGTAGCACACGAAATCGCCCACGTAACCCAGCGGCACCTAGCCCGCAGTATCGAGTCGCGCCAAAAAACATCACCACTGCAACTGGTGTCCATGTTGGGGGGTGTATTACTGGCTATGGCAGACCCGGAAGCCGGGATAGCGGCAATCAGCGCCAGCCAGGCAGCGGGTGCTCAAGCGTCCATAAACTATACTCGTAGCAATGAAAAAGAGGCCGACCGTGTAGGTATTGAAACGCTGGCCCATGCAGGCTACGACCCCAGCGCTGCCGCAACCTTTTTCGGTAAACTAGCCGCTAAATATCGTCACCAGTCAAAACCACCGGCTTTTTTACTAACACACCCCTTACCCGAAAGCCGGATTGCCGACGCCAGAGCCAGACAAGCCATCTATCCCAGGATTCAGGTGGGACCGAGCTTGTCGTTTCACTTAATCAAGGCCAGGATCCAGGCCCGTTATACCGGTATTCGCACCTACGATAGCAGCTATTTTCAAGCCATGCTGGATAACGCTGAACATCCGGTTATAAAAAAGGCGGCGCAATATGGCTTAGCATTGACCTTATTGGATACCGAACAACCTGATAAGGCCAAACCTATTATTGACAGGTTATTGCAAGATGATCCGGAAAACCTGTTCTATCTTGATACCTTTACCGATATCGCACTCGCGCAAAAGCGCCACCACGAGGCGGTGGAAGTTCTCACCGAACACAGCCTGAAGCAACCCAGGAATCGGGTTCTGGCCTTGAACCTGGCCAATGCCATGATTAAAGATGGCCAGCATAATGAAGCGGTAAGAATTATTAAGGACTACCTGCTGATTAATCCAGAGCACTTGCTGTCTTATCAGCTACTTAGTGAAGCCTATGGGGAAAGCCGGCAGATGTTGGAAATGCATCAGGCCAAAGCGGAAGTCTATGCGCTGATCGCCGCCTACCCTCGCGCCATTGACGAGCTGCAAACCGCCTATAATTTTACTGCTGACAGCACCCTGGAAAAGCAACGGATCCGCGCCAGAATAGAGCAAATGCGGGATGCGGACACACGACTTAGAAACCTTTAGAAAGCTTAATGCGTGAGGCTAATTTACGGCCTCACGCTGTTGCAGCGCTTGAACCAAAGCCAACAAATCGTCTGCATGCTGCTCCCCCATTAACTGCTTAATTAATTTGCCATCTGGGCCAACAATAAAGGTAGCTGGCAGACTTTGCGGACGTTCAAGCGGCAGAGCCGGCACCGGCTCGGTTAATATAAGCGGAAAAGCAATCTCATACTTTTTGGCCAGTTGCCCCAAATCCTCTTCCGACAAGGCATCGAAACTCACACCATAGAGCCTGACCGGCATTGCAGTAATCATCTGATTAAAGCGATTTAGCTCTGGCAGTTCACGCAGACAAGGGGCACACCATTCAGCAAAATAGTTGATCACCACATACTGACCTTGCAAATCACGCCAGCGGTGCTCATCCCCATCCAGGGTATGAAAGTCAGCCTTTAACCAATAAAAACTCCCTACACCTGCCAGCATGGCTAGCATTGCCAGGACCAAAATCAGGGCTTTTTGTGGCAAACGACTGTCCTCCTTGGGTTGGTCTGGGTAGAATATCCAGCATTATTAAGCAATGTACCCTGCTAGCATGTCACAAATTCGTATACTGCATAACCCCAGATGCTCCAAAAGCCGCCAGACCTTACAGCTGTTGCAAGACAGAGGATTGAATGTAGAAGTGGTGGAATATCTTAAGGCCCCATTGTCCGCAACAGAATTGGCAGAACTGCAACAGAAACTGGCCATCACGGATATTCGCGAGATGATGCGCACTAAGGAGGATATCTATAAAGAGCTGCAACTAGGCGCAGAGACTGTAAGCGAAGATGACCTGCGTGCGGCGATAGTTGCCCACCCTATTTTGCTGGAACGCCCGGTTGTGGTCACTGACACCGGCGCGCGAATTGGTCGACCGCCAGAATCTGTGTTGGAGCTGTTATAAGTTGAATAGCTTCTCACCCTATGCTTTGGTGCTTTATTACAGCCAGGGCGGCAGCACCCAGAATCTAGCCTACAAAATTGCTCAAGGTATTGAGCAAGGTGGACTGGAAGCCCGGGTGCGCACGGTCGCCCCTGTACACAACGGACTGGAGCAACGTGCGGCCGTGCCGCAAAGCGGCGACCCCTACGCGAGCTTAGATGATCTTCGTCATTGCGGTGCGCTGGCGCTGGGTAGTCCGACTCGTTTTGGTAATATGGCCGCGGCCATGAAATATTTCTGGGACGGCACCTCTTCACTTTGGCTAAATGGTGAGTTAGCAGGAAAACCAGCCTGTGTATTTACCTCCAGCGGCAGCTTGCACGGTGGGCAAGAGTCCACACTGCTGACCATGATGGTGCCGCTTTTACATCACGGCATGCTAATTGTGGGTACTCCTTATACCGTTGCCGAACTGAACAGTACACAAAGCGGTGGCACCCCATATGGACCATCACACTACGCAGGACTGGATAACCAAAATCAGTTGAGTCAGGCGGAACAAGTCCTTTGTGTGGCGCAAGGCAAGCGTCTGAGTCAGTTGGCCATTAAATTGAGAGATTAAGCATTGAATTCGAACACCCGTTTTTTTCGTATCCTGGCATTAAGTTCCTACCTGGGTTTGCTGGGATTCAGCATCCTGTGGCACTTTGTGTTAACCAGTGAGGGGCAATATTCCTGGCTATTCCTGTTCCTGATGTGGGTCCTTCCCCTACTTCTGCCTCTACCTGGTTTGTTGGAAGGCAAGCCCTACACCCATGCATGGGCCAACTTCATCCTGATGTTTTACCTACTTCACGGCCTAACCGGCGTGTATGCTCTGGAACAGGAATATGGGTATGCAGCTATTGAAGTGGTATTGGCATCATTGGCATTTATCGGCTGCAGTTTTTTTGCCAGACTACGTGGACGCGAACTTGGGCTTGGACTAAAAAAGCTCAAGGAAAATAATCAATAAGGAAGAACTAGGCGCTACTGGTTAAGCTATTGCGGCCTGTTTTTATTAAGCGCCTGTGGTGGCGGTGGAAGCGAAAGTGCCAATGGTGATAACAGCCTTCCTCCTTCCAATAGCGCAAGTACCAGCATACAAGACCCACAAAGCGCAGAGGTCGGTCAGTCGGTGGCCTTATTGTTGTCTGCTGAAGGAGCGCTTAAAAATCTGCGATGGAAGCAGATTTCAGGGCCTTCTGTAAGCATGACCCGCCCCAAAAGTCAGGTATTGGCGTTTGATGTTCCTATCGCCGGCGCCTGCCCATTTTCACGTCTCCCTTGGCTTGGCAGCGAACATGAAAACCCATATATTCAGCGGGTATTAGCGCGCCCGATTGTGGTTCATGATTGGATGGGCGACAATTTTAAACGCTATCTTGACGAATCGGAACCAGCGCTGACCGCCGATATGCTAAAGCTGCTACGCGCCATCACTGCCGTAGTTGGTTGAGTGGATAACCCGCAAGGGCAAATTACCTGGGGACAGCGCAGTCGCCACAATCTGACTAATATCCAGCCCCGGGTGAATTATGCGGTATAAAACATACTGCCTCACCTGAACATTCCTGAGGCTAGAGAGACGATGCCAACACCGCTTTTGTTACCACCAGGCGATGCCTGGAAAGACACCCTGGTTCCTGCCGCTGTCGCTCAGGACAAAGCTGCCAGCAATGCACGGGAATCACAAGTCAGAAAGCCAGTGGACAGACCCACACCATTTAGTTGGAGAAGTTCTAAAGGCCCAAGACTTTTTTAACGAAGGGAATAGTTAGACGGTGTTTTTCCTGCAAACTGGTGGCATCCAGACGGTCTAGCACCGCCAACAATGCTGGCATATCCCGGTGACAATGATTAAGGAGAAAGCGAGCGACTTCCAGGGGCATGCCCATGCCGCGCCGGTGCGCTCGGCCACGTAGCGCCTCTACCCGGCCTTCATCGTCCAAAGGACGAAGGTGAAAACTGACTCCCCAGCTTAATCTGGAGCGTAAGTCTGCCAGGGCCAAAGGTAGTTGCGCGGGTCCCTGTAAGCCACTGACCAATAAGCGACTCCGGCCACGTTCACGCACTCTATTAATCAGATCAAAAACGGCAGTCTGCCATTGAGGATGACCTTCCAGTAAATGCACATCATCCAGACAAATAACAGACACCTGTTCCAGATCGGCTAACAAATCCGGATGCAAGTCAGTTAAATTTTTAAACCCAACGTAGGCACACGTTAGGCCAAGGGTAGCGGCCTCACTGCACAAGCTGTATTGAAGATGACTTTTCCCTGTACCTGAATCACCACTGATATAGGTTAAAAAGGGCGTCGAATTTTTGCCATTCAGCCAGTCTTGCAGATGGCTTACCACCTGCTGATTAGCTCCGGCAATAAAGCTGTCAAAGACTTCATCGTCAGGTAATTGCAATGGCAAGAACAGCTGCTTGCTCATCAAGGTACCCAGTTAAACTGCAAGCTCTCAACGGGCTGACCGAATTCATCCAATTGACGCTGGAAATGGCGTTCCAGGCTGATGGCATTGAGCAAATCCTGCTCAGTACCCAACAACCTCACCGCAAAAGTACTGATACTGTTGTTCTGTTGCTCCAGACTAACCTGCGATACCACAGACAAACTGGACAACAATTTACTGACCTGGGCATAAAGGCTCAGATCATTAATATTGTTAAACTGCAAATAGACGATGTTGCCCTGCTGCTCAACATCATTATGAATAGCATAGCGGGCAGACAGGTTGTCGGCATGCTGATCGATAAAGTCCTGTAACAGAGCTTCTGCAGACAGGCCTTGTAAACTGCCGCTATCTCGTTCGGCGCCTAAGGCAAAATTCCAATCTAGCTGCCATCCGAACTCTTGTGCTTCTTGCCCCTCTGCTAACATTTCCTCTTCCTGAGCTGGTGCTTCAGCTCGTCTTGGATAGACGCGGGCAAGCACAACACTCTCCACCTGGTAGCGACTGCTGGCATCAACCATAGAATCGATGAAACGTCCCCATACGTCGTATACCCCCACCCTGACTACATCATCTATATCCATTAAGGGTAAATTAATCGCGACACCTCGGGCCTCTGCGGCGGCCAACACTTGCTGCCGGTAGGGAGAAAGAGACTGCTCAGATACAATATTACGCTCACCATTTTCTGGGTTTTCCACCGCCAACCAAATCAGACTGGACGGACGACGACTGCCCCAGATTGGGAATCCTGCAGAGCGAATGAGTTCATCAATACGCTGGTTATCAAAAGTGGCAACAAAATAACTCTGCCCTTCCAACGTATCAAAGCGGTATTGGCTGATAAAACTCTCCGCGCTGGCGAGTTTATTCCTGATGGGCTGACTGTCGAGTATATCCCTATTGCCACGCACCTTAACCAACACCTGGCGCAACGCTTCTCTGCTGGCCTGCTGCTGTGCTTTGGGGGATTGCTGCGCAATAGGTACACGGGCGTCATACAGATTGGGAACCAAGGCAGCCTGGACTGTCAGAGCAACCCAAAACAAACAACCTGCCCAAAGCCACCAAACCTTCTTCATGCCTTGATGTCCTAATTCCATAAAGGCGCTATTGTTATTGAAAAAGCGACAAATTTCATCTTTTCTTTGCCGCCTTTTGTTCACAGCTCAGCGCACAAAGCTTGTACCCAAAGCAGGCGTAAACTGATAAAATCCGCAGCAAATTTTTTCCCGCCATTAATTTTGAGGTCCATTGTGAGCGAATCCAAACCCTCCCTGAGTTATAAAGATGCTGGTGTAGATATTGATGCTGGTAACCAGCTTGTGGAACGCATCAAGAGCGTGACCAAGAAAACCCAGCGCCCGGAAGTACGGGGTGGACTCGGTGGATTCGGCGCCCTTTGTGCCATCCCGCAGAAATACCGTAAGCCTTTACTGGTATCGGGTACAGACGGTGTCGGTACTAAACTTCGCTTAGCTATGGATCACAACCGTCATGATGGCGTGGGTATCGATTTAGTCGCCATGTGTGTCAACGACCTGATTGTACAAGGTGCAGAGCCGCTGTTTTTCCTGGACTACTATGCTACCGGCAAATTGAATGTCGACACTGCTGCTGACGTTGTTACCGGTATCGGCAAAGGCTGCGAATTGTCAGGCTGTGCATTGATTGGTGGCGAGACAGCAGAAATGCCAGGCATGTATCATGGCGATGATTATGATATTGCTGGCTTCTGTGTGGGTGTAGTTGAAGAAGAAGATCTGATTGACGGTAGCAAAGTCAGTGCCGGTGATGCGCTTATCGCTGTTGCTTCTTCTGGCCCGCATTCCAATGGATTTTCTCTGGTACGTAAAATCCTTGAAGTCAGCAAGGCCGACACGGCTGAGCAACTTGAAGGTAAAGCCATTATCGACCATCTGCTTGAGCCAACCCGCATTTATGTGAAACCGGTATTAAAGCTGATTGAAGCCTTACCTGTTCATGCTATCTCGCATATCACCGGTGGTGGTTTCTGGGAGAACATTCCGCGGGTCTTACCAAAAAACACCAAAGCCGTGATTGATGGCAGCAGTTGGCAATGGCCAGCGATCTTCACTTGGATGCAACAGCAAGGTAATGTGACCCAACACGAAATGTATCGCACCTTTAACTGTGGTGTCGGTCTGGTCATTGCCGTTCCTGCTGATAAAGCCGACCAAGCTGTTGCCCTGCTGAATGCCGAAGGCGAGAATGCCTGGTTATTAGGTAAGGTAGAAGATACTCAGGATGACAATCAGGTCGAGATTCGTTAATCCATGAAGTCCATTGTTGTTTTAATTTCAGGTAGCGGCACCAACCTTCAGTCCATTCTGGATAGTATCCAGGAAGGACGTATTGAAGGTCAGGTCAGCGCGGTTATCTCTAACCAGGCCGATGCATTCGGCCTGGAACGGGCTAAAAAGGCCGATGTACCTGCACATGTACTAAGCCATAAAGACTTTGCTGACAGGGAAAGTTACGATCAGGCGCTCATGCAGCTAATCGACGGTTACCAGCCGGATCTGGTGGTACTAGCCGGTTTTATGCGCATTCTCAGTGAAGGATTTGTGCAACATTATTTGGGGCGGATGTTGAATATCCATCCTTCGCTGTTGCCCAAGTACAAAGGCTTACATACCCACAAACGCGCTATCGAAGCGGGTGATAGGGAGCATGGTGCCACTGTGCATTTTGTTACGCCTGAGCTAGATGGTGGACCTGTGGTTATACAGTCTAAGGTACCTGTATTTGCTGATGACAATGAGGAAGACTTGTCATCCAGGGTACGCGAGCAGGAACTTCAACTCTATCCATTGGTCGTAAAGTGGTTCTGCCAAGACAGATTAAGGATGGAAAATGGTCAGGTTTTGCTCGACGACAAATTGGTACCGACCGAAGGCTATGCGGCCGATTAGCGCGCTTATCGGGTTGGGATTGTTGTTTTCGCAGTCCCTGCTCGCTTACGACTTACTTCCTTTTGATGCCCAATACAAAGCCAGTCGCAGTGGCATAAATGTAGGGCATGCCCGTCAAACCCTAACCCATTTGGGGCGCAATCAATATAAACTGGAATACCACTCCGAAGCGTCGTTTTTGTTCCTGAGCGATGTTCGTACTGAACAAAGCCTTTTCAGGTTACAAGAACAGCACATCATTCCCTACAAATACCGTTTTGCTCGCACCGGCACGGGCAAGGACAAAGGCCTCAGCCTGCAGTTTGACAGCACCAATAAGCAAATTAAGGTCAACGACAAAGAAACACTGCCCTGGCAAGGTGAAATAGATAATCAGCTCTATCAGCTTGATGTAAGAAAAAGACTGGCTGAAGGTGAAAACAATTTTGTCTATGACACAGTCAATGACCGGGGTGAGTTGCGCCAGCAGAAATTCAGAGTCATCGGACAGGAAACCCTGCTACTCCCTTACGGCGAACTAGACTGTATCAAGATAGAGAAAGTCCGCGAAGGCAGCAGCCGGGAAACCTTTGTTTGGTTCGCCCCCAGCCTTGATTACCAAATGGTACGTTTGCAGCAGTTCAAAGATGGCGATGAACAGGCTGATATTCAACTAACCCATTTCTCACGTAATCCAAGTTAGCTCTAGCCCCGTCAGCAAGGGCTATTACGCATGCAAAGTCCAACATTCCAGCGCAAAATACACCGACGCCACTTGATTTTTTGCGCTGTTCCGCCTATTTTCTCCTAACATCTGGTCTGACCTCTTATTTTCGGAGTTATCATGCAAAGTCTTCTTTGGCTGGTTTTGGTCATTGCTGCCCTCGGGGCTGCCAGTTACTGGCGATTAAAATTAAACGTATCCACACTGCTGATTGCCGCTGTATTAGCGGTTGGCAGTATTGCAGGTCAAGTTGGTCAACTAGCCTGGTTGGTGTTTCTGTTGATTGCACTGCCATTAAATATCAGCAGTATTCGTAAGCAATATCTCAGTGCACCTTTTCTGAAGATCTATCGCAAGATCATGCCGGAAATGTCTCGTACCGAGCAGGAAGCCATTGATGCAGGAACGGTATGGTGGGATGGCGAGATTTTCAGTGGTAAGCCGGATTGGCAAAAGCTGCATGCTGTCCCTGCCGCACGTTTGTCTGCCGAAGAGCAAGCCTTCTTGGACGGCCCAGTTGAAGAAGCCTGCCGCATGGCTGATGAATGGGAGATTAACCACAAGCGCGCCGATCTTCCTCCTGAATTATGGCAATACCTCAAGGACAATAAGTTCTTCGCCATGATCATTAAAAAAGAATATGGCGGCCTACAATTTTCAGCCTATGCACAATCACGTGTTTTGCAGAAGCTATCCGGCTCAGGCATTGTGTTAGCCTCTACCGTAGGTGTACCTAACTCACTAGGCCCAGGTGAATTACTGCAGCACTATGGTACGCAAGAGCAAAAAGAGCATTATTTACCAAGGCTCGCAAGAGGTGAGGAAATCCCCTGCTTTGCTCTGACAAGCCCCGAAGCCGGTTCTGACGCTGGAGCCATTCCTGATGTAGGCATTGTCTGCAAAGGAACTTGGCAAGGTGAAGAAATGCTAGGTATGCGACTGACATTCAATAAGCGCTATATCACTCTGGCCCCGGTAGCGACCATTGTAGGGTTGGCATTTAAGCTGCAAGATCCTGACGGTTTACTGGGCGATGAAAAAGACTTAGGTATTACCTGTGCACTTATTCCAGCCGATTTAGAAGGTTTGGATATTGGCCGCCGTCATTTCCCGCTGAACATTCCATTCCAGAATGGCCCCGTACGTGGTAAGGACCTGTTCGTTCCGTTGGACTTCATTATTGGCGGCCCCAAAATGGCTGGTCAAGGCTGGCGTATGCTGGTTGAGTGTCTGTCGGTGGGTCGCTGTATTACCCTGCCCTCTAACTCGGCTGGCGGTACTAAGTCCGTTGCTCTGGCTACCGGTGCTTATGCCCGCATTCGTCGCCAGTTCAAACTGCCCGTTGGCAAGATGGAAGGGGTCGAGGAAATGCTTGGCCGTATCGGTGGCAATGCCTATTTAATGGACGCCGTCACATCCATGACCACCAAAGCACTGGATATGGGCGAAAAGCCTTCGGTGATTTCCGCCATCTGTAAATATCACCTGACCGAGAAAATGCGCCAGGTCGTGATTGACTCCATGGATGTGCATGGTGGTAAAGGTATTGTACTGGGACCCAACAACTATATTGGCCGTGGATATCAGGGTGCGCCTATCGCTATCACGGTAGAAGGCGCCAACATCCTGACCCGTAATATGATGATATTCGGTCAAGGTGCTATGCGCTGTCACCCTTATGTGCTCAAAGAACTGTATGCCGCAGCCAATGAAGATCCAAAGCAGGCACTGGATGAATTCGATGATGCCCTGTTCGGACATATCGGCTTCACCATCAGTAATAAAGTACGCAGCTTCTGGTTTGCGCTTACCGGTGCACGTCTGGCTGGTGCTCCGTTCAAAGACGAAACCAAAGGCTACTACCAGTCTATTGAACGCTACGCCACCAATCTGGCCTTCTTGTCTGATGTTGCCATGGGTGTGCTTGGCGGTGAGCTAAAGCGTCGTGAGCGTTTATCTGCTCGTTTGGGTGACATTCTCAGTTATTTGTACTTAGCCACCGCAGTACTGAAACGCTATGACGATGAAGGCCGCCAGAAAGCTGACTTACCACTAGTACACTGGGCGATGCAGGATAGTTTGTTCCGCACTGAGGTGGCTATTGAAGAGTTGTTGGAGAACTTCCCGTCAAAAGTGCTGGGTAAGGCCCTAAAATTGATTGTCATGCCTTTTGGTAAGCGCTACAGCAGACCTTCAGATAAGCTGGATCATCAGATTGCCCAAATTCTGCAAACTCCTTGTGACAGCCGTGATCGTTTGGGTAAAGGCCAATACCTTAGCCGTGAGGAGAGTAATCCATTTGGCATGCTGGAGCAGGCGCTGGACGATATTCTTGCCTCAGAGCCTCTGTACGACAAAGTTTGTAAAGCAGCTAACGAACGTCTGCCCTTTATGCAGTTAGACAAAGTTGCTGAACGAGGTCTGGCGCTCGGAGTGCTGACTGAACAGGAAGCAGAACTGTTGAAACGTGCCGAGACAGAACGTCTTCGCACCATCAATGTAGATGATTTTGACAGTGTTGAATTGATGGCAGACAAGAGTTTGCTGGATAGCGGCAAAAAGAAATCGTCAAAAGCTGCCTGATAGTTTACTACGCAATTTAAGCCCTGCCTGATGCGGGGCTTTTTTTATACCCAAATTTGACCGAAGGTGTTAGGTGTTAGGTGTTAGGTGTTAGGTGTTAGGTGTTAGGTGTTAGGTGTTAGGTGTTAGGTGTTAGGTGTTAGGTGTTAGGTGTTAGGTGTTAGGTGTTAGGTGTTAGGTGTTAGGCAAATGCTATCAAGGGCTAAGCGCTTGGGAACAAAAAATCAGATATGCTAATAAAAATTAGAGTAGAAGGCTATTTAAGATAAATACTCAGAAGAGAAATTTTATGTACTAAAGTGGCGGAGCGGACGGGACTCGAACCCGCG
>NZ_JAFKCS010000149.1 GCF_017255015.1 Bowmanella yangjiangensis | reverse complement strand
CCTCGACTTTCATGTGCGGCGGCGCACCGACGCTGAAGAACAGGTCCGAGCCCGCATGCTGGTGCATCAGCTGCAGATAGGGAAAGACGTCGGGTTGCTCGGCGCTGGTGTCGTTCATCGGCGGGTCGCAGTTCGTGGTGTTGCAGCAAGGATAGTCGGCGTCCGCACACGCCCATTGCTTTGTATCAAGAGAGCGGGATGATTGGTCGCCTTATAGCTGGATCGCCGTCTGGCCGCATTGCGGCACGGCCTGGTGCTTGAACGTCGGATACGGGAGGAAGGTGGTGGGATTCTGGAGGGCTGCCCTGCTGGGGCTGCTGCTGTGCACATCGCTACGTGCCGAGGTTCTCCACCTGGTCACGGGGGATGAGTACGCGCCATTCACGGGCAAGGCGTTGCCGGGGCAGGGCATGCTCACCCAGGTGGTGCAGGCTGCGCTGGCCGAGCAGGGGCTGGCCATGACGCTCGATTGGCAGCCCTGGAACCGTGGCTATCTCAATGCCTCGCGCGGCGAATACGACGCCACCTTTCCCTACGTGCACTCCACCCAGCGCGAGCAGGACTTCCTCTACTCGGCCCCTCTGTACAAGGCCGAACAGCACCTGTTCAGTCGCGTCGGCGACTCGCTCGAACTCGACGACCTGTCGCGCCACAAGGGACTTCGTCTCTGCTATCCGCTGGGCTGGCAGCCACCGGTCGCGATCCAGCGCCTGATCGACCAGGGTGCGCTCAGGCGCCATTCACCGCTCGGCCTCAAGGAATGTGCACGGCTGTTGCTGCTGCAGCGCGACGACCTCTTCATCGCCGACCGCAATCTGGGGGAAAGCGCCCTCAGCTCGATCGGTGTCGGTGCGGAGCGGTTTCACCGCTCGCGCGCCCTGGGCAGCAACACCCTGCATTTCATCGTGCCTCGACGCCATCCGCGGGCGGCGGAGCTGATCGAGCGCTTCGACCACGGCCTCGACGCGCTCAAGGCGAGTGGGGAGTACCAGCGCATCGTCGATCGTTACGTGGAATAGGTGGTCGTCGAGGACGACCACCCGGTTCAGCTGCGCTCGTCGAAGCCAGGCCCATGAAAGCTGCGCACTGCGTTGCCGCGCTCGAGTTGATGATGCTGCAGGCGCCGCTCGGCTCGCGCCGTATCGCTGGCTTGCTCGCCGAGGTCTTTCAGCCGCTTGGCCAGCAGCATCAGCGCAATGCGCTTGTTGGCATGCTGGCTGCGTTCGTTCTGGACCTTGACGCTGATGCCTGTGGCCAGGTGAGTCGCACGTACCGCCGAGTCGGTGCTATTGACGTGCTGTCCACCAGAGCCAGAGGCGCGCAGGGTCTCGAAACGCACCTGGCTGTTCGGCAGGGCTTCAGGCAGTTCGTAAAGCGTGCCGCTGAAGAACCAGTTCTTGCGTCCGTAGCCTGCGCGAAAGGGGCTGGGACACACCCATTGCATGGTGCCGCTCCAGGCTGTCGCAAGTGCCTTGCCCTGTTCACCGTGCAGGCCAAGCAATACCGAGCGCAGGGTGCCGGGCCGTGGCCCGGTTTCCTCCTCGAGGAGCTGCAACTGCACCTCCAGTGCTGTCGCCTCGCGATGAAGGATCGGCATGGCCTTGGCAACCGCCAGTGCGCACTCTGCCGGGCCTTGGCCCGCGGAAAGTTGCAGTAGCAGCATCAGCAGCACCCCCCGCGCGTCTTGTACGTGAGCACTGGCTTGAGGCGTGCCAGCACGCGCAGCAGGCCCGCGTCACGCAGGGCGCCAATCACTGAGTCGATGGCCTTGTAGGCTTCGGGGGCCTCTTCGTAGATCAACCCTCGATCGGCGCAGATGACCCGGCTACCCAGTGCAGTACGGCTCAGTTGCTCGACGCTGTAGCGTTTGGCGAGGCGTTCCTTGCACTCGCTACGCA
>NZ_JAFKCS010000148.1 GCF_017255015.1 Bowmanella yangjiangensis | reverse complement strand
TGATCGGTCCAAGCACCATGGCTTCCTTGAGGTAGTCCGGCGCCAGATGGGCATAGCGCATGGTCAGGAAAAAAGGGGGCAAGGAAAAAAGGGGACAGATTAATTTTTTTAGACCAGTGGAGCTGCACCATAAATAAATCTGTCCCCTTTTCCGATTCTTATCTATGGCGATCCCAACTCCCTCGTCATAGAAATAGCCGAGATCCAACATGCAACCATCTAAGCCTTGGCGCGCCCCCTCTGAGAAGAGTTCAAAAGCGAGATTTAAATTTCCAGCCCCCCACGCCTCATGGGCTTTGAGTTCAATATCTTCCATGACAATGGTCTCTAACGTTTGATTGAAAAAAGGAGACGGACTTATTTTCTTGTGACTCCACGCGGTAAGACTGTAGCAGAGAGACCAAGCAAACCCTACCCTACCAATTACGAAGCCAACCGAAACGCTGACCCATTCAGCACGAGATAACGAGCACGCAGGAAGCAGCTAGGCGCTGGTATGCTTGAGCACATGGTTCCAGGTGCGAGTAAAGTAAGCAGCGAACGGTTTGCACCAGTTGTTATGTGTCATCGTGCCATTTTTCCAGACCGCAATTCATGCATTTATTGCTGCCAAGTAGCCAGTTGACGCTGGAGTACTGTTTTTTGCATCTTGGGCACTTAAAGTTTATCAGTCGATATCCAGAGATAAAAAATATTGGCAAATAAATAGCTAGCGCCATTAGCCCAGAGTGCTTGCTGCCTGTGAGGCTCTCTAGTAATGGTGACACTTTTGCCCCGATAATAATCCAGGAAAGAAATACAGCTATAAACATTCCTCGCCTTACTCTAAAGGACATCCACTGCTTCGAGTAATTTGTGCTCATGATTCCAATACATAACATTTGGTTACGGGGCGGACTCTAACCCGTCCCCTTTTCCGCAGCGAACTACTTGAACCACTAGTTAGGTGGCGCTCAAAATTTTAGCTTCTCTACTGCTTCTTTCCAGGCTATTTCGAATTCATCCCTGGTAATTGGGGTATCGCAAAAATCAGCAATGCTCATGTTGGTATCAAGCCAGAAACCATAGTTTTCTTTATTTGGCCCCGCGATGACCGGTGTGCCATTTTTGGTTATACCGATTTCACGATTGGGTAAACCTCTGTCGTCAAACTCTATTAGCCATTCATGTACTAGATGAAGTTTCGATTCATAGCCAGGATTGGCTCTTGGTATAAAACTCAGAAGTGCTCTTTCGATGCGCTCAACGATTGAAGGGATTGGTCGCTTCCAGTCTGTTGCTTTAGTGGTGCGAATGAATTGCACGAATAAGCTACCTAACGATTAAGCTAAGGGGCCGGTTTTAGCTGGTCCCAGTGAGCGAAGCGAATGACTTGAGCGATTTGTTAGGGTGATTCTTTATACCCTTTCCCATTTTTAGACTCCTGAATGTGCCATTGCATATAAGAGAAGCATGCAAAACGTAACAACTACAGAAGCATAAGATGTCACAGCAATTACAGGAACTGGATTAAACATAAAACCATGGTCATTATAATTTGTAAGCTTGGTCAGCAGCCAATATAAAGTCGCGAGTCATGTTGGCAAAAAACCGACAACCATTATTAGAGAAATCAGGCCGAGCGACAGAAGATTTTCTAGCATATGGCTCTCTCTCTGGAGTTGTCCTAACGACCGAGGTGAGCGACACGAAGTGTTCGCTCTAGTGAGTAGTTATCCGATGATTTGCACGCGGACGCGTAGCGGCCATATAAATGAAGGTGAAACTCAAGGGGGCAAAAATCAGAAAACAGCAGCTTCCAGCGAAACCACACAGCGCTGTTTGGTTTCGCTCAATAGCAGATTTTTTGCTTTTGGGTCACCTTGATTCCATGTCATTTACGTTTCCTTACGCCGATCTGACCATCATTGGGTAACTATTAATTA
>NZ_JAFKCS010000147.1 GCF_017255015.1 Bowmanella yangjiangensis | reverse complement strand
ACGGGCAGCGCTTCAAACGGGTTCGACGCTCACTGCTTTCCAGTGATCAGGTGTGCTGCCCACGGAAGAGGGTGTACCGAATGGCCGTTGCACCCAGGAGCACCATTGCCCAGGCGGATGATGCATTGAACGCCGCCGCTGCGGGCCGCCAGAGGCTGTCCATCGAGTCCGTATCGACAGGCCAGGCGAACAGAGCACTGGCCAGCGCCGCAGCTGCCGCGAGCAACCAGGTCCAGCGATCAAATGCACGGATGCGATCGGGGGAGGCACCCTTGGGCCTCAGCTTTGCAAAAGCGAGCGCCGTAGTAGCCACAACGAAGCAAACAAAAAAAGCGAAGACAATCATCCTGCGCGCCTAATGTTTGGTTCAGGGGCAGATTCTAGCTGCTCTGCAAGAAGGTGAGCTTCTCTTACTCTGGCAGCCCTTCGAACTCCGGCACATCACTAATCGCCCGACCCCATGCTGCTTTGCTTGATGTGAAAATTTGCGCAGTCGGCAGCGTAGCAATTTCTGTGTCCAAACAACCCGCAGGAACAACGAGCAGGTTTGTAAGTTGAGTGCTGGGCAATGCTGAGCCACACGACCTGCAAAAGCTTTTGCTGTGGCGGGTGCCTGGAAGCGTAAAGGATGTCACAGAATCTACACCCGCCAGCCAGGTCAGTTTAGCTGACTGCGAAAACAGATTTGATGCATAAGCAGAGCCAGTGTCCTTTTGGCAGTGTTTACAGTGGCAGAGGTAAAAACTGTCGAAGTCTCCATGGATCTCAAATTTCACTGTGCTGCATAGACAAGAGCCAACATGCTTAGTCATAGCTATCTCTTCTATGGTCTACATATTAATCAGGCATGACGTTTACTTAAGGCGCAGGTGTTAGCCTGTACCAGTGAGGGAAACAAACGGATTGAGCCGCTTGTTAGGCGTGCTCAACCGCTATTCAAGCCGCAAATCATAAGGAAGATTAATTGTGGCTTCCACAGGCCCAGCAAGACATGAAGTTGCCAGGGTTGCTTTCCTTGCAGTTTTTGCACCGCCACTCGGCTTCGCTTTGCGAATAATTTGATTCTTGTTCGTATTGAAAGCGGCCGACAAGTTTGGCAGCAGCTTCAAACTGTTCGGGGTGTACCCAGAGTTCAGGGTGTATGGGTTTGTTAAAGGAAATAACCGAGCGGATGGAACTCTGGTGTTCGTTCAGTATTTTTACAGTTATGCCATTGCTTTGCAGGTAACTGGCTATCAGGTTTACCTGGATAAGGCTGTCAGATTCCAATAGTTTCCGCAAAATAAATGCCTGATGTCTGATTATGGGGTTGGTGTTAGGTCTGTCCCGGCGAGCGGCTTTAACATGTTGTTATGCGCTGTGCTCGCCGAAAAATACAAGTGTCCAATCGCCGATCTCAAGAGTGTGCAGAGAACATTTATTGTCACTTTTGAATTTAACTTCATGGATTGGAGCGCTGAAGAGAGGGTTGAACGGTCCACGTTCATCAATTGCGGTAGAAAGCAGGCCGACGCATTCTTCGAATTGCCACTTCAGGTCTTCTCGGACGGTAGGAGATAGGTGAGAGAGTGATATGTCTAGCGGGCTCCAGGACTTTTTTATAAATTCGTCGCGGTTTGAAAGTGATGTTTTTATTGTTGAGTATTGGATTTTGCACTTCTTGAGGTGCAAGGCTAGGTCGGCTTCTAGCGTTCCGTTGCGCTTATAAATGCCTACAGAGATTCCTGCTTTTCTGTTCGCAACTATTTCTAGTGCCTTGAGAAAACCATGGGTGAAGCTTAAGGCGTTATCGAGTTCAATCGGTAACTGCATAAGGTGTATGATGCTTGGTTAGTGGGAATGAAAAAGGACGGATTTATTTATTGCGATCGCCCATCGAAAATAAATCTGTCCCCTTTAGCTACATGAGCTACATGAGCTACATGAGCTACATG
>NZ_JAFKCS010000146.1 GCF_017255015.1 Bowmanella yangjiangensis | reverse complement strand
TACACCGCCTGATCGCCAGCACGCGGCAGCGTCTGCTGTAGGGAATACTTGGGCTCGGGGCGAAAAGTCGTCGAGCTAAAGTCAGGCAATCGCGATGGCGGCCCCGCGCAATCGCCCGAGGAAGCGCAGTCTGCGTGCTGTGAACGAGCATTCTGAGCGCGTCTCAACGCAGCATCATTTTCGAGCAAAGCCTGGCTCGCCAGGCCAGGTCCCTGGCGTACGCTGCGCCGGCAGTTAATGCTCGGCCAGAACCTGTTCCAGGGCTGCGCGTTCCGCCTGCGCAGTGGCGCATATCCACTCCCTCACCGCGGTGATGGCCGGGTTCGCGTCATGGCGCGCTGGCCAGACCAGCCAGTAGGCGTAGTCGTTGGGAATCCGTAGCTGCGGGCAGGGCATGAGCAGACGCCCGGCGCGCAAGTCGCCCGCCGCCAGAAACAGGCGCCCCAGCGCGATGCCCTGTCCGTCTGCGGCGGCCTGGAGGGCGAGGGCGGAATCGCTCAGGTTCAATCCGGCGGGCACCGCCAGGTCAGGGTGACCGGCAGCGCTGAACCAGCGGCTCCAGTTTCCTTTCGGGGTGTCGTGCAGCAGGCGATGACCCAGCAGGTCGGCGGGGGTGCAGGGCGTTGGCAGGGCCTGCCGCTGGGCCGGGCTGCACACCGGGCTCAGGATTTCCGTGGCCAGCAAGGCACTGTTCAGGCCGGGCCAACCGCCGGGGCCTGACCTCAAACCGAGGTCGAAACGGTTGTCCTTGCCATCCCACAGCTCGGCGGTGGTGGTCAGTTGCAGGTCGATCTCCGGGTGGGCGGCCTGGAGCGCGGGAAGGTGTGGCATCAGCCAGCGTGAGGCCAGCGACGGCAGTACGCTCATCCGCACCGGGCCATTGGCTGGGCGCCGGGCCGTGGCGCTGGCCGCGGCGATACGGTCCAGCGCCGGCGTCAGGTCGTTCAGGTAGGCGGCCCCTGTAGGGGTCAGGGCCAGCACCCGGCCTCGCCGTTCGAACAGGGGTTGGCCCAGCCATTCCTCCAGCAGGCGTACCTGATGGCTGATGGCGGCCTGGGTCACCGCCAGTTCATCGGCGGCACGGGTGAAATGCAGGTGGCGGGCGGCAGCTTCGAATGCGCGGACTGCTCCCAGCGGCGGCAGACGGCGCATGAGCCTCTTCCATTAGCTGTATTTATCCAATGCCCGAGATTAGATCATTTCCCCGCCGCTGAAAACGCCGGTTAACTCTCTGAAATCGTTCGATAAATGAGAGGGTGTCATGGCACTTGAGCTGGTTGCGGTGTTTCTCGGGTTTGCGGTACCGATGGTCATCAGTCCGGGGCCGGGGAACACGGTGCTGGCCCTGTCCGGTGCTCGTTTCGGGGTGCGGGGTACCGGGCTGTTCTGGTTGGGGTTCGAGATCGGCAATGTGCTGCTGTGCCTGTTGTACGGCCTGGGTTTCGGAGCCCTGCTCCTGGAGTATCCGCAGAGCCATACGCTGATGCTGTGGGCGGGGGCGGCCTACGTGCTGTATCTGGCCTGGGGCTTCTTCCGTTCCGCAGCACCTGGTGCCAAGCCCCAGACGGTGGAGCGCATGGGGCTGGTCAGCGGCATCGTCGCCGTACTGCTGAACGTCAAGATCCACTCGATGGTGGCGGTCATGTTCGCCCAGTTCCTGCAGCCGGATCGGGCACTGGCGCCTCAGGTGCTGCTGCTGACGGGCGCCTTTCTGCTGGTGGGCATCGTCTGCCACTTCCCGTGGATCTACGGCGGACAACTGATTCTGGGGCGCTTCACCTCGGACCAGGCATTAAGGATACAGGGGCGGGTCTTCGGCGGTCTGATGGTCGCGGTGGCGGTGCATATGCTCTGGGTCTGAGCGACGCCTGACCGTTCAGCGTCGCTCCCGTCGCCTCCGGCACAGGCCCTGCCCCGCAGGGCTATTCCGGTACGGGC
>NZ_JAFKCS010000145.1 GCF_017255015.1 Bowmanella yangjiangensis | reverse complement strand
GCTGGTCGTAACGATGCAGCAGTTGCTGGTATTCGTGCCCGCGCCGCAGCGCTGGCGCAGGTGGCCCGCGAGCAGCGCGCCGCCAACCTTGAGGCCGCGCGCCAGAACTTGGGTGTGAATCGCTACCGCGAGCTTCAGGCGCAGATCGGGCGCGTGCGGGCTGAGTACCAGTTGCTGCGCACATCCGGCAAGCTGACCACGCAGGAGCTCGCCATTGCACAGCGCTCGATGACCGAGCGTGTGCGTGAGACCCAGCGCGCCCTCCGTGAGATGAATGCCGAACAGCGGCGATCAAGCGCAATTGGCGGCCTGGCTGGCGGGATTGGTGGGGCTATTGGCGCGATTGGTGCTGGCTACGCAGCTGTCTCGACGATCAGCTACGTGTCTCGAACGGCCGATGCGTACAACCTTATGAATGCCAGGCTCCGGCTTGCTACCGCAAGCCAGGAGGAATTCAACCGGGCTCAAACAGAGCTAGGCAGGATTGCTCAGCAAACTGATGCTCCGGTGCAGTCGCTGGTAACTCTATACCAGCGCATCAGCCGCCCGCTTCGTGATGCCGGGCGAAGTCAGGAGGATATCCTCCGCCTGACTGAAGCCGTATCGACATCGTTTCGCGTCTCCGGCGCAACGGCTCAGGAAGCCGAGAACGGCGTTATCCAATTCGCCCAAGCGCTTGGCGCCGGTGCTCTGCGAGGTGAAGAGTTCAATAGCGTGGCCGAGCAGGCGCCGCGCCTGATGCAGGCGCTGGCTGACGGCATTGGTGTGCCGGTGGGTGCGCTGAAAGAAATGGCCGCCCAAGGTCAGCTGACCGCCCAGGTGGTAACGGACGCATTGACGGGGCAGCTTGACACCCTGCGGAAAGAGGCTGAGACGCTGCCAGATACGGTTGGCGGCGCCATGACCGGCTTGGTTGATCGCTGGAATGCTGCCATTGGCCAAGCCGATTTGAGCAGTCTGATTCAAGCTATTGATGACTTGGCTGATACCGTCACTGACCCGCAGGTTGTTGAAGGGTTGAGCCAGATCGCAAGTGCGATGGCTACCCTTGCTGGCCTGACCGTTAAAACTGCAAGTGAGTTTGCCAAGTTCGCTGACAATGTGGGTTTCACGGCCGCGCAGCTATCCAGTGGCAGTGACGAAACTTCCCAGCAGGTCAGAGAGCTTGAGAAACTGAAGCGCGCCCTGGAAGAGGTAAACGCTGCGCGGACGGGATCAAGCTTCTTCGGGTCGTCGACTACTGCCTTGCTCATGAAGTTCTTCGCGCCAGAGCAGTTGGATGCTTGGGCTGATGAGCTTGAGCAGAAGATCCGGGACTTCGAAACTCGACTGTTTGGCATCGCATCTGGTGCGGGCCAACAAGAGTCGCAGTTGCAGAAAGCTGTGGATAAGCAGCGTCAGGCAGACATCAGTAGCTACGCGACCTATATTGCGGACATCGAAACCCTCCGCAAAAGCCAGATCAAGGCTGCCGAAGCTGGCGCCAAGGCCTTGGTGGCGGCTGAGAAGAAAGCCAGCGCCGACCTGCAGAAGGTTCGCGACGATCGGCTGAAGATCGAGCAGCGGTACCAGGAGGCGCTGGCCGGCTTGGGTGGTACCGGTGAGGCCAGCTACAGCTCTGCACAGAACCTGAAGATCGGGGCGCGCAACGCGCTGGCCAATGGTGATGTGGAGGGCGCGCAGCGCCTGGCACAGCAAGCGCTGAAGATGCTGCAGGATCTGGCCGCCGCTGGCGAGAACACCTACGGGTTCACTGGCTTCATCAAGGAGCTGCAGCAGATCGAGCTGGCGGCAAACGACCTGGAGCAGAGCAACGCCGAGGACAAGCTGGCCAGCATCCGCGACGAGATGCAGCAGCTGAAGGACCAGGCGGCGCAGCTGAAGGACCTGCCGGTATCGGTGAAAACCGATGACGCTACGGTCGAGCAGGTGCGCTCGACCATC
>NZ_JAFKCS010000144.1:892-1953 GCF_017255015.1 Bowmanella yangjiangensis | reverse complement strand
CGCAAAGAAAAAAGGCTGCGCCTGACGCAGCCGGCTCAGGCCACAACCGGCAACTCGGCGCCACGGCCTGTGGCCACCTCGGCGCAGATGGCCGCATACAGCGCCATCCACTGTTCGGAACGCCCACCACCCTCACGCAGAAACACACCGATCTGCACCGAGCCGTCCTGGCACAGACCATCCTCGGCGCCGAGAATGCGCAGCGCGCTTCGGTTGACGCTGTATTCCAGCATGAAGGAGATGCCCATGCCCGCTTCGACTGCAGAACAGATGGCACCGAGGTTGGCGCTGCTGAGCACCACGCGCCAGGAGATACCACTGGCATCGAGCTGAGCCAGCGCGGGAGCCTGCCAGAAACAGCCCTTGCCGAATGCGATCACTGGCGCATCCTGCCCCGAGGGCATCCTGAAGCCATGCGCGGCGACCCAGACCAGGCGCTCGTTCCAGCTGAACGCAGGAAGCGCATCGACCTGCTGCCTGTCGGCGATGACCATGTCCAACCTGGTCTCGCGCAACATCCGCGACAGCGCCTGGCTATCATCGATGACGATTTCCAGCTGCACATGCGGATGGTGGCTGGTGAAACGCTCCAGCACCCTGGACAACGCGCCGATGGCGATATCTTCCAGCATGCCGATACGAATGGTCTCCACCTGGCCGCTGGGCTGCAGTGCACGTCTGGCGTCTTCGCCGAGGCTCAGGATCTTGGTGGCATAGGGCAGCAACATCTCCCCTGCCTCGGTCATCGCCACCGCTCTGGGCGAGCGTTCCAGCAGCTTCACGCCCAGATCGTCCTCGAGCCGTTTCACCTGAAGGCTGAGCGCAGCTTGCGTTCGATGCAGCAACTTCGCCGCCCGACTGAAGGACCCCGTGCGGGTGATGGTGACGAAGGCTCGCAGCAGGTCGTTGTCCAGATCGCTATTCACGCAGCGGCATCCATTGAAAGCCCTTGAAACAGCCGGCGACTGTATCACGAAGCCCCGTCCTGGCCGCAGCTCCGGCGCGGCGAACGCCTGCGGGCCATCCACGATAAGCGGCGCTAATCGTGGCATAACGATAAC
>NZ_JAFKCS010000144.1:0-882 GCF_017255015.1 Bowmanella yangjiangensis | reverse complement strand
CCCGCAGACGCTGGGTACTTTCTCCGGGTCTCGACCCACCAGGCCCCATGAACCTCATCACGCCCCCGTGCCGAGAACAGGTGCCACGACTCCGGAACGCCGATGCAAGACCTCACCGAAGCAACCCCGTCGAACCCGACCCAACCTCGCCACGGCACCTCGCCACGCCTCAGGAACGGTGTCGTCGCGGCTATCCTGTTCTGCCTGATCTCGATGCTCAGCATCCAGCTGGGGGCCTCGCTGTCACTGGATGTGATGGAGCGCTTCGGCAGCTACACCACGACCTGGGTGCGACTCTGTTTCGCTGCGGCGATCCTCTATCTGATCGTTCGCCCGAAGCTGCTGACCTTCAACCGCCAGCAATGGACCGGCGCACTCCTGCTCGGCGCCGCCATGGCGCTGATGACGACCTCCATTTTCCAGGCGATCCGCAGCGCACCGCTCGGCCTGGTGGTCGCGATCAATTTTCTCGGCCCCATCTGCATCGCCCTGGCCGGGGTTTCCGGCTACCGCGCCTATCTGTGGCCGGCACTGTCGCTCGTCGGCGTCGTGCTGATCGCTTACGACGGCACGAGCTGGGTCACCGACGCCCGTGGCCTGCTGTTCTCCCTCGGTGCCGCTCTCGGCTGGGGCGGCTACATCCTGCTGATGAAGCGCGTAGGCAGCCAGTTCAGCGGCTTGCAAGGCCTGTCGGTGTCCCTGCTCGCAGCTGCGGCGATCATGACACCGATCGGGCTCGCTCAGGCGACTCAGCTGCATGACCCGCAGCTGTATATCCAGGGCGCCGGCCTCGCCCTCCTGGTACCACTATTGCCCTACGTGCTCGAGATGCAGGCGCTGCGCAAACTGAGCACGGCGGTGTTCGGCCTGCTGATGAGCCTC
>NZ_JAFKCS010000143.1 GCF_017255015.1 Bowmanella yangjiangensis | reverse complement strand
CTCTGCCGCCGGTCCCATGCCCAGGGCGTAGGACTGGATGTGCTGGGCATTGAGGAAGTCGATCCATTCGGCCTCCTCGGCAGGGTTGATACCCGCGCTGCCATCCGGCTGGTTCGGCACACCGTCCGACAGGAAGTACGAGACGTTCTGCAGCGGCTCGCCCGGGTTGTCGGTGAGCGTCAGCTTGCCAGCCGACTGCCAGGCACTCATCGCCGTGTCCAACGCGGCATCGTAGTTGGTCGTCGCACTGTTGGAGGATTCCGGGAAGCCGATCACCGCCGCCTTGGCAGCATCCACCGTCATCCAGGTGGTGCCGTAGGCAGCCGCGCCGCTGGCGAATGTCACCAACCTCACCTTCACGTCACCCATCGCCTCGTACTGCTCCAGTAGTTCGAGCACTGCCAGCTTGGCAGCCTCCAGGCGCGACAGACCGCCGAAGTCAGCGGAGCTGTTCATGCTGCCGGAAACGTCCAGCACCACCAGCAGGTTGGTGTTGACGTCGCCGGACGCCTCGCGGCTCTGGCTGAGGTTCTGGGCCAGCGGAGAGTCGTCATCCACGGAGATTTCCAGCACACCCTCGGCCGGTGAACCATTGCCGTCGACCATCTGGTAGTCGAACTCGAAGTTCAGGTTGTTCTCCACGCTCCCGGAGCCCGGGGCCGGATGGTCCAGAGGCTCGAACAGCTGGAACTGGAAGCCACCCGTTGCCGGATTGGTGAGCGTCACGGTGAACACCGGCTGTCCGCTGCCTTCGATCTGCGCGGTCAGCACCTGGCCGTTGCCACTGACCACATACTCGACCGTCTGACCACCCGAGGTGATGCTGGGCAGATCGTCCGTCAGCCAGGTGAAGCTGCCGAAGCCATCGCCACCGTAGTCGTAGCCCAGACTGCCGGTCACCGTGGTGGCAGCCCCGGCATCGTCCTCGACGCCACCGATGATGCCGCCGGACAGCCCTTCCTCGTCGACCAGGTCGAACGCGTAGCCGCCAGTCGGCGTGTCATCGACGAAGCAGACATCGAGCTGCGTGCTCACCGTATCGTTGTCGCCGTCGACGACATCGATCTGGAAGGACAGGTCGAGGTCTGGAGGCAGGAATGTCTGCTCCAGGGTAATTTCCTGAATCCGATAGTCACCGTCATTGGAGCCGAAGGTCAGCTTGATGAAGCCATTCAACAGCGACGCTGCCGAACCGGTGGTGAAGTCGGAATCGGCCAGGTTGAAGCTGAACAGCGAGCTCTCGGAGCCCTGGCCGGTGTAGGTACCCGCCGCCACCAGGACGTCGTTGCTGTCATAGGCCTGCCAGAACAGCTCGTCACCGGAGGACAGCTTCTGCACATCCACCTCCGCCGAGTAGACGGTGGCGCTGAAGGTCATGTGCAGCTCTTCGCCGACGTCGATGAGGTTGTTGCCACCGACACCGACCCCCTGTGTGGACGGATTGACCAGGCCGTTACCCGTCAGGGTGACCGCAAGGCCCTCGCCACTTTCCACGTAGAAGGACGGCTGCGGCTGCCCCGCAGAGATGCCGGTCAGGTTGAAGTCGGCGGTGGTGACCGGACGCGAATTGACGATCTCCAGCTGGTAGTTGTTGCCGTTGCCGAGCGCATCGGGGTCGTCATACACGGTGAGGATGAAGAACGTCTCACCGCTGGCGTCACCAACCGTTGCGGTCAGCGTCGTCACGCCGTTCAGCTTGACCACGGTATAGAACAGGCCATCCGCGGTCGGTCCGCCATTGGCGGAGAGGTCGAAGCCACCGCCGTCACTGCCGTAGTCGGCTTCGATGACGCCTTGCGTGACGTAGCCGTTGACCTCCTCGACTTCGGCGCATTCGGGCGGAGTCACGGTCGGGCCGTCGTCGTCGAAGCTCAGGATCGAGCCTTGTTCGTCAGCCAGTACCAGGGTTTCCGAGGCGGTGACCTGGTCGCCATCGCCATCGGTGCGTACCACTTCGTAGGTCAGGCCCAGGCTGGCACC
>NZ_JAFKCS010000142.1 GCF_017255015.1 Bowmanella yangjiangensis | reverse complement strand
CAGGATGTGGACCGCCAGTACGCCCTGGACGACAACCGCCTGGGCGATGGCGAGCCGGCGCAGAGCCCGCAGACCCTGGCCCGCTGGCTGCGCGCGGCCGACACCGACCTGCCGGCCCTCGCACGCACCTTCGTCGCCTGGCAGCTGGGCGACAGCGAATGGCCGTTCCTCGCCGAACTGTTCAGCGCACTGGATACGCCGCTGACCCGTCTGTATCGCCAGGCCTGGCTGCTGCAGCGTGGCGAGGCGGCGGACATCGAGCCGCTGCTGAACCTGACGGTCGATGAGCACCCGCTCGGCGTCATCGTGCAGCAAGGCTTCGCCTACCTGGCTGGGCAACAGCTGCAATGGCTGCGCGAATCGCCCGCCGTGCAGGCACTGCAACATGCGCTGGCCACGCCCGGCGCGGCCTTGCCCCAGGCGCTGGGCGACAACACCGTCGCCCGCGCGCAGATGCTGAGCTGGCTTCGCCGCCTGCGCCACTATGCGCCCGACACCCTGCAACGCCTGCAGGACGTGCTCGCCCCACTGGCGGACGGTCTGCATCCCTATTGCCTGAAGCTGCAACTGCGCCTGCTGCAAGCGGGACAGCCGTTGCCGCCGCTGCCTGCCGAGCCCGAGGCGCGCTGGCAGCTGCAGCGCCAGACCCTGCTGCTGATCGGCCTGCTGGAGCAGCCGCTGCAGTGGCTGGGACGGCTGCGTGAGCGTGTCGGGCGCGTGCCCACCTCCGCCGAGCATCCGGCCCACGCCTTGCAGACGCAGTGGCTGGCGGCCGACGCCGCGCCTCAGCAGTGGCTGTTCGACCTCGACGAAGGCGATGCCTTGCAGGGACTGCTGGCGGCCGAACTGGTCAGCCCGAGCGTGCTGCTGGGCAGCCGCCGGCTGCCCTCGGTCGCCCGCATCGAAGCCAGCGCCCGGCACCACGGCCATGAGCTGGCGGGCGATCCCCTCGGCCAGATGATCCTCGACGCCCTGCTCTACCACGACCCGGACCTGCCGCGCGCGCTGCGCGACCAGGCCCTGCAGCGGCTGCACGGTTTCACCGGGCCCAGCACCTGGTTCGACGCGTTCCGCGAGGGCCTGGTCAAGGCACGTCCCGAGTCCCTGGCGCAGTCGATCTGCAAGGACAACGGACTGCCCTTCTCGACCATGCAGACGATCTTCGAGTCGATGCGCACCCTGTACCAGACCAAGCCTGGCGTTCCCACCTCGGGTCAGCTGCGCTCGCTGCAGCAGGCCAAGGACAGCACCGCGACACCCATCGCGGTGCGCCTGGCGATCACCCTGCTGCTGTCACGCAGCGAACGCCTGCTGCCTCGGCATCAGCCCGACAGCCTGCGCGCGCAGTGGCAACCCTGGCGACTGGGCGGACGCCTGAACCGGCTCAACTTCACCCTGCAGACCATCGCCCTGGCGGCGATCGCCGTGCCCCTGGCCGGCCTCGCCAGCAAGGCTGGCAACGGTCTGGCCCTGGCGACGCTGCTGGTCATGGGCCTGGCGCTGATCGGCTGCCAGTTGCGCCGTCTGCACGACATGAGCCGTGGCGCCGGCACCCTGGTGATGCTGCTGGCCGGCAGCTTCTTCATGCCCTACATAGCGCTGTTGCTGTTCTTCTGGCCAGGCGACCCGCTGCCCAACCGCTACGGCCCGCCCGGTGGCCGACGGGCCGACGCCGGGCAGGGCCTGCAGGCCCGCCTGCGCCAGCTCAACGGCTTCCGCGAGCCGCCGGCCGGCTAGAAGCGCAGCGCCTGCAGCTGTTGCTCCAGGCGCTGCCGCGCGGCGGTGATCGGCTGCTCCTGCTGGGTGCCGAGCACGTTCTGGAACTCGTCCAGCCACTGGCCGATCTGCTCGCGCTCGGCCCCCAGGGTCTGCATCCAGGCGCGTTCCAGGCGTGCCAGCAGCGTGCGGTTGGGCAAGGTATCGCGCGGGTGGATCTTCAACCCGGCCAGGCGCGCCTGGCTGGTGGCCCGTGCCTCGGCACTCAGGCCGGTGGGACTGCGGTCGATCACA
>NZ_JAFKCS010000141.1 GCF_017255015.1 Bowmanella yangjiangensis | reverse complement strand
CACTTCCTCCACAGCGCCACCCGCGCCGAACCAAGCGCCGATCAGCGCACCAGTACGGCTGACGACCCGCGTCTGGCTGCCGTCGAGGCCGCGATAAGAAGCACCCGGCGCGCTGCCAGCATCCACCAGTTCGCCCTCGGCGCGCAGGATGGTTTGCCCGCAGCTGGGCGGCACCCCGCCGCTCTGCACCATTTCAATCGGCGCCGGCACCAGGCCGGCGAAGGTGAGCGAACCGCTGTCGGTGGTGCTCAGCGTGCCCACGGCATCAACCCGGCTGACCAGCACAGTAAGCGCGGCGGTGTAGGTATCCACCGTAGGCGTGATATCCAACCGCACCAGGCCCGTGGTCATCACCAGGCCGCCCGCGCTGGGCGCCGATGAACTGGCCTCAACTGCAAACAGCGCGCTGAGGCCATCCGGGGTGATATCCAGCAGGCGGCCGATGGCGGCACGATCAGCAAGCGAGCCGTTGATGTAGACGTCCGGCCCACCCTGCTGCAGGTCGATGTCATCCAGGGCCACGGTGTAGACCACCGTCTCCTCGAGACCCAACGTATCGTCCGGGCAGATGCGGATCTCGCGGCCGGTATCCGTCTGCAGGCGCACGCTGACCTGCCCTTTCACGCCGTCAAACCACACCGGCCATGCGGCGCGGTGATTGTCGCTGGAAACTCGGGCCACCTGCAGCCCGCCGTAGGCATAGCACCCTGGCGGCCGCAGAATCGCGCGGCCCCACCAGGCGCCGCCCTGCTCTTCTATTGCCTCGTCCGGCACGTCCACCAGCCCAGGCGGCGCCCACAGAAAGGTGTCGGCGCTCAGCGGGTGCTCGATGGTCCAGGTACCGTCATCAGGGCTCGCCGACACGGCGTCGCCGTGGTTGATGGTGCGGCCTTCCATGACCAGCCGGCGAATGGGTGGCTCCGTGAAACGGCTCTCCAGCCGTCCATGCCAGGGCCAGCCGATCAGGTCCATCTGGCTGGCCGGCGGCGAATACTCGTCAACAATCACGTCGGCTCTCCGAAAATGATCTGCCCTTCCTCGTCGTTGTCGTCGCGCAGGGTGATCGACTTCATGTTGCGCAAGCGGATGGCCACCAGGCCGTCAGCACTGCTGACGATGCGCGAGCTGGTGTAGAACTCGCGCAGGGTCGGGTCATCCTCAGTCAGCGGCCACGCCAGGCCGCCACCGGTCGCGGCCGGGGCGGTGTAGTTGCCCGTTCCGACCTGGGCGGGCACCCCGCCACGAGGCTGAAGTGCCGGTAGCGAACGGCGCGTGCGCGGCGGGGTGACAACGGCGTTGAGGTCTTCGACCTCAGTTCGCCCGGTACGCCGCGTGATCATCGCGTCGCCCAGGGCCCGGCGAGCAGCTGCCATTGCCTCGCCAGCCGCGCGCCGGGCCTTCTCGTTCTGCTCGCCGATGGCGCGCCGTTGCTCAGCGAGTGTTGCCATGGCTACAGCTCCAGCAGGTCGGTGGGGATGGCGACGCGGTAATGCACGCTGGCCTCACCGATGCGCTCATCGCGATAGGTCTCGGATATCTCGGTGGACTCGACCTTGAAGCGCCGCGGGAACTGCTCGGCGGTCAAGTCGTCGGCCACGTCCCAGTTGCCCGAGAAGCCCAGCCGCGTGTCGTCGTAAGGCGGAATCGGCACCCCGGTGATCGGGTCATTCAGGCGGCCACCCAGCTGCGTGGCCAGAATCGCCGCACCGGTGATTGGCGGGAGGCTTGTGTCTGGCCTGGCCGGCGTCACCAGCGCGTCACCGTCACCGCCTCCACGGCTGATTGCCACGCTGATGGTGGTGATGGCAGTACCAGCGCCCAAATCGAACCGGTCCTGGATACGCCGGCATTTGCCCTGAGCCAGCGCCTTGTCTTCGATCCGCACGGTATGCACCAGGTCGACACCCAGGGCGAGGTCGGTTGGTGTTTGCCAGCTCAGCGTCGTGCCACGGTGCGCGTCGAGCAGTTGCACCGCACCACCCCGCAGCAGCGTCTGCAGCGCGGCAACACG
>NZ_JAFKCS010000140.1 GCF_017255015.1 Bowmanella yangjiangensis | reverse complement strand
AGTATTTCGTCGCATCAATTCCGGTGGCAGAAAACTATCCAGACAGGAGCTACGGATCGCGGGCTCGACCGGGCAATTCGCTCAGACTGTTCGTATGATCGCGACAAAAATCAGGGGGGACGTCTCGGCATCGGACGAACTTCCGCTGAACGAGATGAAAAAAATCAGCATCACTAATCGCGATTTGCCGTATGGCATCAATGTCGACGAAGTGTTCTGGATCAAGCAAGGCGTGCTGACTAAGGAACAAGTACGCGAATCCCGAGACGAGGAAATTGTTGCGGATATCCTCGCCTTCATGCTGCTCGACGACAAGCCGCCGTCACGCAGCGAATTCCTTGATGATTTCTTTGGCTACAGTGATGGAGAAGCTCAGCAGCAACGGCATTCTCAGATTGAGCTCGCACTCCAAAAGTACACTTCCGAGATCGCGGCCTCAGACTTTCAGCGCGTACTTGACCAAATTAAGATCACGCTAAATCGCTCCGGTCGAACACTTGGCCAGCTACTCTTCGGTGCTGCCCCAGCAAGAGCGCCGCGATACTTTCAGGTTGTGTTCCTGGCCATGCATCGGCTGATCGTTGCACAGAACCAGGAGGTCGCTGATCAAGATCGTTTGATTGAGCTAATTGAGGGAAGCGGCGAAGGGATTGACGTACCCGAGGGCGGTCGCTGGGGTGCAGCAGACCGCGAAAACACAGTCAATAGTGCTTCAGGGAGGTATGGCCCTGCATTCGGCCCTGCCAAAGGCTACGACCCTGCACAGGTACGTTGGATCACGCAGATGGAGAACATCCTGACGCAGTCATACACCGAACAGGCAGCATATGACTTCAAACAAGGGTTTCTTCGCCTCGACGGTAAACACGCGTTCGACGAGGACAGCTTCGAAAAAATTCTGAAAACGTTGGCTGGCATTGCCAATATCCGCAAGGGAGTACGAGGGTACGTACTTGTTGGGGTCGCAGATACTGAGGCCGATGCTCACAGAGTTACGCAACTCTACGGTGTGGACATGCGGCCGTTTGAACGGTTCTTCATAACGGGAATGGAGCACGAAGCCGAAGCACTGGGCAAGACTCTCGATGTTCTCTTCATGGAGCTAACGACGCGAATTAAGAACTCAGCTCTTTCCGAACCTCTTAAGGACTATGTTGCCCGCAATGTGAAGGCGGTAAGGTATTACGACAAAACAGTTTTCATCTTCGAAGCGCAAGCACAGGAAGAGCCGTCGAACTATGGCAACACCTTCTTCATAAGACATGGAAACAAGTTAAACGAAGTGCCCGCGGCACAGTACGGGGAGCTATTCAAACGATTCATGGCAGGTCTGTAGCCTGCATATGAAAGGTGAATCGCCCTTGATTTTGTAGAGACATCCGGGCGGCTTCTGAACTACCTCCGCTCCTATCTACTCCACTGGCCGCTTTTGGCCGATAGCAACCAGTCAGCGACGTCCGCTTCCAAGCAGAAGCGGACAGTTGTCCGAGCCACCATGACCTTGCCTGACGCGTCGTTCTGCAATCAAAACGCTGTGCGTGGTCGCTCTGAACACCAGCTGGCGCAGGCATCAAGCACTGGATGATCGAGGCGAGACACCGTTGCCCGCGCGTCTCAATCCGTACGGAAACGCCCGACCAGCGTCTTCAGCTCACTGCTCAGTGCGCTTTGCTCTTCGGCGTAGCTCTCGACCTCGGCAGCCTGAGCCGAGATCTGCGCAACCGCATCGTTGATGGTCACGATGCTCTGATTGATCTCCTCGGTGACCAGATGCTGTTCCTCGGTGGCGGTCGCAATCTGCATGGTCATGTCGCGGATCATCTGCACCTTGCCTTCGATGCTTTCGAAAGCCGCCAGCACTTCCTCGGACGACCTGATGGCGCCTTCCGACTCGACCAGGCTCTGATTCATGCTCACCGTCACCTCCTTGATTCGGCTGACCAGGAGGTTGAGGATATGGTTGATCTCCCCGGTGGAGTCCTGGGTGCGCTTGGCAAGATGACGCACCTCATCGGCGA
>NZ_JAFKCS010000014.1 GCF_017255015.1 Bowmanella yangjiangensis | reverse complement strand
CTATGGAGCCCGGACTTTCCTCCCCCCGCTTGCGCGAGCGACGATTGCCTGGCCAACTCCGGCGCGCAGTGTACTGCAAAGCAGCAAATGATTCGAGTAACCCTTGGCTTTTTTTATCATTCATCCATTGTTGCGCTAACTAAGCTATCCAGATTTGCGGGAAAATTCGTTTGACTAAGCAACAACTTGCAATATCTGCTAAAGTGCTGTCCTGATGTTGGGTAACTTATCTTAAACCATGAATAAAGCCTTGATAGGTGAAAGTCACTACACCAAAAGCGTGCGCAATCTGATAAAGAAAGTGCATGACCAATCCCCGATCAAGGATTCCCTGTATGAGCAGGCTGCAGACTATTTCGCAATGCAAAGTGGTCTGAGTGAACAACTGCAAGATTTAAAACAACAGGTGGCCAGCACAAAGGATGCCAGTTCAAGCCGGGGGGAAGCCCGCCACAAAGACGCTCAAGGTAAGCTCAAGCGTTTCAATCAGCACAGCGAAGAAGGCCGGTTACAACGTTATAAAGAGCTTCATCAGGTTTGTGAGCAGATCCTAGATTTAACCGACGCGATCTCTGAGGACGAAAGCGCTCGTAACTTTTCCCGTTTGCTCGGCACCATCTTACTCACGACTCAAACGGAGCATCGCAAGGTCGCACTGTTCAATCAAAAGAGTAAACACTTGTACAAGGCGACGTTGTGCCTGCTGTTGCTGGATGCCATGTTGGCAGACAAGCAGATTAGTAACCCCTACGTGCTAAAGCACTTTGAGAAACGGGTAGTCAACGCCAAGAGTAAAGACGAAGCCAATCAATGTCCTTTCCGGCTTTACGTTAAAGTCCCTTTGCTGATGACAGCGCTACTTCAGGATGTGGGACAAAGCCATCCTGACGTACAGGCTATTCTCAAAGGTCCGGATGGTAGCGAAGATGAATTCCGCACCCTGGATAGAGAAGAGCGCCAGGAGATGCTCAAACTTAGCTATCAGCACACCATTAACTATCTAAAAGATGGTATTGGCTGCGGAAGCTATGTGGGCAACTCCAAGCAAGAACGAGAGCTGTTCAACGAGGCGGAAAAAGACAAGCTTAAGTTCGTTATGACGCTAATTAAGTCATCCCTTGACCCGCGCCAGACAATAGGAAATTTACTCAAGATCCCACAGGTTTATACCTCTGTGGTGCTTTCTACTAAGCTTGGACAAGCCTACGATACCCTCCCCAAGGCCACCCTGGTGTTGGAAAAAGCGGCAGAGAAAGACGCCCTTAACGGTAAAGCGGTGCAAAGCTTCATTCGAGTGGTGGGACATTTTCCTCAGGGTTTTGGCATCACCTATATACCCAAAGACTCTGACCGTCGGGACTTAGACAGATATGAATATGCTATCGTGAATGGCTTATATCCCGAAAACCCGTCCGTTCCCATTTGTCGTTCTGCCACTAAAAACCTAGAGTTTACTGGTCTTGGCCACGATCTTTTGATTGGCGTCGACAACAATCTTTATTACCCACAGGCAAGAAAGAAGCTTGAGGTTATGAGCAAGGAACGCTTACTGGAGATCCTCAGCAAGCTGGTGTCCAATTTTGAGGAGCGCAAAGAACTGGCTCTCATCCCCAACTGCTGGCATCCCTATACCTTTTTTTCCTATGCCAAACACCAGAACTTGTGGAATAAGACCAATCGTTTATCAAACTAAGACGACAATTCCAATCCTAATTGATAAAGCTCATTCTTCTTCAGTTGATAGTGTTTAGCCGTCAAGGCTGCAGCCTTTTTCAGGGGCAATTCCTGCATAAGTAGAGTCAACAGCGATACTGCCTCAGGAGGAATATCCAGATTGGATTGTTCCGCCGGACCAACCATCAGAACAAACTCCCCCTTCTGATGCACGGCATCTTCCCTTAACCAATCCAAAACCTGCGTTGCTGTGCCGCTACAAAAGGTCTCAAAGGTTTTAGTCAGCTCTTTGGCCAGTACTACTGCTGTGCTCTCTCCCAGTTCCTCAACGAGCATTGCCAACGTCTCTTCCACTCTTCGAGGTGCTTCATAAAATACTGTTGTCATTTCAGCGCTTTTCAAACAAGCCAGCGCCTCCCTTCTGGCCACCTGTTTTACCGGTAAAAAACCAGCGAAGGTGAACTTATCAGTAGGTAGCCCCGCCGCACACAATGCGGTAATGGCCGCGCAGGGACCAGGCAGGGGTACCACCTGAATTCCAGCATTTCGACACAAATTTACCAAGGCATAGCCAGGATCACTAATTAGCGGTGTGCCCGCATCACTGATCAAGGCCAGATTCATCCCTTGCTCCAGTCTTGACAAAAGCTGTTCCGCGCGTTGCTTTTCGTTGTGATCATGCAGAGCATAAAGGCGGGTATTGATTTGGTAGTGACTCAGCAACTTTTGACTATGACGGGTATCTTCCGCAGCAATCAAGTCCACCTCGGCTAAAACGTGCAAGGCGCGTTGGCTGATATCTTGAAGGTTTCCGATGGGCGTTGCGACTATATAAAGGCAACCTTTTTGGGTGTCAGAGTGTTGCATGTCAGAGGCCAGATAAATGAGCAAAGGCCTATTCTACCTGCTAGAGGGCGTTTGCATACGTGTGATTTGTATTGAAGCTGAGGTAGAATTGCTCACAACCCTATATAAAGAGTGCAGGATCACTGATGTCTCGCATGCGAACGCTTACATACGGAATTGCTATTACTGTCTTATGTGCTTGTAGCTCCGCACCTAAAGTTCATCAACGTGAAACCCCGCAAGTAAAATCTGATGAGAAACAAATACCTGTGGCATTGACTGCGCAGCAGTATCTGCAACAGGCAAGAATATCTCCGCTAGTAAAACAAAAGCGTCTGCTGCTAGATGCGGCAACGGCTTTCATGCAAGAAGGCGATTGCAACAGCAGTCTGAAACTTCTTAAGCCTCTCCTACCGAGGTTAGAAGAATTTGAACAGCAGGATCAGGCACACCTCCTGCAAGCACGATGCCTTGCCAATCTGGGCCACTGGCAACTTGCTGAGCAGAGTCTTCAGGCTGTCAGTCAACATCTGCAGCTGCTACCCAAGCGATTAGCCTTAAGCGCCGAAATAGCTCAGCAGCAGGGCGACACCCTCACAGCTGCCAATAATCTTGCTGAACTGAGCACTTTGCAACCAGATAAACAAAGTGAGCTGCAGGAAAAAATCTGGCATTTGGTACAGCAAACGCCAGATAAAGCAATCTCGTCTCCTGGCAGTTTTCAGGGACCACTATCCCCCTGGCTACAGTTAGCCAGAATCGCCCGTACCAATAGCGGTGAGGCGTTGTCCAGTCAATTACTCGAGTGGCAGACACGCCATAACCTGCCTTTACCTGCGGATCTGCAACCGCTACTACAATCACCTTCAGTGCAGCCACAACGAATCGCTGTCATCCTCCCCCTATCAGGTCGCCTGGCCAATCAGGGTGAAGCATTGAAGGAAGGGATTTTAGCAGCGTATTTTGCTGATCAAAGTGAACATAAAGCCCAGGTAAGTTTTGTTGACACCCTCTCCCTTAATGAACAAACCTTGGCAAATATGGACCAACAATTCGATTTTGTTATTGGTCCACTGCTTAAGGAAAACCTTGATACTTTGCTACCACAGTTGCCGGATAACTTACCTGTATTAGCACTGAACAGGCCGGACCAACCCGTTAAACAAGCCAGCCGTTACTTTTACTCTCTGGCACCGGAAGACGAGGCAGAGCAACTGGCTGAATTGCTCAGTCAAAAGGGCTATAAATCCCCGTTGGTTGTCAATGCCGACCGCGCGGTGTTTCAACGAATGGCGAGCAGCTTTACTGAAAAGTGGCAAAGCACAGGACGTCCCGCTCCCAAGCAGGTGTCATTTACCGACAACAAGTCCATGCGCAACGCCATGGAGGGACTGTTAGATGTCAGCCATAGCAAACAAAGAATCAAACAAGTAGAGAGATTAGCGAAAGAGGAAGTACATACTTTCGCTCGTAATCGCAGGGACGTGGATGCCATTGTCATCTTTGCCAACGCAGCACAAACAGAATTACTCAACCCCATAATCGAATCCAGTATTAGTCCGTTTGCAGAGATGGTGCCAGTTTATGCATCCTCACGGAGCTTCAGCCAAGAGCTTGGAGGGAACAGTCTGCGTGACCTTCGCCATATGACCTTTGTTGACATGCCGTGGATGTTGCCGGGTGGAGATAGCGTTCTAAAGGAACTCAACAAGCAACTTTGGCCTCAACGCAATGATGGACAAAATCGCCTGTTTGCTATGGGTTACGACGCTTACCGTTTGTTGCCAACGCTTGTGCATATGGCGCAAGTACCACAAATGACCATACAAGGGCTTACCGGTACATTGAGAATGGATGAGCATCATCAACTACGCCGCAGCCTGCCGTTAGGAAAGGTAGAGCAGGAAAAGGTTGTCCGCCTTGCAATGGATTAAGCAACAGCTATCAGGAATACTTGGCCGGGACGCCGAGCAGCGGGCCCGCCACTACCTGGAATCCCAAGGGTTAAAATACATACAAGGCAACTATCGCTGCAAAGCCGGTGAAATTGATTTAATTATGCGGGAAAATCAGGAACTGGTGTTCGTTGAAGTTAAATACCGGACTAAACAAACTCATGGCAATGCTGCTGAATATTTCGATATGCATAAAAGAAGAAAGTTTGAAGCAGCCTTGCAGCATTACCTTTGTGCCAACCAACTAAACCCAGCAAGTATCGCCCACCGAATTGATGTGGTAGCAATAGACGGGCAGCAGATTCAGTGGATTAAGTACGTATGATAGAAAGCATTAAAGCCAACTTCACAGAGAGCATTCAAACTAAAATTGCAGCCATCGAGATATTGCCCGACATGATAGAGCGCGCCACTTACATGATGGTTCAGGCGTTGATTGCCGGCAATAAAATACTATGCTGCGGCAATGGTGGTTCTGCCGGAGATGCTCAGCATTTTGCTTCACAACTACTGAATCGTTATGACCGCGACAGACCGAGTTTACCCGCGTTAGCACTAACCTGTGACAGTGCGACCATCACATCCGTTGCCAACGATTACAGTTATGATGAAATATTTTCCAAGCAAGTAAGGGCCCTGGGGCAAAGTGGCGATATTCTGCTGGCCATTTCAACCAGTGGTAATTCGCGCAATGTCATTATGGCCATGGAAGCGGCCCTGAGCCGTGATATGACTATTATTGCTCTGACAGGCAAGGATGGCGGCGAAATGGCAGGACTGCTTGGCCCAAATGATGTGGAAATTCGCGTGCCCTCCAATAAAACCCCCAGGATACAAGAAGTACACTTATTGGTAATCCATGCCTTGTGCTGTGCAATTGATGACTGCCTGTTCCCCGACCATAGTGGAGAATAAAGATGAAAACGACGACAAAAGGATGCCTGATTGCCACCCTGTTACTGGCGACCAGCCAATTAACCGGATGTGCTGTAGCTATTGTCGGCGCCGGTGTGGGTGCCGCTTCTGTTGCACATGACAGACGTACGGTAGGCACGCAGTTGGATGACGCCACTTTGGAATCTCGCATCGCCAGTAAGCTAAGTACCAATGAGCAGTTAAAAGGCCAGGCCCATATTAATGTTGAGGTATTCAACGGCGTCACACTGCTGGTAGGCCAGGTGCCCAACGAGCAATTAAAACGAGAGGCTCAGCAATTAGCCGAGAGTTTGCCTCAAGTTAATCGCCTGCATAATCAACTACGCCTTGGCAGCCCAACGCCGGCATCTGTGCGCGCCCACGATGTATGGTTAGCCACTAAGGTCAAATCAAACCTGGTTGCCGACAAACGTGTAGACGGTTTGCATATCGAGGTCATCGTCGAGGATTCAGAAGTCTTTCTGATGGGACTGGTGAATGAGCAAGAGGCCAACATTGCAGTGGAGATAGTCAGAAATATTAATGGCGTAACAAAAGTTATAAAGGCGTTTGAGTACTTATAAACTTAACTGTGATGATATTAAACAAAGAGCAATACTAACTCTCGCAAAGAGTAAAAAAGCCACCTTCTTTAGAAGGTGGCTTTTATTTATTGGTAACTAATTACCTACTTAAAACTTCGTTGTGAAACCCACATTGAGTGACTGGCCGTAAATCCAGCGACCAATAGTGCTCCCCTTGCCTCAAGACTCCTAGCTATTATTCGCCTATTCGAGAAAGCATCAATCAGCTTCTCTCTACTTAACCACTTTCAACTGTGGTCGGCCTTTGGCAGGCTGTGGTGGAGGAGTTGGTTCCGGAGGTAAATCGTCCATTCCCTCTTCTTGACTAAAGATTGTGCCAGCGCCATTCTCCCTGGCATAGATTGCCAGCACGGCTTGGAGGGGTACCTCCAGGCGACGAGCGACCCCGCCAAAGCGTGCATCAAAGGTTACGTCTGAATTGCCTAGCTGGAGTTTACCGCAGGCGCTTGGAGAGATGTTCAGAACAATCTGACCATCTCTGACATGCTCTTGAGGCACCAATGTTCCTGGCACTGTGGCATCAACGACCAGATGGGGAGTCAGGTCGTTGTCCACTATCCACTCATAGAACGCCCTAAGCAAATAGGGCTTATTGGGGGCCATGGGTATAGTAGCGTCCATACTTACAACGGATTGTGGATTTCACGTTCCTGATCAGTCAGTGACGCCTTGAATGAGCTACGATCGAAGATCCGATTCATATAGGCTTTCACTTCCTTAGCACCAGCGCCGGACAGTTCAATTCCCAACGCAGGTAGACGCCACAACAATGGAGCCAGGTAACAATCAACCAAGCTAAACTCTTCGCTCATAAAGAACGGATTGTCCGCAAACAATGGCGCTAAGGCTAAAATGTTCTCGCGCAGCTCCTGACGCGCAGCTGCAATATCTCCGGTCCCTTTCAGAATGCCTTCGGCAATGCTGTACCAGTCTTGTTCGATACGATGCATCATCAGTCGGCTTTGCCCACGAGATACCGGGTAAACAGGCATCAGTGGCGGGTGAGGAAAACGCTCGTCCAGATATTCCATAATGATATGCGAACGGTACAACACCAATTCACGGTCGACCAAAGTAGGCAGCGTACCGTAGGGGTTCAAATCAATCAGGTCTTCGGGTTGATTTGCTGGATCTACATAGCAAATCTCTACACCGACACCTTTTTCTGCCAATACTATGCGTACCTGATGACTATAGATGTCTAACGTATCCGAGAATAAAGTCATTATCGAACGTTTGTTCGCGGCTAAGGCCATTCACACTCCTCCAAAAACCAAAAATCGAACGCCAATTTTATTAATAAAATCACAACACGCTGATTTAACTAATAAAATTGGCATCTACCAGAACGTTAAAAAAGGGCAGTGCGATTCACCACACTGCCCTTTTGCGATTATACAGGAATTTGTGCCTAATTAGTGCACATCACGCCAATAATCTTTCTTCAATAAATAAACAAAGACGAATAGCACAAGGATAAACACAATTACCCAGCGGCCAATACTCTCGGCTTCCAGTCTGGCGGGTTCGCCCAGGTAAACCAAGTAGTTAACCAGGTCCAATACCGCTTTGTCGTACTCTTCAGGGCTCAGCATGCCCGTGCCATCAGCCTTAATACCAACATAAACAGACTGCATCTGCCCATCTATCATGCGCTCTTCGTGCTGGTCATAAGGTACCCCTTGCAGCTCTTGCAAAACATGAGGCATGCCTACCTCAGGGAAGACCTTATTGTTGACGCCAAATGGACGACTTGGATCAGCATAGAAGCTTCTTAGGTAGGTATACAGCCAGTCTGCACCTCGCACCCTGGCAACCAAGGTTAAGTCTGGAGGAGGGGCACCAAACCACTTAGCAGCAGATTCCTTAGGAATCGCGCTTTTCATGTAATCACCTACTTTGTCACCAGTTATCTGCAGGTTTTCCTGACCCAGGTCTAGTGGCACACCGATATCCTCAAAAGTGCGCTGATAACGCTGGTATTGAGTTTGGTGGCAGCCCAGGCAGTAGTTCATAAATAACTTTGCACCTGTTTGCAGCGATGCCTTATCTGTGCGGTCAATATGTGCTTTGTCCAGATGCACATCACCGCCGCCAGCAGCCAATACAAGAGATGGCACCAACAGGCCGAATAGAACAACAAGTTTCTTCATTAACCTATCCTCTCTGGCAGTGGCTTAGTTTTCTCGTTCTTACTGTACAACCACAGCAGGCCGAAGAAAGCGAAGTACAGGAAAGTACAAATCTGCGAAGCTGTCACTTTCCAAGGCTCTTGCGGTGTTCCGCCTAAATAACCGAGGAAAATAAAAACGATAGCAAATACGATCAGGTTGTACTTATGGATACCACTACGATAGCGCCAGGACTTCACTTTTCCGCGATCAATCCAAGGCAGCAGAGCTAACATGATGATGGCAGCAAACATGGCAATTACGCCGAACAACTTATCTGGTACGGCTTTCAAAATCGCGTAGAAAGGTGTGAAGTACCATACAGGGAAGATGTGTGCAGGGGTCTTCAGTGGGTTGGCAATTTCAAAGTTAGGTGCTTCCAGGAAGTAACCACCCATCTCAGGCTTAAAGAACAGCACGTAGCAGAATGCCAGCAGGAACACACAGAATGCCACCAGGTCTTTCAAAACAATATGTGGGAAGAAAGGTACCACGTCATCAATGATGTCGTACTTATTGGTATAGTACTCATGCATTTTGAACTTAGTTTTTTCTTCTTCCTTCAGTGAGCCTTTTTTACGCTTCACTTCCACGCCATCAGGGTTGTTGGACCCAACTTCGTGTAAGGCAACAATATGCAAGAAGACCAAAATGACAATCACCAAAGGCAAAGCAATAACATGTAAAGCGAAGAAACGGTTCAGGGTCGCACCTGAAATCACGTAGTCACCCTGGATCCAAACAGTCAGGTCTTCACCAATAACCGGAATGGCACCAAACAACGATACGATAACCTGAGCACCCCAGTAAGACATCTGACCCCAAGGCAATACATAACCCATAAAGGCTTCGGCCATCAGTGCCAGATAGATGAACATACCGAATAACCACAGTAATTCACGTGGCTTCTGGTAGGAACCATAGATCATACCGCGGAACATATGCAGATAAACCACGATAAAGAAAGCCGACGCGCCCGTACTGTGCATGTAGCGGATAATGTAACCGTAATCTACTTCACGCATGATGTATTCAACAGAGGCAAAAGCACGCTCTGCTGACGGCTCAAAGCTCATTGTCAACCAGATACCAGTAACAATCTGGTTTACCAGTACGATGGTGGCCAAAAAGCCAAACACGTACCAGAAGTTCATGTTTTTAGGGGCTGGATATTCCATGGCGTGCATTTTTGCCACACGCATCATGGGAATACGATACTCAATCCAGTCTAATAAATTTTGCCACATATTATGCCGCCCCCTCTTGAGTACCAATCAGGATGTTATTGTCGTCAATATACATATAAGGCGGAACAACCAGGTTCAGTGGAGCCGGAACCCCCGAAAATACGCGGCCTGCCATATCGAACTTGGAACCATGGCATGGACAGAAGAAGCCATCCGGCACGCCCTCTACCTGTTCTTCGAAAGCACCGTCTTTCAGATGCTGAGGAGAACAACCCAAATGAGTACAGATACCTACCAGTACCAAATACTCTTCCTTCAAAGAACGATATTGGTTTTTGGCAAATTCTGGCTGTTGAGGTTCTTCAGAAGCCGGATCTTTCAAAAGATCTTCGTGCTTACCCAGCTCTGCGAGCAGCTCTGGAGTACGGCGAACGATCCAAACCGGTTTACTGCGCCATTCGACACGAAGTAACTGACCTGGTTCAACTTTGCTGATATCCACTTCCACGTCAGCTCCGGCAGCCTTGGCTTTGGCGCTGGGATTCCAGGAAGCGATAAATGGCACAGCGGCACCCGCCACCCCAACGCCGCCTACCACTGAGGTGGCAATCGTCAGGAATCGGCGCCTGCTGTTATCTACTGGCGCATTGCTCATCCACTTTTCTCCAAAGGTTGGATTTAGTGTATTTCCTGACCATTTGTCTTCTTGGATCTGCAAATGTTACAGGAAATTTTCGGGGGTTATATTTTAGCGGGAAATGATAAAAGAAAACCCCTTCAAAACACAAGGAAATGATGGGCAAAACAAGGTATTAGTTGGAGCAAAAATGCAGCAGACAGTATAGAAAAAGAAAAACCCGGCAAAAGCCGGGTTTTTTGTATCTCGATGCGTAAATTAACGCTTGGAGAACTGAGGACGTCTGCGAGCTTTGTGCAAACCGACCTTTTTACGCTCAACTTCACGAGCATCACGAGTCACGAAACCAGCTTTACGCAGGGCCGGACGCAGTGCTTCGTCATATTCCATCAGAGCACGAGTAATACCGTGACGGATAGCGCCAGCTTGACCGCTGATACCACCACCAGTAACGGTGATGTATAGGTCAAACTTGTCAGTCATTTCCAACAGTTCAAGAGGCTGACGTACTACCATGCGAGCAGTTTCACGACCGAAGAATTCTTCGATAGTGCGCTTGTTGATAGTGATGTTACCACTGCCTGGGCGAATAAATACGCGAGCAGTGGAGCTTTTACGACGGCCAGTACCGTAATATTGATTATCTGCCATAACTCAATGCTCCTTAAATATCCAGAACCTGTGGCTGCTGAGCTGCATGTGCATGCTCAGAACCAGCGTAGACCTTCATTTTGCGGAACATCGCACGGCCCAAAGGACCTTTAGGCAACATACCTTTAACCGCTCTTTCGATGATCAGCTCAGGCTTGTGGGCTTGCAGCTTTTCGAAAGTGGTTTCCTTCAGACCACCAACGTAGCCTGTGTAGGAATAGTACATCTTGTCCTTGGTCTTATTACCAGTTACGCGTACTTTATCAGCGTTGATAACCACAATGTAGTCACCTGTGTCCACGTGAGGCGTGTACTCAGGCTTGTGCTTACCGCGCAGACGACGAGCGATTTCAGTCGCCAGACGTCCAAGAGTCTTGTCTGTGGCGTCAACCACGAACCAGTCACGTTTTACCGTCTCTGGCTTAGCAACAAAAGTTTTCATTTTAACTTACCCAAAAGATTCAATTAGTTACTCGCGCTTACCAGCAGTAGTGCTGCCAGTAAGCTGCTAAATCGGTGTATTTGCCCCTTCGAGCAAGCCGATTGTCCCGCCTTCCCAAGGCGGCAGTTGTAACTGGGCAGGGCGCGCATTATACAGAAGTTATTGCAAAAGGCGAGGGTAAATTTTAGGCAAAACGTTGGCCAGAGAGCACTACTGTTAAGGTTTACAGTGAAATTTCTCAGACCACTGGCATCTACTTGGTTATCTACCCTTTTATGGTAGATGTTGCAGGGCCAGATACTCATGGGATTGCATCTCTTTCAGGCGACTCAGACAGCGCTTGAATTCGAAGCTAAGACGCCCTTCAGTATATAAATCTTCGAGCGGTACCGCGGCAGACATAATCAGCTTCACATTACGCTCATAAAACTCATCGACCATGGCAATAAAGCGGCGAGCAATATCATCCACCGACTGCCCCATTTGCTCTACATTGGCTAACAGCACTGTGTGATAACAACGACTGAGCTCCATGTAGTCGGCCTGGCTGCGCGGTCCATCACACAATGCACGAAATTCTATCATCAGCACGCCATCCGCTTCGCGCAAACTCTGGATTTGCCGTCCCTCAACTTCGATAGATAAATTCTGGCGACCTTCTTCTGGCGCAAGTTGCCCAAAATAGGTGTTCAGATTATCAATGGCGGCCTTATCCAGCGGGAAATGATAAATCTCTGCCTGTTCTAGCGCACGTAAACGATAGTCAGTGCCACTATCCACATTTATCACCTGGCAATGCTGCTTAATCAGCGCAATGGCAGGTAAAAAACGCGCCCTTTGCAAACCATTTCGGTACAGTTCATCGGGAACGATATTAGAGGTAGCGACTAATACAATGCCATGACTGAATAACTCCTGCATCAAGGTGCCCAGAATCATCGCATCGGTAATATCTGATACAAAAAACTCATCAAAACAGATGACCTTTGCTTCCTGAGCAAAGCGTTTAGCAACGGTTTTCAGCGGATCAGATTGGCCAGCCAGTCCTTTAAGCTCATGATGCACTTTATGCATAAAACGGTGGAAATGGATGCGCATCTTTTTTTCAAAGGGCAAACATTCAAAAAAGGTGTCAACCAAATAGGTCTTACCCCGGCCCACCCCACCCCAAAAATAAAGACCTTGAATGGATTTTTGCTTGCTCTTGCCCAACATACCTGAGAGCTTGCCAGCCAGGCCACGTTTTGGCTTCACCGCTACTAGCTGGTCATATAATACCTGCAGGTGTCTGACAGCATTCTCCTGCGCCGCATCAGCAAAAAAATCCGGTGATTCCAGATCGCTCTGATATTTTTGCCATGGCGTCATAGATAACATGCTACTCAATCCGTCAATGAAGTCGTTCTATAGGCGCAGTGTTTAACCGCCCTGAACGCTTGAAATAAAATAAACTGGCCGCATAGTTTGCGTAGCGGGTATTATTAAGTAAAGAGTGTTGTTGGCAAAATCTGCCTTGCTTGTCGAATTTTTCAGGCAAGTGGCTCGTTCGCTGGCAGCACAAGGCCGGTACAGCATGTACCTGTTACTATCGATTCGTGTTTAGGAGAAGTTATGGACTGGATTGTAGGGTTACTGTTGCTGGTATGTGGCGGCATTATTGGTTTTTTTGCAGCAAAATTCAGTCAGAAGGCATCTTCAGATACGCAATCTGGCCTGGCCATTGAGCAAGACCTTAAGCGCCTGATGTCAGAGCAAGCCGCCATCCATATCAGCGAAAGCCGTCAGTTATTGGCCACCATTGAACAGCAAAGCCAGTTGCTAAAAGAGCAGTTGGAGAATTACGAGTCTTTGCTTACGCAAACAAGCCATGATCCCGAACAGCCGCAAATGAACTATTTCGGCGAGCAGGCTGCAGCCTACCTGCGTAACCAAAGCCAAGTTCAGCGTCCGGTGAATCAAACTACCGATTATCAGCCTCGTGATTATGCTAAAGCCGGAACCGGATTGTTTAAAGGCACAGCAAAAAGCTCATCGTCTACAGGTGAATAACCTTTTTCGTTGAACTTTATGCCCGCCCACTGTGTCTGTTGATTACTTTTGTCCTTGAATTAGCCTGGAGAAATAACAGCGATGAAAACAGCCTTTGGACGAAACTTCACCAAGGTATTTGCCATCAGTGCGCTGGCCCTGGCCAGCACGTCCTTCACAACCTCTGCCGCCATCCCGTTTTTCGGGGACGATGACAAAGTCCCCTCTCTGGCCCCCATGCTGGAGGATGTCAAGCCCGCGGTCGTTAGCATATCCGTGGCGGGCACTCAGGTTTCACGTCAACGTGTTCCGGAAATGTTTCGTTTCTTCTTTGGTCCTAATGCGCCTGACGAGCAGGTTCAGGAAAGGCCTTTTAGGGGATTGGGATCTGGCGTCATTATTGATGCCGAAAAGGGCTATATCATTACCAACAACCACGTGATTGACCAAGCGGACAAGATCACTGTGACTTTGGTTGACGGTCGTGAACTGGAAGCCAAAAAAATCGGCTCTGACGAGCAAAGTGACATTGCATTGCTGCAGGTAAAAGCCGATAACCTCAAGGCAGTGCCTATCGCAGATTCAGACAAGCTTCGCGTTGGTGATTTTGTTGTCGCCATAGGTAACCCATTCGGGCTGACGCAAACGGTAACATCCGGCATTGTTAGCGCTCTGGGACGTAGCGGTTTGAATATAGAAGGTTATGAAGATTTTATTCAGACCGATGCAGCCATCAACCGTGGTAACTCTGGCGGTGCACTGGTTAATTTGCGTGGTGAGTTGGTTGGCATTAACACCGCTATCTACGGTCCTAACGGCGGAAATGTCGGCATAGGTTTCGCCATACCTTCCAACATGATGAAAAACCTGTCAGACCAACTTAAAGAGTTCGGCGAAGTACGTCGCGGGTTACTTGGTATTATTGGTGGTGATTTAGACTCTGAGCTTGCTAAGGCGATGGATTTAAATGTGCACCAGGGTGCATTTGTACGGGAAGTTAATAGTGGCTCGGCAGCCGAAAAAGGGGGAATTGAGCCCGGCGATATTATCCTTTCTATTGATGGCAAAGATATCCGCAGTTTCACCGAGTTACGTGCTAAGGTTGGTACGCTTGGTGCTGGCACCAAGATTAAGCTGGGCTTATTGCGTGAAGGCAAGCGCAAGAACGTAGAAGTCACGCTAGGGGACTATACCAGTGCCAATGTATCAGCGAGTGAGATTCACCCCGTATTAGAAGGAGCAAACCTGTCGGACGGTAAGTCTGAGGATGGGCTCAGCGGTGTATTGGTATCGGATATTGCCAATCGCTCTCCTGCCGAACGCCTTGGTTTGCAAAATGGCGACGTGATAGTCGGTATTAACCGCCAGCGTATCCAGAGCGTCAGCGAATTACGCAATTACCTGCGGGATAACGAAGGGGTTATCGCATTGAATATAAAACGAGGAAAAGCCTCCTTATATTTGGTTATTCGTTAACACCGCTCGCAGCGCCTAAAAGGCTGCCCAATGGCGGCCTTTTTTATGCATAACAAGACGTTGTATTACTTTATAGCGCCTAAACAGACTGTCATCAGGCACACGACAATGCTATCCTCAGGTCAGTTTTGACTGACCTAACACATTTGTGAAACAGACTAGCTGGCTACATTTCCTAATCAAATCCATCCTACTCGGCATTTTTGTAGCTGGCATACTGCTGTTGCTCCTCCCTGAATTGCGTAATTCAACCTCTCTTTCCCTGGGACTTTTCCAGCGGCAGGGTTTTAGCACCGCCCCATTGAGCTTCAGCAGCGCCATAAACAAAGCAGCCCCAGCTGTAGTGAACATTTACAGCACCAGCTACGACAGCCGTCCATTGTTATATCGTCGTCAACCTGTCGAGCGCACCAGCCTCGGCTCCGGTGTATTAATGACGTCAAACGGACATATTCTCACCTGTTATCACGTTATCAAGGGTTCAGAACGCATCACTGTGGTACTTCAGGATGGGCGCGGATTGGAAGCCATGTTAGTCGGCCAGGACCCACATACCGACCTGGCAGTGTTAAAAGTAAACGACCAGAATCTCCCAGTTATTCCGCAAAGCAGTGAATATGAAACGCAAGTGGGTGATTTGGTGTTAGCCATTGGCAATCCCTATAACCTCGGGCAAACCATCACCCAAGGTATCATTAGTGCCACCGGCCGTGGCGGCTTAAGCAATTACGTCAGTAACGCCAACTATGCCGACTTTATTCAAATGGATGCTGTACTCAACGAAGGAAATTCAGGCGGTGCGCTGGTCGACAGCAATGGCACACTAGTAGGTATTAACAACGCTAATTTTAAGACCTTAGATCGTAACCATAGAGTAAAAGATGTCGCAGGGATATTCTTTGCGGTGCCTTATGCACTGGCCAAACGCGTGATGGATGACATTATCGCCCATGGCAGAGTAATTCGCGGATATCTGGGCATCAGCGGTACAGAATTTCTGGGCGAATCGGGCATTCTTGTCAACGGTGTTGATCCATTAGGACCGGCCGCCAGGGCAGGTATAAAAGTGGGTGATACACTGATTACCATCAACGGTAAACCTATCGAAAGTACTTTTAAAACCCTCGACCAAGTCGCAGAAACGCCACCGGGTTCAACTTTAGATTTCGAACTACTGCGAGGCGAAAGCAGACAACGCCTGAATGTTACCGTCACCATATCGGAGCTGACCAGCAGCTAATAAAAAGCCGCTTAATTAGCGGCTTTTTTAGACCCAAGGATTACTGCACCCGTTGAATCTTGGCTCCTAGACCGCCAAGCTTTACTTCAATCTGCTCATACCCACGGTCAAGATGGTAAATTCGGTCAACCAGTGTCTCACCTTGAGCAACTAAACCAGCAATGACCAAGCTTGCGGATGCGCGTAAGTCAGTTGCCATGACCTGAGCACCTTTTAGTTTGGAGCCGCCACGACATACCGCACTGTTTGCTTCTAAGTCGATACTCGCGCCCATGCGCTGTAATTCAGGCACATGCATAAAACGATTTTCAAAGATGGTTTCAGTCACCACACCAGTGCCCGACGCCACGCAATTGAGAGCCACAAACTGCGCCTGCATATCAGTGGGAAAGCCTGGATGTGGTGCCGTTTTGATATTGACACTTTTGGGCTGCTGCCCCTGCATGTCCAGCTCAATCCAGTCATCGCCATAGGTGACTTTGGCGCCCGCTTCTTTAAGCTTGCTAATCACCGCATCCAGAGTGTCCGGTGCTGCATGCTCACAGCGAACTTTCCCTCCCGTCGCCGCAGCTGCAACCAAAAAGGTGCCGGTTTCTATACGGTCAGGCAATACACTATGATGGCAAGCGTTCAGGCTTTCCACGCCTTGGATGACAATCTTGTCTGTGCCGGCACCACTGACCTTAGCCCCCATACTGTTCAGGCAGTTTGCCAAATCCACAATCTCGGGTTCCCTTGCCGCATTTTCCAGAATGGTTGTCCCCTCGGCCAATACGGCAGCCATCATCAGGTTTTCGGTTGCACCAACACTGACCATATCCATAAAGATATTGGCACCTTGTAAGCGACCATCAACATGCGCCGAAATATAGCCAGACTCCACTTCAATCTTGGCGCCCATCAATTCCAAGCCGCTCAGATGTAAGTTCACGGGACGCGCTCCAATTGCACAGCCACCAGGCAAGGACACTTGGGCGCGTCCAAACCTTGCCAGCAAGGGTCCCAGCACCAGGATCGAAGCGCGCATGGTTTTGACCAGATCGTAGGGAGCAATCAGGTTAGTGATCTCACTGGCATCGATGTTGACCTTATCAGCCTCGACACTCACCCTTGCACCTAGCTGCCCCAACAAAGCCAGGGTGGTTCTAACATCTCTCAATGCTGGCACATTGGTAAAAACACAAGGCTTTTCCGTCAGCAAACCTGCCATCAATAATGGCAGTGCAGCATTTTTAGCACCAGAAATCCTCACGGTTCCATTGAGTGGTCCGTTTCCCTTAATCAACAGCTTATCCATTGCTCACTCCGGCATCAGAAACTTGCGCTCACGCTGCCATTCTTCTGGTGTGAACGCTTTGATAGATAGTGCATGTACAGTGCCATCGGCAATCAACGCAGACAAAGGGGCATAGACCATCTGTTGCTTTTTGACCCGGCTGGCTCCGTCGAATTGAGCGGATACGGCAATAACCTGAAAATGGGAGCCTTCTCCCTTGACGTACAGTTCGTTAAGCTCCAGGGCATCCTTGAGCAACTGTTCGATTTGACTGATTGGCATAAGAAACTTCCAGCCTGTGGCACAGGCTGGTTATTCTAACGGTAAAAGCTTGTCTACGTCGCTGATTTTTGCCAACTTGAGTAAAGTATCTGGCGGATTGGTAAAACGCATTGATACGCCGCGCAGTCTGGCCTCACCAACCAACCTAACCAGCCAGGCCAGCCCAGCCATATCGGATTGCTGCAAATCAGCTAAATCAAGGGTCAGTTGTTTATGCTGCCAAAGCGCGCTTTGTTGAGCTTCCAGATCCATAACATAGTCGAGGGTCAACGAACCCACCAGGCGACAAACGCCCGGTGAGTCAGCGAACTCAATATTCAGTGCACTCATGCACTACCTTCGGCAATCTTCTGCAGGGAAATGGGTTGAGCGTTCTTCTCTTTCATCAGTTTGATTACGGCATCAATACCGTCCTGACGAATGATTCCTTCCAATTCGCTCTGCTTGCTGGACAGCATACTGATACCTTCAGCTACCATGTCGTAAGCTTTCCATTGCTCTGTGTTATTACTCTTACGTACCTTGAAGGCAAGCTTGATATCAGGTCTGCCTTCCTCTTTGACTAACGCACGCACGGTAACGACACGCTCTTCTTCTACCTCACCGCGATTGGGTTCAAACTCAACGGTTTGGTTATCATACTGTGCCATTGCCAAGGCATAGGTGGTTACCAGATAGTCGCGAAAAACCTGCACATATTCAGGAATACGTTCTCTGGGCACGGACTTGAAATGCTTACCTAAGACTTTAAGCGCTGCAAACTTGTAATCAATATAAGGCAGCAGCTCTTGCTCCATGATCTCACGTAAAATTTCAGGATTAGCCTTAATTTCACCCCTCTCTGATTTGATGCGGTCAAAGGTCTTGGTAGCCACCGAGGACAACAACTGATAGGGATCATCCTGATCCTGTGCAAATACCTGGCTTGACAAAACCAGTGTTGCTACGGCAAACCAGCTCATCAGCTTCTTAACTAACATATATACTCTCCACGCAAACTAAAAAAATCTGGGGCTTAATCGTTACCTCGGCTAAACAGGAACTGGCCAATTAAGTCCTCCAGTACCAATGCCGATTTGGTATCTTCGATAAACTGCCCGGGTTTGAGGACATCATCCTCTTCCAGCATAAAACCAGGTTGCAGCCCAATATATTGCTCACCCAAAAGCCCAGAGGTAAGAATAGACACCGAACTGGTGGCCGGAAACTTGTCGAACTCTTTACCTATCACCAAGGTCACCACAGGGCTAAAATCATCTTCATCCAGACTAATGCTGCCCACTCGGCCAACGACCACGCCGCCGACCTTAATTGGTGAGCGCACTTTCAAACCACCGATGTTGTCAAACTTGGCCTTCAGCACATAAGTCTCACCATTGCCACTGATGCCCCTGTCTGCCACCTTCAGGGCCAGCATAATAAGGGCGGCAGCGGCAATAGCGACAAATATCCCAACCAATACTTCAACTTTTCTAGAATTCATTGCCCAATCCCCTGTCAATGCGTACCAAACATCAATGCGGTTAAAACGAAATCCACTCCCAGCACAGCCAGAGAGGAATACACAACAGTCTCAGTTGTCGCCTTGCTGATGCCCTCAGAAGTAGGAACAGAGTCATAGCCTTTGAATACCGCAATCCAAGTTACGATAACTGCAAAGACCAGGCTCTTGATAATGCCGTTACCCACATCTTTCTCAAACTCAACAGACGCTTGCATAACAGACCAGTAGCTACCAGCGTCAACACCTAACCAATCGACCCCAACAACCTGACCACCTAATATGCCTACCGCGCTGAAAATTACTGCCAGCATTGGCATAGCGATAATACCAGCCCATAGCCTCGGGGCGATCACCCGGCGTAATGGATCTACTGCCATCATTTCAAGGCTACTCAACTGCTCGGTGGCCTTCATCAAGCCGATCTCAGCCGTCAGCGCAGAGCCAGCACGACCAGCAAACAATAATGCGGTTACCACAGGCCCCAACTCACGCAGCAGGGACAGCGCCACCATAGGACCCAGGCTTTCTTCAGCCCCGTAATCCACTAGTACCGTATAGCCTTGTAAGGCCATCACCATGCCGATGAATGCACCAGAAACAACAATAATCAATAAAGACTGCACCCCAACGAAATAGATCTGTTTGATCGTCAGGGGAATATTCTTCAACTGAGGTCTGGCAACCAGTGCGCCAAATAACACGTAAGCAGCCCGCCCAACGCCAGCCAAAGTCTCTAATGTAGACCTGCCCAGGCGTGCAAACCATTCCATCAACGTTTCTCCAATAATTGCTGTTCCAAACTTTGGGCTGGAAAATGAAAAGGCACGGGACCATCAGCGCGGCCAAGCAGAAACTGTTGCACCAAAGGCGATTCATGAGTTCGAATCTGTTCTGGGGTCCCTTCCCCTATAATCTTTTTGTCTGCCAGGATGTACACATAATCGGCGATGGACATGACCTCAGTCACATCATGCGTTACCACCACGCTGGTCAAATTTAAGGCGTTATTTAATTCCTTAATTAGCTTAACTAAGACCCCCATGGAAATAGGATCCTGTCCAGCAAAGGGTTCGTCATACATGATAAGTTCAGGATCCAAAGCGATAGCACGGGCCAGCGCTGCTCGCCTGGCCATGCCGCCAGATAATTCACTGGGCATCATATCTGCCGCACCGCGTAACCCTACGGCCTGCAGTTTCATCAACACCAGCAGTCGAATTAAATCCTCAGACAACCTGGTGTGCTCTCGCAGGGGGAAGGCAACATTGTCAAATACCGTCATATCGGTAAACAGTGCGCCACTTTGAAACAGCATGCTCATATGACGTCGCACTTCAAACAAGCGCGACCTGCGCATTTTTGGGATAGACTCGCCCTTGAAGAGTATCTCTCCGCTATCGGGGCGCAACTGACCGCCAATCAGTTTCAATAAGGTGGTTTTCCCAATACCACTGGGGCCCATAATGGCCGTGGTTTTTCCTTTGGCGAGACGCAAAGAAATGTCCTGATAAATTAACCGCTTACCGCGAGAAAACGTCAGGTTGTCTACATTTACCAAGTCTTCCATCTACTCATCCATTCACCGGGCTTCAGGTCCGAACAACCAGAACATGGCGCATTGTAATGTTTTTCATGAAACTGCAACAAAGCTAAAAAGTAATAAGTTGTGTTCTAATTGTTCGAAAATCGTAGAACAACTCATTATTCCACGTTGCATTTGAACGGTCAGATGCAAATTGTAAACGCAAGTGTTTACTTAGGCAATCTATGATTCCCCGGATTAGGAAAATCCCTGGCTTTTTGCGACAATCCCATTACGTGTCGACAGGGACGGAGTTGAACAGTCCGTGATCATTGAGTTTTTACTCTTTCTGGGCGCCCTGATAGCCCTGAGTTGGAGTGCTGAACGCTTTATTTGCGGGGCGTCGGCATTGGCAAAGAATTTTGGACTGCCTCCATTACTCATAGGATTAACTATTGTGGCTATGGGTTCTTCCGCGCCTGAAATTATGGTGTCGGTCAGTGCTGCACTGGCAGGTAGCCGCGACACAGCAGTCGGCAACGCCATTGGTTCTAATATAGCGAATATTGGCTTGGTACTGGGTATTGCAGCCTTGCTCCGGCCGCTGCAAATAGCCTCCACAACGCTGCGTCGGGAAATGCCAATTTTACTCTTGGTATCCTTGCTGGCGGCATATTTACTCTGGGATGGTGTGCTGGGGTATCGGGAAGGCCTGTTGTTATTGCTTCTGTTCTTTTTGGTCATTGGTTTGCTAGCTTGGCTTTCTCTGCGAAGTGATAAAGCTGACCCCCTCAACACAGAGGTGGATAAAGAATTACCGCGATTATCCAGCGCAAAAGCAGTGATATGGCTGCTGGCAGGATCACTGTTACTTCCACTTAGTGCCCATATAATGGTAGATTCCGCCACACATATTGCCAGAACTCTAGGCATCAGTGATTTAGTCATTGGGCTAACCATTGTCGCCATAGGTACCAGCTTGCCCGAGTTAGCAACAAGTGTTGCCGGAATACTCAAGAAAGAAGATGATTTAGCCTTAGGAAACATTCTGGGCTCCAACATTTTTAATATACTGGCGGTTTTATCCATGCCAGGAATGTTGGCCCCGGGTTACATAGATCCTCAGGCCATGCAGCGTGATATGCCAGTAATGTTGGTATTAACCCTGCTACTTGTATTGTTTTGCTTCGCCATAAAAGAACGCCGACGTGTAGAACGCTGGCAAGGCGGATTGCTGCTGGCTTGCTACCTAGCGTATCAAACCAGTCTGTTTCAAACTTAAAACACGCAAAAGTACATTGAATGACAAGCCCAGTTTCGACCCTCTATGGCCACATCGACAACAGCCTGTTCGAGCGCTGCAAAGCTATTTGTTTGCTGGTTTGCGATGTAGACGGAATTTTCTCGGATGGACGAATTTATTTGGGTAACGCCGGCGAAGAGTTAAAAGCGTTTCATACCAGAGACGGTTACGGTGTAAAAGCGCTAATGAATATAGACGTGGAAGTTGCCGTGATTACCGGCCGAAAATCCCGCATTGTCGAAGATAGAATGCGCGCCTTAGGCATCAGACATATCATTCAGGGAGAGGAAAACAAAGGCTTCGCCTTGCAAAATCTGATGACGGAACTTGAATTAACCTCTGAGCAGGTCGCCGCTATGGGAGATGACATGCCGGATGTGAGCATGTTTGAGCTATCCGCTTTGAGCATATCGGTGCCCGATGGTCATCCTTTTGTAAAGCAACAAGCTGACTACATTACGCAGTGTACGGGTGGCTTTGGGGCAGTGCGCGAGGTTTGTGACCTACTCCTGCAGGCCCAGGATAAACTAACCATCAGTCACGGCAGCAGCGTATGAACCGCTTAACCTTAAGTATACTTCTGCTGTTCTTGCTGATTGTGGCCACCAACTACAACTGGTGGCAGGACAGCGAACAACCCCAGACAAACAAACCCAAGGAAGATGTATGGCAGCCGAATTATCAGGCGCGCAATATGCAAACCAACCTGTATAACGAGGAAGGGGTTCTCACTCATAGTATCCATGCTACCGTCATGGAACATTATGAAGCTCTGGGTTTTACCTTGTTTCAACAGCCTCAATACAGCGTGTTTGTGAAGGCTGAAGAGCCCCCTTGGGAAATTACCGCCCAGGAAGGCACCTTATATGAAGACAACCGCATCCAATTGGAAACCAATGTTGAGATCCGCAGTCTCAGTGAAGACGGCATTTTACAAACCATCAATACCAGCTTTATTGAAATCGATCTCAACAACAAGATCATGCATTCAGACCAGCCCGTGACTATTTCAGGCGTCAATTACACCATTCGCGGCAATGGTTTTAGTGCTGATATGAATAACAAACAATTTGAATTACTGGATCACGTAGAGACCATCTATGGCAAAGACAACTAAACTGAACCTGCTGCTGACCGCTCTGCTACTCAGCGCCGCTGCCAATGCCATCAATCAGGACTTCAATGAACCCATCCGCGTGGCCTCTAAATTCCAGTCCGGAGATGGCATCAACAAAATATCCATCTTTCGGGAAGATGTAAAAATCACTCAGGGGTCACTCAGCATTGAAGCGGGTGAAGTGGAAGTAAATGCAGAGCAGGGCAAAGGCCGGGAAATTTTTATCGCCCGCGGTAATCCTGCCGAATATCAGCAAACCATGGCAGATGGTAGTCGCATTCGAGCGTTGGCAAACCATATCGAATACCATGTAGAAAAACGCACACTGACACTTAGCGGAAATGCTGAGCTACATCAAAACAGTAGCAGTGTCAGCGGTGATAAAATCGAATTCAACATGGAGAAAGAGCAGTTGGTTGCGCAAGGTTCAGATGACGGAGATGGTCGCGTAGAGACAATATTCCAGCCTGAACCGAAGAAAAAACCCGTGCAGGAGAAGTAACAGCATGCCCACCTTGAAGGCCTCACATCTGGCCAAAAGCTACAAAAACCGCCAGGTGGTACGTGATGTCAGTTTGCAAGTCAGCGCCGGACAGATAGTTGGTCTACTGGGGCCCAATGGTGCGGGTAAGACAACCTCTTTTTATATGATTGTTGGCTTGGTACCCATGGATAAAGGCCAAATTTTTATCGACGACGAAGAACTCAGTCACGAACCTATGCACGTTCGTGCCCGTCGCGGCATAGGTTATTTACCACAGGAATCATCCATTTTTCGTAAGCTGACGGTATATCAAAACCTGATGGCCATTTTGGAAACACGTAAAGAGCTGAATCAGGAACAACGCGAACAAGAAGCCGATGCCCTGCTGGATGAGTTCAATATTAACCATATCCGGCATAGCACCGGCATGAGCTTATCCGGCGGTGAAAGGCGCAGGGTTGAAATTGCCCGAGCCTTGTCTGCCAATCCTCGCTTTATTTTGTTAGACGAGCCTTTTGCCGGTGTAGATCCTATCTCTGTCAGCGATATTAAAAAAATTATCCACCATCTCAAAGACAGAGGAATCGGCGTTCTGATCACCGACCACAATGTTCGTGAAACCCTGGATGTATGTGAGAAAGCCTATATTGTCAGCCATGGTGAATTAATCGCCGAAGGTAGTGCCGAACAGGTGTTGAATGACAAGCAGGTGAGAGATGTATACCTCGGAGAACAATTCAGGCTATAGTTAAGGCGTATGCCGCAGGGTACCTTGACCTTTGCTAAAACGCCCATATCAATATTTTGAAAGGCCATTGGAACATAATAAGAAGTAGATGAAGCCCGCATTACAACTAAAATTCAGCCAGCAGCTCACGATGACGCCGCAACTGCAACAGGCTATCCGCCTGCTTCAGTTGTCTACGCTGGATCTACAGCAGGAAATCCAGGAGGCCCTGGACTCCAACCCATTGTTGGAAGCGGATGACGGACAGGACTTCTCTGTCGGAGACGCGCAGGATTTAAATAGTCCCGATAATGAATCGCTTTCCAATGGCGAGCATAGCGAGAACCTGGAAGCCGGCGACGCATTGGAAAAGCAGGAACTGCCCGATGAGTTACCCGTAGATACCACCTGGGATGAATACTACAGCGCCTCTTCGGCCCCCGCATCGTCTTCTACAGCCAGTGATGATGATGCCATTTACCAGGGGGAAACCTCTGACAATATTCAGGATCACCTGCTTTGGCAGATGCGTCTGACCCCTTTCAGTGAAACCGATGCTGCCATTGCCATCGCCATCATCGATAGTATTGATGAATCCGGATACCTGACAGTCAGCACTGAAGATATCCTGCAAAGCCTGGATATTGAAGACGAAGAGGTGGAACTGGATGAAGTTGAATGTGTACTGAAGCGCATTCAAATGTTTGATCCGGTTGGAGTAGGCTCGCGCTCAGTGCAGGAATGTCTGCTGGTGCAGTTGCGTCAATTTGCACCGGACACGCCTTGGCTGGAAGAAGCCAAAGCATTGATTAATGAATATAGCGATCTGCTGGCTGCCAAAGATTACCGAACTTTGATGCGCAAGGCGCGTCTTAAAGAAGAAGAATTACGCGAAGCACTGCGGTTACTGCAAACGCTCAATCCACGCCCTGGTAGTGCCATTGTCACCAGCGAACCGGAATACGTTATACCGGACGTATCTGTTGCCAAGAAAAATGGGCGCTGGATGGTAGAGCTGAACCCTGACAGCTTACCTAAGCTGAGTATTAACCAGCAGTATGCCGCCATGAGCCGCAATGCGCGAAATTCCAGCGACAGCCAGTTTATTCGCTCCCACATGCAAGAGGCGAAATGGTTTATCAAGAGTCTGGAAAGCCGCAATGACACCTTACTGAAGGTCGCTAACTGTATTGTTCAGCAGCAACAAGGGTTCTTTGAATACGGCCCGGAAGCCATGAAGCCTATGGTATTGAACGATGTGGCAGAAATGGTAGATATGCATGAGTCCACCATTTCCAGAGTAACCACGCAAAAATATATGCATACGCCACGCGGCATTTATGAGCTGAAATATTTCTTCTCCAGCCACGTAGCAACCGAAAGCGGCGGGGAATGTTCATCTACCGCTATTCGGGCTCTGATTAAGAAACTGGTGGCGGCAGAAAAACCTGCCAAACCACTTAGTGATAGCAAAATTGCGCAGTTGTTAGCCGACCAAGGCATTATGGTTGCCCGGCGAACAATCGCCAAGTACCGGGAATCACTATCGATTCCCCCATCTAACCAACGCAAGAGTCTGCTCTAAGACTCGCCAACAAAAGGAAGAGGCACTATGCAAATCAACCTTACTGGTCATCACGTTGAAATCACCGATTCTCTTCGCGACTACGTTGATAGTAAATTTACTAAGTTGGAGAGACACTTCGATCACATTAATAATGTTCATGTCATTCTGAATGTCGAAAAGCTGAACCAGAAAGCGGAGGCTACATTACATTTGAACGGTACCGAAGTCTTTGCTATTTCCGAACATACTGATATGTATGCTGCCATTGATAGTCTTATCGATAAGCTTGATCGCCAGGTGCTCAAGCATAAGGAAAAGATGAAACGCCATTAGGCCCACTGATGCCATAAACAGGCTTAGCCTGTTTATGGCCACACAGACAAAAAACGCAAAATGGAAATCAAAGACATCCTCACTCCAGACCGCACTGTATGTGCAGTACAAGGCTCCAGCAAAAAACGCATTCTGGAATCCATTAGTGATATTGCCGCCCAACACCTTCCGGACATAGGCCAGGATGCTATTCTGACTAGCCTACTTAACCGGGAAAAGATGGGTAGTACAGGCATTGGTTGTGGTATTGCCATTCCTCACGGACGCCTAGCCGGACTGAGTAATGTGACCGCAATATTGGTTACCAGTCAGCCAGGTGTCGCATTTGAAGCGATAGACAACCAACCGGTCGACATATTTTTCGCTATATTGGTCCCCGAGGACCAGGCACAAGGGCATTTGCAAACCCTGGCCACCATTGCCGCCAAATTGAATGACAAGGAAACGGTAAAAAAACTGCGTCATGCCCAATCAAATCAGGAACTATTTGAGGCTATAGTGTGAAACTCATCATCATCAGTGGTCGTTCCGGCTCAGGGAAATCTATTGTACTCAGAGCGCTGGAAGATCTTGGTTATTACTGTGTAGACAATATTCCCGTTAACCTGCTCCCGACCCTCACCCATACGGTGGTAGACGAATATGATCAGGTAGCCGTTAGTATTGACGTGCGCAATCTGCCCAAGGACCCGGAAGAGCTGGTCGAAATTCTCGACTATCTGCCGTCGACCTGGGAGTTAACCATTCTCTATCTTGACGCCAGTGATGATGTACTGATTAAGCGCTTTAGCGAAACCCGTCGTTTGCACCCCTTGTCCAAGCACAGTAAGTCACTGACAGATGCCATTCAGTCTGAGTCGGTGCTGCTCGGCCCGATAATCGAAAGAGCCGATTTGTATATCGATACCGGTGAACTGTCAGTACATCAACTGGCCGAGCTGGTTCGAGAACGTATTCTGGGCAAGAAAAGCTCGCGCCTGGTGCTGGTATTTGAATCCTTTGGTTTTAAGCATGGCATTCCCAAGGATGCTGATTATGTGTTTGATGCGCGTTTCCTGCCAAATCCCCATTGGGAGCCGGAACTGAAGAATCTCACCGGCTTAGATCCACAGGTTGAAGCTTTTCTGGGTTCTCAGGCCATTGTCACCAAGTTTATCTGGCAGATACAGAACCTGATATCCACTTGGTTACCGCATCTGGAGCGGAATAACCGCAGCTATGTGACTATTGCCATTGGTTGTACCGGTGGCCAGCATCGTTCTGTTTTTGTGGCAGAGAGTCTGGCAAAAACCTTTAGGGCCGTGCATCCGGATGTGCAGATCCGTCACAGAGAGTTATCACGCAAATGAAATTAGAAAAGACCCTGCTGATTCAAAACAAGCTGGGCCTGCACGCCAGAGCAGCTACTCAGCTGGCTAAACTGGCGGTGCAATTCGATGCCCAGGTCACCCTGGTACAAGGCGAAAAGTCCGCCTCAGCCACCAGTGTGCTGGGGCTGATGATGCTGGAAAGCAGTATGGGCAAGGAAGTCGTGGTGATCAGCGAAGGTCAGGATGCACAAGCCGCGCTGTCAGCAGTTGAACAACTCATCCAGCAAAAATTCAACGAAGCGGAATAAGGTTGTTCACTCAGGCCGTTTTCTTCGAATGGGTAATAGCCTGGTTAATCTCAGCCATTTCACTATCAGACAGGTCTCGCCACTGGCCTGGTCTTAAATTCCCCAGCTCAACATTCATAATACGCACGCGTTTCAAACTGACCACCTCATAACCGAGGAACTCGCACATACGTCGAATCTGTCTGTTCAGGCCCTGCGTCAGAATGATACGAAATGAAAAACGCCCGGTGGCTTTGACTTTGCAAGGCTTGGTCACCGTACCCAGAATCGGTACCCCCTGACTCATTTGTCGGGTAAATCGCTCACTGACCGGCTGGTTCACCGTCACCACATACTCTTTTTCGTGTTCGTTGCCTGCCCGCAAGATCTTGTTGACGATATCGCCATCGGTGGTCAGAAAAATCAGCCCTTCAGAGTCTTTGTCCAGACGGCCGATGGGAAAGATGCGCTGCCGATGACGAATAGCATCGACAATATTGCCGCGCACACCGCGCTCTGTGGTGCAGATAACACCGACAGGTTTGTTGTAGGCAATATAAGTGCGATCAGACTTATCCATGGCACTAGCACCGACGCCTTTGCCATCCACCGCAACTTGGTCGCCAGGCATCACCTTGGTGCCTAACTCCGGGATCTGACCATTAATAGTCACCCGTTTTTGCTCAATGAGCTTATCCGCCTCACGACGCGAACAATAGCCAGAATCACTGATAAATTTATTAAGCCTGATGGCGCCGTTTTCGCTCATATATCCTCCAGCGCCCTTGCGCCAGGGAATTTTAATCTATGCGGCAGTGCAGATCACGGTAAAACTGGTTAATCAAGCTGGCATAGCTGTTCGCTGGCAGATCAGAGGCAGGAAACTTGCAGGGCTTTAGCGCTCAGCCGGTGGAATCGAAGCTAATTTTTGGCTAAAGGCCTGCATCTCTTCGATGCAATAACGGCTATGCACAGCATTAGTCGAAGCCGGTTGTTGTGTCAAACTCACTCCGGGGCGATAAGCATTTTTGGGGCGTACCGGCCTTGGCATAAAACCACCTCCACAATTCGGGCAAACATTTTGCAAAACACCCTCAACGCAGTCCCGGCAGAAGGTACATTCGTAACTGCAAATCAGTGCCAGTTGCGAATCAGGAGGCAAGTCGCGGTTGCAACATTCACAATTTGGTCGTAGTTGCAGCATCAGATGCTTCCCTGCTTTTCCACCACCAGGATCCTGGCTTCCCCAACGGGAAAAGCACAGTGCTCGGTTCCTTCATTGGCGAAAAAAATGTCGCCGGCATTTAATATGGCTGAACGCTCCCCTTCCACATCGCGATACTTCATCTCCACCTGACCATCCAACACCACAAAGACTTCCTCACCGTCATTGATATGCCAGCGATAGGGCTTATCCGTCCAATGCAGACGAGTGCTAACCCCCTGCATAGAGGCTATATCTAAAGCCCCCCAGGGACGAGATGCGGTGAAGTCTTTGGCTCGGATGATGCTGGTCATAATGCCTATTTACACAAAGGGGGAGCAATATCCCGGGTTAATGCCTTGATACTGAATGGTTCAGTATCCTTGTCACCAATATCAATGCGCAGTGCATCAATCAGGTTGTAATCACCAGCGCCATTTAAACGCCATAAATTTGTGGCAGTTTTGCTACCGTAATTTTTATCCAGACAAAATGGCTCGGTGTCGCCATGAATAAACAGCATAGGCCTGCCAAACTCAGCGGCAACATCTCGCAGTTGCTTACGGTATGCCTGATAAGGGTCACAATCGCTGGTGCGACTGCGAGAGCATGGTGGTTTGCCTTCAAGCTGGGTGATATCAGCATGGGCGGCAACCACCATATGCGTTACATCATGCGCTTTGGCAACGGTTAGCGCTTCCTGTAACCATAGATGATTGGCCTTGTCCCGCGCCTCAACCTGCTCAAGCGCATAGCTGGGATCATCCAGATAAACCTGCTGTCTGCCGTTAACTGTGCCCAGAATATGCAAAGTCACAAACAGGCTGTTATCCACCAGCCAACGGGCGTTTTCAGGAAAAGCGTCTTGACGGGCCAACTGCCACTCCGGCAATCCTTTGGGCGCTGGCTCGTAAAACAATTCTCTTAACCAGCCTAAGGCCTGATACTCGCTGACCGGCTTGGCATTACTTGGTCTATCGCAGTCCGTCCAGTCATTGTCGCCCGGTGTTAAAAATACCCGTTCGGGCTTCAGACTGTACAAATCATCACGAAGCGCCTTAAGCCCAGCGTGACTGCAAACCGCTTTACTGCCCTGCATATCGCCGCCATGGATGACAAAATCCGCATCGGCACTGACAATGGCTGGCCTGACTATGTTCTTATACACATATTCTTGGGTGTCCGTATAAGGCAAGTCCTGCAACACAATAAAAGTGGGGGACGCCAGAACAGGGCTACAGGCAAGACCAACTGCCAAAATCAAATTGCGCAAAGAACTACTCCATGGAATGCATTGTGGGCTTACCCTACATTCTCGCCGATAATTTTTACAGAAGTAAGAAGCCAGCTAGCCAATTAAATGCTTGTTGCAACAGGCTCATACCTTCAATTTCATTAAGGGTAACATTCTGCCAACAATACTGTCTGAGGGTGTCTCGCCAATCTTTGTCGCGCCCATTTTCACATAGAAAGCTTCAGCATAAGGATCACTGGGGATCATCAACTCAGGACATTGCAATCTTTGCATGCTGGTTTTGACCCATGTCATCAGTTGCTTCCCCACCCCTAGTCCCATTACCTCAGGTAACACAAACATCGCGTCTAACACCCATTGCTGTGCTTTACTGGCGTCCACCAGGGCATAACCAACAATACGCAGGTCTTGCACCGCCACCTGACATAACCAGTCCGGGCTTTGTAATTGTGTAGAGGATACCCGCAATTCAGCAGCAACGGCGGCCATAAAATCTGCAGAATAGGCCCAATGCGCCTTGGCGCGCATAGCAATAGAAGACAGGACGTCAGCATCTGAGGGGTTAGCTTGGCGCAATATAAAGGTCATATTCTCACTTTGCTAGTAAGGTTCACATCAAGTGCTGCAACAACCAATACCACATGGGTAAGGTTATAAAGCTCATGATCAGACCCAACCCCACCAGCGCCGCAACTAATCGCGGTGCCAGGGCTGCACCGATCGCCAGGGCGCCTGCGGATACCATAGGCGGCATGGCGGCTTGAAAGACACTAACCTGCAGCAATAAAGGTTGGGGATGTAAAGGCCAGAGTAGTGCCAGCGCAAACAAGGGCATCAACAACAACTTCACCACTAACGCAAACCCCAGAGGCAAAGCCTCTTTGCCATCCAGACGCAAACGAAACTGGAACCCCACCGCCACCATAATCACCGGCACCAAGGTGGCCGCCAGGCTATCCAATAAGGATTGCATAAGCGAGGGATAAGGCCAGCCCTTCAGCCCCATGGCGGCAATTAAGGCGATAAAGGAGGGAAACAACAATACCCTTTTGGCCATATGTGCAACCGAAGGTGTATCTACATTGGGGTTATACCAGGCACAAATGATGGTGGCATAAGTGGCCAGAGCCAGAAAGGACCCAAGCTGATCATAAATAATGGCGTAAGGCATGGCCTGTTCGCCAAAGAACGCCTCCACCATAGGAAAACCCAGAAACGAGGTATTGCCCAGAGGCAACACCACCAGCAACGCTGCCACCAGATTTTTATCCCAGGAAAACAGACGCCCGGCTAACAACACCACACCTACGACCAACAGTAAAATAGCCCAGGGCAAAACCGCAGGCTGCCATAGGTCAGCAGAGAAACTCATCAATGGAATTTTCTGCATCACCAGAGCCGGTAAGGCGACATACAGCACGTACTGGTTAAGCACCATGCCTGTCTCGGCCGGAAATTGCGGCAGGCGCCGAAGCTGAGTACCGATCAGAATATAGATAAGTACCAGAACAAAGTTTTCCATCCGCTCAGTATCGCCCTCGTTACAACGCTATGTATCTGACTTTATCCCCTTAGCCACAAGAGTGCCATGGCACTTTTGTCGTAAAGCTGACCGCTCATCGCTTAAGGCCTTAAATTGGCTGGCTGCCAACTAAATGGCCTCACTGGCGCCGTCTTACATAAGCAATAAGCATGATGTACCATGCCAGCCGGTCAAATATTCGGATGGCGGTCATGGCCTTTCTTGTTGCAATCACTTTGCTATGGGCGTTTTCATTCAGCCTGATCGGCGTTTATCTGGCTGGTCAGGTTGATCCCTGGTTTTCTGTGCTGATAAGGGTTCTGCTTGCCGCGCTGGTGTTCTTACCCTTCTTAAGCTTTCGCGGCGCTTCTGTCACGACCATCACTCGCCTGATGCTGATTGGCGCTATTCAACTAGGGATAATGTATGGTTTCTATTACCACGCATTTCTTTATCTGACTGTGCCAGAGGTGTTGCTGTTCACTGTGATGACACCGCTCTACGTTACCTTGGTCAACGATCTTCTGGATCAGCGTTTTCGAATCAATTTTTTGCTCTGTGCTTTGGTCGCAACAGCGGGTGCCGCCGCGATCCGCTACGACGGCATAGACAGTGGCTTTATTCGCGGCTTTTTCATCGTACAGGCCGCTAATTTATGTTTTGCCACTGGCCAGGTTTTATATAAGAGAATGGCCAGTCAATTCGAGTTACCCCAACATCAGGTGTTCGGTTGGTTCTTTATCGGTGCCAGTCTGGTTGCCTGCGCCAGTTTTGCCCTATTTGGAAACCTTGAGATGCTGCCTGCCACAGCACAGCAGTGGGTTATCCTGATCTATCTCGGCGTGGTGGCGTCCGGTCTGGGATTCTTTGCTTGGAACAAAGGTGCTACGCAAGTAGATGTCGGCACCCTGGCAATCATGAACAATCTGTTGATCCCAGCAGGCATTCTGGTCAACTTACTGATCTGGAACCGTGAAGCGGATCTGCTGCGTCTGACACTAGGGGGCGCAATTATACTGCTGGCGTTACCGCTGAATCATTGGTTGTTACGACGACAAACATGATAATTGCCCAGGTAATGGGAGTCTGTGACTAGCTGAGCAATATTCCTGCTGACCTTACTCACCACTTACTCTAAACTAACAACAGAAAATCAATAAGTTGTACAAGGGCCTGAGCTAAATTGGAACCAGCATTCGAATCGCAATCCTCATACCAGCAGCTACAGGCCATTAACGATGCCCTGTCCAGCGGCATGTATGTGCATGTGCGTAAAATGCTCCACCATATGCCAGCGCCGGATGTAGCGTTTTTGCTGGAGTCCACCCCGGCCAAAAGCCGCGCGGTATTATGGCAACTGATTGACCCTGAATTTCACGGTGATGTGCTCGAAGAACTGTCGGAAGACGTGCGAAACGGCATTATCCGCCAGATGGTGCCGGAAAAACTCGCCGATGCCCTGGAAGACATGGATACCGACGATCTCGCCGAGCTGTTGCGCGGCCTGCCGGACACCATTTTCCAGCAAGTACTGCATTCCATGGACGAACAGGACAGGGTGCGGGCCGAACAGGCATTGTCTTTCGGCGAAGGTACCGCCGGTTCTATTATGAACACCGACACTATCACCTTGCGCCCGGAAGTGACGGTTGACGTGATTTTGCGTTATCTGCGTCTTAAGGGTGAAGTACCGGAAGATACCGACGCCTTCTATGTGGTCAACCGCCACGACAAACTGATTGGGATAGTGCCGGTCATTCGTTTGCTGACTTCCACCTCGGATATGACGGTGGAAGAGCTGATGGACGAAGACGCGGAAACCATTCCGGTAGACATGCCGGAAAGTGAAGTGGCCAAGCTGTTTGAACGCTATAACTGGATTTCCGCCCCGGTGGTGGACAGTGAAGATCGCCTGCTCGGCCGGATCACCATCGACGATGTGGTCGACATTATCCGTGAAGAAGCGGAACACAGCATGATGAGTATGGCCGGTCTGGACGACGAAGAAGATACCTTCGCACCAGTGATGAAAAGTACCGGACGACGCTCCATCTGGCTGGGGGTAAACCTGGTTACGGCGCTACTGGCAGCGATGGTCAGTGATTTATTTGAGGCCACTTTAAGTCAACTGGCTGTGCTCGCCATCCTTAATACCATAGTGCCCAGCATGGGCGGTGTAGCGGGTAATCAGACCCTGACTTTGGTTATTCGTGGTATGGCCCTTGGTCATGTCAGCCCCAGGAACAGTCGCTGGTTAGTCAGCAAAGAGCTGGCCATCGGCGCGCTCAACGGCGTGATCTGGGCCGTGCTGATTGCCGGGGTGGTAGCCATCTGGAAGCAGGATCTGATGCTTGGCGCTATTATTGCCTTCGCGATGATGGTCAATATGCTGGCAGCTGGATTAGCCGGTGCCACCCTACCGCTGTTAATGAAAAGACTGAAAATCGACCCGGCTTTAGCAGGCTCGGTCATTCTCACCACCATCACAGATGTGGTGGGTATTTTTGCTTTCCTGGGCACTGCAACCCTATTGATGATGCCCTGATATTGATGTTCTTGAGCTGTAGCGGAAGCAACTGAAAATCAAACTATTTTCTTGTAAAGCAAAGTGCTTTGCGGTGTTCTTAGTCTATCCTAAAGAAGCGAATCTTCCCGACACATCACAATGAGATAGACGCATGACAAAAGATCTGTTGATAAAGACTAAAGCCAGTTATTTAGGCGCCTGCCTGCTTATTGCAGCCATTGTCGTTATTTACCTGGTTATGCAGACACTGGCTTTACCCATTATTCAACAGGAAGTTGAAAAGCAAGCCTTAGTTAGGGTTTCAGACAGCGCTGCACAGCTGCGCACAGAACTGACCCAAGGTGCTACCCTTACCCAAAATCTCGCCGCGCTGGCACAACACCTCCCTCTGGAAGAACAGCGTTTTGATAGCCTGATGCCCGTACTTATCAACCAGTTTGGTAACGCCAACATTGCCGGGGGCGGTATCTGGCCTGAACCCAATGCCTTTGACAGCAATCAATCGCGCTACTCATTTTTCTGGGCCAGAGATAACAATGGCAGGCTAGTCAAATCCAATGACTACAATGACCCCACTGGCACCGGCTACCATAATGAGAAGTGGTATCAGGCTGGCAAGCAATTAAGTGCAGGTCAATGTGGCTGGTCGGAAGCCTATGAAGACAGCGCTAGTGGTGTAGCCATGGTCACTTGTACCGTGGCAATACAACGTGCAGGTAAATTCTGGGGCGTAGCCACAGTAGATTTGCGTCTGGCCGGTCTGGCCAATTTATTCCGTGAGCAAAACAAAGCATCTGGTGGTTACCTTTTTCTGCTAGGTATGAACAATCAAGTGATCAGTTTTCCAGACATTCGCAGTGAACGCCTGGATATGCTTAGTCTGGATGCCATCACTAACCGAGATACCAGTTTGCGTCCGTTGCTAATGGCGATTGATCAGGGCAAAAACATTACACCATTGCCAGAGGGGGTTGTAGAAGGCGACAGCAGCCTACTGGCCTTACAATCTTTACCCCAAGAGGGTATGAAGCTCGGCTTGGTATTGCCTAGTCAGGTGGTTCAGGAACCAATAAGCCATTTAAGTTATAGCCTGTACGGTTCGCTATTACCTTTGATTGCACTTTTTGTTGGTGTACTGATGTTCTATGCCAACAAAGTGCTTGGTTGGGTAAATGAAACCACAGACCAAATCAAGCGGCTGATCAGCGGTGGCGCATCAGCCACGTTGCAGATTGATACCCAAGATGAAATTGGCCTGCTTAAACAAGCAGTAAACAACTATGGCGAGCACCTCAATGGCTTGTTGCGCCAAATCGCGGCAGAAGCCGCCGAATCCAAGCAGCGTGCTGAAGAGCTCAGTAAAATGGCTCACGCCCTTAAAGACCGGGCCGAACAGCAGCTTGGCGAAAACAATATGCTGGCAGCGGCCATCAATCAAATGGCCAGCAGCGCGGCGGAAGTGGCCAACAACACCCGCAGTACATCAGGCACGGTGGATGACTCTCAAGGGTTGGTAAAAAGGCGCTTGCAGGATGTGATGGCCAATAATCAGGCCAACGAAGAACTATCTGGGGTATTACAGCAAACCGCCAATATCATTAATCAACTCTCAGGTGATGCTCAGCAAATGGGTGCCGTTTTGGATGTCATCAAAGGTATATCCGAGCAAACCAACCTGCTAGCGCTTAATGCAGCCATTGAAGCAGCCCGGGCTGGCGAACAAGGCCGAGGTTTTGCTGTCGTCGCAGATGAAGTCCGTACCCTTGCGGGACGCTCTCAGTCATCGGCCAATGAAATTGAAAACATGATTGCCCAATTACAAAGCTCTGCCAAACAAGGGGTAGACATTATTCTCAGCTCTCAGTCGTTATCGGAGCAGACCGTTGAGCGCTCCAATAAGGTCATCGCTGGCTTCAATGAGATTGTCGAGGCCTTTGGCGGCATCAGTGACAGCACCACAGAAATTGCCACAGCAGCTAGTGAACAGGCCAAAGTGGCCAGTGAAATTCATCGACTGGCCGAAGGTATCCGCGAGAGCAATGAACTGAACTCCAGAGATGCTACTGCGCTTAGCGAATTGAGCCGCTCTTCATCGGCCCTTTCCAACCGGCTATATGAACTCAGCCATCCCTGACCCGGGCCTTCAGGCCCGGCTAACCGCCAGGGTACCCTGGCGGAAGTAAAACAAACTGATCAGAATTGCACTAATGGGCAGCAACGACAAATAAAACGCCGTCTGCCCACTAAAACTGCCAAATACGAAACCGGTAATTAGCGAACCTGTAGTGCCCCCCAGGGCTGAAAATATCACTATTAAGCCAGTCATACCTGAATGCTGTGATGTTGGCAGAGAGGATAGCATAATTGAATTAATCGCCGGGTATATTGGCGCCATAAACAGCCCGATTAGGGGAAAAACAAAGGCGGCCAGCGGCGCACTGGTCCAACTCATATCAGGCTGAGGTTGTGCCAGGTTAGCCAGGGGCATAGAAACCAAAACAAGTAAGGCCATGGCCACCAGGCAAATATTGAGCAACAGATACCAGTTAATTCGCTGCATCAGTACCCCCGCCCCCAATCGACCAATAGCCAGGCAGGCGGCAAAAATGCTGGTAGCTTGCACACTCATATCTGCCGGTAGGTGCAATACCTGATTGTTAAAGGTCGGTAACCAGGTTCCCAACCCTTGTTCGATAAGCACATATAGAAACGCCGACAAGATAAAGACCAGCACAAGAGGCTTATAGGTCAGCCTAAGCATTGCCAGAAATTCATCTGCGGGTTTACCGCCTTGAGCCGGAACGGGATTAGCAAAAGGAGTACGCCACAGCAGCATCGCATTCAATCCGGCCAGCAATGCCAAACACCAGTAGACCTTTAACCAATCGCTGGAAGTGGGATCTTGCCCATCTATAAAGGCACCAAATAACCAATATCCCGACAGTACACCCAGCATAAAAATACCTTCAATGGTATTCATTACCGAGGCATGTTGCTGCTTGTTATCACTAATTAATCCCACTGTTGAATACAAAGAGACCTTGACCAGACCAAAAGCGCTTCCTACACAAAAAAACAATAGTTTGGTCATCCAAAACTCGGGAATAAGAGGCATGAGCAAGCAACTGCCAGTCACAAGCAAAGTCCCCAGTAACATGGCATTGCGATAACCAAATCGCGGCAGGTAAGCAGCAAACATAAAAGACACCAAGGCGATGGGTAAGTCTTTAAATCCTTCCAAAACACTGGCAGCCTCCTTACTGACGCCATAGCTATTGATTACCTGCAATATCACCGTACCCACACTGTTCAGTAATATGGCAAACAGAAAATAAGTCAGCATCAGTGAATATTTCACCTGAGCTCTGTTCGTGATCATCTGACTCTCCGCATACAGACTATTAGGGCATTTGTCTCTTATATCAAGAGAATCGAGTTTACCTAAATTTAACACAATTGCAATCGATTGCAAAAACAGCTAATCTTGCCGTTATTCAGAGCCCATTACAGAGTTTCAGCCTTATGAATGTATTGCCCCAAAATCTGCTTTTTACACCCCAGCCCTGGCAATTAGAGGCGAATAAGCTGACAGCCGGACAAAGCATGTTGGAAGAAACCCTGTTTGCCCTGGCCAATGGCTACCTTGGTACCCGCGGCACTATGGAAGAAGGAGCAGTTGCCGATCATCAAAGCTGTGAAGGTACTTATCTGAATGGCGTATACCATAGTGAAAAAATTACCTATGGCGAAGTGGCATACGGTTATGCCAGCCACAACCAGAAGATGCAGCAGGTTCCCAACGGCAAAGTGCTAAAGCTTAAGCTGGACGACCAGACAATTAATCTGGCCGATGCCATGGAAGCGACCCGATGGCTGGACTTTCGCACTGCTACCTTGCACAGACAGATGCGCTGGCAAAGTGGCTCTGGTCGGCAACTGAGCGTGAATACCAGCAGATTTGCCTCGCTCACTCACCCTAATCTGCTTTGTTTACGCATGGAGATCCTGGCCGAGAACTTCAGTGGAGATATTGAACTTAGCGCATTGTTGGATGCCGGTTACCGCTTTTCTCCGAATAAAGACGACCCCAGAGTCGGTGTTCTCAGCCTGGATGACAGCTTGGCCCTTTATCAGCAGCACGCAGGTGACAGCGACGCCTGGATGCTGCACCAGGTCAAAGACGGCGAATTCAAGATTGCCTCAGTCAGCATCCTTAACAGCACTGTTGCGCCACGCCATATCAGTCAAATTACCCATGAGAAACAAGTGGGTCAGCATTGGCTATTGCCTCTCAAGCAGGGTGAGTCAGTGATAGTGGAAAAATACATCTGTTACCAGCATAGCAAGGAACTGACATTCGAAACTCTGCTGGATGAAGCGCAACAAAAGGTGCAGGAGGCCAAGAGGTCGGGCTGGGATGCGTTGCATAGTCAGCATCAACAGGCCGCAGACGCGTTCTGGCAGAATGCCGATGTGCAGATAGACGGTGACCCTGCGCTGCAGCAAGGCATCCGGTTCAATCTACTGCACCTGTTTATGTCCATTGGCAAAGATGGTCACAGCAATATGGGTGCCAAAGGCCTGACAGGTCATGGTTATGACGGCCACTACTTCTGGGATACCGAAATCTATATCCTGTCGGTGATGACCGCAACAAACCCCGAATTAGCCAAACGTTGCCTGGAATATCGTTACCGGACGCTGGAGGGCGCACGCCAACGGGCACGCCAAATGTCACACTCGCAAGGCGCCTTGTATCCATGGCGTACCATAGGCGGTGATGAATGCTCGGCATTTTTTCCGGCAGGCACCGCGCAGTATCATATCAATGCCGCCATTGCCCATGCTCTGCGCAGCTATTATGCGGCCACAGCAGACTGGCAATTTATGCAAGAGATGGGCGCTGAAATGCTGTTTGAAACTGCCAGGCTATGGCTCAGTCTGGGTCATTTTAATGCCAGACGGGACGGCCAGTTTTGTATCGATGGCGTAACCGGCCCGGATGAATACACTGCAATCGTCAGCAACAACTTCTACACCAATGCGATGGCTAAGGCGCATCTGCAGTTTGCCGTGCAAATGGCAGCAAAGTTTCGCCACCAGGATTTAACCGCCTACGAGCAGTTGTGCGTCAGGTTAAGTCTGACTGAATCGGAGATATCCATTTGGGAGCAGGCCGCTGAGAAGATGTACCTTCCCTTTGATGAAACCCTGAGAATTCACGCTCAGGATGATAGTTTTTTGGACAAGCAACCTTGGGATTTCGCCAATACCCCGCCGGATAAGTATCCACTGCTGCTGCACTTCCATCCGCTGGTAATCTACCGCCATCAGGTGCTGAAGCAGGCCGATGTGGTATTGGCCATGTATTTGCTGGACGACACTTTTGACCAAGCACAAAAGGCCCGTAATCTGGCCTACTATGAGCCCTTGACCACCCACGACTCCACCCTGTCAAGCTGCATACACAGTATAGAATTTGCCGAAACGGGTGATTATCAGCGCGCTTATGAGTTCTTCCACGACACTGTAAGGATGGATATAGACAACCGCCACGGCAACACCGAATACGGCGTCCATACCGCTTGTATGGCCGGTTCCTGGATGAGCATAGTGCATGGCTTTGCCGGTGTGCGAATGCGACCAGATGGCTTAACGGTTAACCCGCACCTGCCGGATCATTGGCAGGGCTATACCTTTAACCTGCAATATCAGGGCCGGCAAATCCAAATAAAAGTGAGTAAAGACAAAGTTAGTTACTTACTCAAAGACGGCGAAAGTCTAAGTCTTCAGCAAGGCACACAACAAGTACACCTGAACAAAGGGCAATGGCTGAATGTATCGTGGGGCAACTTATGAGCATTTGCGCCTTTATCTTTGATCTTGACGGGGTACTAACCGATACCGCCGAATACCATTATCAAGCCTGGGCTGCCCTCGCCAAGGAGCTGGATGTCGCCTTTGACAGGCAGGATAACGAACAACTCAAGGGCGTTGACCGCATGGGCTCGCTGCAGTTTATTCTGGATAAAGGCGGGTTACAGCTTACCGCTAGCCAAAAACATGCCTTTGCCGATAAAAAAAATCGCCATTACCAGCAATTGATAGAACATATGAGCGAAACAGATTTGTTTGATGGTGTGCATGACTTGTTCGCACAACTCAAACAAGCCGGTATTGCCATAGGTCTGGCCTCAGCCAGTAAAAACGCCGGTATGGTTATCAGCCGGCTGGGTATCAGTCAGGACTTTGATTACGTGGCAGACGCGGCAAAAATCAAGCAAGGTAAACCGCATCCGGAAATATTTCTTACTGTCGCACAGGCTTTGGGCGTAGAACCTGCTCAATGTGTGGGCATAGAGGATTCGCTGGCAGGTCTGCAAAGCATCATTGATGCAGGTATGCAGTCAATAGGCATTGGCGATGCAAAGGTACTCGAGCAAGCTCATTGGATCTATCCGCATATCAAGGACTTGCAACTGGCTACCGTACTTAAACAGGCAGCTAATTAGCCGGGGTCGCAAGGGTCCGGCCCTTCCTTGATTTAGTGCGATTTGCGACTGGACTCCCGGACAATTAATTGCACGTCCAGCACTTGCGAGCGCACTGTTTTACCCGCCAGTTTATTCAGCAGTTTGTTAACCAGTAACTTACCGCCTTCCAGTGTTTGCTGACGTATGGTAGTCAGTGAAGGGTGGCAGAACATAGACAGTGCCACATCGTCAAAACCCACCAACGCAATATCATCAGGAATTTGCTTACCCACATCCATCAGTTTCTTCAATGCGCCCAGCGCAATCACATCACTCACGGCAAATATGCTGTCCACGTCTGCGGGCCCTCTCTCAAGTAAAAGTGTGGCACTGCGATAGCCTGACTCGCTGGTAAAGTCTGTTTCAAAGCTTAGCTTGTCGTCTATCTCAAGGCCCGCCTGCTGTAAGGCTAGGCAATAACCTTGCCAGCGCTGTTCCATTTCACTGTGGCTAATGTCACCAAAAAACGCGATTCGCTTACAGCCTTGGTTAAGCAAATGGTTCACCGCCAGATATGCGCCCATCTTGTTGTCACTGCCAACTGTGCAGTAGTGGCTGTCTGGCAATGCAGCTCCCCATACCACAAAGGAACAATCCTGCTGGGCGAGTCGGTCAATACGGGCATCATGTTCGCCCTGTCCTATCACAATCAGACCGTCTGCACGTTTGGAATCAAAGTAGTAATCCCGCCAGTCATCCGATGCGGTACGCGTGTTCGACAACAGCATATCGTAACCATGGCGGGTCAGTTCATCGGCGATGGCCCCGAGCATATCCAGTAACCAGGGATCGGAAATGCCCTGCTCGGTGCGCTCCTTAAACAATACCACCACAGCAATCACCATGGTTTTTTGAGTACGCAGAGCGCGCGCTTTAGCGTTTATCTTAAAATTATGTTCGCGGGCAACGTCCTGAACGCGGCGACGGGTTTTCTCTGCAATCAGCGGATTATCATTCAGGGCGCGGGATACGGTGGACTCGGAAACGCCAAGGAGTTTGGCAATGTCAGCGATGCTTTTGGCGCGAGTCATGAATCTGCTTCTTTGAGTTGTGCTTAGCCCAAGGTTATCAAATTGCTTCCCCCAGAGAAAAGACAAAGGTGGCCAGTGGCCACCTTTAATTTTCCTAGAAATTGTATCCTATGCTGAGTCGCATCGACCTTGGCATAATATAACGACCGTTAGGTGCTGTGGGGTTACGAGGATCCCCCTCGGTAAGCCCTTCTTTATCCGTCAGGTTATCCACTGACAAGCGCAAGTTCAATTGGTCGGTAATTTCCCAGTAGGCGCCCAAATCTATCTTAGTGTAGCCTTTCAACTCTCCCAGGTTGTCATCACTTATCCAGCGGTCGTCTACTGAAGTTAATGTGCCATACAGGGTTACAAAGTTGCCGCCATCCAATTCAATGTCGTAACTTGGCGTCAGACGCATTTGCCAGCCCGGTTGACGCTGCGATTCATTTCCGACCAGGCTCGCATTACTGCTTTTTGTGATCTCGGTATCCTGGATTGTTGCGTTTAGATTCACGTTCAAACCGAAGTCAAAACTATAGTTGCCATCCAACTCAATCCCCTTAGCTTCGGTAACCGACAAGGTGGCTGGCTGCCCTGGTAAAGCCACTGTGCTGCTCTCTACTTCATTGAAGTAGGCCGTGGCATAAAGACTGTAATTGTCCGACGCCAGCTTATAGCCCAGCTCGTACTGCTTGATATCGAAAATCAGGTCATTACCCCCTTCATATTGGGAATAATTGTCACGAAAATCGTCGAAATACGGCATTTTGCTACCGTCATTTACCCTGGCGAAGATACCGGAGTTATCGGTCAGCATATAATTAGCGCCAGCCGTCCAGGATGTCGTATCTTCATCGTACTGCACCGGCTTGTTAGTGCTGCCGTCCAGGCCTTCATCGACGCTGTAGTCGATTTGATGATTCTCGCGGCGAACACCGAGATCCAAGGTCAAATCATCAGTAGCACTGTACTCCAGGGCGGTGTAGAACGCCCGCGTAGAGCCGTCCCCCGTAGAACTGATATCGTAGTTCCAACCGCAGCTATCTAAGTTATCGTTACAATCTATACCAGTCAGGTTTTCCCCACCAGTCGCTACCACATGGTAAGACTGATTGCCTAAAGACCACCAATCTTTAGCCTCAAAGTTGGAAGTATAGAGACCAAAAGTGACTTTCAGTGCATCCAGTTGTTTGGTCAGCGACAAGTCATTGGTAAAAGACTCTATCTCCTTCAGAACCACCCAGCGGCCAATCTGTTGCACCAATGTATTGCCTGAATACGTTTTGCCGGTCACTGCACCTGAGGCACTTTCACCGTTATCCGCCACAGCAGACAAAGCAACAGGCGCACCGTCTGGTACCAAGCCATAAGTATTGGCATCGCCCTTGGTGTAGTTAAAACGATCAGAAAACTGCCAGCCATCGGCGAACTCCAATTGAATTTTACCGCCAGACACCGAGCCGTCCCAGCCCCGGCCATCGCCAAAATCAAAGGCTTGGCTGGTACCATCTGGACCATATTGAATGCTGGCCTGACGGTTTAGTGTACCAATTTGGGTATATTGGTTGTCTACCCCATCCACCAGCGGGGTAGGCAAATACCAGACACCATGGTCATCTGTGACCCTGGTATAGAAATTCATTTTGCCGTTATCCAGTTCCTTGGTGATATTGATAGTGAACTGGTGGCCCTTCTCGGAATTGAATCCGGCATCGCGGATGCCCGGCGAGCTGGAAACATAACCGCCCACCATATAGTAAAGACCGTCCGAGATAGCACCGCTAACCATGGCATCCACGCGTTGCAGGTCATAATCTGAGGTGGTGTATTTAAATACGCCCTCGGTGACCTCCGAGCCTTCCTTGAGCAGGAAGTTAGTCGTCAACCCTGGCTGTCCATTGGAAATAACCGGGTTGGTACCACCACGTAAAGCTTCCATATATGCCACAGTTTCATCCATACGAAATAACGTGGAATTCTCCAGGAAAGACAATGTCGGTGGTTGAAAGAGCGGTGCACCTTCCATCTGCACAGTCAAAAACGGAGCATCACCTGTACCAGGAAACCCGCGCACAAACACATTGGCCCCGGATACACCACCCGAGCTCTCCGACCAAACCCCCGGCACGGCCTTAAATAAATCGGCAGTACTTTTCGGGGCCAGTTTTTTGATGGCTTCAGCGGAAAGATTGGTGATTGCAAAACTTGCGTCCACCTTACGTACCGCCGTACCTGTGGGCGTACCTGTTACCACAATCTGCTCAAAGTCCTTGGCTTGTTCTTTATCATCCGGTGCTTCCTGTGCCCAGGCGCTTTGCATTGCCGCCGATACGGCAATGGCCAGGATAAGTTTGTTGCTTTTCATTGCTGGTCCCCAGTTATCTTTATGATTTTGCTAACTAATCTTTAATTATCGACGATCAATATCTAGAGAAATATTCCGCCGGTTTGCCACTGTGTTGATTAAGACAGGTTAAAAATAGATCTAATTGCAATCGATTGCAATAACATCGAAATAAAATGTTTTGAAAATGTTAAATTCAATTTAAATGGCGTATGTGGAGAATAAGCTGGTTAACAAACGACTATGCGGTAGTGAGTTCAGGCAATAAAAAACAACATCGTTTTGGAAACGATTGCATAAAACACGGGTTGTATGCTGTCTGGCCAGATAAGCAGCCAGACAGCGCAAAGCCATCAGAAATCAGTCATCAATAGTTTGATCAGACAACCAATTATTGAGCGATTGAATGTCCAGCTTAAGGGTATCTTGCAACTCCTCAACCCAGTCATAAACATTTTGCCACCAGGCCGGATGATCGCCCTGCTGAATTTGATTAGCTATCTTCTGCACCCTGGAAAGCCCAACCGACCCCGCTGCGCCTTTAATTTTGTGAGCCTGAGCGCAGACTTCATCCTTGTCCTTGGCACTTAAGTTGGTCAGCAGGATTTCCATGTATTGCGGAATACTCTGATTAAACACATTAACGCTGGTGCTGAGCATTTCAGCGCCTATGGTATCCACCAGCATCTGTAACATGTCCAAGTCCAGTACAGACTCACTCTTAGCCGGTGTACTTGTCTCGGGTAAACAAGGCAGCTCTGAGGCATCGCAGAACAGCTGGTTGAATACTTCCACCACCCGACTTTTCTTAATGGGTTTAGAAATAACGTCATCCATTCCCTGATCCAAATATTCCTGACGGGTTTTGATCACGTTGGCAGTCAATGCCACCACAGGCGTCCCAACAACAAGTTCCTCCTCATGCATACGGCTGACCACTTCAAAGCCGTTCATGTCTGGCAGTTGAATATCCAGCAGGACCAAGTCGTAATGATTAGCTCTGGCCATATCCAGTGCCTGACGCCCTGTCATCGCCACTTCCACCGTCTGCCCCAGTTTTTCGAGCAAGGCTTTAGCCACAATCACATTCAGCTCAATATCTTCCACCAGTAATATCTTCAAACCAGTAATTTTGAGTTCAGCTAATTGTGCCGGGCGGGTGCTGATAGCTAATGGCAATTCAACGGTAAAACAGGTGCCTTTACCCACCTCACTGGTCACCTTGATATCGCCGTCCATCAGCTCCACCATTTTCTTACAAATGGCCAAACCAATCCCGGTACCGGTGGCGCTCTGGTGGTCTGGGTGTTTAACCTGATAGTACATGGCAAAAATCTTAGGTAATTCTTCCTCAGGGATCCCCACTCCGGTATCCGCGACTTTAAACACCACATTACAGATACCGTTTTTGGGCGCCTCCGCCGACAGGCTAAAGCTCACCGAACCTTGCTGAGTAAACTTCACCGCATTGAATAACAAATTCCACAACACCTGGCGCAGCCTGGTGCCATCTGCTTCAACAAAATCAGGCAAAGGCTCAATCATTTGCGTCTGGAAATTGAGGTTTTTGTCTGCCACCAACAGCTGAATGATGCTGGACAGTTCAGAAAAGAAGTCCTTGAGGCTAACGGTCTTAAGCGCCAACTCCAGCTTATCGCGCCCCAATTTGTCGATGTCGATAATGTCGTTAAAAATATTACCCAGGGTGATGGCACTGGCATATATAGTGCTGACCCAGGCATATTGCTCATCGGTCAGCTTAGTGTCTCTGAGCATACGACTTAAGCCCACTATGCCGTTGAGTGGCGTACGCAATTCGTGGCTGATAGTGGCAATAAAAGCGGTTTTATCGCGGCTGGCCTTTTCCAGCGCCACCTGAGAATGTTTACGCTCGGTGATATCACGACCGAAGGCCAGTAAACCTAAGCGGTTACCTTCTTTGTCAAAAAACGGCACCTTACGCATTTCATAGTAGCGCTTGCTGCCATCGGCAAAGCGCAGCCATAACTCATCGGTAATGCCAACATTGTTCTCCAAGACTTCGTGATCACTGGCCACTACCTGATTAGCCAGATCTTCGTCATACACTTCATGGGGCGTCAGTCCCATCAGCTCGGCTTCGGTTTTGCCTGTCATCTGTTCGGCAACCGTATTACAGCCGGCAAAACGCCCTTCTTCGTTGCGAAAATAAATCAGATCCGGGCTGGCATCGATGATGGAACGCAGCAGTGAGGACAGCCTCAACGCATGCTGTTCTTTCTCCGACTTCTCGTATATCTCCTGCTCCAGCTCAGCAAAGACTTTTTCTCTGTCTTCCTGCGCTTTACGCCGCTCTTCTATCTCGATATTTAACTGGCGAATATTATTTTGTAACTCACGATTCAGCAGCACGTCCTCTTCACGCAAGCTTTCCAACTGTGCCACCACGTCCTTGAGGTTATGACGGCTAATCTCCAACTGTCTGACCAGTTCACTGAAGAAATACAGTACCCAGGGCGCACTTAACAATGTCAGCATAATGGCAGAGGCAAAATCCTCCACATGGACTTCACCTGTCATATATAAACGAATGAAATAAGAGCCGGCGATGGTGAATATCAGGGTCAGTATCACAAATAAAATGCTAATACGCAGGGTGCCGAAACGGTCAACAAATTGCGCGAAACGTATGGCCCAGGATTCATTTTGGCTGGAAGGCGAAGGTTGCATAGGGAAGATTTCCACTGACGACAATTGTCGGCATCCTAGCAAGAGCCAACAACAATGCCCAAGCTGATTTTAACTTGTCCCTGCAAGTACTCTGAAATTGCTACAGTTCGCTAACAACAGATAAACATTTATATTCACATTTGATGAATATTAATTCACCCAAAAACAAATCAACCCTGTCTGCTTTTTATACGATTTTAGTCGTATACAGATATCAGCACATTTGGTTATAAGCTAACAACCAAAGCAGCAAAATGCTCAGAAGCCGACCAGTTCGGAATATTTATCCTAATTTTCCATAAAAATAACCAAATACATTTCGAGCTTATTACTCTTGGGTAATTGATTTGTAGAAGCATTGTGGTATTTTCATTAGCCGCTCTTTATGGGTGCATAAAGATTCGTTATTGGTGCAGGCAGGCTTGAGGTCGGCCAATAACTAAATAGGAATGCGGAAATGGCCATTGGCCAAGAGGCGTCGACGTCGGCTAAAACCGACACGATATGAACCAAGGTAGAAGGGAATAAACTGCCTTGTTCAAACAAGAAAGACTGGTAACCCCAAATAAAAATAGAACCTGTCACAGGTCATCCTAACGACACAGGCGCATGAAATAACGGACCACAAAGAGTCCAGCACATGCCACCCCTGAATAAAAACATCACCCTGCCCAGTCGAACGGTTGAAGGAGTCATGAGTAATGAGACTATATAACCCGAACGATTCTCGGGATAACTGTGGTTTTGGCTTGATTGCCCATACACAAGGGCAACCCAGCCACAGTCTGGTAAAAACCGCTATCCATGCGCTGGATCGTATGCAGCACAGGGGCGGAATTGCCGCAGATGGTAAAACAGGCGACGGGTGTGGTTTGCTGCTGCAAAAACCCGATGCTTTCTTCCGCGCTATCGGCGAGGAAAAAGGCTGGAAGCTGGCCAAGAAATACGGCGTCGGCATGGTATTTCTCAGCCAGGATCCGGTACTGGCCCAGCAAGCTCGCGATATCCTTAATGAAGAGTTGCAAAAAGAAACCCTGGACGTACAGGGCTGGCGCGTGGTGCCAACCAATCCGGCGCTGTTGGGTGAACTGGCTTTAACCGGTCTGCCCCAAATTGAGCAGGTGTTTGTCAATGCCCCGCCAGGCTGGCGGAAGAAAGATGTGGAACGCCGTTTGTTTATGGCGCGTCGCCGTGCTGAAAAACGCATGAGCCATGATCCGGACTTTTACATTGCCTGTCTGTCGAACCTGGTAACTATCTACAAGGGCTTGGTCATGCCCAAAGATCTGCCGAATTTCTATTTGGATTTGGCCGATGAACGCATGCAATCGGCTATCTGTGTTTTCCACCAGCGTTTTTCTACTAATACGCTGCCCAGATGGCCGCTGGCCCAGCCATTTAGATTCCTGGCTCACAATGGCGAAATCAACACGATTCGCGGTAACCGCGAGTGGGCTGAAGCCCGTACCTATAAGTTCCGTACGCCGCTGTTGCCCGATTTACATGACGCGGCCCCTTTTGTGAACTTCGAGGGCTCTGATTCCTCGTCACTGGACAATATGCTGGAGCTATTCCTGGCCGGTGGTATGGATTTATTCCGTGCCATGCGCTTACTGGTGCCACCTGCGTATCAGAACAATGACACCATGGACCCGGACCTCAAGGCATTCTACGAGTTTAACTCCATGCACATGGAGCCTTGGGATGGCCCGGCCGGTATCGTGATGACCAACGGCCGCCACGTGGCTTGTAACCTGGACAGAAACGGCCTGCGTCCGGCCCGCTATGTGATCACCAAAGACGGCCTGATTACCCTGGCCTCTGAAATAGGGATTTGGGATTACCAGCCCGAAGACGTAGTAGAAAAAGGCCGTGTCGGTCCCGGTGAAATGCTGGCGGTGGACACTTACACAGGTAAAGTACTGCATTCCAGCGAGATCGATGAAGATCTGAAAAACCGCCATCCTTATCGTGAATGGCTGGACAAACACATCAGCCGTTTGCTGCCTATCCAGAAATGCGATGCAAGCCTGATTGGTGTACGTCTGTTTGACGATGACATGATGAACACCTACTACAAGCAGTTTAATTACAGCTACGAAGAAATTCAGCAGGTGATCAAGGTACTGGCCAAAGATGGCCAGGAAGCGGTTGGCTCAATGGGTGATGACACCCCCATGGCTGTTCTGTCAGGTAAGCATCGCACTATTTACGACTATTTCCGTCAGTTGTTTGCACAGGTGACCAACCCGCCAATCGATCCGCTGCGGGAAAACCACGTAATGTCACTAGCAACTTGTATTGGTCGCGAACAGAACGTATTCAGCGAAACCTCTGGCTATGCCAACCGGGTGCTGTTTGAATCGCCGGTCATGCTGTACACGGATCTCAAACAACTGAGAGAATTTGCCCCTGAGTACTATTACTCCGAAGTCATCGACCTCAACTACACCCCAGAAGAAGGCCTGAAAGCGGCGCTGAAACGTGTCTGTGATGAGGCTGAATACCTGGTCAGACAGAAAAAAGCGGCCTTTGTGATCCTCTCGGATCGCAAAATAAAAGCCAATCGTCTGCCTATCCCGGCGCCAATGGCAGTGGGAGCGGTGCAGCGCCGGTTGGTGGAAAAAGCGTTGCGCTGCGACGCCAACATAGTGGTAGAAACTGCCTCGGCGCGTGACCCGCACCACTTTGCCGTATTGATCGGCCTGGGTGCCACGGCGGTGTACCCCTTCCTGGCCTATGAAGTTATCGAACAGATGGCGGATAAAGGCGAGCTGGACATTCCCGTAATGGAAGCGGTACTGAATTATCGTAAGGGCATCAATAAAGGTCTGTATAAGATCATGTCGAAGATGGGTATCAGCACCGTGGCCAGTTACCGCTGCGCCAAGCTGTTCGAAGCCATAGGTATTCATCAGGATGTGATGAAGCTGTGCTTCCACGGCGTACCCAGCCGTATCCAGGGTGCCAACTTCGACGATTTTGAGCAGGATATTCAAAACCTTAACCGTATTGCCTGGATTAAGCGTAAAACCATCAGTCATGGTGGCTTGCTTAAGTATGTGCACGACGGTGAATACCATGCCTATAACCCGGATGTGGTCAGCACCTTGCAAAAAGCCGTAGTCAGTGGCGAGTACGCCGATTATCAGGAATTTGCGGCGCTGGTTAATGAGCGCCCGGTGGCGCATATCCGTGACTTGCTCAAGCTGAAGTTCAGCGAGCAAGGAATCGACATCAATGAAGTGGAGCCGGTTGAAGCCCTGTATCCGCGCTTTGATACCGCCGCTATGAGTATCGGAGCCCTCAGCCCCGAAGCCCATGAAGCCCTGGCCATTGCCATGAACCGTTTAGGCGGTCAGTCCAACTCAGGGGAAGGCGGTGAAGATCCTGCGCGTTTTGGTACCGAGAAAAACTCGCGTATTAAGCAAATAGCCTCCGGCCGCTTTGGTGTTACCCCACACTATCTGGTCAACGCTGATGTGTTGCAAATCAAGGTAGCACAAGGTGCCAAGCCCGGTGAAGGTGGCCAGTTGCCGGGTGACAAGGTCAATAAATACATCGCTGAGCTGCGCTATTCGGTGCCGGGCGTGACCCTGATTTCACCGCCGCATCACGATATTTATTCTATTGAAGATTTGGCCCAGCTGATTTTCGACCTGAAACAGGTTAACCCTAAGGCACTGATTTCGGTCAAGCTGGTCTCTGAGCCAGGGGTCGGCACTGTCGCCACAGGCGTAGCCAAGGCCTATGCGGATTTGATCACGGTATCCGGCTATGACGGCGGTACCGGTGCCAGCCCGCTTACCTCAGTAAAATATGCCGGTAGCCCCTGGGAACTGGGTTTGGCAGAGAGCCAACAAGCCTTGGTGGAAAACGGCCTGCGCCATAAAGTAAGAGTACAAACCGACGGTGGTCTGAAGACCGGTCTGGACGTGATCAAGGCCGCGATTCTGGGCGCTGAGAGCTTCGGTTTTGGCACTGGCCCTATGGTGGCACTAGGTTGTAAATACCTGCGTATCTGCCATTTAAATAACTGCGCCACTGGTGTTGCCACTCAGGATAAAAACCTGCGTGACAACTACTTTATTGGTTTACCTGACATGGTCATGAACTACTTCAAGTTCATTGCCCGTGAAACACGCGAACTGATGGCCGCTTTAGGCGTACGTAAGCTGGAAGAGCTGATTGGCCGCACCGAGCTGCTCGAAGTTATCGACGGTATCAATGCCCGCCAGCAACGCCTGGATTTGTCACCGATTCTGGCCAAGCCAGAAGCTGCGGCACACACTAAGCTGTTCTGCTCCGAGGTAACCAACGCGCCGCTGGATAAGGGTGAGCTTAACCTGCAGATCCTGCAAGACGTTCAACAAGCCGTAGAGAACAAGAGCGGTGGCAGTTGGCGTTACAGCATTCGTAACACCGACCGTTCTGTGGGTGCCCGCATTTCCGGCTATATTGCCGAGCGCCATGGCAACCAGGGTATGGCCGACTATCCGCTGCGCATTACTTTGACCGGCACAGCCGGACAAAGCTTCGGCGTATGGAATGCCGGCGGTCTGGAACTGCACCTGATTGGTGATGCCAACGATTATGTGGGCAAAGGTATGACGGGCGGCAAGATCACTATTCATCCACCGGCGGGCGTGCATTACGCCACGCACGACAGTGCCATTATGGGTAACACCTGTTTATACGGCGCAACCGGCGGCAAGTTGTTTGCGGCGGGTCGTGCCGGTGAGCGTTTTGCCGTGCGCAACTCCGGGGCTGTGGCTGTCGTGGAAGGCACCGGTGATAACGCCTGTGAGTATATGACGGGCGGTATCGTCGCCATCCTGGGGCAGACCGGCGTTAACTTCGGTGCCGGTATGACAGGAGGTTTTGCCTATGTACTGGACAAGGCCAATGATTTTGATCGCCGCGTTAACGCGGATCTCGTGGAAGTGCTGAGTATCGACGACAAGCCGATTCTGGCCGAGCACCTGCGTGGCTTAATCAACCAGCACTACGAAGAAACTGGCAGTGAACACTCACTGGAGATCCTCAGCCAGTTTAATCAGTACTTAAAGCAGTTCCGCTTGGTCAAACCTAAGACCAGCGATGTGAAGAATCTGCTGGGTCATATCAGCCGTTCCAGCGCCGAGTTGCGCGTTCAGGCCCAGTAAGGAGGAAGAAACACTATGGCAAAAAACGTATATCAGTTTGTCGATGTCGAGCGTATCGATCCTCCCAAAAAGCCAGCGGCCATCCGTCGTAGCGAATTTGCCGAGATCTACCAGCCGATGAGCGATTCTCAGGCTGCCGGTCAGGCTGACCGCTGTCTGGATTGCGGTAACCCCTACTGTGAATGGAAGTGCCCGGTGCACAACTATATTCCGCAGTGGCTGAAGCTGGCCAACGAAGGCCGGATTTTGGAAGCCGCAGAGCTGTCACACAAAACCAACAGCTTACCGGAAGTCTGTGGCCGGGTGTGTCCGCAGGACCGTCTGTGCGAAGGTGCTTGTACCTTAAGTGACGACTTTGGCGCCGTGACTATCGGCTCCATTGAGAAGTTTATTACCGACACGGCATTTAAAATGGGTTGGCGACCGGATATGTCCGGTGTGGTCAAAACCGAAAAACGCGTGGCCATCGTGGGAGCAGGTCCGGCGGGCCTGGCCTGCGCCGATATCTTGGTGCGTAACGGTGTCACACCGGTTGTGTTCGACAAATATCCGGAAATCGGTGGCTTGCTGACCTTTGGTATCCCGGCCTTTAAGCTGGAAAAAGACGTTATTCAGCTACGCCGCGAGATCTTTACCGAAATGGGTGTGGAGTTTGTACTGAATACCGAAATCGGCAAAGACATCCCCTTCCAGCAGTTACTGGATGAATACGATGCAGTATTTCTGGGTATGGGTACCTATCGCTATATGCAAGGTGGCTTCGATAACGAATCTGCACCTGGCGTATATGAAGCCCTACCTTACCTGATTGCCAATACCAACAAGTTGATGGGACTGGAACAAGCAGCCTTTAACTATGTGGATATGAAAGGCAAGAAGGTGGTGGTGCTAGGTGGCGGAGACACCGCTATGGACTGTGTGCGCACTGCCGTGCGCCAGGGCGCGGAAAAGGTTATCTGCGCTTATCGTCGTGATGAGGAAAACATGCCAGGTTCACGTCGGGAAGTACAAAATGCCCGTGAGGAAGGAGTGGACTTCCAGTTTAACCTGCAACCTCTGGATATTGCTGTCGACGAAGCGGGCCGTGCCTGTGGCGTTAAACTGGTGAAAACCCAGTTAGGCGCACCGGATGCCGCTGGTCGTCGCAGCCCCGAAGCTGTGCCCGGTTCCGAGCATGTACTGGAAGCCGATGCGGTGATTATCGCTTTTGGTTTTCAGCCAAGTCCGGCCAACTGGTTTGCTGATTACGGCATTATCCTGGATGAAAAAGGCCGGGTCAGAGCACCAGCTAAAGGCAAGTACCCCTTCCAGACCAGTAACCCCAAGATCTTCTCTGGTGGTGATATGGTTAGAGGCTCAGATTTGGTGGTTACTGCTATCTTTGAAGGACGTCAGGCCGCCGAAGGTATTCTGGACTACCTCAACGTCTGATAAGGCAAACTTTCGAGAAGCCAAAACGCAGCCTAGGCTGCGTTTTTTATGGGTCAGATAATATCGTCCCGGTGCTGCAATGGCTGATGGTAAGCGTCAAATCGCCTGTCACGTTTGGCCTTACCTTGCGATAACAAGCGCAGTATATCGCGCCAACTTAAAATTCCGATGGGCTTGCGGTGTTGATCAATTACCGGCAGGCAGGAAATTTTTTGCTGGTTCATCAGGCTGATGGCATCGTAGATGTCATCGTCTTGTGTCAGCACCCATAGTTGGCGGGTCATAATCTGATGTACTTTCTTATTCAGCGTCGCCGTATCCCGGCGGGTTTCCGAGGCCGTACCCAAATTAGGGCTGAGCGCTTTAAGCAGGTCGCGGTCCGAAACCATACCCACCAATTGGTCGTTTTCCACCACCAGCAAATGATGGAAAAGCTTGGCAGCAAAAATGCGTTGCACCTCGGCAAGACTGGCATCTGCGCCGATAGTTACCACTCGCTTGGTCATCACTTTTTCCAGACTCATCTTATACCTTTGTATCACACCGGCTATTTGTCGCCCCCTGCGGGACATTCTATAGTAACCATACCTCATTAAGAGACTTGCATACCATGGCGATTAAAAAATCCTGTTTGTTGCTGCTGGCGCTCTCTACGTCGAGCCTGGCCGCAACAGACTGTCCGGAAAAGTTCCATCAGCTGCCGCTGGTTGAAAAGGCGGGGTCTTGTCACATATTTGACGACAAGCTACCGGCAACCTTGAGTTATTTCTCATCCCTGACACCGGCACAGACTCTGGCCTTTTATCAAGACCAACTTAGCGATGCGTTACAAAGTCAAAGTAAAGACCGTCAGGTATTAGAAGACAAGCAAGGTCGCTGGGTTGTGGTGATCTCGGCCGATGGCAAGGGTAGCCAGATTGATATGCTGGTAAAAGAATAACCAGAGCCTTCACCCCGGCCAGTTCTGGCACTTAATTTGCAGACTCTCCCATACTTGCGCCAAGTGTCAAAAGCTTGGCTTCTTTTCTTTGGAGACTGCTATGGAACTGACCATTGTTCTGCTAATGATGCTAATTGTGGTGGCTATCGGCGCCATTAAACTGACGGGCGAAAAGCTGGCCTTTCCGTTTAAAAAACGCAGTAACCTGTTTACCCCCGTTGAACGCACTTTCCTTGAGCTGCTCGAAAGCGCCGTTGGCCATCAATACCGGGTGATCTGCCGGGTTAAACTCAGCGATATTCTCAGCCTGCGCCAGGGCACCGACAAAAAAACCGCGCGTAGCGCGTTACAAAAAGCCGCTTCCAGACAACTGGACTTTGTACTGTGTGACAAAACCGATATGAGTCCTGTGGTGGCAGTGGATCTGGTGCATAACGCCGGAAAAGACGGCTACAAAAGTCAGCGCGACTGGTATGTCAGTAGCAGCCTGGATGCCGCCCGCATTCCCCATTTGCGCATTAAGGTGAAGTCGGGTTATTCAGCTCAGGAAATTCGTGACTGCATCGAGGCCAAACTGGCCCCCATGCGTTACAAAGAACCGAAAAAGCCCCTGATACAAGGCACGATTAAAGACGATAAGGCTGGTTTGGGCCGCGCTATAACGGCATAAGTATTCGTGATGGAGCCAGGGAAGGCATTCCTATTTTAGTTGGTTGATTAACGCAGCCCGTGGTCAGCTGGCCACGTTGCTAAGACGACTTTTTAAAGGTTTACTACCTTCAATTTACAAACCGGCACATACCTAAGCCTAGTTCGCTGCCAGTGCGTTCCAGGTAGCCGTAGTCACGATAAAAGCCTTCCTTCCCCTTGGCGGCAAATAAACCTACTGTTGCTCCCGGTCCTGCTGCCAGCTTAAGGAAGTCTTCGACCTTTTCCATCAGCAAGTGGCCAATACCACATCTTTGCCAATCGGGGTGAACAACCACATCCTGAATATAAAAGTACATATACCCATCCCCTACCACTCTGGCCATACCCACCAGTTGGTCGTTGTTACGTAAGGTGACGTGATAAAGCGAGTTTGTCAGGCTGCCAATCATCGATTGTTCGTCCAAATCATTAGACCAGCCCACCAGCGCTCTCAAGTGGCGATATTCAATGGCTGACGGGGCAATTTCATCAACACTTAAACCCTCAAGATGCATTATTAAATCATCCAGTAAAAAACCGTTGATGGCCGAATAGAGAGAGAAATTTTCGCGTCATTGGTAAGTAAAAATGGTTACTTTGTTGACACTAGCTGCGTAGCCAAGCGTTCCAGATTGTCCAGGCAACCTTGCCAGCCTTCATTATGTTTACCGCGCACCTCTTCATTAGGAAATTGATGATGGGTCAGAGTAAGCTCGGTGCGATTGGGCGACAGGGCCTTAAAGTCGAGACTCACCCTGCTGTTTTGCACCAAATGGGAATTCCAGCTAAAGGCAATATGGTGATAACGGTGAATGGCGCTGTACGTACCATAATGGCGGTAATCACCTGACGGCAAATGCATAATCACTTCATACTCACCACCCAAGGTAAAGCTGTTGTTGACAGTACTGGGGGCATTTGGCTGCTGTCCCTTAAAGAACCATTTCATCATTAATGCCGGCTTGGACCAGGCATCAAACAACTGGCGCTTGGCACAGGGAAACACACGCTTAACTATGATGGGATCCATTCACCGCCTCTTGCGTCTTCAAAAAGTGCTCCAGTTCGTCAAAGCGACCAGACCAGAATGCGCTATGCATGCTGATAAAACTCAATACTTCCTGCCAGATAGCCAGTTCCAGCTGACAGTAGGTTTCCTTTCCGCGTTTACTTTTAACTATCAGTTGCCCGGCTTCAAGTAGACTGATGTGCTTGGATGCGGCACTAATTTTCATCCCGACCCGGGCCGCCAGCTCACCTATGGACTGTGGCCCGCCTGCCAACTCGGCTAATAACAAACGCCGCCTTCGGTCAGATAACGCGAAAAACACCGCATCCAGTTTGTCGTCATTTTCCATATTTGGAAACCTTAGTTTTTTTGTCGCTCGAAAATGGAAATATTTTTCTTATTATTCAATTGGATATTAGAGCCCAGCATTTCATTTGCATACTATTTCATTACCCTGGCAAAAGCCTAGCATAGGGTATCGACGCCAAGTAAGCGCGTTCTACTTATAAGGAGACAGGCTATGCCAAATATTTGTTTAACTTTTTCAACCTCACACCCCGCTGAAAAAATTCACCAGGCACTGACCAGACTGGAAGGTCTGAAAGCCTGGTGGACCCATGATGTTCATGGGCATTCCGGTGAAGGACAAATACTGACCTTCACTTTCAGCAACAACGGCAGTTTTGATATGCAGGTGATCAGAAACAATGGCAACCAAGTGTGCTGGAAATGCATCAGAGGGCCAGAGGACTGGCTGGGCACCCATATTGAATTCAACATACAAGAGACGCCCGCACACAACCAATTGATGTTCCGCCATACCGGCTGGGCTGAGGAAAATCCCTTCTTTCATCATTGCTCTACCAAGTGGGCAACCTTCTTGTTAAGCCTCAGAGACTATGTGGAAACCGGGCAGGGGCGGCCTTTTCCCAATGATGTAAAAATTGAAGCCATTGGTATGTAATTTCTCTTGGGTCTGATGGACGTATCCACTCAGACCCCGTTCTTCGTATCACAAACTGCGTATAGAGTTGCCTATCCATTGCGTCCGCCAGCTACATTCTACTGACTGCCCAATTTTTAATTCTTGGACTGACAGTCCCAAGTTATTAAACTAGCGGCCAATTTCCCCTATGAAGTAATGTCATGAAAATAGCCATTCTGGGCGCAATGGATCAGGAAGTTGCGCTGCTTAAAGAGTCTTTGAAGAACATCAACCACACCCGCCATGCGCATCTGGATTTTTATGATGGCACTATGCATGACGTGGAAGTGATTCTGGTCAAATGTGGTATCGGCAAGGTCGCCGCATCCGTCGCCACGACATTGATGATTGACCAGTTTGCCCCGGACTTTGTGATCAATACCGGCTCCGCCGGTGGCTTTGACACTGACTTAGTGGTAGGCGATGTGGTGATTGGCAGCGAAGTCTTACACCATGATGCCGACCTTACCCATTTTGGCTATCAGGCTGGACAAATGGCCGGTATGCCAGCGCGCTATACCTGTGATCCGCGCCTGATTGCGGCGGCAGAACATGCCACCCGCGATGTGCTGCATGTCAATTTTAGAACCGGCCTTATCTGTACCGGCGACGCCTTTATCGGCTGCGATGATGCCGCCGCAGTGCTTCGCGACAAATTCCCGGACATGAAAGCGGTGGAAATGGAAGGCGCAGCCATTGCTCAAACGGCGCATATGCTGGATACGCCGTTTTTGGTAATCCGCTCCCTATCGGATATTGCCGGCACCAGCTCAAAGGTTTCTTTTGAGCAGTATTTGGAAAAAGCGGCCAAAAATTCTGCCAATCTGGTCATGGATATGATCAAGACCTTGTCGCAGTCCCGCTAAGATCATGCTGGCCGAGCTGTTCTTCCATCCCCAATTACAGGCAGTCTGGTTATTGCTTGTGGTGGTTATGGTCGAAAAGCTCTGGCGCTGGCCGGCTAAATACCATCCCTTATCCTTTTTCCGTTTGCTGGCTAGTCGCATGGCTGCCAAGGTTAACCCCAAAGGCCATAGTATTGGTCAGCAGCGTTTGTCAGGCAGCCTGGGCCCTATTGTGGTGCTCGCCCCCATTCTGGTCTGTATTGGGCTGTTTATCTACCTGGCAGAGTTCCCGGCCTTTTTTGATGCCTTCTTGCTGTTTATGGCACTGACCTACCAGCCCGTGCTGGATGCCTTAGGTAAAATTCAACGAGCCCTGGATGCAGGCAAAAAATCCCTGGCCCGAAATCTTGCCCAGCCACTACTGCTACGGGATACCGAACAACTCACCAGCATGGGCTTAAGCAAAGCCGTGATTGAGAGCGGGTTACTGCGTTTTTATCATCAGTATGCCGCTGTGCTGTTCTGGTACATGCTGCTTGGCGGGCTGGGTGCCCTCACTTACCGGCTGCTGTACGAATTCAGTCAGGTATGGAATGTGCGTCAGGCCGAATATCGCTATTTTGGCGCACCTTTGGCCTGGGTATGTCGCTGGCTGCAGTTTTTTCCGTCCCGGCTTAGCATGTTGTTATTGCTGTTGGTACATGCGCCGCAAAAAGGCAGCAAAGCAGGCGTTCAACAAGGCGCCCAACGCACGCCCAGAGTGACCTTGCTGGCTTATTCAGGTGCCGCCTTAGGTATTCAGCTAGGCGGACCGGCTTTTTACAACGGCAACAAAGTCCGCCTGCCCAAATGCGGTGGCGAGCGCCAAGCCGAACCAGCCGATATCCAGACAGCCAAGATCGCCATAGTAAAAACCCAGTGGTTGGTGATTTCACTAAGCTTGCTGTTATCTACCCTGCCCTTGTTTATCAAAGGAATATGATGAAAGGTCTTATTGTTTCCCTATTTTTATTACTGCCCGGCCTGTCAGTGTTTGCCGCTGAGCGCATAGTCAGTCTGGCACCGCATACCACAGAGCTGGTGTATTCTCTGCAAGCCGGCGAGCAGCTAGTGGCAGTGAGTGAGTTTAGCGATTATCCCGAAGCCGCCAAAACGCAGCCACAAGTTGCCAGTTACCAAGGTGTGAATTTCGAAGCCCTGATGCGTTTAAAGCCGGATTTAATTCTGGCCTGGCAAGGAGGTAATAAGCCGCAGGATATTGAACGGCTGCAGTCACTGGGCTTTGAGGTGTTTTTATCCAGCCCCCAAAGGCCGGAAGATATAGCCAGCGAGTTGAAGGCGTTGGGTAAACGTCTGGGTAAGTCTGAACTTGCCGCACAACTGGCGGATGACTATCTGCAAAAGCTGCAAAAGCTGAGAGACACTTACGCTCAGCAAACAGAGGTAAAGGTCTTTTACTATATGTGGCCAACGCCCATGATGAGTATTGGCCCGCATGCCTGGGCCAGTCAGATGCTTACTATCTGTAACGCGCAGAACGTGTTCGCTGATGCCCTGTCCGATTACCCCGAAGTCGCGATGGAGGGGGTGCTGGCGCGTAAACCCACTCAAATTGTCGCAGCCTTTGAACAGCCAAGATCACAGCTATTGGCATTCTGGCAGCCATGGAAAACCGTGCTAGCAATCTCTGACGAAGCCATTCACAGCGTTAACCCAGATACCCTGCATCGTTTCTCCCTGCGCTTGCCAGATGGCATCAGCGAACTCTGTGGGAAACTTCATACTCCTTAATGCCTCTGATTTGAAAGCTTGCTAAATCAATACCATGCTTATTCCATACTCACCTACCCAAATAAGCGAGCAGGAAAGATGGGAGCCGGTTTATCAGGAGATTTTAAGGTAGCCAATCTGGCCCTGGCGGAATGGGGCCGCAAAGAGATACAGATTGCCGAATCAGAGATGCCCGCTTTGATGGCGATTCGGCATAAATACCAGCAACAACAACCCTTAGCCGGTGCCCGTATTCTCGGCTGCATTCATATGACCATTCAAACCGCGGTATTGATTGAAACCCTGACTGCCTTAGGGGCTGAGGTTCGCTGGTCGTCCTGTAATATCTTCTCCACTCAGGATCATGCCGCTGCCGCTATGGCCGCCGCGGGTGTACCCGTTTTTGCCTGGAAAGGTGAGACCGAAGTCGAGTACGAATGGTGTATCGAGCAAACCATTGTTAAAAATGGTACGCCCTGGCAAGCCAATATGGTGCTGGACGATGGTGGCGATCTCACCGCCATGCTGCATGACAGATATCCGCAAGTGCTCGAAAAGGTCCATGGCATTACCGAAGAAACCACCACTGGGGTGCACCGCCTGCAGCTAATGCTCAAGCAAGGCCAGCTTAAGGTACCGGCTATTAACGTCAATGATTCGGTAACCAAGTCCAAAAACGATAACAAATATGGCTGCCGCCACAGCCTTAACGATGCCATCAAACGGGCTACCGACCATTTACTGGCAGGCAAAAAAGCCCTGGTAATTGGTTACGGTGACGTAGGTAAAGGTTCCGCACAATCACTGCGCCAGGAAGGCATGATTGTCAGAGTCTGCGAAATTGATCCCATTTGCGCCATGCAGGCCTGCATGGACGGTTACGAGGTGGTATCTCCCTACCGTATGGGCAACAACAGCGGCAAATTGGAAGATATCGACCAGTTATTGTTGCAAAGCATCGACCTGGTGGTGACCTGCACCGGCAATATCAATGTCTGTGATGCCAATATGCTCAAAAGTCTCAAAGCTGGCGCAGTGGTTTGTAACATCGGCCACTTTGACCATGAAATCGACACCGCCTTTATGCGTAAGCACTGGCATTGGGAAGAAATTAAACCCCAGGTACATAAGATTCATCGCAGCAACGATCCTCATGATGCACTACTGCTTCTTTCGGAAGGGCGGCTGGTAAACCTGGGTAATGCCACAGGCCATCCTTCCCGGGTGATGGATGGGTCTTTTGCCAATCAGGTGCTGGCGCAGATACATCTGTTTGAAAAAGCCTTTGCCAATATGGATAACGCTGAAAAAAGTCAGAACTTGCGGGTGGATGTGCTCCCCAGATATCTGGATGAAGAAGTCGCCAGATACATGGTGGAAGGATTCTGTGGTGTCATTACCCGCCTTACCGCCCAGCAGGCTGATTACATTCAGGTGGGTATAGAAGGCCCCTTTAAACATCCAGATTACCGTTATTAGTAAGTTGGTATTTGCTGACAACAAGGCAAGTATGGCGCTGTACTCAGACTGCCCATTGGGTTTAATATGCTTGAAAAATAGCAAGGCGAGTGATCTATGCGCTTTATCACCCTACTAGTGTTTTTCGTTTCCAGTCTCGTTTTAGCGGCTGAAAGCGGGTTTGCATCCATTTCGGCACAGCAAATGCTGCAAGTAAAACAAGACGTTGTAGTTGTCGACGTAAGAAGTCCTGAAGAATATGCTGAGGGACATGTTCCTGGCGCCATCAACCTGCCACATGATCAAATCAGTGAATTTCTGACCCAGTTGGAAAATGACAAAAGCAGCTCGTTAGTATTGTATTGCCGCTCAGGTCGTCGTGCCAAGCTGGCCGCCAATGAACTCCAGAAGCTGGGATTTGGCAACATTTCCTTGCTGGAGGGCGATATGCTTGGCTGGCAGGAACAGGGTCTTCAGGTTGAGAAATGAGCCAAAACTACGGCAAAAACGACAAATACGGTCGCTACGAGCTAAGCACCGAAGGGCCATTACTGATTGCCAAAGTGACTGGTGTACTGGGCACCGGCCTGAGTAAAAGCTATCTGAAGAACCTGACCGAGTTAGCCGCTCAGTTTCAAGGCAAGCCATGGGTATACATTGCCGATTGCAACGGTTATCAGGCATCGATCCCCGAAGCCGCGGAAAATTTGCGACGAGCTTACACCGAATGCCTGAAACTGGGATGCGTTGGCGACGCCTACTGCATTGATTCAGCGGTTGGCATCAACCAACTGGCGCAAATCCGTAGGCAAAGCCAAATAAATACTGATATTCATGAAAGAATCTTCGCCGATATGGACAAAGCCAAGGCAGCCATGTTGAAATTCCTGCAGGACGCTGTTTTCTGAGCCTAATTTTCCATGAATATCACGCTAACCACTCCAGCCATGTTGTTTCCGGCTATCTCATTGCTGTTACTCGCCTACACCAATAGGTTTGTGACCTTAGCCACCATCATCCGCAATTTTGTCGATAACAGCGACAGCACCCATAAGCAAATAGCCAACCTGCGCAAACGCATTCAACTGATCAAACGCATGCAGGAAGCCGGAGTGGCCAGCTTCTTTTTGTGTGTTTTATCAATGCTGGCTATCTACCTGAATTACCAAGTAGCAGGCAGCTGGATATTCGGTCTTAGTCTGATTCTGTTACTCTGGTCTCTGTGGCTGTCGGTAGCCGAAATTCGTATTTCTGTAGAAGCGCTGGACGTTTATCTGCAAAGTCTGAACATTCAAACCAATAAGAAAAAATGAGCAATATTAAGTACTTCCCCCTACATGAAGACCATTACGAGCGTCTCTTGGCACTAGCCAACGGCGTGCATGGCGACAATTACATGGATTTACCATCACTCAAAAGCTATCACCAGGCTGGCCTGGTTAATGGCATTAATGCCAGTTGGGTAGCACTGGATGGTGAACGTCTGGTCGGCTTTCGTCTGACCTGGGCTGCCGGTAACTGGCAACCGGATAAATGGTGCAGCCCCGAGTTGTGGGGACATCCCCAGGACAAGGTGTGCTACTTCAAATGCAATACCGTTGACAGTACCTACCGTGCGGCAGGTATTGGCTCGCAAATGTTAAAGTTGTCTATTCAGGAAGCCGCGAAACAAGGTGCCAAGGCTGGCCTTGCGCATATTTGGATGCAAAGCCCCGGCAACAGCGCCTTTAAATACTTCTCAAAATGCGGCGGCAAACTGGTCAAGGAACATCCAGGGAAATGGCAGGAGAACTGCGACAATGAAGGCTATGTTTGCCCGATTTGCGGTACGCAATGTGACTGTGTGGCAGCCGAGATGCTGTTAACCTTCGAGGATTTAAACTAACCTCTGCACACCGGGTAGCGCATGTTGTCGAGCTTTTATGATCCACTTTTGGATAGCAACCCCGGCACGGGGCTGCCCTACCCGGAGTCTTACTGGGCACAGGGGATTAGCCCCTGGTCTGCGCCAGCCCTAAGTGGTGAACAACAAACCGAGGTAGCCGTAATTGGTGGTGGTTATACCGGTTTGTCTTGCGCCTGGCATCTGGCCAGCCAGCATGGTATTCAGCCCACAGTGCTTGAAGCCAATCAGATTGGCTGGGGCTGTAGCGGCCGCAATGGCGGTTTTGTTTTAAACGGTACAGGTCGGTTGTCATTCTCCCAGATCGAAAGCAAATGGGGTGAACAAAGCGCACAGGCTGTTTATGCAGAGTATCGCCAGGCCATTGATACCGTGTCAGCGTTAATCGAGGTCGGCAGTATCCCTTGTGAACCTGTTTATGGCGGCTATTTAAAGATTGCCCATAACCGCCAATCTGTTGAAGAGCTTAAACAGCAAGCTACGTTGATGCGGAACAAGTTCGGCGATCCGCTGCGTTTTATAAGTGCCCAGGAGCTGGAGCAGAACTTTTTACACAGCCCCCAAGCCCACGGCGCTCTGCATTATCCCTATAGCTTTGGCCTGCATCCGCTCAAACTGGCACAAGGTTATGCGAATATGGCGCGTCAGGCCGGCGCTAGCATCCACCCCCAGTCGCCGGTGATACAGATAAGACCTGAAGGCAATAAGATTCGCCTGCTGACTCCAAGCGGTTCACTACTGGCAAATAAACTGGTTATCGCCAGTAACGGCTATACACCTAACCAGTTTCATAGTGCCGTGGATAAACGCCATTTCCCAGTGCTATCCAGCATTATCGTGACTTCACCGCTTAGCGCAGCGCAGCTAGAGGCATCTGGCCTCAAGAGCGGTCTGATGGCCATGGATACCCGCACACTGAAATACTATTACCGGCTACTGCCGGATAACCGCCTGTTATTTGGTGGACGAGGCGCTATCCGCGGTAAAGACGCCAACCACCCGGTATACAAAAAACGTTTATTGAAGGTATTGATACAAACTCTGCCAGCGTTGGATGGGATCCAGGCCGAGTATTTCTGGAGTGGCTGGGTGAGCGTATCTTTGGATGATTACCCACGCATTTGCCAGGCCGATGACGAGGGCCGGGTTTTCTATGCAATGGGCTATTGCGGCTCGGGGGTCTCGTTTGCCAGCCAAGCTGGAAAACGGCTGGCCCAGCGCGTAGCCGGAGACCTGAATTTACCGGCATTACCTTTTATGCAGTCGCCTTTGCCCACATTCCCAATAGCACAGTTTCGACGCCTGGGGCTTTGGGCTTTTTATCACCTTGGACGCTTTCGTGACGGCTTGTTGTAAAAAATTACAACATCATAAGAGTAAAGACCCCAACCGCTTAACCTTCACAAAAGTATGTTATAGCTGTGCATAAGTGATCAGTAAATTGCCAAATTAGCAACATGGACAAATAAACATCACAAAGCTATGATGCCGTTCCAAATTTTCATTTAGTTTCAGGATGATAGAAGAATGTCTGAAAGAACCCTAGGTAGTAGGAAACTAATCAAAGCCACTTTAGCACTCACCCTTATGGGTTTACTTGGCGGCTGCGTCAGCACCACCCCAACAATGGGTGGTTCCAGTGGCAACACGGTAACGGGTGCGGCCAGCGGTGCAAACGCCGAAGGTACAAACAGTTCACTTGAGAAATGTGACGCGCCATTGGGCACTATGTCTGTTTTCGAAGATCAAAGTGATGACTGGTGGTATACCTATCGTAACTATTATCCAAACCTGGGTAGCACACTACCGGTGCTGCGTACCATGATTCAGCAATCTAACTGCTTTGTAGTGGTAGAACGTGGTAGAACCATGTCCGCCGTGAATACCGAGCGGGAGCTGATGAATTCAGGTGAGCTGCGTGAAGGCAGTAATTTTGGCAAGGGTCAACTGGTCGCAGCGGATTACACTATGCAACCATCCATTCAGTTTTCAGAGAAGACTGGTGGTATGGGTGGCTTATTAGGTGGCTGGGTTGGCGCTGTTGCCGGTGGTGCAAGAAGCAATGAAGCCGCAACGACCTTGCTGTTGATCGATAACCGTTCTGGCGTGCAGGTGTCTTCTTCTGTCGGCAATGCCAAAAACTGGGATTTCAGTCTTTTTGGCGGCGCATGGTTCGGTTTGTTCGCCGGTGCGGGCGGCTTCTCTGACACCCCGGAAGGCAAAGTAATCACTGCGGCTTTTGCAGACTCCTACAACCATATGGTTAATTCCTTGCGTAATTATAAAGCGCAAAATGTTGAAGGTGGTTTAGGTAAAGGCGGCAAGTTAACGGTTAACTAAGCTTCAAAGCATAAATTGAAAGGCCCGCGTACCGGGCCTTTTTTATTTGCTCAATGGAGAAACTAAATCATCTGTCAGCAAAAATCTGACGCCCTGAGAGCACTAAGGCGCCATTGGCGCCTTAGTCTAAATTACTGCAGGGTAATCCTGGCAAACTTACGCTTGCCCACCTGATAAACGGCTGTTCCAGACTCAGTCAAAATGAGCTTACCGTCTTCCAGTTTTTCACCATCCATTTTTACCGCGCCTTGCTTAATCATGCGCAGCGCCTCAGAGGTAGAACCCACCAATTCAGCCTCTTTGAGCAAATTGGCAATAGGCAGCCCCTCTGCAGGTAAGCTGATAGTCAATTCTGGCATTTCATCCGGCAGCGCATTTTTGGAAAAACGCTGAATAAAATCCTGATGGGCGGCTTCGGCCGCATCCATGTCATGGAAACGCTCAATAATTTCCTTAGCCAGCAGGATCTTCATATCACGGGGATTAGCGCCATCGGCAACCTGTTGTTTCAACGCGGCGATATCTTCCAGTGGTTTGAAGCTAAGCAGATCGTAATAACGCCACATCAAATCATCGGAAATAGACATGACTTTACCAAACATGTCCGTAGGGCTGTCGGTAATACCAATATAGTTCCCCAGCGACTTGGACATTTTCTGCACGCCGTCCAAACCTTCCAACAGAGGCATCATCAGCACGGTCTGTGGGCGCATGCCCTCGTCTTTTTGCAGCTCCCGGCCCATCAGCAGGTTGAAGCGCTGGTCGGTACCACCTAATTCCATGTCACTTTCCAGCGCCACGGAATCCCAGCCTTGTACCAGCGGGTAGAGGAATTCGTGAATAGCGATAGGCTGTCCACCAGCGTAGCGCTTTTTAAAATCGTCCCTTTCCAGCATGCGCGCTACAGTCTGACGCGCCGCCAATTTAATCATGCCATCCGCTCCCAACTGGCTCATCCATTCGGAGTTGAACCGCACTTTGGTTTTGGCCGGGTCGAGAATCTTGAAAACCTGCTCTTTATAGGTCTCGGCATTCGCCAGTACATCTTCCCGGGAAAGTGGCTTACGGGTTACGTTTTTGCCGGTGGGGTCACCAATCATGCCGGTGAAGTCACCAATCAGAAAGGTTATCTCATGACCCAACTGCTGCAAGGTACGCAACTTATTGATCAGCACAGTATGGCCCAGATGCAGATCGGGGGCCGTGGGATCAAAGCCGGCCTTGATCTTCAGAGGCTTGCCCTCTTTTAGCTTCTCGATCAATTCCTCTTCCAGCAGGATATCTTCGCTGCCTCGCTTAATCTCCGCAAAGGCGGTTTGCCAATCTGTCATCAACTTGCTTCTCATTCGGTCCGGGACATAAAAATAGCTGGCCATTCTAGCCTTGCCCTTGGGGTAATAAAAGGCACGGGAGTAGAAATTCTCGCCAGAAGCATATATTCTGCGCTGAAGCGCCCGATCTGTGGAACCCTTTTTCATGCCACAGGTCTGAATGCCGTTGTTATGAATTTTGAGTAAGAGGTTGTAGTAGGTGGTAAAGCAAACCTTAAAACAACTACCCAAACCACATAAGTGGATGATTGCAGGTTTAGGCCTTATGGCTTTTTTGGCATTTGTCTTGCCGTCTGAGCCCGCCACTGCGTCACGTCAGACTGAAGAGCTGGAACTGGGTAAACGCTATCCGTTGCAGTTAACCGTGGATGAGCTTCCATCTCTGCATGTTAGTGAAAATCGTTTTCAATGGAAAAAGTTCAACGTTGAGCGTGGAGATAACCTCGCCAAGATTTTTTCCCGTGCCGGATTGAGCCCTCAAGATACCTATAAAGTGTCCAACGCAGGGAAAGACGCCAAGACCCTGTTAAAAATGATGCCGGGCGACACCTTGAGACTGGCTATTGACGAACAAGGACAGTTCCAAGCGCTAAGCTACAACATTTCAGCTACCGAAACCTTATTCATACAACCAGATGATCAAGGGCTCTTAACCAGTAGCATAGAAAACAAAGACGTGGATGTACGCCTCGGTTATGCCAGCGGCACCATCAAGAGCAGTTTCTGGAACGCCGGTATCGCTGCCGGTATGTCTGAAGCCCAAATCATGAGCCTGGCCAATATCTTTGGTTGGGATATCGACTTTGCGCTGGAATTGCGTGAAGGCGACAATTTTAATCTGGTATTTGAAGAAGAGTTTATCGACGGCGAGTTTATTGGCTACGGCAAAATTCTGGCAGCAGAATTTACCAACCAAGGCGAAGTGTATCAGGCCATTCGTTACGAAGATGGCAATTACTACACCCCAGAAGGACGCAGTATGCGTAAGAGCTTCCTGCGGGCGCCGGTAAACTTTAAATACATCAGTTCCAACTTCAATCCCAAGCGTTTTCACCCTATCCAAAAACGGGTGAAACCACACAATGGCATTGACTATAGAGCCAACACTGGTACACCGGTGGTCGCCGCGGGTGACGGTAAGGTTATCGCGTCGGCTTACAACAAATACAATGGCAACTATGTGTTTGTTCAGCACGGTGAAAAATACATGACCAAGTACCTGCACTTCTCCAAACGTGCGGTGAAAAAAGGCCAGACCGTTAAACAAGGTCAGGTGATTGGTTATGTCGGCTCCACTGGTATGTCACAAGCGCCGCACTTGCACTATGAATTCTTAGTTGATGGCGTACACCGCAATCCTCGTACCGTCACACTGCCCAAAGCCGAGCCGATTGCCAAACAGGACAAGACCAAATTCCTGGCCCTGGCCGAACAGTATATGGCTCATTTGGAAAACAACCGCCGCATTATGCTGGCCATGCGTTGAGGCCACCGGCACCTATTATGCGCCCCCTAGACAATACGGATTTGCAGATTTTAGCGCTGTTATACAAGGACGCGCGACTGACAAACAAGGAACTGGCCAGTCGCGTTGGGTTAGCCCCCTCATCTTGTTTGGAGCGTGTTAAACGCTTGCAGGCTGAACAGGTTATTCAGGGCTCGAGCTTGACGCTAAATATGAGTGCACTAGGCGGTCATATACAAGCGATGATTGCAGTAAGACTATCAAACCATAACCGTGAAACCGTAGATGCCTTTATGGCTGACTTGTTACCTATGCCGGAAGTCATGCGACTTTATCATATGGGGGGTGAAAACGATTTTCTGGTACATGTCACGGTATCGGATACCCACCATCTGCGTGACTTTGTGTTTAATGCGGTTACCGCCAGGGCCGAGGTCAACCACGTGGAAACGGCACTGGTCTACGATTACTGCCAGAGCCAGAGCCTGCCAGAGTTTTAACTTAGGCAGGTGATGCCAGCCAATCGCTTTTACAATGTCAGCAGAGACAATTTTTCCAGGCAACCTATCCAACCTGCCTGATGGTCGTCAGCCATCGCTTGATCGGTAAAGCCACTGTGAGTAAGAGTTAGCTCAGAGGTGTGCTGGTTGATACTGGCAAAATCCAGACTCACTTCAGTAACCAGCTCACTACCCTGCCACTGCCAACTGAATACCAGTTTCTCGTTGTCCTTAATTTGCAAGTACTCTCCCATCACGATGTGCTGATTAAAATCCGTATCCTGCATCACCAGACGAAACTTTCCTCCTTCCTGAAAGCTGGACATAAGCTGAGCCACTAACATGTCGCCCGGCGCCCACCATTGCTGCATTAATTCTGGCTTGTGCCAGGCATCAAACAAACGAGACAGAGGCGCATCAAACTTAACATTCAGGGTGAATTGATACATAGGTTGTCCATAAGCAAACTGCAATGCCCTATCATCGGCAGACAGGGCATTATCTGCAATCTTTTTATCCGGCACTCATTCCAATAACACCGCCATACTGGGGCCAGACGTATAGTGCTGCTCGGCACTGGTAATAGCCACACGCTGATACAAGGCATCGATGTCGGCTGGCGACATGAATTTTTCACTGAAGCCTGGTCTTAACGGATCAATATGCAATCTGGCACTTTGGATAAACTGGGCAATTAACTCCTTAACGTTGTCGGTACCCATCGCCACCCGCATGGTGGTAAGAAAGATACCGGCAGCATGTTGGTCAGCTTCGGCCAGTTCAGAATGAGACGTCAGGGCCGGGCATAAAATAATAGTGTTGTTCTGACCAATAGATACCTGATGACTAAAAGCCGGCTCCAGGGAGTCAAAAAAACGCACGAAGGTCTGTCTATCCAGACTGGCACCTTCCATATCCACGGTAAACAGCGAACAGGGCCAGCCATGACGCATCAGCTTGCGACGCAGCTCGGCATTAGGGTGCCCTTCTACCACGTGGCTATTCACCCTAAAATCTGGGTGAGAAGCCAAAAAGCGGCAAAAGACCTGGGTGTTAATCACCTTGGATAACATGCGCTGCTCCAGGGTTTTCATGCCGTTAAGCACATCAAAGGCTTTCTCGGAGTCCAGAAACGCGCCTTTTATGTAAAACACATCCCAGAACATGGTTTGTGACCAATCCACCCCATTAACCTTATCGCCCTTGGCCTGGAACATGCGGTGATTCTCGCCTATCACCACCCCGGCTGTGGTGGCACCGCTTCCACAAATATCTTTGGTGTAGCTGTGTACCAGATAATCCGGTCGCTCAGCCTTGTCAGCACATTGCAGTGGCTGACTAAGTACCGGGGTGGCCAGGGTGGCATCCAGCATAACCAGATGATTTCCCTGATGAGCAAGACGGCAGATACCCGGCACGTCCAACACATAGCCGTGGGGGTTACAAGGCGATTCCAAATAAACGTGTAACTTCTTGCCCTGCGCCAGACGGTCAGCGTGTCTAGCTTTAACCCCCGCTAAAAAATCGGCAAATTCATCGGCCTGATAACCGTCAAACCACTCAAGCTGAATCGCCAGGCGGTCTGCTCTGGCAAAGTAGTCATGCAGTAACTGAAACACGCCGCCATAAATATTACGCGACACCACTAACACATCACCATGTCGCAGAACGTTGGACAGCATGCCGTCTATCGCCGCCATCCCGGAATTAAAATTCCAGGCCAGATACTCAGCCGCATAAGGCCCGGCCTCCAAGTCAACAATGGCATTAGCCAACGAAATAGCGGTCGGATTTAACAGGCGAGAATAAATCTGGTGGGTCGCTTCTTTGCCCTGAAAAGCATCATCCACCCATTCGGTGCAGGCATAAACATAGGTTGCAGTGCGCACCACTACCGGCGTTGCTGAAAACAGCGCCGTGACATTGTCAAACAGCGGATAGTGATTGCGAGCCAGCTGCGAGCCTTGCTGACGGTGCAAACTTTGATGTACTGCCCGAAAGGGATTTTGCAGGGTATCTAATACCTTAGCTATTTGGAATGACAGAAATTTTTTGGCATTAAAACGGGCAATCTTATCCTCCCGGCTAAGTCCTTCCAGGGTGTTCTGGGTGACCTGCCAGAGGCGGGCAACATCCCCCTGGGTCTGGTATAGATGCAACGCCGCCTGATAGAGCGCCTGACCATAGTCCGACGTAGCATCAATACCAAAGTGCTGTAATTGTTCCTGTGCCAACTCCTGCACTGTTTCTGCGTGTGAGCTATTGCGCCGTGGAGAGAGTTGCTTTGCTTGCTGAATATTATCTGACATAAATCTGCCTAATTGGTACGAATTGCAACCAGCCTAAACAGAATTATATTTTAAATAAACAAATTTTTAACAAACAAAAAATGGATTAATTCAAATTAACCCAAACAATAAACAAATGAAAACTATTTAAAGTGAATCAAGTCAGCAACAATAAGCGAAGCAGGCAGCCCCGTCGTGCGGGGCTATTTAAGAAGGGGAAACAGGCTACTCGCGTGGATCGGTTGCCAGAGATTCTGCTTTAGTCGCATGTTTGGCATGAAAAGCCATTAGTGAAGGATAAGTCTGCACATCATGCAATTCACGGAACAATACCCAGTCCAATAAGCAATACAAACAAATCGCTGGATAATCCCATTGGTCGAATTCTCCATCTGCCGCAAGTTTTTCCAATTCAGCAAACACGGTTTCAATGCGCTCTTGCTGCAGGCGGAAAATAAGTTTGGCTGAGTCGGCCACAACATCAGAACGCTTCATTAGCAGCGCCTGTACCAGGGCATCATTGACCGAATCAATCAAGGTCAGGGTATTTTCCTGCGCCCAGCTCAACCTGGTCAGCCCCAACTTCTCACTCAGGTAACGAAAAATCACCCGAGAATCAAAAATCACCTCACCATCATCGTCCAGCATGGGGATTTTCAAGGTCGGGTTTAATGATCGCAGCAATTCTCTATCTGCACCTTCGAAAATCTGCATATTGATAAACTCATGGTCGTGATCGACCAACAGCAGGCGTAAACGGCGCACAAAAGGTGATGTGGTTGAGCCGTATAGCTTAAGCATGGCAATGCTCCATTTGATGTTTAAGGGGATTTTGTTAGACGAGCCTGTTGATAGCTCGCCTGGTCAGGAAAGTAACCAGCTGCTGCGCCAGATGCAACCAATTGCCGGAAACTCTGCTCAAAAATTTTCCTTAGTAAATGACCACGACTGGTATTTTGAAATACCACGAACAAAGGTAAGGCTTCTTTAATCTCACGCTGCACATAGATAGCCTTTTCCTCATCACTTAAGTTGTAGCTAAAATCCACCAGCAGATCCACACGCTGGCTTTGCAGTAGCTTGACGCAGTCCAGCAGGTTGCTGGCCTCATAAATCTCAAGATTGGCGGGTAGCCAACTGGCGAACTCATAGCCCAGCACATGGCAGGCCTTACCTGGTTTCCCCCCGTCTAGCATGGCCGTCAGGCGCGAAGCATCCGCCGCCACAGCCACCACGGGATACTCATAGTCAATATGCACATTGGAACGAAGGGCATCCGCAGGGACTTCAATGGCATAGGCCCCTACCAGCATGTCAAAGCGGCCTTCCATAAACTCTTGTTTTGCCCGCTTCCAGTTTGATTGCCGCGTTTCCAGCTCCACGGCCTGATCAGCAAAAACCCCGGCTAAAATGCGCCAGTATGTCGATTGTGGAGTGTCCGTGTAGCCCTGCCAATTGCCCGATATCGCAGACACTTTGCTACTTGGCCCTAGGGAGGGGGCGATATGTATTGGTGGGATCCCATACTTCTGACGTAGCCGCCACACTTCACCGGTCAACTCCATCTCTTCCAGTTTGCTTGCCAGCTTTCTGGCCAGCGAAGCATGCTTTGCGTGTAAGTAATGAAATATGGAAGCATTATCCAGTGGGTATTGGATCCAATGTGCTGAGCTTTGATAAAAGCTCGCCGGCACAATCAATTCGGTCATGACTGCCGCATCCACCCGCTTTAACCTCAGCATGTCCAATACCGCGTTGGTATCACCTAGTTTCAGGATTTGCGGATGCACCGGCTGACGATTGAAATAGTCTTCCTGAAACTGAAATCCCCTTAATGTCACCAGACTATTAAGGTCGCCCAGTTCACATAGTCCGCAGCGACGCCGGTCAGCCAGCAACACCAAATTGAAATCGTAGAGCGGGAAAGGCACTTGAATCAGATTTGGGTACACGCCTCCTATGCTCTGCCCCCTGTCTCGCAAGCCATCCAAGCGCCCTTCGTCAGCCTCAATAAAGCTGCGCCCAAGGGGCATGGACTCAAGCTCGAGACGATAACCAAGAGAAGCATAAGCATTCCCCAGCAGTTCCCCAACAAACTGACTGTAAGGACTATCCGGCTGAATGGGGCTGTCCATTTTTAGCGGTTTTAGCTCCTCGTCTGCCAACAGCGGTCTGCTAATGGCGATAAGGAGTAACCCGGCCCAACACATCAAACGGGCTCGGTAATATCTATTCAAATGGAACAAACTCACAAGCTAAGTAAGAATTAATACCATACTAGAGCGTGTTAAATATTTGTATATGAATTTTGTTTTTGGCAGGAAAGTTTGGCCTAAGCCAGAGAATTGCTGGCCCGCAACCTATTACGGGCCAAATTGGTCAGATGCTGAAGCTTGAACCACATCCACAGGTGGTGGTGGCATTGGGGTTATTAACCAGAAAACGGCTACCATCAAGCCCTTCGCTATAGTCAACCGTGCCGCCTACCAGATACTGCAAACTCATAGGGTCAACCACTAATGTCACACTGTCTTTATCAATGGTGGTATCACCATCGTTAACCTTTTCATCAAAGGTAAAGCCATATTGAAAGCCCGAGCAACCACCGCCAGTAACAAACACCCGTAACTTGAGGTTCGGGTTTTCTTCTTCTTCAATCAACGCTTTGACCTTGCGGGCCGCCGCATCGGAGAATTCAACAGGATAGGCTGATTCGACAGACATCTTTAACCTCAATCAGGACCGAAAAAACCGGGTGCACCGGTTGTATGCAAACGCCGCTATTATCTTATACCTGACTATTTCAATCAACTATTCAGTTCGGCCGTTTCCGACACCGACAACAACCACTCAAAGCTGCGTTTTAGCTCACCCTTTTTAGGCTTCGTCAGGCTGCAATCCACTTCGAGGCGCTGAGGAATAAAGCCTTCTGGCAGTTGGAACACCCCTTCCAGCACCTCAAAATAGCGGAATCGAAAGCCTAGGGGCTTGCTGTCATCGCCCATTAAGTCAGTAAGTACCAACTGCGACGGCGTGCCATCCTTACTACCATGAATCACTACCTGTGCTTGGCCTTGCACCAGATCTTTACGCTTATCTTTTTGCATCATCACCAATGCAAAACGAAAATAGCCCGGGCTGTTGGTCGCTTCGATATCCAAGGAATCGACCACCACCCCCTGCTCTTGCATCTCTGGGGCCATGACTTTCTGGTAGAAGGACAATTCCCGACGAATCTCCGCCTGCTTTTGCATACTCTGGGTAAGACTACCCTGCATCTGTTGGCTGGCTAAACGCTCAACCTCCAGTTCCACGCCCAGGATATTCAGGCTTTTGGTCAGCTTATTATTTTCCGCCGTGACGTTCGCCAAACTTTGCTCGAGGGCCTCAATCTGACGCGCTTGGTATTCATACTGATGGTTACCCCAACGAATTCCCAGGTAACCAACCAATACCAGCAGGGCGATCATCAGCCAATAAAAGCGCATGGCGCCCAACTTCGTTTTCAATGCTTTAGGAGACAGCAACATCCATTTCCTCTTTGACCAAAGTGTCTGTCATATCAGGGTTTTCTTCTGCTGAGTTGTGATAGACTTGCGATAAATCGCCTTGCCAACCACACCATGAATTTACAGGGACTGCGCCAGGAACTCGCTCATCCACGCACCTCAGTGCAACTTTGCCTGCTCGGCATAGTCGGCGGTGTTTGTGCCGCTGTGGTGATAATTCTGTTTCGCCTGACCATCGAGCTATTGCAGGGATTGTACCTGCAACAGGGCGACAATTTTACCACTATGGATGCAGTTGACCGATTTATTCTGCCCATCATCGGCGCCGCCCTGATCCTGCTGTTTGCCTTTGTCACCGGCTTTAAGCATTACCGTATGGGCATTCCCTACGTGATCCACCGGGTTAAACATCGTTATGGCCACATTCCACTGCGTACCAGCATAAACCAGTTTTTTGGTGGCGTCGTTGCCCTGGCCAGCGGATTTTCAGTTGGGCGTGAAGGCCCTAGTGTGCATTTAGGGGCGGCGGGCAGTAGCTTCTTAGGTCAGTGGTTAAAACTCCCCTATAACAGTATTCGAATTCTGGCAGGGTGCGGCATTGCTGCGGGCATTTCCGCTTCCTTTAACACCCCCTTTGCGGCGGTCATTTTTGTTATGGAAGTGGTGCTGCGTGAATACAAAATCCATATTTTCATTCCCGTCATGCTGGCTGCTGCCTGTGGCTCGGTGCTAACCCGCCTGGTATTTGGCGAGGGCAGCGAACTGGCGCTACTTAACTTCGGCCAGTTTAATAACTGGTTCTATTTGTACCTGATCCCGGTAGGTGTGTTACTGGGTGCCATGGCCACCTTATTTAATAATCAGTTAATGAATATGATTCGCTGGTTTCGCCCCTTGAATATGGCCAGCCGATTATTACTCGCCGGGTTATTAACAGGTATGGTTGGCTATTTGCTGCCGCAGGCGATGGGCTCGGGCATGAGCTCCATCCAGTTTGTAGTAAGTTCACCGGATAATCTCGTATTGCTATTTGCCATTCTGGCCGCCAAGTTCCTTCTGACCTTGATAGCCTTGGGCCTGGGTGTACCCGGCGGGGTAATAGGTCCGGTTATCGGTATGGGGGTATTAACCGGCGCCATTATGCTGCTGCCCTTGGGGCTGTTTATGGATGATACCTCCGCCTATACCGGCACCTTTGCCTTGTTAGGTATGGCTGGATTACTCAGCGCCGTGTTACATGCGCCGTTGGCGGCCTTATCTGCGGCCATGGAACTGTCGTTGTCTCCACAAATTATCTTGCCAGCCATGCTGGTGATTGTGCCAGCCTATGTCACGTCGACTCAGTTATTTAAAAACCGCTCCATTTTTATTCGCCAACTGGATTACCAGAAACTTAGCTACACCACGTCGTCGATTCGTGAGCACCTGCAAAAAACTGGGGTTATGGCCGAAGCCAACAAAGACTTTAAGTTGTTTCAGGATAGCCCAGAGCAGCTTATGCTCAACCACTTGCAGCAACAGCCCACGGATTTAATAGTACTGGCGCAAGATTTTGAAATTGGCATGCAATATTCTCTTGTACAGTTTGATGTAAGCCTGAGTCCGGACCAGAGTAACCCGCTTAAATATGTGGTGATGGAAGGTGTACCTGCCCAGGCAACCCTCGCCGAGGTATACGAAATTCTGCAAGCCAGTCGTGACGGTGCCGTTTATATCTATGAAGACACCCCCAGCGACATTGTCGGAGTAATCACCTGGAACGGCTTGCGTGCCCAATTAATGAAGGAGCAGTACTGATGATTTTGTGGCTCAAGGCCTTACACGTTTTCTTTATGGTGGCTTGGATGGCCGGGATTTTTTATCTGCCCCGCCTGTTCGTTTACCATGCTCAAACTGACAACCAGGCGGTCAAAGACCAGTTTAAAGTCATGGAGCGCCGCTTGTGGTGGTTTGTTACCCCCTTTGCTGTGCTGACCCTGGTATTCGGCCTGGCGCTGATCTTTACCTACGGCCGCGATTGGTTTCGCGCTTCCATGTGGCTGCATTACAAACTAGTTGGCGTGATTGCCATTTACGCCTATCACTTCTACCTCTATCGGCTGCTTAAACAATTTGCCAAAGATGAAAATCATCATTCACCGCGCTTCTATCGTTTTTTGAACGAAGCGCCAGTATTAATACTGCTGGCGATAGTTTGTCTGGCGGTGGTTAAACCCTTACTCTAAAGAGAGAGTTGGCAGAGGCTGAATAGGTCTGCCAAGACAAGCAAAACTGTTTTGATTGAGTAAAAAAGAGGTGCATTTTGGCTGGTATGGGAACGCTGTTCTTTTTTTGCGGAAAGATGGGGGCCGGTAAGTCTACCTGGTCGCAGAAAGTGGCATCTGAAAACAACGCGGTGTGCATTTCAGAAGATGACTGGCTTTCTGCGCACTATCCCAATCAAATCGAAACATTCGAAGACTACCTCAAGCTCGCAAGCACCATCAGACCCTTTGTTAAACGGCATGTGCAGCAGATCCTGGCGACCGGTACCAATGTGGTTATGGATTTTCCAGCTAACACAGTACGGCAACGAGCTTGGTTTGTGACCTTGTGCAGTGAACTGGGTGCGAAGCATCAGATGATTTTTCTGGAGCTGACTGACGAGCAGTGCCTGGCACAGATTGCAAAACGCCGTATCCAACAGCCGGAGCGCGCCCACTTTGACACCGAGGCGGTATTCAGACATGTCACTGAATTCTTTGAATTCCCCGGTGATGACGAAAAGCTGAATATGGTGAGTCGCACAGGTATCGACCTCTAGCCTAGTCCCCCAAGCTGTTTACCGGCCTTGGGGGTAGTTTGCCCTTAGTCAAAGAAAGCTGAGATAAAACGCCAGGCAACCCAGTACCGGGATAGTCTTCACCGCTCGGTCTTGCTAAAATCCACCCACTCCCAACTAAGCCGATATCCCCATGAACCAGTTCAAAGGTCAGCACATTCTTTCTGTCAATCAATTCAATCGCGACAACATTCAGCAAGTGTTTCAGGTAGCAGACAGAATGCGCCCTTACGCGCACCGACAGAAGCGCACCAAGGTGTTGGATGGCGCTATTTTGGGTAACCTGTTTTTTGAAGCCAGCACCCGTACCAGGGTCAGTTTTGGAACGGCGTTTAACCTGCTGGGGGGAGAAGTCAGAGAAACCGCGGGTATGGCCACTTCAGCACTGTCTAAAGGCGAGTCGTTGTTTGATACGGCCAGGGTACTGTCCAGCTATTCAGACATTGTCGCTATGCGTCACCCGGATGCAGGCTCAGTGGCCGAATTTGCCGAAGGCAGCCGGGTGCCGGTAATTAACGGCGGTGACGGGCCCAACGAGCACCCCACTCAGGCCTTGTTGGATCTCTATACCATCAGCAAGGAGCTGCAATTCCACGGCGACAGCATCGAAGGTATGCATATCGCCATGATAGGCGACCTGAAACATGGACGCACTGTGCATTCATTATCCAAACTGCTGTGTCTGTACAAGAACATTCGCTTTACCCTGATTTCCCCGCAGGAACTGGCTATGCCGCAATACATCATGGATGAAATTGACAATGCCGGTCACAGTTTTAAGGTTACCGATCAGTTGGAAGGCAGTGTAGATGCTGATATCTGCTACCAGACTCGCGTTCAGGAAGAGCGCTTTACCAGTAAAGATGAAGCCAACAAATATCGGGGTAAGTTCCGCCTTAATCAGGATATTTATACCCGTCATTTCCAGTCCAAAACCGTGATTATGCACCCGCTGCCACGCGACTCCCGCGCCGATGCCAATGAACTGGATAATGATTTAAACCTCAACCCCAATCTGGCTATCTTCCGCCAGGTAGATAATGGGGTATTGATCCGTATGGCACTGTTCGCCTTAACACTTGGTGTAGAAGATATTGTTGAGAAGTACGATTGCGACGTGCAGTGGTACAGCAACAAACAAAACATCTAGCGCCTCTCTCTTTTAACTTATTCAGGCTGATAACATGCAAAAATCCATTCAGTTGTTCGAACGCGCCCAACAGCACATTCCCGGTGGCGTTAATTCTCCGGTTCGCGCCTTTAAAGCCGTTGGTGGCACGCCGTTGTTTATTGAGCGGGCCGATGGGCCTTACCTGTTCGACGCCGATGGAAAGCGTTATATCGATTACGTGCAGTCGTGGGGCCCTATGATCCTGGGGCACAATCATCCTGCTATTCGCCAGGCGGTACTGGACGCGGTGGAAAAAGGCTTAAGCTTCGGCGCCCCCACCGAAATCGAGGTACAGATGGCCGAACTGGTTAGCCAGCTTGTCCCCTCCATGGAAATGGTGCGCATGGTTAACTCAGGCACCGAAGCCACCATGAGCGCCATTCGCTTGGCACGCGGCTATACTGGCCGCGACAAAATCCTGAAATTTGAGGGTTGCTACCATGGTCATGCAGACGCGCTACTGGTAAAAGCCGGTTCTGGCGCCCTGACCCTTGGCGTACCCAGCTCCCCGGGCATTCCTGCCGATTTTGCTCAGCACACTCTGACAGTGGAATACAATAATCTGGACAGTGTTCGTCAGGCATTTGCCGAGGTGGGCGATCAGATTGCCTGTATTATCGTTGAACCTGTTGCCGGTAATATGAACTGTATTCCACCGGTTGAAGGCTTCCTGCAAGGCTTGCGCGCCATTTGTGATGAATATGGCGCGGTATTGATAATCGACGAGGTCATGACAGGTTTTCGTGTCGCACTGGGCGGCGCGCAAGCGCACTATGGTGTGACTCCGGATCTGACTTGCCTGGGTAAAGTACTGGGCGGCGGCATGCCGGTGGGAGCCTTCGGTGGTAAAGCCGAGATTATGCGCCATATCGCGCCCACCGGGCCTGTCTATCAGGCTGGTACCTTATCCGGTAACCCTGTTGCGATGGCCGCCGGTATTGCGTCTCTCACCGCTATTCAGCAACCCGGCCTGTATGAGCAGTTAAGCCAAACCACCAAGCAATTGGCTGAAGGCTTTAAAGCCTTGGCGGATAAACATGGCATCCCTATGAGCATCAACTATGCAGGTAGCATGTTTGGCTTGTTCTTTACCGATGTTGAGCGAGTGACGAATTATCAACAAGCCATCAACTGCAACCAAGCGCAATTTAATCGCTTCTATCATGCCATGCTGGCTGAAGGCGTGTATCTGGCCCCAGCCTCCTATGAAGCGGGCTTTGTATCCGCCTGTCACGACCAGGCTATTATCGAGCAAACCCTGGCAGCCGCAGATCGCGTGCTAGCGACTCTGTAAAGTCTTAAGATGGGCGGCTGATAACACAATTTCGGCCGCTATTCTTTGCCTGATAAAGTCCATCGTCGGCCCGTTTCATTAAGCTTTCTATCTTATCTTCGCTATGTAGCGTACTGACGCCAGCACTGATGGAAATGGAATAAGACTCACCGAGTTCCTGTTTAAAATCATAGCCAGCAACAGTCTTGCGTAGCCGCTCTGCAAGCTGAACAGCATCAACCAAGTTAGTATTGGGCAACAGTACCGCAAATTCTTCGCCACCATGTCGGCATAGCAGATCCTGCTGGCGGAGCTGCTTTTGGCACAAGTTAGTGATAGTGAGCAGCACCTTGTCACCGGCAATATGGCCAAACTTGTCATTGACGCCTTTAAAACGGTCCAAATCGAAGATAATCAGAGATAAGGGATGGTGGTAACGTTGATATTCCGCGAAGCGCTCTTCCAAGGCTTCCATCAGCTTGCGCCGATTGAAAGCGCCGGTAAGTTCATCCTGCTCGGATAAAATCTTAAGTTGCATCTGCATCTTGTAACGTTCAGTGATGTTTCTGGCCACCCACACCACGGCACGCTCACCTTTCACGGGTTTTCGCAGCGGCTGAATACGCCCTTCGAACCAGATCTCCTCATCAGGTCCTTCGGCTAATTCCAATCCCTTTACATCTCTGGCCCCCAAAGCATACTCAACCGTTCGAAGGCGTCCTTCGCTGATAGTTTGCTGGATTTCCTGCAAAAACCAATCAGCCCGCTCTTTGGGCAAAACATCATGCAGGCTGAAATTTACCAAATGCGAGCCATCGTGGTAATACCGGGCGTCATGACCACCTATCAAGGCGACATACTTGCCTGACTCAGAGAGAACAAAGACAGGATCCGGCAAAGCCGCCAACATCTCCATCAGCAGTTCAAGATTTTGCTTCAATCAGGTTGAACCTCAACAACGTAACAACAAACGCCTTATTCAAAACCGAAAGACAGGGCAAATTTTTGGTCTGCCTGGACGGGAATCAATACGGCCCAACAAATGTAACACTCCAGTTAATTTTATATTAGCATGAGTCAAAATGTTTGATAGACCAAGCAGGTGGGTAATAGTGTTATGCCCGCTGTTTGTTTCAGACCACGCCATGGAATGGCAGGACGCCCTGCATGCTTGAGGCCAAGCATTAGAAATAGCCCCAAAACACAATGACACTGTGAGTTAGCCTCATCATTTTACAATATTGGTGAAATGCATCGTGATATGGGTGACCAGGAAACTGCATTAACCTATTTTCAGGATGCGTTACGCTTGGATATTGATTCTGGTCAGCCAAAGAACATGGCCGACAGCCACACAAAAGTCGCCAACGTACTAAAAGACTTAGGCAGAATTGATTGGCCCGTCAGCAAATCACACGGGCACAGTGCCGGGGATTTGATGCCACAACAATTTGCCGCGTCACTCCAACAGGTATTTCGCAGCTCTGACTATCTGGGGCGCTGGAGTGGTGAGGAATTCGTAGTTGTCTCTCGTTTTACCAACCGCAGGCGAGCAGCAGAGCTGGCACAGCCTTTACTCGATAGAATACCCACAACAGGTAAACGGGCATCAGGCTCTGGAAGCCGCTGATGCTTGTCTTTATGCGGCTAAGTCTTCGGGCAAGCGTTGCTGGATTGCTATAGAAGGAGTCCAACCTGGCTATTTACCTTCCCCCCACCGACCAATAGGCTGCACTAGCCAGTCAAGATAAACTGATTACCAAGGTTTCTACAGACTAAGTATTGTGGCCATCGAACCCGGATTAATCACCGAATAAGCGCTCCCAGAAGCTCGGTTTTTTCGGTGCTTGCTTGGGTTCCCTTTTGCCTTCGCAGTGCTGCGCAGCGGCAAGTGCATCGAGTACCGCTGGCACACTAACACTCTGTGGGCAACCAGGCTGCAGATGCTGGCCGGTCACACTATCAAAATGTGCAATACCCAATCCTTGTGGGAAAGGTCTCACCAGGGATTTAGGATGCTGGCGCTTCAAATAATCAATATACAGAGGCAGTGCGCCAGTAGCGCCAGCCAGGCCTGTGGCTTCGTTGTTGTCTTTACCCAGCCAGATAGTCACCAGATTATTGCGGTCAAACCCGGCATACCAAGCATCACGGTAGTCATCCGTGGTGCCGGTTTTGCCGGCCAGATGCAAGCTCGGGAAGCTTTGCTTAAGCACTTTGGCGGTGCCATCCCGGGTCACTTTATTCAGGGCATAGTTGAGCAAGTACACTGCCTTACGATCTGCGCGGCGCTCACCAGTCAGCTTTTGCTGCCAAATCAGACGTCCGTCTGAATCAGTAACGGTGTCGATAGTATGCAAAGGAATATACAGCCCTTCATTTGCCAGTGTCTGGTACATCTGATTGACTTCAAGAGGTGTAAAAGCCGCTGCGCCTAAGGTTAATGCCGGATAAAGACTCACGTCTTCCTCCACGCCCAGGCGTTTCAGGGTATAAGCAATTTCACTTAAGCCAACCTCCATTCCCAGGCTGACCGTGGGCACATTAAGGGAATGGCTCAAGGCCGTCAGTAATGATACTTCGCCTCTGAATTGACGGTCGGCATTTTGCGGCGACCACAGCTGCCCTTGGCTGCTTTTCAGTTTAATAGGCTCATCTTTTAACGGGGTTGCCAGATTGTAATAAGCCGGTTGTTCCAGTGCGGTCAGGTATACCGCGGGTTTAATAATAGAACCTATCTGCCGCCGTGCATCCAAGGCCCGGTTAAAGCCCTGATAATCGGTATTGCGGCTGCCCACCAAGGCGCGAATTTCACCGGTAGCAATGTCACTAACCACCATAGCGGCTTCCAGCTCGCTGATCTTGCGCCGCTTTTCCAGCCCATCCAAACTCTGACTGACTGATTGCTCAGCCTTGCGCTGGGCCAGTGGATCCAAGGTGGTAAAAATTTTAATCCCAGCCTGATGCAAAGAGGGATCAGGCAAGGCAACATTGAGCTCACGGCGCACCTGATCCATAAAGGCCGGGTGTTTTCCCTTTGCCAGCTTCGAACCTTGCGCCAATCCAAGCGGGGTTTTTAACCAGGCCGCATACTGCTGAGCGGTAGCTTGCTGATCATCAAAATACAAACGCAGTACCAGGTTGCGTCGTTCCAGTACCCGCTCTTCATGGCGACGCGGATTGAAGAATGAAGGACCTTTGATGATGCCCACCAGCATCGCCATTTCCGGGATGCTAAGCTCATCCAATGGGCGGTCGAAGTAAAAATAGCTGGCCAACCCGAAACCATGCACGGCGTTGGCACCGTTCTGCCCGAGGAACACTTCGTTAAGGTACGCCTCGAGAATCTCATCCTTGCTGTAACGCAGCTCAATTAACAGCGACATCAAGGCTTCATTTAGCTTTCTACTCAGGGATTTCTCCTGACTGAGGAAGAAGTTTTTCACCAACTGCTGAGTTAGCGTACTGCCCCCTTGCACGGCCCGACCAGCACTAACATTCGCCACCAGGGCGCGCAGAATGGCCAAAGGAGCCACACCAAAATGCTGGTAAAAATCCCGGTCCTCCACCAGCAACAACATTTGTACCAGTTCAGGCGGCACATCAGCGAGCTCAACCAGCATACGGTCTTCCTGACTGTTGTTGGCAAACCGGGTTACCAGCCAAGGTTCAAGGCGTAGGCTGTTCTGGGCGCGCCCACCATCCAGTTGGATGCCGGCAAGCTCTCCATTGGCAAAAGTTAGTGTTACCCGAGCTTCGTCCTCAAAGCCTCCGGCAAATTCAAAGGCGCGACGATGGAAGATCAGCTGATTACCCTGTCGATTGAACTGACCGCTGCCTTTCACCGAAGGTACCCTGCGGTAGGCCAACCATTCGAGCTCTTCGACGACTTCGTCCATCGCCAATTCCTGGCCAACCTGAAGCAACATCGGCCTGGCATAAATTTGGGCAGGTACCTGCCATTTACTACCACTGAACTTGTCTTTTATTTGCGCATCCAGATACAAGCAGTAGGCTGTCAGACACACCAACCCGACCAGAACAATCTTGAGACTGTGGCGCCATAACCACTTAAATGGATTGCGGGATGGTTGTGCTGCTTTGCGTTTTGTCATTACATCGCCTTCTTGGTTCGCGTGGTCGCCTGGGCAGAGGCCGGATTGTCCGGCCAAAAATGTTTGGGGTAGCGCCCTTTCATTTCCTTCTGCACATCCTTGTAAGTTCCTGCCCAAAACCCGGCCAGGTCTCGGGTCTTTTGTAATGGACGCCTGGCCGGAGACAAGAGTTCAATAATTGGGATGATACGCCCCTCTGCAATAGTCGGTGTGTCGGCCTGACCATACATTTCCTGCATGCGTACCGACAAGGTAACCTGACCATCTTCGCTGTATTCCAGTGCACAGCGACTGCCGCTTGGCACGACGAAATGGGTGGGCAAGGCTTTATCCAGCCAGCTTTGCATATTCCAGTCCAGACGATTGCGCAGCAATGCGGCAAAATCCAGAGCTTGTAACTGTTTTAAGGTACGTACCTCAGCCAAGTAAGGTATCAGCCAGTCGGCAAGACTGTCCAGCAGGGCGGCGTCTGTCCAGGCCGAGAGTTCAGGCTGGCCAAGGGTTTTAGCGGCCAGATGAATACGGTTTAACAGCTGCTTGGCATTGTCTGCCAATGGCAACCAGGTCAGGCCTTTTTCACGGATAAGAGAGGCCCAGATCTGCTCGAGTTGGGCCTTATCCGGGTTGGCCATCACTTCATTACGTACCACAATGCTGCCCAGTTTCAACAGCTTACGAGCGCGGATCTGCCCAACGTCATCATGCCAGTCACAGCTAACGCTGGATGTCAGCCAATGGCCCGCTTCCGCTTCCAGTACCGGCCAATCAAGTCTGGCCGTCAATCCCGCCCGGATATCGCCACCGGCACCGGTCTGAATAAGATCCGCCACCAGCAGGTAATCGTGATCACAGAGTGGATCTTGCTCATCCAGCTTGATGCCAATACCTCTGGCAAGCAGATAGCGACCTGCGCCACGAGACTTAGCTATCCGGTCTGGAAATGCGTGAATAAGCAAGCGTGCCGCATCACGACTATCAACCTTGTCGACAAACTCGCGCTGCAAACGCCGCATCCAGTTTACCGCCAGTTGCATAATGGGATCCTGACGATGGCGCAGCAGCCAGTCGATACGTTCACTGATACACAAGGTATGCGAGGCTTTCAGCGGATCTTTACTTTCCAGCAAGGCGGCCAGCATACAAGCTAATGCCAGTGCCGCCGAGCCCAATTGCTTCGCGTGCAACATCATATTGGCTAGGCGGGGGTGACACCCCAACTGGCATAACGCTTTACCGTGACGGGTAATTCGGCCGTCACTATCCAATGCGTCCAGCTGCACCAATAATTCCCGAGCTTGAGAAAGCTGGGCTTGCGTCGGATAATCCAATAGCGGCAATGCCGTCAATTCCGTCCCCCAGGCAGCCGCCTCCAACATCAGCGGCGCTATGTCAGCAAGCAAGATTTGCGGCTGACTTTGACTGGCCATGCGACACAACTGATCCTGTCCCCACAACCGGTAGCAACGACCGGGGCCGACCCGCCCTGCCCGCCCTGCCCGCTGCGTGGCAGATGCCTGAGAAATGCGCTGGCTGGTCAGGTGAGTCACGCCCTGATTCAGTTCAAAGCGAGCCACCTTTTCCAGGCCACAATCAATCACCTGGCTAATATCTTCAATGGTAAGACTGGTTTCTGCTATGTTGGTAGCAAGCACTAACTTTTTCATCCCAACAGGCAATGGCTCCACGGCGGCCATTTGCGCTTGTTTACCCAGTTCCCCATACAAACAATGCAACTGCACCTTGCTATCCAACTGCTCAGACAAAAGCCCAGCCAACTTTCGGATCTCGCCCGCGCCAGGCAAAAACGCCAGCACCCCGCCATCTTGCGTCAATGCCTGTCGAATAACAGTGGCCATAAAAGGCAGCCATTGCTGCTGAGATGGCGGAACGTGGTAAGAGTAGTCAATAGGGAAACTTCGCCCCTCACATTGCAGCCATGCGGCATCCGGCAATAAACGCTCCAGGCCCAGCTCATCGAGGGTGGCCGACATGAGCAACAAGCGCAGATCCTCACGCAAGGCACTTTGGCTTTCCAGACACAAGGCCAGGGCAAAATCGCTATGCAGATTACGCTCATGAAACTCGTCAAAGATAACTACAGCGGTATCTGCGAGCTCAGGGTCCTGCTGCAACTTGCGCGTGAGCAGACCTTCGGTCAGAATTTCCAGACGGGTGTTCTGACCGGTTTTATTCTCCCCACGCACACGATATCCCACGGTCTGTCCGACCTGCTCCCCTAACTGAGACGCCAGATAACCGGCAATAGTCCTCACTGCAACCCGTCGGGGTTGCAACATCAGGATCTTCTTGTCTTTAAATGATGGGTTTGCCAACAGCCATAAGGGAATGGCTGTCGACTTACCGGCTCCAGGTGGAGCACTTAAAATAACGTTGCGACGACCAATCTCTTCTAGTAACTGGGATTTAATACTGACAACAGGCAGAGACATGCTCGGGAACTCACCTTAGCTATAGGGTGGCTGATTCAGTGCCTGACAAACTAAGTAGGTGCAAGATCTTATCAGCACAAAACAACAATTTGCGTTTAGCTCGCAACCACAAGATGGCAGATTGTATCATGCCATGCACCAAGCAGAAGAGGCCACTCGCTCTTAACATTCCCCTCCTGGTCCATTCATAGTAAGGTCACAGCTCAATCACGGGCTTTACTGGCGCGCACCCAGTACTCCTCTAAATAAAATGATAAGAGATCCTCGATGCGACTTTTCTTTGGTCTTGATTTTACTGGCCCAGACAAACTGGCCATAGATCAATGGCGTAATAAAATGCTGCCATCGCTGGCCCATCCCGTAGCACCCGGCAATTTTCACATTACCTTGGCATTTTTAGGGGAAACAGCAGACAACGCGCTGGAAAGGGTGTATCACGCCGCGCATCAAGTCTCAGGAGACAGCTTCAGTTTGCACATAGATCAAACTGGTTACTGGTCCAAACCTAAAGTCTATTGGATTGGCCCTACGCAGATACCATCCGCACTTGATGCTTTGGTGACACAATTACGAGACAAGCTGAACCAGCAGAGGATATCGACAGATAACCGCCCTTATCAGCCGCATATCAGTTTGTTTCGTAAACTACGTGAAAATCCCCCCGCGCCACTTTGTGCCCCAGACATGTATTTCGACGTTAAAGCATTTTGTTTATTTGAGTCACAATCTACCACCTCCGGTGTCCGTTACAGGGTAATGGAACACTGGCCACTGACAGAGCCTGGCTCAATCCGCGAACAGTTAGCCCGTGGGCACTTCCAGTAATGGTTTGCACTAAAGCCAAGAGGTTTTGCTTATCCTGGTAGGGCTTACTGAGTTTTTGAGTATAATTTTGTTCAAATCAAGCCTCTTCTGGTGACAACATCCTAAAAATGCCGCTTTTACCCCGCCCTGCCAACTGGTATAACGTTGCCCAAGCAAACTGAAGGACGCTGCCATGCAACAAACTTTTCGCCTCGTTATCGATTGTCCGGACCAAGTAGGCCTGGTTGCCGCTGTCAGCCAGTTCTTAGCCGGTCACAATGCAACCATAGTGGAGGCTAGCCACCATACGGACCTGCAAACCGGCAGATTTTTCATGCGCCATGAAATTCGCGCTGATTCTCTGCCTCTTAGCCTGGAAGCCTTTCGCTCGATATTCAAACCCTTAGCTGAGCAGTATCAAATGAACTGGCGTTTAGCTGACTCGCATCAAAAGCAGAGAGTGGCACTACTCGCCAGTCACGAATCGCACTGTCTGATTGATTTACTGCATCGCTGGCATACCAACGAATTGTATTGTGATATTCCTTGCATTATTGCCAACCACCCGCATATGCAGCAGTTTGCTGACTGGTATAACGTTCCTTTTCACTGGGTAGACTTTCAGGCACTTGGCAAGGAAAAGGCCTTTGCAGAAATTCATAGTCTGCTCAATCACTATCAGGCTGACCTCACTGTGTTAGCCAGATTTATGCAAATTCTTCCCAATCAGCTTTGCGAAGCTTTGGCTGGAAAAGCCATTAATATTCACCATAGCTTTTTACCTTCTTTTGCAGGAGCCAAGCCTTATCAGCAAGCCTACGATAGGGGCGTTAAACTGATTGGGGCCACCTGCCACTATGTCACCTCAGATCTGGATGAGGGCCCAATTATCGAACAGGAGGTCATGCGTATCAGTCATAGCGACTCTGCAGCCGATATGGTGCGCAAAGGCAAAAACTGTGAAAAACAAGCGCTGGCTAATGGCGTTCGTTATCACCTGGAAGACAGGGTGATTATTCACCAGCATAAAACCGTTGTTTTTGCTTAAATAAAACACTGTAGGTTGGGCATCATCCCATGCCAAACCTACTAACAACTTTATTCCTTCTGAATTTTTCGACACATCAAGATTCACCATCCTCTTGCATCTAATGTCACTTTGATTGTTCACAACAATCAAATCTAAACACATGATATTTAAAAACAAAATTAACTAGCCGAAATTTCCAAACTGTTCATATACTAGGCTATTTTGGCATCCTTCCGAAATTCAACAGGCGCCAAATTATAGCTACCTATTCGAATAATAACCTGGAGCACGCTATGCACATGTCAGGCAAACACGGACTTTGTAAAACATCTCTTCATCTGGCAGTCCTGATGGCACTAACGGCTTATCCCCAAGCCTATGCCCAAGCACAACAGGAGGTAGAAGCCGATACTGAAGTGGAAAAGGTGGTGGTCACGTCACGCCGCAAGGAAGAAACTCTCGTCGAAATTCCAATGTCAGTGTCCAGTATTTCCGCTATGGACATTGTTGACAGGAATTACACAAGCGCCACAGACATCTACCGTACCCTGGCTGGCGCAGCCATGCCAAGAGGACAGTTAATACTGCGAGGTCTGAGCGGCGGTAATACGACGGTGCCCAATACAACGGCTACCTTTGTGGATGACATACCTTTTGTATTCACCAATCTTTCAGACGTTGAACGCGTGGAAGTATTGCGTGGCCCACAGGGTACCTTATACGGTTCTAACGCTATCGGTGGCACGGTTCGTATTATCACTAACAAACCCAAGCTGGACGAGTTTGAATTATTTGGGTCAATGCAAGTTAGTGCAGAAAAGGATGTTGACGGTTATGACAACAACCTCACCCTAGGTATCAATGTGCCGCTTGTTGACGGTAAGCTGGCACTGCGGGTTAACGGCAACAAAGACTATGACCAACTGCCATTTGTCAACATGAATACCGGTCTGCAATCTGACAAAGAAAACAGATTCTTACGTTCACAATTACTCTGGCAGGTATCTGACCAGATGGATGTTACCTTGGGATTTAGCCGGGTCGAGAATCACGAACGGGGAGAAAACCTAGGTGACCGCTCAAAACCCGGCTACTACTATGATTTTATTGCTACCGCCAATCCCGACGCCCCTTATGGCTATGATATTGAAGACATTGTTGTTGAATGCGATCCCACACTGGAGCGCCCGGCCTGCCGCGGCGGCAGTGCACCTAAAGTTGCACAGAATGTTGCACAGAAGTATCAGGTCTGGGAACGCCTGGACCCCTGGTATAAGAACAGTTCTAACCTTTACACCCTGAACATCAACCATGACAACCTGTTTGATGTTGCCACTCTCAACTATGCTGGTTCCTACCGCAAATACAGCATGAGTTCACTTGATAGCTGGACCAGGCTGGACGCAGATGATTTATTTCTGACCTGGATTATCAATGACGATTACGACGATTATCAGGAAAGAACCACCCACGAGCTACGTTTCCAGAACCTGAATCCAGGCCCCCTGAGCTGGACTGTCGGTATGTTCTACGACAAAAAGCTCACCGAAGACTCCTTTAACAATCAGAACCAATATCATGAACAAGGCGATCTGGTGTCTGCACTGGCCCTGTATTGGTGGGGGGTGGACGTTACCGAGCTAGGTAAGGAAAATTTCGGCAATCCACAAAATAACTGGCGTTACTCACTGATTAAAGACTATTACCGTGAGCTGGCCTTTTTTGCTGACGTGGCTTACACCTTTAATTTGGGTGATATGGGAGAGCTAGAGTTAAACGCCGGTGTTCGCCGTTTTGATCTCAAAGACGACTTTCATGATGTTGCAAGCGGAATTTGGTCGAATGAAACCACCTTGTCCGGTGGCAGTGAATCAGGAAATCGTTATAAGTTCAGTGCATCCTGGCGCCCTTCCAGAGATATGTCTGTTTATGCATTATATTCCGAAGGCTATCGACCAGGTGGCAATAACGGTCCATTGGCAGGCTCCTGTCAAGACGACCCCAATGCGTCACAGCGACAAAACCGATATACGTCCGATGCTATCGAGAATTATGAGTTAGGGATCAAAGCGAGCACATTTGGTGGACGCTTTGACTTTGCCGCGGCAGTCTATCAAATAGATTGGACGGATATACGTACTAGCATCTATATGCCGACTTGTGGGTTTAGCTTTACCGCCAATGCTGGCGAAGCGCGTTCTCAAGGGTTTGAATTCGAATCTACTGCCAGACTGGCTGATGAGTTGGAACTGACTTTCAATACTTCTTATACCAATTCAGAAATCACCAAAGACAACGATGCAATTGAAGCGAAAAAAGGCGACAGCATGACCATGGTGCCGGATTGGAACGCTTACCTGGCTTTGGATCAGGGCTTTGAATTATTTGGTAAACAAGCCTATGCCCGGGTGGATTACACCTATTATGGAGAGTACAAAACCCATTTTAATGTTCGGGATGAAGACGTTGTTCCTGCCTACAGCTACTTTAATCTTTCAGGACGTATAGATGTCAGCAACGATGTCAAACTGAGCCTACATCTAAACAACCTGTTTGATAAAGAAGCAGTGCAATATCGCTATGCCAGAAGCAGAGATAAGGATAACACTACCGCTCAGCAATACATCGAGTACCTCGCGGGCAGAACCTTAACCCTCAGAATAGATTACACTTTCTATTAATCCAATTGAGCGCCCTCGTTGAGGGCGCTTATCTCAACTTGCCGACATGTTACGAACTGCTAGGTTCCTAGCTGTCAAATAATCCAGCTTTAACTGTTTAATCAACCCGGTAATCATCGCCAGTTCCTGCTCCAGCAAAGGTAGTTTGTCGAGATCATAGGCTGAAACATTTATGTCAGCGGTATCCAGCAGGTCGCCAAAGTAAGAAATCATCAGCAGTACCTGATTGCCCTTAAACTCACAGCTTAGCCCCGAGCCTTTAGCTCGCGCCCGAAACAGGTCATCTAACGCCAGTAAACGCTCCATCATCGCCGGTGAAAGCAAATAACGGGAATACTGCTGGTCTGTACTACTGACCTCGAAGCGTTTTTCAAACCCGGGATTTTCCAGTGCCACTTTGCGCCTGGCCATAGAGGCGGCAAACATATTACCAAGCTTGCCGTAGTCCATCCCCACTACAGTATGACCATGCAGCTGAAACGGCACATTAAGCACCACAGCCCCACCGCGAAACACTGTTGTTGATGACTTGTGCCCCTTACGTTCAAGCTTAAGTTCACAGAACTCAAACTCGATATCTTCAATTTTCCCAGCAATATGATCCTCATGGGATTTGCTGGAAAAAGACGGCATAGTGTCCAGAGCCTTGACCGCCTCGATATCTATACAGCCATTCTCTCTATAGCGAAAATCACCAAACGCCTTTAGCAATACCGGCATTAACATCTGCTTGTAATGTTTGCGATACTGCATCTCAGGATAAATAATCCAAATGCCCATGCCTGCTGCGACAAAGAGCACACTGATATGCAGGTCACCACTAGCCAGATACAACAAGTCCCAAATCAAAGCGGGTAACCAGAGTATCCAGCCAAGCCACAACACCCATTTCTTGTTACGCTTTTTGGTCGCAAGCTTCTCTAGGCGAAAAGCTTCCAGCGGCTCAAGTAAGGGTTTAACGTCGGACTCAATCAATGCCTTAAATTCATCCGACAAGGGAATATTGGTATCAACATGACGTTTAAAGGCCGAACCATCCACCAGTTGGCGGATGGCAACACCAGCCTGTTGAAAAGTATGCAGAAAATTACTCATGATTGCAGGAAGCTATCGGCATCGATAGGTTTACGCTCAGTGTCAGCCACCGCAAAAAAAGGCATAGGTTTTAAACTCAGGATGGCAGCGATAAGATTACCAGGGAAGATCTGAATAGCGTCACGGTAACGCTTACCTGCCGCATTATAACTGCGTCTGGCAGCAGAGATATGCTCTTCCACATCGGCATATACTCGCTGTGCTTCCAGCATATTCTGTTGAGACTTGAGCTCAGGATAATTTTCTACAGCCACCAGCAAGCTGCCCATTTTCTGCGACAAGTCAGCCTCCAGTGCAAAGCGCTCCGTTTGAGCGGCTTGCCCGGAGGCTTTTAAAACTTCTGTTCGCAAGCGGGTAATGTCTTCCAATAGGGATTTCTCGTGCTGCATAAAACTGGCGGCAATTTTCAGAATATTGGGAATTAAATCGGTGCGTTTTTTTAGCTGCACATCAATTCCGGCAAATGCTTCTTCCGTCGCATTGCGTCGGGAAATGATGGAAACATACCAGATGTACAAAAGAATCAGGGGGATGGCCAAGATGGCAAGGGTCGTCCAAGTCACTACTACACTCCGTTGATTTGGTTAGCACGGAAGATTATTTGTTCTCTCACTTGTGGGTCAAGATTTTCCTGCCAAATAAAAAAGAGGCCGTAGCCCCTTTTAACAGAAATCTGCATCACAACGCCTTAAAGATGGCCTCAACTGAGGCTTTAGCGTCGCCAAACAACATGGCGGCATTATCCTTAAAGAACAGCGGATTCTGCACGCCAGCGTAGCCAGTATTCATGGAACGCTTAAACACTATCACCTTACGCGCTTTCCAAACCTCCAATACCGGCATACCGGCTATGGGGCTGGATGGGTCTTCGGCAGCCGCAGGATTGACCGTGTCATTCGCACCTATAACCAACACCACATCTGTCGAGGCGAAATCCTCATTGATTTCATCCATCTCCAATACGATGTCATAAGGCACTTTAGCTTCGGCCAGTAACACATTCATATGCCCGGGCAAACGCCCTGCGACCGGGTGAATACCAAAACGCACCTCAACACCCAGGCTGCGCAGCTTCTCAGTAATTTCATACACTGGGTATTGTGCCTGGGCTACCGCCATACCGTAGCCAGGGGTGATAATCACTGAACTGGCGTCTTTTAACAGCTCCGCCACCTCTTCAGCATGTACTTCCCGATACTCCCCCATCTCTTCGCCACCCGAAGACACCCCATCCGTGCCAAATCCACCGGCGATCACGCTGATAAATGAACGATTCATCGCCTTACACATAATGTACGACAGAATCGCGCCAGAACTTCCCACTAAGGCACCGGTGACAATCAGCAGATCATTGGACAGCATAAAACCGGCCGCCGCAGCCGCCCAGCCTGAGTAGGAGTTAAGCATCGATACCACCACTGGCATATCCGCACCACCAATGGAAGCAACCAGGTGCCAGCCAAACGCCAGAGCGATTAAGGTCACTAATAACAGCGCTAACGCTGAGCCCTGAGCACTAACAAAATGCGAAAGCAGTAAAACTGATACCACCACAGCGGCTAAATTCAGCTTGTGACGGTGGGGAAGCATCATAGGCTTAGAAGAGAAAATTCCCTTTAGCTTGCCAAAAGCTACGATGGAGCCAGTAAAGGTTACCGCGCCGATAAATACACCGAGAAAGATCTCTACCAGATGAATACTTAGCATGGCCCCATACAAAGGAGGATGATCTATAAAAGTGTTGTACCCAACCAGTACCGCAGCCAACCCGACAAAACTGTGCAGTATGGCCACCAATTCCGGCATCTGGGTCATTTCCACTTTACGCGCCAGATGCATACCGATTGCCGCACCAATAACCATGGCCAATGCAATCCAGCCCAATCCGGCTGATGTCGGGCTAAAAATGGTCGCCAATAAGGCAATAGCCATACCTGCCATGCCAAAATAATTGCCGGCTTTAGCACTTTCCTGTTTAGACAGCCCCGCCAGACTTAATATAAATAGCAAGGCGGCAATGATATAAGCAGCTTGAACTAATCCTGCAGACATCTACTTGTCCCCCCTGCGAAACATCTCCAGCATTCGCTTAGTCACGGTAAAGCCGCCAAAGATATTGATACTGGCGATCAGCACAGCGATAAAGGACAAAAAGGTCACGAAACCGTCTCCCTGCCCTATCTGCAACAATGCTCCCACCACAATAATCCCCGAAATCGCATTGGTCACTGACATCAAGGGGGTATGTAAGGCGTGCGTCACGTTCCACACCACGTAGTAGCCCACCACACATGCCAGCACAAATACCGTAAAGTGGGACAAGAACTCTGGCGGTGCACTGCTCGCCAGCCAGCCAAATAAAAAGGCTGCAATCGTCATCAACAGGTACTTTCGTTTAGGATCCATTGGCGTTTCGGGCGCCTTGGCTTTTTGTAGCTGTGGTTTGGCTTTAGGTTGCGCAGACACTTTGATAGGAGGAGCGGGCCAGGTAATCTCACCGTCTTTGACTATCGTAACGCCCCTGATCACCACATCTTCAAAATCCAGTTCGATTTGGCCGTCTTTGTTTTTACATAGCAGCTTGGCCAAGTTAACCAGATTGGTGGCGTACAACTGCGATGACTGAGTGGGCAACCTGCCTGTCATATCGGTATAGCCAATGACTTTCACCCCACCGGGTGTGGTGACCAGTTTATCCGCTTTGGTGTAAGCACAATTACCACCATTGGCTGCGGCCAGGTCTACCACCACACTACCGGGTTTCATACTGTCGATCATTTCCTGACTTATCAGCTTAGGCGCCGGTTTACCCGGTATCAGTGCGGTTGTAATAATAATATCCACATCTTTAGCTTGCTCGGCATATAAGCGCTCTGCGGCCTGATTAAACTCAGCAGAGGCCTCTTTGGCGTAGCCATCACTGCTCTGCTCCATGCCTTTCACGTCAACTTCAAGGAATTCAGCACCCATGCTTTGAACCTGTTCCTTGACCTCAGGACGCACATCGAAGGCGCGCACTATCGCCCCCAAACTGCCCGCCGCCCCAATTGCCGCAAGTCCAGCAACACCGGCTCCAGCCACCAGCACTTTTGCCGGTGGTACCTTACCTGCAGCGGTTATCTGCCCGGTAAAAAAACGGCCAAACTCATGTGCGGCTTCCACTACGGCACGATAACCGGCAATGTTGGCCATGGAACTCAAAGCATCCAACGACTGAGCGCGTGAAATTCTCGGTACTGCATCCATGGCAAGCACACTGACTTGCTTCTCCGCCAGCGTGCTGATTAACTCCGGATGTTGCGCAGGCCAGATGAAGCTGGCGATAGTGCTACCGGCTTTCATTAATGCAAATTCATCTATCTTTTTGCGGCCATTTTTCATCGGCGCATTGACCTTAAAGATGATGTCGGCCTGCCACACCTCTTCCCTGCTGGCTAACCTTGCGCCTGCATCCACATACGCCTTGTCAGTAAAACTGGCGAGCTCCCCTGCACCGGCTTCGATCACTACGTCAAAGCCAAGTTTCAGCAGTTGCTCGACTGTCTTTGGGGTCGCAGCCACACGGGTTTCGTGGGTAAGGATTTCTTTGGGTACACCAATGAGCATAGGCAGGTCCTTGTTGGCTTTACTGGTCATTTAACCACCAGTTCTACCGAATGACGCAAACCTAATCAATCTTTTTTATAAAAGAGGACAACAAACAAAAGCGAGAAAATAGCACGCCCGGAAAGACAGACTGCCCTAGGATCATGGCAATCAGAAGATCACAGAATAAGACAATTGCAGCTGAGTTTCTCTGAAGCTCTGACCGTCCTGACGGCCGGAATTAAAGCGGTTTTGATAAGCCACATTATTCAGTGTCATCCTCAAACTTTGCTGCTCGGCCAACGCCAGTTTTGCATTAAGCAACCACCCCTGACGACTGCCAAGCAACATAGTCCGCGATTGGTTTAGCGATAGCTCTCCGGCGTGGGTCAGCTGCCAGCCAAAACCGACGGATAAATCTTCGGCAAATCTGAATTGCGGCACCAATGAAAATTCTAATTCAGAAATACGGTGGCTGTTCGGACAGGCAGAAAGTGTCTTGTCTTTCTTGCTCACTTGAAAAGAGAATTGCACATCTTCATTCACCGGATGCAGACTCCCAGCGCTGATAGCGTACAGCCCTTTCAGATTGCGACTGGTCTTCAAAGATAACACCTGCCTCTGAAGGCCCGGCAACGACTTTGCAAGTCAGTAAGCTGAGCAATAACCACTTGTACTTGCGCATAACCGCCATGCCTTGTCACTCTGATATGAGACTCAAGCATAGCGCGCTTCCTGACTCGGATAAGTAACGCTAGTCATACCTGATTATCTTTTAAGCAGCCTATCCGTTGGTTAACTTAAGATTCAGGTATAAAAAAAGCGCCCGAAGGCGCTTTTTATAAAATCCAGAAAGGCTTACACCTCAGTGGACTTCTCTACAACGGTAACCAGAGTGAAGGTCTTTGTCTTAGACAAAGGACGGCACTCTCTTACAGTGACGATATCGCCAATGTTGCACTCGTTGTTTTCATCATGTGCATGCAGTTTAGTAGTACGCTTGATGAATTTACCGTAGATCGGGTGCTTCACCTTGCGCTCGATAGCCACAACAATGGACTTGTCCATCTTGTTGCTTACGACACGGCCCTGCAGTGTACGTGTATTTTTTTCAGTCATTAGGCACCTGCCTTCTGAGTCAGAATGGTCTTAACACGCGCAATACTGCGACGCACTGTTTTCAACTGGTGAGATTTTTCCAGCTGACCTGTGCTGTGTTGCATGCGCAGGTTGAACTGTTCGCGCAGCAGGTTCAGCAGCTCTGCGTTCAGCTCTTCTACGCTCTTGTCTTTCAGTTCAGTAGCTTTCATTACATCACCGTCCGAGTTACAAAGGTTGTCTTGAAGGGCAACTTAGCAGCAGCCAGTGAGAACGCTTCACGAGCCAGCTCTTCAGAAACGCCTTCGATTTCGTAAAGTACACGACCAGGCTGGATCTGGCATACCCAGTATTCAACGTTACCCTTACCTTTACCCTGACGAACCTCAAGAGGCTTCTCAGTGATTGGCTTATCGGGGAACACTCGGATCCAGATTTTACCTTGACGCTTAACGTGACGAGTCAGGGCACGACGAGCAGCTTCGATTTGACGAGCAGTCATGCGACCACGGCCAGTGGCTTTTAAGCCGAAAGTACCGAAGCTTACCTTACCGCCTGCAATTGCCAGACCGCGGTTACGACCTTTGTGCTGCTTACGGAATTTCGTACGTTTTGGTTGTAACATCTCTTAGCCCCCTTGCTTAGCGCTGCGGCCTTTCTTCTTAGGTGCTGGAGCTGGAGCTTGCTCTACAGCGTTAGCTGCTGGCAGACCGCCCAGAACTTCACCTTTGAAGATCCACACTTTAACGCCGATGATACCGTAGGTAGTGCTGGCTTCAGAGGTAGCGTAATCGATGTCGGCACGGAAAGTGTGCAATGGCACACGGCCTTCACGATACCACTCAGAGCGAGCGATTTCAGCGCCGCCAAGACGACCGCTTACTTCAACCTTGATACCTTTGGCACCAATGCGCATAGCGTTTTGAACCGCACGCTTCATAGCACGACGGAACATTACACGGCGCTCCAGCTGGCTGGAGATGCTGTCGGCAACCAATTGAGCATCTAGCTCAGGCTTGCGAACTTCCGCAATGTTGATCTGTGCAGGAACGCCGGCCAGGTTAGAAACGTGCTTACGCAGTTTTTCTACGTCTTCACCTTTCTTACCGATAACCACGCCAGGACGCGCAGTGTGAATAGTCACACGGATGCTCTTGGCTGGACGCTCGATTACGATCTTAGAAACTGACGCATTCTTCAGTTCTTTGGTCAGGAACTGACGTACCTGATGGTCATTGAACAAGTTGTCTGCGTATTCTTTAGTATTAGCGTACCAGGTAGAAGTCCATGGTTTGCTGATACCCAGGCGTATACCTGTAGGATGTACCTTCTGTCCCATTATCTACTCCTAGTTATCAGCCACAACAACAGTGATGTGACTGCTACGCTTGAAAATACGGTCCGCACGGCCTTTAGCACGAGGCTTAATACGCTTCATGGTCGGGCCTTCGTCGACGAAGATCTTCGCTACTTTCAGCTCGTCGATATCTGCACCTTCGTTATGCTCAGCATTGGCGATGGCAGACTCAAGAACCTTCTTTACCAGACCAGCCGCTTTCTTAGGGCTGTAAGTCAGAAGTTCCAGAGCTTTCTCAACGTGCATTCCGCGAATTTGATCCGCAACCAGGCGCGCTTTCTGAGCCGACGTACGGGCAAAACGGTGTTTAGCTAATGCTTCCATTATCCTACCCCTTAACGTTTAGCTTTCTTATCCGCGACGTGGCCGCGGTAAGTACGCGTTGGCGCAAATTCGCCCAACTTGTGGCCGACCATTTCGTCAGTAACCAGTACTGGAACATGTTGGCGACCGTTATGGACTGCAATGGTCAACCCAATCATATTTGGGATGATCATGGAACGACGTGACCAAGTTTTGATTGGACGACGATCATTCTTTTCCACCGCAGTCTCTACCTTCTTCAACAAGTGCAGGTCAATAAATGGACCTTTCTTGAGAGAACGTGGCATGGTGAATCCTCGCTATTACTTATTACGACGGCGTACGATGAGCTTATCGGTACGCTTGTTATTACGGGTCTTCTTACCCTTGGTAGGTTTACCCCAAGGAGAAACTGGGTGACGACCACCAGAGGTACGGCCTTCACCACCACCGTGAGGAAGATCAACCGGGTTCATGACAACACCACGAACGGTTGGACGAACACCTCTCCAGCGAGTAGCACCCGCTTTACCCAATTGACGCAGCATGTGCTCAGCGTTGCCTACTTCACCAATGGTGGCGCGACAATCAGCCAGAACTTTACGCACTTCACCACTGCGCAAACGCAGAGTGATGTAACCGCCGTCACGGGCCAGAATCTGAGCATAAGCACCAGCAGAACGTGCCATTTGGGCACCTTTACCAGGCTTCATCTCGATGGCGTGTACTGTTGTACCAACAGGCATATTGCGCATTGGCATAGCATTACCAGCTTTGATTGGTGCAGCAGCACCAGACAGCAACTGATCGCCAGCACTGATTCCTTTAGGAGCCAGGATGTAACGACGCTCACCATCTGCATACAGAACCAAGGCAATGTTAGCAGAACGGTTAGGATCGTATTCCAGACGCTCAACTACAGCAGGAATACCGTCTTTGTTACGTTTGAAGTCGACAATACGGTAGTGTTGCTTATGACCGCCACCAATGTGACGAACAGTGATGCTACCGCCGTTATTACGACCACCGGTCTTGCTTTTCTTTTCCAACAAAGGTGCATAAGGGGCGCCTTTGTGCAGATCAGGGTTGACGACCTGAACAACGTGACGACGACCGGCTGAAGTTGGATTCGCTTTCAATAATGGCATGGTTAAATCCCCTATTACTCAGCGCCACCGACGAAGTCGATGTCCTGACCTTCTTTCAGCTGTACGTAAGCTTTTTTCCAGTCGCTGCGCTTGCCAATACGCATACCGGTACGCTTGGTTTTACCCTTTACGTTTACGGTGCGAACAGCATTGACTTCAACTTCAAACAGTTTCTCAACCGCTTGCTTGATTTCAGCTTTGGTCGCGTCTCTCAACACTTTGAAAACTACAGTGTTGTTGCCTTCGGCAGCCATAGTAGATTTTTCAGAGATGTGTGGCGCCAAAACCACTTTCAGTAGACGTTCTTCGTTAATCATGCCAACGCCTCCTCAAGTTGCTTCACTGCGTCAGCAGTGATCAACACTTTTTCAAACGCGATCAGGCTAACAGGATCGATACCGGCTACGTCACGTACGTCAACCTTGTACAGGTTGCGAGCAGACAGGAACAGGTTCTCGTCAACTTCTGCAGTCACGATCAACACGTCTTTCAGATCCAGGGCTTTCAGCTTAGCCAAAAGTTCCTTGGTCTTAGGTGCTTCAACACCGAACTTCTCAACAACAATCAGACGCTCCTGGCGAACCAGTTCAGACAGGATGCTTTTGATAGCACCACGGTACATCTTCTTGTTTACTTTCTGATCGAAGTCACGAGGCTTAGCAGCGAACGCACGGCCACCACCAACCCAAATTGGGCTGCGAATAGTACCAGCACGTGCACGGCCAGTACCTTTTTGGCGCCATGGCTTCTTACCACCACCGCTGACTTCAGAACGCGTTTTTTGCGCTTTGGTGCCCTGGCGAGCGCCAGCACCGTAAGCTACTACTACCTGGTGTACCAGAGCTTCGTTAAACTCACGTCCAAAGGTAGCTTCGGATACTTCAAGAGCGCTGTTCGCGTCTTTCAATACTAATTCCATCACTATTCTCCCAGACGTTACGCTTTAACTGCAGGCTTGACGATCAGATCGCCGCCTGTAGCACCGGGTACTGCACCACGAACCAACAACAGGTTGTTGGCAGCGTCAACACGTACAACTTCCAAAGACTGAACAGTAACTTGCTCATCACCTAAGTGACCAGCCATCTTCTTGCCTTTGAAAACCTTACCAGGTGACTGGTTCTGACCGATAGAACCAGGGGCACGGTGAGACAAAGAGTTACCGTGCGTGTTGCGCTGGTGACGGAAGTTCCAACGCTTAATAGCACCGGCGAAACCTTTACCTTTAGAGGTACCGATTACGTCAACCTTGGCATTCTCAGCAAAGATTTCAACAGTGATTTCACTGCCAACTTCAATGCCTTCGCCTTCATTTTCATTCAGGCGGAATTCCCACAGACCACGGCCCGCATCAACACCAGCTTTAGCAAAGTGACCTGCTTCAGCCTTGGTTACGCGGTTAGCTTTCTTGGTACCTGCAGTGACTTGCAGCGCGCGATAACCGTCTTTCTCTTCAGTACGCAACTGAGTGACGCGGTTAGGCGTTGCTTCGATAACAGTCACAGGGATGGACACGCCATCTTCAGTGAAGATGCGGGTCATACCTACTTTACGACCGACTATACCAATCGCCATTGTTAAAACCCTCTCTTGTTAGCCCAGGCTGATTTGAACATCAACGCCGGCAGCCAAGTCCAACCTCATCAGCGCGTCTACTGTTTTATCAGTAGGCTCGATGATGTCCACCAGACGCTTATGGGTACGGATTTCATATTGGTCACGTGCATCTTTATTTACGTGAGGAGAAATCAGAACCGTGTAGCGTTCTTTGCGGGTAGGCAGAGGAATAGGACCGCTAACCTGAGCACCAGTGCGTTTGGCAGTTTCAACGATTTCAGCCGTAGACTGATCGATCAACTTATGATCAAACGCTTTCAAACGAATACGAATTCTTTGATTTGGCATCGACCAAGCTCCAATCAAAAGAACAAAAAAAATTCACCCTCACCAACCTGAAAAACCAGGGGGAGGATGGGTGTAAACCGCCGACCCAAAATTAGGGTCTTGTGTTCGCTTTTGGTTTGATTGCTCATTCCAAAAACGTCTGCCTTTTTGGCAGTGGGCGCGAATTATACCTACGTCGGTTTTTTATGCAACCTAAATCCAACAAATAATCTGAGATTTCGATGTCCGCCCATGAGTCGGCAATCGTAGCTTTAAAAGCTGGCGGGGATAGCACAAAATAGTCCTTAGCTATATCCTCCACACGGGTGGTCGGCTATAGTAGCCCTAACATAGTAAGTACATGATAACTTTGTAAAACATGATCACGAGCAAATCTGACCGCCAGCTAACTCAAATTCGTCAGCTATTAGACGATTACAGCGGCTTGATGGATGCTTATGAAAAGCTGGAAAGCATTGTGCTGGGCATGTTCAATGCCGAGCGCATGAGTATATTCCAACGCAGACGCCAGCATCAGGATTTAGTAGCCCGCTTTAAAACCGGCCGTGAAGTACGTGAAATCAAAGTTCAGATTACTCCTCAGTCTATCGCCGGTTATGTGGCACTCAGCCAACTGCCACTGCTTATCTCCGATCCATATAATGCAGAAGAGTTAGCCGGTATTCACCCAAGGCTCAGATTCGCTGACAGATTCGATAAGTCTTCATCTTTTGTTACCCGCAATATTATTTGCGTGCCGGTGATGAATGCCGGCGTGTTACTTGGGGTAATGCAAATCATCAACAAGCGCCAGGGAGATTTCAATTCAGATGATTTAGAACTGGCGAATCAACTTGGTGCCATGATTGGTGAAAAATTTCGCTTTGAATTGGGAGGCACCAATAAGCCGTTTCAGTACTTAGTACACAAAGAACTGATATCGGAAGCCAACCTGGACAACTTGCTAGAAAACTACAAAGACCCTAAACAGCTGATACAAAGGCTTGTCAGCGAATATCGGATAGCCGAAAACGAATTAGGGCACGCTCTGTCGGTGCATTATCAGGTGCCATTCCTGGCTTATTTGCCGGACAAATATCATATCTACCAGGGCAACAGTAAGCTCAACCTGTCATATCTGAAGCGCAATTATGTGGCCGTTGTTGCCGACGTTTCCGAAAATCCCATTATTTTAATGGCAGAGCCCAATAACGCTGCCCTGCTGATGGAAATTGAAAGCGCGCTGGGTATAGAAAGTTACGATATTCACGTTTCGCTCCCCAGCCACGTGTTGCAGTATTTAGGAGAGAGCGCCGGTGGTGCCGTGGCACCTGGTGAAATGGATGAGATACTGGATGAGATCGGTGGCGGTGGCGAAGACCTCGAAGAACAGCAAGACGACCTGTCCGATGATGCCCCAGCCGTAGTGAGGCTGGTGAGCCGCATATTGCATGACGCCAAACGGCTGAATGCCTCAGATATTCACGTTGACGCAGAAAAAAACGGCCCCACAAGGGTAAGAATGCGTGTAGACGGTGTATGTCGGGATATCACCCAGATCCCAGCCTCCCACCATAACGCCGTTGTGGCCCGTATTAAAATTCTGGCTAATCTGAATATCGCCGAAAAGCGCGTTCCGCAGGACGGTAAACTGGCAGTGAAAATGTCGGGGCAATTAGTGGAAGTGCGGGTAGCCACTATCCCCACTGTCGCTGGCGAAGGTGTGGTAATGCGGATCTTGGCATCCGGTGGTGCAATGCCTATGGACAAGCTCAACCTTGCTCCTAGCAATGCTAATCGCCTTAAAGAGATGATCAAAAAGCCCCACGGCATTATCTTGGTAGTAGGTCCAACCGGCTCAGGAAAGACTACTACGTTGCACGCCGTGTTAGGCGACCTGAATACGCCGGAGAAAAAAATCTGGACTGCGGAAGACCCAGTGGAAATTACTCAGGCTGGCCTTCAGCAAGTGCAGGTAAGTCCCAAAATCGGCTTCACCTTTGCCAATGCCCTTCGCGCCTTTTTGCGTGCCGACCCAGATATTATCCTTATCGGTGAAATGCGGGATAAAGAAACCGCTCACGCAGGCATTGAGGCCTCCTTAACGGGCCACTTGGTGCTTTCTACCCTACATACCAACTCAGCCCCAGAAACCATCACTCGTCTTCTGGACTTAGGGTTGGACCCAGTTAACTTCTCAGACGCTTGTGTGGGAATTTTGGCCCAACGCTTGATTCGAACCCTCTGCCCTAACTGCAAAGAGGAATACCAGGCAAGCGATGCCGACATTGGCTTCATTCATCGTCAGTATGGTGAAGAATATATCGATGAGTTGAATCTGCCTGAACCTTTGATGTTATACCGTGCTAAAGGCTGTGAGGCTTGTGGCGACATTGGTTATAAAGGAAGAACTGGCGTACATGAATTGCTGGCGATGACGCCAGAACTCAGAGCGCTGGTATATAAGGAAGCCGCCGTGTCGGCCATGAAAGAGCAGGCAATGAAGGATGGCATGCGCACCCTAACCCAGGATGGCATATATAAGGTGCTTAAAGGGGACACAGACATTGCCCAAGTGCAAATTATCAGCGGCGCAGAGTGATGGCAGGCAAATGACTCGCAGGCCCTTTGCTACACTCTGTTTATCTACGCTGCTCAACTGAGTGAACGTCATGGCAGATGAATTAGAACAATCATTTCAGACCCTTAAGCAAACTATTCCGTTACTGCTTAAGCATCAAATTTCTGCCATTCCGACCAATTATGCACTTTGGTATACCTATGCCAGCAATCAGTCAGCCCCCCTAAATGCCGAGCTAGACAAGCTGACACTAAATGACCAGCCAATATCCACTGCCAAACTTCAGGAGCTCTACCAACAGCATGTGGCCGGTGGATTGGAAGTCGGTGCTTGGCAGCTACGACAGTCTTTGGAAGCTATGCTGACTGAGCTGTCTCAATCGCTGCTGGATACCCGAAGTGATACACAGAACTTCAAACAAAGTATCGATAACCGACTGTCGGATCTGGATAAAGTCGAAAAAGAGGGCTGGTCCGTTGAAGAGGTGATGCAACTCGTTCGCTCACTGGTTAAAGAAACCCAGCACATTAAACGCAGCACCCTGGATTTTGCAGCGGCCCTGGCTACCGCAGAAAAGGAAATAACCGAGCTACGCGCTCAGTTGAAGGACAGTCAGCAGCATGCTTTGTTCGATGCACTAACCGGTCTGCATAATCGCCGTTACCTGGATGAAGAATTAAAGGTGATGAAACCAGACATGGGAACCTGTCTGATTATGGTAGACATAGATCACTTTAAATCTATCAACGACCAATTTGGTCACCAAATGGGTGACAGGGTGCTCAAAGCCGTGGGCAAAAAACTCAAAGACTGCTGCCGAGAAAATGCCATGGCATTCCGCTTTGGCGGCGAAGAGTTTGCCGTCCTACTAAAAGCCAGCAAGTTAACCCAAGCCATTCATCAGGCAGATGTAATGCGCCGTGCCATAGAAAAAGTCAGTGTAATTGACAGACGCACCGGCAAAACCCTGGATGGCATCAGCGCCTCATTTGGCGTTGCCGAATTCACCGGCACCATGCGTAACAGCGATTTACTCGAACAGGCGGATAAACAACTTTATCAGGCCAAAACCTTGGGTCGTAACCGTGTCATGCCATTGAACAAATAGCGCGGCCAAATTATGGCATACGAATCGGCTTAACTGACTTTCACGGAAACGCCTGGTGCTCAGGCAAGGATGTATGCAACTCATACCAGCAGGCCTTGTCTGACAACCAGATATGCATCGCTTCCTGGCTGCAGGGGTCATCATCCAGCGACCCCAGTCTCAATATAATGTGTGAGGTATTTTCCCGTTTCGCATAAATTTGTGTGCCACATTGTCGACAAAAATATCGATGTTTACCCGGCGAAGATTCAAATTGGTTTAACTGCTCCGCGCCTTCAAGCTGGAAGTCAGCATCTGCTACTGCAGCCACACTGGAAAATGCCGCACCATGCGCCTTGCGACAAGTGCCACAATGACAATGCACGATATCGCCAACTTTACCGGCTATTCGATAACTAACCTGACCGCATAAACAGCTGCCTTTTATCACAATTCTATCCTTATTAACGGCATGGCATATTCACCACAGAGTGAAGACCGACATAAGGAGCCCCTTATTACATAATATGCTACTGATTGAAAGCCCACAGAGCCTTGCGATACAGGTTTACAAAGAGCTTTCCCCGAAGCTATCCATACATAGACAAGAACTTATCATGCAGTTGTTCCTGGCTTTCCGGGTGCGCGGGGTCGGGCTCGATGCAATCAACAGGACAGCAGGCCACGCATTGTGGCTCATCATAATGCCCCACACACTCAGTACACTTATTAGTGTCTATTACATAGATCTCTGCTCCCATGCTAATTGCCTCGTTGGGGCATTCCATAGGGCAGACATCACAGTTGATACATTCTTCAGTAATATAAAGTGCCATAAGCTTAACTCCCGACCTGATAGAAAGGTTGTCTGGTGGTACTTTGCAGTGGTAGGTTGCGCATCAGGATACCCATGTCAGCTCTGACGTTATCAGGTCCCTTGACCCACACTTTATAGCCCGCGCCCGGCGCTACTTGCATGGGCAACCCAGACTCGGTATGCATTTGTGTCAAGGTAAAATCATAGTTCCCGCCTGGCGTCATTAGCTCGAGGCTACACCCCTGCATAAACTTATTTTTGACCTCCACCAGCAAGCTACCGTCAGCACGTTGCTCTAACACCTCACCAACCAGTTGCTGACTGTCACTGACAGAACTGCCATCCTCGTAGTTCTGATACTCATCATGAGTATGCCGACGTAAAAATCCTTCGGTATAACCTCGGTTGGCAAGCTTCTCTAACTCTGCTAGTAACTGTACGTTAAAAGGCTTGCCCGATACGGCATCATCAATCGCTCGCCGATAAGCCTGAGCGGTGCGGGCACAATAGTAGAACGACTTGGTTCTTCCCTCGATTTTTAGAGAGTCAACCCCTATCTCGATGAGCCGCTGTACATGTTGCACGGCTCTGAGATCTTTGGAGTTCATAATGTAAGTGCCGTGCTCATCTTCAAATACCGGCATCAACTCATCGGGACGCAAAGCCTCTTGCAAAAACGCTTGCGGCTTAGCAGTCTCTTGTTCTTGAGCCCCTCCACATTGACTCCCTTGCATACCATGCACCTGATATTGCCATCGGCAAGCGTTAGTACAGGTTCCTTGGTTAGGGTCGCGCTTGTTCATATAACCGGATAGTAAACAGCGGCCTGAATAGGCCATGCACAATGCCCCGTGCACAAAGACTTCAAGTTCAATATCCGGGCAGCGCTGACGGATCTCCTCGATCTCTTCCAACGCCAACTCCCTGGATAATATTACCCGCTTAATACCTTCCTGCTGCCAAAAGCGCACAGTCGCCCAGTTCACGGCGTTAGCTTGTACCGATAGATGGATATCCAGATTGGGAAACGCATCTCTGGCTAACATTATTAAGCCAGGATCTGACATGATCAGGGCATCCGGATTCATCTCCACCACCGGGCGCAAATCCTGTAGAAAGGTTTTAAGCTTACTATTATGTGGCGCTATGTTATTCACGACATAAAGCTTCTTTCCTTGCGCGTGTACTTCATCTATAGCTTCAGCCAACCTGGCATGATTGAACTCGTTATTCCTAACCCTCAGTGAATAGCGAGGCTGGCCGGCATAAACGGCATCGGCTCCATAAGCCAAGGCATAGCGCATGTTCTTTAGGCTACCGGCCGGACTTAGTAATTCCGGTTTGCCCTTGGTGGTGGACATAAAATAACTCCGCGAAGAATAAGGGATACTGGCATACTACGCAGAATTTCGATGGCAGGTGTTAATCAGGATCAATAAACTTAGGTTAAACTGTACAGGTTATTCGGTGAGCCGTTACACCGTGAATAAAGGGGCAACCATGGGTTTTGTCTGCCCTTACTGACGGCTGTAAGAACTTTTGCACAAATATTTAGCAGAAAACGGGTTTTTAACTGTGTTTTCCTGTATACTTGCGCGCGATTTTTTTTCCCTTAAACTTTGTGAAGGAAACCATGGCAGATTTATCCCTCTACAGAAATATTGGTATTTTCGCCCACGTTGACGCGGGTAAAACTACCACTACAGAACGCATCCTGAAGCTCACTGGTAAGATCCACAGACTGGGTGAAGTGCACGATGGTGAATCCACCATGGACTTCATGGAGCAGGAAGCCGAGCGCGGTATTACTATCCAATCAGCAGCAACAACCTGCTTCTGGAAAGGCCACCGTTTTAACGTTATCGACACTCCCGGACACGTTGACTTTACGGTTGAAGTATACCGTTCACTGAAAGTTCTGGACGGTGGTATCGGTGTATTCTGTGGTTCTGGCGGTGTTGAACCTCAGTCAGAAACCAACTGGCGCTATGCTAACGATTCTGAAGTTGCTCGTCTGATCTTCGTCAACAAGCTTGACCGTATGGGTGCAGACTTCTACCGCGTTGTTAAGCAAATCAAAAACGTACTGGGCGCAAACCCACTGGTGATGACCCTGCCTATCGGCCGTGAAGACGAGTTCGTTGGCGTGGTTGACGTATTGAACAAACAAGCGCTTGTTTGGGACGATAGCGGACTGCCAGAGAATTTCGAAGTTAGAGAAATCCCTGAAGACATGGTTGATCTGGTAAATGAGTACCATGAGCAACTGGTCGAGACTGCCGTTGAGCAAGACGATGATCTGATGATGGCCTACATGGATGGTGAAATCCCATCAATTGAAGACCTGAAGCGTTGTATCCGTAAAGGTACTATCAATCTGTCTTTCTTCCCCACCTTCTGTGGTTCAGCCTTTAAGAACAAAGGTATGCAGCTGGTATTGGACGGCGTTATTGATTACCTGCCAAGCCCAACAGAAGTTCAGCCTCAGGATCTGACCAACGAAGAAACCGGCGAGCCTACTGGTGAAGTGGCTACTGTTTCTGTTGATGAGCCTTTCCGCGCTCTGGCATTTAAGATCATGGATGACCGTTTCGGTGCCCTGACCTTTATCCGTGTTTACTCTGGTAAGCTGAACAAGGGTGATACCATCCTGAACTCTGCTACCGGTAAAACCGAGCGTATCGGCCGTATGGTAGAGATGCACGCTAACGACCGTAACGAGCTGACTGGTTGCCAAGCCGGTGACATTCTGGCGTTCGTAGGTATGAAGAACGTGAAGACTGGTCACACTCTGTGTGATCCTAATCACCCTTGTACTCTGGAACCTATGATCTTCCCTGAGCCGGTAATCTCTATTGCCGTTGCACCAAAAGACAAAGGTGCTTCAGAGAAGCTGGGTAACGCATTGTCTAAGATGATCGCGGAAGACCCAACTTTCATCGTTGAAACCGACGAAGACTCTGGCGAAACCATCCTGAAAGGTATGGGTGAGCTGCACCTGGATATCAAAGTAGACATCCTGAAGCGTACTTTCGGTGTTGAACTGGTTGTAGGTAAACCTCAGGTTGCTTACCGTGAAACTATCACTAAGCCAGTTGAAGATTCATACACCCACAAGAAGCAGTCTGGTGGTTCCGGTCAGTTCGGTAAGATTGATTACCGCATCCGTCCTGGTGAGCCAGGTACAGGCTACAAGTTCAGCTCTACTGTTGTAGGTGGTAACGTTCCTAAGGAATTCTGGCCTGCCATCGATAAAGGCTTCAAGAGCATGCTGGACGAAGGTACCCTGGCTGGTTACCCGGTTCTGGATCTGGAAGTAGAGCTGTTTGACGGTTCATTCCACGCGGTTGACTCATCAGCCATCGCGTTCGAAATTGCCGCTAAAGGCGCCTTCCGTCAGTCTATTCCAAAAGCTGCACCACAGCTGCTGGAGCCGATCATGAAGGTTGACGTGTTCACTCCTGAAGATCACGTAGGTGACGTTATCGGTGACCTGAACCGTCGTCGTGGCATGATCAAAGATCAGGAAGCTGGTGTAACTGGCGTGCGCATCAAGGCAGATGTACCTCTGTCTGAAATGTTTGGCTACATCGGTTCACTGCGCACTATGACCTCTGGTCGTGGTCAGTTCTCTATGGAATTCTCACACTACCTGCCTTGCCCGGCCAACGTGTCTGAGAAAGTCATCGAAGAAGCGAAAGCGCGTAAAGCTGCTGCTAAGAAGTAATAGCTTCAAAGCCTAAAGAAAAGCCGACCTTATGGTCGGCTTTTTTATGTCTGAAATTAATTCCATCACTGCCCCGCATATCCTTGTTTGCATCCGAAAGCAAAGCATCCTTGAGTATTTTTCAACCAGTCGGGTTAAGTTGTTTGTTCAACAGGGTATGGAAGTACTGCGTGGCCAAACAAAATTGGTATGATAGGCTCAACGATTTCTATTGGCGCTTCAGAGGGGACCCATGTCCAAGACAGATGATATGCCCAGCATCCAGCTGGAACCGGAAGATAGAGACGCCTATCTGAATAAACGCAGCAAGCAACCAAAGACAGACAAAGCTGCCGTTGAAGAACCCACTACTGCTGCACCTAAAGGCGGGGCAGGCAAGGGTTTGGTCTTTTTCGTTATGCTGCTGGCCCTGGGTGGTCTTGGGGCAAATGGCTGGCTTTACCAGCAACTGGAGCTGGAAAAACAGAATCTGCAAGCGGCCAAAAATCGTATCGAGGATCTCGAGGGTAAACTGTCGGCAACCGGTGAGGAGATGGGCGAGTCCACCGTGGCGTTGCAAGCCAAGCTCAAGGCGGTCACAGAGAAAACCGACGAGCTTTGGGAGCAGATGGATAAGCTGTGGGCCTCAGCCTGGCGCAAAAACCAGTCGGAAATTAAAGAGCTGTCTACCTCTTTGGGTAATCTGCAGAAACAGCAACAATCCGTAGCTGAAAAAGCTCGCTTGTTGGAAACTGACATCTCCATGAGTACGACTCGGGTCAGTGCCATTGAAGAGCAGTTTACCAAGCTACAAAATGGCCAGGATACCCTGCATACCAGTTTGATGAAGATCAGCTCCGCGCAGCCGCAGCTAAACAGTCAGTTGGATGAGCTTAAGGGTAAACTGCGTGACAGCCTACAGAATATCCAGGATCTGGGGTTGCGTATCACCCAGCTGGAAAACATCATCCAGGCACCGACCGCATCTACATCCGCACCGGCCTCAAACACCGGCGAGTAAGTATTTAAAAAGCCCCGATTAAGGGGCTTTTTTGTTCAAACTATGATTAGAAGGCCACGGGAAAGCGCTGATGAACAGCGGCTATTGCAGCTAACTGGGTATCACTTAATCTATGCTCAAAAGCCCCGATATCCTCTTTTAGCTGTACCATACTGGTTGCGCCTATAATGGTTGAAGTCACCCCATCAACCTGGTTGACCCAAGCCAAAGCGAGCTGGCATGGGGTCATAGACAGTGACGCCGCTAAATCGACATATTCCTTCACAGCCGCCTGAGACATTGGCGTGTCCCGGAATAAACCATTGCGCTGAGTCAGTGTCCAGCGGCTACCTTCAGGTCTCTGACCATTTAGATACTTACCACTTAGCATACCACCTGCCAAAGGAGACCAGGGAAGATAGGCAACATCAGAGTGCACACATTGTTCCACCAGATAAGGCCAGTCCTTGGTATGCAGTAAATTAAATTCATTTTGAATCGATACCATACGAGGCAGACTGTATTTCTCACTCAAACGCAAATATTCTGCAATTCCCCAAGTGGTATCGTCAGACAAACCACAATAACGGATTTTGCCGGCCTTCACGCAAGTATCCAGCGCCTGTAAGATTTCCAGCATCTGATTACTGTGTTTTAATGTATCGACATCGGTAAAGCTTACCTGGCCAGGCCAATGCTTACCAAAATGCGGAGTAGTTCGGTTCGGCCAGTGCAACTGGTAAAGATCGATGTAGTCGGTTTGCAGTCGTTGTAACGAGGCATCTACCGACTGAATCACCGCCTCTGCGGTAATATCCCCTCCGCCACGAATATAAGAAATACCGGGGCCGGCAATTTTACTGGCAACAATCAACTCTTTGCGTTTACTGGCATTTTTTGCCAGCCAGTTCCCCAGTATTGTTTCGGTCTTGCCGTAGGTGTCGGCGCTCGGAGGTACCGCGTACATTTCAGCTGTGTCTATAAAGTTAATCCCCTGATTAAGGGAATATTCCAACTGTGCGTCAGCGTCTGCCTGGTCATTCTGCTTACCCCAGGTCATGGTACCCAGACACACTCTTGATACCTGTAAATCGCTGCTGCCTAATCTGCTGTATTGCATGGTTTACCTCTTTATTCGGCGTAATTTTGTTTTATTGGGGCAGAGCCTGGCAAGCTCAACCCTTGCTTCAGCATTACCTTTCTGCCAGGCGATATACAGAGCGACCAACAGCAGGTACCATACTTGCTTCTTTTAGCTATTTCACTCGCCTTAGCCGTTATTCCTATGTCATCCGACTACGATGCGCAAAAACCTATTGGTGTATTTGATTCAGGACTTGGCGGACTCAGTGTACTTCGCGAGATTTATCGCCAATTTCCAGACGAAAGACTTATCTATGTGGCAGACTCGGCCCACGCCCCCTATGGAACTAAAACAGCAGATTTCATCACTTGGCGCTGCGAACAGATAGTCGCTTTTCTCGAGGAACAACAGTGTAAAGCAGTAGTGGTAGCCTGCAACTCTGCCACGGCAATCTGCATTGAGCACCTGCGAGCAAACTCAAATTTGCCGATCATTGGCATTGAGCCCGCGATTAAGCCGGCAGCAGCATCCAGCCATAGCCGACGAATTGGACTTTTAGCCACTAAGGCAACGCTGAATAGCAAGAGACTCATGACACTGCAGCAATCCTGGGCGCAGCAATGTGAGGTAATCTGCGTACCCTGCCCTGGCTTTGTGGAATGTGTTGAGAGAGGTGATATATGCGGTCCTCATGTAAGAGCATTGGCTTCCCCCATATTGGAACATCTAACTCAGATGGGCGTTGACACATTAATCCTCGGCTGCACCCACTATCCTTTCCTGCTTCCCCTGTTCAACGAACTGGTAAAAAATGAGATGCGCATTATTGACCCGGCGCCTGCAGTTGCCAAACAACTAGGTCTGCGTCTTAGTCAACAGGGTTTGCTGGCAAGGGGGAATAACACGGAAGTAATAGGTTTTTATTCAAGTGCTCCCGAACTTATCAACCAACAAATAATTCAGCAACTGTGGGGAACATCACTGCGCGTCCAATCACTTCCGGCATGATATTTTATTGATTATCAGAATTGGGATTTAACTTCGCCAACTCCCTTTTCGCGGCCTTGAGTTCCTGCTCAACTGCCAGCCTGGCTTCCACCATCTCATTGGCGACGGCAGCCAGCGAACGAAACTCGGCAAAACCCAACTTACGCTCATCCAGACGCTGGTATTGACGTTTACAGCGATAGAAAAACTGGATAAAGGCGGAGAAGGCTCGCTGAAATGTCACCAGGCTTTGTATTAGTACCAACATCAGCGTTGCCAGTGTGAACAACATAATAAGCAGCCCCGTGCGTTCCACTCGCTGTTGCTCTGCATTAAGCAGTGGTTTCAACACCTCATCCAATTGGTGCAGACGCATTTCCATATCCTGCGCAATACTACGAAACTCACCTTTTAAACCGTCATCCTGCCTCAAGCCGATTTGTTGGTAGGAATGCACCAGTTGTTCAAACCCAGCCTGATAACCAGATAACAGGCCTTGTAATACGTCCTTTTGCGGAGCATCATCAATCGCCGACTGGAATTGTAAAAGAAGCTGGTGTTGGCGCTCGACATACTCCAGGCGCTTACGCAGCATAAAGTCTTTTTCACTGCGGCGAATTTGTAAAAGCAGCACTTGCCACTCGGCTTGCCCACTTTGCCGCAATTGGGTTTCTAAAGCATGTACGGCTTCACGAAACTGCCCCTGCTGCCCTTTCGTTTCGTCAAAACCTATACGTGACTGTAAGGTTACTAATTGGGCAAACTTATCCTGATAAGCGCTGACGGCACTGCTTAGTTCATTCAACGATGCAGGGATAATCTCGAGTCTCTCTAAGTGTCTTGCGAGTTGGTTCAGATTGGTGATCAGCGCTGCCGCTTGTTCGTTTAACATTTCCACATAGCGCAGATCGGCTCGTAACAGAAAGTCTTTCTCATGTCGGCGTAATTGCAACAGCTGATTGTGCAACAACACCAATTGCATACGCTGCTGACTGAGGTCGATGAGGCGATCTGTGGAGTATAGTTGGGTCCCAACCAACAGAGCCATACCAAACAAGCAGACAAGAATAATCAGTAATAGTCGATACTTAATGGAGTCTAGTTTCATCTGCTGCTCCTTGGGTAACCTTAGGAGCATAACAAGGGATTGTGACGTTTCCGTGGCGGCTAAAGGGGCGTCAACAGGTCATATGACGTATATATTAAAGCTGACGGAAACCCGCATTGCATCACTGCGATTAGGCATCACAGCATGGGGCACATGTGAGCGAAACAGCATTAGTCTATTTTCTACCGGGGCATAACAGGTTTCATAGTTTTCAATGCTCCCCTGTGGGTTTGGTATCGCCGTCTGCATATTCGGATGATAAAACTTGATATCCCCGCACCCCACAGGAGCCGATAAATAAAACACACCGCTCAGGAATGAGGGATGGATAGCATGCAGATGGTTATGCACCTCCTGGCTATCTCCGGGTGCGTAGAAGTTAAACCAACTCTCTCTTACCTCTATACCCTGAGCATCAGGATAGAGTTTACTCAGAAAGGCGCCAGCGTGACGAATGAGGAAGTCATGAAACGCTGTTAGGTCATACTTTTGAATAATCTGTCGATGCGCCGACAAGCGTGACTGAATATAAGAACGACTGTTGGCATCACTGCGAGTCAGAATTTCATCCAGTTCCTGTTGGACCACTGATTGCAGTTCGGCTCTTACTCCGGCAATCTCACTCTCGCTGGCATCATGATGATAAATAGCAGTGGGAAACCAAAGCTCAATTTTCATAACAATATTATCCGATACAACTCTCGAGTCGAGGGTAACGTATCACTGCGTCAAGCTCCACTGTCAATGTTAACTATCTCTAATGTTGGCGACCTATCAATGTCTGGATGTTGGGCAATAAAAAAGGCTCCCTAGGGAGCCTTTTCAATCACTTAAGCAATTAAAATCACTCAAGGATCTTAGATACTACGCCTGCACCTACGGTACGGCCACCTTCACGGATAGCGAAGCGCAAGCCTTCGTCCATCGCGATTGGGCAAATCAGGTCTACAACAAACTTCAGGTTGTCGCCTGGCATTACCATTTCTACACCTTCTGGCAACTGTACTGAACCAGTTACGTCAGTGGTACGGAAATAGAACTGTGGAC
>NZ_JAFKCS010000139.1 GCF_017255015.1 Bowmanella yangjiangensis | reverse complement strand
CGCGTGCGCCAGCTGGCCGCCGATATCCGCGAAGTGATGGGTGCCTGAGCAATCTGCCCTGGCTGAGCATGGCAGCGGCGCAACGCGCCCTTCCATGCAGCCGAGCGGCCTGACCCGGGATGGTTGCTGCGTCACCTAAGCCTCGACTATTCCCTCGAATAGCGACACACGTCATGGAATGAGACCGATCACTCGGGGAACTATCAACCATGTAAAGACACCAAAAACACAGGCCGCCGGATCCAGGCCTGTCGGATACCATTGCAGGAAGCAAAGACATGTCCAAACCCGCAGCTCGCCAAAGTGACCAAGATGCTTGCCCCCTGCCGGGACACGCCGTCAACCCAACCGTCACCGGCTCCCCCGATGTTCTGATCAATGGCCTACCAACACTACGAATAGGCGATAACAGTGCTTGCGGCGATACCGTGGCCGAAGGCATGAGCAGTATTCTGGTCAATGGATTACCGATCGCCTTTCTCGGCAGCTCTACCAGTCACGGCGGCAGCATCATTACCGGCTCGGGAGATGTAGTAGTCGGGAACCAGCACGCGTCTGCCCCTTTCACCGCACCTACCTCCCTGCCGAGCGCCTTCAGTTGCCAGCTACAACTCTTGGCTAGCAACGGGCAAGCGTATTCGTGCTTGCCGTACAGGGTAACCCTGGCAGATGGCTCAATTCAGAAAGGAATTACAGATACATCCGGCACGACCCAGGCAATACGGACCTTCACGCAGATGGCTATCACCAACGTAGAGCTGCTGCCACCGACGGCCGCATCGAACTGCTGCGGCCGCCATGTACAGACTCAGGCAAGCGGTATATCGATCCCGTTGAGTGGAGTGCAAACAACGCAAAACGCCGGAACGAAAACAGCGCCTATACCAGTGAACAAGAGCGACAGGTTCAGAATGCTGACCAGTGGCGAGCTCGCCATGGCGCAAAGCCTGTTCAAAGACTCGGTTGACTACACCAAGATAAAAATCCACAGCGAAGAATATCTGCCGTTCGGTCTACAACCGGACAATACGGCGATGACCCCAAATGGTGAGATGTACTTCAATCCGGATTACTACAAGGAAGACTTCTCCCTTCTCCCCAATGATCAACACTGGTTCATGCATGAGATGGTGCATGTATGGCAATACCAACTCGGGTATTGGGTCAGACTACATGGCCTGCTGCTGCACCCCGGCACGCTTTGGGGGCTTCTTGGCGATCCCTACCAGTACGAACTTAAGCCTGGCGACAAGCTGCAGGACTTCAACATGGAGCAACAGGGCGACATCATCGCCGACTACTATTGCTGGTCGACCAACAACGCCACGAGGAGTGCCAGTGGCAGGCGAGTGCCCAGCATAGACGCTTACAAGAACGTTCTCGGCGATTTTCTGAGCAATCCAAATGACCGCAAACTGCTTCCGTAGCGTTTTACTGCCAATCCTGGCCCTCGTCTGCGTGTGTGACGGCTATGCGATGTCTCGACACCATGATGGTGACGCACGTGCCTGGATACGTGACGAGGCGCTGTGCATCGGAGCCAGTGAAACCTATGAAGTGCCTGGCTTCTTTTCTCGCAACGCTCGCCTCGACCAGAATCAGGTGGAGCTGTATGCAGTACAGGTCAATCGACCGTCAGCGCAGGCATGGGAAGCCAGCCTGCCACCCGGCACCACGAGTTCCACCGTGCAGCTACGCCCCGACACCTGCATCGAGTATGGCCAGCCTGTTGCCTCCTTCGAGACCAGGGTCCCACCTCGTGCGCTTGAGCCGGGCATCTATGAGGTTCTGCTACAGGCTGGCGATCAGAAGCGTCGACGAGCGTGGTTCTACAAGCGCTTCTGCTTGGTCGGTAGCGCCGGCAACTGGTCGGTGAGGGATGCCGAACGCCTGGAGCGCACGCATGAGTGGCGTTGCAGCCCACCGCAGACACCATGACGAAGAGCCACTGAAACCCGATGCGCCATGCCGCCGGCAGCTGCGTCAGTAATCGATCGCCACGTCGCCCTTCGGCACGCTGCAG
>NZ_JAFKCS010000138.1 GCF_017255015.1 Bowmanella yangjiangensis | reverse complement strand
TTCCTTTCAGCGTGCCTTGCTTTCGATGCGCTTGAGCGCTTGCCGGCAGTGCAGCAGTGCATCACGCACCATGAAATTCACCAGGGTCGGTGAGACCCCCAGTTCCTTGGCAATGTCGTTCTGCGTACGTCCGTGCAGTTTGTACATCTCGAAGGCGTAGCGAGTGCGCTCGGGCATCTGCGCCAAGGCCGAGGAGAGCATCTCCAAGGTCTCTCGACTCTCGTGGCTGGTCTCTGGTGAGGCTCCAGGGGCAGCGATATACAGGCCTTCTTCCTCGCTGCCGGCATAGCGTTTCTCCAGAGCCTGGCGGCGATAGAGGTCGATCGCCAGGTTACGCACCACGCGTAACAGGTAACTGCTCTGCGACTGGATGTTAGGGACCATGCTCGCGGCGCTGAGCTTGATATAGGCATCGTGCACCACATCTTCGGCGTGACTGCGGCAGCCGAGGATGCGCGCCGCAGCGTTGATGAAGGTCTGCCTGCGGGTGACGAACAGGTCGTGCAGGGCCATATGCTGCTGGGGGGGGAGCGTCTTGGGCATGAGATGTTTCCTATGCGGCCAGAGCGTGATGGGCGTCCACATGGGGGAGATCTGACGCGAATCCATTGCGCGGGTCTTTCGCCCTGCCTGGCGGTTCCTGCGCCGGTATCGAGGTGGCTAAATCTAATGTAGTTGATAATTATTATCAAATCATACGTGGCCTCTGACTCGATCAAAAATCAAAACGTTCAGTCGGATGAGAATGCCTTCTCAAGTGGCGCGCATGATAATTAATCTCATGGGTTAATCCTAATTATTCGCTCCTCTCCTTCGTCTTCATCGGAAAGCCGCCCAACCCGGGCGAGAAGGAGGCAGAGATGGCATTTGATCGCGACGACGCGACATTCAAGGTTCTTGTCAATCACGAGCTGCAGTATTCCCTGTGGCCGGACGACAAGGCGGTGCCCGCTGGCTGGCGTGAGACGGAGCAGCGAGGCAGCAAGGCGGAGTGTCTGGACTACGTTGAGCGGGAGTGGGTCGACATGCGTCCACTGAGCTTGCGTCAGGTGATGAGCGGCGAGGCTGTGGAGCGGTGATGATGCCTGGCCGCCTGCACCTGTATTGCCTGCCGTATTCCGGTGCCAGCGCGATGGCCTATGCGCGTTGGCGTCGTTCATTGCCGGCTTCGGTCGAGGTGTTGCCGCTGGAGTTGCCAGGGCGTGGTCGGCGTTTCAATGAGCCATTGCAGACCGATATGTACGCGCTGGCCAAGCAGCTTGCGGCCGAGTTGAGCGAGTCGCTCAAGCAGCCCTACGCCCTGTTTGGTCACAGTCTCGGTGGCCTGCTGGCTTTCGAATTGGCCCATGCGCTGCGCCAGCTCGGCATGCCTGCCCCGCAGGCGCTGTTCGCTTCGGCGGCGTCGGCGCCGTCGCGCCGTGAGAGCCACCTCGAACTGGCGCAAGAGCAGAGCGATGAGCAGCTGCTACTGCGCCTGCGGTCCCTGGGGGGAACGCCAGCAGCCGTATTTGACGATGCGGAGATGCTCAGCCTGACCCTGCCGGTGTTGCGCGCCGATTTTCTGCTGTGTGGCCGTTATCGCTACTACCGCCGTGCGCGGCTCGGTTGCCCGATCCATGTACTTGGCGGCAAGGCGGATCGCGTATCGATGGATGCGCTGGCGGCCTGGCAGGACGAAACCGCCGATGACTTCTCTCTGGAGATGTTCGAGGGCGATCATTTTTTCATCAACGCCTGCGAACAGCAGTTGCTCGAATACATGTTCGGCAAGCTGCGTGAGAGTGGGCGGGATCCCCGGGCTATCGAGGCCTGAGAGGAGCATGCGATGACTTTCTTCTCCATAAAGCCTTTGCCTGAGTCGCGTGAGGGTTTACCGCTGCTGGTGCAGGCTGAGGACGGAATCGACCTGCTGGCGAGCCAGCAGGAGCTGCGCGAGCTGATCGATCAACACCTTGAACGCTGTGGTGGAGTGCTATTGCGCGGTTTTGCGGTGGGCGAAGCCGAGCGTTTTCGTGCGTTCGCCGCCGCATTCG
>NZ_JAFKCS010000137.1 GCF_017255015.1 Bowmanella yangjiangensis | reverse complement strand
GCAGGCGTCGTGGCGACTTCCGACACCTCGCGTGCCTGCAGCCACTGCGCCAGTTGCCGCACGGTCTGCCGCTCGAACAACTGCTTGGGACTGAGCTTGAAACCCAGTTTGCGGATGCGCGCGATGATCTGCAGGCTGAGGATGGAATCACCACCCAACTCGAAGAAGTTGTCTTCGGCCCCGACCCGTTCGACCTTGAGCACCGCCTGCCAGATCGTCGCCAACTGGCTTTCCAGTTCGCTCAGCGGCACCTCCTCGCACGGTTTGCCAGCCATGTCCGGACGCGGCAGTGCCTGGCGATCGACCTTACCATTGGCAGTCAACGGTAAGGCCGGTAGCAGCATCAGTTGCGCCGGCAGCAGATAGTCCGGTACCTGGGCTGCCAACTCCTGGCGCAGCGCTTCGGCCTCCCCATCGGCCACACACCAGGCCAGCAGGCGCAAGGGCCCATCGCCCGCGCTCTCGGCCAGCACCAGAGCATCATGCACACCCGGCAGGCGCTTGAGCACCTGCGCCAGCTCGGCCGGCTCCACCCGATAGCCGCGGATTTTCACCTGTTCATCGAGGCGACCGAGGAATTCGATCTCACCATCGGCGCGCAGGCGCACGCGGTCGCCACTGCGGTAATAGCGCTCATCCTCAAGATGGATAAAACGCTCCGCTGTCAGCTGCGGCAGGCCCAGATAGCCGTCGGCCAGACCGATACCGGCGATCAGCAGCTCACCCGGCACGCCAAGTGGCAGGCTGGCGAGCTGCTCGTCGACCACCCGCACCCGACTATTGGGCAGCGCCCGACCGATAGCTAGATTGCCCTGCGGCAAGGACTCACCGATGCGCCACTCATGGGTCAGCACACCCACTGTGGTTTCACTTGGGCCATAGTGGTTGACCACCCGCAAACCTGGCGCCAGCTCACGCACACGCGCTAGCAGTGGTGCGCCGCAGGCTTCGCCGCCGAGCACCAGCAGACGCAGCGGCAAGACCTCGACCGGCTGCGGCGCGGCGGCCAGCAGGCCGCTGAGATGGCTGGGCACGATCTTCAGCACGGCGACGGCACGAGCCTGAATGAAGGCGGCGAAACGCTCGGCATCGGCCACCTCCTCGGCGCTGGCCAGGCACAACCGCCCACCACTGCATAGCGCACCGAACAGGCTGGTATGGCCGAGATCGGCCGCCACCGACGACACCATCGCCCAGCCCTCCCCGGGCTGGCTGTCCAACCGTGTCAGCGCGCCCTGCACGTAGTTGGCCAGGGCACCGTGGCTAACCACTACGCCTTTGGGCTGCCCCGTGGAGCCGGAAGTGAAGATCACATAGGCCGGACTGGCCGCGTCGATGACCACGGCAGGCGCCTGCGCTGCAAAGTCCGACGGCCCTCCGGCCTCGACCAGCATTGCCTGATCCGGGAAGAGCGCCGCGGTTTCACGCTCGCTCACCAGCACGCAGCTCGCCCCACTCTCGGCCAGTAGTTGCTGCAGACGCGTACTCGGCAATGCCGGATCGAACGGCACGTAGGCAGCACCTGACTTCAGCACCCCCAGAAGCATCAGCAGCCAGCGTGCGCCGCGCGCCTGGCAGAGCGCGACGCGCTCACCCGGGCCGACTCCCCGGGCGCGCAAGGCATTGGCCAAACGGTTGGCCGCGGCGTCCAGCTCAGCATAACGGTATTGACCATCCCAGGCCTCGACTGCCATTTCGCCCGGGCGTGCCACGCACTGTCGGTTGAACAACTGCAGCACATCAGCGGACGGCCACGGACGGCGCTCGCCGGCCAGTTCCGAACGCAGTTCGGCTGGGACCAGAGTCAGTTGTTCGAGTGGCTCGGATGGCCGGGCGCAGAGTTGTTCCAGTTGCCAGGTGAAGGTAGCGACGATGCGTGCCACCGTGCTGACGTCGAACAGATCCTGGGCAAAGACGAAGCTGCCGCGCAGATGGCCGTCCTCGCTGGCCTCGGCCATGTCCAGGGCCAGATCGAAACGCGCACCGTACTGCTGTTCACTGAACAGCTGCAGCTTCAGCGGGCCGGCGTCCGGCAGG
>NZ_JAFKCS010000136.1 GCF_017255015.1 Bowmanella yangjiangensis | reverse complement strand
GTGGTATTACCATTACTTCTGCTGCTACCACCTGCTTTTGGTCTGGAATGAACCAGCAGTTCGAACAGCATCGTGTCAACATTATTGATACGCCTGGACACGTAGACTTCACTATCGAAGTTGAACGTTCATTGCGGGTGTTAGATGGTGCCGTGGTGGTGTTTTGTGGTTCATCTGGCGTTGAGCCTCAATCCGAGACAGTATGGCGTCAAGCCGACAAATATCACGTACCTCGTTTGGTGTTCGTCAATAAGATGGACCGCACGGGTGCTGATTTTGATCGCGTGGTCAGTCAGATCCGTAGTCGTCTTGGTGCAACCTGCGTACCTATCCAATTAAACATCGGTGCTGAAGAGCACTTCAAAGGCGTTATTGACCTGCTCAAGATGAAAGCCATCAACTGGAACGAAGCGGACCAGGGTATGAGTTTCAGCTATGAAGAGGTTCCCGCGGAGTTGCAAGCGAAAGCCGAGCAGTTACGCATGGAAATGGTCGAGGCCGCAGCTGAAGCTTCTGAAGAGCTGATGGATAAATACCTGGAAGGGGGCGAGCTGTCAGAGGAAGAAATCAAACTTGGTCTGCGTACCCGTACGTTGAACAACGAGATCGTTTTGGCTACCTGTGGGTCTGCGTTTAAAAACAAAGGCGTACAGGCAGTGCTGGATGCGGTTATTGATTTCTTGCCTGCACCAGTGGACGTGCCAGCTATTAAGGGTCATTTGGATGATGCCAATGAGTCTGAAGCTGAACGTCACGCAGATGACAGTGAGCCGTTTTCTGCCCTGGCTTTCAAAATTGCCACGGACCCCTTTGTCGGTACACTGACGTTCTTCCGCTGTTATTCCGGCGTGGTGAATTCAGGAGATACCGTATTTAACTCGGTAAAAGCCAAACGTGAACGTTTTGGTCGTATCGTGCAGATGCACGCTAACAGCCGTGAAGAGATCAAAGAAGTGCGGGCTGGTGATATTGCCGCCGCCATTGGTCTTAAAGATGTCACGACCGGGGACACCTTATGTGACCCGAACAGCATCATTATTCTGGAAAAAATGGATTTCCCTGAACCTGTTATTTCGGTAGCAGTTGAGCCGAGGTCTGTTGCGGACCAGGAGAAGATGGGCATCGCACTGAGCAAGTTGGCTGCCGAAGATCCTTCATTCCGGGTTAAAACCGATGAAGAGACTGGGCAGACTATTATTTCAGGTATGGGTGAACTGCACCTGGATATCATAGTCGATCGCATGAAGCGTGAGTTCAAGGTGGAATGCAATGTGGGTAAACCTCAGGTTGCTTACCGTGAAACACTGCGAAAGGCAGTTGAAGTAGAAGGCAAGTTCGTCCGTCAGTCTGGTGGTCGCGGTCAGTTCGGTCACGTATGGCTGAAGATCGAGCCCCAAGAAGAAGGGGCGGGCTACGAGTTCGTCAACGCCGTTGTTGGTGGTGTTATTCCGAAGGAATACATCCCGGCAGTTGACAAGGGTATCCAGGAACAAATGCAAAATGGTGTTCTGGCGGGCTATCCTGTACTCGACGTGAAGGTAACTCTCTTTGATGGTTCCTATCACGATGTTGACTCTTCTGAAATGGCGTTTAAGATCGCAGGCTCGATGGGCTTCAAGAAAGGTGCTGCCCAAGCGAACCCTGTGTTGCTTGAGCCGCTGATGAAAGTCGAAGTCACGACGCCTGAGGATTGGATGGGTGATGTGGTCGGCGACCTGAACCGTCGTCGCGGTATCATTGAAGGTATGGAAGATGGCGTTGCCGGCATTAAGATTGTGCGTGCGAAAGTACCACTGTCTGAAATGTTCGGTTATGCAACTGACCTGCGGAGCGCAACCCAGGGCCGAGCATCCTATTCCATGGAATTCTTTAATTACGCGGAAGCACCAAATAACGTGGCTAACGCGATTATTGAAGCTAGAAAATCTTAATGAAGGTCTGGTCCGGTAATCTGTCCCAAACAGGGGGCCGGACTTTTAACTTAGGAACTTAGTAAAATGGCAAAAGAAAAGTTTGAACGTACGAAACCGCACGTGAACGTAGGTACTATCGGCCACGTTGAC
>NZ_JAFKCS010000135.1 GCF_017255015.1 Bowmanella yangjiangensis | reverse complement strand
CCAGGCGTGCGGCATGCGACATCTCTAACGTTGATCGGGCGGAGGCGCATGGTAACCGATAAGCCCTGCTGCCCGTACGTGTATCGACGGCACCACGGCTCATGACGCCGTGGCAGGCTGCAGATCGTGCGCTGGCGACGTTCGCGGCAGTACCTCGCGCCCCGGCAGGAAGCGTCCATAGTGCCGCGCCGTGCCCAGGTCCTGCGGGTACTCCAGGCCACGGCGATAGGCGATCCGCCCGTTGATCAGCGTCAGCTCGACGGCGGCGTCGTTGCGCTTGACCACGCGCTGCAGGCCCAGCACCTCCATGGGCGCCTCGTGCAGCGCATCGAGGCTGTCGTCGAGGCCCTGCGGATTGATCAACACCAGGTCGGCGCGATCACCGACACGCAGGTAACCGGCATCGACGCCGATGAAGTCGGCCAGCTCGGCGCTGCAGCGGCGTACCGCCTGGCCCAGGGGCATGAAGGGCTCGCCCGCCAGTTCGGCGTCACGCACGTACTTGAGAAAGCGCAGCGGGAAATTGTACTGGGCGATGGAGCGCAGGTGCGCGCCGGAGTCGGCGAAGCCGGGGTGGGTCCAGGGACTGGCCAGCAGCTGGCGCATGATCGCTTCGCGCTGGTTGCCGTAGCAGGTCGTCCACTTCAGCGCTTCGCGGTACTGGCAGGCCAGTTCGAAATAGGCGTCCACCGCGTCCAGTCCGCGAGCCTGGCCCAGTTGCTTGAAGTTCTTGCCTACCAGGCTGGCGTCCGGGCATTCGCTCACCCAGCAGTCGGAGAAGTCGCGGTGCCACAGCCCCTTGGTCAGCACCGCCTTGACCTGCTTCTTGAACAGCGCGCGGAACGCCGGCTCCCGGACCTTGGCATAGAGCTCGTCCGGGTCCTTGATGTCGCGCAGCACTTCGCCGGCGCCGAACTCTTCGAAGGCGTTCACGTTGAGGCCCTCGAGGCGCAGGGTGAAGGGGGCCGGCAGCGTCTGCCAGCGGAAGTGGCCGCGCAGGACCCGGTTCGCCAGCCAGCCGGACAGCCGCGTGAAACGATGCAGCAGCGGCTGCGACTTGAGGTCGAGGGCGGTGAGCATGGTGCATTTCAGCGGCTTCCTGAACCAGCCGTGGGCCTGCCACAGAAAGGCGAAGACGTTGACCTTGGTCACCGCGTTCGGCGCTCCCTGCAGCACCGCGCCGCGCCGCCGCAGCACGGCGAACAGGCGCGAGAACTCCTTCCAGCTGGCGAAGGTGGACGGTAGTGGGCTGGACCAGGCGCGGTCGCCGTCCATCTTGTCCAGGCGGGTGGTCATCACCGACAGGCCGATGCAGCCGGCATCCAGCGCCTCCTCCAGCAGCTGTTCCATGCGTGCGAGTTCGGCTTCGCTCGGCTTCACCCGGCGAGTGGCGCGTTGTAGGCCCATCACCGCCACGCGCAGCTCGGAGTGACCGAGGAAGGAGTTGACGTTCGGCCCCAGTGGCAACTGATCGTAAAAGGCGCGATAGCCCCTGGCGTCACGCCAGGTCTTCTTCTCCTGCAGGATCGGCAGCACGTACTCGCGCGGGACCGCCTCGACACGGGTGAACAGGTCGGAGCAGTCCTCGGCCTCCGCCAGCACCATGCTGATGGAACAGGAGCCAATGGTCACGCTGGTGACGCCATGGCGCACCGACTCCTTCAGCGCCGGCGCCGCGATGACTTCGGCATCGTAGTGCGAGTGGATCTCCAGAAAGCCCGGGGTGACCCAGTGGCCCTCGGCGTCTATCACTTCGCCGCAACCGTCTTCGTCCAGCGGGCTGAGGGCGAGCACATCGATCTTGCCGTCCCTGATGCCGATATGGCGCAATGCGCCGGGGGCGCCGCTGCCGTCGAAGTACAGGCCGTTCTTGATGATGATGTCGTAGCTCATGGCAGTCTCCAGGGCGCCAGCAGCAAGAGGCCGGTGACCAGTAGCAGGAAGTGGATGGCGATGCGGAAGTGCCGCTCATCGACGCGTCGGTGCAGCTGCTCGCCGAGCCACACGCCGAGAGGCAGGAGCGGGGCGTAGCTCAGCACCTGTGGCAGCGCCGGCAACAGGCGGC
>NZ_JAFKCS010000134.1 GCF_017255015.1 Bowmanella yangjiangensis | reverse complement strand
GGCACCTCGACACCGGCAGCCTCCAGCGCCTCGAGCAGGCTGTGGTCACCCGCTACCTGCAAGCGCTGGCCGCTGCGCGCCAGCTCGACGGTGAACGGCTCGCCCGGCTCGGGCGCAGCGAAGGCTTCCCAGTGCAGGCGTCCGGCGGACCAGCCGTGACATTCGGCCAGCGTCTTGAGCTCATCGAGCAGGCGCTGCGGGCCGCAGACGTAGAGATGGCTGCCGAGCGGCTTGCCGCTGAACAGCTCGGCGCAGTGCAGGCGCTGGCCGGCGGCCGCGTCGTAACCGCGGAAGCGCTCGCCCAGGCGCTCGCACAGCTCACTGGCATAGGCATCGGTCAAGCCGCTGCGATAGGCGTAGTGCAACTCGAAAGAGGCGCCCTGGGCCTGGAGCTCGCTGAGGTAGGCCATGAACGGGGTGATGCCGATGCCACCGGCCACCAGAATGTGGTGACGTGCCTGCGAATGCAGCGCGAACAGGTTGCTCGGCACGCCGATCTGCAGGCGGTCACCGACCCGGACCCGCTCATGCAGGTAGCGAGATCCCCCACGCGAGTCATCCTGCAGGCGCACCGCGATGCGGTAGGTGCCCCGGTCGCGCGGGTCGCTCAGCAGCGAATAGGCGTTGCGCAGCGTACGCCCCTCGATCGGCAACACGACCTGCACGTGGCTGCCGCAGGAAAAGCCCGGCAGGCTGCCGTCGAGCGCGGCGAAGGTGAATTCGCGCACCACCGGTGTCAGCTGGCGCACCGCGGTGACCTGTACCTCCAGCATCGCGCTCATGCCTGCCGCTCCCCGGCGTGCGCCTGCTCGTAGGGCCGATCCGGATCGAGGCACACCCCCATGTAGGCCCCCAGGCGCTGGGAGAAATGCTCGCGCACGAACAACTTCACCCCGCAGTGCCTGCAGCTGCACTCGGTTTCGCTGCCGATATCCTGCATCTCGCTGCAATGCACGCAGTACAGGCGCCGCCGCTCGCCCAGCTTGAACAGTTCGATCTCGTCGGCCAGCAGGCCGGCATGGCGGGCCAGGCGACAGACATGCCAGAGAAAGGCCTCGTCACCGAGCACCTGCAGGCGCGTTCCTGCCGGAGCCTGCTCCAGCAGCATCTGCAGGCGCAGGAACAGGGCCTCGGTGCTCGGCAGGCACTCCTGCTGCTCGGCAGCGGCGAGTTCGCCATGCAGGGTGAGCAGCCGCATCGGCCCTGGTTGATCGAGCAGGCCGCCGGCGCGGCTGGCATCCTGAGCCACCAGCAGACGCTGACTGGCCGGCGTCGGCGTGGCGGTCGCGGCGTAGCGCGGGGTGCTGAACAGCGGTTCAGCGCTGGAACTGGTCATCGAAAGTCCTCCTGGGTGACAGCAAGACGGGGGTCGAAGCGCCTCGGTTAAATTCCCAACGGGAACTTTTTGTTCTCAACAGGAAAGCATGGACCATGCCATGTCCACGCAACCTGCGGCGCATCGGGGCCCAGGCAGAGCAAGCCCCCGCAGCACCTGGCAACGCTGCACAAGCGGGGAGCAGCGCGCGCCGGCACGGCGCATCCGCAGACTTTCTGAAGCATCGCCTTCATCGGTGAAGAACGCCCGGGCCGGCTGCCGCCGTGCACCTCGATGGCTTCGGCCGCCCTGCCCGGCTGGCGCTTGACCCTGTAGCGACTACAGGCCATAGAGTCGCCAGCTCATCCCCGCCAAGGACTCGCCATGCACCTACTGGACGCACGCATCCCACCGCCGCTGATCGCCCTGCTGTTCGCCCTGCTCATGTGGCTGGCCGCCCCGCTCCTGCCCGGCATCGACCTGGCTACCTCCTGGCGGGTGGCGGGCGCCCTGCCAGTGCTGCTGCTCGGCGCGGCCAGCTGCCTGCTTGGCATACGCTCCTTCGGCAACGCCCGCACCACCGTCAACCCGCTGCGGCCGGGGCAGGCCTCGGCGCTGGTCGTCGGTGGCATCTACCAGTACAGCCGCAACCCGATGGACCTGGGGTTCGCCATCGCGCTGCTGGCCTGGGTCGTCCTGCTGGCGTCCCCACTGCTCCTGGCGGGCGTGGCGGGCTTCGTGCTGTACATGA
>NZ_JAFKCS010000133.1 GCF_017255015.1 Bowmanella yangjiangensis | reverse complement strand
GGTCGGCGCTGACCAGCGTCTCGTCGTCGTCCAGCCGGTGCACCAGCTCGATGCCTTTGGCTCGCCCCAGCGGCCAGGCCTGCTCGAAGGCGTCCAGCGCGATCGTCCCGATCAGGGTCGGTTCGAAGCGATAGTCCTCGGACTCGGCACGCGTCAGCTGAACGAAGTCCTCGGTCAGGCCCAGCGCCCGCCGGACCTGTCCCTCGATCTGTTGCAGCACGCTGTCGTCACCCGGCGTCGCGCGTTTCTGCAGCTCGAGCAGGGCGAGAATCGCCGAGTGCGGCGCCCGCAGGTCATGCGACAGAAAGCGCAGCATGGTGCTGCGCTGCGCCTGCGCCTCGCGCTCGGCGCTCAGGTCGAGCAGGGCCACCAGCCAGCCCAGCGCCAGCGCTCCGCTGGCAGAGCGCATCGCTGCCACCTCCAGGCGCAGGTGCAGGCCGGACGGGCTGCGGAACTCCACGCCCCCCATGTCACGCAGGTCACCCGCGAGGCCCGGCGGATAGCCAAGCTCGACCAGCAACTCGTTCACCTGCCCGCCCAGACGGGCATCGCCGACGATGTGCCGGGCCCTTGCGCTGCTCAGCAGGATCAGCCCCTGCGGATCGCACACCAGTGTCGCCACGGGCAGTTGCTCAAGCCCCTCGGTCATGAAGCGGCGGGTGTCGCGAACCCGCGCCAGCGCGCGCTCCAGCGCCATGATGCGTTGCTGCAGCACATCCCCCTCGGGGGCGGCCGCCATGTCCTGCTCGGGAAGTACGCGGGGTTCGGCGTCCAGGCGGGCCAGCTCCCAGCCGAAGTAGGCCAGGACCGCACTCTGCCGCCGCCAGTGCCACAGCAGGTAGGTCAACAGCAGCCCCAGCAGACTCGCTGCGGGCGACCACCACCAGCCGCTGGACAGCAGCCCCCAGGACAGCGCCAGGCTCGCGGCGGCCATCAGCAGTGTCAGCGCCAGGGCATGACGCAAGCGCGCCAGCAGGAAGGCGATCAGCAGCAACGCCACCGGCAGGCAGGCCATCAGCGCCGTGACCCAGGCGGCGGGCTCGACGATGCTGCGCCGTTGCAGCAAGCCGTTGAGAATGCTGGCCTGGATCGCCACCCCCGGCGTCACGCCCGCACTACCGGCCACGGGAGTGACGTAGCGGTCGCCCAGACCCGGCGCGCTGGCGCCGACCAATACCACGCGACCGCGCAACAGGCTGCCCGGCACTTCACCGCGCAGCACGCTCAGATAGGGCACGACGGGGAACTGCCGCGAGAATGGAATGCGGATCCTGTTCTGCCGCTGCCAGCCGGCCAGCAGTTCCCCTTCCGGGCGCCCCGGCAACTCGGCGGCGGCATCCGGCTGCAGATGGGCGAAGGCCTGCAGCGCGAGCAGGGGGCGCGTTCGCCCCGGCGGGCCCTCGTGCAGGTAGACGGAGCGCACCACGCCGTCGCCATCCGCCTCGACATTGATGTGACCGAGGCCGAGCGCACACTCGCGCAGCGATGAAAAGGGCAGGATCTCACCCGGAGCCTGGCCCTGCCGGGTCCTGCCGTCACGCAGCAGCGGCAGGAGCAGATTGCCTGAGCGACAGACTGCCCTGGCCAGCGGCTCATCCTCTTCAGGACGGGCCGATTCGGTGAAGATCACGTCGAACAACACCAGTTCGGCCCCCGCCTGGTGCAGACGCTCGATCAGGTCGGCATGCACGCCTCTGGGCCAGGGCCAGCGCCCGATGGCCGCCAGGCTGCGGTCATCGATCTCCACCAGCAGCAAGCGCGAGTCCTGCGGCACTGCGGTCCAGCCGAGCAAGCGGTCGTAGATCAGGTTGTCGAGCGTGCTCAGTCGCCCCTGCGCGAGAAAGGCGACCAGCGGCAGCAGGATCAGCGCCAGCAACGCCCATTCACGGACGATGCGCCGGAACAGCCGCCCGGACATCGAGAAGGCGCCCGAGCGCCCCGGCTCATGGGGCATTGCGACGCCAGGCCGGCAGATAGAGGATCTGGTAGACCGAGGTCATACCTTCCAGACCATTGTCATCGAAGGCGGACAGACGCACTTGGTAGGTGTCGACCGGCAGCCCGCTGAAGTTGAC
>NZ_JAFKCS010000132.1 GCF_017255015.1 Bowmanella yangjiangensis | reverse complement strand
ACCAGGCCGACGCCGTGCACGACACAGCAATAACGGTTGTGCCAATAGGCCGGCGGAATATCCCAGGACTGCTCGACGAACTCGCGGTGACTCAAGCCCGGACGCAACAGCGCCATGTTGTGCAGTACCTGTTCATTGGCCAGACGATAGAGCTTGCGCTGCTCGGCGCTGGGGGAAACGTGGCCGACCGTCCAGGCTCGAGAGATATCGGCGCAGTAGCCGTATGGCCCGATCAGATCGGTGTCGAAGCAGACGATCTCACCTTCCTGCATCACCCGGTCGCTGGACTCCTGCATCCAGGGATTGGTACGCGGCCCTGAGGCCAGCAGGCGGGTTTCGATCCACTCACCACCGTGGCACACGTTCTCGTAGTGCAGCCAGGCCCACAGCTCGTTCTCGGTCATGCCGGGGCGCAGTGCATCGTGCATGCGCTGAATGCCGCGCTCGCACACGGCGATGGTCCAGCGCATCAACTCCAACTCCTCAGAGGATTTGATTCGCCGAGCCTGCTCCATCAGGCTGTGCCCTTCTATCAGCGTCAGGCCGGCCTCGCGCAGCAGGTTGAGGCCTTCCAGATCAGCCTTGTCCACCGCCAGGCGCACCTTGCCTCCCGCATGCTGGCGAATCACCGCCTGTATATCGTCGGCCCAGACCTGAGCCTTCTCGCCGATGCGCGAGCCCGCACCGAAATAGCTCCAGTTGATCGCTGGACGTATCTCATCGAGCAGTTCGTTGCCTTGGTGCAGATGTTCGCAGTTGTGGAACTCGAACAGCACCACAGGCCCATCAGCGAAAACCAGCGCATAGCGGGCGTAGTTATGCAGAGTCCACACCTGCATGTTGGAGGTGTCGGTGGCATAGCGGATGTTCACCGGGTCATACAGCAGTATGGCCGAGCAATCGGCGGCCTTGAGTTGCTGACGCACTCGTTGCAAACGATAGGCGCGAGCAGCCCTATGGGTTTCGAGGCTGACCGGGTTGCGCAGCGGCTGCGCGGCGACCTCGTCGGCTAGATACTTATTTTTGTTTTCGAACATGGCTAGGCTTCCTGAGGAATGAAAGTGGACGCCGCCGGAGCCGACGCGCTCCATCTACGCGTCGGCCAGCTAAGCAGGGCCATCTGCAACACGCCACTGGCTAAGCCAGACCGTGCCGTTGTTTCCAGTCACCCGGATGGACCACATAACCGAACAGCGCATGTCCGCCGTAAACCAGTTCGGTGCCTTCGGGAATCCACAGCAGTTGCCCTGGCTTGACGTGATAGCACTCGCCATTGGCCTGTAGCTCGAAGCAGCCGTCAATGACGAAGAGCACCTCGTCGTAGAGCAGCGTCCAGGCCACCTCTGCGCCCTCCCAGCGGGCGAAACCGATGCCGATGTTCGGCGAAATCTCGTTGCTGATCGCCCGCGCTACGAAGGCAGCGCCGGGCGGCCCGCCCCGCGGGATGAACTCCAGGTCATGGTGATCGACCAACAGCACCGGACCTTTCCCGGAAACGGCCTGAGTCATAGCTCGCTCCGACTGTTCCAGGCCGCCAGACGAATGCGCGAGCGCACGCCCAGGCCGAGAAATGGCTCCGGCGGATTGAGCGACGGCATACCGGTGACCGTCTGGATATCGCGCAACTGCGCCGAATCGCCGCCCACCGCCATTTCCGCCAGCAGCGTGCCGGAGATGGTGCCCCATGCCGCGCCGACGCCATTGTCGCAAGCCGAGGCGAACACACCCGGCTCCAGCTCGCCGAAGAAGTTGGTGAAGTTGCGCGAGATCGCGTAAACGCCGCCCCAGGTGTGGCTGAACGGTACATCGGCCAGTTGCGGAAAGCGCGCCAGGAAGGCCCTGCGATGATCGTCGCGCACCGATTCGCGCATGGCGTCGCTGGTGCTCTTGCCGTACTTCGGCACGTGCTTGTAGGTGTTGCGGATGATCAGGCGGCGGTCCTGGGTCATGCGTACCGTGGTGCCGGCGTGATCGGCCGGAGTCAGCCCCCAGTCGAGCTGGCCACCGTAGGCCGCCAGTTCAGTGTCGTTCAGCGGACGCGTCCAGCTGGCGAAGGTCATCACGGGTAACAGACGGTTGCGCAGGTAG
>NZ_JAFKCS010000131.1 GCF_017255015.1 Bowmanella yangjiangensis | reverse complement strand
CACATCGGGACGTCATGCAGCAGCGCGGGCTGGAGCTGGAGCAGACGCGGCTCGACCCCGCATGGCTGGAGCACGTCAAGGGGATCCAGTAGGGGCAGGGGGCGCGAGCTTCGCGCTTTTGTCCCAGGCTTGCAGGCCTCGCCTTCAGCCGGGTTCCGGCACTTCCATCGGGGTGTTCGCCTTCTGCACCACGACGCGGTTGCGGCCAGTGCGTTTTGCCGTGTACAGCAGCTCGTCGGCGCGCTTGAGCACGGCGCTCTGCGTTTCCTGGTGCCCGTGCCAGTGGGCGACACCCAGGGAAATGTTGACGTGCCCGGCGCCTTCTATCGGCGTCGCGGCGATGGTGGCGCGAATGCGCTCGGCTACATCGGCTGCAACCGCGAGCGACGCATCCGGCAGCAGAATGAGGAATTCCTCGCCGCCAACTCGGCAGGGCAGGTCGGCGCTGCGCAAGCATTGACGCAGGCTGGTGGCGACGCTTTTCAGCGTCAGGTCGCCGACATCGTGACCGAACTGGTCGTTGATCCTTTTGAAGTGGTCGATGTCGGCTGCCAGCACGGCGAAGGGCCTTCCGGTTTCCTGCCAGAGTGTCAGGGTCTCATCCATCGCGCGGCGGTTGGCCAGACCGGTCAGCGCGTCGCTCTGTGCCTGCACGTTGAGCTGCCCTATGCGGGTCTGCAGCAGCCTCACGCCAGTGATGAGCGCCCGCTTGAGCTGCACGGCTTCGTAATACCCGGCGTCGACTTGTTCGATCCGTTGAATGTTGTCCGCGGTGTCCGGCTGCTGTGCGTAGTCGGCCAGTTTCCTCAGCGGGCGGCTGATGCGCGAGGCGACCCACCAGATAAGGCTCAGGCCGATCACACACATCGGGATCATGCCGATGATCAGTCTGTGCATGAGCTCCTGCAGGGTGCTGAGCACATTGTGCAGTGGCTGCTGAACGACTATGCCCCATTGGCTCTGCGGCACCCTGGCGTAGCCGGCAAGCATCTCGATGCCCTGTGAGTTGCTCGCTTGCAGCGTTCCGTTGTCCGAGTTCAGCGCGGCATCGATGATGGCGTTGTCGTTTATCTGCTCTCCGATTCTGTCGGGGTCGGTGTGGTAGAGCAGGCGTCGACTCTGGTCGACCAGATAAACGGATGAGGCATCGCGGTGAAAGTGTTTGCCGATGATGTCGTGCAGCGAGTTGGATTTGTTCAGATGAATCGTCCCGCCGATAACACCGAGGTATTCACCGGCGTCATTGCGAATCGGGTATGACAGAAACACCACGAGATTACCGGCAATCGAGAAAAACGCCGGGCTGACCAGTGGGCGTTTTTCCACCAGTGGATCAAGCGAGCGCAACTTCTTGCCGGCGATATTCAGGTCTGCCGGTTCTGCTGCGATAACCACGCCCTCGTGATCTGCAACCAGCAGCGAACTGAAACTGCTGTCCTGATGCAACAGGCGCCTGGCCTCCCGAGCCATCTGTGCGGGGTCGTTGAAGGACTGGCCCATGAGCGTTGCGCTGTAGCGGAGCCGGGCGAGATCGCTATTGAGGTTGTCGTTGATGATCTCGGCCAACTTGGCGGCATAGGCGCGATTGCTCTCCAGAGCGGTTTCGACCAGCGCACGCTTTTGTACCGTATAGGTCACGAGAAAGGCATTGATAAGTGTTGCTATTGCCGAAGCCAGTGCGAACAGAAGAATAAGGGTGCGCAGGGTTAAATTGTGCATCGGCGACTCGGCATCAGAAACTCGACGTGTTGGATCAGCAGGGAAATGACACTGACGAAGTGTCATCGAATAGTTGCCCAATCCTGGGTTTTTGTCACTGATACATATCACCGATATGAACGGGGTCGGGCGGGTGTTAAGTGTACTTATTAAGTGTATTTCTAATTTGCATGGTGATTGTGCGGCGCATGCAAAGTGCGTCTCTCTGTCCAGCGTGCATCCCTCAGCACGCGAGCGCGGCTCAAGGTAGCGTGATTGAAGTCAATTTGACTCACTCAGGGATCGTAATGACTCCATGCCGATAGAGTCGTAATGACATTTGTTTTTCTATCTACTTGTTTTTCAAGAAAAAAATAAATGGCACGCAATCTGACTGTCTCCAG
>NZ_JAFKCS010000130.1 GCF_017255015.1 Bowmanella yangjiangensis | reverse complement strand
AGAATTACTTCGTCGTGGGCATGGAGAACGAAGCGCTCTCGAGTAGACATTGAACGAGCAGCTGTGGACTACCCCCAGTGCCAACAGACAGCTGTTGGCCGTCAGTTACCTTGGGCTGAGGGCAGGAGCCGGCCAGATCCACCCGCTGCCGCCAGTCAGTCAAGCAGTGAGCGTTTCTCGACAAGAAAGTCGATCAATACCCGTATCTTGGCGGGCATCTGTGCCCGTGTCGGCGCATAGAGGTAGAAACCGGGGAAAGGCTGACACCAGGGCTGCAACACCCTCACCAACTCGCCCGAGGCCAGTTGCTCGCGCACGCAGATGTCGAGGTACTTGATCAGGCCGACGCCCTGGATGGCCGCCTTGAGCATGCTCTCGTCGTCGTTGAACACGACACTGCCACGCGGCTCGAACACCTGGGTGTGGCCATCCCCGTCCGGCTCGGTAAAGGACCAGCGATCCAGTGTGCCGCTGCTGGTGAAACGATACGCCAGGCAGTTGTGCTGCATCAGGTCGGCCGGGGACCGTGGCGTACCGTGACGCGCGAAATAATCTGGCGAGCCGACCACCGCCATTTCGATACGCGGAGTGATCGGCACCGCCACCATGTGCTCGTCCAGACTCTCGCCCAAGCGAATCCCCACGTCAGCACCGTCGGCGATGATGTTGGCGAATCCATCGTTGAGCACCAGCTCCAGACGCAATCCGGGATAGCGCGCGAGAAACTCGCCCAGGTGCGGTTCCAGCAAGGTCCGTGCGGCGATACGGGAAGTATTCACCCGGATCAGGCCGTTGGGCGCGGACGGCACCTCGCCCAGTTCGGCAACCGCCGTGTCGATCATCCTCAGCGCAGGCGCCAGCGCATCGAACAGGCGCTGGCCTTCCTCGGTCAGCGACATGTCGCGCGTGGTGCGGTGCAGCAGGCGTACGTTGAGCTGCTGCTCGAGGCTCTTGAGGTGTTGCGACAGCGCCGCGCGGGACATTTCCATCTCGGTTGCAGCCTTGGTGAAGCTGCGGTGCCGGGCGATATGGACGAACCAGGCCAGGGCTGGAAGTTGCGATGGATTGATCGACATATTGTTCAGTATCCCTAACAAGTCATGTCGATTCTTGCATATTTTTCCCGAACAAACGCGGGACTAGTATGAATCCATCGAGTGGCACACAGCCCCTCAGCACTGGAGCCAGATCATGCAGAAAGTCAGCATCCCCACCCTCAACGGCCAGAACGTCACGCTCGCTGCAGTGATCCATCAGCCGGCCAATTTCGATGCCAGCCAAAAGTACCCGGTCATTGTCGTCGCGCATCCGGGCGGTGGAGTGAAGGAACAGGCCGCCGGCCTGTACGCCAAGAAGCTGGCGGAGCAGGGACTGCTGGCCATCGCCTTCGACGCATCCTTCCAGGGCGAAAGCACTGGCGAGCCTCGCCAGCTGGAGAATCCCTACATTCGCACCGAAGATGTCAGCGCGGTGGTCGACTACCTGACCACTCAGACCTATGTCGACACCGACCGCATCGGTGCCATGGGCATCTGCGCCGGCGGCGGCTACACCGCCAATGCCGCCATCAACGACCGTCGCATCAAGGCCATCGCCACGGTAAGTGCGGTCAACATCGGGCAGATGTTCCGCAACGGTTGGGAAAACACCGTCAAGGATGCCGACGCCATGCCCTACATCGCGCACGGCTCTCAGGCCCGCACCAGCGATGCCAACGGTACCGAACTGGCCACCCTGCCGCTGGCGCCGATGCGTGAAGAAGATGCCCCCAACGAAGAGCTGCGCGAAGCCTGGGAGTACTACCACACCCCGCGTGCACAGCATGCCAATGCGCCAGGCTTCATGACCGCGCGCAGCCTGCCGCAGATCATCACCTACGACGCCTACCACAAGGCCGAAGCCTTCCTCACTCAGCCGATCCTGACCGTAGCCGGCAGCGTTGCCGGCAGCAAATGGATGAGCGATGACCTGCTTGCCCGGGCAGCCAGTACGGACAAGCAGATGCATGTGATCGAGGGTGCCAACCACATGTCGCTGTATGACAAGCAGCCCTATGTGGACGAGGCGGTCTCCGTACTGGCGCAGTTCTTCCAGACCCGCCTGTAACCC
>NZ_JAFKCS010000013.1:114630-117417 GCF_017255015.1 Bowmanella yangjiangensis | reverse complement strand
CTTTTCCTCGGGGTACTTAGATGTTTCAGTTCTCCCGGTTAGCCTCCTATACCTATGTATTCAGTATAGGATAGTGTGCAAGCACACTGGGTTTCCCCATTCGGACATCTGTGGCTCAAATGCGTTTTATCAGCTCACCACAGCTTTTCGCAGATTTACACGTCCTTCATCGCCTCTAACTGCCTAGGCATCCACCGTATACGCTTAGTCACTTAACCATACAACCCCAAATCACGTCGTAATCTGTGGTATACAGCCAGTAACCATCTTGTTTTCTCTTTCGAGAATACCAATGACGCTACATACAATCGCTAAATTCGCTTTCGCTTATTTAGCTGGATGTTTTCTTTATCAGCTTGTCCAAATTGTTAAAGAACAGTTAAGGTTTAAAAAACCTTAATCAATCCACACTCTAAAGCGCACATTCATTAAGGCTGTCTTCCTTAGCAACGAGCTTATCTGTGTCTGTCTCACCACCCTTCACATAGAGTGGTGGAGCTAAGCGGGATCGAACCGCTGACCTCCTGCGTGCAAGGCAGGCGCTCTCCCAGCTGAGCTATAGCCCCGTCGTCTCTAACAGGCGCTGTTCCGTGACAGCGGGGCGCATTCTAGGCACGCCCCTATTCCCTGTCAACGCTTTTTTTAAGATTCCGATCTGTTTGCTATATAATTGAGCGCCTTGTCTAAACGCTGTGCAACTTGCTCTGGTTTCAACAAATTTAAGGTCACATCCAGCGACGGCGAATTCCCAGAGCCAGTGGCCGCAACACGCAGTGGCATACCGACTTTCCCCATCCCCACACCTAATTCGTCTGCAGTGGCATTAATCGCTTCGTGAATAGTGGTCGGATTCCAGTCACTGATTTCCTGTAATTTCTGTTTAACCAGCTCTAAAGGCTCTTTAGCAACAGGACGTAAGTGCTTCTTTGCCGCGTTTTCTTCAAAGTCTTCAAACTCTTCATAGAAATAGCGGCTGATTTCCGCCAACTCTTTGAGGGTTTTAACCCGCTCCCCCTGAATAGCCAGCAAGGCTTCCAGACTAGGGCCATTGGCAAGATTAATGCCCTGCTGATCAAAATGCCATTTGGCATACTCAGCTACCTCGGAGACTGGCATGGTTTTAATATAGTGCTGATTCAACCAAATCAGTTTGTCAGTATTAAATGCCGATGCTGACTGACCAATAGCATCCAGGCTAAACAGCTTGATCATTTCTTCCAGGCTGAAAATTTCCTGATCGCCATGGGACCAGCCCAAGCGCACCAGATAATTTAGCAATGCCTGTGGCAGAAATCCGTCATCACGATATTGCATCACACTTACTGCACCGTGGCGCTTGGAGAGCTTTTTACCATCATCCCCCAAAATCATCGATACATGGGCATACTCAGGCAAGGGCGCATTTAAGGCTTCAAGAATATTGATCTGTCTTGGCGTGTTATTGATATGGTCTTCGCCGCGCACAACATGGGTAATACCCATATCCCAATCGTCCACCACCACACAGAAATTGTAGGTTGGCGTGCCGTCGGTACGACGGATGATCAAATCATCTAATTCGGCATTGGCAATCTCGATACGGCCACGAATATGGTCATTGATAATCACCGAGCCGTCCTGAGGATTCTTAAAGCGAATAACAAAAGGACCATCCTGCTCAACACCATGACGACATTTACCGTCATATTTGGGCTTCTGTCCTGAGGCCATTTGCTCTTCACGTAGCGCATCCAACCGCTCACGGGAGCAATAACATTTGTAAGCTTTACCTTCGGCCAGCAAATTGTCGATGACTTGGTTATAACGATCGAAGCGTTTGGTCTGATAATACGGGCCATCATCCCAGTCCAAACCCAACCATTGCATCCCTTCTAAAATGGCATCAATGGCTTCCTGAGTTGAACGTTCAATATCGGTGTCTTCAATCCGCAGTACGAATTTGCCTCCCTGGTTTTTGGCGTGTAACCAGGAATACAAGGCAGTGCGAGCGCCACCTACGTGTAAATAACCTGTTGGACTGGGCGCGAAACGGGTCACCACTGTCATCTTCTATGCTGTCCTATCAAACAAAAGTGGCGGTATTTTAGCAGTCTTGACGACAGAAACCTATGGCCTTGCCGGTTGAAAAGCCATCTACCTAAGCGGTTAATAACAGAGCAACTTTTATCCAGATTGACGTAAACAGCAGCACCATGATGAGTTTTTGTTCACTTGGACCGTTTCGGGAAAATTACTGTTGACAGCTAAGCTTGCCTCCCTATAATACGCCTCCACTTGCCAAGCACAGCACGGCGGGTAGGAAATATGGATGGTTAGCTCAGCTGGGAGAGCACCGCCCTTACAAGGCGGGGGTCACTGGTTCGAACCCAGTACCATCCACCACCTTCTCTGTGCAGGCAATATCTCCCTGGATGGTTAGCTCAGCTGGGAGAGCACCGCCCTTACAAGGCGGGGGTCACTGGTTCGAACCCAGTACCATCCACCATATATCTCTGCTAGATGTAATAGCAATACTCCCTGGATGGTTAGCTCAGCTGGGAGAGCACCGCCCTTACAAGGCGGGGGTCACTGGTTCGAACCCAGTACCATCCACCATAATCTTTATCTTATCTTTAGTAATGCGGTGCAAGCACCACCCGTTCCCTTTACCAACACGGGTATCACCGGTTCGAACCCAGTACCATCCACCATAATCTTTATCTTATCTTCAGTGATACGGTGCAAGCACCACCCGTTCCCTTTACCAACACGGGCATCACCGGTTCGAACCCAGTACCATCCACCATA